>CALRXU020000005.1:0-223265 GCA_943372215.1 Chitinophaga pinensis | reverse complement strand
ATTGCAAGAAATTAAAAACCTGATGCTGGGTATTGTTCCAGAAGAGGAAGAAGAATCTGAAGCACAGTAACCTGACTTGGATTCAGGTTGTTAAACAGCAATACCAAGGGATTCGCAGGCTTTTTGCGCGGCAAGTTGTTCTGCTTTCTTTTTAGAAACGTGTTCAGCGGTACCCATTAAATTTCCTTCCACAATTGCATTTACCGTAAATATCCGCTGTTTTCTGTTTGCATCTTCACTTGTTTCAAAGGTAACTGCATTATTCACCTTTTGCCCCCACTCTATCAATCTGCCTTTAAAGTTTTTCTCTGTGTGTTGTAGGGTATCAAGGTCAATATGGGTAATGAGTTTTTTAAGGATAAACTTTTTAGCTAACTCAAAACCACCATCTAAAAACACAGCCCCTATAAATGCTTCTAAAGCGTTGCCAAAAATGCTGTTTTTGGTGTGCATCCCTATGGCCTTTTTATCATACAATACAAAATGGCTTAGCCCAATTTTCATGGCCAAATCGTTTAAGCTTTCGCGGCTTACTATTTTGCTGCGCATTTCCGTAAGAAAGCCTTCGTTTTTAAAGGGAAAGGTATTGAATAACAATTCTGCTACAACCGTATTTAATACGCTATCGCCCAAGTACTCGAGCCTCTCATTGCTATCTTTTGATCCGTTTTGGTGTATGGTTGAAGACGCTGAATGGTGGCGCAATGCCTGCGAATAGCAATTGATGGTTGATGGGTGAAAACCAGTGATACTTTTTACGTTATTATAAAAAGTTTTCTCTTTGGATAAGGTACGGTAGTAAATGCCGATTAATATTCTTCTAATCAAAATAGTAATCCCTAACTAATTAACCTTCGTACTTTTTGAAAAGCACGGATGCATTATGCCCACCAAAACCAAATGTGTTGCTTAACGCAACTTTTACTTCGCGCTTTTGCGCAGTGTTTAAGGTTAGGTTTAAACGTGGGTCTATAGCTGGGTCTATGGTGCTATGGTTAATGGTAGGAGGTATAATTCCCCTTTCAATGGCCATTAAACAAGCAATGGATTCAATGGCACCTGCTCCACCTAGTAAGTGGCCTGTCATTGATTTTGTAGAACTAATATTGAGTTGGCAAGCATCTTCTCCAAACACCGATTGAATGGCTTTTATTTCTTGCGGATCACCTAATGGGGTGGATGTTCCGTGTGTGTTTATATATTGTACTTCACTTGGATGAATACCAGCCTCTTCTAATGCACTAATCATTACTAAACTGGCTCCAAGTCCATCAGGATGTGGTGCAGTCATGTGGTAAGCATCGCCACTGGCACCAATGCCCACAAGCTCAGCATAAATTTTTGCTCCCCTGGCTTTTGCGTGTTCCAACTCTTCCAGTATTAATGCGCCTGCACCTTCTCCCAATACGAAACCATCGCGGTTTAAATCGTATGGACGAGAAGCGGTTGCCGGATCGTCATTTCGTTCTGAAAGGGCTTTCATGGAATTAAATCCGCCCATTGCCGGCTCACATACACTGGCTTCTGAACCACCTGTTATGGCCAAATCAGCCTTACCAACTTTAATATACAAATAAGCGTCACTAATGGCATTGGTAGAACTGGCACAAGCAGATACCACTGCGAAATTAGGACCTCTGAAACCGTATTTAATGGAAATTAACCCCGATGCAATATCTGCAATCATCATGGGGATAAAGAATGGGCTAAAACGAGGAGTTCCATCGCCTTTGGCAAATGCAGTAACCTCTGTGTTAAAGGTACTTAAACCACCAATACCAGAAGCCCAAATTACACCGGCCCTGTTTTTATTAATTTTTTCCAAATCCAAGCCGCTGTCGCGTATTGCTTCATCAGCCGTTACCATAGCATATTGTGCATATGGATCCATTCTACGCGCTTCTTTCTTGTCGATGTAGTTACCTACATCAAACCCTTTTACTTCACAGGCGAACTTTGTTTTGAATTTGGATGCATCAAAACGGGTGATTGGGGCAGCCCCACTCACTCCGTTTGATAATGCGTTCCAATAATCCTGAACATTGTTACCAATTGGAGTAAGTGCACCAATTCCTGTAACAACTACTCTTCGGGATGTCATGAAAAACTTGTTTAGGTTAAGATTACGCTTTTACGTTTGCTTCAATATAGGCAATTGCATTGCCAACTGTTCCAATTTTTTCAGCTTGTTCATCAGGAATTGCAATGTTGAACTCTTTTTCAAATTCCATAATTAATTCAACAGTGTCTAATGAATCAGCGCCTAAATCATTTGTAAAATTAGCCTCTGGAGTAATCTCGCTTTCCTCAACACCAAGTTTTTCCATGATGATGTGTTTTACTTTTTGTGCAATTTCTGACATTTTATTTATGTTTTAAGATTCTATGTTGCAAATAAAGGGTTTTTTTTGAGTAAAAAACAACCTTAACTGTTTTTTTGAATATTCTCTTATTTTTATCGGCTATTAAGCACTTTACCAATAGTTTTGTTGTTATTTCGCATAAAATTAATTTGTCGGCTATCAAAAAGTTTGAACTGGAAGTTGAATACCAATACGATTTTCTACTTTATGGAATCGTATCTATTGAAAAATCGCATAGATTGGTATGGCACATTAATCACATTTATCCCTACCAATTTGCGCGCATTGATGACTATGAGCTGGACTTAAACAACAAACCATTGTCTTTTTCTAGGTACCTCTTTACCTATGAAGAAAATCATTTAACCTACTGTTTGCTCGCAAATAAAGACGACAACAATTATTTAATACCTGAGCTTAAAAACTTTGATTACCTTTTAACCGTGAAAGGGGCTTTGGACTTTTTTGATGAGGAGGGCTTTAAAAACACGCTAAATGAGTTAACTGTTATTCAGTTAGCATATGTTTTGGATGTAGACAAACTCAAATCAAAGGAAAATTTGCTGTCTTTAACATAAATGTACTTTTTACACTTATTGGTTACCTCCAAAGAAATCGCTTTATTTGAACCTAATTATACCCTGATATATTTTTACCCTGATGAAAACAATAAGCTTTAACAGAACAAAAATTGTTGCCACGATTGGCCCTGCAACATCCAGCTACGAAATGCTTAAGGCCATTGTAGAAGAAGGAGTAGACGTTTGTCGTTTAAACTTTTCGCATGGAAGTTATGATGACCACAAAAAGGTTATTGATAATATCAGGCAAGTGAACGCTGACCTGCAAACCCATGTGAGTATCTTGCTTGATTTGCAAGGCCCTAAGCTTAGGGTGGGCGAAATGCAAGACAACAAGATAACGCTTGTTACCGGAAGCACCATAACAGTTGTTACTACTCCTTTAATCGGCACAGCCGAAAAAATATCCGTAAAGTTTGATACGTTGGCTAAAGACGTTCAACCCGGTGAACTTATTTTGTTAGATGATGGCAAAATTGAAATTGAAGTGGTGAGTACTAACCAGGTTGATGAAATTATTTGTAAGGTAAATTTTGGCGGAGTGCTCTCTTCAAAAAAAGGATTTAACCTGCCGCATACCAAACTTTCTATTCCTGCAATGACAGAAAAAGACAGGGCCGATTTGGTATTTGGACTTGAACAAAAGGTGGATTGGATTGGGTTGAGTTTTGTGCGCAAGGCCGAAGATATTATTGACCTGAAAAGTGTGATTGATGCCCATGAATGGAAACCTCGTGTAATTGCCAAAATTGAGAAACCGGAAGCTTTAGAAAACTTAGACGAGATTATCGCTGTTACAGATGGAGTGATGGTGGCTCGTGGCGATTTAGGAGTTGAGCTCCCTATGGAACAGGTGCCTGTGATACAAAAACGTATCGTTAAAAAATGTATAGAGGCTGGTAAACCAGTAATTATTGCTACCCAAATGATGGAAAGCATGATTACCAGCTCATCACCAACTAGGGCAGAAGTAAATGATATTGCCAATGCGGTAATGGATGGGGCAGATGCCGTAATGTTAAGTGCTGAAACATCTGTTGGTGCTTATCCTGTTTTAGCTATACGCCACATGGAACGAACCATTGCTGAAGCCGAAAAAACAAATGCTCCGTTTTACAAAGGAAAACGGCCATCGGAAGATTCTGTTACCTTCTTAAGTGATGAAATTTGCTTTACAGCAGTAAGAATATCTGACCACTTAAAGGCATCTGCTATTGTAAGTATGACCTTTAGCGGGTATACGGCCTATAAAATTTCATCGTTTAGGCCTAAGGCATTAATTTACATTTTTACAGGCAACCAGCGCTTATTAAACACCTTAAGCTTGGTTTGGGGCATTCGTGCGTTTTATTACAAAAGCTTCGAAAGTACCGATCAATCCATTCAGGATGTAAATGACATTTTAAAAGAAAAAGGGCTTATTAAAACTGGCGACCTTGTTATCAATACCGCTAGCATGCCTATTTTAGAACGGCCAAGAACCAATGCGGTAAAAATTAGCGAGATTGAATAACGCTTGCGGTCAATTTAAAAAGTACGGTTTAGTAAGCTGCTGCTATTTAAAACCCGATTTTTTTTCTGCCTTGTTCCACAATTGCTGCCTTTTTTTCCACTTCTTCTTTCATGTTATCTTTATAGGCTTGCAATTGTTCAGCCAGGCGGTTGTTGGTGGTGGCCAAAATTTGCACCGCTAAAAGTCCTGCATTTTTTGCCCCATTAATGGCAACAGTTGCCACAGGAACTCCTCCAGGCATTTGCACTATGGAAAGCAAAGAGTCCATCCCATCTAACGCTTTTAGCTTTACCGGAACCCCAATTACGGGAAGCGTTGTAACGGAGGCCACCATACCAGGTAAGTGCGCTGCTCCTCCCGCTCCGGCAATAATCACATGCAACCCACGTGATCTTGCGGTTTTCGCATATTCCATCATTCGCTCAGGCGTGCGGTGCGCAGAAACTACGGTAATTTCATACGATACTTTAAACTCTTCTAAAATTTTGGCCGCTTCCTGCATCACCTCCAAATCGCTATCACTGCCCATGATTATGCCAATATGCTTATCCATCAGTTTGTTTGTAGTTTAGTTTGCTTTTGCGATGTTAGATTGGAAAGAGATTTTGGTGCGCTCCTTAATTTTAGCAAACCCACCCAGCACATTTTTTACATTTTTAAAGCCTCTTGCTTTTAAATAACTGGCTGCTATCATGCTCCTATAGCCACCTGCGCAATGTACCAAATACTCCTTATTGGGGTCAAGGTTTTTATAATTGGTGGCGATGGCGTCTAATGAAAAATGGGTGGCTTTGTCCACATGCAATTCGTTGAACTCACCAGGTTTGCGCACATCCAATATATTTACATCAGTATGGGCAACATCCAATTCAAATTCTTCATCATCAATAGATATCACCATGTCATAACGTTTATCTGCATCAACCCATGCCTCAAAGCCTCCTTGTAAAAATCCTTTGATTTGGTCGAATCCAACCCGTGTTAACCGCTCAATGCTTTCTGTTTCTTTTCCAGGCTCAGCCACAATAATTATAGGCTGTGTAATGTCTAAAATAGTAGCGGCCCAAATGGCATATTGTCCGTTTAACCCAAAGTTTAAAGCCCCAGGCACAAACCCCAATTCAAACACATCAGGTATTCTGGTATCAATAATGGTTGCTCCGGCTTTCATTTCAGTTTCAAAATCTACTACTGAAAGGGCTTTTAACCCAGTGGCCTTTACTTCATCAAAACTAGCATAACCTTGTTTGTTTAGTTTTGCATCTTTAAAAAAGTAGGCTGGTGCAGGTTGTATTCCATCCGTTACAATCTGTATAAAATGTTCTTTGGTCATGGGTTGCAACGCATAATTTTTTGCTTTTTGCTCGCCCATGGTACTAAAGGTTTCCTTTCCTATGTTTTTACCACAGGCACTTCCTGCACCATGCGCTGGATAAATCAACAATTCATCTTCCAGTGTCATTAGCTCATTTCTCAACGAATCATACATCTGGCCTGCTAATTCCTCTTTTGTAACCACCCCATCCAATAAATCAGGGCGGCCAACGTCACCCACAAATAGGGTATCGCCAGTAAACACGCAATTGTTTTTGCCCTGCTCATCTATTAATAGGTAGCAACTACTTTCCGGGGTATGCCCAGGTGTGTGTAGCACTTTTACTTGAATTTGTCCAAGGGTTAATACCTCATGGTTAGCAGCCACATGCACTGGATAGGCGGTTTTGGTGGTTGGGCCAAATACGATTGTTGCGCCTGTTTTTTTTGCCAAATCAATGTGTCCACTTACAAAATCAGCATGGAAATGGGTTTCAAAGATGTATTTTATCTTGGCACCCCTACTCTCGGCCTTGGTAATATAGGTTTCGTAATCGCGCAACGGGTCAATAATCGCTGCTTCCCCATTACTTTCTATGTAGTAAGCTGCTTGCGCCAAACAGCTGGTATATATTTGCTCTATGTACATGAATTAAATTGCTTGCTTACAGGCAAAGTTTAGCATTATTATGTATTAAAAAAATTTGATTTTAGTTATGTTTAACGCAAACGGCTTAAAAGGCTGCTCATAACCAGTTAAATCAGGCGGTGCAAAAGATAAGTTTGCCTTATAGGAGTAAATATTGCAAATTGCAGGCAATTACACAAAGTAATATGAAATACAAAAGAGTGCTTCTGAAATTAAGTGGTGAGGCCTTAATGGGCTCCCAACAATACGGTATTGATCCAAAAATTTTAGAACAGTACGCAGAAGACATCAGGCAAGTAATAGATAAAGGCACACAGGTTGCCATCGTGATTGGTGGTGGCAATATTTTCAGGGGAGTTCAAGGGGTTTCAGGAGGCATTGTTGACCGCGCACAAGGCGATTACATGGGCATGTTGGCCACTGTAATTAATGCAATGGCCTTGCAAGGGGCTTTAGAGAAAGCTGGCATTAAAACCCGCTTACAGAGCGCCATTAAAATGGAGCAAATTTGTGAGCCGTTTATTCGCAGACGCGCCATGCGCCACCTTGAAAAAGGTCGTGTGGTTATTTTTGGAGCAGGTACAGGGAATCCTTATTTTACCACTGATACGGCTGCCAGCTTGCGTGCTGTTGAAATCGAGGCCAATCTGGTATTAAAAGGCACAAGAGTAGATGGTATTTATACTGCTGATCCTGAAAAAGACCCAACCGCGGTGCGTTATGAGCAAGTAAGTTACAGTGAAGTGTATGAAAAGGGATTGAACGTAATGGACTTAACAGCCATTACCCTTTGCCAAGAAAACAAACTTCCAATTGTGGTATTTGATATGAATAAGGCAGGGAATTTTTTAGAGGTTTGTGAAGGAAAATCAATCGGAACATTAGTTAGCTAACAATTAAAAATTGAATTGATATGAGCGATCCACGTTTAAAAAGTGTATTAGATGGTGTAAAGGATACTATGGAAAAAGCCATTGACCATGCAGCCACGGAGTTTAGTAAAATCAGAGCTGGTAAGGCTCATCCAAGCATGCTTGATTCAGTAAAGGTGGAGTATTATGGCGAATTGGTGCCTTTAAGCCAAGTGGCTAACGTAAATACCCCAGACGCAAAAACCATTGCTATTCAACCATGGGAGAAATCAACTTTGCAAGCCATAGAAAAGGGTATTATTATTTCCAACCTTGGGTTTAACCCAAGCAATGATGGAAGTATGATTAGGGTAAGTTTACCTCCATTAACAGAAGAGCGCAGAAAAGAAATTGTGAAAAAAGTACGTGTTGAGGCAGAGGCGGCTAAAGTTACCATTAGAACCATTAGAAAGGACGCGAACGAACATATTAAACGCTTGCAAAAAGATGGCCTTCCTGAAGACGAAGCCAAGGTAGGAGAAGCCAACGTTCAAAAAACCACCGATAACTACATTAAAAAAATTGATGAGTTAACGGCAACAAAAGAAGCGGAAGTGATGCATGTATAATGCAGGTTTTTAATAGCAGATTTTTTTGCATTATATTTACCTCATCAATACTAATTTGTGATTAACCTCAATCGCATTAAACAAGTTTCCTTGACACTGGCTAAAATAGCTGGTGTTTTTTTCGTTACTGCTGTTTTACTTTTTTTTGTATTTAGGAATACGCTGCTGAATCAGGTTATCCAAAAAGCCAGTGCCAAGTTTAAAAACGATTACCATGCCACTTTGCATATAGAAGAAGCGAAGTTTTCAGGCATTGCTTCAGTTGAAATTAGCAACTTAAGTTTGGTTCCTGAACACCATGATAGTTTGTTACACATCGGACAACTACAAACCAGTGTTAAGTTATGGTATGCCTTATTCCTTGATTTTCGTTTAAACGAGTTGGTGGTTAAGGACGGATTTTTAAACCTCGTGAAAGATGAACGGGGCCGGAATATCGATGGCTTCTTACACCCTGAGGACACTGCAAAAAAAACCATTGAATCGACCGCTGTTCCATCAAACAATACCAATTATGCCAAAGCAGCATACAAGCTCATCAGTAAGGTTTTAAATTTTATCCCAACGGATGTTTCGGTAAACAATATTGCTTTACGTATTAAAGATGGCAATCAAATGGTTTCTTTTAACATGAAACAATTTTTGTTGTTGAATGAACAACTGGAGTCGAACATTACAGTTACCAGTACCAAAGACAGCCTTTCATCGGCTCAGGTTGAGCAACATTGGCGTGTAGTTGGTGCTGCAAATCCTGGTAAAAAAAGGGCTGACTTGCAATTTTACAACATGGACACAGGCAAGGTATTTGTACCTTATGTGCAGGATAGGTTTAACCTGATTACTGGCTTTGATAGCATTAGGCTTAAGCTGGATGAGATTAACTTGGATGATGACCAACTTGAAATTAAGGGATTGGCGAGTACCACTAATTTTCTTATTAACCATCCTAAAATTTCTAAAAAAGATGTGGTGATTGAACGGGCTGAATTTGATTATGTGTTTGTAATAGGAAGTAACTTTGCCTCGTTGGATAGCTCTTCTACCGTGCGTTTTAATAAAATTTCTTTTCATCCGTTTATTAAGTACCAACGCGGACCTGATACCACTTACCAGTTTAATGTGACGATTGGTAAAACCAACGCACAGGATTTTATTTACTCGCTGCCTGAAGGTTTGTTTACCCATTTTAAAGGCATGGAGGCAGAAGGAACTTTTAGCTATCGACTTGACTTTTTATACAATGAAAACAAACCGCAGGAACTTGTTTTTGATAGCAGGTTAGAAAAAGAAAATTTGCGCATTACCAAATATGGCGAAGCTAACCTGAGTAAGTTAAACAACGACTTTACCCATGTGGTGATTGAAAACGGGCGACCTCAGCGACATATTGAGGTGTCTTATGCCAATCCCAATTTTATCCCAACTGACCAAATATCGCCCCTGTTAAAAAAGGCGGTGTTAACCACAGAAGATCCTTCCTTCTTTTACCACCGTGGTTTTATTGACGAGGCATTTAGGCAGTCCATTATCAAAAATATTAGGAAAAGAAAATTTGCTAGAGGTGCGAGTACCATTAGCATGCAATTGGTTAAAAATGTTTTTTTGACCCGCGAAAAAACCCTTTCTCGGAAACTGGAAGAGATTTTATTGGTTTACATTTTAGAGAACAACCGATTAAGCAGCAAAGACCGCATGTTTGAGGTGTACTTAAACATTATTGAATGGGGCCCCAATGTGTATGGTGTGGGTGAGGCTGCGCAGTTTTATTTCAATAAATCCGCATCTGCGTTAACCCTCAGCGAAGCACTTTATCTTGCCATTATTATTCCAAGTCCTAAAAAGTTTATGTGGCGATTTGGCAAAGATGGCCAGCTTAAAGATCACGTGGGCCGTCACTTCCAATCGCTTGCTGGTTTAATGATCAGAAGAAACGTACTATTGCCCGAAGATACGGTGGGGTTAACCCATAAAATTGCCATACCGGGCCCTGCCAAAAACTTTATAAAAATAACTGCTGACACCCTAGTAGAAACTGATTCTCTTATTATTGATGAAAATGGCGTTATTTTTAATGGGGAAGAGTAACTATTTGGGTATATAAGATAATTGGTTTTTATTTGAGGTTGGTCGTAGTTGGATATTTGCCAACTTCAAATTATTAATAATACCCTATGAAAAAGCTTTCTATTATCATTCCTGCTTACAACGAGGCCAGAACAATACATCTTATTTTAGATAAGGTAAATGATGTAACGCTTATTAATGAAATAGAAAAAGAAGTGATTATTGTAAATGATTGCTCTACTGATAACACCGCTGAAGTTGTGAGGCAATATATTGGCAACAAGCCATACATGAAGTTTGTTGAACACGCGGTTAATGGTGGTAAAGGGGCTGCCATTCATACCGGAATAAAAGAGGCTACTGGTGATGCAATTATTGTTCAAGATGCTGACTTGGAATATGATCCTAGAGAAATTAATACTCTACTAAAGCCTATACTAGATGGATTTGCCGATGTAGTTTATGGCTCGCGTTTTATGGGTGGAAATCCGCATCGTATTCTGTTTTTTTGGCACTCAATAGGAAACAAATTTCTAACCATGCTGTCTAATATGTTTACCAACTTAAACCTAACAGACATGGAGACTTGCTACAAGCTTTTTAATGCTGGTATGCTTAAAAGCTTAGATTTAAAAGAAAAACGTTTTGGTTTTGAGCCAGAAGTTACGGCAAAGATTAGCCGTATTGAACTTGTAAGGATTTATGAAGTGGGCATCTCCTATTATGGGCGCACTTACGCAGAAGGAAAAAAAATTAACTGGAAAGATGGATTTAGAGCTATCTATTGTATTTTAAAGTACGGACTATTTAAGCTTTAGTAATCATGTTGCAAATTACTAAAAGTCGTTTGTTCTACGCCACATTTTCGTTTTTGGTGGTTGCTTTTTTAAGCATTGCCTTTTTTTGCGAAGGAACAAATGGTAGTGGAGATAGTACATTACATTATTTATTTGCCCACTATGCCATACAACACCCTGAAAACTTACTAAATCACTGGGCGAAACCCCTTTTTACCGCTGTTGCTCTTCCATTTTCTATTTATGGTTTTACTGGAATAAAGGTGTTTAACTGCTTATGCAGTTTAGGGGCTATTTGGTTTACTTATAAAATTTGCCTCAGATTAAATATTTATGGTGCTGAATGGATTGGACTGCTCTTGGCTTCTATTACCCTATATGTTCATGTTACTTTTTCGGGCCTCACAGAACCTTTATCTGCCTTAATGTTGATGTTTAGCATATACTTTGTGCTTTATCAACGTTACGCCATCGCACTAACTATGATTTCTTTTTTGCCATTTGTGCGTTCAGAGGGGCTTATTATCTTAGGTGTATTTGCAATATACCTGGTTCTTACAAAAAAGAGTCGTTACCTCCCGTTACTGGCATTTGGACATTTGATTTTTTCAATTGCTGGCAGTTTTTATTACCATGATTTTTTATGGGTATTTACCAAAATACCTTACGCCCATTTAAGCAGTGGGTATGGAAAAGGAAATTGGACCCATTATTTAACACAGTTGTTTTTTAATATGGGAACCATTCCCTTCTCGTTATTGGTTTTGGGTTGTATTGGCATGACATACAGACTTCTTTTATCAAAAGAAAATAATACTTACCTCGCAGAAAAGCTCTGGCTGGTTTATGGCTGTTTTGCTGCCTTTTTTATTAGTCACGCTGCTTTTTGGGCTCTCGGTATTTTTAACTCTATGGGCTTAATTCGGGTATTTGTTAGTGTAATGCCACTTGCTGGCATTATTGTTTTATCTGGGTTATATGATTTAAAAACCTTGGCAAGTTTATATAGTGTTCAGCTTTCCAACTTGATTTATGGATTGTTGCTAGTTTTAATTTTTATGTTTCCCTTTTTAAAAGGACCCTCATCACATAAGATTCCGGAAAACTTTGAACTGGATCCCGCTCAAAAACTGATTAAACAGCAGATAGTACCCTATCTTAGCAAAAAATTTCCTAACCACTGTTACATTATTGGCAACACCGATATTGCGTTATTTACCAATAAAGACCCTTTTGATAAGAAACAGGTTAAATTGTTTTATGACATGCCAAACCTAGAACTTGCAACACCCACTGATTTAATTATTCATGACAGCTGGTATAGTCCATTAGAATTTGGTATACAAAAAGATTTTCTTGATAGCCAGTCCTTTTTGCAGCATGATACTACATTTACCACTTTAGATGAACACGGCAAAGAAGTTATATTTACCCTATTTATAAAGCGAAACAATGATGTTACAATCCAGTAAGAAAGTCATACTGTTTATTATTATCTTTTGCGCAGCATCTTATAACTTATGGCGAGACTGGCAAGGCAGCCGACATCCTTTTATCAGTGATGTAACTGTTTATTACAGCTATGTTAAGGCTGTATTCATCCATCACGACCTTGAATTTTCCGCTCCTAATAATTATGGCGTTTATCCTTCACCTACGGGTCATGGAATTCCAAAAATGTCAATGGGATTAGCGTTGGTATATACTCCTTTTTTCTTAATCTGTCATGGGGCAGCCCAATTAGCGGGGCAGCCCATTGACGGACAATCTCCTTACTACGCATATGGCATGTATTACGCAGCAATGTTGTTTGTGTTCCTAGGCCTATTTGTTCTGCGCAGGTATTTGTTGCATTTTTATACCGAGCGAATCACTTCACTAACTTTAATCTGTATTTTCTTTGGAACCAATCTCTTCTACTATACCGTATCATTTAATCTACTTACACATAGTTTCTTATTTACCTTAAATTGTCTGGTCTTATATTATTCATACAAATGGTACGAATCACACAAAACATATTACATTTATTCAATTGGCTTTATACTTGGTTTATCCTTACTAATAAGACCAACAAGTATTTTTGTTTCGCTTATTCCAGCATTATGGGGCTGTCATAATCTAGCTGATATGAAGAAGCGCCTTTTGTTCTGGTATCATAAAAGGTGGGTAATATTTATTACCCTACTCTTTGCTGCTTTACCTTGGGTTCCGCAGATAACTTTCTGGAAATTGCATTCGGGTAGTTATTTTTATTACTCCTACGGTGAAGAGGGATTTAACCTTCTTAAATCTAACTTGGTTAACGTGCTTTTTAGCTTCAGAAAAGGTTGGTTGCTTTATACCCCTATCATGTCATTTTCCCTAATAGGATTTTACTTCATGCATAAACAGCGTAGTAAATTGTTTCTGCCTTTAGTTATCGCCTTTCCTGTTTCTGCTTATGTTCTTTCTTGTTGGTGGTGCTGGTCATGGGGTGGTAGTTTTAGTATACGGGCATTTGTAGAATATTATGCTTTTTTGGCTGTACCAATGGCTTCCTTTTTTGTGTTTTTTATTGAGCAAAGAAAATCAACAATCTTATACGTAATTACTTCGTTATTGGTTCTTTTCAACCTTTACCAAACATTTCAATATACCCGTGTTGTTATTCACTGGGATAACATGAGCAAAGAAGCCTATTGGTATAGCTTAGGGAAGTTTAGATATACAGAAGACGAAAGAAAACACTTTAATACCTTATTAGAGGTTCATTCAGATGAAGTACCCGAAGAATATAAAATCAAGTAATCATTTTTCACCAATATACGTGTAGAAAGAATTAATTTTATGTGCCTGCTTGTAGTGAATTAATAAAATATCAATCAATTTAAGTGGCAACAGCGTAAAGGTGAAAAAGAACCACCAGAATTGATACAGCAACGTAATATTAAACGAAAGCAGAATAGACAACCACTCTTGTAATATCCAGAGAAAACCGGAGGTTGGGCCACTGTTTGCAAAAATGCGTTGTTGTTTAAACTTAAATTTTCCATGCAAATGGGCCAACCCTTTTTCTGTCCAACGGTAAAAATCATTGGGTGATGCATGAAAGCCTTGCATAAATGGAACTCCTGTAATGATGATTCCTCCAGGCTTAAGCACCCGATAAGCCTCTTTTACAAATAAATCTGGCTCTGTTACATGTTCTAATACGGCATTGCTGATTACGCAATCAATGGTATTATCTGCAAATGGTAAATTGGTACAATCGGCTACCAAATCCACTTCTTCGTAGTTAAAGATGTCAACGTTCAAAATGTCTGCCGCCAAACGATCGTTACCGCTTCCAATTTGAATCACGAAAGGTTTTTCTTTGCTGATTTTTTGAGCCAAGTGGTTTAAATAAATGCTAAATGTTGGCCAGTATAACCGAATATAAACCGGGGAAATGATGTAAATTAAAAACATGTAATACTTGCCAAAACGGTTTTTCAATTGTGTTTTTAAGTGGTCTAACCCATCTCGTTGTTTTTCAAAAAAAACAGTCTTTTCCAACCCAATAAAATCTGGCTTACCATCATTAATTTGATAGACCTTGCCTGCATCACCAATGAGTACATAATCCTTTTTTACCAATGTTCCTTTGCTATGCGGATCAACCAATATTGGTATCCATTTATCTATTTTCATAAAATCGGATAATTATCGCTGTTATTTTATCAATTTCACTTTCCGTTAACTCATAATACAAAGGCAATCTCAACAAGCAATTGCTAAAGTGGTCGCTGTGTATCAGTGCCCTGCCATCATGCAATTGGTGGTAGTATGGCGATTGGTGAAGAGACAAGTAATGGAACACTGCCATAATACCATCCTTTTTTAACTCTTCAATTAATTGTTGCCGCTCCTCCAAGCTATTGCAAACAATGTAGGCCATGTGTGCATTGTTGCTTGCATATGCGGGAAGTGCCGGGAATTGTAAAACACCTCTTTTTTGCAATGAGTCCAGCCTGTTGTAATAATAAGCCCAAAGCTCTTTTCTTCTTTGTTGAATGGCATCCAAGTTTTCCAATTGCGCATACAAAAATGCTGCAATAATATCCGATGGAAGAAATGAACTTCCTACATCAACCCAGCCATATTTGTCAACTTCACCCCTAAAAAATGCTGACCGGTTTGTGCCTTTTTCCCGAATAATTTCTGCCCGTTTTGCAAAGTTCTCATCATTAATCACCAACATTCCACCTTCGCCACTGATGATGTTTTTGGTTTCATGAAACGAAAATGCTGCCATATGACCAATACTCCCAAGCGGCCTTTCTTTATAAAAACTATCAATGGCCTGTGCGGCATCTTCTACCACAAAAAGATTGTGTTTTTTGGCAATGGCCATAATCATGTCCATATCACATGAAACACCTGCATAATGCACCGGAACAATTGCCTTAGTTCTTTCAGTTATCAAAGCTTCAATGGCTGATGCGTCTATGTTTGGATTATCAGCATAACTATCTACAAACACAATTTTTGCCCCACGCAATACAAAGGCATTGGGTGTTGACACAAAAGTAAATGATGGGATAATTACCTCGTCCCCTTCACCAATGTTTAATAAAATGGCTGCCATTTCCAACGCATCAGTGCATGACGTGGTGAGTAAACATTTTTTAAATCCGTACCTTTCTTCGAAATACTGGTGGCACTTTTTGGTAAAGATACCATCACCCGATATTTTACCTGAGGATACTGCTTGGTAAATATAATGGGTCTCCTTTCCCGTAAGATAGGGTTTATTGAAAGGAATATTGTTTGTTACTTCCATAAATGATAAATGTATGATTTTTTAGCTACTTCAAAACCATGGTTCAAATAAAACCGCATGGCACCTGCATTTGCCAATTGCGTGGTTACAGTGATGTTTGATAAGTTATTTTGCTGAGCAAATTGGTGAGCATGTTTGACCAAGTGGTGGCCAATACTTTTCCCCCGATATGCTTCGTCTACAGCTATTAACCCAATATCTGCGTTTGCATTTTTTTCTGCAACCGTAATAAAACCAACTGGTTTATCTTGTTGCATATAACCAAATACTTGTTGTTGTTTATGGTCTAAAGCTTTGTTAATCCAAGCCAAATACATTCGTTCGAACTCCTGATGAACAAATTGTTGATCTAACTTAAATCGAGAATAATGCCCACTTTGATACACCAAGTTAAGCAACTCAGGGCTAAGTTGATGAAGGGGTTGAATAAGTGCATCTGATTTAACGGGTTCTGATTTAACTTTTGTTTGCAAATCAATCTTACAATCGGCCAATTGGAGGGCTAAGTTTCCTAGTTGATTCGGGCCAAGCTCTGCTTCACTAAAAATATAAATTAACTTGTAGTTGCTATTCAGGCATTGCTCTTCATCAATACGTTCATCTGCATATAATGTTAGCTTTCCGATTGGGTAGCCAAAAAAATCAGAGTCCCATAAAACAGGTTCAATGTTCATTAAAATGTTTGCTTATCAATAATGTACAATGGCCTATTCTTTATTCCATCAAACGTTTTGCCGATATAAAGACCAACCACTCCCAATATAAAAATAATTAACCCGGACAAAAACCAAATGGATATGATTAAACTGGCAAATCCACTTACAATAATAGAGCCACTTAGGTATAAATACACGTTATAGAATGCATATAAAATGGCCAGGCTGCTAATTAAAAAACCAAGCTTAACGGCCAGTCTTAACGGTTTATCAGAGTACGCCATAGAAAAATCCAATGCCAGGTTAATAAGCCTTGTCCAATTGTAAGTAGTTGTTCCTTCAAACCTTTCGCTATGCACCACATCTATAGCTGTTCTGTTAAAACCAATCCACTTTGCCATGGGTGCAAATGCCCGCATGGGCTCTCGCATCGCATTCATTGCTTTTACCGCCTTGTGGCTGTATATGCCAAAGTTGGCAATTGTTCCGTCTTGTTGAACACCAGACAGGTAGGTGAAGACTGCATAAAAAAGTTGCGAAGATTTTCTCTTGAAAAAATGGTCTTTTCTTTTTGCTCTTCTGGCAAAAACTATATCATACCCCTCTTGGGCCTTATTGTATAAGTTAATAATTTCCTCAGGCTTGTCCTGCAAATCGCAGTCCATTACCACGGTCCATTCCCCTTTTGCCAAATCAAGCCCCGCAGTAATGGCATGGTGCTGACCAAAGTTTTTACTAAGTTTTACACCTTTAACCCTGCTATCTTTTTTTGTTTGGGCAACAATCTTATCCCAAGCTTTATCCGGACCACAATCTTCTACCAAAATAATTTCAAAATCAGGAGTAATGGTTTGCACAGATGAAACGATGCGGCTCACCAATTCATCAACCATTTTTTCGCCTTTGTATACTGGACTAACTATTGATAATTTCATAGGTTTAGTTATTTAGTACTTGCATTTATTCTTGATAGAATTACAATAGAAACAGCCAATGGAACCCAATTTAAGTAAATATAAGGAACCATAATAAACGCATAAAAAACAGTAAGTGCTGCTTTTAATGAAAGTACCGAAAAAAGTTGTTGGTCTATCTTGTTTCTGTTTTTTAAAAGGAATATGACCTGCATAACCATTAGCACCAAACCTACCCACACCATGGTGTTTTTTAATGCAATAATCTTGGCTTGTAAATCTCCCTGATAGAACTCGTAAAACCAGCTTGCAAAACCCAAACCTTGAAAGAGTTGAAAAGGTTTGTCACCTGGCAATTGCCAAGACTGTCCCTTCCACTCATTGACTACACCTGAAATATAATTTGCATTAAACTCTTTATACATTTCTGGCGTTTGTAACACAAATGGAACAAATAAGATTCCAATCAATACGGTGCCGAATACCACTACTTTAATCAAAAGCTTTTTGTCACTAAAAAATAAACTTAGTGCATAAATGGGTATCCAAAACATAAAAGTATACCTCGAAAGCAAAGGAAGAATAACGCCAGCCGCTTTATTAAACGCATTTAAACTAAAAATTGAAATCCCCAACATTAGGTAATACCCAAAAACCATAAGCTCGATGGTGTGGGCTGCGTCTTTCCCTTGTTTAAAATAAACGGAGAATACCAATAAAAAAGGAAGGCAAATTTTAACGAGGCCAAATGCACTTTTATCCATTTTTAGCACGTACCTGCAAAACAGTAGGTTTGCCAACACAAACACCGCCACACAAGACCACCTAAAATCTATCTGCAAAACAAATGGAATAATAAATGGCATCCAATGACCCGGAAGATAACTTGGAGTGAACGTTCCATAATTAAAACCAGTATATGAGCTGTAAACAGGTATGCCAGCCTTTAACCGCTCCAGGTAAACATCTTTAATAAACGGAATAATATCTGATTGGTTAATATCAATCGGATGCTGTTTAAATAGTATTGCCGACCAAACCACGTAAGCCAAAACCAACCCGCCAAAAACAAGCCATACCTTTTTTGCACTTATTGGATGAGGATGGGTGCCTTGCGAAAGAATAAAACGATGTGGATTCTGCCGATATAAAAAAATTGGATAAACAGACAGGAAGAAACCAACACTTACCATTAAAATGGGGCTTAACAGGTAACCTGCCTCGTTTCTTAAATAAACAAGCAACAACATTTCCGCTATAAAAGCGGCATACAAATAGTTGGTTTTGGTTTCTCTAAGTTTTATCAGCCAGTTCATTAATATTATCTTTTAACAAGATTGCGCTCCTGTAAAATAATCCTGCTAACTTATATAAATTATCAGAATAATTCTGCCTTTCTAGCTAGTTAGGTTAATTTATGCGCAACTACCTTCACTTAACTTTAAATGGCCTGTTATTTACAAACCACCAGTTGGTCCTTTTATCTATTGTTGTTATGGTATCTGATGGATTCCTAATTAACAAGTTACAATATTGATAACGATGCCCGCTTGCTGTTATCCGAAAAGTATTTTTAGGATGTAGTTTTTTTGTTTGAAGCCTTAGCAAATACCATTTTTTTACAATATCTATATCCTGATTTTCGGAGCTAAATCTTTCCTCAACACGTGTGTTGTTTGAGTCAAATTGTTCAATACGAAAGGCCGCAGAACCCCAAAAGTTTTTGCTGCCTGTTCCCCACATGCTCAACTCAAACAAACTATCCAGTTTTACTGAAATTGGCCCTTCATAAACAACCACATCGTTGTTTAAATAGTCTCCTTTAAAATATTCAAAGTCTTCAAAACTGTAATTAAAATCAATCAGCTTAGCTGTGCTGTCCATTTTTTGTTTACTCGCCAAATAATCATTATTTAAGGCTTTTAGTAACTGTGCTTTTGCCCGTAACAAATCTTTTATATTTAAACGATACAACTGATAACCCAGTGGCGAAGAATGAAGTAACTTTGCCTCCTGAATAATATCCCTTTCAGCACTCACTAGCTTTGCAGTATCTGAAATAAGCAGTAAAAAAGGCCTTTTATCGGTAATCAATTCTGGGTATTTTTTACTGATGAATGGGCTGCTCAACAACTGCAAAATATCACTACAATTTTGGGTGCTTGCCCTGGGCATATTAAAATTAACCAAAGGCAATCCCGTTTCATAGGACCACTTTATTGACCAAAAGAACAATTCTTCAGAACCTAAATAACTAAACTTTTCACTACCTATTCCATAAAAGGGCAATCCCAATATCGCCTGAAAATCGGATGGTTTTTGGTGGATCTCCTTTAACACATCCACCGTGTTGTTGTCAAAAAATATATCCTGATCTTTTGTATGGACATTTTTCCAGTTTATGGTAATGATTTCTACGGCTTCAACTAAAATTACACCCGAATAAACCAGCAGAATGGTTGTTGCCAATATCTTTTTACCTTGCGCTTTTAACTGCTGGTGTTTCCGGTAAAAAAATAAACTCATCACTACCATAAAAATGTAATAACAAACCCATGCATACCTGCCTGTTGCCCGAAACTGGTTTAAGCCAAATAAGTAATCAGACCACTCATTAAAAGGAGCATAATAAAAGGGGAAAATATTGGCCATCATAAAAACCAAAAAGCCAGTAATGAGCAACACACTATAGTTTACCTGGTTTAGAACAACAACTGGTGTTAGGCTTATTTTTCGGGTTTTAATGGTGATAACCACCCACCTAATGATGATATACGCAAACACAAACACACCCCAAAAGCTTACATAAGCAAATCCCTCAGGTATAAAAGGGCTTGGTTGAATAACCTTCGGCAACAGTAAGCCGAGCGTGGTTCTGTCGGTATAAAAAAAACTACTGAAACTAGAACGAAAAAGCGTAAAACCCCATGGCACTGTAACCCTATCTTTATATATATCAGCCCACCACATAAATACCAAGAAGATTATTAATGGGGCTATTCCAGCTGAAAAAATAGCCACTACTGGCTTAACGTGTTGTTTCCATTGTTTAAGGTTTGCCAATAAATATACAATGGCATAAAACACCAGAAAAATACTACAGATTACCAGCAAATAGGCATGGAGTAATGAGTATATAAATATGCTTAACGAAATAATCCAAAACCAAATTAACCGAAACCCGCTTTGCTGGTAGCGGATAAAATAATACCAGATACTTGGAAAAATAAAGCAATAGCTCATCCCATAATGTCCGTAAATTCTATCAAACTGTGGGCTAAGCAAGGCAATAACAATGGAAAAAACCATAGCCCACCACCCTGCAACTTGGTAATGCTTAAAAATTAAATACAAAAACACAGCACATAAAACAGGGCTGGTTACCATAAAAAAATTAAAGATTCCAATAACATATTTACCCGTTGGTAGCCCCAATGAATTGAGCCAACTTAGTGTAACCGCTAAAAAAGGCTGGTTATCCGTAAATGTAACCAAATCACCATAAGGATAAGCAAACCCCTTAAAATACAAACCACTTCCATGTTTTACATGATAGATCATTGTATAGTAGTTTTTTATACCATCACCTGTCATATTAATCAGTGTGGTATTCATATTTATGAAAAGCTCAGGCAGGCACCAAAACAAAATCAGTGTGGTTACAACAACAACAACCAATTGATGGAGCCAGGTTTTATTCAATGCATCCATTAAACCAATAGCTTATAAATATCTTCAACACTTATTGTTTTATAACAAACGGCTCCGCTTGGCGAAAGTTTGTTTTCAGGCAACGCAAATAACTCATCAATTAGGTTATTCATTTCATCGGCACTTAATTTAGTGCCTGGTTTAACTGCTGCCCTTTGCGCCAATATTCTGGCAATATGATGGTGTTTGGTTAGGTTTCCCTGTTGCTTTTTATAATTCTCCAACACCTCATCTATTAAATGCTGTTCGTTGTAATGATTAAGCTCTGCGGGAACTCCATTAATGGCAAAAGTATTCCCACCAAGTTCATTCACATCAAAACCCAGCACCCGAATATCAGCGAGCAACTCCTGCAACAGCGTGGCATCTGAGGCATTTAATGTAATGCTTTTCGGAAACAACTTCTGTTGGCTGGCCATTGGTTGATTTTGTAAGGCATACATGTATTTATCAAATAAAATACGCTCATGTGCAGCTTGCATATCAATAAGCATAATGCCACTTTTTATTTGCGATAGAATAAATGTTCCATGTATTTGGGTAATATTTTTGGTGTAAGAATCATTCTCTAAATTCAACTCTTCAGGCATTTTTGCAAACCGCTTACCGCCAACATCTGCAATGGTTTCCTTCTTATTTAATATGCCAAAAAGCTCCTCCCAATCACTGCTTTTAGTTTGGTTAAAATTGTTGGTTGATGTGTTAAATCCCTTACCCTGGTTATTGTTGTTTAAGGCAGGCGCTGTTGTTTGGGTTGAAAAACCCGTAGGCTGACTTGGATGATTTAATTGAAGAAAATAATCAGGGCTGGCTGGTTCAAAAGTTGGCACGTGGTAATGCTCCCCAATGGTTTTTTTACACACTGATTTTAGTATTTGGTATAACGACCTTTCATCATCAAACTTAATTTCAGTTTTTGAAGGGTGCACATTAACGTCAATATGTTTGGGGTCTATTTCAATAAATACTACATAAAAAGGGAATTGGTCTTTGCTAATTAGGTTTTCATAACAACTCATTACTGCATGGTTAAGGTAAGCATCCTTAATAAATCGGTTGTTTACAAAAAAGAATTGTTCCCCACGGGTTTTCTTTACCAACTCAGGTTTGCCCATAAAACCAGAAACATTTGCTATGGTAGTTTCCTCACCCATCCCCAACAATTGCTCTGGCAAACTATACCCAAATAATTGTTTAATACGTTGTTGGATATCGCCCTTTTCTAAATGATAAACCTCTTCATTGTTATTGTGTAAGGTAAATTTCACCTGCGGATTAGCCAAGGCTGTTCTGGTAAATTCATCAAAAACATGCCGGGTTTCTACTGGGTTGGATTTAAGAAAATTTCTTCGTGCTGGGATGTTGTAAAATAAATTTTTTACGGTGATAGATGTCCCCGTTTCGCACGCAGCTTGTTCCTGCTTTTTAACCTCACTGCCCTCAACCAAAATCAAGGTGCCTATTTGGTCCTCTGCCTTTTTGGTTTTTAGCTCTACCTGAGCTACTGAAGCAATACTTGCCAAAGCCTCACCCCTAAAGCCCATGGTTTTTATGGTATAAATATCTTCTGATGCATTTATTTTACTGGTGGCATGGCGTTCCCAACACATGCGGGCATCAGTTGGGCTCATCCCCTTTCCATTATCAATTACCTGAATCCATGTTTTACCGCCTTCTTTAACAATCAACTGAATTTGGTCTGAACCAGCATCAATAGCATTGTCAAGCAGCTCTTTAACCACCGAAGCCGGACGTTGAATAACCTCCCCTGCAGCAATTTGGTTTGCCACGTGGTCGGGTAAAAGTTTAATAATATCACTCATAACTAAATATGCTGCAAAGTACGAAACTAAATGCAGTGTTAATATGTAGGTATAAAACTTGCTGATTATTTGGCTAGATACCACCACTTTTTTACCTTTTTTTGTACACTTATTATCATGTTGTACAAGAATTAGTTGAATGCATAGAATACTTATTTTTTTAGGACTCCTTACTTCCACTGCTTTTTTAAAGGCACAAAGTGTAAGTTTAAACTGGAACAAGAGCAACCACTGGGTTGATTCTGTGTACAATACATTAACCGAAGATGAGAAGATAGGGCAATTGTTCATGGTTGACGTGTGGCCCATGAGAGATAGTTCACATTTTAAGGATGTAGAAGCATTGATTAATGATTTTAAGGTTGGGGGGTTGATATTTTTTAAAGGAAGCCCTTATAAACAGGCCACCTTAACCAACCTGTTTCAACAAAAAAGCAAGGTGCCCATGCTTATTGGCATTGATGGGGAATGGGGATTAAGCATGCGCATTGACAGCACCCCCGTTTACCCTAGGCAAATGGTTTTAGGAGCAAGTGCCAACGCAGATTTAATGTATGAAATGGGAACAAGCATTGGCGCACAGTTTAACCGAATGGGTATACACTTTAACTTTGCCCCTGATGTTGACGTAAATAACAACCCTAACAATCCTGTAATAAACGACAGGTCGTTTGGAGAAAACAGGAATACTGTTTCTAAGTTAGGGATGGCCTATGTTAAAGGGTTACAGGATATGCACATCATTGCCTCTGCCAAACATTTTCCTGGGCATGGCGACACGGAAACAGACTCTCACTATGGCTTACCCGTTATCAAAGCCAACCGCAAACGGCTAGATTCCCTGGAATTATATCCTTTTAGAAAACTGATTGATGATGATGTGATGAGCGTAATGGTGGCCCATTTAAACATCCCAGCTTTAGATACAACCAACACACCATCTTCTTTATCCAAACCCATTATTACCGATCTGCTTCGTAATGAAATGGGCTTTAAGGGAATCATCATTACCGATGCGCTGAACATGAAAGGCGTTGCTGATTTATATCCTCCTGGTGAAGTGGCCGCAAAGGCATTGCTTGCTGGTAATGATATTCTGCTTTTTGTAGAAAATGTTCCTGCAAGTTTAGCTTGCATAAAAGACCACCTATGTGATAGCTCTTTAAGCATGGAGCAAATTGAAAAAAGTTGCAAGCGGGTGTTGTTAGCCAAATATTGGGCTGGCTTAAACAAGTACCAACCCATTGAATTAAAAAACCTAACCGAAGATTTAAATACGGGCGGTGCTCCTGAAATGATTAAGAAAGCCATCAAAAATGGCATTGTTGTGGCTAAAAATGCGGACGACATCATTCCAATAAAAAACCCAGAATTATACAAAATTGCCATTGTTTCTGTTGGTGTGCAACAACTCACCCCTTTTCAAGAAGCAACATTAAACTATGCACACGCAGACTATTTTAGCATTGAAAAAACAGACCCTCAAGCAAACTTTGACAGCCTGTTTGCTGCGTTAAAATCCTACAACTTGGTACTTGTTAGCTTACACGCCACCAGCAGATTTGTAAGCAAGAAACTGGGCCTAACCCAACCGCAAATTGATTTTGTAAACAGGTTATTGGAGCAAGACCGCAAAACGGTCTTAATTTCAAATGGCAATCCTTATATCTTAAATCAATTCCAACGTGCCCGTAACGTAATCATATCTTACGAAGACCTAGAGTTGAACAACGCCCTAGCGGCACAAGTACTTTTTGGAGCAATACCCGCTAAAGGAAAAATGCCAGTTGGTGTAGGTAATGCTTTTCCCTTAAACGCAGGTGTTAACACCGAAACACTCAACCGGTTTAATTACGTAATGCCAGAAGAAGTACGCATGAATGCAGATGCCTTTTATCGGCTTGATAGTATTGCACTTTCTGCAATTGAACAAGGCGCAACCCCAGGTTGTCAAATTATTGTGGCACATAAAGGAAATATTGTTTACCAGAAATCCTTTGGTTACCATACTTATGAAAACATTAACCCTGTAAAAAATTACCACCTCTATGATTTGGCCTCCTTAACCAAGGTACTTGCCACAACCTTAGGTATCATGCACCTTTATGAAGCCCATAAAATAAAACTGGAAGACAAACTCAGCAAGTACTTACCCATGCTGGAAGGCAGCAACAAGGAAGATATTACCATCACTGACGTAATGCTACACCAAGCAGGTTTAACGCCATTTATACCCATTTACAAAAACACCCTCATCAATGGCAAACCCAACCCCCTAATTTACCAAACCACACGTGATAGCTTTTATAGCATCCAGGTTGCCCCAAACTTGTTTATGCATAAAGATTATGAACAATATGTATGGGATGCCATCATCAATAGCGAAGTAAAAGCAAAAGGCAATTACGTTTATTCTGATCTTGGTTTTGTTTTATTACGAAAGCTAATTGAATCCGTGACCCAAACCCCATTTGATACCTACCTGAATGAAAACATCTATAAGCCGCTGAATTTAGCCAACCTCACGTTTAATCCACTGGGCAAAATCAATAACGGATGGGTTGTTCCAACTGAAATAGACTCTACTTTTAGGGGGCAAATATGCAGCGGCACCGTACATGACCAAACTGCCGCTATGCTGGGTGGAATAAGTGGACATGCAGGATTATTTGGCAGTGCAAATGATGTGGCAATTATCATGCAAATGCTGCTAAACGAAGGTGAGTATGGCGACAAAAGAATATTTAAACCAGCTACCGTTGCCTTGTTTACCAAAAAACAAACTCAAAAAAGTAGAAGGGGATTAGGTTTTGACAAACCCGAAATAGACCCTAAAAAGCCAAATCCTACTGGCAAAAATTGCTCCCCACAAACATTTGGGCATACTGGATTTACTGGCACTTGCGCCTGGGCTGACCCTAAAGAAAAACTGGTTTTCATCTTCCTCTCAAACCGGGTTTACCCTAATGCAGAAAACAAGAAGCTAATTGAGCTTAATATTCGCACCCAACTACAAGATGCTGTATACGAAACTTTAATACTGGAACAACAATAACTGTTATTAAACCTCAGTATATTATAGCATCTTTGCTTTCTCAAGTTTACTTATGAAAATAGGAATTGTTTGTTATCCAACATATGGAGGAAGTGGTGTAGTTGCAACAGAATTGGGCAAGGCTCTTGCCCAAAGAGGACATCAGGTTCATTTTATAAGCTATAAGCAGCCTGCCAGACTTGACTTTTTTACCAATAACCTCTTTTACCATGAGGTTTATGTAAGCAGTTATCCGCTTTTTGATTACCCACCTTACGAAACAACTTTAACAAGCAGGTTGGTTGATGTGGTTAAATTTGAGAAACTGGATTTATTGCACGTGCATTATGCAATACCCCATGCTTCAGCAGCAGTGTTTGCAAAACAAATACTGGCAGCAGAGGGGATACATATTCCAATTATTACTACCCTACATGGCACAGACATCACGTTGGTTGGAAAAGACCCTTCCTTTACACCTGTAGTTACTTATTCATTAAACCAATCAGACGCCATCACTTCTGTTTCTGACTCTTTAAAACAGGATACCTATAACCACTTTAAAGTAACCAAAGACATTGAAGTTATACCTAACTTTATTGATTTTGAGCGGTTTAGTAAAAAACCTCGAGAACATTTTAAAAAAGCCATTTCATCACAAGGAGAAAAATTACTGGTACACACCAGTAATTTTAGAAAAGTTAAAAGAGTGGAAGATGTAGTGAGGACATTTGGCATTGTTGTTAAAAAAATAGCAGCAAAATTAATTTTAGTCGGTGATGGACCTGAGCGACAAAATATCGAAATGTTATGCAGGGAACTGCAATTGTGTGATCACATCATTTTCCTAGGCAAACAAGACCCTGTAGAAGAAATTCTTTCAGTGTGTGATTTGTTTATTATGCCTAGTGAAACCGAAAGTTTTGGATTAGCAGCCCTAGAGGCCATGGCTTGCGAAGTTCCGGTGATAAGTAGCAATGCAGGTGGTATACCTGAGCTAAATATTGATGGTGAAACAGGATACTTGTGTAATGTTGGGGATGTAGAAGATATGGCCCAAAAAGCCATACACCTGTTAAGTAATGAAGAGCTTCTTAAACAGTTTAAATCCGCTGCAAAAAAACGCGCCCTAGAGTTTCATATTGATCGTATCGTTCCCAAATATGAGGCCGTTTACACATCAGTTATGCAGAACTTGAAAGCAGAGCATGCTTAGTTTAATCAAAAAGTTTTTTTCAAGTCAATACTTCTTTGGATTGGTGCTTTGTTATCAATCTATTCTTTTTATTATCATCTATCACGACCCCTTTTTTGGTGATGCCATTTCATCTACGGCACAGGCAGCACACCACATTTATGACAACAACCTATTAACCATTTTTTACCCTGCAATAAAAGACCCCGGCCATCCAACACTATACCCATGGCTGCTTGCTGCTTGCTGGAAAGTGTTGGGAAAACAACTTTGGGTAGCCCATGCCTTCGGGTGCTTATGGTCTTTACTTTTCGCTTATTCCTTTAAAAAACTTGCCACCGTTTTCCTTTCCATACCAGCCAGTAACTTGGCGTTGGTCGCACTATTGTGCTTCTCCACTTACTTATCTCAAAGCGCCATGATGCTAAATACAATGGCACTGATGAGTTTTTTTATGTTGGCTATTAGGGGAGTTTATACAGGAAACAAATGGGCAATAACTATCTTTTCCACCCTTATGTGTATCACACACCTGCAATCGTTATTCCTCTTGCTCTCATTAGCCTGTTTGCATTTGGTGTATAGGGATGAAAAGAACCTTCGTACTTGGTTTATCAAGTATTTTTGGGTTTATGCTACCCCATTTCTAACTTTTGTTGGTTGGCTAATTATTCACCATCAACATGCTGGCTGGTGGCTGGTTTCTCCAGACTATTCTGATGTGAATGAATTAAATGGCCTTACTACTTATATTAAAGCACTGTTTATTGCTGCTTGGCGCATTATAGATTATGGCATGATTGGCATTTATCTGCTGCTCATTGGTTTTTACCTCAAACGGAAAGAAGCCCGCCCCATTTTGAACCAGTGGTTCTTTTTAGCATTACCATGCTTACTCACCATTACCATATTTTTAAACAACACCATAGGACATCGTTATTTTTTAGTGTTTAATGCGTTTGCCATCATTTTACTTTTTCACGTAACGTTATTGTTTACCACACAAAAGCAACAAGTATTAATAACAATAACCACTTTAGTCAGCTTGGTAGCGGGTAATTTTTTACATTATCCAGGGAAAAACTTAGGAGATGCCACTATCGCTTATAGGGGTTATTTTAAAGCCATTTCGCAATTAAGGAAAGAAGTAGGTACTGAAATGAAATTGTATAGCCATGCGCCAATTGCCAATCCCACTTTGCTTACCAACCTTGCTTCCATTCAGCCAGAAATCCATCGCATTAACGATACGGTATTGGACTCATTACCTGCTATTGTACAATCTAATGTAAATGCTGAATTTAGTGTGGCTCAGCAAGCATATTTGGCTCAAAACTGGTATGGAAAAACCTATAGCAACGGGGTTGTTTATGTTAACCTATTTCTGAATCCAAGATTTCATTCAAAACCGCAAAACTGGCAACTCAGGCAACCATCTGCCATTGAAAAATTAATGCTTGATTTGAAAGCTAGAGCAGGAAAATAAAAAACTAGAATTCTACGTCCATTCCTCCGCCCTCACCCCTACGTTGGGTGCGTCTTTTAAACAACGATGCGTCCATTTCTCCAAAACGCCAGGTTACACTTAATCGTAAAAAGCGGGTTTCTCTTCTCCTGCTAATATCTTGCTCAACAAATGCACTTTGAAAATTAGTGCCGAACCTGCGTGTATTAAACACATCATTTAATACCAAATTAAAACTAAGCAACTTGTTAACCTCTTTATTTAATGAAATATCAATAGAGTACACATCAAGCGTTTTACCTTGAGGAATAATGCGTGGTGCTTCATAATTTCCATTTGCCTGAACAGTAAATTGCTTAGGCAATTTATAACTAACAATAACTTTCCCGTTCCAGCTCATACCACTATTTTTTAGCTCTGTAGTACCATTATTGGCACTGATATCTGTATAAAAAACATTGGCATTTAGCGTAACATCTAGCTTGCGTTTAAACAAACTAAACTTATAATTGCTTTCACCACCATAATTATACATGGTATTGCCATTGATGAAGGTATTTATCAAAACAGTTCCTGTAGTATCGCTTGATAACTGTTGGGTGAAGTTGGTTATTGGGTCTTCAGTAATTTTTAAATAAGCAGCAGCAAACAGATTGCCTCCTGGCAAGATGCGGTTGTAATTTAACTCCAAATTATTATTAAACTCAGGAGCCAAATTGGGGTTACCAATGCGGTAATTCAGCTTATCTGCAAACATCACAAATGGCATCACCTGCATAAATCCAGGTCGACCAATTTTTCTGGAAAAGTTAAGCTGAATTTCATGCTTTTCACCAACTCTTTTGGTTAAATAAAGACTAGGAAACATGGCTTTTGCAAGGTTCTTGGAGCCATCTGGATAGATATATTCAAAGGTTTGGTTTTTGCCGATAAGTTCTCCAATAAATCGGGTTTGTTCTACCCTTAACCCAGCTTGGTATCCAATACCCATTAACATGCTTGTATAGGTTACATAAGCAGCATTAATCAGTTCGTCAATTCGGTAATTATTGGTTAATGCGGTATCTGTGATAAAACTATTGCTTATGTTGTCCCTATTTGTTACTTCCAGTTTTGTTTTCTCTACTCTGTAATTGCTTCGCACCCCAAATTCCCATTTTGTAGTGTCTGAAACTGGGTTAACAAAATCAAATTGAAAGGTTAAGTTATCACTGCTTCCATCACCTCTGTTGTATTGCAATTGCTCACCAGGATTCATCAATTTATTTGCACTATCATAATTATACGTGTAAAAGTCTGCGTCATTCCTTCTTTCACTCTTATTGTATGTGAGGTCCGTTGTAAATTCTTTACCCCTTTGTGGGTAAGTTTTACGCAACAGCAACTGGCTGGAGTAGTTTTTCCATTTGGTATCCTGATTCATGTTTCTGTTACCAGAAGTTATCACTTGCCGCTCTGCACTTCGTTGTTCAAACCGTTGTACTTCATCTGTTTCAAACCCGCCACCAGTAAAGCCCTGCGCCAAAGTTATCATGGTTCTGTTGGTAATGTTGTAGTCAAAAGATAAACGGGCGTTTTGCATGAGCCTAATGGCATCGGTAGTATTATCTTGATCAAAATACCCCGTTTCCTTACCATTTAACAAACTTGTGCGGTTTGTAAATCCTTTGGTTGGATTCAATGACCTATTAACATTGTATGATAATCCAAAATTGCTTCTGCCTTCTTTGATGTTGATATTTGCCATGCCATTATATCGGTTAGGAATGCCGTATCCCAGCGTAATCAAACCATTATATCCGGGCTTGGTGTTTTTCTTCAACACAATGTTCAATATACCCCCAGAGGTAGAAGCATCAAATTTGGCTGATGGGTTGGTAATCACTTCTACCCGTTCAATTTCATCTGCGGGTATTTGTTCCAACGTTAGCGTGGTTGGCCTACCATCTACAAAAATAGTAGGGCTGCTGTTTCTCAAAGTAACCCCACCATCAGCATCCACAGTTAAGCCAGGAATATTTTTTATGACATCTATTCCCGTTCCACCACGTGCCGAAATATCTTTATCTACATTATAAATCCTGCGATCAACCGTCATAATTACTGTTGCCTTTTCACCTTGAACTACTGCCTCCGCTAAATTTTTTCCATCAACCTCCAAGGCAATATCACCCAAATCCTGCTCCAACAAATTTGGTGTAATCACAATATTTCTAACCAAGGCTTTGTAGCCGATAAAGCTAATTTTGAGCCTATACCTTCCCATAGGCAACTTGGTGAGGTTAAAGTCGCCATTTGCCTTTGCCAAACCACCGCTGATTGCACTGTCTTTTTGCATAGCTAGCAGAGTTACTGTTGCAAACTCAACAGGTTGTTTGCTACCCGCTTCCAATATTTTTCCGTAAACCCTGCCAATGGCAGGCATGTTTTTATACATGGCGGGGTCTGTTTTCCCCGCTGGGCGTTGTGCCAATGAAAGCGTAGCGAATAAAATTAAACCAAAAACGACTGGGTATTTAAAGGACATAAAGTAGCATTACATATTATTGCAACAAGCAACAAACGTGCAAATCAACGTAAAGCTTTAGTCAAAAGAAAATTATTTAGGTAAATTTATGATTAATAGAGGTATAACTTACCCTTTTACCAGGTATTTATGGGCTGAAGGAAAAGTAGAGAGGGTGCAAAAAACGGTTTCTCTGCACCCTCTCTACTTTTCTGGTAAAAAACCCAGCTTAACTGGTGGCTTCTTCCAAGCCCAATTCAATTTCGCCCATGTCTTCCTGCTCCTTAAGCCTCATAATTTGACTTAACGCATCAGGAACCACATCGCTGCAAATGGTTAAAAAAGTTCCTTTACGGGCATTTTTTATAGCAAACTCAATGGCATCATGCTCTTTCTTAAATGTAGTTACCTTTTTATCCGGGGCCACTTGTTTAATGCCCTTGGTAATTAAATCAATAATTTCATTCTCAGTTCGTCCTCGCAGGTTTTTATCTTGTCTGATGATAATTTCATGAAACATTTTAGCAGCCTGTGCGCCAAGAGCCACAGTATCTTCATCCCGCCTGTCGCCTACACCCGCAATAATGCCTACATGGTTTGCTTCAATTTTGCTTAACATTTCTCCAATCGCCTCAAAACCTGCGGTGTTGTGCGCATAATCTACCATTACATCAAAATGCTTAAACCTAAATATATTCATCCTGCCTGGCGTTTGTGCCGGACCAGGAATAAAGGTGGCCAGTGCTACCCGCATATCTTCCACTTTCATGTTACGTATAAATGCCGCCAATAGAGTTGGCAATATATTCGCAATATTATAAGCAGCCCTGCCATTAAAGGTTAACGGAATATTCACGGCTTTTTCAACACGAATTTTCCATGTTCCTTTACAAATGGTTACATATCCATTTTCGTAAACAGCTGCCAATCCACCCTTATTAATATGCTCTTTAATAAGCGGGTTATTCTCGTCCATACTAAAATAAGCCACTTTGCATTTTAGTCCAACGGCCATTCCGGCTGTCCATTTGTTTTCTGCATTTAATATGGCATAACCATCCGGCAACACACTCTCAGGCACAACACCCTTTACTCTTGCCAATTGCTCAATAGTGTCTATATCTTGCAAACCCAAATGGTCTTCAGCAATGTTGGTTACAATGGCAATATCACAGTGGTGAAAACCCAAACCCGCACGTAAAATGCCACCACGGGCTGACTCCAGTACAGCAAAATCAACCGTAGGATCCTTTAACACAAATTCCGCACTTACAGGCCCTGTGCAATCGCCTTTCATCATCATTTGGTTTTGGATATAAACCCCATCTGTAGTTGTATAACCAACCTTATGGCCCATGGTTTTAACCATGTGTGCCATTAACCTAGTTGTAGTGGTTTTTCCGTTTGTTCCTGTAACGGCTATAATCGGTATTCTGGCTGTACTGCCTATCGGGTACAACATATCAATTACCGGTTCAGCCACATTGCGCGGTATGCCCACAGCAGGGTCAATATGCATGCGGAATCCTGGAGCAGCGTTCACTTCTAAAACAGCACCGCCTGTTTGGCCCAATGGTTCAGTGAGATTTTCGGCCATAATATCAATGCCGCAAATATCCAGTCCAATAATTCGGGCAATGCGCTCACATATAAAAATATTATCAGGATGAACCAGGTCAGTAACATCAGTGGCTGTTCCACCAGTACTTAAGTTAGCAGTTGGTTTAAGGAACAACTCTTCATTTTTAGGCAACACGCTTTCTAAAGTCAGGCCTTTTTTATGAAGAATATCCATGGTAAAATCATCCACTTTTATTTGCGTCAATGTTTTTTCATGCCCATATCCTCTGCGTGGGTCTTCGTTGGTTTTATCAATAAGCTGTTGTATAGTTAATTTACCGTCTCCCACTACTGCTGCCGGTTTGCGTATGGCAGCGGCTACAAACTTGTAATTAATCACCAATACACGGTGGTCTTCACCAGTAATAAACTTCTCTACAATAACCCCACGAGAATATTTTTTTGCCGCTTCCAATCCCCTTACTGCGTCTTCCCAATTTAAAATGTTGGTGGTGGCTCCTTTGCCATGGTTGCCATCAACTGGCTTTGTTACAATCGGATATTTAATGCGTTCTATCGCTTCTTTTAGCCCTTCTTCACTGTACACAATCCGACCCTTTGGTACAGGAATTTCAGCCGCTTCAAGCAAATTTTTTGTTTCTTCTTTATCGCAAGCAATATCTACGGCAATGCTTCCTGTTGTGCTGGCAACGGTGGCACGGATGCGTTTTTGGTTTACTCCATAACCCAATTGCACCAACGAACTTTTGTTTAACCTGATATATGGGATACCTCTGGTAACCGCTTCATCAACAATAGAGCCTGTGCTTGGACCAAGGCGCTCTTCTTCACGTATCTCTCGCAAATTTTGAATGTCTTCCGTCAAGTCATAATCATTTCCGGCAATAAGAGCCTCCGCAATACGCACTGAAGCTTTAGCAGTATAGATACCTGCTTTTTCTTCCATGTAGCTAAACACCACATTATAAACACCCTCTTTGCCTGTGCCCCTTGTTCTGCCAAAACCACACTCCATACCCGCCAAAGTTTGAAGTTCCAAAGCGATATGTTCAATCACATGCCCCATCCAAGTACCTTCTTTTACCCGCTGAAAAAAACCGCCTGGAGCACCCACAGAACAACGGTGCGAAAACATGGTTGGGAAGAGTTTCTCTAATCGCGCAGGAAAACCATCAATTGAATTTGTAGGACTTTGCTCCATTTCTTCCAAATCAAGGCGCATTTGGATAAGTTTATGCCTGCGTACCGACCAATAATTGGGCCCACGCATTACTTTAATGTCAAGGATTTTCATAGCTTAAGAATTACTTTTAAATACAACCATTTATGAAAATGCAGTTTACAATAATTTTTTGTAAAAACTAATATTTGTCATGTTTTTTGTTTGTGACATATTTGACCGATTATTGAATAACCATTATTAAAATAAATACTAAACATAGCCGTGCTGATTCTTAAACGAACATCGCAGTTTGCTAACTACTTTCGCGATTACAGCATTCAAATTAATAACAAGACCGCAACAACATTGTCTAATGGCGAAAAAATCGAAATTGACCTTGAGGCCAATACTTATCATATACAAGCTAAAATAGACTGGATGAGCAGCGAGAATTTATCCATATCCCTTAAGGAAAATGAGGTAAAAACCATTGAAATTGGTTGTTCTGTTTTTCAAGACAAACAATCCATCTTGTCAACCATTCTAACTTTCATCATTTTAATTGGAAGCATCCGGATTTACAATGAGATAACCCTTGTTGCTTGGGGACTGATTTTGGGGCTATTTATTGTAAGAAACTTCATCTTGCGTAACGGAAAATCGGTGTTTTTTTATTTTTTCTCAGAGCACTCAAAATACTTGTATATAAAAGAGTTATAGCACTTATAGCTGTTTGGTTTAAACTGCCTAAAAAGGATTGTTAACTAATTGTTAGGATAAACACTGCTCAATTAAGGGTTTTTGATTTTCTTTGTGGTCGTATCATTTAGAAAAAATATTTTGGAATTACCTAAAGGAAAACTGATTTCAGTTGGGGGGGCAGAAGATAAAGGCACTGATTTAGAACAAGGCTTTATTCAACGTAACAGGCTTAACTTTTTTGAGCTTGGAATTTTAAAACGCTTTGTTGATGAAGTAGGCGGGCCGGAAAAACGCATTGAAGTCATTACCACAGCGTCTTCGATTCCTGCCGAGGTTGGCGAAAACTATTTGGACGCTTTTGGAAAAATAGGTTGCACCAATGTTGGTATTATTGACATTAGAAAACGGGAAGACGTTTTTAACGATGATTATATTAACAGAATTACAACCGCTAACGGGGTAATGTTTAGTGGAGGAGATCAACTTCGTTTAACTTCAATTTTTGGAGGTACTGATATTTACAATGTATTGCATGATCGCTACTTAAACGAAGATGGTTTTGTGATTGCAGGAACAAGTGCAGGAGCTATGGCTATGAGCAATACAATGATTTATCAAGGTAAAAGTGAATTGGCTCACTTAAAAGGTGAAGTAAAAATCACCACTGGCCTTGCATTTGTAGGCAACGTAATCATTGATTCGCATTTTGATAAACGCGGGCGGTTTAATCGCTTGGCACAGGCTGTAGCTAGTAACCCGCAATGCACCGGTATTGGCCTAGGCGAAGATACTGGCGTAATAGTAACCGGTGGTAACCATTTGGAGGTAGTGGGAAGCGGAGCGGTTGTTATAGTAGACGGCAAAGATATTCGCCATAGCAACATTACCGATGTAAGTATTGGAGAACCCATTGCTGTGGAGAATTTGCGTGTTAGTATTTTAGTTAGAGGGAATCAATATTTATTAAAAGAGCGTAAGTTTATTGCAAGCGAAGAGGCAGTCGCATAATTCAACCAAAAAAGAGGCTGAAATTATTTCAGCCTCTTTTTTGGTCATTACTCATAAATCCTCACTTCTGCTGCTTCATCACCTGTTCGCCATGCCCTATACATTCCTTCAGAGTTAAATGGCAGTTCAATATTTCCAAACTTGTCTATGGCAATAAGCCCGCCTTCACCACCCATTTTTACCAATTTGTCTTTCACCACAAAATCGCAAGCCTCTTTTAAGCTCAATCCCTTATATTCCATTAAGCAACTAATGTCGTAGGCCACCACCGCACGAATAAAAAACTCCCCATGCCCTGTGCAGCTAACAGCACAAGTATTGTTATTGGCGTAAGTTCCAGCTCCAATCATGGGCGTATCGCCAATCCTACCAAAACGTTTATTGGTCATACCACCTGTTGAAGTAGCCGCTGCCAGATTACCATTAATATCTATTGCCACTGCGCCTACTGTACCAAACTTTTTTTCATCCTTAATCGTGTGGTCAAGTTGATAAGTATCACTATCTTTTACTTCTTGCCATTGCTTGTAACGGCCTTCTTCGTAAAAGTATTCATCTGGTTGAAAAGGCAATGACATTAAAGAAGCGAAGGTTTCGGCTTCTTTACCACATAAAAATACATGGCCAGATTTGTCTTTCACCAGCCGCGCTAACTGAACGGGATTTTGCACATTGCTTATACCACTTACGGCTCCTGCTTCCAATGTTTTACCATCCATAATGCTGGCATCCATTTCATGTGTGCCTTTATTGGTAAATACCGAACCCCGCCCAGCATTAAATAAGGGGAAATTCTCAAGCGAACTTACCGCTGCTTCAACAGCATCCAGGCTGGTCCCTCCTTTTTCTAATATAGAATGCCCTGAGTTAATCGCATTGGCCAAAGCCTCCATATACCCCTTTTCCTTTTCAGTAGTCATTAAGCTACGCAAAATAGTACCAGCCCCCCCATGCACAGCAATTGCAAATTTTTTGTTCATGTGGCAAAATAAGTTAATTATTAACTCTTTTTCACCTCGAACAATAACACTACTTTCGTGTTTACTTCCCAATGGCAAAAAAACAATCCAAAACAACACCAAATTCAGCAAGCGAAGAGGAATTTATTGAAATACTTGGCGCACGAGAACATAACCTTAAAAACATAGATGTTAAAATCCCCAGAAATAAACTTGTTACAATTACGGGATTAAGTGGTAGCGGAAAATCTTCTTTGGCATTTGATACCATTTTTGCTGAAGGGCAAAGACGGTATATGGAAAGTTTTTCTGCCTATGCACGACAGTTTATTGGCAACATGGAAAGGCCAGATGTAGATAAAATAAATGGCCTCTCACCGGTAATTTCTATCGAACAAAAAACAGTAAACAAAAACCCTCGCTCAACAGTAGGAACCATCACAGAAATTTACGATTTCCTGCGTCTGTTGTTTGCCCGCGCGGCCAATGCTTACAGCTATGCTAGCGGTGAGAAAATGATTAAGATGACCGAAGAGCAAATTATCGGGACCATTATTCAACAGTTTGAGCACAAAAAAATAGCCATTCTTGGGCCTTTAGTAAAGGGTAGAAAAGGACATTACAGGGAGCTTTTTGAGCAAATAAGAAAACAAGGTTTTACCAAAGTGCGGCTAGATGGAGTAATCAAAGATATTACCCCAAAAATGCAAGCAGATAGGTATAAAATACATGATATTGAGGTTTTAATAGATCGAATTGAGGCAAAAAAAGAAGCTCGTTTTAGAATTGGGGAGAGCGTAAAAAGTGCATTAAAAATAGGAAAAGGAACGTTGGTTATTATTGAAGAAGAAGGTAATAAGCAACAAGCCTATCATTTTAGTAAATTTTTGATGGATCCGAAAAGCGGCATTAGCTATGACGAGCCACAACCAAATAGCTTTTCTTTTAACTCTCCATATGGCGCTTGTACAAAGTGTGATGGACTTGGTGTTGTAAGCACTTTAGACGAAAACAACATTATTCCAGACAAAAAACTGAACATTAATAAGGGAGCAATTGTTCCTTTGGGAGAACCAAGAGACAATTGGACCTTTTTGCAGTTAAGAGAGCTCGCCAAAAAGTACAAATTCAGCTTTGCCGATCCTATTGAAAAGATAAGCAAGGAAGCGCTTGATGTTATTTTGCATGGCAGTGATGAGCCTTTGGTTGTGCCCTACCAATATAATAGTGGTTACACGCAAAATTTTAACTCAAACTGGGAGGGCTTAATTCCTTTTATTACCAGACATTATCACGAGAAAAGTTCAGATTCTGTCGTTCGTTGGGCTGAAGAGTTTATGACTATTGATACCTGCCCAGAATGCAATGGAGCAAGGCTTAAAAAGGAATCGCTACATTACCGAATTGGTGATAAAAACATTGCAGACCTTGCAGCACTAGAAATTAATGCGCTTGGAGATTGGTTTGACCATGAAATTGATAACTTCCTTGATGCAAAACAAACCATTATTGCAAGTGAAATACTTAAAGAAATAAGGAGTAGAATTAAGTTCCTTGTTGGTGTTGGTATCAATTACCTAACGCTAAACTCTCCTGCAAGAACCTTAAGTGGCGGAGAGGCACAACGTATTAGACTAGCCACCCAAATTGGCTCGCAACTTGTTGGTGTGCTTTATATTCTAGATGAGCCTAGCATTGGCCTACACCAGCGGGATAACAATCGCCTGATTTCTTCATTAAAAGAATTAAGGGATGTAGGAAACAGTGTTATTGTTGTGGAACACGACAAAGATATGATGGCTGAAAGTGACTTTATCCTAGATATTGGTTATGGTGCCGGTATACATGGAGGCCATATAGCTGCGCAAGGAACCTTAGAAGATATTAAAAAATCCAACTCGACCACAGCGCAATACCTCAATGGCAAAAAGGAAATTGAAGTGCCCAAAAAACGTAGGAAAGGAAACGGCAAAAAACTTGTTTTGTCTGGCGCAAGTGGAAACAACCTGAAAAATGTAACCATTGCAATTCCACTCGGTAAGCTTATTGCCGTCACAGGAGTGAGTGGTAGCGGTAAATCTTCATTAATTAATGAAACGTTATATCCCATACTTCGTCAACATTTTTATGATTCACACCAAAAACCACTGGCATACAAAAAAATTGATGGCCTTGAGCATATTGACAAAGTAATTGATATTGACCAAAGTCCAATTGGAAGGACACCAAGAAGCAACCCGGCAACCTATGTTGAAGTGTTTGCAAATATCCGTGATTTGTTTGCTAATCTTCCTGAATCAAAGATACGTGGATATAAACCTGGACGGTTCTCGTTTAATGTAAAAGGCGGACGTTGTGAAACTTGCCAAGGAGGAGGAATGCGAACGATAGAAATGAACTTTTTACCCGATGTTTATGTGAAATGCGAAACCTGCAATGGTAAAAGGTACAATAGAGAAACCCTCGAAATACGTTTTAAAGGAAAATCTATCAACGATGTGTTAGACATGAGTATTGAAGAGGCCGTTAAGTTCTTTGAACACTCTCCACAAATTCTCAGAAAAATTGAAGCCCTTCACGATGTTGGACTGGGCTACATTACCCTAGGCCAACCAAGTACAACCCTAAGTGGTGGAGAGGCACAACGTGTAAAACTCGCTACTGAGCTGAGTAAAAGAGATACTGGAAATACATTTTATATTCTTGATGAACCCACCACAGGACTGCACTTTGAAGATGTAAGGGTATTGTTGGACGTTCTTCAAAAACTGGTTGACAAGGGAAATACCGTTTTGGTGATAGAGCATAACCTTGATATGGTAAAAGTGGCCGATTACGTTATTGATGTTGGACCCGAAGGGGGCAAATACGGTGGACAAATTTTATGCGAAGGGACACCAGAAGAAATTTGTAAAGAAGACAAAAGTTATACAGGTCAATTCTTAAAAAAAGAACTAGATGGAGTTTGAGAACAATAAAATATGACTATATTTGTCATGACAAAATTGTTCAACCATGAAGAACATACTCAAATCAGCAAGAGAGAAAAAGGGGTTAATGTTGCGTGAAGTATCACAAAAGCTTGGTATTGACCAAGCACTTGTGAGCAAGTTTGAGAGTGGCAACAGAAAACCAACCAGAGAACAAGTCATTAAACTCTCTGAGATTCTTGATATCAACAAAGAAGAATTACTTGTAACGTGGTTAAAAGAAAAAATCATTTATGAGGTTGGGGATGATTATCTTGCTTTACAGGCCATTATGCTTGCCGAAGAGGAGATTAAATATGGCCTTACCCCACCAAGCAGATCTCATGTTCCCAAATCTTTATTGCCTATTATCGAAGAAATTGACTTGCTAAAGAAAAAACTTGACAGTTTTCGTCAATACGATAGTTATAGAATCGCGCAAGCCCTAGAATTAGAGTACACCTTTGAAAGCAATCGCATTGAAGGCAATACACTTACGCTAAAGGAAACGGACTTGGTGATTAATGAAGGGTTGACCATAAGTGGCAAAAGTATGCGCGAGCACTTGGAGGCAATTAATCATAAAGAGGCTATTGCCTATGTGAAGGAGTTTATCACACAACAAAATGATTTTAAAGAGCGCGAATTGTTATCTCTCCATCATTTAATACTAAGGGGCATTGATCAAACAAATGCGGGTAAATATAGAAATGTTCAGGTAATGATTAAGGGTAGTAAGTTCACACCTCCAGCTCCATATTTGGTAAATAAACAAATGGAGGATTATTTCTTATGGTATCATGCAAATAAAATGGATTTGCACCCTGTTATACTCGCTGCAGAAATGCATGAGCGATTGGTAACCATTCACCCCTTTATTGATGGAAACGGCAGAACATCCCGTTTGGTTATGAACCTCATTCTATTAAAACATGGATATGTAATAGCCAATATAAAAGGAGATGTTAAAAGTAGGGTTAACTATTACAATGCACTAGAAAAAGCACAAACCAGCGGAAAAAAGAAGTCCTTTTTATCACTTGTAGCAGAGGTTGAGCTGGAGGCACTAAAACGTTACATTAAAATATTGAGTTCATAAAAATGGCCATGCGTATAAAACATGGCCATTAAACTCATATCGAAGAAGGATTGCTATTGCATTAAAAAGGTGGAATAAAACAGCGCAATAATGATAGTTGCTCCAATGACAATATATGACTTTTCCATTTTTACCACTTTAGTCAAAGCAAGATTTTCTTGTTTAAGTTTCGTCATTTTAGCGTAACCTCCCGCCATTCTTTCAATTTTTTCTACCGCGAAATCATCCTTTAGCACATACTCGTATGCTGTTATAGGATCCGGCTTAACATTTTTATCTTTAAGCACTAAAATGGTTTGGCTTGATTTTCCATAATCATTCTGTGCTAAATGGGTTGTAGCATATTTAACCTCATGATCCATCACGAGAAGGTCAGGACGGTTTCCCGTATAATTTAAGTAAGCATTGGCATCTGCGAAAACACGTGTTTCATACACATTCGTGCGTTGCAGTGCTGCATTCAGCTTATGCGCAAACTGAATGTTTTCTTCAACAATATAAGCAAGTAACTTTTTCATATTGATACCATTTATATACATTATATATTTTCAAGTCTTTAAAAAGCATACGCCTTCTAAAAGACATTACAAATTTAATGGTATTTTAAAAAAACCAATGGCGGTTTATAGAAATAGGCTGAAAATGCGGTTAACAAAATGCTAATGCCCTGAAAACCAGTGACAATAATTTTGTGCAATTTAAAACAGATGGGCATTTATAAAAATAAGCGGTGGTTTTTTGGTGCTAACTAGCTATTTAGAGCTTATCACCCTACCTTTAAATCCAGAACGGGTCATTTCACCCCATCCTTTATTACCTTTAATCTTTTCAAGATTTCCTTTAAGTCCCCACCAAGCAGATCGCGGATGGTAAATAAGGGGCTCTAATAGCGCTGTTCCAATAAGCTTAAGTATATCACGGTGTTTTGAGTATTGGCGATAACTGAATTCTTCAAACACCAGAGAGAGAATGGAGATGGTGATGGCAAAGAAATAAACCGCTGAAAACAAAATCAAGAAAAAGTGCCAATTGCTGTAGCCTATTGCCACTAAAAACAGAAAATAAATGAGTCCAAAAAATTCTATAATAGGGGCAAGCCACTCAAAAAACAGCCAAAAAGGGTAGCTTAAAACACCTAACAACCCGTACTTAGGGTTCATAAACAATGCTTTATGCTTCCAAAGTGTTTCCATGGTTCCTCTCATCCAACGGCTCCTTTGCTTGGCCAACACTTTATAATCGGAAGGGGCTTCCGTCCAGCAAAGCGGGTCAGGTATATAAACAACCTTATATTTCTTTTTATTATCACTCATATACCTGCGCATGCGCACCACTAGCTCCATGTCTTCACCAACTGTATTATGATCATAGCCTCCACATTTAATAACAACTTCTTTATCAAAAAATCCAAGTGCCCCACTAATTAGCAACAAGCCATTCATTTTACTCCAGGCCATTCTTCCCATTAAAAAAGCCCTTAGGTATTCAATAACTTGAAACCTTGGAATAATATTCTCAGGAACCATAGCCGTTAGCAAGCGACCATCTTCAATAACACATGAATTGGCTATACGAATAACACCTCCAGTGGCTATAACGTGTTCCTTTTCTTCCATAAAAGGCTTCACCATTTTTAGCATGGCATCTTGTTCCACAATGCAATCAACATCAATGCATGTTATAAGGCTGTATTGCGAAACGTTTATTCCCGCATTCAATGCGTCTGATTTTCCACCGTTTTCTTTATCAATTACAACCAGTTTTTTGTATGCTTTATTACTTGATTTGTATACTCCCTTTATTTTCTTACACGGAATTTTTTCATTCACAAAAAAGTCTACCCTCTCCAGGTTGTAAGCTTTTATAACCGTTTGCATGGTTTGGTCCTTACTACCATCATTTACAATTATAATTTCAAAGTTGTTATAATGAATACTCATCAAGGACCTTATGTTCTCTACAATGGTCTTTTCTTCGTTATAGGCAGGAGCAATAAGTGATACAGAAGGTGCATAAGGAGAAATCAGGGTGACATTGTGGTCAATAAATTTATTCCTGCGCATATACACGTGTAATGCCCGTGCGCTTATTATTGCCAATACAACGTAAGCAGTACTTATAGAAATGCCATAAAAAAAGATGGCTATATTTAGGTATTCAATAATCTGGTGTAGCATATGGCTATTAAATTCTCTCGTCCAATAAATGATAGCAAATTCCTGAAACGCCAAATAGCGGTGATGCGGTATTCGCTTTAAGTACTTCCACGCCTTCATTTCCAAAAAGTCTTAACGCCCTTCCTGCCTCAAACGCAATATCAATATCATTTTGTAAAAGTTGTTGTTGCAGGAAAGGAATTATTTCATGGGTTCCGCACTTCCCTAGCGCATTTAAAATTCTTATCTTTACCCATGTCTCTGCATCCCTATAAACATTAAGAAGCGCAACATCAGCATCTGTTGCACCAAACTCACCAAGTACCTTGGCTGCCTCACCAACCACCAATTGACTTGGGTGTTTCAATAAGTTTATTAAATCATTTATACTATCAAATTGGTCAAAATGAAGTGTCATCTTCACACAAAACTGTACTATCGTTTCATTTTTAGATGAAAACCATTGGTTAAATTTTGGGATATCCTCTGCATCCAACTTATCAATAACTTGAGATAAATTTAATTGATGCCATTCTGTTAAAAAGTTTTTATCCTTATCTAAAAAAGAGAAGGGGGCATTTGTGCTTAAGGATATGGAAGCCACCTGAGCCTCCAAACGCAGGGTATGGTTTTCATGTTGGGTTCGGCTCAATATTTTTTTTGTTGCCTTAGCAATTCTCAATTGAGCCAATTCTTTTACCGCATTGGCCTGGATTCCCCAATCAGGGGAGTTAAGTTCTTTGATTGCTTCTTTATCGAGCTTAAGGTCAATGTATAGATTTCTGAGTATTTCAGCAGCTGAACCCGCAAAGTTTTTGTGTAGGAGCAGGATATGTTCTCTTAAATAGATTCTGTTCTTTTTTCGATGCAAATAGTGCTTTTTGAAATGAGAAATGACCCGTCTTTTAGACTCTAAAAACTCTTCTGTTTCCATTTCATCCTCATCATTGAATATAACACCCGTCAGTAAAAGTTCATATTTCTCTTTGATATTTTTCTCATATTGATCATCATATTTATGAGAACTTCTGGCAACCATTAGGGTAATAAAGAAGGAGATAAAACAAATAATGAAAAGAATAATAAGAACAATACAGACTCTGATTAAAATATCGGTTGATTTTAGTCCTTCCTCAACAAAACCATTTGCCGCCTTAACCACCACGTTTTCTTGTGCGAACAAGCTGTTGGTGCACATACAAAACATCGCATAAAGAAGTATATATAATTTAACTTTCATCACTTGTTTAAGAGGCGTTTTACTCTTATAGACAACTCCTTGGGGCTAAATGGTTTCGTCATGTAATCATCTGCACCTAAGTTGAATGCGTCTAATACCACATGTTCAAGGCCTATGTTTGAAAGAACAATAATTGGGGTCTCTCTTTGCACCTCCTTAAGTTTTGCAACTACTTCCAGTCCATTATTATAAGGAAGCATCAAATCTGTTAAAACCAAATCAAACCGCTCTCGATGTATTGCCTCAATTCCTTGTCTTCCATCGCAGCATTGTGTTATTTCATACCCATCCTTCTTGAGTCGGAACTCAAGTGCCTTTCTTACTAAATCTTCGTCTTCAATAACTAATATCTTCATCCCTGTTATTTCATCCTATTACAATTCATGCAGGAGATTCAATTCTTCATTTAACTCCTCAACTACTTTGTTAAACGCATCTAACAACTTAGCTTTTGTTTCTAGCAAATCCGTAACATTAGCCTGAGCTATTGATTGGTTTTCTATTGTACGAGCCAAACCGGAAAGTTCTCTTGCTCCAACAATCTGTACAGAGGAGCTCAATTTGTGTGCAAAAAACCTTATCTCTTCCAGATCGTTTTTTGCAACTGCCATGTCCAAATCTTTAAAATACAGCGGCATTGCTTCCTTAAAGCTGTATATAATGTCTTTAACAAAGGCCATATCATTCTCTGCCATCAAATACAAATAATCCAAACCTATATGCTTGTAGCTCCTCATTTATTAGAATTTAAACTTGTAAGATATACTGCCAATATACACATTTACATAACTTCCCGCGTTATATCCTTCCAGCTCTTGTCTGCGATAATCAAACTCCAATAACAAAATATGTTTATAAGTAAACGTCTTTGACCACGCCACACCCACTCTATAGGATTGCAGATAGTAGATGTTGTTTGAGCCTGTGCTATCAATCCCAAAATTGGTTAAAAAGGCCCGTTGATCAGGTGAAAAACCCACCCCCCCTACTAATCCAAAATAATTGTCTGCGTCTATGGTGTACCTTCTAATATTAAATATGGCTGACCGTGAAAAAGATTTGGTTACTGGCGATGGGGTAATAAAAGGCCTGGCGATAAAAGCATAATTTCCTAAGTATTTGGTTATTGAGCCTGTATAAATCCAAACCTCACTACCCCCAAAGTTCATGTACCTTCCTCCTGCTGAAACTTCAAACCCCTTAGGCAAATTTCGGTATAACTCTAGGCCAATCCTGTGGTTAGGAAACAAGGCAGCATTGGAAAATCCATAATTAACATAAAGGTACATTTTTTTTCCAATGGAGGGATAGTAATCAAACTCTGGTTGAAAACCGCTGGTATCAAACCGTTGGTTAAAGTTTAGCCGAAGAATAAACGTGCTTCCTTTAATTTTTGTTCCGATAGCAAAAAACTGGGCATGAAAGGGTTCAAAAACATCATTAAAATAATCCAACTGGTAACCAACTGATAAATAGTTTACAGCACGTTCCTTTTCTATAGTCTTCATGTATTGATTACAAGGGGCGCATGCAGAGTCGGTTTGTTTTATTTCTTTAATTTGAGCAATAGCTGTTTCATACCTTTTAAGTTCAACCAGTGCCCGCACCCTTTTTAACTTTAGTTCATTATTGGTGGGGTTAAATTTTATACCTGCTTCTGCTGCCAATAATGACTTTTCTGTTTGATCATCCCAGTACTCCACGTCAGCCAAAGAACTCCAAGCTTCCACATTTGAGCTATCGTAAGCCAATACTTTATTAAACTCTTCTCTTGCCTTGGTTCGTTCTCCATCCCAACTGTATGTGCGCCCTTTTAATATTCTTACATCACTATAAGTAGGACTTTGTTCCAGAATTTTATCACATAATTCCCTTGCTTTTATTCGTTCTCCATTAAAAGCATATTGTCTGGCTTGCATAAAAAGAGAGTCAACCCCTTGCGCTGAGGCTGTTTTCGCCATCAACAGCAATATTAGCAAAACCCATGTAACCTTATTTATTCTGACAACCATTATTCTGCACTTATCTTTTTATACAAATCGGCAAACGACTCCTTATTATACTCGGTAATTGCCTCGTTATACCACTTTAATGCTTCCGGTTGCTTATTAAAGCTCAACTCCAATTCTATAAGCAGGCGGTAACTTTCTGCTTTCTTATACCCATTAGCTATAGCTTGAGCAAGCAACTGTTTAGCCTGTTTATAGTTTCCTAATTCTGCATGTATTTTTCCCATAATAAAGGCGGCTTCCCCTTTGTTAGGGGCTCTGTTTTTAGCGGGGCGCGGAATTTCTTGTGGGGTCTCTTTTGTTATTGAAACTGTTTGCTTGGACTCCTCTTTGTTTGAGCCGCTTTTTGCCTGAGCTTGAGATGCTCTTTCTAAAGGCATAGTCCTGCTTTTATCAGCAACTGCTTCAACCTCTTCTTCAATATTTGCTGTGTCTTGATCTTCTATTCCTCCTGTGTTGCTGGCAATAAATGTGTTTTTTACGTTGTACAACTTATTGTATTTGCATACGTAATTGTTTAGCTGCTTAAATTGGTTCAATTGCCCCATTAGTTTCTCTAACAATTCTTTATCATCATTTCTTTTCAGGGTAAGGTTATCGCCAATGGTTAACAATGCCCCATCTGTAATAAAATCTTCTCCATACACCATTTCACTGATGTCACCTTTATTACGCATGATAGCAATTTGTTTATCGCTGCTAAAGGAGGTTTTATAAGTGAGTCCTGTTCCTAACCAATGCACACTATCAGGAAAAGTTAGCCTGTATTGCTTTTGTAAATATGCAGTTAAGGTACTTGGCAAATCAGCGTGAGAGCACATTGACTTAAATATTTTATTTGTTTTTAATAAAGGAGAATAAATAAGCAATGGAACGTTGTAACGGTCCAGTTCATTTTTATGCTTAATTGGAATCATACGATGATCACCTGTGATAATAAAAATGGTATTTTCATATTCAGGTCTGGTTTTGTATGTTTCAATCAGATACCGAAGGGCATCATCGGCATACATCAACGTTTTAAAGGCATTTTGATTTTCTGCAATTTTGCTGTTGTTGTCGTACTGTAGTAAAAAATTTTGTATGCGTTTATCATACTTTTCACTCCCCTTAAAAACAAAAGGCTCATGGGTAGTAACTGTTAAGTAAATACTAAAATAAGGCGCTTTATCGGCAAGTACTTCAAAAGACCTTCTAAAAAGCTCCTTATCAGGATATCCCCAACTAAACCCTCCAGAATTGGCTGGAATTTTCTCAAATGACTCTGGATAGTTTTTTTCATCCAAAACAAAGTCAATTCCTTGCTTTTGAAGAAATAGTTGTTGGCCATCAAAAGTGGCATCTCCTCCATAATAAAATCCAGTTTGGTATCCGTTTTGTTTAAGTAACTTAACCATTGAGGTATGGTATGGAGCATCATTCCCCATCTCCATAAAACCAGAAGGGCCAAAAGGAAGCGAACCCAGAACAGCGGGCAAAACACCAAACGTTCTGCCAGTAGTGCTGATAAAATTTGTCCAAAATAGACTTTTCTGGCTCAAGGAGTCCATAAATGGCATACAGCCCGCATAGTCAGCCTCTGGCCCAACAAATGTTTTACCCAAACCCTCTACCAACACCATCACGATGTTTGGCGGTTTAGCTGATTTTCTCAGATACTGACCCAACTCATCTTTTCTGTTTTGTTTGGTTTGAAAGGGGTACAACGTGTTTGCGCCCGTAATCAATCCTTTTACACCATCATCATTATGCCGTTGTGCGTAATATTCTTTTGATTTAATTAGGAAATAATGTGCCTTATTGGCTGCAAGATTTTTTTGGCCAACAGTTTCTAAATCAATCATTGGTGAAAAAACACCCAACACCGTTAAAATAGACAAAATAGACAAACTTGGGTATAGCGTGAACGTGTGTTGCTGAAGGGTATAATGCAGCCGCATGGCCAAGCCTATAATAAGCGGAAATGCAAGTATTTGCCACCATTTTACATCAGCAGACGCTTTAACAGTTAATTTAATATCACTCCAGGAATAACTCCAAAAATCTGCTCCAAGAAGCATGTGCGAAACCAAATAATACTGCATTAACCCAATTTGATTGGCAATAATCACCAATAGTGTTAAAGCCATCAGCATGCGGGCCGTAAAATCGCTTACCAAGTAAATACCAGCATAAACCAGAAAAGTATAAAATCCGATATTTGCTGCAAATACAGCATCATTCATAATAGCTTGAAGCAATAATAGGGGTGTTAATTCAGCCTGATTAGAGGAAACCACCACGGCCAACTCAATTCCATGAAGAACAATTGAAATACCTATTAAAAATAGCAGGCTAACCAAAAAACGCCTGGCAGCAAAGCCAAGTTTTTCTTTAATCATCTGCATAAAAGATTTGTTATCATAATTTACGGCTGCTCAATAATAGAAAAAAACGCCTTGACAACAGCAATAAATGTTAAATTTATGTTAAACTAACGAATTTTATTTACCAGCATTAATTCCGGCAATATAACCAGTAGTCCAAGCAGCCTGAAAGTTAAAGCCACCTGTAATTCCATCAATATCCAATACTTCTCCGGCAAAATGAAGCCCCTTTATTTTTTTGCTTTCCATGTTCTTAAAATGAACGTCATCTAAAGAAATGCCACCACAGGTAACAAACTCCTCTTTAAATGTTGTTTTCCCCTGCACATGGTATGTATCATAAAGGAGTACCTCTACCAAATGTTGGATATCTGTTTTTGAAACATCTGCCCAATTCTTATCTACATTAACACTGGCCTTATGAAATAAATGATCTTGCAATCGTTTACTTAATTGGGCATAAGGAAACAGATTTCTTAGGTGTTTTGCTGGATTGGCAGCTTTTAGATTCATTAACTCATTGCGCACCGCATCTTCTTTTTTGTCATTTAACCAATTCACCTGAATTGAAAAGCGGTAGTCCATGTCTGCAAGATCGCGGGCGGCAAAAGAGGAGAGCTTAAGAATAGCAGGGCCGCTTAACCCCCAATGGGTAATTAACAAAGGACCGCTATACTCGTATTTGGTACCAAGCAACTTAATCTTAGCCTGTTCAACACTAATCCCCATTAACTCGGTAATACTATTATTGGGGATATTAAACGTGAATAAAGACGGTACTGGCGCACTTATTTGATGGCCCAACTCTTTTAACCATAAAAAACCATCTTGTTTTGGCGAACCTCCTGTAGTAACAATCACCTTGTCGTAACTCAGTGGGGTGTTATTTACCAAAAGCGTAAGTCCACCATTTAATTTTGGTTGTATTGTTTTTACCTCGGTATTTAATTGTATGGTAACACCTGACTTCTTTGCCTCTTTTAACAGGCAATCTGCAATGGTTTCGCTGCTATCAGTAACAGGAAACATGCGGCCATCACTTTCGGTTTTAAGCTTTATACCTCTGCCATTAAACCATTCTATGGTATCTTTTGTGCTGAAACGAGCAAAGGCACTTTTAAGCTGCCGTTCACCACGGGGATAGTTCGCTGACAACCTATTATTTTCAAAACATGCATGTGTTACATTACAACGTCCTCCACCTGAAACTAACACCTTAGCAAGTAGTTTACTTGTTTTTTCATATAGTGTAACTTCGTTCTTACTATCGGCTTGTGCTGCATGTATGGCTGCAAAAAAACCTGCGGCCCCTCCCCCTATAACTGCTATTTTCACGGGCGCAAAGGTAATTATTTATTTAACTCTCCACAAATCGCCTGTTTATGCCTATTTTTTAGTGATGCGATGTATTCATTTTTATTTGCTTTAGTGATGCAATGGTGTAAATTGTATTTTATTTTAATCCCCTAAATTATATGGATAACAACAACAAAAGAGTGGTTTTAGTAACTGGGGCAACAGGAGGCTTAGGCACGGCTATGTGCGAAGCCCTTTTCCGCGAAGGTTATAGGGTGGTGGCCAATTACCGAACAAAGGAAAAGGCCGAAAAGTGGGCAGAAGACATGAAACAAAAGGGTGTGGCTGTGGAGTTATTCTATGGTGAGGTTTCTGACTTTGAGTCTGTTGGTCAAATGATTCAAGCTATTGAACAGGCTGTTGGACCAATAGATGTGTTGGTGAATAACGCTGGAATTACTCGAGACACCGCATTTAGAAAGATGACCTTTGAACAATGGAAAGATGTACTTGCATCTAACCTTGATTCCGTATTCAATTGCACCCGCCATGTCATTAATGGGATGATTGATCGCAATTGGGGACGCGTGATTAACATTTCATCTGTAAATGGGCAAAGGGGGCAATTTGGTCAAGCCAATTATAGTGCTGCTAAGGCAGGCATGCACGGGTTTACCAAAACATTGGCGATGGAGGTAGCCAGAAAAGGCATTACTGTAAACACCATCTCGCCTGGTTACATTGGCACAGACATGGTAATGGCCGTGAAGGAAGAGGTGAGAAACCAGATTGTTGAGCAAATTCCTGTTGGACGTCTGGGAGGCACAGAGGAAGTTGCTCATTTGGTGTGCTTTTTAGCCAGTGAACAAGCCAGTTTTATCACTGGCTCTAACTACAGTATAAATGGCGGACAACACGTTTATTAGGTTTAATCAGCATGTTTTAATTGTGATTAAACCAGCTTACACTAGACAATTTAACAATTCATTAAGCGTTTAATTGTTTATTATTGTGCTATGCTGCGGAACGTTTTTTCGATATGGTGTTTTCTTCTTCTCTCTTGCGGTGCTATAGCACAAACGGATAGCTCTGAAGCCGAAGGCTCTGAACAGGGGGAAGAATTGGTTTGGTTAAAAGGAGACATGAATGAAGTTCATGAATACGGAATAAAACTGGGCGCTGGATTTTCAACACTTTTAGGCGGAGAACTGGAAAATCCCACACCAACATTTGGCTTAAATGGAAATGCCTATTACCGCTATCGGTATTCACAAAAAGCTGCCGTACAAGTGGAAGCTGGAATATCGTTGCGTGGAAGTAATTTTAATAACGGTAATAATGAATACAGAGCCATTAAAACTTACAATATTGATGTTCCTGTATTATGGGTTAGGGCATTAAATGCATCTAAAAAAGCCCATTTGGTATTAGGTGCTCAATATTCGCATTTACTCAGTGCTTCTATTTTTGTTGAACCAAAGCAAGTGGCAGAAAGCCAAAGACCAAAACTCAAGAAAAATGATGTTTTATTGGTGGCTGGCTCTCAATTCTATACCGGATTTGTCGGGTTCCAGTTTTTGATAAAGTATGGATTAGTTGATGTTAACGATGGGCTAATTACTGGATTAAATCCTGCTTTAAAAAACAAGGATATTCATAACTTTGCTTTCGAAATTAATTTTTTGTTTTAAGTCTTACCTAACCATGCCGCGTTTATCGTTATTGGTTTTTATAAAATTACTCCTCTGTGAACCGCAATCAACTGATTAGTCAAATTAAGCTAAAAAAAAGCTTCCTGTGTGTAGGTTTGGATACCGACATTAATAAAGTCCCTCAACATCTATTAAAAGAAGAAAACCCCGTTTTAAGTTTTAATAAAGCCATAATTAATGCTACAAAAGACTATTGCGTTAGTTACAAAATAAATACCGCTTTTTATGAGGCCGGTGGTGCCAAAGGCTGGGAAACCATGCAACAAACATTAAATGCTGTACCTGGTGATATTTATACCATTGCTGATGCAAAAAGAGGAGACATTGGCAATACCAGCGACATGTATGCCCGTGCTTTTTTTGAGCAAATGAATTTTGACGCTGTTACACTTGCTCCTTATATGGGAAAGGATTCTCTTACCCCCTTTTTTAATTACCCAGAAAAATGGGGCATTGTACTAGCATTAACATCAAACCCCGGAAGTGCAGATTTTGAGCAACAAGAAATGAATGGGCAAAAATTATATGAAAAGGTTATCGGTACTTTTTCTGCATTCGCCTCTGATGACCAATTGATGTTTGTGGTTGGTGCCACCAAACCACAAGAGTTGGGGTTAATACGACAACAAGTACCAAGCTATTTTCTTTTGGTTCCGGGTGTTGGCGCTCAAGGAGGTAGCTTGCAGGACGTGGCCAAGCATGGTATGAATAAAGATTGCGGCCTTCTGATTAATGCCTCAAGAAGCATTATTTATGCAAGTAGCGGAACTGATTTTGCGGAAAAAGCTGCCTTGGAAGCAAAACTAATGGCTGATGAAATGGCGGAATTGCTTGCACAATATGGGGTGATTTAATCCCTATCCCAATTATATTGGCTCAAGATTACTTTTTAATGTTGTTCTATGAAAGAGGATTTGTTACAATACATTTGGCAACAAAAAACGTTATTGAAATTGCCTTTGCAAACAACATCGGGAAAACCAATAACTGTTATCAAACCAGGGAGACTAAACCTTAATGCAGGGCCTGACTTTTTCGATGCGCGGGTAAAAATTGATGACACTTTATGGGTCGGAAATATAGAGATACATATTAATAGCAGTGACTGGGTTAAACATCATCACAACAAAAACCCTTCCTACAATAATGTGATACTGCATGTGGTTTTTAATGATGACGTCCCCTTAAACATTCCGACTCTTGAGCTTAAAAACTACCTATCCACTTCATTTATTGATACCTATAAAAGCTTATTGCAATCTTCCTTGCGCATTCCTTGCCAAAAAATTATTGCCCTTCCTGATGACCTTGTTTTGCAACAGTTTTTACATCGGTTAGTAGTTGGTCGCTTGGAAAACAAATGCGCTTTATTAGAAGAGCAATTGCTCATATACCAAAACAGTTGGGAAAAGTTGTTTTATATTACGCTCGCCAAGTATTTTGGTATGAATGTAAATGCAGAACCCTTTCAACAGCTTGCGCAATCATTGCCACAACAATTACTGGCTAAGCACAAATATAGCTCAAGCCAAATTGACGCCCTAATTTTTGGTGTGGCGGGCTTTTTACCCGCAAAAACAGGTGATGATTACACGAACATCCTTAATCGGGAATTTGACTTTCTTAAAACAAAGTATGGTCTCCATCAGTTGCCAATTGGGATTTGGAAATTTGCAAAAACGCGCCCATCAAATTTCCCCACGGTGCGTCTCGCCCAGTTCTCAGCTTTGGTTTTTCAGTCGGTTCATTTATTTAGCAAGCTAATGGATACAAAATCTATTGAAGAGGCCGAAGTTCTTTTTATGATACATCCCTCTAAATTTCTTGTTCTTAACAACTTGTACAATGCTCAACACCCTCCGTTAAAAGGAATAGGCAAACAAACCATTCAACACCTGCTTATTAATGTGGTGGTGCCATTTAAGTTTATTTATGGAAAACACATGCTCAATGAAGCTTTATGCGAACAGGCAATTGATTGGTTAGAAAAACTTCCCGCAGAAAACAACAACATTACCAAATTTTGGTCAACTATTGGTTTCAAGGCCCAACAAGCATTACATTCGCAAGCGCTTATTGAGTTAAACAACAATTACTGTACTAAACACCAGTGTTTGTCTTGCAGCATTGGGAGTCATATTTTATACCGTCATGCGTAAATCTATTGTCATATTATTATTTCTTTTTTCAGCAATCGGTGGCTATGCTCAAGAGCTTGCGTTCATTAATAAAACGCAAAACAAAATAATCACCATTAGATTGGGCAATAAGCTGCATCTTGCTTATTTAGGATATAATAACCAGTTGGAATATTGTGCCAATATAGTATCGGAAATTACAGATAGTACTATTACTTTGGGGATAAGGCCCTTTGATACAAACAAGCGGCTAAATCATAAAATTAACCGATATAAAGTAATAAAGATAGCTGATATTGTTGCCTTTAGAAAAAGAAAATCAGGAATAGAAATTGCCAAAAACTTTGCGCAAATTGGTGCAATTACGGCTAGTATATTTATACTAAGAAATTTGTATGCCATTAATAATATTGGTTCAGGAAGTGCGTTATTGTTTTCACTCGGAACTGGTCTTTCTATTAATTTAGCCGTTAAAGGTTTGTTTCCTGAAAATGCCAAACACCGCATTAAGGATGGCTGGGAGATTAAATATCTTCAAACGCCTTAACGGTAAAATCTTGCAAGATATCGCTTGATTTATCTATTTTTGTTGAATAAGAAATGGAAAAGATAAAATACTTTGTTGAGAAATATGCTTTTGGCGTTTGCTCTTATTTGGGCGACCGTCTTGGCATTGCAACGTCTCGTATTCGTTTGTATTTTATCTACACCTCTTTTATTACTATGGGGTCTCCTGTTATCATTTACTTGGTTATTGCCTTTTGGCTGAATCTGAAAAAATACATTCGCCAGCGTTACACCCTTGGCGATTTTTAAATAAAGAATCCCTGCTTTGAAAAAACCGGCTATTGTTTTTGCAATTCTTTCCTTGTACATTATCTCTGCCTTTGCTTGGTGGACCTATGCACACATTAAGAATGTCAAAGAAGTTTATGACTTAAAAGCAAAAAATCTGGACTTGTTGCCTTATAAAGCGGCATTGGACCTCAAAGAAAACCAAGAACAAGAGTTGTTTGTTGATTCCAATAGCATCAAAAAGTATTTTTATTTTAATTACCCGCAATTAGAAATTCGCTTTGATCCAGAAAACGACCCCATGTACAATTACATGATTTTGGTTAATAAGGATGCGGCAAAGGCAATTGAGCTAGAATATAAACGCAAAGTTAGAATGTATGGACTTGAGGGGGTTGTGATGGTGTTGCTGTTGTTTTGGGGTATTATTTGGATATACAATAATTTACGAACCCGTCTTAACCTTAAAAAACAACAGGGCAATTTCTTGCTTTCAATTACCCATGAGTTAAAAACACCATTGGCTTCCATTAAGTTATATTTGGAAACCTTATTAAAAAGACCCAACTTAGAAAGAGAGCAAGTTGAAACCATGATGAGAAATTCCCTAGGTGATGTTACACGATTAAGAGATTTGGTTGACAACCTGTTAACTGCTGCCCAACTTGATAGCCACAATTTTAGTTTAAGTTTTTCGGCCGTTGACATTTCGGCCCTATTTACTGATGTTGCAGAAAAGTTTGTGTTGCCAAGGAATTTGCAACACCGACTTTCATTAAATTTAATGCCTAATGCAGTGGTATATGGTGATCAGGTTGCTCTTGAAATGGTAGCAACAAACCTAATTAGCAACGCATTCAAATATTCTGCTGAAAACCAACCAGTAAACGTCTCCCTTTTAATAGAGGATAACCAAATACGAATCACGGTAGCTGATCAGGGGGTAGGGATATCAGCTGATGATAAAAAAAGTTTATTTGACAAGTTTTACCGGGCAGAGGATGAAAACATCAGAAAAACAAAGGGCACCGGCTTAGGTCTGTTTATTGTAAAAAACCTGTTAAACCTGCACCATGCAACCATTTTAGTAAATGACAACTCTCCTAGTGGTAGTATATTTGAAATCTTAATCCCAAAACATGTCACACAGAATATTACTAGTTGAAGACGAAGACCATTTGCAACATGCTATTAAACTTAACCTTGAAATGGAAGGTTATAAGGTTCACGCAGTTGGAGATGGCAACACCGCTATTAAAACATTTAGAGAAGAAAAATTTGACCTGGTAATACTGGACATTATGTTACCAGAAACAGACGGGTTAATGGTATGCGAGAACATTCGCCTGCATGATGCCAACGTTCCTGTAATGTTTCTTTCTGCAAAAAATGCAACTGCAGACAGAATTACCGGATTAAAAAAAGGTGGTGACGACTACATGACCAAACCGTTTGATTTGGAGGAACTTCTCGTTAGGGTTCAAAAACTTATTGAAAAAAACACCCGCATTCAAAACTTATCAGAAAACAAGGTTACCAATATTTACCATTTCGGTTCAAATTGGATAAATTTTGAAAGCTACGAAGCCAACGGAGTAATCGGAAAAGTAGATCTTACTAAAAAAGAAATCCTACTCATGAAGCTTCTTATTGAAAACAAAAACCAAGTTGTAAGCAGGGAGCACATCCTAAAAGTTGTTTGGGATTATACCGTAATACCTAATACCCGCACCATAGATAATTTTATATTGGCTTTGAGAAAGTATTTTGAAACAGACCCAAAGGAGCCTTTATATATCCAAAGCATACGCGGAGTGGGCTATAAGTTCGTGGATGAGTAATTCTTTTGCCCGATTTCTACCCTGATTGTGTAATTTTTTAGAGTAGCAAGTATTTTCTTTTCAATTTTTTGCACATTTAGTTGTGAATTATAAAATGATACCGTACTTTTGCCACCCCTAAAACTAAACTTATAGGACGTGGATACATTAAGTTATAAAACAAAATCGGCCAATAAAGCTACTGTTACTAAAGAGTGGTTTGTGTTTGATGCTGAAGGCCAAACAGTTGGACGTTTTGCTACTAAGTTGGCAAACATTTTAAGAGGTAAGCACAAAACTAGCTTTACCCCGCATGTTGATTGCGGTGACAACGTAATTATTATCAATGCTGATAAGATTCGTTTTACCGGAAACAAAATGAACGACAAGGAATACGTGTTTTACTCAGGGCATCCTGGGGGGCAACGCTTCGTAACCGCTAAGGATATGATGGTTAAACGTCCTACCTATGCTGTTGAACATGCTATTGAAGGTATGCTTCCAAACAACAAACTTGGTCGTGAAATCTTCAGAAACCTTTTTGTTTATGCAGGCAGTGAGCATCCTCATAGTGCTCAACAACCGAAAGTATTAAAATTCTAAGAAATGGAAGTTATAAACGCATTAGGTAGAAGAAAAACCTCTGTTGCAAGGGTTTACATTACCCCTGGCACAGGAAAATTTGAAATAAACGGACGTGAGTCAAAAACTTACTTCCCTACTATTGTATTGCAACACAGCATATTTCAACCGTTTGAAGTAACAAACACGATGGGTCAGTTTGACGTTACGTGTAATGTGAATGGCGGAGGTGTTGCAGGCCAAGCAGATGCCATTAAATTGGGTGTTGCCAGAGCCTTAGTTTTGCATAACGCAGAACTTAAGCCAGCTTTAAAAGCTGAGGGTTTAATGACCCGCGACCCTAGAATGGTTGAACGTAAGAAGCCGGGACAGAAGAAAGCCCGTAAACGCTTCCAGTTCGTTAAACGTTAGTCTCTATTCAGTAATAAAAACTATATGTCACAAATCACACAACAAGAGTTGTTGGAAGCGGGCGTGCACTTCGGTCACTTAACCCGCAAATGGAATCCAAAGATGGCTCCTTACATTTTTATGGAGAAGAATGGAATCCACCTTATTGACCTTAACAAAACTGCTGTTAAGCTTGAAGAGGCCGCAAATGCCATCAAAAACATCGTAAAATCAGGTCGTAAAATTCTTTTTGTTGCTACCAAAAAGCAAGCAAAAGAAATGATTGAAAACGAAGCGAAAAGAGTAAACATGCCTTTTGTAACCGAGCGTTGGTTAGGTGGTATGTTAACTAACTTTACCACGGTTCGTAAATCAATCAAGAAGTTACAAACACTTGATAAAATGGCTACTGATGGCACTTATGCCAACATGGCTAAAAAAGAACGCTTAATGGTGGAGCGCGAAAAAGAAAAGTTAGCCCGTGTTTTAGGGGGTATAGCTGACTTGAACCGCTTGCCAGCTGCATTATTTATTGTTGATATTAAGCGTGAGCACATTGCTATTGCAGAAGCTCAAAAGTTAAATATCCCTACATTTGCTATGGTTGATACCAACTCTGATCCTACAGTGGTTGATTTCCCAATCCCAGCTAATGATGATGCTGCCAAATCAATTGCATTAATTGCACGTGTTGTAACGGATGCCATTGTAGAAGGATTAAGCGAGCGCAAAAAAGAAAAAGAATCTGAGGCCGATAAAGAAAAAGTAGAGGAAACTCAAGAAGCATAATTCATTCTTAAAAATCGGCCCGCAAGGCCGATTTTTGTTAGAAAAAGCTAAACATAATTTAATCATCAAATAAATTTAATACCACAATGAGTACTATTAGTGCTGCTGATGTTAACAAATTGCGCCAAATGACAGGCGCAGGTATGATGGACTGTAAAAAAGCCCTCACAGAAACCAATGGAGATATGGATGCTGCCGTTGATTTTCTTCGCAAAAAAGGCGCAAAAGTTAGTGCTGCCCGCGCAGATAGAGACGCCAAAGAAGGTGCAATTATTGCTAAAACTACATCTGACCGTAAATTGGGTGTTATTATTCAATTAAGTTGCGAAACTGACTTTGTTGCTAAAAACGAAGACTTTGTGAAGTTTGCTCACAGCATTGCTGATTTGGCTTTGGCCCACAAACCAGCTTCAGCTGATGCATTAAAAGCATTAGATATGGGCGGATTGCCACTTAGCGAAAGATTGATTGAACAAGTTGGTAAAATCGGTGAAAAAATTGATGTGGTAAAATACGAAGTGGTTGAAGGAACAAATGTGGTGGCTTATATCCATGCTGCCAATAGACTTGGCGTATTGGTTTCATTAAACAATGAGCCTAATGATACCAATTTTGTGGCTGGAAAAGATGCTGCTATGCAAGTTGCTGCTTTAAATCCATCTGCTATTGATAAAGATGGTGTTGATTCAAGCATCATTGAACGTGAGTTGGAAATTGCCAAAGATCAGGTTCGTGCAGAAGGCAAACCAGAAAACATGATTGAGAAAATAGCCCAAGGCAAATTGGCTAAGTTTTACAAAGAATCTACCTTGTTAAACCAAGAGTTTGTTAAAGATAGCAGCTTAAACGTTGCGCAAATGTTAGATAAGGCCGAAAAAGGACTTACCGTAACTGCTTTCAAACGCGTTTCTTTATAGTTTTAGATAACTTATTTTAGGTAAACAGGCTGTTTCACTGCGGTGAAACAGCCTGTTTTTTTTATGCCTACTAACGATTGACGTTTACTTTTTGTTGTATCAAATATTCTCTGCTATTAATAACAATGTGGTATGAACCATTTGGCAATAAAGAACTGTCAATGAAGAAATTACCATCCGTACTTTTTCCAACATAAACACATTTGCCAACACATTATACATTTTTTCCAGAAAACTCATTTGCTTGAACGGAGATGACGTGGTTAGCAGGGTTAGGGAAAATCTTTATTTCGGGTATTTCAGGTATGGGGTTCAACCCAACAGGCGACACAATAGGATATATCTGCAAAATAAAGGCGTAACCACCACCGCTATTCATAAACACCTCCCCTTTATTATTCACAAAGTCAAAAGCCAAAGATCGCGTTACATGACCGCCAACAGGTTGAGCGGCTTTGGTACCGAGGCTGTCAATAAATAAAGTCCTTACCTCATAAATCCCGTCATTATTTAAATCGGTTAGTTTCCATACTTTTTGTTGCTCTGTAACATACATGCTGCCGTTAAAAACTTTACATCATGGTTAATGGTAAAGCCGTTTGAAGCTACCAATAGGGTATCTGCTATCCCATTCATTGTTGGTGTCCGGCAATGCGTATATTTTACCATGGTTGTAGTCTGACAAGTGGAGCTCTCCTTTAGGATTAAAGCTAATAAACCGTGGGTTTCCTAAACCTCCGGTAAAAAAATCCCCGCCCGATAACCTTTGGGTATATTCACCCAAAAGCTATCACTCATTACCAGCTTAAACCGTTGTGGAACCTCCACCAATTCCTTTTTAAGTTTTAACGGCTTTACTGGTGTAAGCTGCGCATTGGCTGCAATAGAAGCCAATAGTAAATAGGTAAGTACCTGTGTTTTCAAATGATCACAATCAATTGTTTCACTAAGATCATGTTTTATTGAAGTACCTGCTTTTTATCGTTGCTTTTTTGTTTTATTGATAATAATTAACTTGCTGCTGTGGCAATTGAGCAAAATACAACAACCGCAAAGGAGAAAATCTTAAAAAAAGTGCGTCAGGCCCTTATTTTTAAGGCAAAGGCAATGTACACCAACATTGACCTTGAAAGTAATCTGTATGCTCAACCAAAGAATGAGGAACCTCTTTTAGAGACTTTTGCCCGCAACTTTACGCAAGAACATGGTCAATTTGTTTTCTGCGACAATAAATTTGACTTTATTGATAAAATGCTCACCCTTGTTGAACGAAAGCGTTTTAAAAACTTACATTGTTGGGAACAGGAACTGCAACAACAGTTTAAAGAATCAGGGGTTGCCTTTATTGGTGATAAAAAAATGTTAGAAAAAGCCCAGGTAGGCATTACCACCTGTGAGGGTTTGATAGCGCGGACAGGCAGCATATTGATGAGTTCTACTAAAAATAGCCGACAACTCACCATTTTCCCGCAAGTACACATTGTTGTGGCTTACACTTCTCAGGTTGTTATGGAGCTAAAAGATGCCATGTTGCACATTAAAAATAAATACGGTAGAAATATCCCTAGCATGCTTTGTTTTACAACCGGACCAAGCCGCACAGCAGATATCGAACGAACCTTGGTAATTGGGGCACATGGCCCTAAAGAGTTGTTTGTTTTTTTAATTGATGACCAGCACCAATCAGCATCATAATTCACTAGTTTTGTTACTTAAATTTCCTTCATATTGAAGCCTCTTCGTGTATATTTTGCTTCCGATTTTCATTTAGGCGTGCCTGATTATAAAACCAGCCTAGGCCGTGAAAAACGTATTGTGCGCTGGTTGGATGAAATTAAGCATGATGCCACTGATGTGTACATTGTAGGTGATATTTTTGATTTTTGGTTTGAGTTTAAAACTGTTGTTCCTAAAGGATTTACCCGTTTGTTAGGGAAGTTAGCAGAGTTAAGTGATGCAGGTATCCGTTTACATTTGTTTCATGGAAATCATGATTTGTGGCAATTTGGCTATTTGGAGCAAGAATTAGGGTGTAAGGTGTATGATAAACCAATAACAATTACGTTAGGCGAAAAGGTTTTCCATATTGCTCATGGAGATGGTTTGGGTCCTGACCAACGTTGGTTTAAATTCATTTTAGGGATTTATAGAAACTACTTCTTTCAACGCCTTTTTGCCTTTTTTCACCCCAATGTTGGAATCCGTATAGCCAATTGGTTCTCTGCTAACAGTAAAAAGCATACCTTTACAGAGAACGCCACGTATTATGGTGACGATAAAGAGTATTTAATGTTGTATGCCAAACAATTCCTAACACAACAACACGTTGATTATTTTGTGTTCGGACATCGCCACTTACCCATGATAAAACCAATAACAACAGCCAGCTCTTATGTAAATCTTGGCGACTGGATGTCGTATTTTACTTATGCTGTGTTTGATGGTAGCACCTTATCTCTAAAAACGTTTGAACATGCGTAAACTTGGTATCGTTTTGTTTGTATGGCTTTGTTGTATGGCTTTTACCTTTAACAGGGCTGAGCAAAATTATGCTATTATCAGCAGCCTAAGGTTAAATGTGAAATTTATGCATACCGATAACCTTGGAAATCTTTATGTGGTTACCAACACCAACCAGTTATATAAATACAGCAGAAACGGCAAGTTATTAAGCACACTCAACTACAATTATATTGGTAACATTACACAACTGGATGCAAGCAATCCAATGGAAATCTATTTGTTTTATAAAGAATTAAATAAGGTGGTTTTTTTAGATAATAACCTGGCTTTTCGTGGTGAAATTAACCTGAACAAAGCCAATATTATTCAAGCCTCGGCCATTGCACGCTCCTATGATAACAATATTTGGGTATTTGATTTGGGTGATTTACAACTAAAAAAAGTAAATAAAACAAGCGAAGTTGAGCAGGAAAGCGGAAATATTAGGCAGTACATTACAGGGAGTGCTACAGTAAATTATATGTTTGACAACAATGACCGTGTATTTGTAGTTGACTCGGTTAATGGTATTTTGTTGTTTGATGTGTTTGCCAGCTACATCAAAACCATTCCTGTGAAAGGCGTGAGCGAGGTTAAAGTGCTTGAAAAGTATTTGTTTTACTTTGGCAATGGAAAACTTAACCGGTACAATTGGCAAACGCCACAAAGCCAATCGTTTTCGCTGCCTGACACCCTGGCCTTGGTTAAGCTGAGCATAGAAAAAGAACGCTTATACCTCCAAAAGCCTGATAGTATTTATATCTACAGCTATTAAAGAACGGTTGGCGGTGTAGCAAATTTTTACGAAATTTGCGCTTTGATTTGGTATCCACTTGTTGGGTACGCATCCTTATTTAATAATCATGTTAGAAAAATTAGAAACACTTAAAGTTCGGTTTGATCAGGTTCAGGATATGTTATCTCAGCCGGATGTGGTAAGTGATATGAAACGTTTTACTCAACTAAACCGAGAGTATAAAGAGTTGCAAAAAATAGTGGACAAGTACTATGAATACCGTGACTTGGTTGGCAACATAGACAACAATAAAAATATCCTGAGTAACGAAAAAGACGATGAGCTAAGGGAAATGGCTAAGGCAGAACTGGAAGAGCAAATCCCCTTGGTTGAACCTCTTGAACAAGAAATTCGAATGATGTTGGTTCCTAAAGACCCAGAAGATGAGAAGAATGCTGTGCTGGAGATACGAGGAGGAACTGGTGGAGACGAAGCCAGTATTTTTGCAGGAGACCTTTACCGGATGTACATGCGCTATTGCGAGCAAAAGGGTTGGAAAACAGAGGTGATTGACTTTACAGACGGGACGGCAGGCGGTTATAAGGAAATTGTGATTGAGGTATCGGGCGATGATGTATATGGAACCTTAAAATACGAAAGCGGTGTGCACCGTGTGCAACGTGTACCTGACACAGAAACGCAAGGAAGGGTACATACCTCTGCTGCAACAGTGGTGGTGTTGCCAGAGGCAGAAGAGGTGGATGTGGTATTAAATCCTGCTGATATTGATATGCAAACGGCTCGTTCTGGAGGTGCCGGTGGTCAGAATGTAAACAAGATTGAAAGTAAGGTAATGCTTACGCACCGCCCTTCGGGTATTGTGGTGGTTTGTCAGGTAGAGCGCACTCAAAATGGCAACCGTGAACGTGCCATGCAAATGTTGCGAACCAAACTCTACGAAATTGAGCTGCAAAAGCATAATGAAAAAATCGCCAACTCCCGCAAAACCATGGTTTCCACGGGTGATCGCTCTGCAAAAATACGCACCTATAATTACCCACAAGGTCGAGTAACGGATCATAGAATTGGGTTAACGGTATATAACCTGCCTGATGTAATGAATGGTGAAGTACAAGAGTTTATTGATAAGCTTCAGTTTGCAGAGAATACAGAGCGACTAAAAGAGGGAAACCTGGCTTAACCTTGGCACAAGAACACCACATCATCGTTGCTAAAACCGCCCGCTATTTCACCTTGGGCGAGTTTAATACAGAAACCAAAGAAGTTTGGCTGGTATTGCATGGGTATGCACAACTGGCAAGGGATTTCATCATCCCATTTAATGCATTGGTTGATGGCACGCGTTTTATTGTTGCACCAGAAGGGCTGAATAAATTTTATGCCAAAGGTTTTGGAGGCAAGCCTGCAGCAACTTGGATGACCAGCGAAGATCGAGAAGTAGAAATAACAGATTACCTGAACTATCTTAATAAGTTATGTGCTTCTTTACAAATAAAAGCTGGGGTGAAATTTATTGTTTTGGGGTTTTCGCAAGGGGTGGCAACCGCCTCTCGGTTTGTGAACCAAAGCAACCTAAACGTTGATGCTTTTATTATCTATTCAGGAGATCTGGCCACAGAATTAGCAAATCCGATTTCAGCTAAAATAAAGGCATTGCCTATTACTTATGTTACCGGAACTAAAGACCCCTTAATTACACCCGAAAAACACCAACAAGTGTTTGATTTGATGCACCGACTAAACGCCCGTGTTGTTACGTTTGAAGGCGGACATGAGGTTAAGCAAGAGGTATTGTTGAGGCTTATTCAATAATATTTTACCCTAATGCCTGTAACCGAATCCTGTTATCCTCTTAATTACCAACAGGCATATTAAAGAACCTGTTTGATATTTATTTCCTAATCCCTTGTATTAAAGCATTAATATTCAATTTTTGAATATTACATTTTGTAAACTAAGGCTTTCCCTTATTTTTGCCCAATTTTTAGGTGTACGTTTAAGTATGCCTTAGAAGTTGCTTAAACAATTCAATCATAAAGTAACATGCCAAAAGACAGCAGCATTAAATCAGTTCTTATCATTGGAAGCGGGCCAATTATCATTGGTCAGGCTTGTGAATTTGACTATTCAGGAAGCCAGGCGGCCCGTTCTTTAAAAGAAGAAGGCATAGAGGTTTCGTTAATTAATTCGAACCCAGCCACAATTATGACTGACCCTGTAACTGCAGAGCATGTTTACCTTTGGCCGCTTGAGGCAGCCAGCATTGAAAAGATTTTGCAAGAGCGAAAAATTGATGCAGTACTGCCAACCATGGGCGGACAAACTGCTCTGAACCTGGCCATAGAGTGTGAGGAGTTGGGTATTTGGGAAAAGTATGGGGTAAAAATGATTGGAGTTGATACCAAGGCTATTGAAACCACCGAGAACCGTGAAGCTTTTCGCCAAAAAATGATAGAAATTGGAATTGGTGTTGCACCAAGCCGTACCGCAAATTCCTTTTTAGAGGGTAAAGAAATTGCCCAAGAAATTGGTTTTCCGTTGGTTATACGCCCTTCTTACACCTTAGGAGGAACAGGAGGCGGATTTGTTTGGAAAAAAGAAGAATTGGATGCCGCCTTGCAAAGAGGGCTTTCGGCCTCTCCCACCCATGAAGTGTTGGTAGAAAAAGCGGTGTTTGGTTGGAAAGAATATGAGTTGGAGTTGTTACGCGATGCCAATGATAACGTGGCTGTAATTTGTGTCATTGAAAACTTTGACCCAATGGGCATCCATACAGGAGATTCCATTACCGTAGCACCTGCCATGACCCTAAGCGATAGTTGTTACCAAAAAATGCGAGACATGGCAATATTGATGATGCGCAGCATTGGGAACTTTAATGGGGGTTGTAATGTGCAGTTTTCTGTTAACCCTGAAAATGAAGATATTATTGCCATTGAAATCAACCCACGTGTATCTCGTTCTTCGGCATTGGCTTCAAAGGCTACTGGATACCCCATTGCAAAAATTGCTTCAAAACTGGCCATTGGTTATACGTTAGATGAATTAAAAAATCCTGTTACCAAAACCACTTCCGCTTACTTTGAGCCTGCCATAGATTATGTTATCGTAAAAATTCCAAGGTTTAACTTTGATAAATTTAAGGGTGCCGATAAAACATTGGGCTTGCAAATGAAATCTGTTGGTGAAGTAATGGGCATTGGCCGCACATTTATTGAGGCTTTACAAAAGGCTTGTCAGAGTTTAGAAATAAAACGCAACGGGCTTGGGGCAGATGGCTACCAAAGCAGAAACTTAGAAGAGATTGTAGAAAAGCTCAAAAACCCAAGTTGGGACAGGCTGTTTGCTGTTAAAGATGCTTTAAGTCTTGGAGTGCCTATTTCATCTGTTGAAAAAATAACCCGCATTGATCGCTGGTTTTTAACCCAGATTAATGACATGGTGCGTGTGGAAAGTGATACCCGTAGGTTTAACCTCAAAAACATGCCCCGTGAGTTGATGCTAGAGCTTAAACAAAAGGGGTATAGTGATGTGCAAATTGCCTGGCTTTTAGGCGCTGATACCACTGAGGATGAAGTAAGGGCATTGAGAAAAGAAATGGGCATCATACGCACCTATAAAACCGTTGATACCTGCGCTGCGGAGTTCCCATCTCCTACCAACTATTTCTATTCTACCTATGATGGTAAAAATGAAAGCATTGTTTCTGATCGAGAAAAAATTATTGTGTTAGGCTCAGGGCCAAATCGCATTGGACAAGGTATAGAGTTTGATTACAGCTGTGTGCATGGTTTACTAGCCGCTAAAGAGTGTGGTTATGAAGCCATCATGTTAAATTGTAACCCAGAAACCGTTTCCACTGATTTTGACATGGCCGATAAGCTTTATTTTGAGCCTGTTTTTTGGGAGCATTTGATGGATATTATTGAACATGAAAAACCAGTTGGGGTAATTGTTCAATTGGGTGGGCAAACGGCTTTAAAACTGGCTAAAAAGCTTAAAGAAAACGGTATTAAGATTATTGGTACAGATTACGAAAGCATGGACCTTTCTGAGGACCGTGGCTCTTTCTCTGATTTGTTAAAGGAGTTAGATATTCCTTACCCAAGATATGGTGTGGCCGAAGATGCTGACGAGGCCATAAAAGTTGCCAACGAGGTGGGTTACCCTGTTTTGGTTCGCCCTAGTTATGTGTTAGGTGGGCAAGGCATGAAGATTGTAATTAATGATGAAGACCTAGAAAAAGCAGTTATCGAGCTATTGGGTGATTTGCCAGGAAACCGGGTATTGATTGATCATTTTTTAGACCGTGCAGAGGAAGCTGAGATTGATATTATTTGTGATGGCGAGGATGTACACATTATTGGCATGATGGAACATATTGAGCCTGCAGGTATCCATTCTGGTGATTCTAATGCCGTATTGCCTCCGTTTAGTTTAAGTGAGGCTGTTAAACAGCAAATGGAAGATTATGCCATTAAGCTTGCCAAAAGCATGAGCATTATTGGTTTGTTAAACATTCAGTTTGCCATTAAAAAAGAAAAGGTGTATGTAATTGAAGCAAACCCAAGGGCTTCACGCACGGTTCCTTTTATAGCCAAAGCATACCAAATACCATACATTAATATTGCAACCAAAGTGATGTTGGGTGCCAAAAAGCTAAAAGACTTTACCTTTGACCGCAAGCTGGTTGGTTATGCTATTAAGGAACCCGTGTTTTCGTTTAACAAGTTTGATGGAGTAAACAAGGAGCTTGGGCCTGAAATGAAATCAACCGGAGAAGCCATCCGTTTTATCAAAGACCTAAACGACCCTGTATTTAGGCATTGGGTAAAAGAAAAAAGTATGTATTTAAGTAAATAACTGAAAAAGCGGGTTGAATTAATCAAGCCGCTTTTTTTATACCTGCGAAATTGCGCGGTTTAAAAAGTCATTTAAAGGATGCATGGCACTAAAAATTTCTACTGCTTTTTTAGCAAAATCCCTTTTCTGCAAATCCTCGTTGGTTAATTTATACTCCGCCAAAAAACTCTTTTGCTTAATAAAACCAATCATAGGGTTATCTGCTTCGTAACCTTTTGGAGGACGCTGAAGTGCATCGCCAGTCAGTTTCTTAAATTGTTTTTTAAATGTTTTGTCTTCAACAATAGCCTTAAACTCCTCCGCATTGTAATCTATTTCCTGCCTAATTGCAGCCAGCTTATCGGGCATGGGAACATAAGCCCCGCCCGCTAAAAAACAACCATTTGGCTGCACATGTAAATAATACCCACAAAACTCTGCCTTTTTACCACCTTTGCTTAGGCTCATACCAAAGTTATTTTTATAAGGCGATTTATCTGCACTGAATCGCACATCGCGGTTAATTCTAAAAATACAGTTTTTAGCCTCTAGGCCAGCGATGTCTTTATCAAACTTCCCTACTTCAATAATCATCCCTGAAACAAATTCAATCCATTGTTTTCTTAGTGCTTCGTAAGGTTTTTTATTGGCATCAAACCATTCCTTATGGTTATTTTCCTGTAGGTTGGCCAAAAAGGTTAATAGTGATTTAAAGTCCATGATAAATGATTTTATGGCAAGTTACTATTTTGATTATTTTTGCCAACTATTAGTTGATTGAATCTTGTTTAGGCTTCTTTAATCAACGTAAACTTACCATACATGGCAGACAGAGAAAGACCAAGTTTTGAAGACAGTAATAATGTAACCGTACAACGTTGTTTTTTTGCATATGAGTACGCCCGTCAGTTTGTTGAGGGTAAAAACACGGCTGACATTGGTTGTGCTGATGGATATGGAACACAATATTTAGCAGATTTTACCAAATCTACTGTTGGTGTTGATTATAGTGAAGAGACCCTTAAAATAGCTAGGGAGAAACATGCTGCAAAAACCAATCTTTCCTTTATTTCTGGCTCTGTACCGCCAATTCCATTGCCCGATGAAAGTGTTGATGTGGTTACTTCTTTTCAGTTTATAGAACACATCCACCCTCGCCTTGGATTTATGAAAGAGGCGTACCGTGTATTAAAACCAGGGGGGCTGTTTTTGTGTTCAACACCCAACGCCAAAATGAGTATAGCACGAAACCCTTTTCATGTGCATGAATTTACCTTTGATGAAATGCGAACCGAAATTGGAAAAGTGTTTGAAGCGTTTGATATTAAAGGCGTTCAGGGCAATGAAGCAGTGAACAAATACTATGAAGAAAATGCCCGCTGGGCAAAAAAAATTCTTCGTTTAGACCCGCTTGGTTTGCATAAAATTATTCCTGCATCATGGCTTGTTGCTCCATATAATCTCCTTACTACTGTAATGCGTAAAGAGCTTAAAAACAAAAACGAAGATACCTTAGCCATTACCACAAAAGACTTTTTTCTTACTGACGAAAGGCTTGATTTTACTTGGGATATTTTTGTGATTGCTAGAAAGAAAGCCTAAACCCTATTTTTAGGTTATTATCTATCGATGTAATAACTTAACGCATTCCAATAGTTTTCTTCCCAAAATTGCTTCATAAGTTCTTCTAAATGCTCAGGAATTTCGGTGTGAGACAAGGTTAAGGTACACCCCTTTTCAGGGCCCGGTTTTAACAAAATTGTTACCTCGCTCCAATGATTTTCAGGCCACTCCTGATGTGTCATTGCAAAACGCCACATCACTTTCGACTCCTTTTCAAGTATTACGTTTTTTCCATAAGCCAATCCACCCATTAAAGAAAACGAGGTGTTTTCTATTTCTGCGATCTCAACCACGTCTCCCGTAAATGAACTGTGTTTTCTTTCATCCATTAAAATGTTGTAAACATCAGCTGCTGTTGTATTAAAATGATGCTCCAACTCAATTGTAACAATGTTCATCCTTCAAACATACCAATTAAATCTGCATTTTATTTCAGGCATGTTTACCTACAAATCTTAAACACTCACCTATCAATCATCACTTTCTGCCCAATGTTCCTTATTAATTTGCTATCAAGTTGTTACATTTGTTTCTCATTACTTTTAAAGCAACCAATGGAAAATCCTAAATGGAAACAAATGCATAGCACCAAAGGACGTGTCCTTAGTGGTATTCTTGTTGTAGGGGTAGGAACTGTTTTGTTGCTTAAGCAACTTGGCGTGTCCTTTCCTTCCTGGTTATTTACCTGGGAAATGCTCATTATCACCATTGGCGTTTATATTGGTGTAAAACATAACTTTAAACACATGGGCTGGATAGTGCTGGTATTGTTGGGATTGGTACTGCTAGTAGATGATGTTTTTCCAGAAACCCAACTTGAAAATTACCTTTGGCCAACAGCTATTATCTTATTGGGATTAGCCATTATTAGTACCGCAGGTAAAAGAAGAGAGCGTTGGAAATCATGGCGTGAAAGATGTAAAAACAACGTGAACTTTCAGAACAATGAAAACATGTTAGATGCCATTTCAATTATGGGGGGGGTTAAAAAGCACGTGATTACAAAAGACTTTAAAGGAGGTGAAATTACCTGCATTTTGGGAGGTGCTGAAATTAATTTAAGTCAGGCGGATTTTAATGGGTCGGTTATCTTAGAAGTTACACAGATATTTGGTGGAACGCTACTTATCGTGCCTTCCAACTGGGAAATTCAATCTGAAAATATTGCCATTTTAGGCGGAATAGAAGATAAAAGAAACATGACGGAACACCGAAACAATCCGGGAAGTAAGGTGCTGATTTTAAAAGGCATCAGCATTTTTGGAGGTATTGATATTAAAAACTACTAACCTATAAATATACGACTCATGAAATGGTTCATTACCAAACTTGTTTTTAGCGTAACCACAGGAAACGGAAGCCACACCCCACAATTTGATGAGCAAACGAGGCTGATAGAAGCCAGAAGCTACAACGAAGCATTTTTAAAAGCCCGATTTATTGGCGGTAGAGAAGAACTGGCTTTTATGACAGAGGACCTTAATGCTGTAAAATGGCAATTTATTGATGTTTGCGAATTAAAAGAGCTAGATAATTTTTATGATGGTATGGAGCTTGACTCTAGGGCACATGAGGAGGAAAACGCAGACACTTATATTAATTTTATTCACCACAGGGCATCAGTAATTGAACAAAAAACGCTAAGCCAAAGCGTTGTTATGTAGTGTGCAAATTCAAGATATTAAATACACCCGCTTCATTACCTATTATATCCTAAACGGTATATTTTGGATAGCAGCCCAAACTTATATTATTGCTGACCTTCATATTCCGCTTAAAACAGCGTTTATTGACGCTCTAATCACTAACTTATTGGTGATTTCAGCAGGTATTTCTACCTACAATATTTTACGTTTTTATAAGCCGGCACGAGAAAACATATTATATCCACGTATTTGGGCCTTACTATTAACGGTGGTAATCTCTGCGATGTTTCGGAGTATTATGTTTCACCTGTTCAAAGACGATGCAACATACCTTCATTTTGTGACACTCTCCATGCCAATACGGGTGGTTTTTAACATGCTTAATGTTACTATTCTTTCCGTTTTTACAGTGTTGTGGTTCTATTTTAACGAGCAACAAAAAAACCAACAACGCTCATTAGATGCGGAGACCTTAACCAAAGAAGCCGAGTTGGTAAGTTTACGGCAGCAATTGCAACCTCATTTTTTATTCAACAGTTTAAATAGCATTAGCGCCTTGGTTGGCACGCGTCCAGAAGAGGCCAGAAAAATGCTTCATCAATTGAGTGAATTTTTAAGGGGTACACTGCGCAATAACGAGCACGAGTCGTTTGCTTTGGCTGAAGAGCTTAAACATTTGCAGCTTTATTTGGATATTGAAAAGGTGCGTTTTGGGCATAGGCTAAGCCCTGTTATTGACGCGGAAAAGGAAACCCTTGATTGCCGGATTCCACCACTTATTTTGCAGCCATTGGTTGAAAATGCCATTAAATTTGGGTTGTATGATGTTATAGGAGAAGTAGAGATTCAAATTTTATGTAAAATGGAGCAATCAAACCTTATGATTGTTATTACCAACCCCTTTGATGAAAAAACCTCTACCCCTAAAAAGGGTGCTGGTTTTGGTTTAACCAGTGTACAAAGACGGTTATACCTACTTTATGCCAGAAATGATTTGTTAACCACCAATCACCATGAAAACTTATTTACAACCACCGTTACAATACCGCAAGCCGTATGATAAAATGTGTAATAATTGATGATGAGCCTTTAGCACGATTGGTAGTGAAAGAGTACCTCGGTTATTTTAAAGAAGTAGAAGTTATGCAAGAGTGCGGAGATGGCTTTGAAGGGGTTAAGGCCATTATGCAGCATAAGCCTGACATTATTTTTTTAGATATCCAAATGCCCAAAATTAACGGGTTTGAAATGCTTGAGCTGTTAGACCCAGCGCCTGATGTGATCTTTACTACCGCATTTGATGAGTACGCCATAAAGGCGTTTGATAACAACGCTATTGATTACCTGCTGAAGCCCTTTAGTAAGGACCGTTTTGAAAAGGCCTTTGAAAAATGGCTGGCCAACAGGGCTCAATCTACCGAGAATACTGCCCGTGAATTTACCGAGAACAGAACGCGAAACCAGGATGAGAATAGCAGAGTTGTTGTAAAAACACACCACCAAATTCGCATTATTCCTGTTCAGGATATTATTTACCTTGAAGCTTACGATGATTATGTCAAAATCCATACGGCAGAGGGCCTTTTTGTAAAAAAGCGTACCATGAGTAGCTTCGAACAAGGACTAAACCCGCAAGAGTTTGTTCGCGTTCATCGTTCATTTATTATCAAGTTAGACCAGCTTACAAGAATTGAACAGCCAGAGAAAGAAAGCCACGTGGCATTGCTTAAAAATGGAGCCCGAGTGCCACTTAGTAAAACCGGATACAGCAAACTTAAGGTAACACTTGGAATGAAATAAGATTTACGAAAGTTGGTAATAAAAGGCAAGTAAAACAAGTGCTACAAATAGGAATTCTTTTAACCAAAACCGTTTGTTGCTAATAAAATAATAAGCAACAACTATGCAAAGTGGAACAGCCAAATAACAAATGGCGTACATGTAATTCAGGTTATCAAAAAAAAGGCCGATGATGCCAAAAAGAAGCATCAGGTAAATGCTTTGTATAATCCTGCGGGTTTTTACCTTATTTCTGAAAAAATTCTGCTGTAAAGTAAGAACAGAATACCCAGCAACGGGGAGAAACACTATCCATGGAATCAGCCGTATCCAATTGGTTTCAATTGGCTTCAGGTACTTGCTCTCAAAACTAAGTAGCATGTATCCAATAAAATCGTCAAATCGGTTGATGCTGTAGAAATAAACGGTAGTAAAATAAAGCGGAACCATAATGCCAATAAGCGTGATAATAAGGTACCTAATATTAAAAGAGGTAAAGATGATTACACTTATTAAGATAAAGGGCAGATACAATAATAAATCATAGTTAAACAACACCCCCACTCCCAGGTATAATCCGGCATCCAACACCACCAACAGGGGCGTTGGCGATTGGTATAAATAACACAGCCGATGAAATAACAACAACACAAATGTGGTTGAAATCAATTGTGGGGTAAGTTCATTTTGAACAAAAAACAAGCTGTTTAACAATACGTAAAACAAGGCTGGCATAAACGAATTTTTATACAATACCCCCTGTGAAGCAACAATGTAATTAATAAAAATAGCTTGCAAAAAAACCAATCCTGTTGTGATGATTAAACTCCATAGGTAAGGGTTTGGCAATGCGGCAATGAAAGTAAAAACCAAACGTGCAAAAGGGGCATTTTGTATGAATTCATACTTTGGTATTGCTAAAAATGCGGGTAACTTTAACAGCAATGTTAGAAAAAAAAGCAGAATGCCTGCAAAAAGGGTGTTTTGTCTAAAGAGATTTAACACAATTTGTATCCTTGGTAGTTAGTTGTTTTCTATGATTAAAAAGTAAGGCGCATCAGACAAAAACGCCTGTCTTTTAACGCGGTAATTACAGCCGTGTTAGCAGATACCTGCTTAGATTCCGGAGGCATCAATAACACAAAATAGCTCACTGATTTAATCAATACCTTGCTATCTAACTCCCCCTTATTGCTTACCGTAGCCATAATAATATCCCCCTCATTGGCAACGTCTGAGTTATAAATAATTCCTACCTTATCATTCCCTAAAACAGTAATAAACGAGGAGTAATATCCACCATCACTCACACTGGGTTGCGTTTTTTTAATTAGCTGTTTAAATCGTGTTGTGCCATCGCCATTTTTTGAAACCACTATAACTTCATCATAATTATAAATGCTGCGATAACTGGTTTGTGGGAAGCCATTAATTTGATACGTATAGGATTGCTTGGTTTCGTAGAATTTTTCAGCCAATATGGTACAACCCCCATTACTGTTTGGGATAAGTTTACGAATATATAAATCTGTTAGTACCGCACCATCTCTTTCTTGCATGCTGCTTAACGCCCGGCTTACGTAACTAATATCAAACAGTTCATAACTTTGTGCAATAACCTGATTGGAAGCAACATCAATTTGATAGAAAAAGTTACCCAAACACTTATTGTCTGGTTTATCACTGTAAAAACCAGCAACTGCAACAGATTTGGTATAATTATTCACCACTAATCCAATTTCATTGATAAATACAGAATCCTTTTGAATGGGGTATTCAAGCATGTTGTCATTTGACGGATAATAGCTGTAAACAAAGAAGTCTCTGGCCTTTTTCTGTTTTCTATTTGGGATGTCAATAATTGCAAATACATTACCTTGATTATCGCATTCCATATTACTGATAAAAACATCTTCAAAAGGGGCGGGTATTGAAAACCTTCTGGAGTACTTTTGGGCCAAGGAAGTTTCAAAGCCATGAATATTGAGCACACTTTTTTGTTTATCAACTCCGTTGGTAAGGAACAATATGGAATATCCTTTTTTGTCTTGGTTGTTTCTTATTAAAAACTTCGCGTCTTCTCCAAACTGGCTAATATCAACGGACAGCAAAGATATTGTTTGGGTTTGATTGAGGTTGTTATCAAAAAACTGGGCCTTTAGCTCCACTTTATTGTTTGCTTTGAGGGTAAAAAACTCTACTATTCCTTCTTCCGTAACAATTGCGCGTTCCGTTTTTCCAGAGATTTGTTTAGGTAATTCTTTGCTGTATTCAAGCGTAAGATTCGATTTGTACTTTTCAATTACCACATCATACCTAAAATCCATGGTTCTTGAGCGGACAACAAAAATACCTGATGCATTTTCTCCAAGCACCTGACTATAATTGGTTTTACTCTTAAACTTTTGTTGGTTGCCCCACTCAACAACCTGCGCAGAACAGGCCATTCCGACTGCAATAAAAAGATATGATAAAAGTTGCCGCTTCATGCACTTGCAAGATAGGAGATAATTAGTTTTTTAACCAGTCTTCAGGGTTTTGTTTTTGTTGTACTTTCCATATTTCAAAATGTACCTCTGTTTCTCCCTCGTCATTGGTCAGCACATTACCAATTGGTTGTTTGGTATCAACTGTTTGCCCTTCTTTAACGGTAACATTAGATAGTTTTGCGTAAGCGGTGTAATACTTACCGTGGTTAATCAGTACAATTTTGCCCATTCCTGGTATTGAAAAAATATTTTTCACTGTTCCATTAAAAACTGCTCTTACCATAGCCCCCTCCTGCGTTTGTATATCTACACCATTGTTGTTAACAATTACACCCTTTAAGGTAGGATGGGCGTGGGTACCAAACCTTTCTGCAATTAACCCTCGCTCAACAGGCCAGGGCAAACTGTTTTTGTTGCTTTCGAAATCATTCGAGAGTTTTAATGCATCAGGGGTTAAATACATCTCGCCTGATGGTTTAGCAGCCTTCGGTGCCGCGTTAGGCTTGCTCTTTGTTGCTCCCGCAGCAGCTGCTTTTCTCGACTCTTCCTCCTTTTTACGGGCAGCACTAATTTCTTTTTGAATGAGCTCTCCGATTGCCTCATTTAACTTTCTAGCTGCTCTTTCATTTTCGGCCAAAATTCTTCTAAGCTCCTTTTCCCGATCTTGAAGTTTAACCAATACTTCGCTTTCTTCCTTTTTGTCTCCCTCAAGCTCTTTTTTCTCTTCTGCTTTCATTGAAATTAGCTGCTGCTTTTCCTGCTTATTTGCAATCAATTCATTTAACACCGCCAGTATTTGATTTTGCGTGTGTAATATTAGCTCCGCTTGGCGTTTGCGGTAATCTCCCAACTGGTTCAGGTATTCAACCCTTTTTAACGCCTGGTTAAAGCTTTGAGAGGAGAAGATGAAAAGAACCTTATCGTATACATTTCTTTGTTTGTATGCACCAGCAATGCTTTTCCCGTATTCCTGCTTTAAACGGGCCATATCGTCTCTTAATGCGCCAACAACAGCTTGCTGCTCCAATACTTGCTTCTCAATAATGGCTATTTCGTTGGCCACGGTGTTAATTACCTTTTCCCTGTTTTCAATTTGACGGGTAATCAGCTTTAAATCGGCTAGGGTTTTGTTTTGTTTGGTGCGGGTTTCTTGTAACACCTTTTTGGTTTCCTGGATTTTTTTAACCAAGTCCTTTCTTTCCTGTTCCAGCGCCTTTCTTTGGTTGGCAATACTCGTGCTACCAGATTGCTGCGCATGTCCAAACACCAGCATTAGGCTGGAGAAGATAATAACAGCTATTATTTTATTACGGCTTAACAATTTCATATCCTGAAGGAACGTTGAATTGAACCTCACGTTTCTTTTCAAACACAAAATTGCTGAGTTCAAATACACAATCTATTCTTTTTTCTGCCCGAATGTTAATATCAATCTTACTTGGAAGCACCATTCTGTCCGTTTGTGTGAACAGGTTGTAATCAACTTTTAACTCTTTTTGCTGGTTTTGGTCAGTGATAATTGATTTTTGAGGGCGGTATTGGTTATTGTAAAAAGTGCTTTGTTTTTGGCTGTTTAGCAGGGTGTACACAGCTATGTTTCCGAGCAAGGTGTCAATCAAGCTTTTTTCTTCGCTGTTTTTAAAAATGGTATTGCCAATAATTAGGTTTTGCAAGTTTTCCAGTTGAAAGGGAACATTACTCATTTGCTGCAAATAACTAAAATCTGTTGAAATGCATTTTCGATGCAGCCTATCCAGAATGCGCACGCTGTCAGTCGTTATCATGACTCTTGCCACTTCAATGCCCAACAAAGCAGTAATACTCATCCAAATGTATTTGTCCTTCTCCATCACCAAAAGAATGTCAAAACCTAGTCCCTTACTGTCTTCTTTGTAATCAGCCTTTACATTAGCCTGATAAAAAGTAAACCTGTTTTCACCTTGAACAATTTGGTTTAATATTTCTTCCTTCACTTGCTTTTCTTTAGTCATTGAGTCTTGCCTGCTTTCTAAAGGTACATAGGTAGTGTTTTTCTTGCTGCGGCAAGCAAAAAGAAATGTGCTTACCAATATTAAAGTAACAATTCTTTTACCGGTCATACCACTTTTTTTCTCTAATCTTTTTTTCCAAGGTTGTACCCTCCGCACCAAGGGATTTCGCTTTTTTCCATTGGACTACCGCGTCATCAACCCTGCCGAGTTTATACAAAATATCGCCATAGTGGTCAATAACCTCTGAATTGTCTGGCTCTATGGCGAGGGATTTTTCAATTTGTACTTTTGCCTCTTCGTATTGCTGTTGCATAAACAATATCCAACCATAAGTATCAAGGTATGAAGCATTGTCTTTTTCCAGTTCCAGAGAGCGTTTACTCATTTGTGCTGCCTTTTCAAGATTGGTGTTTCTTAGGCTAAGCTGGTAGGCATAATTATTTAATGTAAGGCTGTTATTGGGGTCTAAGTTTATGGCCAATAAATAAGCACTGTCGCTTCTTTCAAAGTTTTTTAACTTATCATTTACATCCCCAATAATTAAATACAATTGAAGTAAGATTTGTTCTTCGTCTGCAGATGCTTCTATCCCTTGTTGTGCAACCTTTAAACAAACATCGTAGTTTTTAAGTTGTTGAGAAGCAATGGCGTGGTATACAAAAAACAATGATTCCGTAGGGAACAACTCAATTGCTAAGCCACAGTCCTTTTCCATCTGCGCATAGTTTTTTGTTTCAATATCGCACAAAATCAATTGGCGCCAAGTGGTGTAATTTGATGGCTCAATTTGGGCAGCACGGCTATAACTTTCATGAGCTGTTTCATATTTTGTGTTTTGTGCATACACATCCCCTTTTAACATCCAAGCACTGGCTTCATCAGGATTGACTTCTGTAAAAACATCACACAATTGGTAGCCCTTTTCTTTGTGTTGGTCGCCAAATACATTGGATGTAATAAAATCAACCATGGCCCTCAACTTTGATTTTATATCAAGTTTATTGCTGGCAATGGCTCTTTTTGTAAACGAAAACCACTCATCAAACTGCTTCTTGTTTCTATAGTCATCAGCCAAGGCAAGCAAAGCGTATCCATTGTCAGGTTCCAGCTCTAAAATTCTTCGGTACAATTCATTGGCTTTTTCCTCTTTTCCGTTTGAAAGGTAAATATCTGCCAATTGGCCCATGTATTTGGTGTTTTTAGGATAAGCATTGGTTAGCTTCTGTGCCTCCTTAATGGCCTTGTCAACCTTATTTTGCGCCAGATAAATGCTCTGCTTTTGTTTGATAATATCCTCATTTAATCCCACCTCTTTTTCCGCTTCGTTCAGCAGTTTCAATGCCTTGTCTAACTGTCGGCCCATTACATACATATAAGTGGCATCAAACAGGTTTGTTACTGTTTTTTCCTTTTTACGATATAGCGATGCATATACGTCAGCCGCTTGAACATACTTTTTTTGTTCCCGATAAATTTCGCATAATTGCTTGGCATACCAGATATTGTCCTCGTCTTGTAAAACTGATTTCTGGGCATATTGCTCAGCATCATTTAATACTCCCTTTTGGAGGTAAACCTTAGCAAGTAAAAAATTGACAGCAGCATTGGGGTCGATAGCAGCAGCCTGCTTAAGTTCCTTCAATGCCTCGTCAGGCATTTTTAGCATTAAAAACTTATTGGCATTAATATAATATCCATCAAAGGCTATTCGCTGAGCCTCACTTAACTTTGTTGGAGATTGGGCATGAGCGATTGTTAATCCAAAAGGAATAAATAAAATAAGCCAGGTTATGTTTTTGATGTTATACAATGGTGGTGTAGTCTCCTATGCTTAAATCTTTTTGTTCGCCATTATACTCAACGTAATTGCCAATCATTGCATTGTATATGTTAGCTCGTTTAATTTTAGTATGGTTCTGTATAATGCTATGTTCTATAATGCTTTTTTCTATCACACAACCCTCTCCAATTGATACATTAGGGCCAACAACTGCATTTTTTATGACAACATTCTTACCAATATAACATGGTTGAATAATTTGGCTGTTCTCTATTGCCGCAGATTCGTCAATCATTTTTGTTCCGGCTTCAAGCAAGTGATGTAATACCCTAGAGTTGGTATAAACGGTGGAGTTTTTATTTCCACAATCAAGCCATTCTTCAACTTTTCCTGGCTCAAACTTCAGGCCCTTCACCTTCATGTTATCCAACGCATTGGTAAGCTGGTATTCTCCCTTTTCTTTAATGTTGTTGTCTAAAAGGTATTCAAGTTCTTTGCGCAAGTTCTGCCCATCCTTAAAATAATAAATTCCAATAATGGCTAAGTCACTTACAAAAGTTGAAGGTTTTTCTACAAAATCAGTAATTATACCTTGGGCATCGAGTTTTACCACACCAAATTGGCTTGGATCTTCAATTTGTTGCACCCAGATAATGCCATCTTTGCTGCGGTCAAGCTTAAAACCAGCTTTAAATAAGGTATCAGCAAATACCACCAACACATTTCCATCAAGGGCCTCTTTTGCACAAAGTATGGCATGAGCAGTTCCTAAGGCTTCGGTTTGATAGTGGATGGTTCCTTTGGCACCTAGTTTTGCTGCAACATCAACCAGTTTTTGCTCCACTGCTGCCCCAAAGCTAGGGTGAATGATAAAGGCCACTTCTTCAATTCCTTCTCCACACACCTCTTTAAGGTCTTCAATAATTTTTTGAACAATTGGTTTTCCTGCAACAGGAATTAACGGCTTAGGAACAGTTAAGGTATGTGGCCTCATGCGTTTGCCCATACCAGCCATAGGTACAATTATTTTCATCTCTTTTTTATGGTGCGGCTTATGCCGTCTTTTTTATGTAATTTTTTTATTTTCCAGTACTTCCATACCCACCTTCACCCCTATTGGTTGCGGTAAGCAGCTCTGCTTTCTCCCATACCACCCTCTCATGTTTAGCCAATACCATCTGTGCTATTCTTTCTCCATGCTTCACCTCAAACGCCTCATTACCAAGATTAATAAGCAACACCTTGATTTCTCCCCTGTAATCGGCATCGATTGTTCCTGGGGAGTTTAACACTGTAATTCCGTGCTTAAATGCTAAACCACTTCGTGGTCTTATTTGCATTTCGTAGCCCGGCTCTATTTCAACAAACAAACCCGTTTCAACAATTGCCCTTTGTAATGGCTCAATAACAACGGGTTGGCTCAGGTTAGCCCTAACATCCATGCCAGCTGCCAGAGCCGTTTCATAGGCTGGCAACTCATTGTTTGAACGATTGATGATTTTAATTTGCATGCAGTAAAAGTGGACGAAAATAGGGTTTTTTCATTAATTTATTGGTGGTGGTGATGCCGTTGTTTTTAGTCCTCTTTCTACAAACAACCCAATAACCACAAATATAAGAATAGCTAACCCTTTAATGATATAACCAAGTACCTGACCACTGATCCCAAAAAAGTCCAGACGCATGCAAAGCACATATAACCCTATAGCAAGTAAGATGTAAACTAATAAACGGGCAACGGTGTAAGGTATTGGATAGTATTTGGCCCCCATTGCATAACACAATACAACCATGCTGCTGTAGCAAATTAGTGTTGCCCAGGCTGAACCTGCGTATCCATAAAAAGGAACCAACAGAAGGTTGGCTGCTATTGTGATAACGGCACCTACAATAGAAATCATTGCTCCTTTGTTGTTATTATCGCTTAGTTTATACCAAATGGACAGGTTATAATAAATGCCCAAAAACATATTTGCCAATAGCAGAACAGGTACAACCTTCAGGCCTTCCCAATAACGGTCGTTAATAAAGTGCTTAAACACATCAATATAAAGTGTTACGGTTAAAAAAAGGACCAAACACACCAATACAAAGTAGTTCATTACCTCGGCATAGATGTTCCTTTTATCGTTGTTACTGGCATGGTTAAAAAAGAATGGTTCTGCGGCATACCTGAATGCCTGAATAAATAAACTCATTAAAATGGAAAGTTTATAGTTTGCGCCATAAATGCCTGTTGCCTCCATTCCTTCTTGCGGATTGGTATAAATATACGAGATGATGATTCTATCTATTGTTTCGTTTATCATTCCCGCAAAACCCACCACCATTAGTGGCAAACCATATACCAGCATCTGTTTCCAAATAATTTTATTAAACTGGGCGTTTTTAATTTGTTTCAGTTCTGTCCATAAAAGCGGGATTGTTATGGCGCTGGCAATTAAGTTCGCAATAAAAATTTGTCCGACTTCAACATTGCCACTAAAAAAAGGAGGGTTAATGCCGTACTCTTTTTTTACATAGGGGCATAACAATAAAAAATATAGGTTAAGCAGGATGTTTAAAAAGATGCTAATATTTTTTATTAGTGCAAACTTAAGGGCTTTGTTTTGTTGCCTTAGGTAAGCGAAAGGGATGGCAGAAATGGCATCAAAAGCAATAATTAGCACAAAATAAACAATGTATTCAGGATGGTCTTGCACATGAATAAGCTTGGCAATTTGAGGAGATAAGCTTATAAACAACAAACAGAAAAAAAGCGATGAACCAACTAAAGATGTTAAAGCCGTGCTATACACCTCCTGCTTGTTTTCTTGTTTTTGTGAAAACCGGAAAAAGGCGGTTTCCATGCCATAAGTAAGCAACACATTAAAAAAAGTAACATACGAATACATGAGTGTATTTACTCCATAATCCGCTGTTGCAAAAAGGGTTGTGTGAAGTGGTACCAATAAATAATTGATAAACCGCCCAACAATTTGGCTGAGCCCGTAAACGGCAGTTTGAGAGGCAAGTTTTTTGAGTTGACCCACTTTTTTTAATTCAAGGTCAAAAATAATGTAAAATAATTGCCTGAATTTTCGTTTATTATTAACAAACAACGCGGGTTTGTATATTTTCGTACAATTCATGAACAGATTTATAACCGTATTTATACTATTGCTTTCATTGCAGGTGGTTGCCCAGCAACAAGACGAACAGCTTGCCGCCCAATACATGACCAACAACGAGTATGGGAAAGCGGTTGAGGTATATGAACGTCTGTACAGCAAAGGCAACAAATCCAATTACTTATACGAAAACCTGTTAACCTGCTATTTTAAGTTAAACCAATTTGATGACGCAGAAAAACTGGTTAAAAAGCAACAACGCAAATACGAAAACAATGCCTATTATTTGGTAGATCAGGGTTATGTGCATGAAATGGCCAATGACCCCGTAAAGGCAAAAAAAGTATACGATCAAGTTTTGGCTAAGTTAAACCCAAGTTACGATGCCATTTTAGAATTAGCTGGGGCTTATAAAAAACGAAACCAAATAGATTATGCCATTAAAACCTTCCAAAAAGGCCGAAGTGTGAACAAAAGCGAGAACTTGTTTGCTGTTGATTTGGCGCAATTGTATGCTGAAAAGAAAGAAACTGCACTCATGCTTCAGGAGTACCTTTCTGCTATTAACCAAAACCCTGAACTCATGGCAGACGTGCAAGGATACTTGCAATTATATCTTGACAAAGCATCCGATTATGAAGTTCTTAAGCAAACGCTTGTTAAACGATTAAAAGACTTTCCGTCAAATGAGCTTTATGTTGAAATGCTCACCTGGCTTTATGTACAACGTAAAGACTTTGATAATGCACTGGTATTGGCTAAAGCAACAGACAAACGCAATAAAGAGCAGGGCAGAAGAATCATAGAACTCGCTGAACTGGCCATTGCAAACCAACGTTTTGATGCCGCGGTAAGGGGGTTTAACGATGTGGTGTTGATGGGTACTGATAAGCCGTTTTACATCAATGCTAAATTAGGCATTTTAAGGGCTAGGGGACAGAAGATATTTTATAGCGCAACTTATACAACAACCGATTTATCCTTACTAGAGCAGGATTATATTGCTTTTTTGAAGGAATTTGGCAAATATCCATATACCGCTCAAACCCAAAGAGAGTTGGCACAACTACAGGCTTATTACTTATTTAAATATGAAGATGCCATTGCAAACTATACCGAACTAAGCACCATGCCTAGGCTTGACAATAAGTTTAAAGCAGAGTGCAAACTAGAGTTGGGTGATATTTATGTGCTTAAAGGTGAAGAGTGGGAAGCCATGTTGCTTTACGGACAAGTTGATAAAGAGTTTTTGGAAGACCCATTGGGACAAGAGGCCAAGTTCCGCAATGCAAAATTATCTTACTACTTAGGTGAATTTGAGTGGGCAAGAGCTCAACTTGACGTATTGAAAACGGCTACCACACAATTGATTGCCAACAACGCCATAGAGCTATCCCTGCAAATACAAGACAATACGGTAGATAGCAATGAAGAACCTTTGAAGTTATTTGCACATGCTGATTTGTTGTTTTTCCAAAACAGGTTAGCAGATTCAAAATCAGCCTTAGATAGCATAGAGCTGCTTTACCCCAAACATGCATTGGCTGATGATATCACCTTTAAAAAGGGGGAGATTGCATTAAAAGAGAAAAACTACACGCTTGCACTGACACTATTCGAACAAGTGTATAAGGAACATGGGAGTGGTATTTTGGGAGATAACGCCTTGTTTTTATTGGCTGACTTGGCCGAAACCAAGCTCAATAACCCAGATTTGGCCAAAAAACATTATGAGGAGTTTATTAGCAAATATCCTGGAAGTTTCTTTTTAACAGAGGTGCGCAAACGGTACCGCTTTTTACGTGGTGACACCGCAGATTAAACATAACTTTTACTTATTTATAACTATAACCTGGGGTATCTATACTTTAATGTTGTAAATTTGTCCAAAAATCATCTTGTATATGATTACAGTAACAGAAAAAGCCAGCAAAAGAATTGCTGATATTAAAGTTGAACAAAACCATACGCCAGAACATTTTTTAAGGGTTGGAGTAAATAGTGGCGGTTGCTCCGGTTTGTCTTATAACCTTGATTTTGACAACCAAACCAAAGAGGGAGATCAAGTGTTTGAACACAATGGTGTTAAGGTGGTTTGCGATGTGCGAAGCATGCTTTATCTTTTTGGAACAGAGCTCGATTTTTCAGACGGATTAAACGGAAAGGGGTTTACTTTCAACAATCCAAACGCCTCTCGTACATGTAGTTGCGGTGAAAGTTTTGCTGTTTGAGGATAATTTTTATTGAATTCCTTGATTTTATAAATATTGCCCTATATTTGCAGTCCTTTTTAAGAAAATAAGAACAGAGATGGCTAATCATAAATCAGCGCAAAAAAGAATTAGATCTAACGCGGCAAAGCGTTTAAAGAATCGTTATCAAGCCAAAACAACCCGTACGTTAATAAAAACTGTTCGTAGCAGCACAGATAAGGCGGAGGCACAAACTTTATTCAATAAAGTTTCTTCATTATTGGATAAATTAGCCAAGAAAAATGTAATCCATAAGAACAAAGCGGCTAACCAAAAAAGTAAATTGGCTAAAGTAATTACTAAAATTGGTGCGGAACCTAAAAAAGTAGTGGCTAAAAAAGCTGCTGCTAAAAAGACTTCAGCAAAAAAATAGTATTTAAATAACTTATTATTTACAAAAGGCTTTCTTTAACAAGAAAGCCTTTTTTGTTTGTGTTTGTAGCATTCGTTGCGTATGTTTACCAACTAATAACAGATACCTACTTGGAAAATTTCTGGGACATTTTTAAGCCTAAAGTGCTCGTTGATTTTGGTGGACTTGCTCTGGTGCTTGTTGTAATTTTTGTCGAAAACGGATTGTTTTTTGGTTTCTTTTTACCAGGTGATTCGTTATTGTTTACAGTGGGCCTGCTCTGTTATTTAAATGTTTTAGACGTTACCCTCTTTACCTTAATATTTAGCATAAGTGGTGCAGCAATTGCAGGGTACTATGCTGGGTATTATTTTGGATATAAAGCCGGACAATCCTTGTATAAGCGGGAAGACACCTTGTTTTTTAAAAAGAGTTATATCTATACCGCGGAAAGCTTTTATCAAAAATATGGTGGCATTGCATTGATTATGGGCCGCTTTTTACCAATTGTAAGAACCTTTGCCCCGATTCTTGCTGGGGTGGTAAAGGTTAAGCCACAAACTTTTTTATTGTATAATATTGCTGGGGCAATATTGTGGCCCGCCACCATTGTAACGGCTGGGTATTATGTTGGCTCCGTTTTCCCCAACGCCCTAAATTATCTGGATTATATCGTTATTGGTTTTATTCTGGTTACCACAATCCCTATTGTAAATAATTTCCGAAAACGAAAAAAGAGCAAAAAACAAGCTAATCAACCATAAGTTGTTTCACTTTTTTTGAGGGGTACAATGTAGTTAAATAACCTAGGATGAGCACAGTACCCATTACTAATAACAAGTCTATCCATTCCACTTTTATAGGGTACGAACTAAATACCACATCAGTAGATTCTTGCAAAGCGATGAAGCCATAATGTTGTTGAAGCAAACTTAATATGAGCCCAAGCAAAACACCTACTCCACCACCTACAATAGCTATTATCAATCCCTCATACACAAACACCCTTGCTGCATCCCGCTTTGTAATGCCCATACTCTTTAAAACAAGGATATCCCGCTTTTTTTCCATGGCCAAAATATAGAGTGAACTGATGGTGTTTGATGCGGCAATAAATAAGATAAACAATAGAATAAAGTAGCTGACTACCTTTTCTGATTTCATGACCTTAAAAAACGCATCATGCTGTTCAAAGCGATTTTTGATTTTATAGTCATTCCCAAGTAAGGTTTGTAACTTTTGTTGCGTGTTGTCTATTTGGCCATCATCGGTAACATTGATTTCAATCGCAGTAAACTGGCCTTTCCGCTGCAACAATTCGCGGGCAAAGCCTATTCCACATACCACGTATTTATTGTCTGCCTCCTCTTGCGCTGAAAAAACCCCTGAGGGAATTACCAACGCTTTATTAAAAGCATCCTCTGGGTTTAAAGTGCTTTGCATTTCTCGCTTGGGAACATATATAGCCAATGACTTAAACACATCATTGGGGTCTAAAGAAAGCTGATAGGCAATGCCTTGTCCAACAACAGCGAAAACATCTTCATTCCTTATATCCGCTTGCCCTGAAACCACTGTTTTATCAAATCCTGTTACGCTGGTGTAGTTTTTATCAACGCCTTTTAAGGTGGCAATGCTTTGCCGTTCATCATACCTAAGCAACACGTTCTCTTCCAAAATCAGGCTGTATGGTTTCCCCTGTAAGACACTGTTAAAGGCCTCCCAGTTAAACGATGCAGAGTCTATTGATTTGCCAGCATCGGCTGTTATCCTCAGGTCGCTGTCAAAGTCTTTATACATGCTAGTAAAAAGCGCCTCAAAGCCGTTAAAAACGCTTAGTATAATAACCAAAGAGGCAGCGCCTACGATATAACCCAATAAAGAAATGCCTGAAACTACAGAAATAAGATTTAGGCTTCCGCCTCCCTTCTTCTTTGAAAAGAAGTACCTTTTGGCAATGTGTAGTGGCAGGTTCAAATCAAAGGTGGTATAAGTTTGATGTGGTTTGTTATTAATCCTTCCAGGCTTTTACAATTAAACCTGTTCCTGTAGCATGGGTGGTGTAAGTGTCTATCCAGTTTAATAAATAAGAAAATGGAAAAGTAAGTAAATAGTAAGCCGGAAGTATTATAAAAAATGCCTTGCTCATGTTGAGCATACTCATGGGATACTTCATACTTAGTTTCCAGGCAATTTTGCCAGGGGCGCCATACTGGTATAAGATTTCGGTTTTATTAAACCCTGCTTGGTTTAACTTGCTTCTCATGTCTTCAACAGCGTACCCATCTCGCACATGCTCACCAATAAATGACTCCCCATGCTCATCTGCGTTACTACCGCCTTGGTCGCTTGGTGTAGAAATCAGTAGCATGGCACCGCTTTTCATACTGGTATTAAAGTGTTTAAAAACATCCACATCTTCAAGAATGTGTTCCATCACATCAACGCACAATACCAAATCGTATTTGTCCTTAGCGTGTGGCTTGGTTAAATCTCCTACGCTAAAACGAACCTGGTTTAAACCAATTTTTTTAAAAAACTTGCCACAGTCTTCTATTTGATCATCCTTAACGTCAACCGCATCTATATTGCATTGCTTGTTTCTGCTCGCTACATAAAAACTGTATTGACCAAAACCTGACCCTGCATCTAACATGGTAAACGCGGTTGATATTTGCGGCCAGCTCCTTAACTCTCGGTGAATGTGCCATGAACGTAGCAACAACAAGTCAAGCAGCTTATAAAACAACTTGCGCAATAGCGGTGATTTATTAAAAACTATCCCCAGGTCTTTTTTTATCGGATCGTATTCCATCTCTCTTTAAATTGTACTCGTTTTAAGCGGGCAATATAATTCAATCGCATTAATTTTGGAACCTAAGCAGGTTTTTTATATTTAAGCACGTTGGCAGTTTTGTAAAATGGCAATATTTAATACATTTGACAAGTGAACTATATCAGTGCTTTCAGAAAATGGATTAGGCGATATCCCTTTGTACACAAATTTTTAAAATTTGGTTTTGTTGGTGTTGCCAGCACGATAGCTAGTTTGTTTGTGTTTTGGCTCATTGCCATGCAATTTCCACAATACAACCTTATTGCCAAGGCTATAGGTTATGTAATGGGCTTTTTTGTTGGGTTTACTTTAAATAAGTTTTGGACTTATGTTGACCAAACGGAAGATGGGGAGAAGTATTTGTTAAAATACATTTTTGTGTATGGCATTACCTTTTTTGTGTATTTGCTTTTTAACTACATCTGCGACCATTATATCCACCCAGAAGAAACCATTGCGCCACTATTTACAGAAGTTGGTTTTGAGCACTTTGCCTCTTGGTTATTATTAAATGGAACACTGGTAAGCAATGTGCTTTCAATTGGTTTAAATGTGTGCTTAAACTTTTTAGGAACCAATTTTCTTGTGTTTAAGGTACCCTCTCCGCAAGAATTATTTAACGATTAATCAGTCCTTTCGTTTCAGCTTCTTTTTTTGACCTGCGCTCATACCATTAATGCGCTTGTAATAACCAGTTTTATTTTGTTTTACCCAGATGGTTAGTTTTTGCTTCGCTTTTAGCTTGTTGCTTTTTAACTTGTTCCAGCTTTTAATTTCATCCTGACTCACATCAAACCAATCAGCAACATCTGCCAACACATCCCCCTTCTTTACCGTATAATTCACCCGCTTCTTGTCAAATACTGGCTTCTTCTCTTCTATGGTTGCTGCCGTTGGTTGTTTTTGTTCCGGCCTTGTTTCTGTTGGCTGGCCTTTGGGTGAGTCAACGACTAACTTTTGAATGGCAACTGGAGAAAACTCAGTAGGATTTACAAGTGGTTTGTAAACGCTGTCTTTCAATAGATTAAAAAACTTGCCCTTCGACCTTGGCAAAACAACCAAATACCCCTCCAGGTTATAAGGTATTATATCTTTCTTAAATATTGGGTTTAATGTGCGAAGTTGATCTATTGTAATATCTAATGTGGATGATATTTGTTGAAAAGACAGCCATTTGTTTACCAAAACGCTGTCTGTTTCTGAATAGATGGCCGCCTGTGTTGGTTTTATTCCATGTTCCTTATAAAAATTACAGATGTATGCAGCTGCAACAAACTTAGGATATGCTTCCCGAGTTTGCTCAGGAATAAAAGGGTAAATATCCCAAAAATACATGCTGTTTCCCGCCATTCTAATGCTTTTGTTTAGCATTACAGGAGTGGCTTGAAAAGCGGCTATAGCAAGCGGCCATTGCCTGTAAATAGAAAACAAGTCTTTAAAGTGGGTGGCCACTACGCCACTTGATTTTGCAATGTCTTTGCGTTCATCAACGTACGAGTTAACTTTTAACTTATACATTTTTGAAACGTTATAAGGCATAAGCCATATTCCGCTTGCGCCAGAGGGTGTTTGTATTAATGCGTTTAATTCAGACAAGGCAACCGCTAGGTATTTCAAATCAGCCGGTGCGCCTTTTTGCTTGAGCGTTTTTTCTAAGGTAGGGAAGTACAACTTGCTTAAACCAATAAGCTCCCTTGTTTTTTCGGGGTTTGAAAGATATGCATCAATATGTTTCTTTACCTCTGGGTTATACGTCAACTCTACTTGCGACTTCAATGAAGCCAGACGTTGTGTATAAAGTTGCTCTGTGTTAGATTGCGCAAAGCCAACAGCAACGCTGAGTATACACGCAACAACAAGTAAGGCTATTTTAATTCTTTTCAAAAATATTTATAATTAAATCGTTTTAGCAAGGCTCATCAAAGCTCCTTCGCAAAATGGTTTGGCCATAAATTGAACACCTATTGGCATCCCATTTGAGTGATTTCCCGCAGAAACAGATATTGCAGGGTTTCCGCAAATATTTGCATGAACAGTAAAAATATCTGCCAAATACATGGCAATTGGATCGTCCGATTTTTCACCTAACTTAAACGCAACCGATGGTGCGGTAGGAGAAAGAAGAAAATCGACTTGTTCAAACAATTGATTTGTTTTTACCTGAACAAGCTTTCTTACCTTTTGTGCTTTTGTATAGTACGCGTCATATGACCCAGCAGAAAGCACGAAGGTACCAAGCATAATTCTTCGTTTTACTTCTTTACCAAACCCCTCGCTTCTTGATTTTTTAAATGTGCTCTCAAGATCGGTGGCATTTTTACTGCGGAAACCATGCGTTAATCCGCTAAATCGAGACAAGTTTGAAGAAGCCTCTGCCGTGGTTAGCACATAATAAACAGGCACAAGAAAATCAACATAGGGAAAACTTAATTCAACCACTTCATGTCCCTGTTGTTTTAACTTTTCTATGGCGTTTAACATGGCTTCTTTTACTTCTGAATCAATTCCTTCATGAAAAACGCATTCCTTGATATACCCAATTTTTTGTTTTGACAGCACTGGTACTGAGCTGTAATGTTCAACCGGCACTGACGAACTTGTTGCATCCGCATTGTCCTTGCCAGCCACGACTTCCATTACCAATTGCATGTCGTATATGCTTTTGGTTATAGGGCCTATCTGATCAAAAGAAGATGCATAGGCAATAAGCCCATTACGAGACACACGGCCATAGGTTGGTTTTAAGCCCATTACACCGCAGAAAGACGCAGGTTGGCGAATAGAGCCTCCGGTATCACTTGCTATAGCTACTTGGCACAAATCCGCTTGCACAGCAACCGCTGCACCACCAGATGAACCTCCAGAAACACGCGTATGGTCTGCAGCATTTAAAACAGGGCCGTAAAATGATGTTTCATTTGACGCTCCCATTGCAAATTCGTCACAGTTTAACCTTCCAATAACAATTGCATCTTCTGCCAATAAGCGCTCAACAACAGTAGCATTAAAAACGGATTCAAATCCGTTCAGCATTTTTGATGATGCAGTAACTTGGTGATTTTTATAACAAATATTATCCTTTATGCCTATTACCAAACCAGCAAGCTTTCCGGATGTGCCGTTTATGATTTTTTGTTGAATTGCTTCAGCTTGAGCCAATGCCTCTTCTTCAAAAACTTCAACAAAAGCGTTCAGTGCTGTTTGTTGCTTGATATTACTCAAATAATGCAAAACAAGACCACCTAAGGTGATCTTGCTTTGTTTGATATCAGTTAAAATGTTTGCTAATGAACTATAGTTTTCCACTATTCTTTTGTTGTTGTTTGGTTATCTTTTTCTTTCATGCCTTCTTCTATCTGGCTTTTAACATTTTTTTTAGCATCGTTAAACTCCCTGATTCCATTACCCAACCCACGCATTAGTTCTGGTATTTTTTTTCCTCCGAATAAAAACACAACAACCAACAAAATAATCAACCATTCTCCTCCTCCTAAATTTCCAATAAACAATAATGATGTATTCATGTCAATAAATTTATAGCCGTCAAAGTTACGTTTTATTTCAACAAAAACTATTTCAGTTGAACCTGCTTTTTAAGTTTCTTAATCTCCTTTTCGTCCATGTGTCTCCACTCTCCGCGATTAAGTCCTTTTCTGTCAAGTCCAGCAAATTCAATTCTATCCAACTTATCAACCAAATAACCCAATGCTTCAAACATTCTATGAATAATACGGTTACGCCCGCTATGTATTTGAACAAGTACCACATTGCGCTCACTAGCACTAGGTATGCCTATTACATCCGGCTTAATTGGGCCATCCTCTAGTTCAACTCCGTTGGTTCCTAATTCTTGCAAGTCTTTTGCAGCAAAGGTCTTGTTCAAAACCGCTTTATAAATCTTATTGATATTATACTTGGGGTGAGTTAACCGTTGTGCCAACTCTCCATCATTGGTTAATAATATCACACCTGTAGTATTTCTGTCTAAACGACCAACGGGATAAACCCTTGGCAATCGAGGCTCTTTAATTAAATCCATGATAATTTTTCTCCCATCAGGATCATCGCTGGTGGTGATAAAATCTTTCGGCTTATTCATTAATAAATACACCTTTTGCTCCCAGCTTAAGCGTTGCTTGTTATATTTTACATCATCACCTGGTTTCACCTTATAGCCCATCTCTGTTACAACTTCGCCATTAACAGAAACCAGGCCTGCTGAAATCAGGGCATCCGCTTCTCTTCTGCTGCAAATACCGGCATTTGAAATAAAACGATTTAAACGCACAATTTCAGGGGTTAACGACTCGAGCATTTCGTCACTTTTTGCTTTTAAATCCCTTGCTTTTGCGCCTTTTACCATGTATGGTCTGCCTGTTTTTCCTCTTCTTGGTCCTTCGTTTGAAAAGCCATCTCTATCTGATCGGGTTCCTCTTTCAGCACCTTCTTCACCCGAAGAAAACCCATCTCTTGAAGGCCCTCTTTTTAAACTGCCATCACGGTTGTTTGTTGTGCGGTATGGAGCACGTTTATTACTTTCGTCTCCTCCTCTATAACTTGTTCTTTTTTCTCCGCCATACTCGCTGCCATACCTTTTTGGCGGATTTGACGAACCCCTATCATCCCCATCACTTTTACGGGTATATGGTGCACGGCCTGTTGGGGTTCTTTTAGGTCCATCGCTGCTGCTTGTTCTTCTGTCTGAACCAGCTCCACTTCCATAGCTTCTTGGCCCACTTGGTCTTCTTTCGTCTCCATCGTTTTTGCGCGCATATGGCGCACGGCCTGTTGGGGTTCTTCTGTTCCCCTCACTACCGCCTGCTCTTCTATCCGAACCAGCTCCACCGCCATAACTCCTTGGTCCGCTTGGCCTTCTTTCGTCTCCATCATTTTTACGTGCATATGGCGTGCGGCCGCCTGCTGGTCTTTCTGGCCTATCTGAAAACGCTGTTCGCGTTGTTCTTTTTTCTCCATCTTCGTTTCCTCTTTTATATGCGCCTCTTGGAGAGCTTGATCTATCTGACTTACGCGCATCACCGGTTGGTTTCTTATAACTTCTTTTCTCCGTATCGCCATCACCACTTCTAGACCCATAACTTGATTTTTCTGTTCTGGCAACTCTTGGCTTTTTACTGTTTCCAAAAGATTGAGGAGAGCCACCGCTCCTTTTTGAATCGTCTCTTTTGCCTCCTTTTTTGTCTTCGCTATATGGCTTTTTTCTTAATCCCATTTTACTATTTATTATTACCGCAAAGGTATCGTTTAATTTTCAACATCTTTTCGCATTATTCAATAATCCAATTAATTGTATTTTTTAGCAAAGAGTGAACTCCTTGTTTTTTACTACAACATTGTTTTATTGGCAAGCCAATAGTTTGTACATAAAGTGGGATTTTCATGAGCAAAATTCATAATTTGCTGATTTTGTGCATATAAACATGCCATTAATTACGTGCTGTCTAATAAAACATCTCTGTGTGAGCAAAGTGTTGGGTCATCTTAGGCGAAAAGAGCCCGTAAAACGCATTTAAACGCTAATTTTGTGTTTTATACTGTACTAATTACTTCAATTTTGATCCATTATTCTCAATTTAATCTATCCAATGGGCTAACGGTTATCCACCATCAGGATGACTCATCAAAACTTTGTGTATTGAATATTCTTTACAAGGTTGGCTCCAAAGATGAGGATCCGGAAAAAACTGGATTTGCTCATCTATTTGAACACCTCATGTTCGGGGGATCTGAAAATGTGGAAGAGTTTGACTCGGTGCTTCAACTAGCTGGTGGAGAAAATAACGCCTTTACCAGCAATGACATTACCAATTATTACATTACCCTGCCAGCCAACAATATTGAAACGGGCTTTTGGATTGAAAGCGATCGGATGTTGAGTCTTAACTTTAATCCTAAAGTGCTTGATGTACAAAAAAGTGTGGTAATTGAGGAGTTTAAGGAACGATATATAAACCAGCCCTATGGCGATGTGTGGCTGAAATTGCTTCCTTTGGCTTATCAAGTGCACCCTTACCTTTGGCCAACCATTGGAAAAGACTTTTCTCATATTGAAAACGCTACAATGGACGATGTCAAGAATTTCTTTTTTAACTTTTATGCGCCAAACAACGCCATATTGGTTGTGAGTGGAAATATCACCCTTGAAAAAACGAAAGAACTTTCAGAAAAATGGTTTGGTCCTATACCCGCCCGAAACGTTGAGCGCAGAAAGTATGGCCAAGAACCGGCTCAAAGCGAGAAAAGAAAATTGGACGTTTATAACGATGTTCCCCTGGACATGATTGTAATGGGTTACCATATCTGCGAACGTTTGCACCCAGATTATTATGCTTCTGATCTTTTAACAGATATCCTTGGAAGCGGAAAATCGTCACGCTTGTACCAGCAACTACTGAAGAAAAATCCACTTTTTAGCGAAATAGATTGTTACCAAAGTGGAGATTTTGAACCAGGATTAATCATTTTTGAAGGTAAACTAAACAAAGGGGTTACGCACGATATGGCAGAAAAAGCCATTGAACAATTAATTAGCGATTTAAGTTTGAACGGGGTTTCAGAAGAGGAACTCGAAAAGGTAAAAAACAAGGCTGAAACCAATATTCGCTTTAACGATTTAGGGGTACTGAACAAAGCAATGAAACTTGCCTATGCCAGTTATTATGGTGAAACAGAGCTGGTAAATGCAGAGGCGGCACATTATTTAAGTGTTACGTCAAAACAAGTTCAGGAGGTTTGCGCCAAGTACCTCCAGCCTGGGAATTGCAACATTTTATATTATCACGCCAAAAAATGACATCATTAAACCGTTCTGTGGCTCCTGCTACAACAGACATTGTAAATATATCTTTACCCATTGCACAAAAAGAAATTGGCGCTACTGGTATACCCATTCACTGGGTTGCTGGATCAACCGAAGAAATTTTACGTGTGGAATTGGTGTTTAATGCTGGAATCAATCGCCAGAAACAACTGCTTATAGCAGCAGCAACCAATAACCTGATACAAGAGGGCACAACAACTAGAACCGCGCAAGACATTGCAGATGGGCTTGATTTTTATGGCTCCTATTTACAAACCCGCTGTGCAGTTGACGATAGCCAAATCACGCTGTTTTGTCTTAAAAAACACCTGGTTAAATGCCTTGACATAGTTTCTGATGTGGTTAAAAACGCGGAATTTCCTGATAATGAGCTTGCTATATTTACAAAAAACAACAAACAGCGCTTAAAAGTACAACAGGAGAAAACTTCCTATTTGTGCCGAAAGGGTTTCTACAAAGAGATTTTTGGGAACGCAAGTCCAATCTCATCATTCTCAGAATCAGGCGATTATGATTTAATTTCACGTGAAACACTTATTGGTTTTTACCAAGATTGCTACCAAAATAGCCTTAAATACATCACCATCTCCGGGGATGTGGACACCCCAACACTAAGCACCATAAAGGCCTTTAGTGATGGATTTAAAGCAGATGAAAGTTTTGAGGGCTACCATGCAAGTGGTGTTGTAGCACAGAATCGTTATATCAAAAAAGAAAAATCAGTACAAGCCACCTTGCGTTTGGGTAAAAAGTTGTTTAATAGAAAACACCAAGATTACCGAAAAATGCAATTGCTAAACCTCATTTTAGGAGGATATTTTGGCTCTCGATTAATGAAAAATATCCGCGAGGATAAGGGTTTAACTTATGGCATACACTCCTCATTGGAGTCTTATTTAGATGATGGGTGCTTTTATATAGAGGCAGACGTAAACACCAAAAAAGCTGATTTGGCCTTATCTGAAATTTCGTTAGAAATTGACAGGCTTAATACCGACCTCATCCCTGAACAAGAATTGCTCACCGCTAAAAACTATTTTCTTGGTTCTATTTTAAGGAGCATAGATGGGCCATTTACCATTATGGATCGGAATCGCTTATTATTAGATTACGGTCTTTCCATGGATTATTATCCTGAGCTTTTTGCCATCATTAAAGACACCACTGCTCAGGAGTTAAGAGATATCTGCAACCTATACTTAAACAGGAATAGTCTCGTTGAAGTAGTATGCGGAGGTTAATTACCATACTCCTTTTTATCTTTACTTTCATCTGCCAAAACAGCTTTGCGCAGACACCAATCTTAAGACGGGTTTGTATCAATGCAAATGACAACAACTTATTCTGGTCAAACCCGAACTTTTCTTGCGCTGACTTTAAGTTCTACTTAATATGGGGTAGAAACGGAAACTCCGGCACCTACATTTTTATTGATACAGTTAAAAACATCTCCACAGACAATTACATTCATGTTAATGCAAATAACGGCCCTGGAAGTCCAAACTGGTATTACTTTATTGAAAGAAGGGATTCTTGTGGGCCTATTTTTAACTATTATAGCGATACATTAAGAATTGACGAGACGGCTACAGAACAAACGTTTTTTGACTCAGTTAGTGTTGATGTTGTAACCAATCAGGTTCATATTGGTTGGCCATCCAATAAATCTGTTGATTTTAACCGGTATTTTGTTTTCCGTTTCACTAGCACCTACACCTCGCTAACTCCAGCCGGAATTAAGGACACCTTTTTTACAGATGCCATAAACAACCCCTCTTCTGGGGTTTTATCTTATGATATTTATACTACAGACAGCTGCGGCAATCCGTCCCTTTTAGGGCTTAGTAGACATAGTACCATTTTTCTTCAGAATTCTATTGATACTTGTAAGAGGGAGTATCGCCTCTCTTGGTCGCATTATGTTGGATGGAAAAACATAAAACAATATTACATTTTCAGAAAATCAGGCACGGGGCCTTTTATACTTATTGATTCAGTAACTGGCTCCATTAACACTTACATAGGCAAGTATAGCTCTGGCATCAACTATGAGCTTTTTGTTCGCGCTATTAAAGACAGTGCAATAGGCATTACAAGCTCATCCAATAAAATTCAATTCACAACTGCCCTTAGAAAAGACCCCACCTACATTTCTATCAACTTTATATCTTCTCAAACCCCAGTATCAGACAACCTTAGTTTGAGCTTTTCTGCTGAAACAAACAATGATGTTTCTGGCTATATCATATATGTTTACGACACCAACTTCAATCTAATTGAAACATTAAACCTAACATCCTCCGATATTGATCGTACCATTCCTTTATCGCAAAAAGACAAACAACAGTTTTACTTTGTTACCGCAGCGAAAGATTATTGCAACAATGCATTCTTTTACGGTGACACCTCAACAAATATTGTACTGGCCGGAACCGATGATTCAGGCAAAAGAAGCTTGGTTTGGAATCCTTATTTCACGTGGAACACGGGAGTAGAGAAATACCAAATTTCACGTGGAACAGGTGCCGATGGTGTTTTTCAACTATCCCAATGGGTATCAACAACCGATACCTTAATAAAGGACTCGCAAATAGTAGAGGATATTAAGAACGAGGGAGTATGTTATTTCATAGAAGCAATACAACTTGTTAATGCTATAGGAAATAAAGCACGATCAAACATGCTTTGTTTATCTACCAGCTTTCTGGTTTTCGTGCCTAATGCGTTTGTTCCGGATGGCATCAACAATCGTTTTAGACCAGAAGGCAGTTCCATAGACTACAACAAATCTACCCTTACCATTTATAACCGATGGGGGCAAGAGGTTTATGCCGGTGTTATCGGAAACGGATGGGATGGATTAGACTCATCAGGGCAACTTTGCTCATCAGGGGTATATCATTACAATTTAGAAATCATAAGCTCGGAAAATGAAAAACAAAGCAAGAATGGAATTGTTACCCTACTCAGGTGAGATACACTTTAACAACATCGATTCAACAACTGTTGTTAAGCATAAAACCGCTTTGCGCAAATGGGTCAACGCAACAATAAAAAAAGAGGGGTTCTTCCTGGGGGAGATTAGCTACAACTTTTGCTCAGATAACACCCTATTAGAAATAAACAAGCAACACCTGAACCACGATTTTTACACCGACATCATCACCTTTGATTTAAACGAAAGCAACTATATTATCGGTGATATTTACATCAGTACAGAGCGTGTTAAAGAAAACGCTAAAACCCAGCAAACAACATATACAAACGAATTACACCGTGTGCTTGTTCATGGGATACTACACCTTTGTGGATACAAAGACAAAACAAAGAAAGAAGCAACAACCATGCGGGAGAAAGAAGACTATTACCTATCTTTGCTTGGTTCACAACAGGGATGATAAGACCCGTTTCACGTGAAACAAAGTATATAAATAACTGATTTTCAAATGTTTAACGAATACGATGTAATTGTTGTAGGTGCTGGCCATGCCGGATGTGAGGCGGCTGCTGCTGCTGCAAACCTTGGTTCCCGAGTATTGCTCATCACCATGGATATGAATAAAATTGCCCAAATGAGCTGCAATCCAGCTATGGGTGGGGTAGCTAAAGGTCAGATTGTGCGAGAAATTGACGCCTTAGGAGGTTACTCTGGAATTGTAACAGATAGAAGCACTATCCAATTTAGAATGCTAAACCTGAGCAAGGGACCAGCCATGTGGAGTCCTCGTGCACAAAACGACAGGATGATGTTTTCTCAATATTGGAGAGAAATGCTGGAGCAAACTCCCCTAGTTGATTTCTGGCAAGATATGGTGAAAGAGATTATTGTTGAAAACGGAAGGGTGTGTGGAGTAATTACAGGCATGGGTCAGACGATTAAGTCAAAATCGGTTGTGCTAACCAATGGTACATTCTTAAATGGGATTATCCATATTGGAACCAAACAATTTGGTGGAGGACGTATTAGCGAAAGTGCCGCAACGGGTATAACGGAACAACTTATCAGGCTCGGTTTTGAAAGTGGAAGAATGAAGACGGGCACACCACCGCGCGTGGATGGCAGAAGTTTAGATTATACTAAAATGGAGAAACAAGACGGGGATGAGTTTCCATCTAAGTTCTCTTACAGCAAAAAAACATCGCCCGTTAAAAACCAGCGCCCTTGTTGGATAACCTACACCAACGAAGCGGTTCATGACATTTTAAGAACCGGCTTTGATGAGTCACCTATGTATGCAGGAAGAATTCAAGGATTAGGTCCTCGCTACTGCCCAAGTATTGAGGATAAAATTAATCGTTTTGCAGAAAGGGAACGTCACCAAATATTTGTTGAGCCAGAAGGTTGGAACACTGTAGAAATTTACGTGAATGGTTTCTCTACATCTTTACCTGACCATATCCAGTTTAAAGCCATACGAGAAATACCTGGTTTTGAACAAGCCAAGATATTTAGACCTGGGTATGCCATTGAGTATGATTATTTTCCACCCACCCAATTGAAGCTTTCATTAGAAACACACCTGATAAACAACCTGTTTTTTGCCGGCCAAATTAATGGTACCACTGGCTATGAGGAAGCGGCTTGCCAAGGATTGATTGCTGGGATTAATGCGCACCAAAGTATTCATGAGAAAGAGGCTTTTATACTAAAGAGGAGTGAAGCGTATATTGGAGTGCTTATTGACGACTTGGTTAATAAAGGAACTGATGAGCCCTATAGAATGTTTACTTCCCGTGCCGAATACAGAATTTTATTACGCCAAGATAATGCAGACATCCGTTTAACAGAGCGTGGCCATGAGCTTGGACTTGCAAGTGATGAGCAACTTAAACAAACGCAAGATAAAGTAACTGATACAGAAGAAGTTATTCGGTATTTTAAAAAGACTTCTGTTACACCAACAGAGATTAACCCGTTATTGGAAGAGTTGGGTACATCTCTTATTGCACAGAACTATAAATTAGACCAAATTCTAAGCCGCCCTCAGGTTGAACTTAAAGACATCACCCATGCCTTAGAGCCAGTGCGAACATTTTTAGCTGACGTTGATGCTGAAGCACTTTTGCAAGCAGAAATTCTAATGAAATATGAAGGGTATCTTGAAAAAGAAAAGCAAGTTGTAGAAAAAATGAACCGCCTAGAAGATGTTCGCATACATGATCAGTTTGACTTTAGCACTGTGCGTTCGATATCTATGGAAGCAAGAGAAAAACTAATTAAACAGCGCCCTAAAACACTTGGTCAGGCTTCTAGAATTAGTGGAATATCCCCAGCTGATGTAAGTGTGCTTATGGTTCACTTAGGAAGATAGTTCGTAAAACCTTATAGCAACCTTACCAATAACCGACTTATTTTTATTTTATTTGCCTTAATGGAAAACCTCAACAATTGCCTTGTTTGTGGCCATACTACACTTCATAAAGAAATCACTTGTACTGATTTTGTAGCTACCGGACACTCGTTTGATTTATACCGTTGTGGAAACTGCTCCTTTTTATTTACCAATCCAAGGCCAGCCATGGAAGAAATTGGACCTTATTACCAAAGCAGCCGTTATGTATCGCACGCAGGTAGCAAAAAAGACTTCAGCTTTATGTACCGTGTATACGATTGGGTAAGGAACTATAGCATCACACAAAAGCTAAAGCATATTAAAACTTACCACACCAGCGGTAAATTAATGGATTTGGGTTGCGGGCTAGGTTACTTTTTAGATGGGACAATAAAAGACGGAACATTTAATGCTGTTGGCGTGGATGTAAGTGAAGAGGCTGTTGAATATGTGAAAAAAACTTTCGGATACGAAGTGAAAAGAGAAAGTGATTTGGATTCGCTTGAGCCTGCCAGCTTTGACGTAATTACCCAGTGGCATGTATTAGAACACGTTCATTTGTTGAATGAACGGATGAAACAACTTAAGGCCTTACTAAAGAAAAGTGGCACACTTTTTATAGCTGTTCCTAATAGCAATAGCTGGGATGCAAAACATTATGGCCCTTTTTGGGATGGTTACGATGTACCCAGACACCTCTATCATTTTAATCAAACCAGTTTTGCTTTATTAATGGCTAAACATGGCTTTAAGGTGGTTGAAACCAAAAGTATGCCATTTGATGCCCCTTATATCAGCATGAGAAGTGAGGTTCATCAAAAAAAGAGTTTTGTGTTTCTAAGAGGCGCTATTTCCGGTGCTATTTCTATGTTCAAAGCACAAAAGAATATGGATCATAGTAGTTTATTATTTGTGGTTAAACATGCAGATTAACAAATGAAATTATTTAAATCCCTGTTTTATGTTGGTCTTATCGTTCTTGGATCGTGCGCGCAAATTGTTAATCCTTCAGGAGGAAACAAAGATGATAAGTCGCCAGAAGTGATTGATTTAAAACCAAGTAATAAATCAACTTCTTTTAATAAACAGAAAATCACTGTCCGTTTTAGTGAGTTTATACAACTTAATAGTCCAGACGATCAAATTGTCATATCTCCACCTTTTAATACCAAACCAGAGTTTGTGAACAAAGGAAAATCATTGGAAATACTCATCAAAGATTCATTAAAACCCAATACCACTTATACCCTAAACTTTGGCAATTCCATTGGCGACAATCAAGAAAACAACCTTGTTGCAGGTTTCTCTTACGTTTTTTCAACCGGTGAATCCATTGATTCTAATTTTATAACTGGTGTATTGCAACAAGGTTTTAATAATAAGGCTGAAAAGGACTTTACGATTGGTTTATATGAAGCCAAAGGTTTTACAGACTCCACAGTAACTACGAAGAAACCAGTATATCTTACAAAAACAGATATATCTGGGGCTTTTAGTATTTACAACCTTCCTAAAGATTCATTTAAACTTATTGCCTTTATGGATGAGAATAAGAACCTAAAAGTGGATAAAAATGAAGTTTTTGCTTATTCATCTTATAGCATTAACACAGCAGATAGCTTGCGCCATAACCTGAAATCATTTAAACCTGATACATATAAGCCAGGTAAGATTATTGATACCTTTAGTAATGAAGCTAATAAATTGGTTTGTGTTATCTATAAACCCTATGGCACAAAATTTAAAGATTTATCAGGTAAAAAAATATATACCAAACACATTCACCAAGAATCAAATATTGACTCCTTCTATATATTTACTGCCAACTATCCTAAAGACAGTATCATAAACCTTGAATTAAAAACAAATGACACCATACATCGATTGTCTGTAAAAAACAGGGCCATCATTAAATCCGGTAAATTTACTTGTACCTTTAACAAACAGCCTGAGTTAAATGATTCTATTAAATTTACTTTCACTGCACCAGTGTTAACCTTTGATACTTCGCGAATCAAACTCACCAAAGATTCTTTAAGAATTAACTATTCACTAGTTCAAAACTCTCCCTTTCAATTTAGCTTATACCATCCTTGGGAAGAGAAAACATCGTATCAAATACAGTTGTTAGACAGCTCCTTTACTTCAGTTTATCAAGAGTTTAACAAAACTGATAAGGCTTCTTTTCTTACTAAATCTGCTAAAGATTATGCTACCTTATTGCTCCATATTAAACTAGCTGCACCAGCTAAATATCAGTACATTGTCCAAATCACTGATACTGAAGAAAAAAATATCTTAGCATCATACATAGTTAAATCAAACACAGATATCAATATTGGCTATGTATTACCTGGTTCATACCAAGTAAAGATTATACATGATACCAATAACAATGGTATTTGGGATAATGGCGACTTTAAACAAGGTTTACAACCGGAAAAAGTTAGCTATCATGCTGATAAATTATCGTTAAAAGCTTATTGGGACCTGGAACAGAGTATTTTAATAGAGTAATCAACATGGAATGTGTATTGCGACATTTTATCGCTGTTTTTACGTTGAAAACTATTTATTTCACATCCTCAGTCTAATAAGTGCGACATTGTATACATGTTAAGCCAAGGTTATGCCCAAGTTTAGTAAATAAATGTTACCACGTTTGGAATGTGTTTATAGCTTACCCACAGTGTTGGTAAAAAAGTGATTCAACCATAAAATCAATGATTTAGTATGTTAATTGAATGTTAATTAAAGACTAATAACTACAAAGTCAAATAAAAATAAATAAGTTATACGCATAATTAACACCTACACTATTACAACAAACTTTTATATAAAAGTAAGATGGGATTAGTAGGATGTGAATACCATTTAAATTGAAATGATTAGTTTTGAAAAGGAGTTATGATAGAAAAACTTAAATCTTTAAAAGAAAAAATCGATAGCATTGAATTAACCAATGCCGAGCTGACGGAGCAGTTTAGGATTAAATACCTGAGTCGTAAGGGTTTGTTAAATGACTTGTTTGAAGAATTTAAAACCATTGCAAACGACCAAAAAAAGGAAGTTGGTAAAACGATGAATGTGGTTAAGCAAGCTATTCAACAAAAATGGGACGAGGCTGCCGAAAAATTTAATAAAACAGAAAATAAAAGCAGTGCGGCAATTGATTTAACCTTGGCTGGCGAACCTATGAAATTAGGTTCAAGACATCCATTAATGTTGGTTGAAAAAGAGATTGTGGATGTATTTAGCCGTTTGGGATTTAGTTTGGCTTATGGCCCTGAAATAGAAGACGATTGGCATAACTTTTCAGGATTAAACTTCCCAGAAAATCACCCGGCACGCGATATGCAGGATACATTTTTTATTGACACAGATATTGCGCTGAGAACACATACTTCGTCAGTACAAGTAAGGTTAATGGAAAACCAAAAGCCACCGTTACGTGCAATTATGCCTGGAAGGGTTTATAGAAATGAAGCTATTTCTGCAAGGGCTCATTGTTTTTTTCATCAGGTTGAGGGTATTTATATTGATAAAAAAGTGTCTTTTGCCGATTTGAAGCAAACTTTATATCATTTTGTTACTGAATTATTTGGTAAGGATTTTAACATACGTTTTAGGCCTAGTTACTTCCCATTTACGGAACCTAGTGCAGAAATGGATATATCATGTGTAATATGCAAAGGAAGTGGCTGTAATGTTTGCAAACACACTGGATGGGTAGAGATTTTAGGATGCGGGATGATTGATCCGAATGTATTGGACGCAAATGGTATTGATTCTAATGAATTTTCGGGATTTGCCTTTGGTATGGGTATAGAACGCATTACCATGTTAAAATATAATGTGAAGGATTTACGGGTTTTCTCTACCAATGATTTGCGTTTCTTACAACAGTTTGAAGGTGAATAACCCTAATTTTTTCTGGTAACAAATAAGCATAAAAAAAACCGCCTCAAACATGGGCGGTTTTTTATTGCATTAAGGTTAATTAAGCATTTTCTTTGCTTTGGGCATCAACTACAGCAATCATTACCATATTTACAATTTCGCGAACGCTGCTACCTAATTGTAAAATATGAGCAGATTTTTTTAATCCAAGTAATACCGGCCCAATTGCTTCTGAAGCCCCTAACTCTTGTAACATTTTGTAGGCAATATTACCTGATGATAAACTTGGAAACACAAGTGTGTTTACCGGGTTATTGCACAATTCACTAAAAGGAAAATTCTCTTTAAGCATTTTTTGGTTTAGGGCAACATTGGCTTGTATATCTCCATCAACAATCATGTAGGGATATTTTTCTTTTAATATTTTACGTGCTTGTTGCATGCGGTTTGGCGTATTGCCTTCAGCAGAACCAAAGTTTGAATAAGATAACAATGCAATACTTGGGTTGATATTGAACTTTTTAACCGCATCGTGGGTTAATTTGGTAATATCTACAATATCAGTTACCGAAGGATCTTTATTGATGGTAGTATCAGCAAAAAACAAGGTTCCTTTATTGCTGAGCATAATATACATACCAGCAACTTTGCTTGTACCCTCTTCTTTTCCTAAAATTTGAAGAGCTGGTCTGATTGTACTTGGATAGTTTTTGGTTAATCCAGAAATCATGGCATCGGCTTCACCCATTTCAACCATCATTGGTGCAAAATGGTTACGATCGCTCATTAATTTATTGGCTTGGTAAAGTGTAATTCCCTTACGCTGCCTTCTTTCATAAAATACTTCCGCAAACTTTGCCCGTTTTTCTGTTTCTTCTAATGGGTTAATAATAGTTACTTCTCCCAAGCGGATATTGTTTTCTTCAATAATCTTATTGATTTTAGCTTTATCTCCAAGCAAAATAGGGTGGGCTAGGCCCTCTTCTTTTACAATTTGGGCAGCACGTAATATTTTATAGTTATCAGCCTCAGCAAATACCACACGTTTGGGGTTTTTGCGTGCTTTGCTACCAATTACCCGTATAAAATTACTCTCTTTACCTAGGCGGGTTAACAAGTCAGCTTGATAAGCCTCCCAATCAGTAATGTTAATTTTTGCCACACCACTGTCTATGGCGGCTTTAGCCACAGCAGGTGAAACAGTTGTAATTAACCTTGGATCAAGAGGTTTCGGAATAATGTAGGTGCGGCTAAAAGAAATGTTTTTTTCGTTGTAGGCCATGTTCACAATTTCAGGAACGGGCTGTTTGGTAAGATTAGCCAGTGCATGTACTGCGGCCAATTTCATCTCTTCATTTATTTTAGTAGCTCGTACATCAAGCGCACCGCGGAATATGTAAGGAAAACCCAATACATTGTTTACTTGGTTAGGATGATCGCTACGACCAGTGGCCATAATAATATCAGGTCTGGAAGCAATTGCTTCATCATAAGGTATTTCTGGATCTGGGTTGGCCAAGGCAAATACCACTGGATTTTCAGCCATACTGCGTACCATATCTTGGTTAACCACATTGCCCTTACTTAAACCAACAAATACGTCAGCATTTGCCATTGCTTCTGTAAGTGTATTTACACTTGCAGATGTGGCAAAAAATTGTTTTGAACTATCAAGATTGGGACTATCAATGCGGATAACTCCCTTGCTATCGCACATGATTAGGTTTTCTTTTTTAACCCCTAAACTCAGAAATATTTTCGCACAACTCATAGCAGATGCGCCAGCACCATTAAATACAACGCGAACCTCGCCAATTTTTTTACCAGCCAATTCTAGTGCATTTAATAATCCAGCACCAGTTATAATTGCTGTCCCATGTTGGTCATCATGCATAATGGGGATGTCCAGCTCTTCTTTTAAACGTTGTTCAATTTCAAAGCACTCTGGAGCCTTAATGTCTTCTAGGTTAATTCCACCAAACGTAGGGCTAATGGCCTTTACTGTTCTGATAAACTCCTCGGTATCTTTTGTGTTTACTTCAATATCAAACACATCAATATCAGCAAAAATTTTGAACAAAACGCCCTTACCCTCCATAACAGGTTTTGATGCTTCAGGGCCAATATCGCCTAGACCCAATACGGCAGTTCCATTGCTAATAACTGCCACCAAATTTCCCTTGGCAGTATATTTATATACATCTTCAACGTTTTCGGCAATGGCCAGGCAAGGCTCTGCCACGCCAGGAGAATAAGCCAAGCTTAAATCGCGTTTGGTATTGGTTGGTTTAGTAGAAACAACCGCAATTTTTCCAGGTCGGCCTTTACTGTGGTATTTTAACGAATCTTCTTTAAGTGTACTCATGTAAAATGGGTTAAAAATTAGGGCTGATAGACATATCAGCATAATAATCTAAAATGTAAGTTACCGCATCATCTGCGGTATCTACAATTTTAAACAAGAATAAGTCATCTGCGTTGATATTCTTCTCCTTTTCTAACATCACTGTTTTTATCCATTCAATTAAACCGCTCCAATATTCAGATCCTACCAGTACAACTGGAAACCGCGCTACTTTATGCGTTTGGATAAGCGTAAGGGCTTCAAAAAGTTCATCAAGTGTACCAAAACCACCAGGCATGGCAACAAAACCTTGGGCATATTTCATAAACATCACCTTACGAACAAAGAAATAATCAAAATTGATCATTTTATCTCTATCCACATATTTGTTTACAAACTGCTCAAAAGGAAGCTCAATACCAAGGCCAACCGACTTACCACCAGCTTCGTATGCACCCTTATTACCGGCCTCCATAATACCAGGTCCACCGCCTGTAATTACTCCAAATCCGGCACTTACCAGTTTTCGGGCAACTTCTTCGGCCAATAAAAAATACGGGTTATCAGCCTTAGTTCTGGCCGAACCAAAAATAGAAACACATGGCCCGATTCGGCTCATTTTCTCAAAACCTTCTACAAACTCGGCCATAATTTTAAAGGTGGCCCAACTATCTGTTACTTTTATTTCAGGCCAGTTTTTCTTTTCAAAAGCCTTTTTAATTCTTTCTTCGTCTGTCATAAATTAAATTATTTGTTACTAAAACTACATAAAAAAACCCTCTGTTGCATAAAACAACAAGGGTTTATGTAAAACTATCCTAGTAATTGTTTAAGGATGGCTGAAATGAGTTTTCCATCTGCTTTTCCGGCAAATGCTTTCATAGATAAAGGCATCATTTTGGCAAAATCGCCAGGTCCCGATGCACCGTTTTCTGCAATAAGGGCTTGCAAGGCGGTTTTAATCTCGTCTTCTGTAAGTTGTTTAGGAAGGTAACGTTCAATTACCTCAAGCTCTTCCTTTTCGCCTTTTGCAAGCTCGTCTCTGCCATTTTGTATAAAAATATCCATGCTTTCCTTGCGTTGTTTTGCAAGCTTCTGAAATATTTTTACCGCTTGTTCATCCTCTACACCTTCCTTGCCCCCCTCAGCAGTGGCTGCTAACAATAGTGCAGATTTAAGCGCACGCAAAGCGCGAAGTGAAACATCGTCCTTGGCCTTCATGGCCGTAATAATATCTGTATTGATTTGTTGTTGAAGACTCATTCTTTTATTTTTTCTTGGTAGTGTATTTGGCTGATTTGTTTAGGAAGAAGTTGAAGGTATCACTTCTAAGGCCAAGCCTAAGTGTTTCTAACGGTATTACATCATTGGTAGCAATATTTCCCAAATTAACATTGTTTCCTGCAAGCTTAATAAAATACGTTTGCTGTGCCTTTTGCGGGGCCTCCCAAATAATTTTTTCAGAGTCAATTTTGGTTAAAATTTCTTGAACCAAACCCTCTCTTACCTCGCCACTGCTTCTGAAAACACCTACGTTGCCTGCTTCCCGAGCCTCTGCAATAACTTTCCAAGCACCAGCCTTTAGTTCGGTTTTCATCAATTCAATCCATTGATAGGGGGGGATAATTTTTTCTACATCTTTACTCCCCACTTCACTTAACACAATGGCGTGTTTGCTGAGTTTGTGTATGTATTCCAATTTAACTTCGTGGGGCATTTCTATGCTGCCATCAGAAACTTCCACATAACCCAACTTATACTTATCTACAGTGGCTAAAAAATCATCGTACTGGTTGCGTACGATAAATGCTTCAAACAATGTTCCACCAAAATAAACACCAATATCAGCTTGTTGGTATAAAGCAATTTTCTCTTTCAGTTTAGGTGTAATCATACTGGTACCAAACCCAAATTTCACCAAGTCAACATATTCTGCATTGGCTTCAATAAAATTTGCTGTTTCGTTTAGGCTTAAGCCTTTGTCCATTACCATGGTTAACCCGTTTGTTCTGGGTTTTACTGATCTTTCAGGAATCTGTTTTAGTTTAAAGTTTCTCATTATTTGTTCTATACAATGCGATAATAGTTGCTATTTCTGGTATTAATTGTAACTGGGGCAAGGTTTCAAATATAAGATGATGTTCGTCAAAGTTTATCATCAGTGCTTTTTCAAGAGCATCTTGCGCCTGTTTGCCCTTACCTGTGGCGTATAAATAACATGCCAAACGGTAATAAAGCATGTGGTTTTCGGGAATCTGTTTCATTGCATCTTCAACTATCCCAATTGCATCTTCTCTGTTGTTTTCAACAAACAAAATATACGACCAATCAAGCCATGCTTCGGCCATGGTTGGATCTAGTGCAATAATTTCCTGGTAACATTCAATTGCGGCCTCAATATTGTTCATCTTGTATTCGGCCTCTCCAAGCACCAAAAGGTATTCCGTGTTTTCGGGCTCAAGTACTACTGCTCTTTTAACATATTGTAAGGCCTCTTTAACAAGACCCTCTTTGTCGTAGGTTAGCCCGATGCCAAACCAAGCTTCTGCAATGTTTGGGTTAATTTTGGTGGCTTTTTTGTAATATTCTCTAGACTCTATGTTTCTATCAAGTCTCTCCAGGCATCCAGCCAAGTTGCAATAGGTAATGGAATCAGGGCCATCTCGCTCAATGGTTGTTTGGTATTCTTGTATGGCCTCTTCAAACTTTTCCAATTCAACCAGCGCATTGGCTTTGTTAAACCTTGCAGCAACAAAGTCATCATCAATGGCTAAGCAATAATCAAAGGCATCAATGGCCTGTTCATAGTTTTCAATTTTTGTATAAGTAACCCCAAGACTATACCAAGCACTGGTACTGTAAGGGTCTATATCAATGAGCTTGTTAATAATAGTGATGCTTTTTTCTGGCATCCCAATTAAATCATAACAATTGGCAACCTCGTGATAGGCCTGTTCTTGTTCAGGAAACTCATCAATGATGAGCTCAAAATAGCGGGCCGCTTCGGTTAATTGGTTAGCCTCTTCGTATACATAAGCGATTTCGAATAGCATATCAATACGCTCATTGGTGTACATAAGGGCTTTGTCAAAGTATTCCACCGCACCCTCAACATCTCCGGTATTTAATAGAATCTCCCCTTTAATGAGCGCAACTTCATCATTGGTGGGTTCATAGAGTTCTGCTTTTTCAATAATAGCAAGTGCTTCGTCAAAGTTATTTAGTGCTAAGCATACCTCTGCCCGTTGAATCATAAAACACAGGTAGTTTTGGTATAGGTTATCTGCGTAATAAAGCACTTCTAGGGCTTTTTTGAGTTTATCCTTTCTGATGTAGTAATCACAAATTTCTTCTAGGGTTTCTGCCTCAAAATAGTCATTGGTTTTGTTGCGTAGCATTTTCTCCCATCGTTGTACATTTGATTGTACTTCCTCGTCTAAAAAATCATCAGCATCCATATAAGTAAATACTAGGTATAACAAATATAACACCAAAACAAGGTGAAGGATAATTAAATTTAAAAGATTATTAACACCCAGTTGTTATTTAATAATTGGTATAAAAGAGCCACAATCAGGTTTTGTAAGTCTTTCTTTGAATTAAATAAGTAACAGACACGCTATGAAAAAACAATTATTACTATTAACGTTTGTAATCATTGGCCTTTTTGTAAAGGCCCAACAACCCACAGATACATCAGCATTAAAAGATGTTGGTGTTGCAGTTACCCCTGCGCATGTTAACTATAACCTAAAGCCAGGACAAACACAAACGATTGAGGTAAAGGTTACCAATGAGACATTGGTTAAGCGCTCGTTTAATGTATCTCTAAAAGATTACGATGCAGATAAAGCTGGTAAAACTATTTTTATGGAACCAGGAACTGCCATATACGGCATGTCGAATTGGCTTAGTGTTTCGCCTACCTTTTTTGAGTTAAAACCAGGCGCTGTGCAAAAGGTAAGGGTTACCCTTGCTGTGCCAGACTCTTCTTATGCCAACCGTGCGGCATGGGGTTTACTTTGGATAGAAGAGAAGAAAGAAAGAGAATCACTGGATAATAAGCCAGGAGACAAAAAGATATCATTGGGTGTGATACCAACTTTTGCTTTCGGGGTTTATTTGTACCAAAACCCGCCAACGGTTGCGAATAATAAAGTGGAAATACAAAACTTTGTAATTCAAGTGGGATCTGATAAGCAACGGAAGGTTGATATGATGTTAAAGAATATGGGAGATGGCATAGCTAGCTGTACTGCTTATGTAGAGCTTACCAATACCAGCACAGGAAAAACAGATAAACTTACCGTAAAAAGGTTTACTATACTACCGGGTTATACCAGAAATTACATGTACACCCTGCCATCAAAGCTAGAAAAGGGCAATTATTCTGCGGTTGGCGTATTGGATTATGGAAGCAAGGATGCGGTTGAAGCCGCGGAGCTCACCTTTAAGGTAGAATAAGCTGCTGTTTTTGCAAATAAGCTGCTTTTTTAACAAACAAACAGCTGTTGCCAGATTAAAACACAATTAAATTTAAAAATTTTACTATCTGATAATCAGGGGATTACTATTTTAATTTCTGTAATGGCTTAACCTCAACTTGTTTAGTAAAAATATATGTTAATACTTTGTAGCACACTTTTAAATAAAAATCTACATGAAAACAATCAAAGTATTAACACTAGCTGCAGCAGCTATGTTAGTTTCAACAGGAGCCTTCGCTCAGTTACAAGATCAAAAGGATGTAACCGTAACAATGGACTTACAACCTATCCTTCAATTAAACATGTCAACACCAAATCAAGTTGATTTTACGTTTGACAACATTAATGAGTACTATGCAGGTATTACCAAGTATGGTGCAACTATCCTAAAAGTTAGTTCAACTGTAAACTGGGATCTTTATGCAATTGGCCGTTCAAACGGTAACGTTGCTGCTGGATTTTGGGATCAACAAATTAGGTACGGAACAGGTGGAACTGGTGCTACAAACCGTTTACCTTTAAGTGCTTTAGAATTACGTCAAACTACTCCTAACGCTAATTCAGCGGCAGCAACAGGTGCTTTTGCAGATTACAGCGCAGTATTTCCTCCTGTAGCTAGCCCTTCAGGTTCAAACAGTTTATATGTTGACCCGGCTAACACAGGAACTCCTCCATCAGCAAACAACAAATATATTGCTGGACACAAAGGAACCACAGGTGTGGGTGATGATGCAGTAGCTGGCGGTAGCTATTTAACAGCAGCAGCAGGTGCATTAACCAGCGATTACTACTATAGCATTGATTATAGAATTGTACCAGGTTTGCCTTCGGTATTCCCAATGGCTTTTGCTTCTGATGGAACAACTCCTGAAAACTTAGTAGCAGCTAATGGTGCTGGTTCTTATGCTCAGCCAGGTGTTTACACCATGTATGTACAATACATCTTATTAGAAGACCAATAGAATAAAATGATAAAAGGGGGCTTTAACCCGGCCCCCTTTTATTTTTCCTTTGATTCAACTATAAACTAATCAAAAAATAAGGTGAAAAAAATAATCGTCATATGCATTATCCTTTGCGCAACTCAGCTTAAAGCTCAGTTCTGCGATAATGTAAATTTGTCGGTTACTACTGCAACCAATGTTGATTTTAGTTTTGACACCTTTGGAAAATATCTTGCCGGGTTAACCCAAAACGCAGTAACCAAGTTAAAAGTTACTGTAAGTAATGAGATCAACAACAACCCAGCTTGTCGCTGGAATTTGGTGTTGTATGTAGAGAACGGATCTGCGGCTACAGCAAATACAGATTGGGAACAATTACAAACCCAATCGGCTTCGGGCACAACTCCTAAAATAGAAATGCTTCAAGTAAGGGTAAGAAACAACTGTAATACCGCTTTAACAGGAAATCAGTTTTTTAATGTGCCTATTATTAGCGGCACACCAATAATGATAATTTCTAACACCGGTATAACCATACCATCGGGCTCTTGCACTACCAACGTAAATGGCCCAGGAAACCCCATCGATAATTACAACGAATTTAGTTTTGACATTGATTACAGAATTGTTCCAACCAATGGAATGAAAAGCGGGACCTATCAAGTGCGGCTTAAATACCTTTTAACCGAAGATATATAAATCCCCAACGCCTTATGAACACTTTATTAAAACTACTACTACTACCCATACTTATGCTTATTTTGAGCACACTTTCGTTAAGTGCCCAAAATGATATAATGGTGTTGTTTGATAAGAGCGAGAAACAAATTATTACTGGTGAACTATTGACCAACGTGGTTAAAGTGGTGAACACCGGAAGTCAGATTCAAAATATAAAAGTAACAATTGATTATCCATTTGGATGGAAACAGATTGGTGCAACAAGCCCAGCTTTTGCCGTTAACCCAGGAGATACCGTTTTTGTACCCGTGAGGTTTGTAACTGGCAGTCTGTTGGGTGGCAATAACAAATACATGGTAAATGCAAATGTTCTTACCTCAGATGATAAGTACATTGCGGGATCAACTTTTTGGGCATTCACCAAAAAGCAAACCAGTTGGGTGGTAAATAGCCAAATGGGTAATAAAATATATTTTAAAAACGGTGAAAACACGGCAAATTTTAATGTTAATGTTCTAAACACTGGGGCAGAAACTCAGCCAATAACATTAACATTAAATAACCTAAGCCTATTCTCAAGTGTAATAGACAGCAATGGAAATAATAAGGTAACCAAACCCATTCAATTGGTGTTAAAGAACATGCAAGACACTACCTTACGGTTTATTTATAAGCATGAGTCTGCAAAGCGCAACAACAACAGAATTGATATTGAGAATTATAAGCCCTATACCAATAATGAGGAAAGAACGTTTAGCTTGTTTGTAAATACGGAAGAGCCTATTTTAGGCCAAGAAGGCGCGTTTACAGCCAGCAATAGAATCGTTTTCAGAAAGTTATCGGACAGGGTGAAATCAAATCCAAACGCGTTTTCTCAATTGCCAATTGTGGTTGAGTATAACATCAGCAACTTATTGGATAATGTTTCTTTTTCAACATTGAACATCAGGGGTAATGCCCAAGTAAGTGAAGAAGCACAAATCATGTACAACCTGCAATCAAGCTCTTCGTCTGACAGGTACATGGAAGTTTTGAAAAACACCAATTATTATTTCGGATATTTTCACACCAAAGGAAGTGTACAGCTGGGTTTTGTAAACGGTGGTTTTATGGGTATGCAAAGCTTTGGAAGGGGTATAAAAGCGGGATATAATCCGGGAAAAAGAAGTTCGTTTACTGGTTTTTTAGTTAGCAATAATGATAGAACAGGAGAGCGTTTTTTAGTGGCAAAGGGTATCGGTTACCAGCTTCGTTACTACAAACAAAATAAAATTGCTGTTGAGTATGGAGAATCAAACAACAATGCAACTGGCGTTTTTTCAAGAGTAGCCAATACAAGAGCAGGAATAAACTTTTTAAGAACCCAAACCCTTTCTGCTACTTATTCTTTAACCTGGAACTCTTTTACTGGTAATCAAAAATCAACGGTAGGTGGTTTTTATTTGATTAATTATGGAGGTACTTTTCTGTCAAACAATGTTGCTATAAACCACACCGTGGGTAAGAATGATGCCAATTACTCAAATAGCAATATTGAGCGGTTTTTTTATAACCACAGAACCCGCATTAACTTGTCAGAGAAGTGGAATGTAACGGTTGTAAACAATTACAACAAAACCAGTTCACCTCGTTTTTTTAATGCCAATATTACTTCTTTAAACAACCAAGTAACATTGATTAAATCGTATAAATTTACCAGCATGCAGTTTGCTGGTATTTACAATATTTTTGAATTTACCCAGTCAACCAATTTTATCAAAGGTGTTAGCCTTACCCATAATACGTTTAAGCCTAAAGAATACACCCGATTTTCAGCCACAGTAGAGGCAGGTGTTAATCAGCCTAAAATAAATGGCGTTAGGGAAGAAAGCATTCCTTACTTAATGTTTAACAGCATTCTATTCTACAAAACATTGACAGTAAATAATCGCTATATTTTGGGGTCTTATGGCTCAACTCCGGTTTTTAATGTTCAACAAGAGGGCATTACTCAGCAACTATTTAGTAGCTCTGTTCAACACCAGTATTTGTTTGCTCGTACCCAGTTTATGTTGCAAAGTGGCTTAAACTATTTTTATAACAACACGTTTAAGCAGCACACCATTAACCTTTTTCCTGAGCTTTATTACTTTACCCCAACAGGATGGAGATTTAGAGCGGGTATTAATTACAATGTGATAAGTGGCTTAGCGCTTAGAAATACGTATAACAACCAATTTGTTACTGATGAGATTCCACGCGTAACTAACCAAGGCGTATTTGTAACCTTTGGGGTAAGAAAAGAGTTTAACACGCCTGTTCCGTTTAAGAAAACAAAATATATTGAAAGTGAGTTTTTAGCATTTTTTGATGTGAACGGAAATGGAATAAAAGACAAAAATGAGCGTCCAATAGAAAATGTGGTGATTCGTGTGAATGAAGACGAGGTGATTACGAATGAGGATGGAAACGCATTTATTGCAGATGCAAATGCCGGACTGGCTAAGGTAGTGGTGATGCCGCTTGATGAAGTTGAGGGCTGGTTTGCCAACATCAATGACTCGATGTTGCTGATGGGTAAAAAGATTAACAACATTCCTTTTGTTAAAGGAGTTAAAATTAAAGGCCGTGTTACCATTCAGCGAGAAAGTATAACAGCAGATGCTGACGAGCCATTTGATTTATCGAGAATAAAGATAACCGCAGCAGGGGTTAAAAACTATAACTCTCTTACAGGGTTTGATGGTAGTTTTGAATTTTATTTACCGTTTGGAGAATACACCATTAGTTTTGATGAAACTGTTTTGGGTGACAAGTTTAAATTAACCAAAAACAATTACCGCGTTCACGTTACCAAAGAGGCGGATGGTTTGGTTATTTCTTACCACATTATTGAAAAAACCAGAAAAGTAAACCGCAAGGTATTTACGCAACCGGCAACCGGTGTTCCAAGTGGAAAATAAAATGTTGTAAAAATGCGTTTATATTGCGCGCATGTTCAAAAAAGCAACTTTCTTTAGCTTACTTATTCTATCGGCTTTTATTGTTAAAAGCCAACAGCTAAACCAAGCCAACTGGCAACAAAAGGTCAATTATTCCATTCAAGTTTCTTTAAATGATTCTACCAAAGAATTATCTGGCTATGAAGAGGTGGAATACCACAATCAATCACCCAATGGATTAAGTGAAATTTATTTCCACTTGTGGCCGAATGCCTATTTGAATAATGAAACACCATTTGCCAAACAACGTGTTGAAAATGGAAACACGGATTTTTATTTCGCCAATGAAAAACAACGTGGAAGGCTAGACTCTTTGTATTTTAAAATTGACGGCCAAAAGGTATCCATGCAGTTTTTGCCAGGAACCTATGAAATATGTAAGATTACACTCCCCAAAATACTTCCTTCAGGTGGCAAGGTTACCATAACAACTTCTTTTAGGGTGAAGTTACCAGAGGTGTTTTCGAGGTTGGGCCATGAGAACCAAATTTTTTGTATCACGCAGTGGTACCCTAAGCCTGCTGTTTATGATGTAAATGGCTGGAACACGATGCCTTATCTTGATCAAGGAGAGTTTTACAGCGAATTTGGTAACTATGATGTGAGCATTACATTGCCTAAAGATTATGTATTAGCTGCTACTGGCAATATACAGAGCAACGAAGAGGTTTCTTGGTGGTTAAACAGAACCAAATCAATAAAAACAAAGCACCCTGCCAAATCTGCTTTTAAAACTGTTCGGTTTATACAAGACAGTGTGCATGACTTTGCCTGGTTTGCGAGTAAAAAATTTAAAACAGCAAAAAGTGAAGTAACCCTGCCAAGTGGTAAGGTGGTTGATACTTGGTTGTTTAGCGAAAACGAGATAGAAGGCGCGACATTGATTGGCACCAAATATATTAATGAGGCCATCAAGTTTTATTCTGAAAAGGTGGGCGAGTATCCTTATCAACAAGCAACAGTAGTGGTTACTCCGTTAAGAGCAGGTGGAGGAATGGAATATCCAACAATAACCAATGTGGCATCTTTAGATAAAAAGGTTATTGTGCATGAGGTTGGACACAATTGGTTTTATGGGATTTTAGGCAGCAATGAAAGACTTTACCCATGGATGGACGAGAGTATCAACAACTATTATGAAGCAAGAAGCGATTATAAAAAGCAGGTTGTGGTGCACCAAAATTTGTTTAAGAAAGATTCTGCTGGCAAAAGAATTTATGAGATTAAATCGGATGAGTTGTTTGGTTCTCCATTTGGAGAGTATGAGTTTTCTTACGTGTCAGCGGTTAGAAACAATTTAGACCAAAAGGCATTTTTGCCTTCCGATTCTTTTACCGATAAAAACTACGGTAAAATAATTTACGGTAAGGCGTCATCAGCGTTTAACCAATTGCAAGATTATTTAGGCGATGATGTGTTTGATGGGATGATGAAAAGCTATTATGAAAAATGGAAGTTTAAACACCCGCTGCCCAATGATTTTATGCAACATGCGCAACAATACACAGGAAAGGATTTAAGTTGGTTTTTTGACGGGGTAATGAATAGCACTGATAAGCAAGACTTTGCCCTAACAGCGGTAAACAGAACAGCGTCAGGATGGGTGGTTACTGTTAAAAACAAAGGCGTTAAAGCCCCTGTTTATGTGCATGCGTTTAAAAATGGGGTGTTGGTGGAAGAAAAAAAACTTGAGCCTTTTACTGGGAAGCAGCAGCTTGTTTTTGGCGATATAAACATTACAAACTTCACTATTGATGCTTATGAAACCAGCCTAGACGTTAATAGGGGAAACAATTACGGAAGAACCAGCGGGCCTTTTAAAACAATACCTAAACCAGAATTTAAACTCTTGTTGAATTTGGAAAAACCAGCTTATGCACAGGTTTTTTATTCGCCTATACTGGGCATGAATACCCATAATAAAACCATGTTAGGTGCGGCTTTTTATAACAGTTTACTGCCAAGAAAAAAAACTGAGTTTATTATTGCGCCAATGTATGCCTTTGGTACAAAAGATTTAACCGGCTATCTGAATGTGCAGCACCGGCTGTTTTTACCTGGAATGTTTAGGGAAATCAGGATTGGGTTAGACGCATCGAGGTTTGGAACGTCTGGATACACAGAAAACAGACCAATTGGCACAGATACGCTTGGCAATATCATTAAAGGTTCTGAATATGGTTTAAGGGTGTATGAAAAAATTGCCCCGAGGGTAACATTTATATTAAAGCAGAGAAATCCAAGAACAGACGCCAACCGCGAAGTTACTGTTCGTTACGTATTAACGAACGAACAAAGATATACCCGAGCCTTGTTAGATAATTTTGGTAAACACAATAGTTACCTCAATATAGGATATTCGCATAGCAATTCCGTTCCCATTAATAATTATTCTTGGAAGGTGAACTATCAATTTGGAAATGCAGAGAGCCAGTTCCAAAAAATATCAGCGGAATACAACAAGTACATTAGTTATGGTGAAAAGAAAAAGGGGTTAAGCACCCGTGTTTTCGCTGGAATTTTTCTGCAAAAGCCTGAAGAAGGAAAAGATGTGTTTGCTAACTTTAGGATAGCCGACAACAATGGGGAGTTTGATTACTTGTATGATGAGTCACAGTTTGGCAGAGGGGCTTCAGAAATTGGTAAACACAATATATTTACCCAGCAGCTGATGCCTGGTGGCGCAGGTTTTAGGGCATTTATAAGGGGTTATGAAGAAACGGATAGTTGGATGGCTGCCGCAAACTTTACGTCTACTATTCCGGGTGTTTTGCCATTAAGAATTTTTGTTGACGCAGCAATCATTAATGCACAAAGTACCAGCGTTAATGCAAATACCGGACAATCCACCACCGTTTATGAGTCTAATATTTATTATGCAGCAGGCGTTTCTTTGTGGTTGTTCAAAGATGTTTTTCAAGTGAACTTTCCCATATTCGTTGACAGCAAGTTGAAGGAAGCGGGAAAAACATATGATTACGGGCAAAAGATGACGTTTACCCTTAGGTTAAATTTGCTTAACCCAATAAAACTGGCCAGAGAACAAAAACAGTTTTAGCAGGCAAATTGTGGTTTAGTTTATTTTGATCCACACACATCGCAATACAGCTTCTTGATGTGTAGGTTTTCAAAAAACTTAAATGAAACCTTAGAAAGGGTGAAAATTTCACAAAACACTTCTGGGTTGGTGCGGCTCAGTTTTTTAAATACGGCAGCGTATTGTTTGTCAAAAGCCTCGTTCTTGCTTGATTTGCCAAAGTACAACATGCGTAAGCAGTATTCCCTGCACAGGGCCTTATAATCATCATTAATTTCAGCGTAATGGTCAAACAGGATTTGAGCAGCCAAATCATAGCGCTTTTGATCTGCATAATAATCAGCAAGAAAAACAGCCTCTAAAACAGGGCTATTCTTAGATAAATCCTTAATGCTGTTATAGCTTTCCCCTTTTTTAGATTTTCTGCTATCAGCCAAAACAGGGTGAAAACGAGAGCGTAAGGTATTATACAATGCTGGAGGCAACGTATTGGCTGTTAATGAGCTGTATAAAGAAGAAAGTACCTGAAGTTCTTCTCTTCTGGCATTGTTATCCAAAGAACCAATGGCATTTAATTTAATGGCCAGATAGTTGTATTTGATGGTTGAATTGTTTGGGTCAATGGTTCTTAATTCTTCAAACTTGTTTAACCGTTCAACGGGATCTTTAATAAACACATATTTGTTGTTCAACAGGGAGATGTACTTTTTATCCGCAGGGATTGGAACAGCCATAAACTTCTCATAACTCACCTTACCCTGCTCAAATAGTCTTACCAAAGCGGTTTGGTTGCTCAGTGCACGTTTTACATCTTTCTTATCAATTGCTTTTTGTATGCGGTAGGCCCAATAGTCGTCCTCACTAAGTTTTTTCAAGTCGAAAGCAACACGCATTTCAATAGAAGCAAATCGTTCGTCTTGTAGCAGGCGTTCTACTTTTCTCAATAACATGGTATCAGAGTTTAAGCGTTGCCTTACCGCACTCAATGAGCTATCAGCCAAATAATAATAATTGGTAAGCACAATCTGTTTCTTAAAAATATTCCAAGAGTCGCCCTGTTTTACCGTGTACTTAATCTTATTTCCAGATTGTTGTTGTTCTAGCACATTAACAATACTTGCGGCCCTTCTTTGTTGCAGTTCTGCATTTTTCAAGGAGTCGCCCTCAATAGAAGAGTATGCCGTTATCTTCACCTCTTGTATAATAAACTTCGGTTCGTTTAAACTGTCAATAAATGGAGCTACATCAGCCTGTTTATAATCAAATTTGTTGCGTTCAAAAGGGATATTCCAGCTTAATGTTTTCACCTCTAAGAATGGCTCAGGAGTTTTTGTAGTTTGGGTATCTAACAACAAGGGCAAATCCTCAAAAGCAACCGGTGTGAAATAAGGTTTTAGGCGATTGAGTTTATCATAAAAATTATATACCTCACACTTTAGCTTTTCATCGCAAAACTTCACTACACTAAAAGCAATTTCAAAATTATCAGAGAATCCTTCTGGTAACTTATCTATGGCCAAATCACCTTTGGCATTAAGTTGCGAAAGGGTTATCGGTTTAAGGTTAATCTGCAGCCCTGCTTGTGTGCTGGCGCCTACGGAAATATTGTAATTGGTGTTGCAAGGAAATTGCGACCTCTCAATAATGTGAACCAATAAACGATCATTTTTATCTGCAATCAGTTTGGTGGTGTTTCTTTCCTCACTAATAAAATATTTTTTGTGGTCCTCACGCAGGTAAAGCTTTTTATCTTTAATGTAAAAGCCCTTGTCAATGTTTATTTTGCTGTATAATTCTTTTAAATCATCATAGGTATTGCATACCGTACCTTCATCGCACTTGCCAATAATACAGTTTATTCTGCAACCCACGCGCCTCTTCCACCAATGGAAGCTGTGTGAGCTAACTTTGTATTTTTTATCCAGGTCTTTACTATGGGCGGCAGCGTTGTTTAAGATGTTGATATCACCCATTAACACACTGAAATATATTTTTGTAGTAACAGGGTCAAAAGAACAGCGAACGCCTACATAATAGAGGTCAGGCCGGGTGTATATTTTCTTAAAAGTGGTTTTATCCACTTTTTTAATCAGTTTAGTAAGCAATTCACTGGTAGTAAATTCAACACCCTTTGAATTTTTTGTGTTTTCACTGAAAATAAGTTCTTGTGGAATACCATCTTTAATACCACCATAAAAAGTAACCCGCAAAGAGGCGGTACTTTTTTTCAATTCCTTTTGTTCGGGGGTTTCGGCTTTTATCTGAACGCAGTAGTTTGCTTGGTCCTGTGCTGCGTTTTCCAACACCTCAGCACTTACCAGGTCTTCTGTTCCGGCAGCTATTCGTTGTGTATTAATGTGATGAAATAAAGCACTGTTGAGTGAATCTACGTCAACTTCCTGAGCAGATGCCATGCTGCCAAAAAGCAATAACAAATACGCAAATGCCAACAAGGGTTTTAAATGTTTCAATGCAATTAAATTTGGGTACAATATACAAATAGTTGTTAATTCAAATCAATTACCCATCCACTAAAAATAAAATAACCGTATGATAAAACAGACACAGGCTAAACTTTAACCGATTTAACTAAATTTGCCCCGAAAAAAACAACAACATAACAAATGATTAACGAAGTTTTAACCACACTTGGATTAAAAGAGATTAACGAAGGTACATCAACAGGTGTTAATAGTTTTGGGTCAACCCATGCAACCGTTAAGGAGATATACTCTCCTGTTGATGGGAAATTAATAGGCAAGATAAAATACACTACTGCTGATGAATATGAGCAAGTTGTTCAATCAGCCTTGGCAGCATTTAAAACGTGGAGAAAAATGCCAGCGCCTCAACGAGGAGAGATTGTTCGCCAATATGGTAATTTATTGCGCCAGTATAAGGAACCGCTAGGTAAATTGGTGAGTTATGAAATGGGAAAAAGCTATCAGGAAGGCTTAGGAGAGGTACAAGAGATGATAGACATTTGTGACTTTGCCGTGGGCTTATCAAGGCAATTATATGGATTGACGATGCATAGCGAGCGACCGAACCACCGCATGTATGAGCAATGGCATCCATTGGGAATTGTGGGCATTATTTCAGCCTTTAATTTTCCAGTAGCTGTTTGGAGCTGGAATAGCATGTTAGCAGCTGTTTGTGGCGATGTCTGTGTATGGAAGCCATCAGAAAAAACACCATTAAGCGCAGTTGCTTGCCAAAACTTAATGGCTCAGGTATTAAAAACAAACAACTTGCCAGAAGGCATTTTTTGTTTAATTAACGGTGATTATCAGGTGGGCGAGTTAATGACCAAGGACGAGCGTGTTCCTTTGGTATCTGCAACGGGCTCAACACGCATGGGGAAAATTGTTGGCCAAACAGTGGGTGCTCGTCTTGGAAAAAGTTTATTGGAGTTAGGTGGAAACAACGCCATCATTTTATCGCAACACGCCAATTTAGACTTGGCTATACGGGCGGTAGTGTTTGGTGCTGTGGGAACTGCTGGGCAACGCTGCACTACCACACGCAGGTTAATTATGCACAGCAGTGTATACGATAAATTTAAAGAAACACTAGTAAAAGCATTTGGGCAACTCACTATTGGAGACCCTCTTGATGCCAAGAATTTAGTTGGTCCACTTATTGATAAGGATGCCGTAAATGCATACTTAAAAGCCATAGAACAAGCAAAAAGAGAGGGTGGAACCGTTTTGTGTGGGGCAGAAGTGCTTAGTGGGGCTGGTTATGAGAGTGGTTGTTACGTGAAACCGACCATTATAGAAGCAAAAAACGAATATGAAATTGTACAGCATGAAACCTTTGCACCGATTTTGTATTTGTTAAAGTATGAAACTGTTGAAGAGGCGGTAGCTATGCAAAATGGTGTAAAACAAGGATTAAGTTCATCAATATTTACGGATAATTTGCAAGAGGCTGAATTGTTTTTGAGTGTGGCAGGAAGCGATTGTGGCATTGCCAATGTGAATATTGGTACAAGCGGGGCAGAAATTGGCGGAGCTTTTGGTGGTGAAAAAGAAACTGGTGGAGGACGTGAAAGCGGCAGTGATAGCTGGAAAGCATACATGCGTAGGCAAACCAATACCATTAATTATGGAAAGGAACTGCCTCTTGCTCAGGGAATATCATTTAACATCTAAACTTTGGCAAGCATTTTGTATTTGGTGGAGGTATAAAGCAACCCATATGAAAAAGTATTTGTTAACGGCCATTGTATTTGTAAGCATTGCCTTTGCTCAGGAACCTCCTGTAAGCATAACTCCAGATAATAAGACTTACGAAATAAAAAAGATACCCAATACTGCTTTTACTTATGGCGAGAAGCTTAAGTACAAGGTTTATTATGGTATTATCAGCGGAGGTACAGCAGACTTTGAGGTTGCTCCAGCCCCAGTAAAAATAAAAGATAGAAACACATATCACATTAAAGTGTTCGGAAGGTCAACAGGGATGGTTGATATGATGTTTAAAGTTAAAGATCAGTTTGAGTCTTTTATGGATGAGGAGGCATTAATACCTTGGAAGGCTACTAAAAATGTGCGCGAAGGTGGTTACAAAGCCCTTGATTTGGTGCTTTTTGACCATGAAAGGGGAATGGCAAGCAGCCATCAAAAGGGTAAATTGGAAATAGCTGAGCGCACACAAGACATTGCTTCTGCTATTTATTATGCAAGGTCAACCGATATGACCAATGCCAAAGTGGGTGACGTATTTCCTGTAAATTTTTACATGGATGGTAAAAACTACCAATTGCGTTTTCGCTTTGAAGGACGTGAGACCATAAAAACAGATTTGGGAACATTCCGCACCTTAAAAGTAAAGCCGCAATTATTGGAAGGACGTGTATTTAAGGATAGTGAAGCGTTAACTTTATGGGTAACTGATGACGAAAACAAGGTTCCTATCCGTGCTGAAAGCGATATTTTTGTGGGTTCAGTAAAGGTCGACTTGGACTCTTATAGCGGACTTCGCAGCCCAATGACTGCTAAGGTAAACTAAATGATTGTTGATGTTTTTGAGGTAAACCAAAGCCATTTGGAGCGTTTACAACGCATTGCCCAAGAAACATTTTACCGCACATTTATTCATGAAACTACCGAACAAAACATGCAAGCTTATTTGGCTGAGGTGTTTAGTATTGAGCAATTGCAACAGCAATTGCTCAATAAAGACATGCAACTTTTTTTAGCGGTGTTAGATGAAGATGCGGGCTACCTAAAGCTAAACACAGGACCGGTGCAAACTGAATTAAAAGAAGCCGATGGCATTGAAATTGAACGGCTGTATGTGCAACAACAATTTCATGGAAAAGGAGTGGCGGATGCATTAATGCAACAAGCTATTAAAACAGGCGTTGCGCTTAAAAAATCATACATCTGGCTTGGGGTGGCTGAAACCAACGTAAAGGCGGTAAAATTTTACAGCAAATATGGTTTTGAGGTGTTTGGACAACATGCATTTTTGCTTGGTGGCGAAAAACAAACAGATTTGATGATGAAAAGGGATTTACTTTAAATTACCTTATAGTTTTTATACTCAAACAAACGCCATCCCGTGTATTTTTCTACCCAATACAATAGGCCATCCTTTAACTTAAATTTTTTCTTTTGGGTATCCCAGGTAAAGGCCCAATTCATTCGGGCCAAACGCTCTTTCATTACCAGGGGGTGTGTTCCGGTAAATTTGGTTAATGAGTCAATGGTGTTGTAATCAAACTCACTTGCAGTAGCCACATGTTCTTCAATAAAAGCATCATTGTGCCAAAGTTTTCTAAAGCCCTCTTGTTTGGCTTGTTGAAAACGAGGGTCGCGTACCCACCCATAATGAAATATTTTAGCATCAATGGGTTTCACCAATAGTTTTTTATCTGCCTTCCTAAAGCCTTGAGCATCTTTATAACTGCGTATGCTTTTATCATTGCGCACTATACGGATTTCATTGCGGTACCAAGTTCTGGAATCACCCACATAATTGTAACTGCCGTAAAAATGGGTATAACCAAACAAAAGACCTCCCACTTCCTTTTGGTTATGGTATTTTGCGCAGGCATCCAATATGGTTTGGTGATATTGTTCGTGCACCACTTCATCCCCCTGTAAGTAAAAACACCAGTCGGCATGTTTTCCAATGGCATCTAGCGCCTTATTTGTTTCTACCGCAAGCACTTTACCACCTTCGCGCAAGGTATCATCCCAAACGGTTTCAATAATTTTTATTTTGGGCGAGCCAATGTTTTTAATGAGGCTAAGCGTTTCATCATCACTATTACCCACAGCAATCACATACTCATCTACTATGGGCAAAATACTATTGATGGATTCCAAAATGGGGTAATCATATTTCACTGCATTACGCACAATGGTAAAACCGCTGATGAAAGGCTTATTCATGGTGCAAATATGCAAGTTGAATTTGAGAAAGGGGAGAAATTGTTTGCTTCCCAGCAAAGTGTCGTATTTGTTGCTGGGAAGCGGTTGATAAACTTATAGTGCCTGAAACTCTTTTCTAAGTTGAGTAAGTGTAGTTGGTTGAAGGTTGGGTTTGATTTCTGTTCCAGTCTGGGCGGTTCCTGTTTCTGTATAAAATAAAGGCAGTAATTGCTGTAACCTCATCACGAAAACCGTGTACTCCGTATTTTTAGGAATATTAACCTGGTGTACCCCATGATGAGAAGTTGCATATAGAAAACTTTTTTGTGATGCAATGTAAAAAGCCACTTGGGCGTCTTTATAGCAAGGAACAGTAATGCTAACAAGTTGATTGGGTGGTGTATTGGTAAAGCGGTCGCAGTTGATTGTGCCCATAAATTCTATATAAGCGGTGTAAGTAAGCTCCTGTTCGGCATTAGCCAAATCTGCATCCGTCAGAGGTGTTTTTTTAGCTTGAACAACCTCTGCAGAAGTATTTTGTTCTGCCACTGCAATCTTTCCTGTTGCGAGTGTTAAAAAACGGGAAGATTTACCTAGGTAATATTTGTCAATGCAAGAAATGAAATTACCCTCTCCAAATCTTTCATAAGCACTAACTACACCAGATTTTTGCATTGTTTCAAGGTTGTTGAGGGCTTTTGCGTGCTTATTTATCAGGTGCTGATAACGGGTGTTATGTGATGTTAGACCCGCTAATTCAAGCCGACTTAAGAATTGATGCCCTTCTGCGAAAATGATAAGATTTTCCAAACCGATACTGTCTTTGTAATTGGCCTTTAGTAGTTGTAAAAAGGTTAATTGAAGCTTGACTTGTTCATCAACCCATGCATTATAAGAAGCACTATACATGTTTGCATAGTTTGATGAATCCGCAACGTATTTAGCGTATTTAATTTTAAGTTTTTTTACCTCTACCAGGTAATTATCCATCAGTTCTTTGTTTCTTTCTTGAATCGCTTTTTTGTGTTGTTCCATTCGGCTGTTTTTTTGCTTTTGGGTAAGCAATAACCTAGACCAAAAATGAAACAGTTGTTTTTCTGTAGAAGGGATTATAAGATGAGGTTTATTTTTGATTATTGATAAATGTGGGGCTGCTGGAACTCGAAAATAGAACCCGATATTTTCCAAAGCATAATTTTGTGCTTTAGTCGGGTTGTTATTTGCAAAAGGTTTTCCTGTGCTCTGCCATTGGGTAATCCCCTTAGTATTGGTTTTACCAGTAAACACTTCCATATCGGTTTTAACAGCTTTGGTAGGCAAAGAAACTTTCATGGTGCTCCCTTTTTTTAATTGCAGTTGTTGATTATTTGCTGTGGCTTCAACCTTAAGCATACCGCCTGTTTCTAATTGTTTTCCATCAATGGTTTGGGTAGATAATGATTGAAAAAGAGCATCGCCTGGGCTTAAAAACTCTGCCAATGTTATGGTAACAGGTGAAGTAATTGTGTTGCCCTTTTCGTCAATTAAGCTATTTGCAGGAATTACAACGGTTGTTCCTTTCTTACCCTTAATGGTAGTACTTTGGGTGGGATTAATCGTAAAGATTTGCTTGTAATCTCCTCCGGCAGACTTAAGCATTTGGCTCAGGTTATTAAATTTAAACGTTTCCACTGTAATTTCAACCCTGCGGTTGGCCGATTTGTTCGTAACGTTATCATTTGTAATGGCAGGGTTATTCTCACCGTGATAATTTAAAATGATTCTGTTTGCAGAAACCCCGTTTTTAACAAGAAATGCTTTGACGGATGCTGCTCGTTTTTTTGATAGAATTAAGTTGTAACTATTGTTAGCGTCATTATCTGTATGGGCAGAAAGGGTAACCTCAGCATAAGGGACGGACTTGCTTTGGTTAACGACTTGGGATAGGATACTTAGGTCCTGTTTGTCAAGAATAAACTCGTTTACATTAAAGTTTACCTTGTAACTTTTAGCATTGGACTGTGCTTGGATGTTACTAACAACCATCATTAGTAACATCAAAAAAAGAACTTTAGGTAGCATGATGTTTGGTGTTATACCTTATTGAACGTTAGTAAAATAACTTTGGTATTAACCATGTAAAAATTTCTTTACAATTAAAATATCAAGCAGGTTGATTTAAATTATGTCATCAATCATTTCTTACTTCTTTAGAAATAATCTAAATTCGCCAATTGTATCAAGCAATTAACACGTGAAATTATCCGCACTCACATTTAACCAGTCAGCCATTGTGCAATCCATTAAGGGAGACGAACTTTCTTTGAGGTTGTTTGAAATGGGTTTGCTACCGGGAGAAGAAGTTGAGTTGGAAAACATTGCACCTTTTGGTGACCCTATTGCCATTAGGGTAGGTGAATATAAGATGTGCTTGAGGCTAAGTGACGCAGATTGTATTGAAGTAAACCTAAAATAATTTAGTGAAGCAAGAAATAACGGTAGCCTTAGCGGGGAATCCCAACAGCGGAAAAACGAGTTTGTTTAATGCCCTCACGGGCTTAAACCATAAGGTAAGTAATTTCCCTGGGACAACCGTTGAGAAGAAAATCGGATACTGCAAACTCAATCACGAAGTAAGGGCACAGATTGTTGATTTACCAGGCACATACAGCTTATATCCAAAGTCAGCAGATGAACTGGTAACTTATGATATTCTCCGAAACAAAGCAGAAACTGATTTCCCAGATTTGGTGTTGTTTATTGCAGATGCCAGTAATTTAAAAAGAAACCTGTTATTGCTAACTCAGGTGGCCGATTTGGGCGTTCCTGTTATCCTTGCCCTAAACATGGTTGACCTTGCCCAGCGGAAGGGTATATTTTACGACTTGGCATTGCTGTCACAAGCATTAAAAATCCCTGTGGTGCCAATAAACGCGCGCAATCAAGTTGGCATTAAAGAGGTAAAAGCCATGTTGCTTGATGAAACCAAACATCACAAAATCACTTATTTTGATATACACCAAGTAGATGCTGGCCTATTGAATAAAGTGAGTGAGATAACAGACAAAAAGAATCCTTATGCGGCCTTGCAATATGCCATTAATATTAGCCACTTTTTAAATCCAAAGGCCAAACAAATTAATGCTGCTTTCGCTGAATACCAGTTTAATGCGCAGGCGTTTCAGCAAAACGAAATTTTACAACGTTACCATGTTATTGATGAAGCGGTAAGGTTAAGCCGAAAGCAAAAGGAAACAGGTATTATTAAAAGCATCACCCAACGTGCAGATAAAGTTTTAACTCATCGAATCTGGGGCATTTTAATTTTTTTAGGCCTGTTATTTATGGTTTTTCAGGCCATATTTTCATGGAGTGTTTACCCTATGGAATGGGTAGAACAAGGTTTTTCGTGGTTGGTACAAGCGGTAGATTCAGGACTTCCTGATGGGGTGTTGAATGATTTGGTGGTGCATGGAATTTTAGCAGGATTGCGTGGCGTTTTTGTGTTTCTTCCTCAAATTATTATCCTGTTTGCTTTTATTGCCATACTTGAAGATGTGGGCTATATGGCTCGTGTAGGCTTTATTATGGATAGAATTATGCGGCCTTTTGGAATGAATGGAAAAAGCATTGTTCCATTAATTAGCGGAATGGCTTGCGCTGTTCCAAGTATTATGGCTAGCCGCAGTATTGAAAATAAAAAAGAAAGATTGATTACCATTTTGGTTACTCCATTGATGAGTTGCTCAGCGCGGTTACCTGTTTATACCCTGTTAATTGGGATGTTGGTACCGGAGTCTGCAAAATGGGGCCCTTTTAACGTGCATGGCGTAGTGTTAATGGTGATGTACTTGTTAGGGTTTATAGCGGCATTGGCTAGTGCTGGTGTTTTTAAGCTGTTTATAAAAACACAAAACAGCCATTATTTTATTATGGAACTACCGGGTTATAAATTGCCCGTTTGGAAAAACTTGGTTATTACTTTGTACGAAAAGGGAAGTGCGTTTGTGGTTGGGGCAGGTAAAATTATAGTAGCCGTTTCTATTATACTTTGGGCGTTTGCCTCATTTGGGCCAAGAGAAAACATGCGAGCCATAGACGAAAAATATGCAACGCTGGCATTAAGCCCCAATGCCTCACTAAGCAGCGAAGAACTTGTTGCACAAAAAAGTGCAGAAAAGTTACAGGCAAGTTATGCGGGAGAGTTTGGTAAAATGATTGAGCCTGTGATTAAGCCGTTGGGTTTCGACTGGAAAATAGGCATTGCACTACTTACCTCATTGGCTGCCCGAGAAGTTTTTGTTGGAACCATGAGTACCATTTATAGCGTTGGAGGCGGAGACGATTCCGATGACTTAAACACGATTAAACAAAAAATGATGGTGGAATTGGGTAGGGACGGAAAACCAGTTTATTCTTTGGGAACTATTTTATCGCTACTGGTATTTTATGCCTTTGCCATGCAATGTATGAGCACGCTTTCTGTGGTGCAAACGGAAACAAAAACCTGGAAATGGCCATTGATTCAGTTTTTCTATATGACAAGCTTGGCTTACGTTAGCAGCCTAATTGTGTTTAATTTATTCAGCTAGGCTGTTTTTCTGCAAAAAGGTTACACAGAAAGTGTTGAAGACAGCAAGCTTTCAAACAAGATTCGGCCATCTGTATTGTATAAATCCGCATCCACGGCTCGTTCAGGATGAGGCATCATCCCAAACACATTGCGGGTTTTATTGGTAATACCAGCAATATTTAATAAAGAACCATTAGGATTGCTTGCTGTTGTTTCCTCTCCAGACTCCTCACAATATTTAAACAGAATTTGATCATTGGCAATTAACTCCTCTAATGTTTTATCATCACTGTAAAAACGACCTTCTCCATGTGCCACAGGAATTTTAAGTGCTTTACCAACGTTGGTATTAGATGTAATCAGGCTATTGGTAGTAACCGATTTAATAAACACGTTTTTACAATTAAACTTTTGATTGTCGTTGTGCAACAAAGCCCCCGGTAATAAACCAGCTTCACATAGTACTTGAAAGCCATTGCAAATCCCCCAAACCAAGCCCCCTTTTTCAGCAAATGCTGCAACACTCTGCATAATCGGAGAAAAACGGGCAATGGCACCACTCCTTAAGTAATCACCAAAACTAAAGCCCCCGGGTAAAAAAACCAGGTCGCAACTTTGTAAGTCAGTATCTTTATGCCAAAGTTCAATGGTTTCGCAACCAAATTGGTTATTAAAAGCATACACTGCATCTTTATCACAATTTGAACCTGGAAAAATAACAACACCGATTTTCATAGCAGAAGAGGATTAAAATATAATATGTTGCAAATGTACAGATACCGCTTGAAGCAGCAAAAAATAATTCAACAAGGCCATGTAAATGGCCTAAGGCACAAACACAAGCCCTTCAACAATAAAATAATCTGTATTTTTGCAGCATGATGAATGTATATGCGGTTGAAACAACCCTTAATGGCAAAGAAACTACTTTGCTTACGTTGTTGGATCCAGAAGCAATGGCACAGGTAAAAAACCCCAAAGCAATTCTTGGCTTGTTAAAAAACAATAATGGCGAGGTTACCCCAGATAACATTTTATACAACCCGGAATTTGTTCGGTTTTTCCACCAAACCATGTTGCTTTTTGCTGAGTTTACAGCCGTTCAAAGCCCCAATAACCAAAGTGGGTTTATGTATTTGATTGATGAACGGTGCAAAAGCCCTGAAAAGCCTGAGCAAAAAGACATCATTGGCTCTTTTGAGGTAAAGGGCGGGTTTTTACTAAAAGACTCTTATGTGGCAAATAGCCAATACCAGTTAATTAGCAATGACGGGTTGTTTCAATTGCCAGCGCAAATAGAAAAGGTATTGTTTATGGCTCTTGTTTAGGCTATAATTTACCAGCCACTACACCAACAGTTTTATAGGTATTCACTTGGCCATTTAGGGCAAACACTTCAAAGTAAAAAACATAAATACCAATAGGCGCCTTATTGCCATTGTCCATTACCCCATCCCAGGTATAAGTACCGGTTGTTCCGAGCACCTCGTTTTTAAGCAATTGTTTAATGGATCGTCCATTGGCATCGTAAATCCATAAGTTTCCCGTGTAACCACTTAATGAGAGCTTATAGTTAATGTTCATGATGTCTTGATAACCATCACCATCAGGCGAAATGGTGCTGGGCTGCAATTCAAAAGTGGCATTTGCCGCATCAGCCTTTAAATATTGTGAGTTTTTGTAGGTGGGTGTGGCATAACCAACAGAAGCGGCAGCGCTTGTCCAGTTGGAGGGCTCATTGGTTGGTCTGTTGTAATCTATTTTCTCCAAACTTACCCCATTTTCATCATCCAAAAGTGCCAAATGTAAATCGTTACTGTAAGCAAATTCGTCAATAATTTTACCAGATTTATGCAGGAGTACAACCGTTCCTTTATCATCTGCCATGCTTGGCAACGGTGATTGCACCAATACATTTGGGTTCAAACAAAAATACTGTTGTGCAACAATGCTGGTGTTTGATGTAATTACTGGATATTCACCTGGTTTTATCACAAAACCATCTGGAGCAATGGATGTTGGATTTTCTATGACTCCATTATCATCCCTGCTTGCTATTATAAAGTCCTTTAAATCTATAATTCGATTGCCTTTGTTGTAAATTTCTATAAAATCAACACCGTTTGTTTCTGGGTTAAACAATACCTCATTAATCACCAAATCAGTTGAGTCAGCTTCAACAGGAACGCCTAAATCAACCTGTCTGTAATCAGCAATCTTGTTATCTGCGCAATCTGCAATGCTATCAACAGTAATAGAGTAAACCTTGTTTTTAACAAAAACGGAATCAAAAGTAAGGGTGGTGGTTTGGTAAGAAATGGGGTTTCCCCTTATACTGGTTGGATTGATGGTGTTGTTTAATAAAAAGCGGCTTGGTTTAAATGACGTTGAATCAGTTGGTTCATTAAAAAATAGTTGCACATGGGTGCTATCTAATAAATAAGACCTTACTAAACGAGGAGGTGTTTTATCAGGATTTAATCCTTTAACGCTGTTGCTCTTACCTGGGGTTCCTCCTGTTTTATCCTTGCTTGCACGCCAATTTACCGCCTCGCATGGATTATTTGCATCAATCATTTCAGCACTCCAACCTCCATTTCTTTTTAGGCCATCTTCAATCATGGCAGAGGAGTAGTTAATACTATGAATAATTTGTCCTTCGGCATTTTTTAGTATCAGGGTTTCTTCTTCATTTCCAATAGAAGGAAACCGGGCAACGCCAATGGCCTTTCCATTAAAAAGTGCTGCGCTGGCTGTTGAGCAAAACACTTTAAAGCTATCAGGAAGTATAATTACCTCTGGCAATAATGCCAACGAAGCAGCATCACCCAGTTGCCAGTTTTTTAGGTTAATCACCCGATTGCTGCGGTTGTACAATTCAATGTATTCTGCATTGGATAATTGCTGTGCTGGGTCTGGGTCAGCCATAATCTCATGGATAAGCACATCATAATTTTTTGCTATTTCAGGTGTGTAATAATCAACAATAGCTTGTATAGAAGTGTAATTATTGGAGCAGTCAGCCACATTTTGTAACGATAATGCGTACGAAGTTTTATTGGCCATGTTGGTTTGTAAATAAATGCGCAACGTATCCGCACCTAATAACTCAGTTGATGAAATGGCAATGTTGGGTTGAATAGAGATGGTGGCATTGTTTAAACTTACCGCATTCATGTTTTCATTAAAAACCACTTGCATGGTTGCAGCGTCAATAACAGAAGCGGAGTAAGCAATAGGCGGTGTAATGTCAGCAGATAAATCCCAAAACGAATTTGTTTTACCGGGTGTTCCACCAGTAGCATCTGTAGAGGCGGCATAGCTTTTTTGTCCCTTGCAAATTTGTTGAGGGTATTGTAGCTCAATGCTGTATCCACCATCTTCTTTATCTGGGTTGTTATACCAGCTCAGGTTAAAACTAATCTGATGAATAACATTGCCTGCTTTATCGCGAAGGATAATATTGTCGCTTGTGTTGTTTAATGAAGGAAAACTGCTCACTGGAATAAGCGCACCAAATCCGCTAAATAGGCTGGTATCTGCACGAAGACAAATAATAGCAAAACTATTAGCACCTAAGCTTACGTTAGGCAAAGCAATGGGTGTGGCCCCATCACTAATAGTAAACCCGCCAAGGTTTATAGACAGGTCGGTTTTATTATATAACTCAATGAATTCTTTTTCTGGCAAACCAACAGACGGGCTTGGGTCGGCCATAAATTCACTTATAAGAATATCCTGAGGTTGAGGTGTATAATAAGAAAAAGAATAATTATTACTTGTTAGCACATTGCCCGAACAGTCAGCCGCCCCCGAAAGTGTAAGGTTATATACCGTTCTATTGGTTAAGGGCGATTGCAATGTTACCATTAAGGTATCTGGGCTTAATACTGTTGTAGAAGAAACTGGAATAGCAGGTTGTAAAGTAACAATAGCATTGGATAAAGTGGCTGTATTCATGCGCTCATTAAATACAATGCGCAGGCTGTTTGCATCTATAATATCAACTGTATTAATGGCCGGAGAAACATTATCTGGCTGATTGTTCCATGCAGAATTAATTGTTCCAGGTGTACCTCCTGCATTATTAACTGAGGCTCCATAAGCCTGTTTTTGTCGGCAAATTTGTTTGGGAAATTGCAATTCTATGGTGTAGCCGCCATCATCTTTATCCATATCATTATACCAAGAAAAATCATAACTGATTTCGTGTACAGTTTTTCCTTTATTATCTTTAAGTGTAATTTTATCTGCTGTGTTGTTTAATGAAGGAAAATTGCTAATGGCCAGCGTATTACCAAAGGAAGAAAATGTATTTAAAGAAGATGTGGCGCAGACAATCACAAAACTATCGGGCTTAAGTGTAAAGGCGGGTAGAAGAGCCAATGTCCCACCATCACTTAAGGAAAACCCCGCCAAATTAATTGGTACACCTGCATTATTGTAAAGTTCAATAAACTCTAATTCAGGCAAACCAACAGAAGGAGACGGGTCTGGCATAAACTCTGAAATCAACAAATCAAACTCTTGCGGGGTAAAATAAAAAAACAAATCAGCGTAGTTGGCCATTTTGTTCCCCGTAGAATCAGCAACATTTTGGATGCTTAATGTATATTGGGTTTTTGAAACAAAAGAGGCAGCAAATTGCAAAAGCACCCTGTTTCCATTTGTTAATGAGGCCGATATGGGGTTGCCGAGTAACGGAGCAAGACTGTAATTTAACGTGTTTTGTGCTGAAGAACGTTGAAGGGGCTCATTAAAATAAACCAATAAACTATTGTTATCACCTACCACTACACTATCAACAGTAGGGGGTTGCAAATCAACAACGGGTATGTTAGCCGTTACCTCATCTAAGTAATGGTTTTGGTTGTTACCAGAGGTATATCTTACAAACCACCCCAAATAATTGCTGGTTGTAAATTGATTGTCAAAACCTGTTCCTTCCAAGGTATAATTGGTACCCCCTGTTGTATCACTGTACAACTCCCAGTTTCCAGTGTTGTTTCTAAACACTTTAACCCGGACTAAATTATTGTTTTTACCTACCGTTCCTGGTCGTCCACCTATAATTCGGGTTCTGGTAATACCAGCTTGTTTATATAATGTAATGCTATCCGTATTCCCGGTTACTCCACCAAATTGAACATAATAACCATCTAATGAGCCTTCCAGGTTGGCATTACTACTCATCAAGTAAAAGCGCGAAAAGTTTTGTGTACTAGGACTCAACGCGATTCGTGTAAAAAAAGTCCAGGTAACACTATCGGTTAATGTGTGGCTAGTAACTATTGAGGCATCGGTTGCAACTGTTCCTTTAAGTCGCAGTTGAGCACTGCTTACTTCAAAAAGGCTATCATCACCAGTCCAGATTGGGTTTGTAGTAAAGTTTCCATCAGTAAAAAAATCATTAACTTGCGCTTGGGAAAAAAGAGTACCCAATATCAAAAGCAACGAAAAGCCAATTAATTTCATCATTGTATAAAAGTATAAAATTTAATGAAAACCAATGTTACGTTAATAATAATTCTTAATTTGGCGCATTATGAATGATGTAAGGGTTGAACTAGATGAGGCTACCAAATTGAAGTGGTACAAAATAGTATTCCAGCTAAAGAAACAATTTGGTAAAAAACCCGATATGAATGGTATTTTATTTTTAATTGGGATGCAAGAAATGGGTACCACAAGGGTATTTACCAAGGAAGAAAAAATGGATTTATTCCACATAGCAACCTGTAAGTTACTGAGCTATGATGGGTATTATAAATTTTCGCATAAGGATGCAGAAGGATGGCCGCATTATGATTTGGTACATAAACCACCATTTACAGACTTGATGAGCCAGGAAATGATGTTAAGAAGGGTTGTTGTAAAATATTTTGATGAAAATGAATTGTATGAAGAAGAATAACCATATAAAGAAAGCCGTATTGGCTGTTGTTACCATCGTTTTATTAAGTATTGCAGCAGCGCCACCTAAACCACAAACGGGTCCGGTAATCGTGCAAATTACTACCAAGTTTGGGGTAATGAAAGTGAAGTTATATGATGAGACGCCCTTGCATCGGGATAATTTTTTAAAATTGGTTAAAAGCGGCTTTTATGATAGCTTAACTTTTCACAAAGTTATTTACGGGATGTTAGCTCAAGGGGGAGATGCCAAATCAAAATATGCTACAATAGATAGTGTTATTGGGGATGCCGATCTTGGATACCGTGTACCTGCTGAAATCAGAGGGAATTTAATTCATAAGTATGGCGCAATAGCCGCAGTAAGAGACAATAACCCTGACATGGCTTCCAATGCCAGCCAGTTTTTTCTCATTCAAGGCAGGCGGTTTACGTTGGATGAATTAACAAAAATTGAAGGGTTTAAAAACCAACGCATAAAATCGGATATGCTTTATTTGATTACCCAAGCTGATAGCACCAAAAGAAGAATGGAGGACTTTACGTTAAGAGGAGACAGGGATGGATTAAAAAAGTTTGTTGCATCTTTTCAGCCAGTTGTTGATTCGTTATTCAAACAACGGGGAGAGTCTAAGTTTACCAATCAACAAATACAAGAATACACGTCAATTGGGGGCGTTCCTCAATTAGATAGTGGGTACACCGTTTTTGGTGAAGTGATTAGTGGGTTTAATATTATTGATTCAATTTGCACACAAAAGACGGCAAGAAATGAAAGGCCGCTTGAAGATATTAGAATGAAAATAAGAGTGGTGAAGAAGTAATGGAAAAACACAGTATATTTTTTATTTGTGCTTTCATTGTCGCTGGAGGATTATTTGCACAACAAACAACAGTAAAAGGGAATGTAACTGAAAAAGGCAGGAATGAACCCATGCCTTTTGTAAGTGTTGCCTTTAAAGGAACAACCGTTGGAATGACCACTGATTTTGAAGGCAATTATTCCATTAGAACAGCCTTGCCAGTGGATACGCTTGTTGTTAGTTTTTTAGGGTATAAAACAGTGTTGTTACCCATAAAAAGGGGTCAAGCACAAATCATTAATATAGAGATGGAAGAGCACAGCCAGCTTATGCGTGAGGCTGTGGTAAAGGCGGGTATAAACCCTGCCATCAGAATTATTGATAAAGCAGTGGCCATGCGTAAGCACAATAATTTTGCAAACCTTAGTAGTTACGAGTTTACCAGTTATAACAAGGTAGATGTTTCTATGAATAACATCTCTGAGAAGATGAAGAAAAACAAGTTGCTGCAGCCGCTTGGTAAACTGTTTGATACGGCCTATCAAATGAAAAACGAAGATGGAAAATACATCTTACCCGTTTTTATTAGTGAAACAGAGTCAAAGTATTATTACCAAGCTAATCCCATAAAAAGTAAAGAAATTATCACCGCCAATCAAATTATGGGCTTTGGGGTTAACCAAGGCAGCTATGTTATTGATATGTTAGGTACCAGTTTGTTGCAGTTTAATTTTAACGACAACTGGATGCGGGTATTGGTGAAAGATTTTGTTTCACCAATATCAAGCAATTGCCACAATTTTTATTGGTATACCCTAAGAGATTCCGTTGACATTGATGGATTAAAATGTTACGAGATAAAAATACAAACCAAGCGGGAATCTGATTTGGGTTTTATTGGCACCATTTGGATAGCAGATTCTACCTACGCACTAAGGCGCATCGTGGCAGATATTTCACCCAATGCCAACCTCAACTTTATTGAGCGGTTAAAAATACAGCAAGAACAATTGCCAACATCTGCAGGCCCTTGGTTGCCCGTAAAAACCCGGATTATTGTTGAACTTTCAAGAATAACAGAAAACACCAGCGGCTTTGTATCAAAAATGTATCGGTCAAATAGCCAAGTGGTGGTGAACCAACCCAAGCCAGAAAGTTTTTTTGATGTAAATGTTGATAGACAAGAGGGGCATTTGGACAGAGACACCAGCTATTGGCAAAAAACACGCCCTGAAAAGTTTACAGCTACCGAAACCCAAATGCGCAACATGATTGATTCAGTGAAGGGACTTCCAGTGGTAAAAACATATACTGATGTGATTCGCCTATTGTCAGAAGGATATTACCGGGTTGGAAAAATAGATTGGGGCCCATATGTGTTTTTGGCCAACTATAATCAGGTTGAAGGATTTCGTACCAGATTTGGCCTTAAAACCAATCAAAACTTTTCGCGCAATTGGTTCTATTTAGGTTATGCGGCCTATGGTTTTGGTGATGAAAAATTTAAGTATGGAGGCAGTGTTGAGCGGATTATTAATCACCGCAAATGGACAACAGCTTCGTTTGCTTATAAAAATGATTATGACATCCTGGGGGTAAACGACCCATCATCAACGCCAATTTTTAACTTTGGATCAGGAGCTTCAAACGTTTTTGCAGCACTTAATTTTGGCTCAAACCTTACCAGAATTAACCAAACCATTGATTACCGCGCCATCTATTTAAAACAGCTTAGCAGAGATTGGACCATTCGCCTTATCGGGCAAAGCACGTATTTTAAACCATTGGGAAAATTTGATTTTGGCTATAAAATAAACGATAAAGATGGCGATAATCCAGCAAACATTAGAAACGACTATACCTATGCTGCGGCCACCATTGATATTCGTTATGCCTATAAGGAAGTGTTAATTGCAAAAGGAAACTCAAGGCTAAGATTAAAGCTGGCTAAAGCCCCTGTTACCACATTTTCTTATCAGCGTGGTATTAAGGGTATCGCTGGAGGTAATTTTAATTATGATAAAATACGCATTAACCTGAACCAACATATTACAACTGGATTTCTTGGAAATGCAGATTATAGCTTAACGGCTGGTAAAGTATTTGGAAAATTGCCTTATCCGCTATTGGAAGTAATGAGGGGCAATAACACTTTTGTGCAAAGTGACAATAACTTTAGTTTAATGAATTTGTATGAGTTTGTGGCCGATGAATACGTGTACTTTTGGTACGTGCAGCACTTTGAAGGCATGTTTTTTAACCGTGTTCCTGTGTTTAAAAAATGGAAGCTAAGAAACTATGCGGTAACCAAAGCGGCATTTGGTAGCATTAGTCCTCAAAATAAAAACTTTCATCCTGAAAGCTTGGTTAACATCAACTCCCTCTCGTTTAACAATGAGCCTTATGTAGAAGTTGGTTATGGAATAGAGAATATATTTCGCATCATGTCCATAGGTATGGTGCATCGCTTAACCCACCTCAACCACTCGCCAGATGTAAGGCCCTGGGGTGTAAATGTTGGTTTTCTGTTTCAGTTCTAGTGCTTAAAGCTCTTTCATGGCATCCCAATAAGCTTTGCCATATCCAACTAGCACTTCACCGCCAGCCGAAATGTTTTTTTTGGCAACAATAAAGGCCCTACCTTTTATTACCTGATATTCTGCATTATTGGTAAGCCCTTTAACACGGCCTTTTCCTGCTGCATCATTGGCATACCTTCCCATGGCCCAAAGGGTGTATTCTGCATCAATACAATTTTTATTGTTAATGTGAAAATAATAGGCCCCTTTTTCGTTTCCCGCTTTGCTTTCGTTTCTTGCCAGACACTCTTTCCAAGTTAATCGCTCTCCCTCATATTCTGTTATCACCTCTCCTTTTTTTACGTCTTTTGCAACAAACAGTCCTTTTCCTGCGTTCGGCAAATTCGACTTTTTTACATATAGCATAATCGCTGGCAAAGGTGCATTATTTAAGGGCAACTTTGGACCTTTTTTTCACCAATATTTGTTGATAGTGATAAGAAAATGTTTATTTGTTTGGTCTATCAAACCAATGCTAACTATGGATATTGTTTCTTACAACGTAAATGGAATTCGTGCCGCAATCAGTAAAGGGTTGCTTAATTGGATGGAGCAACGCAAAGCAGATGTATATTGCTTTCAGGAAACCAAGGCCGAAAAGGGGCAGGTGGACTTGAGCCTGTTTGAGTTATTGGGATACAACAGCTATTGGTTTAGTGCGCAAAAAAAAGGATATAGTGGTGTGGCTGTTTTTACCAAGCATAAACCACTTAGCGTAAGCTACGGTTTTGGTAATGAAGCATACGATGTTGAAGGACGGATTATACAAGTTGATTTCGAAAAACTAAGTGTAATCAATGTTTACATCCCATCAGGAACCACAGGCGATGTGCGACAGGAATACAAAATGCAATGGCTTGATTTTTTTCACCAACATGTTGATGCCGTGTCAAAAAGGAATCCGAGTTTGGTGGTTTGTGGTGATTATAACATTTGCCATCAAGCCATTGATATCCATGACCCCGTTGGGAATAAAAACAGCAGTGGTTTTTTACCTGAGGAAAGGGAGTGGCTTACCCAGTTTATTGATGGTGGGTTTATTGATTCTTTTAGAAAGTTTAATAAAGCCCCGCATAACTACAGTTGGTGGACCTACAGGGCTGGTGCAAGAGGAAATAACAAAGGCTGGCGAATAGATTATTGCATGGCACACCAAACCCTGCAAAATCATATTGAGGATGCCGGCATACACCCGGAAGTGATGCACAGCGACCATTGCCCCGTTTGGGTTAAGTTAAAGTAAACTCAAGGAAATGCGTCCAGAAAATGCAAAATGAGTATATCATTTTAAGTGGTTTCTGGGTTTAGTTTCAGAGTAGTTATACCAATTAAAATTTGATTGCATATAAATGTTAAGTTTGACAAATTACCTAGCTCAATGGTTCTTTGTTATGCTAAAAGTCTGTAAACAATTCAGTATTCCTTTTACTGGGGCTTTGCCCCAAACCCCAGTTACCTTTTTTCTTAGATAAAAAAGGTAACCGATTCCGATAGCTATCGGAACAAGGCTGCTGAGGCTTTTACTAAAGGCTACGTATTGTTGTTAACCAAACAATCACAGCCGCTTCGCTTCGTGATTGCTTACCAAACCCTGCGCTCAACAACAATACTTGCCTTTTACATAAAAACCTCAAATGCCACTCTAAGGCAAATTGTTCATTTGATATTGAAGAAAATTAATCCAGCAAAACTACGAATATCATTGGTGCGGTTGGTGTCCACGAAAGGTGTGAAATTTGAGTGCATTGGCCCTAGAGGCGAAAGGCGGTGTGCCAAAATGCAGTTCAAATTTGGCTTTCGTGGTCTCCTTTTTGGGTACTTTTTTGGAGAGGCAAAAAAGTACAAATAAATAGCTTTTAATGCTATATTTCTTTTTAAAAGAAGGGGTTTTTCAACCTAAACTTTAATGGCAAACGTGCGGATATACATAATAGTTAATGAAAAATGATTTAATAATCAATTCTGATGACTATACTTTTGAAACAACAACAATAATCTGGATATTATATGGCATATCTATTCCATTGTATACCGTTGTATGTCCCGAAGTGCTGTAATCATCAAATAAGTTTAAGAATTCAATTGCGACTTTTTTGATAACAAATTCAAATTCCCCTAATTTAACCGTGTTTCCAACATTAAGCGACTGTTGCTTTCCTATATCGCTTAATAAATATCTATTTACTACTTCAAAATCACTCGAATCGAATATTATGTTATCAGGAAATTGACTATCTAAAAAAACAGTCAACCTAGGATATGTCTGAACGAATTTATTCTTCACCTCCAAAATGCTCTTGAATTTCCAATACTTAATTGCGGGAAAAAGCACATTCTGAACCTCAACAGATGCCAATTTTGATTTTGTTAACTTGTTGGGTTCAATTACATATAATGCGGCTCCTATGAAAAACATCATAATGCCAACCCATACCCAAACAGAGGTTTCATTATGTGTGTAATTAATATATCCGTCACAAATAAGGAATTCAGGTAAAAACAGGAATGCCATTATCTTAATACGAGTGTGACCTACTCTTACTCTGTATTGTCCCTCACCCATTTTGTATATAAATACAGCAAAATATATAATTAACACTTGTGTTGAGAAGAAAGAGATGTCTAGGTAATAATGCTGCATAACTCTAAATTTAGCAAGGTTAAAAAATAATATTACTGTGGGGTATTGGTAACAATCAGGTTTCCGCCATCTTGCCTAACAAAATATTGTTTCAGCGCCCTTTTTGCAGGCCCTTCTAACGGATTGCCTGTTGCAGGATCAAACTTGCTATTACAACATGGCACCCAGGCTGGGTTATATTTTCCACAACGGAAAAAAGCACTGCTGCTGTCAACACTAACAGTGCTGCAACTATCACCTGAATTGTGCGGGCAAGTTCTGTCAAAAGCTACAAACTCATTAAACACAGTATGATAAATAATAATTCCCCTGTTTCCGCCCGGCTCATATACAAACCCTTGTACATTGCCCAAAGCGGTGTAATTGGGTAGGTTCAGGTTAATGTTTAGATACACTTGTACAGGGGTGAAAAAATCAGTGTTGGTGTTCACATCGTCTTCTTTGCAATTAGAAAGCAGTAGTGCCGAAACACCTAATAAAAGCCAAATTTTGCTACTCATACGAATAAAATCCTTTACCTGTTTTTTTGCCATAATGCCCTGCATTTACTTTTTGTTGTTGTATTCTGTTTGGTCTAAACTTACCATCCTGGTGGAATAAGTTATAAATGGAAGTGGTTACCGAAAAATTGGTGTCTACACCAATTAAATCCATCAGCCTGAATGGGCCCATTTTAAAACCAGTTGCCTCCATCAAGTGGTCAATGGTTTCAAAATCTGCCACACGCTCTTCAGCAATTTTAAGTCCCTCCACATAATAATGCCTTGCCACACGGTTCACAATAAAACCTGGAGCATCAGCCGCTAGCACACAGGTTTTGCCCATGCCTTCAATCAGCTTTTTACACAAAGGAGCAAGGCTGGCATCTGTTTCTATTCCATTAATTATTTCAACCAACTTCATCACAGGTGCGGGGTTAAAAAAATGGATGCCAATAAAGCGTTTTGGATTAGGCACTTTTGCGGCAATTTGTGTAACCGGAATACTTGAGGTGTTGGTGGCTAAAATGGTTTCTGGCTTATTAAAAGCTGCTACATCAGTAAAAAACTGTTGTTTCACATCAAGTCGTTCAACAATGGCCTCAATAATTAAATCAGCTTGCAAATCTGGTAACTTATTGGTAAAGGTAATTCGCCCTAAAATATCCTCTTTTTCAGTTTGGCTTATCTTCTGCTTTTGTACCAATCCACTTAAACTTTTCTCTAGCCCAAGTTTAGCTTTTTCCAGCACATCAGCATTTACATCAAACAAAATGGTTGCGTAACCACTTGTTGCTGTTACTTGGGCAATACCAGCTCCCATTGTTCCCGCTCCAGCTATTCCTATGGTGTTTATTTGCATACTTCAAAGATAACGTTTACAACCAAAAAACTTGTTAAAGGAAACAATGCACTTATTATATTTGGCCCATGATTATTTATAACGTTACTTTAAATGTAGAAGACAGTGCCCATCATGAGTGGCTTCATTGGATGAAAGAAACACATATTCCAGAAGTAATGGCTACAGGTTTGTTTGTTGATTACACCATGAGTAAGCTATTAACACGCCAGCATGATGAAACAGGAAGTACTTATGTGATTCAGTATTTGGTGGAGAACATGGAAAATTACGACAAGTACCAGGCAGAATTCGCCCCGGCATTGCAAGCAAAAACAAAGGCATTGTTTGATGGAAAGTTTGTTGCCTTTAGAACATTAATGGAAAAGATACATTAACCACCCATGGTTTTGAAGAGGTGCTCACTTTCGCTATTTATGCTTGTGGTAACTATCCACGCTTTTGCCCAGTTAGAGGTTAGTATGGGTTATTTTGACTCTCAATGGGAGCCTTGCGAGAAGGGCGATGCAGTGTATTACCAAAGGATAACCCTACAAGATAAACGATATCATTTGAAGCAAGGCTACGTAAACGGTCAAGTGCTGATGGAAGGTCAATTTCTTGATTATGCACTAACAGAAGAACAAGACACTTTTATCATGTACCATGCCAATGGAAGCATCAAAGAGAAAGGAGCTTATGAGGCGGGAAAAAAAGTAGGTGTTTGGTTAGGATGGTTTGAAGATGGCAAAAAAGATTTTAAATGTACCTATAAAGCGGACAGTACGAGCAAATGCGCCTACTACCATTACAATGGCATGTTGAGTGCAATTGAAGAATATAGAAATGATACCCAATTGGTTTCCGGAACTTTATGGGATTCTACAGGTGTTGTTTCAGCTAATAAATACTTAGAAATACCTCCAACCTTTGAGGGGTATGCAGATGGCTGGAGAAACTATTTTTCAGAGCACATGTTATTTCCTGAAGATGATCAGGGAAATCGGCTTTATGGCGAAGTGGAGTTTTTTGTTTTAATAGATAAAGAAGGAAACGTAACATGGGGAGATATTGTGGGTTTTGCCAACCCCCATATGGCTTTAGCCCTTGAGAAAGTGATTAAAAAAATGCCCAAATGGTCTCCCGCTGTGAGACACAATAGGTGCGAAGCAACAAAGTTATACCTCAGGTTTCGGTTTGTTAATTAACGGTTACAAATCCTCTTGTTTTTTATCTTTAATGGAATTAAACACCTTTTCCATTTTAAACACATAATCCAGGCTATCGTCAATAAAAAACTGCAATTGAGGCACAACACGTGCCTGCTTACGAATGCGGGCAGCCAACTCTCTTCTAATAGGAACCGTTTGAAGCGTCACCACCTTAAGCATCTCATCTTTATTTTGCTCATTAAAAAAACTCAGGTAAACTTTAGCAAATCCCAAATCAGGCGATACCGTTACATTGCTAATGGTAATAAAGGCATTATTAAACATGGCTGAACGGTTTTGCATAAAAATGTCCGCCAACTCTTTTTGAATCAACCTACCAAACTTTTCCTGTCTAATACTCATGCTGCAAATATGCGTATAATTTTAACCAATGTAAAGGGGATAAAACCGCCATAAATGGTAATTACACTTATTGCCAATTAGCATTTTAAAGCACTATTCCTTAAACTTGCCCCTTTATCATGGTAAAAAAAGACATCCTGCTTGAAGCCTATATGCACATGTGCGAAGCCAAAGCCATGGCCGACACCTATGATGCCAACAGGCCCATTTGCAAATACGTACACTCTACATCGCGCGGCCACGAAGCCATACAACTGGCCGTAGGCATGCAATTACAACCTTACGATTATTGCTCACCCTATTACAGAGATGAATCTATGTTATTGGGCATGGGAATAAGCCCATATGAGTTGATGTTGCAATTGTTGGGAAAGGCCGAAGACCCATTTTCGGGAGGAAGAACTTATTACGCCCACCCCAGCCTAAATAGACTAGGATTTCCTAAAATACCGCACCAAAGCAGTGCAACGGGTATGCAAGCTATTCCTGCAACTGGTATGGCACATGCCATTGCTTATAAAGAGAGCCAACGGTTAAATGAAAAAGGGGAGTATCCAGTGGTGGTTTGTAGTTTTGGCGATGGCTCAGTAACAGAGGGCGAAGTTGCTGAAGCTTTTCAAATGGCGGTGCTCAAACAATTGCCAATTATTTATTTGGTGCAAGACAATGACTGGGGCATTAGTGCCAGTGGCGATGAAATGCGCACCATGGATGCTTATGAATATGCGGCAGGCTTTAAAGGGCTTAAGCGCATGAGGTTAGATGGTAGTGATTTTGTGGAAAGTTACAAAGGTATTGATGAGGCTATTTCATTTGTAAGAAACAATAGAAAGCCGATATTGGTGCATGCAAAAGTGCCTTTACTTGGGCATCATACTTCGGGTGTTCGCAAGGAATGGTATCGCACAGAGGAGGATTTGTTAAAACACACCAAAAACGACCCACAACCCAAACTCCGAAAACTGTTAAAAGAAATTGGCATTGAAAAGAAGGAACTGGAAGAGATAGAAAAAGATGCCGCATTTAAGGTTGAGCAACAATTTAAACAGGCGGTAGAAAGTGCAGATCCGAATCCATCAACGGTTGAAGATTTTATTTTTGCACCAAGCGGAGCAACTGAAGAGGTAGGTAACCGCACTCCTGCTGGTAAAGAGCCCAGTGTAATGGTAGATGCCGCATTGCATGCTGTAGATGAGTTAATGGCCAAACACCCGGAGTGTATGTTTTACGGACAAGATGTTGGCGCGCGTTTGGGTGGCGTTTTTCGTGAAGCGGCAACACTAGCAGGTAAATATGGAAATGACAGGGTGTTTAATACCCCAATTCAGGAAGCATATATTGTTGGCTCAACTGTGGGCATGAGTGCTGTTGGGGTAAAACCGATTGTAGAAATTCAGTTTGCTGATTATGTGTGGACGGGAGTGAACCAGTTGGTGTGTGAAATCACCAAATCTTCCTACCTCACCATGGGAAAATACCCCGTTAGTGCGATTATTCGCATACCAATTGGAGCATATGGTGGTGGTGGTCCATACCATAGCGGAAGCATTGAATCAACCTTGCTTACTTTAAAAGGAATTAAGATTGCTTACCCAAGCAATGCTGCTGATATGAAAGGGTTGATGAAAGCGGCTTATTACGATGGCAATCCTGTAATTATGTTGGAGCATAAAGGGCTTTACTGGAGTAAAAACCCAGGTACAGAGCTGGCCCGTTGTGTGGAACCCGATGAGGATTACATTTTACCTTTAGGTAAGGCCAACACCGTTTTACAGGCAGACGAGGAAGCCATGGAAAATGGAGAAACCTGCTGTGTTATTACTTGGGGCATGGGTGTTTACTGGAGTTTAGGCGCTGCAAAAAAATTCCAGGGCAGGGTGGAGGTTGTGGATTTACGGACTTTACAACCATTAGATGAAGAGGCCATACATGCAGCGGTTAAACGTCATGGAAAATGTTTGGTGGTAACAGAAGAGGCCCTGTTAAACTCATTTGCTGAGAGCATAGCAGGCAGAATAGCCCAACAATGTTTTAGAAACTTAGATGCACCAGTATTTACCATTGGTGCAAAAAACATTCCGGCAGTTCCTTTAAACATGGGCCTTGAAGCAGAAATGCTGCCCAATGCAGACAAGGTTGCAGCTAAACTGGAAGAGTTGTTAAACTACTAAAAAGGAGATAGCCGCCTTGGGTTTAACCCTCGCTAACTAACCTAATCGATGGCTGATGTTTTGTTGGATAATGTTATATAATTGGGCGGGTGAAAGCTTTCTCCAGCTTAACGCATCTAGTTCTCCCCCAAAGTTCACATAGTAATCAATGTTGTTTCTTCTAAACTCTTCCAGCACGTGTTCCTGAAAGTTAAGTGCAACAATCCAACCCTCTTCCACATCTTGAAACCACTCCTCATAGTAACTGTCGTCACTACTATGGAAGTTAAGCACGTTTTCTCCGATAAGTACAAATTTGTTGATGCCATTTGCCATAAGCACTTCAGCCACCTCTCGTTTCAGCCACATCACATCATTGTTAATGGCGTCATTCCATTCACCAAACAACTCAATAATGGCAAATTTGGTTTCATAATCCACAAATAATATCTTACTGTACAAGGTACTTGAGCCAAACTCATCCCATTGTGGGTGAATACAGTAGTTGTATATTTTATTGGTGTATTCAAACTCGCTATACTCCCTTTCATAAAAAGGAGAAAAGCGGTCATGTTCAGCCTGGTAAAGGTCGCGCCACCTGTAATGCGGCTCAATGTCTTGCATAATTACAAAATTAAGACTTGAAACAGTGATTTAATAAGGATTTTATTAAAGTTTAACTTTGGTATTTAATGCTTTGTAACTTCGGGTAAAAATGTAATTTTGCCCGATTAAAATTAAATCATAAACTTTAAAACTAAACATGGCATATTTATTCACCTCGGAATCGGTAAGTGAAGGACATCCTGACAAAGTAGCCGATCAAATCTCAGATGCGCTTATTGATAATTTTCTGGCTTTCGATCCGGAATCAAAAGTTGCTTGCGAAACATTGGTAACAACCGGACAGGTTATTCTTGCCGGAGAAGTTAAATCAAAAGCGTACTTAGATGTTCAAACCATTGCCCGTGATGTAATCAAGAAAATTGGTTACACCAAGTCGGAATACATGTTTGAAGCAAACTCTTGTGGAGTATTATCAGCCATTCATGAGCAATCTGCTGATATTAACCAAGGTGTTGACAGAAAAAAGAAACAAGACCAAGGTGCTGGTGATCAAGGAATGATGTTTGGTTATGCAACTGCTGAAACCGAAGATTACATGCCATTGGCATTAGATTTGGCCCACAAAATTTTGATTGAATTGGCTGCATTACGCAGAGAGAACAAGGCGATTAAATATTTACGCCCAGATGCTAAAAGCCAGGTTACTCTGGAGTACAATGATAAAAACGAGCCTGTGCGTATTGATTCTATTGTTGTATCAACCCAACACGATGATTTTGATACCGAAGCTAAAATGTTGGCTAAGATTAAAGAAGACATTGTAAAGATTTTGATACCAAGGGTTAAGGCCAAGTATAAAAAATTCGCTAAGTTGTTTAATGCTGATATTAAGTACCACATTAACCCAACAGGGAAGTTTGTAATTGGTGGCCCGCATGGTGATACCGGTTTAACAGGACGTAAGATTATTGTAGATACTTATGGCGGAAAAGGTGCTCACGGTGGTGGTGCATTCTCTGGAAAAGATCCTAGTAAGGTTGACAGAAGTGCTGCTTACGCTACTCGTCATATTGCTAAAAACTTAGTGGCGGCTGGATTGTGTTCAGAAGTATTGGTGCAAGTTTCTTATGCCATTGGTGTAAAAGAGCCTATGGGCATTTACATTAATACCTACGGAACGGCTAAAGTAAAAATGACAGACGGAGAAATTGCCAATAAAGTAGCTAAATTGTTTGATATGACTCCTTACGGAATTGAAACCCGTTTGAAGTTGCGCAACCCAATTTACAGTGAAACGGCAGCTTATGGGCACATGGGCCGCAAAAATGAGGTTGTGAGCAAAACGTTTACTTCACCTGATGGAAAGAAAGTAACCAAAAAGGTTGAGTTGTTTACATGGGAGAAACTAGATTTTGTGGACAAAGTAAAAAAGGAATTTAAATTGAAATAGTTCGGATTACCGCTTCAATAAAAAAGCCGCTGCATCATGTGCAGCGGCTTTTTTATTGAAATGTTCTATTGTTTGTTAAAGCTCCAACACCACGCGCTCCCGTTCTTTTTTCATTCTTTCAGGCACGGCAGTTAACAAAGAAGTGGTAAACGATTCAATCAATTGTTTTTTCAAGTCTGTTCGATGCGTAACTACACTAATCTCTCTTACCGGATCAGGCTTCTTAAAGTATCGCACCCGTTCCATTTGTTCATCATTAAAATCAAAAATACTCAACTCAGGTAAAATGGTTAATCCCCCATTTATTTCCACCATTTTTTTAAGGGTTTCTAAACTCCCTGTTTGGTATTGAAATTGTTTGTTTTTGGTATTGCTTTTGTTGCCTCCGCATAAGTTCAGCACTTGATTGCGTAAACAGTGCCCCTCATTTAATATCCAGATGTCTTCATGTTCAATGTCTTCCGGTGTCAATGTTTTTTTAGTAAACAAGGGGCTGTTTTCGCCCACATAAGCCACCAGCGGTTCATAATAAAGTGGGATGTATTGCAGATAACCAGCCTCAATTGGCGTAGCCATAATTCCACAATCCAATTGGTCGTTTTTTAACTGATGCAGTATTTGTGCTGTGGTTATTTCTGTAATTTCAATATTTACCTTTTTATGGTTTTTCATAAAGTCAACCAAAAATAACGGCAACACGTATGGAGCAACTGTTGGAATAATGCCAACACGCAGAAGCCCGTTTAATTCTCCTTTAAGTTGCTCATTAACCAACTCGTTTAAGCGATTGCACTGCTTAAGAATTTCGCGGGCTTGAAGAATAATACGTATGCCAACCTCGGTTGCTACTACTGGCTGTCGACTTCGGTCAAATATTCTAACCCCCAGGTCTTTTTCCAACTTTTGTATTTGCATGCTTAATGCAGGTTGGCTCACTGCGCATTTTTCTGCGGCAACTAAAAAATTCCCATGGGTATCCACGGCAATGATGTATTCAAGCTGTGTGATTGTCATATCAACAAAACTAATAAAAAAGAAGATTGCAATAGCTTTAGGCTATTATGAGATTAATCAGTCAGCCCATTACAAAAGCTGACGAGGTGTTGTGCTAGCTCCTGTTCTTGCTCCAGATGCCCCATGTGGGCGCTATTTGTGAGATAAGCGATGTACACCATTTTACCAGATAGTGTCTGTTTAAACAACAAATCTTGGGGTAATAACTCGTCATATTTTCCAATACCCCAAAACATAGGCAATGTTGTTTCTTTTATAAAAGAAGAGCTATCTGGCCTATTTTTCATGGCATCAACTTGTGCCACCAAACCCTTGTTAGTAAATTGAGTGGTTACAGCTAAAAGGTCTTTCAAAAGGTGTTTTGAAGCGGTTGGATGAAACAGAGAAGGGATAAAACTGTTTGCGAAAAAAGAAGCACCTTTTGTTTCAATCACACGTTTTGTTTGTTCGCGTTTCTCTTTTCTTTCAGCATCATCAGCCAGTGCTGTGCTATGCAAAAGGCCAAAGCCCAAAAGAAGAGGAGCGTACTTTTTTGCAAAGGCCAATGCAACATAGCCTCCCATGCTATGGCCAATCATAATGCATTTATTGATGTGAAGAGATGCCAATAACTTGTAGACCTGATCGGCCATCATTTCCATCGTAATAGGCTCATCAAATATAGCAGAGGTGCTTCCAGGAAGGTCAGGTACAATAAGGGTAAAATGGTCCTTAAGCAACAACACCTGCCGATTAAAGCAGGTGTTGTTCTCACAAAATCCATGAAGAAGCACTACGGGGAAACCTGTTCCGGTTTTTTGGTAGTGTGACATGTTATTGATTAATAAAATTTATAACGAAAATCTTCTACTTTCTTAAGTTCTTTTAAGGTTTCAAAAGTAGCATACTCCACACGTTGCGAAAGTTGGTTTTGAACCTCTGTTTTGTAAGCGGTTAAATCTTTCATCTCAGGAGCTTCGGTAAACTTGTTGATGGCATAAACATAAACAGCGTTATCTCCTTTAACGGGTCCAAACATTTTTCCAGTGGTTTTGGTACCAAATAATGTACCTACCATTTTCATATCAGGGCCTATGTAAGCAATGTTGCTGTTATCAAAAGTTTGTCCAACAATTGGTGTGACAGAAAGTTGTAGTTTGGTAGCCAAGTCTTGTATAGATTTAACACCAGCCATGGCAGTGGTTGCTTTTTCCAGTAACTGATCAGCTTTTTTCTCCTTGCGGTAATCAGCCTCTAAACGAGGTTTCGCGGTTTCAAAATCGGCTTTTCCTTTTTCACGGATTGCAGTTAGTGTAGCAACAACAAACTTATCATTTACAGAAAACACATCAGATACATCACCCTTTTTTGCAGTAAAGGTCCAACGAACAATTTCTCTCGCATCCTGCAAAACACCACCAAGTTGCTTATCATTTTCACGCACGTACTCTGCTGTTCTTCTTAACAGGTTTTTTTCGGTAGCCAATTTCCCAAAAGCTTCTGCATCAGCTGCGCCTGCTATAAACTGGCTGGCAGCGTTATATGCAGTTGATGTTGTTGCCTCACTTGACAATATTCCCCTTGACAACAATGCAGCACAAACCAATTTTTTAGTTTTGTCTTCGGTAATTTTTAAAATATGAACACCAAATTGTGTTTTCACAATTTTCATGTCACCTTTTTTGCCAGCTAACACAGCATCGTTAAACTCTTTTACCATGTTACCTTCTTTAAACCAACCCAAATCACCACCACGTTGAGCAGTTCCATCAGTTCCGTATTGAGCAGCCATGGCAGCAAAATCAGCACCACCTTTAATTTGTGCCATTACTTCAGCAGCTTTTTTCAAGGTTGCAGCAGTGTCATTGTTTTCTGTTTTAAACAAGATGTGGCTGGCACGCATTTGGAAAACGCTGTCTTGTTTAGTGCCTACAACCTTATAAATATTGTACTTACCGTCTTTAAATATTGGTCCAATAATGCTTCCAACAGAATCGCGGAATAAACGATCTACCACATCTTCTGGATAATCAGCACGAGATTTTGCAGTAGGGTCAAACTTGGTATCACTATTCGCATCTACATAAAGCGTGTCATTTGTAGCGGTGGCAAATTGAGTTAACTGGTCGCTAACCCATTTTTGGGCTGCTGCTGTATCTTCTTTAGAAGCAACGGCATCAAACATAATAAACTCAATTTTGCGTGAGTTATCTTTCTCTGCATACTTCGACATGTTTTTGTTCAAATAAGCTTTTAAGTCTGACTCCTCCGCTTTAATGGTGCTATCAGCAATGCTAAAGTAGTTTAAAGCCACAGCATCAACATCCATGCTACGTGAGCGATTAATAAAGGTATGACGAGCTTCAAGTGAAGTTGCATAAACCCCTTTGCGAATTAGGGCATAGTATTTTTTTGATTCTTGTTCGTTTTGCAAACCATCTTCAAAAGTAAGCCACTGCTTTTTTCTTTCAGGGTCGGTGCTGGCTTCCATATCTTTTAAGAAACGAATTACCAAAGAACGATCAAACTGTTGTTGTTGGTTTTGGAAAATTGGCGCAGACTTGATTTGAGGATGAGGATCTTCACCTTGAATCAAATCGAACAACTCTTCATCGGTAACTTTAATCCCAAGATCTTTGTATTCTCCAGCCATAAGGCCTTCCATTACCATTTGACTCCATGTTTGCTCACGCACCATGTCAATGGTACTTTGGTCTATTTTGGCGTCAGGGCCCATTTGTTGGCGTGTATTCTCCAAATTAACGGCCACTTTTTGTTCAAACACTTTGGGACTCACTTTTTCACCAGCAATTACCCCCAAATCATTACTTTGCGAACCGCCAAAAATCCGGCTGTTACTTTGCAGAGCATCGGATATAACAAACAATGCTAAGGCTCCCCCAACAAACACAATGGCTAGGCCAGATCTGTTTCTAATTTTCTCTAGTATCGACATTTTTATCTTTTTATTTATTTATTCAGTTATAATAAAGCCAGCGAAAATAATTCTGTTCAGTGTATAATGCAACTAAATTTAGCTTGCAGGATAGCTTTAAAAATAAAACTTTGCAAGCCGTTATGCAATTACCATGAAAGTTGATGAACTAAAAACCGAAAAAACAACTCGCCTGCTGTTAATACCCAATTACTTAGCAGATGATAACCCAATAAATTTTATTGCAGAATTTGTTCGGGAACAGGTGCATGAGGTGAAACATTTTATTGTTGAAAATGAAAAAGTTGCCCGTGGATTGATTAAAAAAATGGGTTTGGCAACTACCCAACAAGAGCTTACGCTTGTTTTGTGGAACGAACACAGCAAGCCCGAAGACCTAAAAATGATTGATGAACTCTTTAAACAAAAGGTTGATATTGGAATTATAACAGATGCCGGCTTGCCTTGTATTGCCGACCCTGGGTCTGATGTTGTTGGGCTGGCGCATAAAAAGGGTATTGAGGTGATTCCTCTTCCAGGCCCATCAAGCATTATAATGGCACTGATGGCTAGTGGATTTAACGGACAGGGGTTTGCTTTTAATGGATACTTGCCTATTGATAAGAGCTTGCGGGTTAAAAGAATAAAACAACTTGAAGCGGACGCTATTTCTCGGAAACAATCCCAAATATTTATGGAAACTCCTTATAGAAATAACCACTTGCTTGCAGATGTTGTAGCAACATGTAATCCGCAGACCAAGTTGTGCATTGCCTGCAACATCACTTCAAAAGAAGGTTTTGTGCAAACCAAGTCTGTTCAAGATTGGAAAAAACAGTTGCCTGAGCTGCACAAAAAGCCAACTATTTTTGTTATTTATTTTTAGAGTCGTTAATTAATTACGTAATTTGAGAAGTTTAAATAGTACCATGGTTAATACGGAAAGAAATAATGAATCCCTAAGGCTGGCAGCATTGGCAGCATATCAGATACTTGATAGTGATGAAGAAAGAGAGTTTGATGAAATCGTAGAATTGGCTTCTAAAATTTGTGAAACGCCAATCTCTTTAATTTCTCTGTTGGATGAAAAACGCCAATGGTTTAAAGCCAAAGTTGGTCTTGACGTGCGCGAAACGCCCATAGAATCGGCATTTTGTAAACATGCTATTGTGTATGATAAGATTTTTACGGTGGAAGATGCCACCAAGGACGAGCGGTTTAGTAAGAATAGCCTAGTTTTAGAAAATCCCCACATTCGTTTTTATGCTGGTTTGCCTTTACAAACTCCAGAAGGCATAAACCTAGGTACATTATGTGTTATTGACAATAAGCCTAGAACGCTGAATGAAGACCAAAAGAGAGCGTTGGAAATTTTAAGTGGACAAGTAGTAAAGTTGCTTGAGTTACGTAAAGCGCTAAACTCCTTAAATACAGTCAATGCAGAGCTAAGTAAGAAACAGCTGGAATTAGAAAAGCTAATTAAGTTTAAAAACAAGGTGTTCTCGATTATTAGCCACGATTTAAGGGGCCCAATTGGCAGCATAAGCCAGGTGTTGGGGTTGTTAAATACTGGCATAATTACCAGTGAAGAGTTTATTGAAGTGGTGCCACGTCTGGCCAATCAAACCAATGAGGCCAGAGATGTGCTGAACAACTTGCTTTCGTGGGCAAACAGCAACAGGCCAGAGACAGAACCATTAAAGAAGACAATCAATATCAATGAGGGCTTGGAAGAAATTCGCAAGTCATTAAACGAAGATGCATTAAAGAAGGATGTTGGCTTGTTTCTTGAAGGAGATGAACTGCCAAACCCGCTTAGGGTAGATAAAGAGGGGCTAACCATCGTGTTGCGAAACCTCATCAAAAACAGCATCAAGTTTTGTAGAAAAGGGGACCAGGTTCACTTCGGTTGTGAGTTAAAGGGCAATCAGCTCTTTTTTCATATTAAGGATACAGGCGTTGGTTTTGATGAAAGCGTGGGGGCAAAGTTGTTTGATGAAATGCAGCACGTTACAACTTACGGAACAGCCAATGAAAAAGGCACAGGCATTGGCCTGTTGATATGTAAAAACATTATTGAAAAGAATGGAGGAAGGATTTGGGCAGAGAGCAAACCCAATGAAGGGGCTAATTTTTACTTTACTCTTCCCCTATAAAAATTTGGAAAATTAAAAGTTATGAATAACTTTGCCTAACAAGCGTTAGGTTTTATGTCTGATTCCCTACAAATCAATAGAAAAGAACAACTGTTGGAAGTAGCTGCAAAGCTATTTAAGCAAAACGGTTATACCTCAACCAGCATGCGCGATTTAGCCGCAGCATTAGGTATTGAAGCAGCCAGTATCTATCATCACGTAAAATCCAAAGAGGAAATACTGGAAACCATTTGTTTTGATATTGCAGACAAATTAATTACCGCCATTGCAGAGGTAAACGACATTTATTTTAATGCAGAACAAAAACTGCAATTGGCCATTAAAAACCATGTGGCCATATTAACCCAAAATACCAATCAGTCAGAAGTTTTTTTGCATGAATGGCGCAACCTCACAGAGCCTAAGCTATCCGAGTTTAAAGCTATGCGTGATAGGTATGAGCAAGAGGTAAGGGTTATCATTACAGGTGGTATGAATGAAGATATATTTGACGAAGTGGACCCTAAATTTGCGGCACTCACTATTTTATCTACCGTGAATTGGATTAATGAATGGTACAACCCAAATGGCAGCATGGATGCCGCGCAAATTGCAACCAAACTATCTGATTTTATATTGGGTGGATTGAGAAAAAAACTGGTAACAGACTTAAACTATAAACCCTAATTAGTTAACGGAGTTGGTAAGTAAAACAAGCGCTTATCTTCTCTGTTTGAAAAATAAAGTAATAAAGAATAATCAGGTGAGATAATGGAAACGCTGGGCTATCCTGTTACCAACCACCTCATCCTTAACAACACTAATAAAAAAGAATATGTACGGAAACGCTTACATTGATCCAAACGACCTGACCAAAGACATGGCAGGGAAACCAAAATCAATTATTGATGGAGAGGATCCAATTAAACTTGCAGAGTTTGAAGCACGTATTGCAAGAGGAGAAAAAATTGAACCCAAAGATTGGATGCCGAAAGAGTACAGAAAACAACTCATTCGCATGATTGAGCAACATGGCCATTCAGAAATAATTGGCGCATTGCCTGAAGGAACTTGGATTACCCGTGCTCCGGGGTTTAAAAGAAAAATGGCTTTAATGGCTAAGGTTCAAGATGAGGTAGGCCACGCACAATTGTTGTACAGTGCTGCTGAAACACTCGGGAAAAGTCGTGAAGACATGACCAACGACTTAATCACTGGCAAATCAAAATATTCTAATGTGTTTAATTACCCAGCTTTTACTTGGGCTGATGCTTGCATTATAGCTTGGTTAATTGATGCAGGTGCCATTATCAATCAGGTGGCTAATGCTAAGGGAAGTTATGGCCCTTATTGCCGAGCCTTGGATAGGATTTGTACAGAAGAAAGTTTCCACTTAAAATATGGCCACGACAATGTGGTTACGTTGGCAACAGGAACACCCATTCAACGTCAAATGGTTCAAGAAGCATTAAACCGCTGGTGGCCGCCAATTATGCATTTCTTTGGCCCAAGCGACAAAATATCAAACCATACTGAGATATTGATGAAGTGGAAAGTGAAAATGGCTACCAATGACGATATGCGTCAACAGTTTTTAAACATGTATGTTCCTAAAATTTGGGATTTGGGATTAACCGTTCCAGATACCAACCTGAAAAAAAATGAAGATCCCGATAACAAATCGGGAGGAAAGTGGGATTACACCGAGCCTGATTGGGATGAGTTTAAAAGGGTAATTAATGGTGGTGGACCGTGCAATGCAGAGCGTTTAGCTGTGCGCAGAATGGCCGAAGAAAGAGGCCGCTGGGTCCGTCAAGCATTAATGAATAAAAACGAAAGTTACGTCATGCCATTGGCATAAGGCACTTGTTTAATTGGTGTTCAACTTTACAAACAAACAAAACATGATTAAATCGCTCGACCCTCGTATTACTAGGGAAAACATAGATGAAAACAACAACATAGAACCACTTGTGCCAATGGACAATTGGGAAACCTATGAGGCGTTTCATCAAAAAAAACGTGGTGACCAACACATGCATGTAGGCATTGTGCATGCACCAAATCCGGAAATGGCCTTGTTATTTGCTAAAGACCAATATGGCAGAAGAGGAGTTACCGCCAATATTTGGGTGGTGAAAACAAGCCATGTGTTTTGCACAGAGTATGAAGACCAGGATATGTTTGAAACCACGCCAGAAAAGACATACCGCGAAGCGGGTGGTTATAAGGTAATGGACAAAATTAATAAGTACAAAAAAGAAAAAAATGCCTGAGTCTGTTCATAAAAGTATCGCTTATATTGGGCATGCTTTTATGCTGGTGCTCCTATTTTTTTCATTGTACTTTTGCAATGAAAGAATGTTGCATACTGATAATGCTTTTTGCACATTTTTACTTTTAAATACCGAAGACTTTGTTTTTTCTCATCACAGATACCCCTTAGTTATTACGCAAGTGCTTCCCTTGCTTGCCATCAAACTCAACTTGTCTGTACAATCTATTGTAGCGGCTTATTCAGCAAATTTTTATGTGCTTTATTATGGTTGTTTTCTGTTGTGTTTGTATGCATTTAAAAATGTAAGAGCAGCCTTGATGATTGTTTTTGGGCTGTTAGTTGCAACCAAGGAGATTTTCTTTTTGCAAACGGAAATATGCCACGGATTGGTGTTTGTTTGTTTGTTTTATGCATGGAAAACCTACATTCCCAATCAGCCATTTAGTCCAATTAAAAAGTGGGGGTACTTTTTTTTAGGTGCCGTTATTTTTATGGTAGCTGTTACGTTTCATCCATTTGCCGCCTTGTTCTTAATCATTATTACAGGTTGGGATATTATAGAAAGAAAAAAGTACAAAGACCTGTTAAGTTACGGAGCTATTGTTACGGTTTTATTGCTTTCTTTTTTAAAGGCAAAGCTTACCCCTGCTGATTCTTATGAAGGTTCTTTCTACAAACAAACGGACACCCTTTTTGACACCTTGCTTCATTTGCCATCCTCATATACCCTAAGGTTTTTTCTGGCTAGAATAGTGGATGTGTATGCAATTCCAACCGCAATGTTGATTGCCGGATTAGCTTGGCTTGTATTTAAGGCAAAACAATATTTGTTAGCGGGTTATATAACTGTAGCTGCAATTGGGTATTTGCTGCTTGTTGCGGTTATTTTTAAAGGAGATTCTGATTTAATGATGGAGCGCATTTTTTTGGTTTATGGTTTTATGGCTTCGTTGGTTTTTGTTCACTTTGTATTTAAGGTGCTTGAGCAGAACCAACCAACCCCATATCGTCTCACAATGTTGTTTGCCGTGATTGGCTGTTTAACAGGTGGCTCTTTATTTATACTAAAAGCAGCAACCAGATATAGAACTCGGTTAGCAATTGTGAGCAATCAATCGGCTTTGCTCCAGCAGCAATCAGGCTCAAAATTTTACAGTACCAATGATAAATTTACTTATCCGTATTCTTTTTGGGCAAACTCCTGCGAGCAATTGTTGTACAGCGCAATTCATTACCCAGGCAATTTAAAAACACTGTACATTTTTAACGATACCGCAGAAATAACAGCCGTGCTTGACTCCAATAAAGATGAGCATGTTTTTTTATTGGCTCCATTTTGGCTTAAATTGGATGATGACTTTTTAAACAAAAAATATTTTAATCTTTCATTGGGTGTTTATTCACCCGCAAAACTTTAATCACATGAACACAAACGCAGTAAAAGAATTATTATACAAAATGGCTGATGATTTATTAATCATAGGTCACCGCAATAGCGAATGGACAGGACTTGGGCCTATACTGGAAGAGGACATTGCTTTCTCATCAATGGCACAAGATAAAATAGGCCAATCGCAAGCCTTGTTTCAATTGCTGCATGAGCTTGGGGAGCAAGAACCCGATACGGTAGCTTTTATGCGCAATGCCAATCAGTTTCACAATGCGCAGTTAGTAGAACTTCCCAATGGCGATTATGATTTTAGCCTGATGCGCCATTTTTTATATGATGTGGCCGACCAATTGCGCTTTGAAATGCTTGCACAAAGCAGTTATGAACCATTGGCAAAAGTGGCCCGTAAGGTAAAAGGAGAATTAAAATACCACGTTTTTCATGCCAATATTTGGATTACAAAATTGGGTGTAGCCAACGAAGAGAGCCATTTGAGGTTACAATCGGCCTTAAATTACGCTTGGAATTATGCCTTGGGTTTGTTTGAAGAAGGAGAGTTTGAAAGCCAATTAAAGGAAGAAGGGATTTTTGAAGGCGAAGCGGCATTAAAAAACCGATGGATGGAAGCCATAACCCCTGTTTTGGCAAAAGCAAATTTATCCATACCAGATGAAAGCACATGGGCTCCTGTTTATGGTGGCCGCAAAAGAGTTCACACAGAACATTTGCAGCCTTTGGTAGAGGAAATGAGTGAAGTGTTTAGAGTAGACCCAAGCGCAGAATGGTAACAACAAAAACATATACCGAACAAGATATTTGGCAAGCACTGGAAGTGGTTAAAGACCCCGAGATACCAACGCTAAGCATGGTTGATATGGGAATCATTACCAAGGTAGAAATTCGTGGAGAAAGCAGTGTGTATGTGGAAATGACACCAACTTTTACAGGATGCCCAGCCATAAAAATGATGGAAGGCATGGTAGCTGACAGGCTTAAAGAAATGGGTATTGAACAAGTGGAGGTAGTTACTACTTTTGACAAGCCATGGAACAGCAACAAGCTTACCGAACGTGGGTTAATGTGTTTAAAAAAACACGGGCTTGCCCCGCCTGTTAAGCATGAAGGTGAAGTTACACAAGAACTGCTTGAGCATACCACATGCCCTTTTTGTGGAAGCAACAACACCGAAATGAAAACGCCTTTTGGGCCAACCCTTTGCAGGAGTATGCACTATTGCAACAATTGCTTACAAGCGTTTGAGGGATTTAAGCCTGTGGTATAATTATTTCACCAAAACTTAGTAATAAGTTAACTCCTGCGTAGCAAACTAAGGTCAATTTTGTGTTGCACTAAAGCAATACCATCATGGAAAACAAAATTGAATTTAGCAAAGGCGACACTGTTCGCGTTAATTCTGGAGGTCCTTTAATGACCATTTCTAACGTGTTGTCAAATAACCAGTTGGAGTGTATCTGGTTTAACGATGACGATGATGTGAATATCCATACATTTGACATGGAAGTTGTATTTCATGATGATGATGCTGAGTGGATTGAATTGGATGATGAAGATTTAGAAGAATTGGAAGAAGAAGAGTTTACCGCAAACAACTAAAGCATACACTTAAGCACAAAACAGTGTGTATTTGTGCATAGCAATAAGCACCAATGATAGTAATATTGTTGGTGCTATTTTTTTATCCAAGAAAAACGATTGTTTTACTGTTGTTTGCAGCAACCGTGTTGTTTGGTGTTTCCTGTAGAAGCAAAAAACCAGCAGCCGAAAAGCCTGTTAAAAACAAGGAGATTGCTGCACTAAGCAAAAAACTAAACCTTGAAGTTACAAAAAAGGACAACATTAAACTGTACCATTTTGTAGCGGATTGGCTAGGAACACCGCATAAATTGGGCGCATGTCAAAAATCTGCCATTGATTGCTCTTGTTTTGTGGCGTTGTTGTATGAGCAGGTGTACAATACAAAACTCCCACGCACTGCTGCTGAAATGGACAAACAGAGCAAACATGTAAGAAAAAGCAATTTAGAAGAAGGCGACTTGGTTTTTTTTAAAATCAAATCCAGTAAAGTGTCGCATGTTGGTGTTTACCTTAAAGATGGCTGGTTTGCGCACGTAAGTACCACCAAAGGCGTAATGATAAATAACTTAGAGGAAGCCTACTACGAAAAACATTATTATGATGGGGGTAAACCCTAGTTATTATTGAAAACGTTTTAATTGTTGTTGAGTAAAAGTCCATTCAGGTGTTTTTATTTCGGGGCTTTCATTTAGTTCATACCAAGGTGAAATTGCAGGGTTGTTTTCATTTTTAAGCACATGAATTTCTTGAGCAGGCATGTAGCTTTGGGCAAGCATAAACATCTTTTTCCCTGTTTTGGGGTCATTACACATATCTACAACAATTACAGCGTGTCCGGGTGATCCACCATAAATAAACACATCACCAATCTGCATGCTTTTTATGGGTACTGGTTTTAACTCTTTTGATAAAGATAGGGTTCCTGCATACATAAAAACCATATCAAGGTATTTTCTAAATGTTTGATATGAGAATGAGGTGTCAGTCGTTTTTTTCCATACGCAATTATTACCAGATACCTTAATCCGATATCCGTGAGCCCATTTTAAATATTGGGCATTAAAACCACTGGTAAAATTAAAGTGAATGGCGTCATACTTCCTTTTTTTATAGAGGTATTCAGCTCGTAACCGCATTACGGCATCAGCACATTGTTGCAAGTCTTGTTTTCCCACGTCTATTGCAAGGACTGCTTCATGCACAGCCATCCCTTTAACGGAGCCATCATATAACAAAACAGCGCTTTGGTCAGGCTTAAGTGTTAAGGCTCTTAAGAAAGATGCAAAAGAGCTATCAGAAGCGGCTACTCGGATATAGTTTTTAGGGGCATAAAATCTCTGAGCTATTGTTTTGCCTTTTGGATTGGAAAGCAGATTGTTTATTAAGGTGTTTGACAGGCAGGCAAGGGCAATGAAAATAACACCAAGGAGCAATAGGTTTTTTAAGTTCATAGCGTAATAACCATTTTTGGCTTTATTTATTATTTACACAACAAAGAAAAAGGATTGCTGGGCTTGGGGATGTATTGGTTATTGATTTTTAGCTGCATAAAATGTAAATGTGTTGGAGAGCGCTTTTTGTAAGCATTTAGTCCAGTTCTTCCTACATACCCTATTGGTTGACCAGCCTTAATAACATCTCCAATACCAACCATTGCTTTAGAAAGATGTGCATAATAAAATAACGAATGATAGGCACGAGAATAAATCCAAATGTACTTACCGCCACGCAACAAACTGTTACTTTTCCATGTGGTGTCTAAACCAACCACAATGCCATCTGAAACAGATACAACGGCAACTTGTTTGCCCGTCTTATCATCAATACAATCTTGGTTTTTGTCAATAATAAATATATCATGTGCTGGATGCCCTTTGTGTTTATTGCCATCAAAAAAGGAATAGCCAACTGGTTTAAATCCATTGCCTTGTTTGCCGCCTATTGCTTGGCATTGGTAACCTTGAACAGGGAAAACCATTTGTTGTTGTTTTAGAGAACTTTTTTGAACCAATTGTATCATCAGGTTTTTGAACGCGGCCTGCGCTTGGAGTAATTCAATCTGACCATCTCTAATTTTTGTTATCAGTTGGTTAATTGATACACAGGTAGCCCGATGATTATTGTTGTTTTGGGTAAAGGCAGAAAAACAGAGGAGAAAGGTGATTAGAAGTAGTGCGTGTTTCATCATAGACAAGCTAATCAAAAGAGTATTTACTTATGGAAACCTCAAGCTACCTAAACATAATGTCCTTAATGTTCAGTTGCAGGTTAACATGTCCATTAAAATAATTCTCTTCAACGGTATAACAAATGTCAAAAGAGATGCCTTGCGATACCTTATCGTAATGTTCGCCTAAGCCAAATGCAATGGCTTTAAAAATGCGGCCGCCTTCTTCTTGGGTAATGCTCATTTTAAGGTGGTTGTTGCCTACAATCATTACATCGCCAACCTCCCACACATTTCTACTCATAAAAATGGGGCTCATATTACCTGGGCCAAATGGGGAGAATTGTTTTAACACGTTAAAAAACTTAGGTGAAATAGCTCGGAGCAAAATTTCATCGTCATACTCTATTTCGGGGGTAAGACTGCGTTCTTCAATGTTATTGGAAACAATGTGTTCAAACTTTTCAGCAAAGGGTTTCACGTTTTCCAGTTTTAGGGTAAGCCCTGCCGCATGGGTATGGCCACCATATTGTTCCAGCAATTCGCTGCATTCTTCAATGGCCCCATATAAATCAAAACCATCCACAGAGCGGGCACTACCTGTTGCAAGGCCATTGCTTTCTGTTAATATAATGGTAGGACGATAGTATTTCTCAATAAGACGAGAAGCGACAATACCAATAACACCTTTATGCCAGGCATTGTTAAACAATACCGTAGATTTCCTATTGGCAAAATGTTCGTCATGTTTAATAATTTCAAAAGCTTGTTGGGTGATGTCACTATCAAACAACCTACGCTCTGTATTGTGTTGGTTTACCAATTCCGCAATTTCTTTGGCTGTTCCGTAATCATCAGACGTCATTAAACGCACGGAGTCTTTGGCATCTGCAATTCGCCCGGCAGCGTTAATCCTTGGTCCAATAAAAAAAACCACATCGCTCACGCTGTATTCTGGTTTTTCGGCATAGGTTTCTAACAAAGCCTTTAACCCATTATTTGGGTTGGTTTTCAGCTTTTTAAGGCCCTGGTGCACCAATATCCTGTTTTCGTCCAATATGGGAACCAAATCAGCAGAGATGCTAATGGCCACCAAATCAACAAATTTTTCTATTTCAGAAAATGGGAGTTGGTGTTTTTGGGTAAAACCTTGTATCAACTTAAATCCAATGCCACAACCTGATAATTCTTTAAAAGGATACGGGCAATCCAATTGTTTGGGATTGAGTATGGCAGCAGCGGCTGGAATTACATCTCCTGGTAAATGGTGGTCACAAATTATAAAATCAATGCCCTTTTGTTTGGCATAAGCCACGCGCTCAACTGATTTAATACCACAGTCCAAAGCAATAATCAAGGTAAACCCATTTTCTGCAGCCCAGTCAATGCCTTTTACAGATATTCCATAACCTTCTGTATATCTGTCTGGTATGTAAAAATCAATATGCGGATATCTGCTTTTAAAAAAGGAATATACTATGGCTACCGAGGTTGTGCCATCCACATCATAATCACCATACACCAATATTTTCTCCTGATCTGTTATGGCTTTTTCAATGCGTTGTATGGCTTTTTCCATACCCAACATCAGGAAAGGGTTGTGTAAGTCAGCGTATTGTGGGCGAAAAAACTTTTTTGCCCCTTCAAAAGTGCTGATGTTTCGTTGCACCAAAATCCCTGATAATATTTTATTTACATTGATTGCAGTGGAAATGCTCTCAACAATTTCTTTATCGGGTGTTTTTTTGGGTAACCAGCGCTTCGTCATTTTGTACCCGCGAATTTATTAAAATTTAGCCCAAAAGCCTAAAGTTTTGTTCTTGTATGATGATACAAAGCCAATTGCTTAAGTTTGCGCATGCCCAATTTGTTATGTATTGAAACGGCAACAGAAGTCTGTTCGGTGGCAGTATTTGAAGATGCTAAGTGCATTAGCTTAAAAGAGATTGCAACAGGAAACCAGCATGCCTCACAGCTTGCTATACTTATTCAGGAAGCTACTAAAGAAGCCAACCTTACCTTAAAACAGCTAGATGCTGTTGTAGTTAGTAAAGGTCCTGGCTCATACACAGGGCTTAGGGTTGGCGTATCAACGGCCAAAGGCATTTGTTTTGCTTTAAATAAACCCCTCATTGCTATTAACACCTTAACATCAATGGCTTTTGCATACATTGAGCAGGCTAAACCTAAGGATGGATTTGTTTGCCCGATGATAGATGCCCGCAGAATGGAGGTTTATACGGCTTTGTACTTAACAGATGGCACCGAGGTAATGGCAACCGAGGCAAAAATAATTGACCAAGACAGCTTTAAAGAGCAGTTTAATTCAACCATAACGTTTATTGGCAATGGGGCTGAAAAATGCAAAGGGCTATTAACCAGCCCTCAGGCAATTTTTGAAACAGGGCTCTACTGTTCGGCAGTTGGTTTAGGAACGTTGGGATTAAGGGCGTTTAATGATGGACATTTTGAAGATGTTGCTTATTTTGAACCATATTATTTAAAAGATTTTGTAGGAACCACCGCTAAGAAGCTGTTGTAATAAAACAGCGTAAAACCCAAACATGGATTATTTTAAACACAAAAACATTTTAATTACGGGGGCCACTTCTGGTATTGGAAGGGCGTTGGCCCAACAATTGGCAAAAACACAAGTTACTTTGTTGCTGGTGGCGCGCAATGGCGAATTGTTGCAAGAAATTAAACAAACCTGCGAACAACAGGGGGCAAAAGTAATGACTTACCAGATTGATTTAATGAAAATGGATGAAGTTGAACGTTTGGTCAAAGAGGTGAAATCAACCTTCAGCCAGATTGATGTGCTGGTAAACAATGCAGGCATTAGCCAACGCTCCCAAACGGAGGAAACCAGTGAGCAAGTTGACCGTCAAATTATGGAGCTTAACTTTTTCTCACCAATTAAACTCACCAAGCTGTTATGGCCACTTTTAACAGCCTCTCCTAAAGCAAATATTGCTAATATCAGCAGTGTAGCAGGTATCTTTGGGTTTCCGCAACGCAGCGCTTATTCGGCATCTAAACATGCCCTAGCTGGCTTTTTTGAATCATGGATGTTGGAAAACAAACAACCTCAAATCAATTTCACGGCTGTTTTTCCTGGTAGAATCCTGACTAATATTTCCTATAACGCGCTAAAAAGTGATGGCTCAAAACATGAGCTATTGGATGAGGGTCAGGCTAAGGGAATAAGCGCGGAGGCTTGTGCGGCTCAAATCATCAAAGCCATCGTTCAATGCAAACAGAAGGTGTATATTGTAAAGCAAGAAAGAATTTTGTTGTTTTTATACCGCTTTTTCCCTTCTGTTTTTGTTTATTTGGTAAAAAAATTAGACTTAAAATAATGCAGCAACTCATTTCGGGCATACAGCAGGTAGGTATTGGAATTCCCGATGCAGGCAACTACTTCACCTGGTTTAGAAGAACATTTGGTTTTGATGTAAAAATATTTGATGATGAAGCCCAAGCCAAATTGATGGTAAATTATACAGGCAATGAGGTGCATGCACGCAGGGCTATTTTAGCCATGAACATGAATGGTGGTGGCGGGGCAGAAATCTGGCAGTTTACCAGCAGAAAGACGGTGTATCCTGAAAAACAAACCCTGTTGGGTGACTTGGGCATAAATGCCGTAAAAATAAAATGCAATGATGTTGCCAAAGCGTATGAGCAGTTAAAATCTAAAGACCATTGTTCGCCTTTGTTTAAAACCGCCAACGGAGAACAAACGTTCTGGATAAAAGATGAGTTTGGTAATAATTTTCAACTCATCCATAACAACACCTTTTTTAAAAACAAAAGCTACATGATGGGCGGTGTTGGTGGGGTAACCATAGGTGTAAGTGATATGGATAAAGCCCTGGTGTTTTACAAAAACTGTTTGGGTGTTAATGAGCAATTGTCTGACGAAACAGGTGTGTTTAATGACCTTGGAACGGGCTACAACAACAGCAAATTCAGGAGGGTGAAGCTGGCATTTAACAACAATTTTACCGCACCATTTAGTAAGTTATTGGGAAATATAGAGATTGAATTGTTGCAATGTCTTGACCGCACCCCAGTAAAAACCTTTGAAAATAGGTATTGGGGCGATGGGGGTTTTATACATGTGTGTTTTGATGTAAGTGATATGAATGCACTTAAACAACGCATGAAAGATAACAACGTTTCTTTTACAGTGGACAGTGCAGATACATTTGATATGGGAGAGTCAGGAGGCCGTTTTTCTTATGCCGAAGACCCTGATGGAACCTTAATAGAAATGGTTGAAACACATAAGGTGCCGATTATGAAAAAATTGGGTTGGTACCTTGATTTAAAAAAGAGAGGTCAACATAAACCTTTGCCAAATTGGATGATTAGCGCCATGGGGCTAAACAAAGTAAAGGATTAGTAGCACTAAGAAAATCCAATACAACGGAAACAAAAACAGCACCAGCCCAAAAAAGACGGAATCATAAAACACACTTCCTTTCGTAAATTTTTTTGCAACCAACATCATCAGCCAATAATGGGGCAAGGCAATAATGCCCAGGTGAATCTTGGTTAACCAACGGTTGCTTGATTTTACATTTTTATCGAGCTTAACTTGTTCTTTAAGCGCACTTAATACATCTTTTTTTTCCCGCTCTGCTTTTTGCCAAGCAGCCATCATGGCTTTGTGCTCATTAGAGCCTGTTTGTTGGGTTCGATTAATATAGGCAAGTTCCTCCAATTGTGCTGCAATGCGTTCATTCAGTTGTTGTACCAGAGCAGAAGCGGACAAGTGTTGTTCAAAATCATGCTGCGTAATGGGTGTGCCATAACTTACAACTACCGATTTACCACCTCCATCAAAATGCTCATAGGTTAAACCTACCGGAACTATGCAAAGCTTATTGGCTGGACCTTCGCTACTCCAAGCGCGATGCGCAATCCTTCCAGGACCTTTTTTTAAGGGCCGTAAATCCCAATTGTTTTTACATAATCCTTCACCAAAAATAAGCACCATACCGCCTTTAGCCAACGCATTGTAGCTGGCATCAAATGTTTCAAAGTTTTTTTCAATGTTTTCTTTTCCCTCACTTATCCTGTACACTGGAAGCATTTGGTAAGCGTTGAAAATTTTTGCTAGAATCGGATTTTTAAAGGCATCGCCACGGGCCAAAAAGTGTGTTGGTCTTGGCAGGGTTGCACCAATTACCAATGCATCCATAAAGGAGTTGGGATGATTGGCCACCAATAAAACAGGTTCGGTTGAAGGAACGTGTTGGCTTTGGTTAACATGCACCTTGCGGTAAAAAAACCAAAAACCTAGATTTAATAAACGATGTGTGGCTGCGTACAAATTCATCCTGCTGCAATATGCGAGGAATTTTCAAAAAAAGCAGAATGAATCTTTTAGGGAAAGTATGCTCACCGCAAAGCCCTCGCGCAGCGGCTGGTTTACCAGCCGCTGCGCGAGGGCAAAAACACCCTACAAGCCAGCCAAAACCTTGTTTTTAGGATAACGGATTTCGTAAGTAAATACCACTTTTTTAGTGTCTTTAGCGCCAAGTTTTAGCGTCCATTTTAGTTTCCCGGTTGTTTCGTCCAACTCGGCATGGCTGCCATCTACCAAAGCGATTTTAATATCGTTGGTGTTTCTTGCCACAGGTATTTGGTCTTCAAGTACCATTTCAATAGCCATGTTTTTGGTATTTCTCACCACCACTTCAACCGTGTGCGTTTCTACCTTATCATCATCTAAAAAGCGGATTTTAGATTTCTCTTTAATTTTTTTACGGGTAAGCACAATGTTTTTATCCCTTCCCAAATTAACACTTAAGGTGTCGCTGGTACTCTGCGCATCTAATAAGGTTTCACCAACATAGGCACCATCAAAAAACAACCGTGCATTTCCTGGAATAATATTCATTTCTTCCCAGCCAGTTATATTGGCCATTAAAAATGCTTGTGTACATAATTTTGGTACTGCAGCAAACTTTAATTGCATAGGCACATCACGCTGGTTTATAATTACCTTATGAGGTTGGTTATCACTCTCTACCTGGTATTTTAGTTTAATTTCATATTCTGTTCTAATCAGGTTTTCAGCAATGGTTACATAATCTTGAATTTGTAAACTACGCGCTTCTGGCGGGCTTGAAGCGTCTTCCTGACTGTAAGAAACATTTTCCTGCAGGCTTTTTGCAGCAACAGTAACTTGGTTGGTTTTTAATCTATAACTAACAGGTTGTGGTTTTCTGGCATACTCAATAAAAGTAACAAACCAAGGTGTCAATTCCGGCTTTACGTTTCCTTCCGCAGGATTGGAGGTGCTTAAGGTAAGAGAAACACCTTTCCAGTTAATGCCTGAGTTTTGGGTAACATTAGCCATGTATTTAAGCTGCAATGTGTTGGTGGTTGAGGAGGCTTGTAAATCGTACAAAGGAACCCAGCTGGCTTCTTGGATAAAATAGTTAAACCCAACAGAAGCACTGCCGGCATTTTCGCTATAAATGGTTACCAGTATTTGGTGGGTGGGTTGGGCGTACTCCCCTTGCAATGCACCTTCGCTACTCTTTAACTGCTCCAACTCGTTGTATCGGTTGGTTAATTTGGTTTTTAAAGCCTCAGCGCTGCTTAACAAACGCTCTTGCTTAAGTTCCAGCTCATAAATATTGTTCAGTTTATCTCGTAAAAATTGCATACCATCTTTCAGCAAAGGCAATGAGTCCTTCGTAAAAATGCCCTTCATCATATTGTTATTCAGCAGCAATTGTTTTTCGGATGCAAGCACCTTTAACTTATTGTTGATGTCTTTAATGTCAAAATTCATGTCATTTAACGAATCAAGCACCCGCTCTATGGCTTTGTCGTATTTGCCTGTAACAAAGGGTTGTTCTTTATACTTTAATTGGTGCTTTACATCCATTACCACACCTCCTTTGCTATTTGCCTGCAACGAAACAGGATTAATAAATGGTGAGATGTTCTCAAACAGCAACTCATTGTAACCAGCCTTGAGCATGGTGGTTTCATTATAATACAAATGGGCGCCTTGTAAATAAACAATAGCCTTGTCTAGGTTGGCTTTAATTGGTTTGGTTGGCTGAGCCAAGAGCATATTTCCCATAAATTGGATAATGCCATAAATCAATAGTTTCCTCATCATTTTGTTGTTTAGTTTGCTTAGTAGATGATGCGGTTTGATAAATTCCATAAAAGAGTGCCATTTTTTTTTAATTTTTGTTTCAATGCTTAGCAACTTGGAACACCAGTCAGATGAAAACCTGATTGTTCAATATCAGCAAACCAATAACAGGGTTGCGGTGGGAGAGCTGTTTAAGCGGCATTCCTTAATGTGTTATGCAGTTTGTGTAAAATATTTAAAAAACGAGGACGATGCACAGGATGCCACCATGAACATTTTTGAGCAACTGTTTACCGACCTTAAAAAGCACCAGGTACAACATTTTAAAAGTTGGCTGCACAGTGTTTGCAGAAACCATTGTTTGATGCTGTTGCGCAAGAAAAACCCCGAAGTGTTTTTTGCAGAAGAAGAAAATGACCACTTTTTTATGCAAATACGCCAGTTTATGCATCAAGAAGACAATGCGCAGGAAAAGGAAAAAAAGTTGCTTGTTTTGGAAGACGCAATTAAGGAACTAAAAAACAATCAACGGTTATGCATAGAGTTGTTTTACTTAAAGCTAAAAAGTTATGAAGAGATTGCAGCAATTACCGGACTGAGCATGAATGAAGTAAAAAGTAACCTGCAAAACGGCAAAAGAAATTTAAAAATAGCATTGAATGAAAAAGGAATTGTAATGGCATTATACCTGTTTTTATGGATACAACAAGTTGCATAGATAACACCACCTGGGAGCAATATGCCAAAGGAGGGTTGAGCAAAGCAGCACTTGCTCAACTGAATACCCATGTGCTTTCTTGCGAGATTTGTGCCGATATTAAGGAGGGTATTGACACCATGAAACACCCTGCCCTGCTTATGGATAGGGTTGGCAAAATCAATGCTGCGGTTGACAAAAAAACAACACACAAAAGCAGAACGCTTAACCGCTGGTATATTGCTTTGGCGGCCGCTTTATTGTTAATTACCGGATTAACTTGGTATGTAACAAAGCCAGACACGCAGCAAAACATTGCCATGGTTGATGTGCCTGTTCAACAAAAGGAAGAAATCCAACCATTGAAGTCAACCACCCCGGCTCAACCTAAGCCAGCCCCACAGCATGAAAATCCAGTGCAGAAGCAAAGGAAAACAACGCAGGCTGACGATAATTTAGCCGAAGATCGGATCATCACTCAAGATGATGTCAAGCCCGCGGATAGTCAAGTTGAACAAGCAACCTTATCAACGGAAAGTGGTGGAGCTGTTCCTGAGGAGGATGCGGATTTAACACAAACAAAATCGCTTGCTGAGCCCCAGCAGGTAATGAAAGAACAAGTGGCTGAGGCCAAACAAAAACGCAATGTGCGTACCAGTAGAAAATCCCGTAGTGTTTCTTCAATAGCCCAACCAAGTTACAAACCTACCCTCAATCATGAAGCAACAAATAAAGCCTTTTACGAAGGAAACCGCATAGATTCCATTCGTTATTTTAATGCCACTGCATTATATGCCAACTCTACTTACGATAGCTGCGTAAAAGAACTACTGCCACTTACAAATGAGCCTTCTTCATTCTATTACGAATCAAGTTTATTGTTGCTGTCAAAGGCATACATTGCTTTAAACAAAAGAGTACTGGCAATGCCGTATTTGCAGCGGGTAATTGGCCTAAACGGAAAATACAGAAATGAAGCAGAAACATTGTTAAAAAAGGAATAACAACGTTCTGGAAAAAACTACCGTTGTTGTTGCTGTGCGCTTTGCACCAACTGTTGCAAGTTTCTTCTAGCCATTACAAAATCAGGAAAAATTTGAATAGCCCTTTGGTAAGCCTCAGCAGCTTGTTGGTATCTTTGTGTTTGTATATACACATATCCGCGCATGTTCCAGCAAGCGGCTAAAATAGGTACACGTTGGTTTTGACCTTCGCCAATAATCATATCCACACTATCAGTTGAGCCTTTGTATTTTTCCATCATATCGTCTATGCTTTTTGTCGCAACTTCAAAGTCTCCCATGGCAAGCTGCACAGAAACCGCTTTGTATAAGTACTCTGATTTTTTGGTTTTATTGTATAAGTTGTTTGATAAAACAAGCAATTCCTCTCCCTTACCCAATTGTTCTAAACAAAGCATTTTGTATTTAAGCAACTCTTCATTGTCAGGTTTGCGTTTAAGTGCGTCCTCTGTGGTGGTTAAGCAAGCATCAATGTTTTGAACGGCCAAATACATCACATGTAAAGAGTCACGCAATGCATGCGTACTGTCTTGTAGCAAAATAAACTGAACCGCTGTAATGGCTGTTGGAATATCCTTTAGTTCATAGCTTTTTTTATAAAGGGTTTCAAGTGATTGAATATCTGTTGCAGATTTTTGGTTACAAGCCGCCAATAATACGACAGCAGAAATGGTTGTTAAAATAGATTTCATGAAAAGGGATTGTTGTTAAAGGTGTGACAAGTATTGATTAAAGTTTGTTTGAGTGGAATAAACTCATATTGCAACTCACGAATAATTTTTTCGTTGTTGTATTGGTATTTTTTTAATGATGCCCTAGATGTTTCTTTGGTTAAACCTGACTTTTTTCCAGTAAACAGCCGTTGAATGCCAGCTGCCATCCAAGCCATTTCGGCAATAAATTTATTTACTTTTATCCACGGCTTTTTTTGGTGTAACATTACGGATACCTCGTCTAAAAACCATTTCATAGAGGCATTTTCGCTAACCAACACAAAACGTTCCTGATAAACTTCTTTTTCCATAAGCAAAATGGTAATACGGGCCACGTCCATTACATCCACATAGCCATTTACCCCTTCAGTAAAAAAAGGCATGCCCTTTTTTACCATTCCAAACAGGGCGCAAGTGCCTTTGTTCCAATCTCCGCTACCCAATATCACCCCAGGATTTACAATAACCACTTGCAAGCCTTCTTCCGAAGCACGCCAAACTTCCATTTCAGCCCGGTGTTTACTAATGGCATAATTGCTATTGAGTTTTGAGCTAACCCATTTTGTTTTTTCTGAAACAGTAACCCCGCTTTTTTCTCTACCCAATGCGGCAATAGAACTAATGTGGGCAAACTTTTTTATCCCAAGCTGTAGGCTGGTGTTCACCATATTGCTTGTTCCTTGCACGTTTATTTGTTGCATCAAATCGGCATCACTTTGATGAAAAGAAACCATGGCTGCGCAATGATACACCTCATCAACTCCTTCTAGTCCCAACTCAATGGAAGGTAAGTCTAATACGTCCGCTTCAAACCAGTTTAAGTTGTTTTGGGCATCAGCATTGTTAAAGAACAAGGCATATATGTAGTTAAATTCAGCCATGTTGCTTTGTTTGCGTTTAAAGGCCCGTACCTGCTTGCCCTTTTGCAAGAGCATACAAACAAGGTGTGCGCCTAAAAAACCCGTTGCTCCGGTAACCGCTATCAATGTGTGGAAATGTTTATTTAACTGCGGGCGAAAATAAGGTATTTTGTGGGCAATAAATAAACGTTATGCATTTAAGCGATTTCTTAAGTCCGGTGCCAGAATCGGTTTTTAACCTGTTAGGGGAAACCTCCCCCAAAAGTTTGGTGAATGTGATTGATATTCACACCAAACAACTTCCTGATTTGGCAGGGGTGCATATTGCCATTATTGGGGTTAAAGAAGATCGCATCCATGAACAACACCGCGGTATTGCCGCTTCACCTGACGAGATTCGCAAGCAGCTTTACAAACTTGTTCAACCCAAACACGAGGTAAAAATTGCAGACTTAGGAAATATTGAGTCTGGAAGCAGTGTAAATGATACCTTGTTTGCCTTAAATGCCTGTTTGCAAGAGTTGCACCAACAAAAAATAGTTACCATCATTTTAGGTGGCTCTTCCGATTTGGCCTATGCGCAGTTTACTTCTTATCAGGGCATCAATCAAAATTTGCAAGTGTTGATAGCGGATGCAAAAATTGACCTGAAACAACACGACCCAGACCCGATTTATTCCAATTACCTCTATAAACTTATCACGCACCAACCAAACTACTTGTTTAATATTGTGCATATTGGTAACCAAGCATATTTTGTTGAACAAGAAAGCCTGGATGCTTTTGATAAGATGAACTTTGATGTGTATAGGCTGGGACACGTAAGAAGTAAAATGCAGGAAACCGAACCGCTTGCCCGCAATGCTGATATGATGATATTTAGCATGAACAGCATTAAGGCTGCTGATATAGCAGCAAGTTTGGAGATGCACCCAAATGGCTTCTACGGAGAAGAGGCCTGCCAAATAGCCAGGTATGCGGGTATGGGTAACGACTTAAGCAGCATTGGTTTTTATGACTTAAACGGACTAAAAGATACAGATAGTTGCGGCAGTAAGCTGGTTTCTCAAATGATGTGGTACTTTATTGATGGGTATTACAACCGTAAAAATGATTATCCAACTACGGAAGGTAAAGACTACATGATTTATAGAACAACCTTTAAAAACAGCGATTACGAAATTGTATTTTATAAAAACGTGTACAATGAACGTTGGTGGATGGAAGTGCCTTACCCGAAAGAAAGAAGCAACCAACGGGGTACATTTATGGTGCCTTGCAGTTATGCTGATTATCAACTGGCATTGAATGATGAAATCCCTGACCGTTGGATGAGGGCTTACCAAAAATTATTGTAGTAAAAAGGCGGGCAAGGTTAACTAAACCTGCTCATCACACCTAACAAGCCTCCGGTATGTATGGCAAGAATGCGGCTATCTGGGGCATAATAGCCCTCCTCAATCAGGGTTGAAATACCCATCATCATTTTGGCTGTATATACCTGGTCTAACAATATGCCGGTATGTTGTGCAAACGATTGGATAAAAGACCATAAAGCATCATCTGTTTTGGCATAACCACCCCGATGAAATTGGTGATGAAGGGTTACTTTTTCTCCGGCTAAAAGCTCAATTTCATGGATTAAATCTTCAGCACCTTTTAACACACAAATGCCTTCCGCTTTTATGTTTTGCACAGAAGCTGCCCGGGCTAAACCAGCCAAGGTTGTGCCTGTTCCCACAGCACAAACCACATGGGTAAATCCTGTTGTTTCAGCCAAAATTTCTTCACACCCTTTTGCAGCCAACAGGCCTTTGCCACCTTCATCAATAAAATAGGTGTGCGGGTGTGTATTGGCAAAATCTTCATACAGCTGGTTTTTATCCTGATAGGTTGTGCGGGAAACAAATTTCAATTCCATACCAAACAGCTTGCATAAACCCAGCATATGGTTTTCCACTTGTTCGCCCCGCACAAATGCAGTGGTTTTAAAACCATGTATTGCACCAGCATTGGCTAAGGCTAACAAGTGATTGCTGTAAGCACCGCCAAAACTCACCAGATGTCTCTTGTTTTTTGTTGCAGCATCCTCAAGCACATACTTTAGCTTACGCCACTTGTTTCCGGAAACAAAGGGATGTAACAAGTCATCACGTTTCATAAACACCGTTACACCATTACGTTCAAAATCGGGATGATGAATCTGTTGGGTGGGCGAAATAAAAGGCAACGTTAACATTACCGTATGCGTAATTTTTGACCAACAGCAATGTTGTTATCAATCAGGTTGTTGAGTTTTCGCAACACCAAAATATCTACATTGTATTTTCTGGAAATGGCATAAAGCGTTTCCTTTTCGCGTACTTCATGGTAAATGGGGTCAGTGGTATTTGCTTCAACCTCTTTAACAGTAGGTTTTTCTCCATTTAAAGGTACAATCACCAGCTCTTCACCAACCCTTAACGTATCATGCATCAATTCATTTAAGGCACGAAGTTCAACAACGGTAGTGCCATATTTACGGGCAATGCTGTAAAGGGTTTCTCCTTGTTTCACCAAGTGGTAACCAGGCACAACAGCTTCTTCTTTTACATCTATCACAGGCTGATTAGGGTTAATAATCAAACGCGTTCCTTCTTTAATATCTTCCGTATGCAAGGAGTTCAGCTCCATAATGCCTTCAACCGTAACATTGTATTTTTTGGCAATAGCAAACAACGATTCCCCTTTTTGTACCACATGAAAAAAAGCCATATCATTTTTATTGTCAGGGATATTTATGGCAAATTTATCTTCGGGCAATACGGGTTTAGAAGTAGAGACATTCTTTTTTGGGTCTTCGTAAATAATATTATTATAGGTGCTGTCAACGGTTGGTGTGGTTAGTATTTTCAGTTTAGGTGGCTCTGTTCGGTTGTTTTGAAGATACAGGATTTCGCCAGTTACGGGCTCCTGTCCTTCTCTCATGAGATTCATTTTATACAACTTACTTAGCTTAACGCCAAAACGTTGTGAAATTTTTTGCATGTTATCTTTTGTGCCAACGGTGTAAGTGGCAATGTTTCCTTTGTAGTTTTTGGGTTTAATGTAAATGGTATCACCAACCTGTATTTTAGCGTCCTTGGTTAAATCGTTAAATTTATACACTTGCCAAACCCGCAGGTCGTTATCAAGTGCAATACTGGCATAACTGTCTTCTTTTCTGGCAACAATTGCTTCAATATTATTTACCTGTAGCTTAGTATGTTTTGCAACCTCAGTATGGTGTTCTTGGTTTATTTTTTCCTTTTCTTTTTCCGTTGGCTTTTGGCTATCGAAGCGCTGTAAGTTGTGCCGTTCAATAAGGCTAATTAACAAGTTGGGGTAATTGGGATTGGTAGCGTAACCTGCACGTTTAAGGCCCTCTGCCCACCCTTTGTAATCAGTAGGCTCAAGGTCAAATAAAAAGGCATAGCGCTGCCCATTCATCAAAAAATTAGAGTGGTCAATGTAACTGTCTTCTGCTGTTGGGTATTTTCTAAAGCATTCTTGCGCTTCATCATCATCTTCTTTAATGCTTTCTCCTGTCCAATCTTTTTTGCATTTAATGCCAAAGTGGTTGTTGGCCACCAAAGCCAAACGGCTATTGCCATTGCCACTCTCCAAAAGCCCTTGCGCAAGTGTAATACTTGCTGGTATTCTGCTGCGGTGCATTTCGGCTACAGCAATTACACTGTATTTTTCCAGGTATTGCTCCACTGTCATTTTAAAAGGAAACTCAGCAGTGGGTTTCGGCTGCGCCATTAAACCAAAAGGCTGCGCCAAAAAGAAGGAAACAAAAATAAACTGTACAATAAACCGCATGTAACAAAGTTAAAAGGATATCGCCATTGAGCCAGCGCTGGGCTAAGTTGATTTCCCACAGGTGTACACTGTGGTAGGCAATAGGCAGGAACCAAACAACTTGCGGGCAATCACACCCTTAAGATTTTACTAATATAAAGGCACATTCATAATAATTCATAAATTTGTTGGTTAAGTAGCAACAAGCACATACATACCATGACACAAAAAGCACAATTAAACTGGGCAGCCGTATTGCTCCTATTTGGTTTTAATAACCTGCTTTGGGCACAACATACGCCAACCGCTTTGGATAAAACACCAGAATGGAGCATTATTGTTGACAAACAAGAGGCTAAAGTAGGAGATGTGGCAGAAGTAACATTTACCAGCGTGATTGAAAAAGATTGGTACATGTACAGCAACGATTTTGATCCCAACCTTGGGCCAATAGCAGCGGAATTTAATTTTGAAAAGAACAATACCTATAAACTGGTAGGTAAAGCAACACCCATTGGTTCGAAAAAACATTATGAAGAAATCTGGAAAGGGGATGTTTCTATATTTAAAAAGAAGGCTGTTTTTAAACAAAAAATTCAGGTATTAAAGCCAAATCCAGTTATAAAAGGGTCAATTTATTTTCAAGAATGCAATGAAATTAGTGGGGTGTGTATGCCTCCTTTTGATATTGCGTTCGAGGTAAAAGTGAATGTTTCAGCAGCGCAATCTAACAATACATCAGTACCAATTGAGAGCACGGTAGATACTGTTATCGAGGAGCCAACAAAATCAGCAACACCTACTGATACCAGCGTTCAACAGAACAAAACAATTACACCACCACCAACTGAAGCACCGAAAGAAGAATCGTTTGGCATGTTTTTATTGTTGGCCATGTTGGGTGGTTTAATAGCCGTTGCAACACCTTGTGTGTTTCCCATGCTACCCATGACGGTAAGTTTTTTTACTAAAAAAAGTGAAACCAGGGCGCAGGGCATTACCAGGGCATTCACTTTTGGTTTTTCTATTGTGGGCATTTACGCATCCCTTGGGTTGATATTTGCGTTTTTTGGCTTAGGCCCGGATTTTGGAAATTGGCTCAGTACTCATTGGTTGCCAAACTTGTTGTTCTTTGTAATTTTTATGGTGTTTGCAGCGTCCTTTTTAGGTCTATTTGAAATTACATTGCCGCATTCATTTGTAAATAAAGTAGATAGCAAAAGTAGCATGAGCAGTTTTGCTGGAATCTTTTTTATGGCATTTACCTTGGTGTTGGTTTCCTTTAGCTGCACGGGGCCAATTGTTGGTAGTTTATTGATTGAGGCTGTAGGCGGAAAGTTTTTAAAACCACTATTGGGAATGGCTGCTTTTGGTGCAGGATTGGCATTGCCATTTACTGTTTTTGCTGTTTTCCCAAGTTACCTGCAAAACTTACCTAAATCAGGGGGATGGTTAAACTCAGTAAAAGTGGTGTTGGGTTTTATTGAAGTGGCTTTTGCGTTTAAGTTTTTAAGCATTGCAGATGTGGTTTACCACTGGGGCATTTTAGATAGAGAGGTTTATTTGGCCATTTGGATTGTATTGGCCTTCTTACTGGGAATGTATTTTCTTGGCAAGCTTAAATTCAGCCATGATAGTGATGTGCCATTTGTGAGTGTGCCACGTTTTTTAATGGCTCTTACCTCTTTTGCTTTTGGTGTTTATATGATTCCTGGTTTGTTTGGCGCACCTTTAAAAGCGCTTTCAGGATTGCTTCCTCCAATGCAAACCCAAGATTTTATTCTTGGCGCAGGAACGGGTGTGGCAGAAACCCCTAAAGACGATGCCGACATTAAACATGCCGATTTCTTGCATTTACCGCATGGCATAACTGGCTATTTTGATTATAAACAAGCCTTAGAAGAATCAAAAAAACAAAACAAACCCATTTTTATAGATTTTACAGGACATGCCTGTGTAAACTGCCGCAAAATGGAAGAATATGTTTGGGCGAAACCAGCGGTGCTAAAGCGTTTAAAAGAAGATTTTATTGTGGTGAGTTTGTATGCTGATGAAAGAAAAGTGTTACCCGAAAACGAATGGTACACCTCAAAACGTGATGGCAAACTAAAGAAAACCATTGGGGAGCAGAACCAAGACTTACAAATTAGCAAGTACAACTTTAGTGCACAACCGCAATATGTGATTATTGACGGTAATGAAAATAGATTATCTGGCCCTAAGTTTTTTGATACCGAGGAACAAACATTTATTGATTTTTTAGATGCAGGAAAAAACAATTTTAAACTAAAAAATAACCCATAATGACACAACTGATTAAACAACACTTCACTGAAGCGAGTGATGTATTGCATAAATTTTTAGCTGACGAAAACAATTTTTTAGCGATTGAGGCTGCCGGAAAATTAATGGTTGAGGCCTTGGCTTCAGGTAAAAAAATACTAAGCTGCGGCAATGGTGGCAGTTTGTGTGATGCCATGCACTTTGCCGAAGAATTAACAGGAAGGTACAGAAACGATAGAAAACCTTTTGCCGCTATTTCCATGAGTGATGTTTCGCACATGGCATGTGTGGGCAATGATTATGGTTATGAACACGTGTTTAGCAGGTACCTTGATGCGGTTGGAAATGAAGGTGATGTGTTGCTGGCTATTTCAACAAGTGGTAACAGCAAAAATGTGTTAAATGCCATGGAAGTAGCCAAACGCAAGGGAATAAAAATAGTAGGCTTAACGGGTAAGGATGGCGGAAAAATGAATGGGTTGTGTGATGTAGAAATACGCGCACCACACAGCGAATATGCTGATAGGGCGCAGGAAATACACATTAAGTGCATTCATTCGCTGATAGATTATATAGAGCGAAACAGTCTTTAAAAAGTGCAAATAAAAAGAGCCGTGGCAATTTGCCACGGCTCTTTTTGTAAATATTCAGTTCGCGTGTTTAAGCGATTTTTGTTTCTGTTTCAGGCAATTGGTTGCTGGCGGCTGTCAATTCGTCTTCCTGATTTTTTGTTGCTTCAAAAGGGCGTTTGCCTAAAATTTCTTCCAAATCATGCTGGAACAAAATTTCACGTTGCAACAGTATTTTAGCCAACTCTTCTAACTTGTCTCTCTTCTCCAACAACAAGTTTTTGGTTTTGGCGTAACACAAGTCTATTTGGTTGCGCACTTCAATGTCAATCATTTCTGCGGTTTTATCGCTGTATGGCTTGGTAAATCCATACTCATTGTTTGGGTCGTAAAAGCTTACATTACCCACTTTGCTATTCATGCCATAAATAGTTACCATGGCATAGGCCATTTTGGTAATGCGTTCCAAATCATTTTGTGCTCCAGTGCTAATGCGGTTAAAGATAATATCTTCTGCCACACGTCCACCCAAGGTCATGCACATCATGTTTTCCATTTGCTCCGTGGTGTACAAGTATTGGTCTTTTGGCAGGTACTGCGCATAACCTAACGCAGCAACACCACGCGGTACAATACTTACTTTAACCAATGGGTCAACATCCTTTAAAAACCAGCCTACTATGGCATGCCCACTTTCATGGTAAGCAATAATTTCTTTTTCTTCAGGAGAAATAATTTTGTTTTTCTTTTCCAATCCACCAATAACACGGTCAATGGCATCTTGAAAATCTTGCATTTCAATTTTATCCTTTGTTTTACGGGCAGCAATCAAGGCTGCTTCGTTGCATACATTGGCAATTTCAGCACCAGCAAAACCAGCGGTTTGTGTAGCCAAACGGTCAGGGTTAACATCTTCGCTTAAACGCAATGGCTTCAAATGCACTTTAAAAATTTCAGCACGTCCAGCCAAATCAGGCTTGTCTATAGAAATTTGTCTGTCAAACCTTCCTGGGCGTAACAAGGCAGAGTCTAAAATATCTGGGCGGTTTGTGGCCGCAAGAATAATTACCCCTAAATCGGTTGAAAACCCATCCATTTCAGTAAGCAATTGGTTCAACGTATTTTCACGCTCATCATTACCTCCTTGCACCATGTTTCTTCCCCTTGCACGGCCTACGGCATCAATTTCATCAATAAAAATAATACAAGGCGCCTTTTCTTTGGCTTGACGGAATAAGTCACGCACACGGCTTGCACCAACACCTACAAACATTTCCACAAAATCAGAGCCTGATAGCGAGAAAAACGGAACGCCTGCTTCTCCAGCAACTGCTTTGGCCAACAAGGTTTTACCGGTACCCGGAGGGCCAACCAATAAAGCTCCTTTAGGGATTTTACCACCCAAGTTGGTGTATTTTTTGGGATGTTTTAAGAAATCAACAATCTCCATAATTTCCACCTTGGCTTCATCTAAACCAGCTACATCCTTAAAGGTTATTTTCACCAGGTTTTCTTTATCAAACAGTTGTGCTTTTGATTTGCCAATGTTAAATATTTGGCCACCGCCACCTGCTCCACCACCCATTCTGCGCATTAAAATCATCCATAAACCAATCAATAAAATAAATGGAATAATCCAGCCTATAATTTCTCCAAAGTAGTTGTGCTCAGTGGTGTATTCTACCGGAATTTGGATAAGCTGACCAGGATTGCGTTTGGTGTATTCCAATTCGGCATCCTTTAAATCAGCCCTGAATTGGGTTACATCTCCAATTTCAAAATAATAATGAGGGCCCACTTCTTCTCCAAAAATGGTGCGCTCTTTTAAATCCTTGTACAAAGGGTTTTTTAATGCATCTTTCTTTAAGGTTACTTCGGCCCTTTTTTCATTTACAATGGTAATGCGTTCTACATTGTTGGCCATAATCATGTCGCTTTGCACCTTAAACCAGGTTGTTTTTAACGCAACCTCTCTGGGTAAAAGCTGAATGCCGATAAATACTGCGGCAATAAGTCCGTAAATCCAATAAAAACTAAATTTAGGAACTGGAGGAAGTTTTGGTTTTTTTGACCCTTGATTTGGATCTCGCGGACGAAGATCGTTTGGTTGAATATCTGCCATTTACTTTTTTATCGTGTGTGTTTTATTCTTATCTCTATTAAGCAATAGTACTTACAAATTGTTTTTTATGGTTATGCATGTTGTTTTGGTAATAACGCATGCGCCCAGCTTTTATTAAATGGGACAGTAAATTCTTTTTTAAACGCCTCGGCTGTTAAAACGGTTTTGTTAAAAAAGAGGGTTTCATCGTTGATGGTTCCATTTTCGTAAGCCGCAACAACTTGCGACTTTGAAAGCACATGTACCACATCACCAACTAAGTACTCCAGTTGTAGGCGATTAAACAAAGGCAAACCCAGCTCTTTTTCCCACTGTTGCACCAAATGCACCGATTTATCAATACCACATCCGCTTACATCCACTTGTGCCGTATCTACTCCAAAAACCAAAAACAGGTTATGAAAAATAGAGAAAGAGGCTTTTAATGGCTGTTGGTGTGCGGTCCATTGGGCAGTAAATGCGGTGCCCTCACGCAACAAAAATTCTTGTTGCTGACTGGTTAAAACAGACGATGCCGCATAAACCCAAATGCGTGCATCTAAAGGAAGTTGATTAAATTCAACGTGCATGAGTTCGCAAAAGTAACCAAAAATCAAGCCATTGCCATATTGGCGCATACGATTAAATGGTTTTAAACGAATCCGAAGAAAAGAAACAATCCCATGTAGCTTGAAGGCTGGCTTGTAAAGGCATGTAAAACAATAAATTAGGAATTGGTCGGGTGGTTATTATGGGTTTACAGGGGCGGTAAATAAAGGATTTTAATAGGTTAAATAACTGACAGTGTTTTGCGCGTAAGCTATTCCATTGCTGGCATCAAGGTAAATACTTATTATTGCAGCGCATGCAAATAAACCAAAACCAACTGATTATTGTGGGCGCAGGACCTGCTGGTTGTGCAACGTCACTTTTTTTGGCCAAACACAAAATACCCCATACCATTATTGAAAAGGCCATTTTCCCCAGGGATAAGGTGTGTGGTGATGCATTAAGTGGAAAAACCGTTTATGTATTAAACCAGTTGGATAAAACCATTATCCCAACATACGACCAACAAAAACAGGAGTTTATTGAAAGTTGGGGCGTGAAGTTTGTTGCGCCAAATGGCAAGGCCATTGATATTCCTTTTAAACAAGACATGAGCAAGGAGCAATACCCTCCAGGGTTTATTAGCAAACGCATTGATTTTGATTATGACTTGTACAAACGCCTGGATAGGAATTATGCTCAGGTGATAGAAGGGGCAGAAGTGGAAGAGATTAACCGTACAGGAAAAAAGTTTCAGGTAAAATACAGCCAACACGGCACAACACATGTAATGGAAGACGTGGCGTTGGTGGTTGGTGCAGAAGGAGACAGAAGCATTGTGGCCAAAAAGCTGGCCAACATACAAAAGGAAAACAACCACTATTGTGCAGGCATACGTGCTTACTATAGTGGCGTGGAAGGCATGCACCCACAACATTTTATTGAGTTGCATTTTTTGCCCGAAATGTTGCCTGGGTACTTTTGGATATTTCCATTGCCCAACGGCATGGCCAATATTGGTGCAGGCATGTTAAGTGCTGAGGTAAGCAAACGCAAAGTAAACCTGAAGGCCGATATGCTGAAGGCCATAGAAAATAACCCTAACATTAGGGAGCGGTTTAAAAACGCCAAGTTAGAAGGGAAAATACAAGGTTGGGGGTTGCCTTTAGGCAGCAAAAAAAGGCCAGTAAGTGGTGAGGGTTTTTTGTTGGTGGGCGATGCAGGCTCTTTAATTGACCCTTTTACAGGGGAAGGTATTGGCAATGCACTTTACAGTGGCATGATGGCAGCAGATTTTATTGCAGAAGCCATTAAACAAAACCGTTTTGATGCCGCATTTTTAAAACAATATGATGATGCTTTTTATGCCCGCCAGTGGGATGAATTAAAGTTGAGCCACACCATGCAAAAACTCTGCAAATACCCGTGGTTGTTTAACTTTGTGGTAAACAAAGCCCATAAAAACAAAGCCCTGCGCGAAACCATCAGTTGCATGTTTGAGGATTTAGACCTGCGCGCAAAATTGAGAAACCCCCTGTTTTATTTTAAGTTGTTGTTGAATGATTAAATAAACCCGACATTGTTTAGCATATTGAGAATTGCCAGCACACTGGAAGCGTCACTTGCTGTGTTGGTTAATGTATAACTAAGTTGTTGAATGAAGTAGTTAAGAAAATTTGGATGGTATTCTAAACATTAGGGCATCAACCTGTTATCCAATTACTTTCTCAAAACATACGCTATTCTCAATGTCTGCGTATTGGCCATAATTTTTAATCAGCATAAAATTATTTTTCTCGTAAAGGCGGATTGCTTCAGGTTGTTTTATGCCTGTTTCTAAAATGCATTTTTTATAACCAAGTTCTTTTGCCCAATTTTCTAGTTCCTTCAATACCATAGAAGCAATGCCTTTGCCTCTTTTTTCTAAGGGTACAAACATGCGCTTGATTTCCATCACATGTTCTTCATAGGCTTTAATTGCGCCACAACCAACCGCCATTTCATGCTCATAAATAACAACCACATGTTTTATGGCAGCAATTTTGTTGAATTGGGCATAAAAGGAATGTTCTTCCCCATCTCTAATGGCCAAATCTTTATCAAGTTCAACCACTAATTTTTGAAAATCTAAATCGTCAGAATTTGTTCTTTTAAGTTGATACATCCTTCAGTTCAATCATTGAGCCAATCGTTCAAGTAAATCTTTGTCTTCCGCTAGAATTTGACGCAAGCTGTTCGTTAATCTAACCGTGTCAGCGGGCTGGTCTTGAAGTTCTTTCAAAAAAGCCAAAACGTCTTGTAAAACGCTTTCAGGCACATTGTCAAGAACCTTTTGAATTTCCGATTGAATTTCTGTTTTGGTCATATTCAAAGATAATTAAAGTCTTTTAAGTTGTTTAGCCTATTAAATGAGGGATAATATTTAAACGCCAAGTTTATGATTCAGCCCAGCCTGACGAAAAATGCGTATTATGGATGGTGTTTCTTTCTGTAGTGCTGATTGCCATTCTTTTATTCAGTTCTTAAAATTTTCTCCATCTTTTTCCCATTCGCTAATTCATCAACGAGTTTGTCAAGATACCTTACCTGTTTTGTTAAGGGATTTTCAATTTCTTCTATGTTATAACCACAAATTACTCCTTTAATCAATTCAGCGTTTGGGTTTAAGGTAGCCTGCTTAAAAAATATTTCAAAAGTTACTTTCTCTTCAATGAGCTTTTGTATTGCGTTGTCGTCAAAACCTGTTAGCCACTGAATCACTTGATGCAATTCTTCTTTTGTCTTTCCCTTTTTCTCAACTTTAGTTACGTAGTGCGGATATACAGATGCAAAAGTCATTTTTGCCATTCTTTCGTTATGTTCAGGCGTAACTTTCACGGTTTAATTGGTTTCAGTATAATTTTTAAAGTTGTTCAAAATCGCTTGCCAACCTTGTCTTTGTAAATCAACGGGGTTTTCTGTTTCAGGGTCAAAAATTATGGTAAGTTCGGTTTGTTCTTGTTGTGCGTTAAATTCTACTGTTGCATAACGTCCCCCAAATTCATAACTAAAATGTTCTCCTTCTTTAATTTCAGTATAGGTTGCCTCAAAGTCAAAGCCAAAACTACCGTCCTTGGCTTCCATTCTGGCAATGTATTTTCCGCCAACTTTCATATCGTTAGAAGCGGTGGGGCAGCACCAACTTGGGTCGGCAAAGTTCCATTGTGTAATATGTTCGGGCTTGGTATAATAGTCCCATACTTGTTGTTTGGCAGCCGAAATTGTTGCTTGAATTGTTATTTTCTCCATGTTATTATGATTGATTTTGTTCTGTGTTGTTTTTCTATTATAGTTTATAGCCAATACTTTTATTCGCCAACCTTTCTGTTTTGGTTAGATTGGTGAAGGTTTACTAGCGGTGTTGAAACAAGTAACACGATTAGGCATTGGAAATTCTTTCTCGTCAAACGTACTCCAAACTGTTCTTTTAAGCAACAGAAAATTCTCCTTTTTTATAGATAGCTATTCTTTAAAACGATTCACAAAACACAGCCTATTGAAGCTGTATAGACAGTTATTCTTTCGCAGTAAATGGAATAAGTTTCTGGAATTTGTTGTTGTGTTCAATTGTTTTTTTTCCGACCATGTATTAAAAAATAGCCTATAGCATCTCCACAAGGCCCTCTCCGCCCGTTGTATTTATTAAATTCTTCTAAGCTAATTTCCTTACCGGATTCACTAAAGAAAGCATTGGATTTCAAATTTCCATTGTCGTATTGCTCCTGCTTGTAATAACGATTTTTTAAGTATGTTGTTCGTAACCCATGAAATACAATACTATCAGCAGCCAGTTCTTTTTTAAATAAATTGGGTAATCGTTTAAACTTCGGAATCTTAAGGGTTGTTTGGTAAAGAAACGCCTGAGCTTCTTCTGTCAATATTGAGTCGGCATAAGTTTTTAAACTATACAATACCTTATTGTCCAACCGTTCTAATGTATCAATGGTTACACTAAAAACGGTGTTGTTTTGTGCATTTGCTGAAAAGCCAATAAAGCTTAGCAAGATGATAATGGTTGTCTTTCTAATCATTTGTAACAATACAGCATAATAGTTGCCCCTAATTTGTGGTGCGGCTTTCAGGGTAATAATGTTCAACTCATACAAATGTAACTTGGGGCTATACATTTTACAAGCTCATCCATCAAATAGTCTCCTTTTTTAAAGGGGTAATTTTTTGCTAAAATCTAGGTTTTGTTTTTTATGTTATTGGTCAACGTTCGAAGGGTTCAACCACACACAAAAAAGGCTGGTGTCTAATAAAAAACACCAGCCTTTTTAAACCAAAGGGTTTACATTATTTATTCAAATCAAACCGATCCAAGTTCATCACTTTAACCCAGGCGGCAATAAAATCGTTCACAAACTTTTCTTTGGCATCATTGCTGGCATAAACTTCTGCCAATGCCCGTAACTCCGAGTTTGAACCAAAAATCAAATCGGCCCGTGTGGCTGTCCATTTCACGGTGTTTGTTTTGCGGTCAATCCCTTCAAATTGTTCTTTGGTATCTGAGGTTGCTCTCCAAACGGTGCTCATATCAAGCAGGTTTACAAAAAAATCATTGTTTAATGTTTCTTTATTGGTGGTAAGCACCCCGCTTTTGCTGTTGTTGTAATTGGCACTCAACACCCGCATTCCTCCAACAAGCACCGTCATTTCAGGAGCAGTTAAGGTAAGCAGTTGTGCTTTATCAATTAATAACTCTTCGGTAGAAACCGTATAAGTTGATTTGGTATAGTTGCGGAAGCCATCTGCCAAAGGCTCAAGTACCCCAATGGATTGAATATCGGTTTGCGCTTGAGTGGCATCCATGCGCCCGGCAGTAAACGGCACTTGCTTATTGTATCCAGCATTTTTAATGGCTTTTTCAAGTGCTGCTGAACCAGCCAATACTATCATATCAGCCATGGATACTTTTTTGGTGGCAGATTTTCCGTTAAAATCATTTTTAATTTTTTCCAATGCCTTTAATACTTTATCCAGTTGCTGCGGATTGTTGGCTTCCCAATTTCTTTGCGGCAACAACTGTATTCTGGCACCATTCGCACCACCCCTTCTATCTGAGCCACGGAAGGTTGATGCTGAAGCCCATGCAGTAGAAACCAATTCACTTATGGTTAGCCCAGAATTTAATATCATTGTTTTTAAAGCAGCCACATCTTTGGCATCAATTAGTGGGTGGTTTAGTGCTGGGATGGGGTCTTGCCATATTAATTCTTCTTTTGGAACTTCTGCACCTAAATACAACGCACGTGGACCCATATCGCGGTGGGTAAGCTTAAACCAAGCGCGGGCAAAAGCATCTGCAAAAGCATCCGGGTTTTCTAAAAAATTCCTGGAAATTTTTTCATAAGCAGGATCAAAACGCAATGAAAGATCAGTAGTTAGCATGGTTGGCAATTGCTTTTTAGAGCTGTCAAATGCATTTGGTATAATGGCCTGTGCATTTTTTGCTACCCATTGGTGCGCGCCAGCAGGGCTTTTGGTAAGCTCCCACTCGTAGGCAAACAATATGTTAAAAAAGCCATTTCCAAACTTGGTGGGTGTGGGTGTCCAGGTAACTTCTAAACCAGAGGTAATGGCATCTTTTCCTTTACCCGATTTGTATTTGCTCATCCAGCCAAAGCCTTGCTCTTCAATACCTGCTGCTTCAGGTTCTGGCCCTACCAAAGAGGCATCACCTGCGCCATGTGTTTTACCAAAAGTGTGTCCACCCGCAATTAACGCTACGGTTTCTTCATCGTTCATCCCCATACGGGCAAAAGTTTCTCTAATGTCTTTGGCGGCAGCAACGGGGTCAGGGTTGCCATTGGGTCCTTCAGGGTTCACATAAATAAGTCCCATCTGTACAGCAGCTAAAGGCTTTTCTAAATTTCTTTCACCAGAGTAACGCTTGTCGTCTAACCATTTTTTTTCAGGGCCCCAATACACATGTATTTCAGGCTCCCATACATCTTCGCGGCCACCCGCAAAGCCAAAAGTTTTAAAGCCCATGTCTTCTAGGGCCACATTTCCGGCCAGTATCATCAAATCAGCCCACGAAATTTTGTTGCCGTATTTTTGTTTAACAGGCCATAACAACCTTCTTGCTTTATCTAGGTTTCCATTATCTGGCCAACTGTTTTGAGGGGCAAAACGCTGTTGTCCGGCACGTGTTCCTCCACGGCCATCACCTGTGCGGTAAGTGCCTGCGCTATGCCATGCCATGCGAATAAAAAACGGGCCGTAATGTCCAAAATCTGCTGGCCACCAATCTTCTGATTTGGTAAGCACGGTGCGAAGGTCTTTTTTCAAGGCCTGCAAATCCAGGCTTTTAAACGCTTCTGCATAATTAAAGCCTTTTTCCATGGGGTTGGATAAAGAAGAGTTTTGACGAAGTACGCTTAGGTTAAGCTGGTTGGGCCACCAATCCCGGTTTGTAGGTCCTTTTTCACTGGGTTTGGTTGTTGATACTTCCGTGTTGTTTGCTGTTGCTGTTCCTTCATGAAAGGGACATTTTGCTTTGTTTTCCATACTGGGTTGTGCGTTTGTACTCATGGATAAAATAATACCTGAGATAGCGAGTATTCTTTTCATGTTATGTTGATAATTAAATATTGTTTCAGTTCAATGTTAAGTGATATTTTTGTTTGATAGAAATGATATTTTCAATCTTAATATTGATAGCATAGATGAACATACAACAATTTCAATATATACTGGCAGTGGCAGAGGTTAGACATTTTGAATTGGCCTCCGAAAAATGTTTTATCACACAATCCACCCTAAGCACCATGATCTCTAAATTTGAGGATGAAATTGGGATAAAAATTTTTGACCGCAAAAAAAAGCCTGTACAAATTACGGCTGAGGGTGTTGCTGTTATTGCTCAGCTAAAAAAGGTGGTTAACCACATTGAAGAGTTGCAAGAGTTGGTAAAAGAAATGAAGGGCGAAATGCAAGGCAACTTAACGTTATCGGTTATTCCAACCATTGCGCCATTTTTATTGCCCCTGTTTTTACAAGATTTTGCCGCCAAGTTTCCCAACTTAAGCATCATGGTAAAAGAAGAAACCACAGGTGAAATTATCCGAAAGTTAAAGTCGCGTGAGTTGGATATTGGCATACTTTCTACCCCATTACATGAGCAGGATATTGTTGAGGTAGAGTTGTATCACGAGCCGTTTGTTTTTTTTGATGCCTCTGAAACAAAAAATGATTTTGTTTCGATAAAAAAGATTGACATGGGCAACTTGTGTTTAATGGAGGAAGGGCATTGCATGCGCACCCAAGTGTTAAAGTTATGCGACTTAACTAAAAAGAATTTTAAATCGAAGTTAAACTTTGAATATAAAACAGGTTCAATTGATAGCTTATTGCGTTTTGTAAAAGCGAATGGTGCAACCACGTTGTTGCCTTATTTATCTACCACTGATTTTTCGGCTGCTGAGCGAAAACATGTTAGTTCATTTTCATCCCCAACCCCATATCGCACGGTGAGTTTGGTGGTGCATCGTCATTTTGTAAAGAAAAAATTATTAGCCGTTTTACAAAAGGATATTGCTCATAAAATCGTGCCTCTTCTACCTTTAAAAGAGAAGTCGCGGGTAAAGTTGCTCCCTGTATAATTGGATTAGGTTGGGCAACAAAGTACTTATTGCATTAAATTCTCTGTGCTTTTCCTATTTTAGTGCCCATGTTTTTATGGCGTTATGTTCATTTGTTGGTTGGGCTTTGTGCTGGTGTTATTGTGGCGTTTGGCCAATCTGCTAAAAATGATACCGTATTGTTTACTGGATGCAATAAGCCCACGTTATTGGCTTCACATCCTTTAGGCCAGTTTATAGGCCGCATTAACCACAACTTTAACACAGCACCCGTGCAACGCACCAGCGTAAGTTTTGGCTTAACCAATGCCAATGTTTGGCAGCCAGAGGTAAAAGCGTATTTGCCACATGACGCACAAGCCACAAAATTTTTAACCACTTTTCCTTGGCACCAACGCGATTCTGTTTTTCAAAATATGCCACGCAATTATGATTCAACCGTGTTTTCGGCTGATGGGGTGATGCGGACGTTTAACATTAATGTGCGCTTTAAGGTAACCACACACTCCGAATTGGAAATTACCGGGCGTGGCATGTGGCTAACAGGAGGACAGCAACCTACGGCACTTATTACCAGCGATGGTTTTATTGAAGATTTTCACAGCAACATTAAAGGTGGAGAAGACCCTTTTGCCAGAAAACAATACACTTACAACCAGGCAGATATTTTTTATCAGGACAGGGAAGGAAAAAACTTGCACCTGAAAAAAGGCCAGTTTATTGTGCCAGGCGTGCAGGGTAATTATTATGTGTATGCCAATAACAAGTGGTTAAACAGGCATGCAGTACAAGCAAGTGCTGGCGTACATTTGGGCATTAACCTGCCTGCCTTTAGTAGGTCGGTTGATGCAGGAGTTTCTGGTGTGTTGCAGAAGCAGTTTAATAGCGGCCACAAACATTTATTTACCTTAGCAACCGGGGGAAGCTTGCTGCGGCAACAAGTATGGACAAGCAGCAACCATGTAGATTTTAGCCGAAGTAAGGTGTTACCGGCCTTAGAGTGTATGTTTGAGTATCGCAAGGTATTAAGCCCAATTAGGTATTGGGCCATTGGGTTAAACTTTAATTATTTGGCACCATACCATCCATCTAAAGAGTTTGATGCGGTTACCCCTGTGGGCAATCGTTTAAGCTCGCATTGGCATTTGGCCCTTACCCACATGTACCGCAACAGCCAATATTGGTCGCTGGTGTATACCTATGCCCGCAAATGTGTGTGGAGCGTATATGCCTTGCAAGATTTTAAGGTAAACAATGGCCCCGATTTCCAAACGGGTATTGCCGTGCAAATGCCATTTGCCCTGTTGCGGTAGTGGCGTTACGCTGATTTAAAAACAAATACAATCAGCCAAACGCTGCACATTCCCCTATTCATATCGTAGGCTATCAACCGGGTTGGCAGAAGCCGCTTTAAATGTTTTAAGGCTAATGGTAAGTAGAGCAATGCAAGCAATAAGTGCAGTAGATGCTATAAATACCCATGGTGTTAACGCCACGCGATAGGCAAAATTTTCAAGCCATTGCTGCATCAAATAAACCGAAGTGGAGATAGCAATGATTGTGGCAAATACAAATAACAGCAGGTATTCTTTATTCATCATCATTACAATATCAAATACACTTGCTCCCATTACTTTTCTGATACCAATTTCTTTCACACGTTGTTCCAAATGATGAGTAACCATGGCATAAAGCCCTACACTGCATAACAACAAACTAATTAAAGAGAACAACGTAAACAACTGCATTACCTGAATGTCGTTTTTGTATAACTTGTTGAAATTGTCATCTAAAAAGAAATATTCAAGCGGATATTTTCTGGAGTATTGACTCCATAGTTTTTCTAAATGTTCAATGCTCTCCGCTTCTTTTCCAGCCGCAATCTTTAGCATTAAATTCCCTTGTATTTGCTTCCCAAGCATCATAATCATGGGTTGTATGTTTTCATGCAATGATTTGTAATTAAAGTCTTTTACCACACCAATTATTTTGCCTTTGTAGCCAAAACCATTTTCCAATGTGCAGTTTAAGGGGTCTTTCCATCCGTAAGTTTTCACCGCTTTTTCATTCACAATAAAAGCTCCAGTTTGGTCACTTAAAAAGTCTTTATTAAAGTTGCGTCCTTGTGCCAGTTGAATATTCAAAATGGGTATAAAGTCATGGCTTACCACTAAATAATCAATGGCTTTTTCCTGGCGTTGGTGATCAGCTGTTTCAATCACATGAAACAGATTTCCTGTTGGCATTCCTGGAACATTACTGGTGAGCGCAATTTGTTGAATACTTGGAAAACGCAGCAATTCTTGTTTTACCACTTCAAATTTATTGGTAAAAGCAGTATCTGGTGCAGGCATACTCACTATTAAAATCTGGTCTTTATTAAAGCCCATGTTTTTGTTTTTAATAAATGTAATCTGCGAATAAACCACAGCAGTGCATGCAGCAAATAACAATGCAATGGTAAACTGTAACGTTAATAAGGATTTGCGCATCCATGAAATAAACCCACCAGGCACTTTGCCTGATTTTAACATGATTGCTGGCTGTAAGCGCGAAAGGTATAAAGCCGGATAGATTCCTGCAATAACGCCAATTAACAAGGCAAACAGGGGCAATATTAACAACCTGCCTAGGGTGTAGTCTAACGTTAAAAATTTGTTGGTAATGTTATTAAAAGTGGGCAACACCAAATGTGCCCAAAGCAATCCCAATATGGTTGCGAACAAAGCAATCAATAGCGACTCTACAATAAACTGAATAAACAATGTCCGGGCATCAGCACCAAGTGTTTTTCTTATTCCTATTTCTTTGGCCCGTTTTGCAGAAGCAGCCGTGGCCATATTCACATAGTTGATGCTGGCAATGATGAGGATAAAAATGGCCAATAGTGAAAAAATGTAGGTATAAGATTTGTTACCCACTTTGGCATAGCCCGCTGGATAATCACTGCTTAAGTGAATATCAGTGAGGGGTTGCAGGTGATGGGTGATTTTACCATCTGTATTTACCTGCTTGGTCCAGGGCATAATGTACTTATCACGCAATTGTACCAGTTTGTGATCAAAACCTATGGCGTCCGATTCGTTTTTAAACAACACATAATTGGTTTGTGCCAAATAAAACCAATCATTGCGCAAGGTGTTTTCCAGTTGTTCTGGTATTGAGTTGAGGGATAATAGGGTGTTAAAATACAAATGAGAATTGTCCTTAACATCCTTAACCACTCCAGTAACTTTATAGCTCTGTCTGGCGTACTTAATCATTTTACCCAATATTCCTGTTGTTGCGCCAAACATCTTCATGGCCACCTCATCAGTAATCACCACACTTTGCGGCTCAATAAGAGCCGTTTTGGGGTCGCCTTCAATAAACACGTAATCAAACATAGAGAAGAAGCCAGCTTCGCTCATCAGGTTATCATTAAACTGAAAGGGTTTTTCGTTCACCCACATGGTTTGTTTATTAACGGGCATTACACGAATGCTCTCTTCAACTTCTGGATAGTCCTGTTTCAAAGTTGGAGAAAGCATGTATGAGCTCAAACCATGTTTACCTTCTTCCCCTCCCAAGCTTAAATCAGAAACCAGGCGGTAAATGCGGTTGTGTTTGCTATGGTGTTTATCATAGGCCCATTCATTTTGAACAAACAGGTAAATCAATAAACAAGAAGCAATGCCAACTGATAACCCCAAAACATTGATGGCGGAGTGGAAGCGGTGATACCAAAATATGCGGAATGAGTTTTTAAAAATGCCTATTAACATGATTGGTTACTTTTATATTAGAAAAAGTTATTTGCCCCTAACTAACAATTTTTTATTTGTTCCAACACCTGTATTTACATGATAGGAAAATTTGTTGTTTTATAGGCAACCGCTTACCAATGAAATAGTATTAGGTTTGTATAGAAAATTTAAATGTTTTACAAAGAGTATAAACCAATAGAAGCATTAAGCAATCATGTAAAGTGCATTTGGGTATTGGAAAATGCACGGTATGATGATGCCGTAAATGTTGTTTTTCCGGATGGGTGTATGGAACTTATTTTTCATTTCGGTCCACCCTTTAAAAGAATCAGTAACCACCAGCAACAAGTTCAGGAAAAAAGCATATTGGTTGGACAACTGAATAAGCCATTGCATCTTCAAGCCATGGGTAATGCCGATATTATTGGTGTAAGATTTCATCCATGGGGCTTGTACCCGTTGGTGAATATGCCGTTGCAACATATTACAAATGGTGAAATGCCTATTCGACATATTTGGGGTAATGACGCACATGAATTGGAAGAGAAAATTTATCAACTAGATAAAGAGGCTGCCATAAGTGAAATACAACAATTTTTATTTAAACAAACCAATCATCCTTCCTACCAAATTGAAAAGCTAAAAAAGGTGATTACACGGCTTAAAGGTCAACAAGGAAATGTAAAGATTGATGAATTGGCTGAGATGAGTAATTTAAGTGTGAGACAGTTTACAAGAAACTTTACGCTTTTAGTAGGGTTGCCTCCTAAAGTATTTGCAGGTATCATTCGTTTTCAGTCTTTTTTTAGCCAATGCAATCAACAACCAGAAGTAAATTTGGGGGAACTTGCTTTGCAGTGCGGATATTATGACCAAGCACATTTCATTAGGGAGTTTAAACAATATGCAGGCATGAGTCCTGGGGCGTATTTTAAAAACGAAGAACAATTGGCTACGTTGTTTCTGTTGAAATAATGTCCGATTTGTACAATTACAGGTAAGTTGCTTCATTCATTTTTGAAGCCTAAAATAAAAAACAATGCAAAACATGATCAATTGGTTTGAAATTCCTGTTTCGGATTTCAACAGGGCAAAATCTTTTTATGAGCAGATTTTATCGGTAAACATTCATCAGTTAGAAATGCCGGGAAACCTAATGGGGATGTTTCCTGGCAATGAAGAAACCGTTTCAGGCGCCATCGTGCAAAGCGAAAATCATATTCCATCAGATAAAGGCTGTTTGGTTTATCTAAATGGTGGTGACGATTTGAACGGGGTATTGTCAAAAGTAGAAAAAGCTGGAGGAAATATTGTTGTTCCCAAAACCATCATTTCACCAGAGATGGGATATTTTGCCTTTTTTGCTGATACGGAAGGAAACACCATCGGACTACATTCAATGCACTAAACCATGAGAGTTTACTTTTTTGCAGCCTTTGCTTTGGCCATATTGGCATGCAACAAACCAACACAACACCAATCAACTGAACCTGCACAACCTGAAACGAAAAAGGTGTTTCCGTGGTTAATAGGAAACTGGGTGATTGATTACGGAGATGCCAAAGTTTACGAATATTGGAAACAACAGGATGAAACCATGTTAATTGGAACAGGGTTTGTAATTGCAGGTAAAGACACTGTGGTGCGCGAAGATATGCGCTTGCAGCTTATTGGGAGCCAATGGGTATTTATTGCACGTGTAAATAATAACAACCCCGTGCTTTTTGCTTGCAAACAAGATTCAGCAGGTGTTAAGCTGGTGTTTGAAAACCAAGAACACGATTACCCGCAAAGTATTACCTATGGCAAAGCAGGTAAAGATGAAATATACGCCATAGTAAGTGGGTTTGAAAAAGGGAAAGCAAAAAGGGAAGACTACCAGTATAAGAAATTTTAATTGTTGCACTTCAGCCAGTGCTTATGATGAAGCATAAGCACTGGTGGGTTGGTTGTTGATGGAAACAATTTTCCCATCCAACACATGTACAATTCGTTTGGCATATTTCGCATGTTCTTTGGAGTGTGTTACCATCAAAACGGTTGTTCCTTGTTGGTTCAGTGTGGTCAGCAACTTCATCACCTCTTCACCATTTTTTGAGTCTAAATTTCCAGTAGGCTCATCGGCCAATATCAATTTGGGATTGGTAACGATAGCCCTGCATACTGCAACCCGTTGCTGTTGTCCGCCTGATAATTGTTGTGGAAAGTGTTTTTTGCGGTGTGCTATTTCCATTCTCATCATGGTTTCTTCCACTTTTTGCTTGCGCTCAGCAGCCGAAAAACCCAGGTAAAGCAGTGGCAACTCAATGTTTTCAAATACGGTGAGTTCATCTATTAGGTTAAAACTTTGAAAAATAAAACCAATGTTGGACTTGCGCATAAGGGCTCGTTGCCTTTCATTAAATCCTGAAACATCCGTACCCATTAATGAGTACATTCCCGAAGTGGGCGCATCCAATAAACCAATTAAGTTGAGCAGGGTAGATTTCCCACACCCCGATGGTCCCATAATGGCAACAAAATCGCCTTCGTCAATGGTTAAGTTAATTTGGTCTAACGAAACAGTTTCAATTTCGTCCGTCCGATAAATTCGCGTTAGGTTTTCTGTGTGTATCAGCATAGTCTGAATGGATTAACAGGTTAAAAATTGATGCGGTCATAATTACCCAAGGTTTCATAAGAGGAGGTAATCACCTTTTCCCCTTCCTTTAGTCCGCTTAATATTTCATAATATTCGGGGTTTTGCCTACCCGTGGTGATGTTTCTTTTTTCGGCAAACTTGCCGCTTTTATCCAACACATAAATCCAATTGCCTCCGGTAGTTTGGTAAAATCCACCCTTGGCTATCAGCATTACTTTTTCGTTTTTGCCAAGTTGTAAACGCAAGGGTAAATTTTGCCCCTTTTTTATGGAGGTGGGTTGAGCCGAGGTAAACTCCAAATCAGCATCAAATCGGCCATTGGTAACCTGAGGATAAATGGTTTTAATCTGAAGGGTGTAGCTAGTGCCGCTAAAATCAAATTGTGCCTGCTGGCCCGCAATTAATCGGCTAATGTAATGCTCATCAATTTGCGCACGCACTTTATAGCCATTTAAAACATCAAGTTGTCCAAGGTTTTGTCCCTTGGTTTTCAACTCACCAATTTCGGCCCTGAATGACGACAATTGCCCACTTGCAGGTGCACGTACAATCAGGTCTTCGGTTTTCTGCCGCATCAGTTTAATATTGCTCTGCATGCGGGCGTACGACTCCCGCATTTGTTTCATTTGTTCGTAAGCCGTAATGGAGTCTTGAACTATGGCCTGTTCAATCAGTTGCTTTCTGCGTTTGTTGTACTCATAGGTGTTTTTAACCTGCAAATACTCCTGTTTAGAAATCAGTTTATCCTTAAACAATTCATCATTCATGGCAAACAACCGTTCCGATTCTTTGCATTGAAAATCAACTTCGGCCAATTGATTAAGCCGGTTCACTTTATTGTTTTCAAGGGTATTGCGGGCGTTTTGCAAGTTATTAATCAGATCAAAGGCCTGGGTTTCGCGTTGTAAAAAATCCAACTGCAAATCAGTATTTAATAATTTTAAAATAGGTTGTCCGGCTGTTACATGGTCTCCGTCTTGCACGTACTTTTCGGCTACCCTTCCGCCTTCAATGGCATCAAGATAAATGGTTTTAATAGGCAGCACTGTGCCATCAACGGCAATGTATTCCTGAAAAAAACCCACCTGTGTAACAGATAGGGTTAATCGCCCAATGTCGGCATGCAAAGAGGTGGAATGCTTTTGGTTGAATAAAAGCAACAACAAAACAATGGCCAGGCTTGCACCTGCAATCAGCAAATTTCTTCGGAGGTTTGGGTGTTTTTTCTGAATAATTCTGTCAACCATATTAAACAATATGGCAGCAAGTTATTGGTCTGCTAAATATTAAAAAATGCAATTACACCAATGGAGATTATCCATGTTGATGGGTAACCGTTTAGGAGGAAATGCTATGAATGAACTGAACTACCGTTTTTGAATGGCATTTGCATAATAGGAGCCAAGCTTGTCATGCAAATCTTTTGGGTCAAATGGTTTTGAGATAAAATCATTCATGCCAGATGCTATGGCCTGGTCGCGGGTTTCTTTAAAGGCATCGGCAGTCATGGCAATAATTGGGGTATGTTGGTCAAATACCCGAATCAATTTGGTGGCTTCCAAACCATCTATATCAGGCATATGCAAATCCATTAGTACCACATCAAATGCACCATTTTTTAGTTGGTTGATGGCATCTGTTCCGTTTTCGCATATGGTAAAATTAACCTCCCACCTGGATAGGAACTTTTGTATCACAAATAAGTTGGTTGGGTTGTCTTCAACAACAAGCACTTGAAGTCCTTTTAATGATTCATTAGCTGGGAGGTATGATTTTGCAGGCATTTTAACACCCAAAGCCTTCTTAAGCGTAATTTCAAAGAAGAAAGTAGCCCCTTTTCCTTTGTTGCTATGTACCTTAATTTCACTGCCCATTTTTTGCAGGATATTTTTGGTAATGGCTAAGCCTAATCCTGTACCACCGTATTTGCGTTTGGTATCCCGCATTTCTTGGCTAAAGCTTTTAAAAATAAGGTCTTGCTTATCGGCTGATATACCAATGCCTGTGTCAATCACCTCAAATCGCAGGATGTTGGCCGTTGCCGTTTTTGATAATACCTGAACGTTAACTTTTACCATACCCTTTTCCGTAAATTTAACGGCATTGGATACCAGGTTGTTTAAAACCTGCGAAAACCACATCGGATCAACCAAATAAGCTGGTTCATCGTCATCCATATGCAATTGAAGGCCTATTCCTTTGCGTTTGGCCTCAATTAAATGGGTATCTGTAATCTCTTTTAAAACGATGGAGAGGTCGGTGGGTATCTCTTCAAACTCTAACTTACCCGTTTCAATGCGGCTAAAATCCAATACGTTGTTGATTAAACGCATCAGGTTGTTTCCGGCTGATTTAAGCAGCAATAAATTTTCAACTTGTGCAGGCTTAGGTTCTTCCATCAACAACAGGTTACAAGCACCAATTACCGCATTCATGGGGGTGCGGATTTCATGGCTCATGGATGATAAAAACTGAGACTTAATCAGGGACGATTTCTCTGCATTTTCTTTCGCATCAACAAGGTCCTGCTGCATTTTCATCAACGAGGTAATGTCACGCAAGGCTCCATCAAACATCATCCTACCTTCTTCATTTACCAAACTGCTGGAGTTTAGTAACCCCCAAAACAAACTGCCATCTCTGCGCTTAAACAACAACTCCCTGCTTGCAGCGCCATGCAGTTTTTTAAGTTCAGCCAATATTTTTTCGCGATCTTCAGCAACATAATACAACTCGTTGGGATTGATTTGTTGCAACTCTTCAAGCGATTTAAAACCAAACAGGTTTAAAAAGGCATGGTTGGCATAAACAATCCTATTGGTTAGTGCATCGGTTCTGCAAATGCCAACATCTATATTTTGGTTAATAGAGTTTAACAACAATTCATGCTGTTTCAGCAAATCATTGGTGGCCATTTTTGCCTCTTCTGTTTTAACAGATAAACGATTAATCAAGTAAAAAATAACCGTGCAAATCGCTAGTGACATCAACACATTAAAAGAAGCCGCAATCTGAACATGGTCTTGGTTATACAAAGCAGCCGAAAGTTTGGGTGTAAGGTCTGTTAAACTGGTTAATACAATGCAGGTTATGGTCATACATGCTGAACCAAGTTGCAGAAAAGTATTTCTTGGGTTGATGAGGCAAAGGTTGCACAACATCAATGGGATGTAAAAAACAAAACCTTTAATAGGACTCATGATGCCTTCATCAAATATCAACATCAGCACATGGGTGGTTAATAAAAAAACAAATCCAGCTAAAACAACGTGCTTTTTATTGATAAGTAATAGATTGCCTCCAAACACAACAGCGCCTATAAAAAACACCATATAGTACTTTGAGTACGACACAAAAAAAGAAAGAAAAACGGCAAAAAATATGCAAATTAGCATTGCCCAAATTGTAAAGTGTTTGAGCAGTTCAGTGCGATTTAACATATATATTTTTTTATTCCCACCCCTGAGAGAGGCACATCAAACTAATGTGCCATGAATTTATACGAATATATTGTTTTATGCACAAATTACACATGAGTGTAAAGAACATATCAATGTACCGGTAAACGCCAAGTAAGGTCGGAATGGCTGTATAGCTTACCATTGGCGGTTTTAAGAGGACTGGCTGCGTTATTGTTGTATAAGTTGCCTGTTCCCAATCCTTGGGGGAGTAAATTATTTTTTGTAGATACCCATTGTGCAATGGCATTTAAACCAACATTACTTTCCAATGCGCTTGTGGCCCACCAATGAACCTCAGCATTTTCAGCACAAGTAACCCAACGGTTGCTCTCTGCAAGACCGCCAAGTAACGTGGGTTTAATAATTAAATAAGCAGGTTTAATTTTGCGCAGCATTTTTAAGCCATCCTGTAACACATGCACACCAATTAATTCTTCATCTAAAGCAATAGGTATTGCAGATTCTACACAAACTTCTTCCATCATTTCCCACTGCTTAGGCTTAATGGGCTGTTCCAGGCTATGGATATCAAAACGAGATAACTCCTGAAGTTGCAACAGTGCCTCATCGTTTTTAAAAGCACCATTTGCATCTAACCGAATGTCAACTTTGTATGCACCAAATTTTTTCCGAAAAGCCTCCAACATTCTGCATTCTTCATCAAAATCAAGGGCACCCACCTTAAACTTAATGGTGGTGTAACCACTTTCTGCTTTTTCAATGGCTTCTTGCAACATTTCTTCTAGGTTGCTCATCCAAACAAGCCCGTTTATTTTTATTGGCTCTCCCGTTAAAAAGGGGGTGTTAAATAAAGTAAATTCCTGCTGGTGTTGCATGCAAAGCAAAGCTGTTTCAAAAGCAAACTGAATGCTTGGAAACCCTTCAAAATTCAACGATTCAGGAGCTTTGCCGTTATTTACCTCATCACAAAACTGTTGCAGGTGCATTTCAAAATCAGGCACATCATCGGTGCTTAAACCAATTAACGGAGCCGCTTCTCCGTATGTTTTTTTACCATCAGAAAGCCGTTGCAGGGTAAGGTAGTAAATGGTGTGCGTATGAAGGGTATGCCTTGAGGTGCGCACCGGCTTGGCAAATTGAAGGATATGTTTTTGATAAGTGGCCTTAAACATGTTACATAAATTTATGGATGGCATCATTTACATATATTCCAAGGGCAATGGTTTGCATCACCATAAAAACCACCACCAACATCAACGTGCTTAAACTTAGCTGCTTTAAAAAAGCATTGTATGCCGGAGAAGGGGCTGTGCGGCTCACCAAAAAAGCTTGCCTAAATATGGGGTAAAAGGCCAATAAACTAAAGTACTGTATCCAGTGTAATTGATTAAAAACAATAAAAACGAATAAACAGCAAGCAGCCACCAATACCAATAACCAATGGTATAACCGCGCTTTACTTACCCCCATTTGCACCACAATGGTTCTTTTTCCAGAGGCCCTGTCATTGTCAATATCCCTGATGTTATTGGTGTTTAATACCGCAGTACTCAATAAGCCAACGGTAATGGCAGGTAAAAGCATCCATTTATCAGTGTACCAATTAAACGCAAAATGGCGTTGCAAGATGTATGCGCCTAAAACAGCCACGGGGCCAAAAAAGACAAACACAAACACATCACCCAAACCGCTGTAACCGTAAGCATACTTGCCCATGGTATATTTAATGGCAGCCGCAATGGCCGCTAACCCCAAAATAAAAAAAAGTGCAAAGGCTAGGTTTAAATTGCCTTGTCCTGCTATGGCCAGCAAGGTACATCCACTTAACAAACACAGCACTGCAAATAACCAAATTGCAGCCAACATCGATTTGGGTTTGATGGCACCACTTTGTAAGGCACGCTCATTGCCTATGCGTTTTTCGTTGTCTGTTCCTTTCACAAAGTCACCGTAATCATTGGCTAAATTGCTTAATACTTGTAGGAACACGGCCGTAAGCAAACACAATAGCGTAATCAACTTATCGCCTTGATAACCGCTAAGCTCTGCCAATACGCTGCCCATAAGAATGCCCGAAATGGCAAGAGGCAGGGTGCGTAATCGCATAGCGCGTATCCAAGGCGAAATCATAAGTGGATTTTTTTTAACAACAACAAATGTAAATAAACGGAACAATAAAGCACGTGGTTGTTGATTAATCTGCAATTAAACTGCGGTGCAACTGGTGTGCTTTAAATTGTGCCCCAGTTTTTATAAAGGTAAAAAGGCCATGTGTATTACCCGAAACTTCTCGTATTTTTGTAGCCATTTTACATGGCTAAAGATAAATTACACGATACCCGCAAGAAACAAGAAACCGCTATTTTAGTTGGTGTTGTATCTCAACAACAAAAAATAGAGCAAGCGGAAGAATACCTGGATGAATTGTCCTTTTTAACTTATACCGCGGGTGCAAGGGTGGTAAAGCGCTATTTGCAGCGTTTACCTAAACCACATGCCGGAACTTTTGTGGGAGAAGGTAAGTTGGAAGAAATTGCCACTTTTGCTGTGGAGCAGGAAATAGACATGGTTATTTTTGATGACGAGTTAAGCCCCTCGCAAATACGTAACCTTGAACAAACCCTTAAATGCAAAATTTTAGACCGCAGCAACCTTATCTTGGATATTTTTGCCAACAGGGCGCGCACGGCACAGGCCAAAATGCAAGTGGAGTTGGCGCAGGCCCAATACCTATTGCCACGTTTAACACGTATGTGGACCCACTTAACCAAACATGCGGGTGGTATTGGTACAAGAGGCCCCGGAGAAAGTGAGATTGAAACAGACAGAAGGGTAATTAGGGAAACCATTAGCAAGTTAAAAAACCGACTAAAGGAAATTGAGCAACAAGCTGAAACCCGCAGAAAAAACAGGGACGATAAAGTTCGTTTAACTTTGGTTGGTTATACCAATGTAGGCAAATCTACCATCTTAAACATGCTCAGCAAAAGCGATGTGTTGGCCGAGGATAAATTATTTGCCACGTTGGACAGTACAGTGCGTAAGGTGGTATTGGATGATATTCCTTTCCTGCTTACAGATACCGTTGGGTTTATTCGCAAATTGCCGCATCAATTAATTGAATGTTTTAAAAGCACGCTAGATGAAATACGTGAAGCGGATGCGTTAATCCATGTGGTGGATGTTTCGCATCACCAATTTGAAGACCAAATTGATGTGGTAAATAAAACCCTGGAAGAAATTAAGGCCAACAAAAAACCGATTTTATTGGTGTTTAATAAAATTGATAAGCTGATGGAACCCCTGCGCATGCCGGATGAAATTGAGGAGGGCGAAGAAGATATCCCTTACATGGAACGGTTAAAAAGCACTTGGATGGCCAAAACAAATGCCCCTGCCATATTTATATCAGCAGAGAAAAAAACCAACGTGCAAGAGCTAAAAGATGCGGTTGTTACGCTGGTAAAAAAACACGCCAAGGTAACGTATTATTAAATTGTTTAGTCGTAAGCCACCGCAATAACGGCCTCCATATTTTCTAGGTAAATTGTTGAAACATTGTCGCCAACCGTGCAGTTAAAAGTTATTTTAACTTTCATGGTTTTATCGCCCTTGTTGTTGGGCTCATAAACCTGTTTTTCTACCAATTTAAAGTTCGACAATGCACCTTGTTTTAGTCCATTGCTGCTGTACCATTTTCCTGAGGCATCGCGCCAACGCACTTCAACAGTGCCTAGTTGAAAAGCGTCTTCAATAGTTTGTACCTTAATTTTGCAGTTGCTCAGGCAATCACCAAAACCCATGGGTGTAATATTTTTGCAATGCATGATTGGGGTATCGCCTGCAATAGGGTAAAACATGCACACCTTAGAGGGCTGCATGCTGTCAATTCTTAGCTGTACAATATTTCCTTTTTGCGGCATCAAATTGCCGTCAACGGTCCACTCAACAGCTTCATCGGGTTTTACAGGAATGCTGTTTACCAAAATATTGTTACTATTTAAGTAACTAAAGTTAAACTCAACAAACTTATTGTTAAATAAGGGCGGAGCAGGTACAGTAAAACTTTGTATAATGGTAGAGGAACAGCCATTAGAAAACTGGTTGCTGTAAGTTACATCACTTCTTATGGGTTGGGAATATCTTCTGGTAAAGGTTGGCTGTGTTGAGGTAAAGTTATCATTAAAAGTCCAAAGGTGTGTTGCAGTTCCATTTCCAGTTGATTGCCCTACAAAGGTGGCATCATAATAGGTTTTAACAGGAAGCGTTAAATCAAAAAAATCATAATTGGCCACAACCAAAGTAGAATCAATGGAGTAACGAACAGAATCGGCCGTATGGTTCCGAAAAGAAATTTCAAGGGCCTCACCGCAATTGGTACAAGCGCTTTTACCCAACAATGCGGTAAAATTAAGCAGGCCGTTCTTCCACACCTTATCAGCTGCCAGCGCGTAATCGCCATTGCCAGCTGCCAGGTATACGGGAGCGCCATTTACTTTGCCAGAAGCATAAAATACAGGTTCTCCCAGAATAATATCATCTGGCTCGTCATTGGGCTTGCATCCACCAAAGTAGCAGGCCAGCAGCAAAAGGAGTATATGTAAAAAGTAGCGCATAGTTAAAATAATTGATAACCAATGGTAAATCGAATGCCTTTGTTTGTATTGTTCTCATCACGCTTAAAAGCCGCATTTTGGGTAATATCTACTAAGCCATAATGGTAGCTTGCTGATAACCTAACTTTTGTACTTAACCAGCAATGGTAGCCCAATATCATTTGTGCATCAATTGGTTGGTAGGCCTTAAAGTAATTGGCTGTTTTTGTGTCAAAGGTAAGGTCTCCATCATTCTTTTTATAATCACTAGAACGTAAAATATACAACAACGATGCTCCGGCAAATACGCCTTGTTTTGGAGTGATGGCGTAGTTTACCAAAACAGGCAGCTCCACATAATCAAGCTGTACCGTTTTTATACCGGTTGTTTTCCGTTGCTCACTAAAACCATACGAAACTGTAGCGTAATAGCGGGTTCCGGTTGATTGGTGCAATTGGGTATAACCAAGCCCTATGCTCATACCAAGTTTTTTGCGCACCGGAAAAGCATAACTAAGTCCAACATGCGCCCCAAGATCTTCGGCATTGAGTTGGTTGGTGTTAAACCAGTTTACACCTGCCTCAATAAATAAATTGTTTCGCACATAAGCTGGTTTAGACTGATTATTGGCTTGAGGTGTCTGCAATAGCAGGCGCTCAGCAGGAGTTAACAGGGGCTGGTGGTTAAAGAGTGAAGATACCCAGTGGCTTTCCAGTGAAATGAAATTAATTTCCTCCACCGGCAAATCGCTTGGTATCGGTTCTGCTTCCTTGTTTGTTGCAAGCAATACCTCATTATTTGATGTTGGTTTTTCAGCAGGTGTAAAAGGGCTATTGGTGTTTGATGAAGCAGGTGATTTTTTAGTAGATTTAACGGCTTTGGTGCGGCTGTTTTGCCTTGGTTTAATGGCATAAGTAGATTTTGGTAAAACAAAAGTAGCCGGGTTTGTTGGCTGCTTACCCTGAACAGGTGGTTGTGCAAATGCCATGGGTTTGTTTGAAACCAAAGCGGTTGGGACAGGTTTGCCGGGGCTTGTTAACTCCTTTTGAACTGTTGTATTTGACAATGTTGTTGGTGTAGGAGATGAAACAGGTGTTTGCTGGGTGAGTTGTTTCGGGAGTGTGTTGTTTATTGTTGCCTTAAAGGCAATGGCCGCAAGGGTAAAAGAGAGTACAAATCCAATTGCTATCCAAAGGAAAAAACGGTTTTTCTTTGGACGAGCTTCGTCCAGCATGGCACTGGCTTTTTGCCAATACTGCTCTTCAAAAGTAAATGACTCTTCTGTCATCTTCGACTTTAAAAAGTCATCAAAATTTTCGTCATCTGTTTTCATGCAATCTTCGTTTTAATCTGGCGTTTTACACCAGCCATCATATTTCTTAATAAGTCTCTGGCATTTGCCAAATGCCATTTTGAGGTACCCTCACTAATGCCCAACTGTCCCGCAATTTCTTTATGGCTATAACCTTCAAATACAAACAAATTTAACACCACCTTACTTGCTTCTGGCAGCTGGCTAATGTAATGGTGTAGCTCCTCTGCATGCAAATGTTCTTCTGCCTCGTTTAGGTTAACAGGATGGTATTGCTGGTGTAGTTCATTCATGTCAACTTGTGTAATGGTTTGTTTGTACAATTTGTTTGAGCGAAACTCATCAATAATCACATTTACCATAATGCGTTTTATCCAACCATCAAAAGCATGCTCTTGTTTGTATTGATTTAAGTTCAACACAATTTTTAAAAAGCCCCTGTTCAATAAATCTGCAGCATCATCCTTGCTCTTCATGTATCGGTAACAAATAGGCATCAACAGGGCAAAACAATACTTGTACAAGGCGTATTCTGCCTTGCGGTTTTGTTTAATACACCCTTCAATTATTGCGCTGTCAATTGCCATTATTAATCATCCAATATAATAAAAGATGCCGACACCTGTTATCAGGTGTCGACACTTTTGATGTACAGGGTTTGTTTTATTTCATCAACCTTTTAACAACACTGCCTGTTTTGTTGCTCACTATTAAATAATACATGCCTTGTGGTAATGCCTCAACATTTAAGGTAATGCTTCCTTGTTCGGCTTTTTTACTTTCGTGCAGTACCTGCATACCAAGTGCATTGCTTAAGGTAACTTCGTAGGGCAATTCAGTATCAGGTAGCAAATCAACCTGTAAAGTATTCGTCATCGGAACAGGATACAACTTCATCCGTTCAAGCCCACTTAGTGTTTTTAACCCGGTGGTGCTGTCAGGAGCAATCGCAATGGTTACACAAGTATCATCCTGGCACGAGTCGGCTCCAAAAATGGTTAAACAAACCACATAAGTGCCATTTACCGCATAATAATGGGTAGGTGAAGTGGTGGAGTTAAGCCATGTGCTATCTCCAAACGACCAATGGGAATCAATTGGACCAAGGCCGGTAGATGTGTTGTTAAAGATTACAATGCGTTTGGTTCCATCAATGCTATCAGGGTATAAGTTATAGGTGAATGAAGCATGGCAGCCCGGTGAGGGTTGTAGCGTTACCGTTTTACACTTGGTGTTTTCACAATTGCCTTGTTTGATGGTTAGGCAAACCTGATAACTACCAGCAGTAGGGTAAGTGTAATTGGGGTTGTAACCTATTGCAGAATCTCCATTTCCAAACGACCAGATGAATTGAATCGGCAGAAGACTCAGGCTATCGTAAGTTGAAGTGCTTACAAAATGTACTTTTTTAGTGTTGCCGGCATCTATGGTAAAATTAAAGTTGGCTTTGCAGGTTGATGTGTTTATTGGCCCGCGATAAATGCTGTCACAAAATAAATCAGTGCAGCTTGAGTCGGGTTTAGTTACCCTTAAGCACACTTTGTACCAACCATTGTTTACATAATAATAGGAAGGATTTTTTTGTGCCGAGCCGCTGCCCACACTGCCAAACGACCACTGGTAGTTTAATGGATAAGGGGGATTGGCACTTGTTGGGGTAGATGTATTGGTAAAGTGCACCACACCAAGCGAGTCAACAAAGTAGGTAAATCCGGCTTTACAAGTACCTGGCGATTGCACTGTAACCGTTTTGCACTTGGTGTTTTGGCAAGCGCTACCTCGTTTAATGGTTAAACAAACTTGGTAAGTTCCTCCATTGGCGTAAGTGTGGTTTTGATGATACCCGATGGCAGAGTCCCCATCACCAAACGACCAGATAAAAGAAAGCGGCAAGCGACTTAAGGAATCAAAAATTGACGTATTGGTAAAATGTATTTTTTTCGGGTCGGCACTATCTGTGGCAAAACTAAAGTCAGCTGAGCAAACAGGGGGAGGCGGGTTAACTGAACCCCGATAAATGCTATCACAAAATGTATTGGTGCAACTTGAGTCGGGTTTGGTTACCTTTAAGCACACTTTGTACCAACCATTGTTTACATAATAATAGGAAGGGTTTTTTTGTGCCGAGCCGCTGCCCACACTGCCAAACGACCACTGGTAGTTTAATGGATAAGGAGGATTGGCACTTGTAGGGGTAGATGTATTGGTAAAGTGCACCACACCTAACGAGTCAACGGTGTAGGTAAAATTGGCTACGCAAGGTGCATTGCCTACGGTTACCCATTTGCTCACCGTATCGCTGCATGAACCACGGGTAATAATGTGGGTGATGTAATAAGTACCAGCGGTACTAAATTGCTTAACCAGTGCTGGGAGGGTAGAGCTGCCCTGTCCGCCAAAGGTCCAAAGGTGTGCGGCATTGGGCAGGGTATCTGCTGAGATAAAAGTAACCTGTAGGTTGGCATTGTTTACCGTAAAGTTAAAATTGGCATTGCAGGTTGCACTAATGGTAATAAACTGCTCGCTGGAATCGGGTATACAACCAGCTTTAGAAATTTGGTGCATAATGCGGTAAGTACCAGGCGTTGTAAACAATGTTCGGGTTGGTTGTCGCAAGGTGGAGCCAATGCCTGCAAGGTTCCAAAAATGGGTGGCCAGGGAGTCCATGTCGGCTGGGGTAAAATAAATCAGCCCCTGGGTTTGGTTAATAGAATAGGTGAAATTAGAGTTGCAAAACTGGCTACGCGCCTCCTGTAAACCGCTCATCATGCCAATTAGCACTAATAATATTAAGCGGTTAAACTTACTGGTAAAAAAGGTAGTAAACTTCATATAAGTAGTTATTTACAGCTAATACGGCAATTGGGATGGGTAGGTTGGGTAACAAGCATTTTTTTTTATAAAACTATACTGTACACTTTTTGCAGCCAAATGCTCCAACCAATAATAGACAGCTATTTGCTAAATAAGTTAAGCCTACAAAACCAACTGTACAAAAGTGGCTAAACCGCTTATATTTGTTCAAATGGATTTAAAGTAACCTTATCAAATCCAACTGTATATCATGAAGATAATAAAAACACCTTGGAAGCGGGATTTTTTGGACATGGTGAGTGCGTCTAAAAAATCAATAAAAATTACCTCCCCATTTATTAAAGAAAATATTTGCACAGAAATACTGTCAGCGAAAAGTAACAATGTAAAGCTGGAGGTAATTACATCATTTAAATTAATGAATATATATTCAGGTGCGCTTGATACGATGGGACTTGAAAAAATATTGGCGCAAAAAGGAGTAGTCAAAAATTATCCCAAATTGCATGCTAAAATATACCTCTTTGATGATGAAAAAGTAGTGATAAGTTCTGGTAATTTAACCAATGGAGGTTTGTTAAATAACTACGAGTATGGAATTTATTCAAATGAATCAGCGCTGGTTGGTCAGGTGGTTTCTGATTTTAACATGTTGTCTAAACACGAGAACACTGGTAAAGTAAAACAATCAGATATTGATACAGTGCGAAAAATTATTGCAACACTCCCTCAATCAAAAGGCATTACATTACCCAATATTGAGCTAGCCTCTCCCGAAGAACAGTTGGATGTTATTGATATTCCAAATCAAGCTATTAAAACCTCATTGAGCGGTTGGAAATTACAGGTGTTTGATTGCATCAATGATATTCCCAAACAGGTATTCACCTTAAAAGATGTGAGTAAATACAAATCTAAACTACAGTCAATTTATCCTTCCAATCAGCATGTCATGGATAAAGTAAGACAGCAGCTTCAATATTTAAGAGACTTGGGCCTAATTGAGTTTTTTGGAAATGGCTCTTATAAAAAACTTTGGAATGACTCAGCATCTTCTAAAAACTAGCATTAGGTATGAAGAGATTTATATTTGTTACACCAGAAGGATTTACAGAATCACCCAATGGCAAAGCCATTAATAACCTACAAGTAATTGGTTTTGCAAATGGAGAAACAGAGACAGATGCAATAAAAACATTGTTAATGGAAAACGAATGGATTTGGGATTCTGGTTTTAACGTAGCAGAATTTGTGGGCTATGAGATAAAAGGGTGAAATAAATGGTTTTGTGCTAAGTGTTTAATGCAATAAACTTCCCATCAATGCCAGCGTTTTTTAAAGTTTCAGCATTATTACTTCCGTATGAAACAATAACACTTGGCGCACCCGGTGTTCCTCCTTCAACTCCGCTAACATGATAGAATCGAATTCGACCTTTTACAAATAAAATCCCTGAAGCATCATTCCAAACATTTTCAAAAAACAACTTTGTTTCTGTTCGGGCAAACAAAACGGCTATTCCATTGCCATGCGACTTGAGTTTGCTTAACCACAGGTTTAGGTTTTTATCATACGGAGGGTTACAGAAAACCCTGCCAAACCATTCTTTAGTTAATCCATCATCTAGAATGGTAAAGTTGTTTTTGGCATGTAAAAATGGAGGGTTTATCGGGCAGCAAGGGTCTAAGTCGAAATCACCGAGCTTTTTAACCAGTTCTGGTGGTGTTAACCATTCTATTTTTCCTGTTTTCGATTTTTCAAAAGAAGTGCTCATATCCGCATGACTTTAGATCTAAAGTCGATCAAATTTTGAAATATCAAACACTTTTATCAAAAAAAATCTAGTTCTCGTTTGCACTAACGAGACGTTAGCGCAAACAATGGAGGTTTAGTTTATTCCGCATAGGTTTGTATTTTTTTATACCACTAACATGTTAGCGCGAGCGTAGGGGTGAGACGTTAGCGCAAACAATGGAGGTTTAGTTTATTCCGCAAAGGTTCGTATTTTTTTATACCACTAACATGTTAACGGGAACGTAGGGGTGAGACGTTAGCGCAAACAAGGGTTGTTTAGTTTATTCCACGTAGGTTTGCGCGAACATCTTGTTCGTGCCAATTAAAACAGTTTTTAGTAAAAAGTTTAGGCTAAAAAAGAGGCAAAGTTTTTATGGGGCTTTCTTCGTTTGCTGAACTGTAACGATAATGTTCAGGCTTATTTACCAATCCCATCACAACAGGATTCATCAGTATATATCGTTCTTTTTGGGAAATAAACTTTTGAGAATACAGCTCTTCGGGATGATTAGTGTGTTGCCAGAATTGATATTCTTGTTTTTGTGCTGATAGTCTGCCCGCTTTTTTAAATGCCTCAAGCAGCCAATCACGCCTGCTTTCTTTTGGATTTGTTTTAATTTCATTTAAAATACTTCGGGAAGTAAAACCTTTCATATCACGAAGCAATTCACCTAACGTACCCTTTTCTGCGCCTGCAATCATATGAACATGGCTGGGCAGAATGCAATAGGTATAAAGCAGTAGTCCTTTTTCTTGTTGGCAATATCTTATACTATCAATTAATATTTCCACATAACACGCTCGAGTAAAAATATCAATCCAATCAACCACAGAAAAAGTAATGAAATAAGTCTTTCCTTCTTCTGTTTTTAAGTATTCAGACATGGTATCAATTTAATGGGTGTGTTTTACAAATTAAAATAGTTTTTTATTTATCCCACTACTATAGATGTTAGCTGGTGTATTAGAATGTTTGCACTAACGAGACGTTAGCGCAAACATCATGTTTATTCCAAGTAAGTCTGCGCGAACATCCTGTTCGTGCTTGTTACAACTACTCCCTCACAAACTCATAACTCAGGTAATCAATAAAATCATTTACCTTAACCGTAATGCTTTTCACTTTTCCGTTTTCTACGTTCACATAAAAAGGCTCAACCCCGCAGGTAATATCACTATAAGTGCATAAAAAGCGGTGTTGGTTTACATGCTCCAATTTACCAATATTATTGGGGTGGTTTTCTAGGTGCAGCTCCAGTTTGCCTTTCACCAACTTTACCTCAGCTTTGCCATAAAACGCATTGCGGTAAGTGCCACAATACTCCGTGGGTTTTAGCTCCATTTTTATGCCCTGGCTTATGGTATCGCGGTAAGCTTTTAGGGTTTTATCATCAGCCTCTTTGCCCATTTTTGCATTGTTAAAATACAATTCACTCACATTGCGGTAAGGCACATTCAGGTAAGCCTCAATCACCTGTTTACACAAGGCATCATACAGGCGGTTGGCATCGCTGTTGGTGTAAACAATTACGCCCAATTGCTCCTCAGGTATAAACTCTGTTTTGGTAACAAACCCATTGGCCCCACCGCTATGCTCAATAATTCTGCGGCCCTCATAATCATATAAAAACCAACCCAGCCCATAAGTAGAAAAATGTTTGCTTTTAAAAGCCTTGCTATACACATCACCCACCACCATGTTCGATTTTCGTGTTTCAGCAATTACACTTGTAGGAATCAATTGTTGCCCATTAAACTTGCCCATGTCCAGTTGCAGCAGCAACCAGTTTTTCATATCACTTACGCTGGAGTTAATGGAAGCACTTGGGCCCATGTTATCAATATTGGTTAAGGGCATTTTCACCACCTTATCAGCCAACAACGTGTGCGGTGCGCAGGCATTGTTGTCATTTACCATTTGCGCATACCTGGTGCTTGTGCGGGTCATGCCCATGGGCGAAAAAAAACGGTGCTGCAAAAAATCATCCCAACTGGTGTCCGTAACTGCCGGAATAAGCTCACCAGCCGTAATAAACCCAGCATTGCAGTAACCATATTGGTAACGGAAACGATACAGCGGTTTGGTAAGCGCCATGCGCTCAATAATTTGTTTGCGGGTAAGCGTACTTCCCCAGTTTAAAAAATCCCCTTGAAAAGTGCCAAAACCAATGCGGTGGCTCAACAAATCGCGCACCGTGCAAAGTTCAGTATATTGTGGCGCATCCAACTTAAACCAAGGCAAATAAGTGGTTACTTTTTCATCCAGTTTCAGGCGTTTTTCCGCATCCAACCAGGCCACAGCCGTTCCTGTAAAAGCCTTGGAGTTGCTGGCAATTTGAAACAAGGTGTGTTCATTTACCGGCTCAGGCTTATCAAACTGTTTTACCCCGTAGCCTTTTTCCAGCACCACTTTACCATCCTTTACAATGGCAATGGCCAAGCCCGGTATTTGCCAGCGTTGCATTTCGCGTTGCACATAACTATCCAAAGAGTCTTTAATAAATGCGGGTTGCGCAAAAGTGTAAACACACTGTGCAAGCAATAACCCAAACAGCACTTGTTTTTTCATGTGAGGTAAACTTAGGGGTACAAATCAACACAAATTAATGGATTTTCATAAGGGCGTTACAACAGCTTGTATTGGTCGCCTACCTTGTGTGGTCGCTTAAAATCGGTTAAGTTAACTGTATAGTGGAAGGCTTAACGGGTGTTTCAACAAAATCAAAAACAGGCGTATTAAATATATGGTTGCAAAACCGCACCAGCATTCTGAAAAAATGGCCTCCACCACCAACAAAAACCCAAATGTGATGTTGGTTTTTTTATAATTTATTGGCTAACAGTTATATGAACTGATGTTTTGGGGAAACCCCCATTTTTACACCAGATGGAAAACCCGCATTTAAAAAAGAGTGTTTTCCCTAAAAAAAAAGGGTATTTCTACTCTTGATTGGCATTATACCAAATGAGTATGTTTGAAAAAACCATAAGTACCAAGTGATGACTGCTTATTTAATAGGGGTTGTTTTAAACATGCTGAACACACGTTGGAATATTTGCAACAATGTCTTGATATGCGCCTATATCAGTATTAAAAAGGGCTGCAACCTACACGGTTACCTTTATTGCAAACTCGCTTTGTTACTGTTCATATTTTGTAAGGGCAACTATTGTATTGCCCAATTCCCTAACCCATCGCCCATTAGTCCCTCATTAGGCGATATGCAACAACAATCCAGGCAACAAATTGACCAACAGAACAGGCAACTCATGCAACAATTTGGGCATACGCCACCACCTACACAGCAAGATATTTTAGCACAACAGCAGCGTTGGTTAAATGGAAAACCTCCTGAATTAACCCGCATGGAACAGGTGCAAAAGGAGGTACTTGAACTCTTGCAAGAGGCACTCTATCATGAGGATAAAACGGCACAAACGGACTATTACCATTCACCAGAATATTTACAAGATGCACCCCATTATACCCACGCCCTAAAGGCAATAACAGACATGTTAGTTGGTAAAAGAGCCTTGTCAATAAAAGATGCTTACTACAAAGCAGAGGCCGCTTATGGCAACTTGCACTTGGATTATAGCCAGTACACAAAACTCATTCAGTCAAATACCGATTTTATTATGAAGTGGCTTGTTGCAAATAAATATAGCACCAAAGACCCAGAAGCCCTGCATTACGGCATTCAAAAATTTATGTCAGACACGTTGTATATTACTATGCAGGGCAAACGGGTAGGACACATGCCCTACTTTTATGACTATATAGATGTAAACGCCCAACAAGACAGGCGAAATTATTTTGTGACAAAAACATTGGCAACCGGAACGGGGCAATGCCATACTTTCCCAATAACTTACCTGATATTGGCAGAGGCTTTAGGCGTTGAGGCTTCTTTGGCTTATAACCCCAGGCATTCATTTATACGCTACAAAAACAACCAAGGTATGGTCATTAACTACGAAACCACCGTTGACCGTTTTTTGGCTGATGCCTTTTACCTGCAAACACTTCCGGTTATGGCTGCTGCTCAAAAAAACAACTTGTACATTAAAAGCCTTAGTAAAAAGCAAGTCATTGCTTCGGTATTGTTTGACCTTGCGGCTGATTTTATTAAAGAACACTGGGTTGCCGATAACCAATTAATAAAGGAGTGCCTTGCCGTTGCCGAACCTCATTTTCCCGACCAAGATTATATCAATATTACGGAAAGCAACCTGCGCAAAAGGTTATATGCCAATGAGGTGAATAAGATGGTGATGGAAAAAGGAATAACCAACATGAGCCAAATGCAACAATATCCTGACATGATGTTAGCGTACGAAAACTATTTTAACTATGTGGAAACCATCAGCCGTTTGGGCATACAAGAGTTTCCTATTGAAGAAGAATTGCGGTTTATGGAGTATGCCGATAAAAAAGGAAGGCTTATGCAAGCCAAGGGAATTAACTCCAAACAACCAAGAACACTATTTATTCATTAACGCATTACAAATACCATGAAAACAAATACCCTTCTTTTGGCCGTTTTAGTTATTGCAACATTAACAGTTGTGGCATGCCGCAGCAAAAAGCCTCAGGCCACTTCAAGTCAGCCTGTAATAATAACGCACAACCCAACAGCCACTGACACGCCAAAAAGTACGCAACATGCTTCCCATTTACCCACACCCTTACCAAAACAATGGAGTGCTAAAGACCAGTATGAACAGGCTTTTACCGAGTTAAAACATATGTTGGAAGAAAAAGTAACCCCCGATTTTGAACGGGCTGTTTTTATTAGCGAGAACCCTTACCACCAAGGCAAATTTGCTTATGCTGATTTTCAATACAACATCATCCAATACACCAATTTTATTAAGCGCATCATTAAAGCGAACGACAACAGCGATACCATGAATTTTGATGTGGGTGTAAATGAATTCGGAAGGTTTAGCTTAAGGGACTTGCGTTATTTGCCCGAGCAAAAAAAGGAATTGTACCGCAAAGCCTTAAGCAATTGGGCGGTGTTTAAGTTTATTACCGATACGGTTATCATCAATTACGTATCAGATAGTGCCATATCCGTTGCTTATCATGTACCTTATGCGTATGCAGCAACTGATCCTTTTGGGATGAAAGACTGGACAAACTCACAAGTGCTTGGTTTAATTACCTCTAAGCAACAAAAGGGCAATTGTTTTGCGCTTACGGCACTGTACAAAATATTGTCAGACCGTTTACAGGCCGATGCAAAAATTTGTACTGCGCCACAGCATATTTACATTCAACACCAAAACCCACAAGGACAATACTACAATGTGGAATTGGCCACAGCGGGCCATCCGGCAGATGGCATTATACAAACCTTAACCCACACACCAAGCGATGCCATAAGAAGCGGAATAGCCCTGAGGGATTACACTACCAAACAGAGCATTGGGTTGTGTTTGGTGAATTTGGCCAAAAGTTACGAGCATCAATTTAACACCAAAGGAGATGAGTTTATGTTGCGCTGTGCCGCATTGGCTTTACGTTACGATTCGTTAAATTTGAATGCATTATTATTAAAAGCGCAAATATTGGATGCACGTGTAACCCATTATGCCAACACACACCACATCAACTCCATGCACCAATTGAGCAGGGACAGTGCCATTGCACCTGAGGTGGTTGCTTTAGAAAAACACCTTGCCCGATTGGCTGCCTTAGGTTACAGGCAAATGCCTGTTGATATGCAACAGCTAATAGTAAACCCTTTGCAGTACGACCCCAACAAATGGAACCACCAAACACGCAACCCACGCCCGTTTACCACCATTAAGGTGCAAGACCCCAAAGATGAAGAATATTGGACCTTGACCAAAGGCATGTTTCAGGAAGTGTTTGAACCGAGGGAACAAGAAACCTATGGCCATTACACCATCAATACCCAAACCAAGCGATTGGTAGCCATGGACACCACCACCGTTAGCGGATTTATTATTGACCCAGTGGCTTTTGCCTACGATTTTGGCGCACGGATGTACGATGCACGAATAGGCCATTTTGTGAGTGTTGACCCACATGCAAGCCGGTATCCCGGTATTTCTCCATACAATTTTGCTTACAACAGCCCGCTTGTTTTTAACGACCCTGACGGAAAAGATGGAAGAGTTTCCATTACAGGCAATACCATAACACTGGAAACTACCGTTCATTGTTACGGCCCTGATGCTGCGGCTTTTATTGCAGCAAACAAAGGTTATTCATCTTCGGGTACAGTTAAAATTGAAGGGAAAACATATATTGTAAAGATTAATGTGACCTATGTACTGAATGAACAATTAAATACAGCAGCAGCAGGCATGAACATGAGTGCTAATCAAACACAGCCCGAAGCATCAAATTTTGCAAAACAAGGGGTTAAAGAAGGTGATAATATGATGTATGTGGATAAAAACTTCAAAATGGCAAAGGTAGATGCTGGTGGAATGACCACACAAGGGGGAAGTAATGCAAGATTGAGCAAATTTCAATCAGCTGCTAATGAAACGATGAACATGTTGGGATTTTCAGATAGGTATGGAGAAGATGAATTTGGAACTCCATGGCCTGATGGCGAAAAGTTCATGTCAGATTTTGCAAGTAATAACCCAAATAATGACCCTCGTACCATGAATCCAGTCCATTTGTATGATGCTGCCAAGTTTGCAAATACACTTACGAGTATAGCAAAGAAAACATCGCTAGCCTACAAGAATATGCTTATTGAAGATTTTGGTACGGGAAAAACACATACACCAGAGGACCCTAAAGTTGTAGAAGAAAAATCTAAAGCAGTGTCTGATCAAACAACAATAAATAAGTAATCATTTTCTTATGAAAATCGTATATATTAGTTTTATATTCATCTTTTTAATAGTCAATCAAATAGATGTATTGGCTCAAAACAATCATGAAGTAACGTATACTCATCAGAGTATACGATTTAAAGAAAATGATACTTTTCTAACCGATGAAGGAAAATCGTTCATAGACACAATTTTTAATAGAATAATCGCTGTTGAAAAAGATACCATTTCGTTTTTTAATAAGCGAGATTTCGTTCTTCAGTCTTATACAACATTTGAAGAACGTAAAAGAAACAATTATATTGGAATGCAGCGCTGCGTTATCATTCTTGATTATATAGAAAGTAAATATGGAATCAATAGGAAGAAATTTTTTATACGGGATTTTAAACCAGAACCATTTGCTGACCCTGAAATACATTTTATTTTCCCAAGAAGAAAAGTCTATAATGATTGAAATAATAACATAGAGAAGCTTATCAATAATTTGGGTACAGGCAAAGAACATGTGCCTGAAAATAAAGAGGCGGTAAAGAAAAAATCAGGCGCTGTATCAGGCCAAACCACCAAAACTAATTAAATACCACCATGAGAAAAGGAATTATTATTGGATTATCTCTATTTGCTTTAGTAAGCATTAGAACCAATCTTTTGGCGCAAGTTAGAAGTAGCAGTGGTGAGATAACATATTATATTCAATATAGCATTCGGTATGCAGAACACGATACAGCCTTATCAGAGGACGGGAAAATACTAATTGACACTCTTTTCCAGAGAATTATTGCTATACACAAAGACACCCTTTCGTTTTTCAACAATCGGGAAATCATTCTAAATAGCTTAACAACAAAAGCAGAGCGAGAAAAGAACAGATTAATTGGCATGCAACGTTGTTTTATTATACTTGATTATATTGAGAAAAAATATGGCGTCAGAAGAAGTAAATTACTAATTCGAGACTTCCTACCAGACCCTAATAACGACTCTGAGGTTGGTTTGATATTCCCTCCTCCAAGGGCTCCAAGGACTAAATAAAATAAGCCTAATATAGGATGTTTACGCAAAACTCAGTAATACTGCTATGAGAAAAGGAATCATTATTGGATTATCTCTATTTGCTTTAGTAGGCATTAGAACCAATCTTTTGGCGCAAGTTAGAAGTAGCAGTGGAGAGATTACATATTACATTGAATATAGTATTCAGTATGCAGAACATGATACAGCCTTGTCAGAAGAAGGAAAAATACTAATAGACACCCTTTTTGAAAGAATTATTGCTATCTACAAAGACACGATTTCGTTTTTTGATAAGAGGGAATTTATTTTAAATAGTTTCACTACAATAGCAGAGCGAGAAAAGAATAGATTAATCGGTATGCAACGTTGTTTTATTATACTCGATTACATTGAGAAAAAGTATGGTGTCAGAAGAAATAAATTGTTAATGCGCGATTTTCAGCCAGACCCGAATAGAGATTCTCAAGTTATATTTATACTTCCTCCTCCAAGGACTAAATAATTAATTAAACATGGTTTTTCACTGAACCAAAACTAATTAAATACTACAATGAGAAAAAGAATCATTATTGGATTATCTCTATTCGTTCTGGTTGGTATTAAGACAAGTCTTTGGGCTCAAAGTGATAGTAGCAACCGTAAAATAGCTTATTTTATTAGGTACAGGATTCTATATCCAGAACTTGATACAACCCTATCTGAAGATGGAAAAATACTAATTGATACTCTTTTTCAGATGATTATTGCAGGACATAAGGACACCTCTTCATTTTTTGATAAGCGAGAAGTTATTCTGAATAGTTTCATGACAATTGAAGAACAAAAGAAAAATAGGCTAGTGGGAATGCAACGCTGTTTAATTATTTTAGACTATATTGAGAGGAAATACCATATCCGTAGAAATAAATTTTATATAAGAGATATGAATGTTGATGCAAGAACAGACTCAGAAGTAGAATTTATATTCCCTCCATCAAGAGCAAAGAATTGAACAGGAAAAAAATTGATATTTGATAACTGGGGATGAGAAATTGAGGCACTAAAAGCAGTATGCAGTTTCTTGTCAAACAACTACAACTAAATAAAGTATGGAAAAAGGTATCACGTTATTATTCATTTTTTTTGTGTTAATGCTGCAAAGTGTAATAGCACAAAATGACCATCAAATAATGTACTTCAGTCAATGCAGTACTGTTTTTAAAGAACATAAAGCAGCTTTAACGGATAATGAGAAGGTTGCTATTGACACGATTTGTCAACGAATAATTGCTGCCGGTGTAGATTCCTTTTTTAGCAAACGAGAGATTGTACTACAGAGCTATACCACTACTAAAGAGCGAAAGAAAAATAACATGATTGGAATGATGCGTTGCGTGGTGATTTTAGATTACATCGAGTCTAAACATAAAATGCCAAGGAGCAAATTCCTCATTCGTGATAGAGTTCCAAATCCCAATTCGAAACCTGAAGTTATTTTTGCCTTTTTTCGTAAATTACAGTAGCTAAGAAATAATTTGCCACAGATTATGAAATTGAAAAATATCGGGCTGATTAACTTATTTTTACTTCGGGTTGGTGAATATTATTGGAGAGACGAATTTTCTCCGAATGGGCTAAAAGGATTAATAAATTTAATTGAACGAATGAATACTAAAATGAAAAGAGGATTTGTTCTACAACTTGTTTGCTTAGGCTGTTTCGTTTCCTGCAAACAAAAAACAGAAGCTGATTATTATAAGGAGTACCAAATTTATGCTACTCAAACAAGCAGAGATACTGTGTTTAAATATCTCTATTCAGGAATACCATCAGAATTCCCTTATTATGCTGATTCCATTTCTTTTTCTAAACGCAGCTACTTCAACGACAGTAATTTCATAGATTATAACATTTTTGGTTCTAGTGATACCGATGTGTATTGCAGTGTCAATTTTAAAGTAGAAAATGGCATTTGGTATGTGTTTAGTGGTGAAGAGTGGCAGATTTTTTATGGCAAAGGACACTTATTCAAGGTTAATTTACTGTATTCTAGTCAAGAATTAGTTCCTCGGAATAAGTACACGTTAAATGGAGAGGAATTGTTGTCATTTACTGATGATGCCATTGGTGAATCTTTTTTTTCTCACCAAACAACTTATTTTTTCTCACCGAAACACGGTATTGTAATAATTGGGGAAGGAGACCATTATAGACGGGAAGATTTTCCATCTGATGGGCTGAAAGCACTGATGGATTCCGTCCGTTTTACAAAGTAAAACATAAAATAGAATAGTGATGTTTAAGCAAAATAGTCGTTTTAACAGAGACAGATTAAATGTTACGATTGGCATATGCGCTATACCAATAATGCTGTTCATAATGAGTTGCAAAATCCTTAGTTTAAAACAGCCAAGTCCTATTTTGGGGTATTCAACTTACACCATTCAATCCGAAACGGAGCTTTCGGAGCTTGGTCTATTAAGCATTGATTCACCTAAAGACCCCTTCTGGGTTGTAGGTGATTTGAGGATTGATACCATAGATACCAATTTAAAATTGGCAATTCAGTTCTATTTAAAAGAGAACTCAATGGAACAGTACGATTCCTTATTTGATATGAGCCAAGTTCACAGGCAATACAGTGGTTTTTATGACTCAGCTAACCATAAACTATTGCTCATCAGATGTTATAAAAAAGAAAGATTAAAGCAATTGTATGGAAGTTGTTATGCAGATTCTTTATCGGTTAAATCTGCACCCTATTATCATTTACACCCAGATTTTTACTACTTGGTTTTTAATCTCGAAAAAAACAAGGTGCAATATTTAAAGTGGCGATAAAAATGGATAATTTAAACCACCAAAACTCAAATTTTCCAAGAGGTTTAGATTCGCTATATGCGATGTGTATACTATCATTATTGCTGCTTATCGTTCCAATTTATAATTATGCACAAAGCAAAGGAACTACAAAATTATATTTGTATAATCCAGTTTTTCCTAATTGTTGTGCTGATACAATTATTACAACTCGTTTGTATAAAGCAAAAAATAAATTTACGGATAATAAAATATTTTGCATGGCTAAAAACAATAATAAGTGTGCTATTGACTTTAAAGTTGAAAAAAGAAACTGGTATATAAAGAGTAACAACCGTTGGAAGTTATTCTATAATGATAATCTCAAGGGTCTAAACAGTGCCTTGCTTAAAAAACAATGTCTATTCATTCAAATGGATACCATGTTAATAATTGGTAATGATAGTCTTTACAGTTTTACTGCTGTAAATATTGAACATGAAAATACATCTTTTACCAACGTCTATTATTTTCATCCGGATTATGGGATTATTTTGATTAAAGGGCATGATGGCATTTTTAAGAGATTGGACTACGTTAATCCAGCATTAAAACGAGAGTATTTTTAAGTTGTTTGAGAACAATACAGGTTTTACACCTACAACAACTTATACTGGTCGCCTACCTTGTGTGGCCGTTTAAAATCGGTTAAGTTAACTGTATATGCAGGCTGCTGGCTCATGTGTTTGTTGCGCGCAGTCACAAATAAGTTGCGGATGCTTTCCGCAATTTTCCCTTCCCCCTTCATGCGGGTACCAAAACGGGAATCGTTTAAAGCACCACTATGGCAGGCCGCTACCTGCTTTAAAATTTTAGCTGCCGCATCGGGAAAACTTTTGTGTACCCAATCAGTAAACAAATTGCCTACTTGCCCATTTAAACGCAAAATGGTGTACCCAGCCGTGTAAGCCCCAGCTTTGCCTGCCGCCTTAATTACTTTTGCCACCTCGTAATTGGTTAAGCCAGGTATAATGGGAGCCACCATCACCCCGCATGGAATGCCATTGGCCGTTAATTGTTCAATTACTTTTAAGCGGTTAGCATAGGTGGTGGTGCGTGGTTCAAGCTTTTGCCTGATGTTTTCATCCAGTGCCGTAATGGTTACAAACACGTGTACCAGTTGGTGTTTGGCTAACTCTTTTAGCACATCCAAATCGCGTAAAATCAGTTGGTTTTTGGTGATGATGCCCACAGGGTTTTTATAACGCAAGCAAACTTCTAGCAATCCCCGTGTAAGTTTATACTTGCGTTCAATGGGTTGGTAACAATCTGTATTGCCCGAAAGGGAAATTACCGCTGGTTTCCACTTGGGGTTGTCAAAAGCTTGGGCCAACAATTCAGCCGCATGTGGTTTGGCAATAATTTTCGATTCAAAATCAAGCCCCGCGCTAAAGCCCCAGTATTCATGCGTGTTTCGGGCATAACAATATACACAGCCATGCTCACAACCTTGGTATGGGTTTACGGAATATTCCATGCCCACATCCGGGCTTTCCACGTGGTTCACAATTTTTTTTGGGTAATCCAAAAACACCTGAGTAACCACTTCTTGTATTAAAGGTTCGTCCAACCCTTCAATAAATTCCGTAACGGTTTCGTATTTGCTAAAACGGTTTGGGGTGTTTAATTGAGAGCCTCTTCCTTTAATTAATGTGGTGGTATCCATACTTCAAAGTAATGGCATAAAAGCAAGCCAAATTGCTAATAATTTTAGTAAATACAAGCGGGCCATAAATGCGTTGAGGAGCTTGTTGGTAAAGGGACTTGGGTGCTCATTTGAGCAAATAAAAATGTATATTCGCCACATGAGTAATCTTAAAATGTGTCAGCTAAACAATAAATTTACCAACCACATTGTTCAACCTGATACAGAAATATTGTTGCTGGGAACCTTTACCCACGACCATGCCCATTCCGGTGATTTTTTCTTTGGGCGGCCCCGTAATTTTTTATGGCATTTGTTGCCAGTTTGTTTTAAGCACATCCCGTTAAAAGATGCGCCACTCAAAGCCAAGCAAGCTTTTATGGCCAAGTACCACATTGATTTTGCCGATGTGATTTCAGTTTTAGAAGTGCCCTTGGCCGATGACGAAAACATGGAAGATGATTTTATTGACAGCCACGCGCACACCTTTACTGATTTAATCACCTTGGTAGATAGCCTCCCTAAATTAAAGGCCGTTTATTTTACCCGCAAAACCTTTAACGGCATACCCAACATTAAAGCAGCCGTAAATAAGCTGGCTTTGCATTGTCAAAATAAACAAATCAGGATGTGTAAACTAGATACTCCCGCTCGCCATTTTAGTGAAGAAAAACAACAGCAGTGGGTAGATACCATCATCCTAAAAAAAACCTGTTTGCGGGTATAAAAAAAGAGACCTCAGATGAGGCCTCCTTTTTATAAATCGCAAAACACTAAATGTTGTTAAGTTGCTTAAACATTTCTGCAAGGGTTACGTTTTTTGGCTGTAGCACAAACTCGGTATCTTTTTTAAGTTTTATAGGTCTAACATCTAATATGGGGCCAGTTGCTTTACTAAAGGATACAAACACCACTTTGATGTCCATATCTTTAGGCAGGTTTGCATAATATCCATTTTGGTCTTGGTATGCATAGATATAGCTGTTTATGGAAGGAACAAAAAACGATACATTGGCAACCCCTGTGAAAGGGATTCTAATCTTAGCCATTCTATTCGGAGGTGTTTCACTAAAGCGGTCGCAGTTATAACTGCCAAAGCCACTCAATGAGGTTGCATATATACTATTAACACTTTTTGCATCATACATTTTCGCTTTATCTCTTTTCACCATTAACGTCATTAGTTCCTTATCAAGCATGGCAAGCAGTTTTTCATGCTCAATCATTTTAGTTGCAGCAAAGTTATTAGGGGCACGCACGTAATAGGCATTTAAACCAGTTATTTTTGACAAGTTGATTTTATTTCCTTTTGTCCATTTTTGTGCAACCTGATGTAAACTTAACTCCTGAAGCTGTGAGATGGTTGATAATGCAATATGGTGTACATATCGGTTACCATGTATATTATACAATGGGTTAACATCATTGATGAAGTTGTCTTTAAAATTAATCTGGGTAATCAAATTCTTATCACTTAACCAAATTAGGTTGTTTAATGCTTTATTCCAGCAATCCTTTTCCATGTAATCAATGTGTTGCTGGTGAATTACTTTTTGCTGCGCTAACCAGTTTCTTAAATTGGCTAAGTTATCTTTTTCAAAGTTTACAGAGTCCTTTTGATACTTATCCATTGCGAGGTCATACCGCACTTTTTTTCGAAGATAATTGGTCTGCGAAAGATTAAACGATTTTTGATAATTAGCAGTAATGATCTCCAATTGAGCCTTTAATTTATCCGTTGAATAAATCGTTCTTTCCCACCATGAAAACTCGCTTTTAAGGGTAGGTTCAATGTATCTTGGCGCATTACCAATGTAGGCGGGTTTTTTTGGTAAAGGTTGAAGCGCGTATTCATACTGCGGAGTTTGTTCAGGCCTTTCGTTATTAACTAACAAGCTTTTTAAATAAGCGGTGTTTAGGTTAATGTGAGGGGTGTCTTTTCCATTAGCAACTGCTGGTCTAAAAGGCACATTGGTGGGTTTCCACTCGCTAATGCCTTGCGCATTTTTTACCTCAGTAAACAATTGCATGTTGTTGCGCATGTTAATGGTAGGCATTTGTACCTGCATGGCTTGGCCTTTTTTCAGGCTCACAGGTTCTCCGTTTGCCGCTGCTTCTATGCTAAACATGCCTCCGCTCTCCAGTAATTTTCCATTGCTTATGGTAGAGAGTTGGTTAAACGCTGCATCCTTAGGTTTTAAAAACTCTTTCAAGGTAATTTGCACCGCATTTGCATCAATGGGTTTACCACTTTTGGTAACCAGCGCATCTTTAGGAATGGTAATGGAAGTGCCATTTTTGCCTTTTATGATATTATCCTGTTTCGGATTAATGGTAAAAGTTTGGGTGTATTCGGGTGATATTGATTTTAGTAAATCAGCAGTATTATTAATTTCGTAAGTACTTACCAAAATATCTACCCGCCTGTTCATGGCCTTGCCTTCATCATTGTTGTTTGAAGCTTCAGGTTTTCTTTCGCCATACCAGTTTACCAAAATATTTTTGGTGTTGAGTTGATTGGCCTCTAGGTAAGTGGTAACTGATTGTGCCCTGCGTTTAGAGAGGGCCAGGTTGTATTGGTCGTCAGCGTCAATGTCAGTGTGTGCGGTCAGTTTAATTTCGGCATAAGTAGCCTGTTTGCAAAGAAGGAGGAGCTCATTCAGAATGACTTCATCAGATTTATCCAGTGTATGCTCATCTACATTAAAGTTCACTCTGAATTGTTTGGTTTGGGTTTGTGCCCAAGT
>CALRXU020000004.1:0-238500 GCA_943372215.1 Chitinophaga pinensis | reverse complement strand
CAGGGCAAGTAATTTGTGCCGTTTTAATTCTAAAAGCCCTTCATATTGACATGCATTATTGGGATTACCTTACGTTATTTATGCTTTCATCTGTAGTGGCTATTTTGCCTCTAACTGTGGGAGGTTTTGGCGCGCGTGAGTTGGTATTTTTATTTGGTGCACGTTTTATGCATATTAACGAGCCTACATCAATCGCTTTTACGCTGGTGTTTTTTATGATTACAGCTGCATCTTCATTAATTGGCCTTTTCTTTATCGGCAGCATCGATAAAAAACTCATTGCCGAATCGAGTTGATGCAACAACCTTCCATCAATAAATACAGTTTAGGGGCTATGCTGCTGCTGCTGATACCTGCCCTTTTTTATAACCTGGGAATTATTGGTATTCAAGCAGACGAACCCACACGTGCAAATGTGGCTATGGAAATGATGTATTCAGGAAATTACCTGATTTCTAAAATTGTGGGAGAATATTATTACAAAAAACCGCCCTTATTTAACTGGTTGCTCGTTTTTTTATATGAAACTACAGGAAGTAAAAGCGAGTTTATTACCCGACTGGCAGCAGTTATCCCATTGCTCTGTTTCGGCTTCCGAATTTTTCGTATCGTTCAAAAACAATTGAATTGGCAAACCGCATTATTGGCTGCGTTTATCTCCATTACGTTTGGCAGAATGTTGTATTACGATGCCATGCTTGGCCACATTGATATTTTATATGCTTGGGTTACGTTTGAATCATTTTACCTGCTTTATGTTGAGTTCCCCAGAGGCAGGCATTTCTTCCTGTTTCTGTCGTTTTACGCCTTACATGCCGTTGGTTTTATGTTAAAAGGATTGCCTTCCCTTGCTTTTCCTATTTTTACACTAGCAGCCATGGCACTTTACCAAAGGCAAGTTAAATGGCTATTCACATTTAAACATGTATTGGGTGGCGTTATCGCGTTTATACCTGTAGGGTTATTTTTTTATTTTTACAACACAGAAAACAGCATTTTGGGGTGGGTTGACCAATTGTGGGACCAATCCAAGCAGCGCACTGTTCTTGATAAAACCTTGTGGGAAAGCATCAGCCATTTATTTACCTTCCCTATTGACCATATCATGCATTTAGCCCCATGGTCATTATTGGTTGTTTTTTTATTTAGAAATGATGCCGTAAAAAAGATAAAACAATATCCATTTTTGGTTTATTTGTTTTGGGTATTGTTATTCAATCTCCCTCCATACTGGGCGTCTCCTGGCTACTATCCAAGGTATTTATTTATGTTGTACCCAATTGTTTTTATACTACTGGGTCATGCTTTTTTTGAGAGTTATTTTAATAACACCCTTGATAGGAAATACAGCAACCTTGTTTTGAAGGGAATTATGGCATTTACTACAGTAGGCTTTGTTGGTGCCATTGTTTACATGAACCTTTCGTTATTGGAGTGGCGTTTTACTGTTGTACTCTTGTTATTGTTGCTTTGTATCAGTTGGTTGTTTTATGATGCCTCCCAAAGCGTGTGGTGGTTTATTTCATTTTTATTGGTTACCCGCATTGCATTTAATTTATACGTTTTACCTTATAGGGCAAGCACGGGTGTTGTAAACTCCCAAAAACAACAAGCCCTTGAGGTACATAAACTGGCTGCGGGAAAGCCTTTATACCTTGCGCCAAACAGCGACTTAAACCACAATTACATTTATTACTTTGAGCGGGAACGTAAGGAGGTGCTTTTAATTAGAATGCCAGACACCACCAACCTATTTCTCTTTTACCCACCTAGTATACCAAACGCAAAATTCATTAGCATGAAACGTTTTAGCATTGATTATGAGGGCAGAACCCTTCATTTGGTGAAGTTTACCCAACTGCCTAACCGCTAATACAAGAACCTTTGGATTGATTTTTGTAGTTTCGCCCTGGCGTTAATAATTATTGTTACTTTGCGCCTGTTTAAACGGATGCATGAAAACACTCGATTGGTACATTGTTAAAAAATTCCTCATCACCTTTGTTTTTACCTTAGGCTTATTTTCGTTGATAGCCATTTTTATAGATATTACAGAGAAGCTGGATGACTTCTTAAAAAAGAAACCTTCGCTCCTCATTGTTATCTTTGATTATTACATCTACTTTTTACCTTACTTTTTTGGGATGTTTAGCCCCATTTTTGTTTTTTTGAGTGCCCTATTTTTTAATAGCAAGCTTGCCCAAAATAGCGAAATCATTGCCATATTAAATAGTGGAATTAACTACAATCGTTTTTTACGACCTTATTTGGTTAGTGCCACCATTTTGGCTGCAACATTCTTATTTCTAAATACCATAGCTATTCCATATTGTGATAAAAAGCGATATGAGTTTGAAGATAAGTGGATTCATGACGTTTTACCCACACAGAATAATAACATCAGCAGTTCCATTGAGCCCAACACCATTTTACACATGGAGTCGTTTAATTATGTTGATAGCAGTGGTTATAATGTTTCCATTGAGCATTTTGAAAACAACCGCATCCAACAACGGGTATTTGCCAGCCGTTTGTTATGGAACAAACAAAAACAACAATGGCAACTGGAATATTACCAACGAAGGTTATTTAATAATGGCAAGGAAACTGTTGAAAAAGGGCGCTTGTTAGATACGGTACTAAACATCAGACCAGAAGAATTTATTCTTAAAACCAAGTACATTTCTTCAATGACCAATCCAGAGTTGAATAATTTTATTAGAAAAGAGAAGGATAAGGGTGCTGCAAATGTGAGCAAATATTATGTTGAATTGTATAAACGCATTTCTACTCCCTTTTCATTTTTCATACTTACTTTGTTAGCTGTAGCCATTTCTTCCCGCAAATCAAGAGGAGGCACAGGACTGCATTTGGGTATTGGTTTATTTTTAACCTTGAGTTTCTTGCTGGTGATGCAGGTATTTAACACATTGGGTGTAACCCATGTAATGCCACCAGCTATTGCTGTTTGGACCCCCAATCTTATATTTTTGGTGATTGCTCTTTTTATGATTAAAACAACTCCTAAGTAATGGTTAAAAATAAGCTATTGCATCTGCATGTTATTATTTTACTTTGGGGATTTACTCCCATACTTGGTAAGTTAATTTCTTTTGGCGCCATGGATTTGGTTTGGTACAGACTCTCTATATCATTACTTAGCCTGCTGGTGTTTATGGCTTATAAAAAACAAGGCCTCATCCTGTCTATTCAATCAGTAGGAAAGTTGTTGCTTATTGGATGTGTTGTTGGTTTACACTGGTACTTTTTTTACCATGCTATAAAAGTAAGTAATGTAAGCGTGGCCATGGCAGGTTTTAGCACCATTACCTTATTTGCCAGCCTACTGCAGCCTTTACTGTTAAAAAAACGCTTTTTCTGGGGCGATTTCATTTATGGGATCATTTTGGTGATAGGGCTTGGAATTATTTTTAAATTTGAGACTAATCAGATTGCTGGGCTAATTTATGGCATACTTGCAGCACTAACAGCAGCCTTTTTTGGGGTTTATAATGCTAAACTTATTCAACAGCATGGTGCTTATAAAATTACCTTCTACGAATTTTTAGGCGCATTGTTATTCATCACCGCCATCAAATTCTTTTCTTCGTCCAATACGTTTAATTTACCTGATTTAAACTTATCTGATGGAATCTATTTGATTATATTAAGTGTATTTTGTACCACACTTGCGTTTACCTGGAGCGTTGAAATATTAAAACATTTTACGCCACTCACCGTTATTATCACCAACAACCTTGAGCCCGTTTATGGGATTGCATTTTCTTTGCTGCTATTTGGGGATACTGAATATATGAGTGGCGGGTTTTATATTGGAGCTCTTATTATATTGGCAAGCGTATTTACTTATCCTGTCATTAAGGAACGATTCTCACAAAAATCTGTTGAGACCACCGCATAAAGAGATAACAACTCTAACACAAAAAATTGTTACTTTCGTATGATATGAATAGGCATATGAAAAAAATTGGTTATCTGTTTTTGGCTTTTATGGCTTGTAAAGTTTCCGTGGCGCAGGATTTTACTTATACTACTTTGTTGCATAACTCTCCAAGACAATCCGTTGTAAATTTCACGGATGTTGGCATTGATTATGAAGCGCAGCTGCAATTGATAAAAAGCACCCCCCCTGCTCCGGCTGCTGGCTCTATTCGCCAAAAAAAGCAGCAACTGGATGCGGCCAGAAGTTTGCACCAGCATCAAAGCATGGGCAATAACACCTTACAAAAAGCTCTTCCTCCTGCCCCAAGTATACTGCGGGGTTTTGCTGCTAACACTCCACAGGGTACACCAAACGATAACGATATTGCAGTAAGTAACAATGGCACCATTGTGAGTGTAATGAATACCAATATTGCTTTATACTCAGACTCCGGAAGTTTTATATTTAGCAGAACCCTTGCAAATTTTGCACGTTCGTTGGGGAGTTTGAACCGTACCTATGACCCCCGTGCCATTTATGACCCAGTGGCAGATCGTTTTATTGTGGTGTTTTTGCAAGGAACCACATCGGCTGATACCAGAATAATTACGGCATTTAGCCAAACGAACGACCCCAATGGTACTTGGAATTTTTACACCATTCCTGGTAATATTTTTGGTGATGATTCATGGAGTGATTATCCCATTATTTCAATTTCAAACAATGAATTGTTTGTTACGGTAAATCGCTTAAAAGACAATACCTCATGGCAAGAAGGATTTATAGAATCTATTATTTGGCAAGTGAACAAAGCCGATGGATTTGCTGGCGACTCACTTAGAAAAAAAGCCTACTACAATATTAAATATAATAACAAGTCTATATGGAGTATTTGCCCTGTAAAAGGAAGTAACGCCATGTATGGCCCTAATCATTATTTTGTGTCAGTAAGACCTGGTGATTTAAAAAATGATACTGTTTTCTTACATGAGATTACCAATACAATAGATGCGAATCCAACGTTAACACTTAAAGTCCTTAAAACAAACATACCCTATGGCTTGCAGCCTAATGCTCCACAGCCTGGTGGGCAGTACATGCAAACAAATGACGCCAGGGCATTAAGTGCATTAAAGCATGAGAACACGATTCATTATGTGGGTAATTCTATTAATGAGGCCAATTTTGCCCCATCTGTTTATTATGGCAGAATAGATATCAGCAATGCACAACAACCCGTTGTAACAGGCAAAATCATCAGCTACGATAGCATGGACATTGGCTATCCAAGCATTGCTTATGCTGGGGGTGGTTTTAAAACAGACCAAACCATGCTCATTTCTTTTTCGCATGTTTCAAAAACAAAGTTTGCCGGGAATTCAACTGTATTTGTTGCAAGAGATGGAGAGGTTTCTGCGCCAATTCATATCAAACAAGGAGAGGGAAGTATTAATGTATTGCTTGACAGTATTGAAAGATGGGGTGATTATACTGGCATTCAACCAAAATACAATCGTTTAGGGGAATGTTATTTGGCTAATTCTTATGGTTTGGCAAATGGCAATCACCGCACATGGATAGCTAAGATTAAAAGCAATGACCCCTTGCTTGGATTAAATAAAAGTACTGAAGTGGTGGCCTCACAAATTAATGTTTATCCTGTGCCAAGTGGGGAGTTTGTTACGGTTGAGTTTGAGCTTAAAGAAAAAATGATGCTTGAGTTTGCATTGTTGGATGTTACAGGCAAAAACAGCGAAGTGATGCTGATTGACAAGGGTAAACCAGGAATAAACCGCTTTAGTTTTAGTACCAAACAATTGGCTAACGGCACTTATATTATTAATATTAAAAACAATGATCAAACCATCGTTTCGAAGCGGATTATTGTTGCTCACTAGCAGCATGCTGTTGTCATTTGTTGGTTGTCAATCATCCAATAAAAATGCGAACAGCGAAACTTTACAGGAGATGCCAAAGCCTGGATCAAGCCATCAGCTTGACTCATTAAAGCGCATCCAACAACACAAAAGGGATAGTTTAAATGGGAAGTTTTAGAATAATATTTTACACCATAATACCAGCAATGGTCGCTGAAAGATAAGAAGCTAACGTTCCACAAAGCAAAGCCCTAAAACCAAGTTTAGCCAAATCTGACCTTCTGCTAGGGGCAAGTTCGCCTATTCCTCCTACTTGGATAGCAATGGAACTGAAATTAGCAAAACCACATAAGGCAAAACTGGCTATTACAATACTCTTGTGAGACATGGTTTGTCCCGCAATCATTGGAGTAAGCTGAGAGTATGCCACAAATTCATTAATTACCATTTTAGTACCCATTAAGGAGCCCACGGTAAAGGTATCGGTTGAAGGCACACCCATGAGCCAAGCAAAAACCGAAAAAACGCTACCAAAAATGCTGTTTAAAGATAGGTTATTAACATCTATTCCCACCACGGATAAATCTATATTACCGGCAGCCATTAAAAGACCTGCTTTACCCAATAAGGCATTGATTAAAGCAATTAACGCGATAAAACCAATGAGCATAGCCATTACATTTAATGAAACCTTTAATCCATCACTGGCTCCATGAGCAATAGCATCCAATAAATTGGCATGTACCTTTTTTACTTCTAGCTTTACTGCTCCTTTGGTGGGTGATTCTTCTGTTTCTGGCCATACTATTTTAGAGATGACTAAAGCTGCCGGAGCAGCCATGATACTTGCAGCCAATAAGTATGGCGCGGGTACTCCCATGGATATATACACCGCCATAACACCACCAGCAATGCAGGCCATACTGCCACTCATACTTGCCAATAACTCACTCATGGTCATTGTTGGTATATATGGTTTAATCATAATTTGTGCTTCAACCTGCCCAACAAATGCACTGGCCACATTACTCAATGCCTCACTCCCACTTACGCGCATTAAAAAATGTACGATACGTGCAAAAAACGAAACAATAATTTGCATGAGTCCGATGTGGTACGCAATGTTTACCAGAACCGCCACAAAAATAATGGCCGGCATAATTTTAAAGATAAAGACATAGCTGTATGCATCACCTAGTAGTGGTTTTAATAGATCAGGGCGAACCAATCCACCGAATACAAATTCACCACCTTTATCTGCCATCTCCAATAATTTTTTAATGGAATTACCCAGGCTGTAAAAAAGTTGCTGTCCTATACTTGTTTTTAATATAAACAGGGCCATCACCAATTGAATGCCCAATCCACTTAACACCAATCTGTAATTAATAGCTTTTCTATTGTTTGATACTAAAAAAGCTATTCCTAAAATAACTATTACGCCTAACAGACCAGTAAATCTTTCCATGTGTTAACTTATTTCTTTCGTTTATTTAATTCATCCCTAAGCATTGCTGCACGTTGGTAATCTTCATCGTTTAACGCCTCACTTAACTTTTCTTCCAGTTCATCCTCACTCATTTTATCCATCTCACTTGTTCTTCCTGATTTTCGAGGCGCTCCAGGTGTTTCTTCCAACATATCATCTTCCGTCATGTCTTCCGTAAAAATCATCCCAGCTTCTGACATGATGTGCTCATAAGTATAAATGGGGCATTTAAACCTCACTGCAAGTGCAATTGAGTCACTTGTTCTGGCATCAATCTCCCTTGTTTCACCATCTATTTCGCAAATCAATTTAGCATGAAAAACCCCATCCACCAAATTATAAATTTCTACTTCTTCAATATGCACCCCAAAAGTTTTTGCAAAATTCACAAATAAATCGTGGGTCATGGGCCTAAATGGTACTATCTTCTCTATTTCAATGGCTATAGCTTGGGCTTCGAAACTGCCAATAATAATGGGCAATTTGCGCCTGCCGTTTTCTTCACCTAATATCAATGTGTATGATCCGTTGCTTTGTCCTGAACTTAATCCTACAATGTTTAATCTAACCTTACTCATGAATAAAATCGCTGACTTCGTTATAACTTCGTGTTCAAACCTAATGTAAAATACTAATTTTTCAAATAAATTCGAGCCTTATTCACATTGTGTTATGCAAGTGTTTGAAACTTTTTATGAATAGACTAGAACGTATTACAGCCATTCTTCTTCAATTACAATCGCGTAAAAAAATTACGGCCCAGCAACTGGCTCATAAATTTGAAACCAGTGTACGGACTATCTATCGGGATGTAAGGGTGTTAGAGGAGGCTGGGGTGCCTATTGGAGCCGAAGCCGGACTTGGATATTACCTGTTAGATGGATATCAGCTTCCGCCTGTTTTATTTACAAAGGATGAAGCAGGAGCAATGCTCACTGGGGAAAAACTTTTACACAAATTCGGTGATTTATCATTATACCAAGAATACAACGCTGCAATGGATAAAGTGCGGGCAGTGTTAAAGACCAATGACAAAGATTATTTGGAAACTTTGGAGGACAGTATCCAAGTTTACAGCATGAGGCCGCAAACGGATACCAGTATTTTTCCCAATAAATATATCAGCAATATTCAACAAGCTTTGGTTAGCCAGCGCGTGCTTGAAATCGAATACTTCTCTCATTATACAGGCGAAACCAATAAAAGAACTATTGAACCCATTGGATTAAGTTTTATAAATGGAAGCTGGCATCTATTTGCCTGGTGCAGATTACGAAAAGACATTCGTGATTTCAGACCAGATCGCATTAAGCGGCTGGTTGTACTCGACATGCATTATGATAAAAAGAAACTACCCACTTTGCAAGAAATGACCGAAAAGTTTTTACGCCCAGAGGGGCTAACCAAGATTGTATTACATGTAAAAAAGGGATTGATACAACATGTACAAGACTTGAAAATTTATTTGGGCTTACAATCAGAAAAGGATTTGGGAAACTACACCGAAATGGTATTTTTACATCCTAACCCAAAAGAATTTGCCATATGGCTTCTGCATTGGGGGACTTTCGTAACAGTGGTTGAACCCCTAAATTTAAAAAAAGAAATGCAACATTTGGGCAAAACACTATTTGAACATTATCAATAGTTTTTACTAGTAAATCATTACTGACATACTGTTGTCACTTAGGTCATGGTTATTTGTACAAAAAATAACATATGACGATTAATCACATTCAACCGATTCATTTTCTTTACTACAAAGAAGAAATCACTATCGCAAAACTATCTAGCATTTTGGAACGGGGCATTGCAGCTCAATTGCAAAAGGAAGCGGTAATGAACAACTTACTGATTACCGGCCCAGTTTGTTGGACCTATTTTGGCTTTATGGGTGATGAAAGCACACCCTTTACCCTAGAAGTAGCTGTGCCTGTTAACCTCATTCCTGAGCGATACGAGGGTGCGTTTGCATTTAAAACCTCTTCAGCTTTTAAATGTGTAAGTGCCATGCATTATGGAGGCTGGATGCAGTTGCCGGAAACTTACGGAAAGCTCATGCACTACATCACAGAAAACCAGCTGACTCCTTCTGGAGAAAACAGAGAACTATACTTAAACGCAAACTTTGAGCAAGCAGCAGCAAATATTACCCTTGTACAAATTGGCATCTTGTAAACTTCACCGCATGCCATTATTCATCAACATCTCGCTCATCATTTTAAGCAACACCTTAAAATGGCTTACTACTCATCACATCAATCACAACAATAATTTCTTACCTATCAAACACTAACTATGGACAATACATTTACTGCTAAAGTCAGTTTACTGATTGATGCACCCCAACAAAAAGTATGGGAAGCTTTAACCAATCCAGCTGTGATTAAACAGTATCTCTATGGCACTGAGGTTGCCTCTGAATGGACCGTTGGCTCTTCCATTACATTCAGTGGCAACTGGGAGGGCAAAGCCTATTTAGATAAGGGCATTATCCTGCAAATTGCCTCCCCAGGCTTATTTCAATATAGTTACCTTAGCTCATGGAACAACCTACCTGATATTCCGGAAAACTATGCCACAATAACTTATCAGCTAACGGAAGAAAAAGACATCACATTGTTACAAATTACCCAGGATGGCATTTCAGATCAAGCACAAAAAGAACATTCAGAGCAAAACTGGAAGAATGTGATGACAGCAATGAAAAAACTGATTGAATAATTATTTTTGAATATGGCTAAAAAAAGTTGGTCAGAAAAGTACCACTCAAACAAACCCTTTGAAATAAAGCGGGTAGACAAAAAATTTGCCGACATTCCGGCTGGAGCAAGTATGCTAATTGCAACCCCTCAAATTATTGCTAATTATGTGCAACAAATTCCAGAAGGAAAAGCTACTGATATCAAGACCATGAGAAAAGATTTAGCTGCAGAGTTTCATGCAGAATATACTTGCCCTGTTACAAGTGGTATTTTCTTGCGTATTGCAGCCGAAAAAGCATTTGAAGATTTGCAGAGTGGCAAAAAAGATGTTACCCCATTTTGGCGCATTATTGCTCCAAACTCTCCTTTGGCCCAAAAGCTAACATTTGGGTATGAGGTTATTGCTAAAAAAAGAAAAGCAGAAGGTATTTAACGCCTTCTGCTTTTTAATAAATAGGTTTTGTTGGTCTTATTCTGATTTGATAAATGTTTTTGATATCACATTCTCATCAGTTACCAACTGTATAAAATACTTTCCAGCATTAAATTGTTTGATGTCAATTTGTTTTTGTCCACCTGAAAATGAACTTGCATAAACCACACTTCCCAGCATGTTAAATATCTTAATACTTTTAACATTGCTTGCGTTGTAAGTTACATTAAGCACGTTAGAAGCAGGATTGGGGTAGATGTCTAGTTTTACTGGACCTTGTTGTAATTTACTTAACCCTGTGTTCCACCCCTTTGCACTTAAGGTAAAGGTATCTTTATTGGTAGTTCCATTTACAAAGGTTAGTAATACGTCTAAAGAAGCTGTTCCTCCGAAGTTGCTTTTAGCATAAAAATCAGCTTTTAATGGTGCAGAAACACCTGGCCTTAAAATGAAAGTACCTGTACTCCCTTGACTTTGATTCGGAATGCAAAGGTCAGGGTCACAAAAATCAATTTGCCATCCTGTTGGCTTGTCCATTTTAATGATGGTCCAACGGATTAAGGTATCCTGAGGATTGGTAGAATTGTTTCTAATAACAACTTGAGCCGTTTTAGAATCAACGCTGTCTATCCTTCCCTCTACAGATTTGATGCGAGCATTTACACTAATTAATTGTGCAAAAGCCAGTGTACCAGATAGTATAATAAAAGTAAGGAGGAATATTTTTTTCATGCGTTTGGTTAGTTATAATTAATGTGCAAAGGTGCAGAATAAATTGTAAATTTTTTATTAAAAGTTTTTTTTTTCAGTTAAAAACACCACATTTGATTAACAAAAACTTAAAACACATGAAAAAAATAATTTATTCTTTAGCATTTGGCTTGGCTTTATTTGCTGGTGCTTGTAAAGACGATGACACGAAAGATGAAGCTAAACCAGCTCCAGTAGTTGCAGCACCTGCTGTTGCAGTAACTGAAGAAAACACCTCATTGATTCAAAAATTTTCTGGTACGCGTTGCGGACCATGCGGAAGTTGGGGATGGACCTTTTCTGATGAAATGATTACTTTCGGAGAAACAGATGGTAAGGCTTTATACATGGGTACTTTTTCACAAAACTTTGTAGCTGAAGGTTTTATTACCACAACAGCCAGTGACATGGACACCAAATGGGCCGCAGGTGGATATGGTTATCCAATATTCTACGTAAATGGTTCAGCTAAAGCATCTCGCTCAAGTGGGGTAAATACCACTGCAGAAAAAACAATGTGCAAAGATGCCATGACTGCTCAAAAATCTGCTCCGGTTGTTGCCAATACTGGCGTTACATACACCGTAGCTGATGGTAAAATGAATATCAAAGCGTCAATCAAATTCTTCAAAGAAAGCACTGGTGATTATAATGTGGCTTTTTATGTGATTGAAAATGATGCAATGTGGAAACAAAGCGGACACCCACAAGGTGCTAATCCAATTCCTCACCACTATGTATTAAGAGGCTCAGCTAATGGAACTTGGGGTGCTCCAGCACTTACTGGAACAATTAAAGCTGGTGATTTTAAAGATTTAACAGGCGAAATGGTTGTTGACCCATCATGGGCTATGGCTAACGTGAGTGTTTATGCTGTAATCTGGAAGAAAAACGGTACAAATTATGAATTTGTAAACGTGAGCAAATCTAAATAAGCACCAATAACTTCTTGAGAGGCTATTCCTAACGGGATAGCCTTTTTTTTGCACTTTTATCGATTGAACACAATGGCAGAACCTCTCAAAAATTTATATAACCAACCTTTCGTCACCAATTTAAGTGCTGAGTTAACCAAGCATTATCCTAAATTCAAAAGCAATGCGTTTGTTAAAGATGTGTTTAATGCGGATTGGGAAAACATGGAACTGAAACAACGCATGAGGCATATTACGGTTTGCATCAACAACCATCTGCCTTTGTCTTATACTGAACAAATAGCGGTACTTAAAAAAACAGCTCCAGCATTTACTGGTTTTACAGCCATGTTTTTTCCTGATTTTGTGGAGGTTTATGGCCAGGAGGATTTAAAAAATTCGATTGATGCATTAACCTTATTTACGCAACACAGCAGCAGTGAGTTTGCTGTACGTCCTTTTATAGTAAAGTACCCAACACAATTGCTTAAACAGCACTTGCTTTGGGCCAAACATAAAAACCACCATGTAAGAAGGCTTGCCAGTGAGGGCATCAGACCAAGACTGCCTTGGGCAATGGCCTTACCTCAATTTAAAAAAGACCCTTCACCCCTATTGCCAATACTGGATTTGTTGAAACAAGATGAAAGCGAATATGTGCGAAAAAGCGTAGCCAATTGTTTGAACGATATTTCAAAAGACCATCCGGAGATAGTGATTGACCTTGTTAACAAATGGAAAGGTATTAGTACAGAAACCGATTGGATTGTAAAACATGGAAGCCGTGGATTGCTTAAACAAGGAAATGAGCAGGCTCTTGCTTCATTTGGATTGAATCACCGTATTAAAACTGCGGTTAATGAATTAACCATTAGCAAATCTAACCTTCGAATAGGTGATCAGTTCCAATTTAGTTTCGATGTTACCTTGGAAGAAAAAACAAGTCATGATGTTCGGGTGGAGTACAAAATCTATTTTATGAAGGCCAACGGCAACCTGTCGCCTAAAATATTTCAAATAGGTACTTACGCTTTTAAATCCAAACAAACCATGGCATTTAAGCGTAAACATGTGTTTGCCGATTTAACCACCCGCAAACACCATTTGGGGGCTCATAAACTGTGTATAGTTATAAATGGGAAGGAAATGGCAACAGCTGCCTTTGAATTGATTTAGTTACTCGTAATAATACACGCGTTTAACACGTTGTGAAATACTGGTGAGTACCTCATAAGGGATTGTCCCTAGCTTATCGGCAAATTCATTGATTTCAATTTCCCTTCCCAGCACAATCACTTCATCACCTTCTTTGCATTGGATGTCAGTAACATCAATCATGGTCATATCCATGCATATTTTGCCTACAATCGGGGCCTTGTGTCCATTAATGAGCATATGTCCCTTCCCGTTGCTGAATTTACGGTTTAACCCATCTGCATAACCAATAGCCACTACGGCAATTCGTGCATCGCGCTGAACGGTGCCTTTGCGGCTATAGCCAACTGTTTCATGTGATTTCACTTTACGTATCTGTGAAATAACCGTTTTCAGTGTGCCAACAGGTTGTAATTGTTTTTGTAGTTTTTCCGTAGGGTCTATTCCATACAATCCAATGCCTAAACGCACCATATCAAATTGCGCATTAGGGAAACGAACTATGCCTCCGCTATTTAAAATATGGCAAAGTATGGGGTAATTAAATGCTGATTTGATTTTATGGCACATGCGTTCAAACTTCTGAATCTGCTCATGGGTAAACAAGTCGTGCTTTTTTTCGTCACTTGCAGCCAAATGAGAAAAAATGGTTTTAACACGCAGGTTATGGTTCTGATTGAGTATGGTTATGAGCTCATCCAGCTCTTCTTCATCAAAACCCAATCTTTTCATGCCTGTATCAACTTCAATGTGTATGCTTATTTCTTGCCCGTTGCATGCTTTTATGAGCTGTTCAAGTATAAACAAATTGTATACTTCAGGCTCTAAATTGTATTGAATAATGGCATCAAAAGCAACTGGTTCTGGATTCATCACCATAATGGGCAATTTTATCTCTGCCTTACGAAGGGCAACCCCTTCATCAGCATAAGCCACTGCTAAGTAGTCAACCCTACTATATTCCATTACTTTGGCAATTTCGTAGCTACCGGCCCCGTAGCTAAATGCTTTTACCATCCCCATTAACTTAACCCCCTTGTTTAATTTTTGCTTGTACACATTTAGGTTATGCACCATGGCGTTGAGGTTAATTTCAAAAATGGTTTCGTGTACTTTTTTCTCAAGCAGGTTGGTAATGCGTTCAAACGCAAATTTACGTGCCCCCTTTACCAATATAATCTGGTGGTTAAAATCCAGGCTTTTAAAATCGTTGATAAAAGCTGTCGTGTCTTCGTAAAACAAACTATTTGGCTCAAACAAATGTTTGTGGTTATGCAATGCCTCACCAATACCAATAAACCGGTTTACATGGTGCTGTTTAATGAGTGAGGCGATGTGGCTATATAACTCATGGTTGTTTAGTCCGCTTTGCAACAAATCACTTAAGATAACCGTTTTGGTATATCCAGCACTTTGTTGCTCCATAAAATCCAATGCAATCTGCAAGGCATTCACATCAGCATTGTAACTATCATTTATAATCACACAATTGTTAAATCCTTCTTTTAATTGCATGCGCATTTCAATGGGCTGCAGTTCCTCAAACCGCTTTAGCACATCAGTACTTATTCTATTGATGGCAATTAAAAAGGCAAAACAGGTGCAGGCGTTCATCACGCTTGCTTCATCTACAAAAGGGATATTGATGTTTAACGTTTGAGAACCTTTTCGTGTGGTAATTACAGCATATTGATAACGGTAATCTACTTCAAACTGAATGGTTGCATCCTTTTGGTTGCGGCTCCAACTTACCACATTCAAGCTTGGGTTTTGCTCCACTAAAAGTTGGGTAACTCCTTTGGTTACTATTGGTTGGTCAGCACAAAAAACCAACATGTGTGCTTCTTTAAACAGCTTTAGTTTCTCTGTTAGCTTCTCCTCTTGGCTGGCAAATCCTTCATCGTGGGCCGATCCCAAATACGTAAAAATTCCAATATCGGGTTTGATAATGGGTTGTAAAAACTCCATTTCGTGCTTTTGTGAGATACCCGCCTCAAACAATCCAAGTTGGTGCGTTTCATCCATAGCCCAAACGCTTAAAGGAACACCTACCTGAGAATTAAAACTTTTGGGGTTGCGTATGGTGTGTACATCTTCTTTTAACAAATGGTACAACCACTCTTTTACAATGGTTTTGCCATTACTCCCCGTGATGCCAACAACCGGGCATTTAAATTGCGCACGATGAAATGCAGCCAGCTGTTGCAAGGCCGCTAGGCCACTTTCCACTTCAACCACATTGGTATCTTCTGGCAGTTTAACCCCGGCAGAAGCTTCCACAATAAAATTGCGAATGCCCGCGTGGTAAATATCCTCAAGATAGTCATGTCCGTTATTACGTACCCCACGTATCGCAATAAATACTGATGATTCAGGGTATATGACTTTCCTAGAATCAATAAGCAAGTGGGCGATGGGCATGTAAGCAGAATCGGCTTGTTGTTGAACCAACTTGCCTGCAATGATATCCGCTATATTCAGTATGTGATATTGCATTACATGATGCGTTAAGAAGTGGTTGTTTTTTGTTTATTTAACATGAGGATACCTGCCGAGAACAACAGAAATATTGCCATGATAAGGTATGCCCAAATGATATTGTTTTCAAAATTAAAAAACGGCACGGAAAAGATAAAGATAAAAAGTGTGCGTGTTAATACGTTTGACATATTAAAGATACTATTTACCCTTCCCATTAACTCATTTGGCACCTGATTAAATAAATAAGTAAGCCTTAACACCCGAATACCTGCATTACTAAAGCCTAAAATAATACTTACAATATATATAACCCAAACAGCCTTTGTTGCAAAAGCCCAAATAAATATGGCTGCCGTTATAATGGTTAAAACAATTACCACTTTTCTGGTTGATGATCCTGTAAATAGTTTGTTTACAAACAAACCAGCAGCTAAAGCCCCAACCGCGTAAATACCATCAGCTATGGCAAACACACTTCCTTTTTCTTGCAGGTGATGGTTTACATACGCAGGCAAAACTGCATGAACTTCAACCAACAACATGGCAAATACACTGTAACTAAACAATCCAAATACCAATAAATGTGGGTGCTGTTTTAAATAAGTAAAACCTTGCCTCACCCGCTCCCATATTGGGGGTTGGTGTTGGGTATTGCTGATGGGGGTATACTTAATAAAAAAAATTAATGTGGCAGCCACCAAGTAGGTAAACGCATTGAGCATAAATATTTCCCAAATTTCCCACTTTGGAATGGCTATGCTTAACCCACCAAAACCCAGATCTAGTGTTGAGCCATCCAACATTAATGCCGCAATGCCACCTGATAAGATACTGGTGCTTTGGCCAACAATTTCTATGTTGGAGTTTACCCTGCCGTAATCTTCTTTAGCACTGATTTCCTGACCAAAGGCATACAAGGTTGGGTAATGAATGTTGTAATTTAACATGGTGATGGCAAATACCGCTATTACCCAAAAATGGTTGAGGCCCTGTTGGTAAAATCCCAATAAAGCAATAAATAATAAAAGTATCCCACAAATGAGGCTATTTCCTAAAAAGTTATTCTTTCTACTAAATCTGTCAACCAGCGTGCCAGCATATAGCCCAAAAAAAAGCACCATAAAGGTTATCAATCCATAGGCCTGATTAAAGTAGGTGGTTTCTTGTACACTTGCAAAGTACCAAGGTATGGCAATCATGCTTATGCCTTGTGAAAAACCACTTATGCCATTTGCGGTAAATAATAAATGAAGTGCTGATTTATTTTTCAATGATAAGGCAAATGTAATGTGAAGAATGTAAACGTTATTTTTAATTTTGAACAAAAGTTGGAAAAGCTCACAAACAACAGACTTACTCCTCAGCAAGCCTTACTGAAGGCAGCAAATTTTTGCGCCTACCAGGAGCGTTGCCACCAAGAGGTAACTGAAAAGCTCAAAGAATGGGGCATTTGGGGAGAAGATGCAATGGCATTGATTCACACGTTGATTGAACAAAATTATTTAAATGAGGAGCGTTTTGCTAAGGCATTTGCTGGAGGTAAGTTTAGGGTAAAGCAATGGGGGCGCATTAAAATAAAGATGGAACTTAAGCACCGGGATGTTTCTGATTATTGCATTAAAAGTGCTTTAGCTGAAATTAACGAGGCTGATTACACCGATACCTTGCAGGAATTGCTGGATAAAAAATGGAACGAAACAAAGGATTCTAATCTATTAAGCAAGCGGGCTAAGGTTGCCCGTTACGCCATTGCTAAGGGGTTTGAGCAGCAGTTGGTATGGGAGTTACTGATTTCAAGTAAGCAATAATGGCATTACTAAACCATCACCGCCTTATAACCAAAACTAATAGCCTATTGACTAAAGTTGGTTACCTTTGCACCAAATAATATACAGATATGATGGATACTAAGGAATTTTTAGACGTATATAGTGAATCAACCCCTAACCCGGAAACCATGAAGTTTGTGTTTAACCGGATGATATTGCCTGAACAAACAGCCGATTTCCCAACTGCCAGCAGCACTGGAAATTCCCCATTGGCTAAAAACTTGTTTGAGTTTAACTTCGTAAACGGGGTGTTTATTATGAATAATTTTGTAACCATTACCCGCGCACCTGAAGTGGAATGGGAAGAGATTATTCCGATTATGAAAGAATTTTTAAAATCTTATGTGGCTGCCGGAGAACCCATATTGAATGAGCCAATTGAGGAGGTGATTAAAGACTTTGGTACAGATAATATTGTGGTGGCCCAAATTAAAGAGATATTGGATACTTACATTAAACCTGCGGTTGAAGTAGATGGTGGCCAAATTTCTTTCAGAGATTTTGAAAATGGCATTGTAACTGTTGAATTGCGTGGATCATGCAGCGGTTGCCCTTCGTCAACAGTAACCCTAAAACGCGGCATTGAAGGTATGCTTACCCGCATGGTGCCTGAGGTAAAAGAGGTGATTGCACACGCACTTTAATTAAAAAAAAGATACCGCTAATCTGGCGCCAAGGCTTTGCCTTGGCGCCAGATTTTTATTTGTGCAATACCAATAATGGTAATTTGGTGTGGTAAGCCATTTGCTTGCTTAAACTTCTATGAAATATTCTGTCAAAAAAACTGCGGTTGTGCTTTGCGATAACTACTAAATCAGGGCTATTCCCTTCCAAATAGTTGCTAATGGCATTCATTACATTGTCGTTCTCCACATTTATTATTTCAACACTTTGAGCAATGTGCTGTTTGTTTTTATTAAAGAAATTGCCCTCAGCGTTAAAATAGTTATCAAACTCTGTTTTAACATGCAATACCGTAAGTTTGGCATCAAACAATTCAACAAAAAACATCAACCGTGATACTGCTGGAAATTCTGGTTCATTGTAATCTGTGGTATATAAAACCTGATTTACGCCTTTAAACTGGTAATCAGCAGGAATTACCAAAACGGGAATTTCAGACTTGCCAATTAAGGATGCGGTATTGCTGCCTATCAATATTTCTGCAAGGCCACTGGCACCTGTTGTTCCCATTACAATGAGGTCTGTTTGGTGCGCTTTAGCAAACATTAAAACTTCATCAGATACAAATCCTGTGGCGGAATGAAATGTAAAGTGCACTGGTGTATTGGCCAACAAAGTGCCTTTTAGTTTCTTAACACCTTCTTCTTCAGTAGCGTTCATTTCATCAATAAACAATTGGTAAGTTTCCATCGGAAACGTTGCATCTACCAAAGGCACTTGCTTAACATGCAAAATATCAACTGTGGCTTGACACTTTTCAGCCAACACCAAGGCATATTTCAGTGCACGATTGGCTACATCTGAAAAATCAGTGGGTACAAGTATATGGTTAATCATAACGTTTGGGATTTATTAACCAAAATTAACCAGAAATTATGAAGTAAGTATTAAGTTGATAAGTATCATTACTTGTAGCTACAATAACCAAAATGCAAATTCAACCTTGTTATTCGTTAACCAAAGCATCCTCATGCTTTTTATTGGCCAATTGGCCACAAGCAGCATCAATATCTTTACCACGGCTTCTGCGTACCGTAGCAATTACGCCATTGCGCTCCAAATAACGTTGAAACTGGTCAATTTTGGTTGAATCAGCCTTGCTAAACACCCCATCTCCAATGGGATTGTATTCAATGATGTTGATTTTTGCAGGAACTTTTTTACAAATGGCTACCAACTCCCGAGCATCTTCTATATTTTCATTAAAGTCTTTAAAAGTAATGTATTCAAAGGTGAGTTTGCCTCTTGCATTTTCGCTAAAATACTGCAATGCTTCTATCACACTCTCCAAGCTATTGCTTTCGTTAATGGGCATAATCAGGTTTCGTTTGGCATCATTTGCTGCATGTAATGAAAGGGCCAGGTTAAACTTCACCTTATCATCAGCTAGCTTTTTTATCATTTTTGCTATGCCTGCCGTACTCACCGTAATGCGGTCACTAGCCATATTCAATCCATCTTCGCCTGTTATTTTTTCAATGGACTTTAACACGTTTGCATAGTTTAACAACGGCTCACCCATGCCCATAAACACAATATTGGTTAGCGGTATTCCATAATGTTTCACTGCCCAATTTCTAATATGCACCACTTGGTCATAAATCTCATCTGGGGTAAGGTTTCTGATTCTGTCCATTTTTCCGGTGGCACAGAATTTACAAGTTAAACTGCAACCCACCTGGCTGGAAACACAAGCTGTCATTCTTTCGCCAGTAGGGATTAAAACGCCTTCTATTAAATGCCCGTCATGTAACCGAAAACTGCTTTTAATGGTGCGGTCACTGCTCACTTGTTTATCCACCACCTCAATGGCATTGATTACAAATTTCTCCTTTAAAGTTTCGCGCAGCTCCTTGCTCAGGTTACTCATTTCATCAAAAGTATGTGCGCTCTTTTTCCAAAGCCATTCATATACCTGACCTCCCCTAAAAGGTTTTTCACCCATGAGTAAGAAGGCTTCTTTCAACTCACTTAGGCTTAGTGCACGTATATCCGTTTTATTTTGAGGTGTTTGCATGAATGGTGCAAAGATAAACCATAATTTAAGATTATTAAACCAATGCTGCATTAATGCCAAGGGTTTTATTATTTTTGCGCCTCAATAAAATCTACACTACCCTATTTATATGAGCCACATGCATCACTTAAGCGAACAAGAAATATTACGCAGAAACAAATTGGCCGAATTGGAAAAATTAGGCATCAACCCATACCCTGCTGAAACTTTTGAGGTAAACGTATCTGCCAAAGAAATTCTGGAAAACTACGAAAACCAAAAGATTGAATATAAAAATGTGAGCATTGCTGGCCGATTAATGAGTGTGCGAGACATGGGTAAAGCCTGCTTCTTGGTGATTCAGGATGCTACCACTAAAATACAAGTTTACCTAAGGGGCGATGATATTTGCCCTGGAGAAGATAAAACCTTGTATGCAGTGGTGTTTAAAAAGCTGGTTGATATTGGTGATATTATTGGTATTAAGGGATTTGTGTTTACAACTAAAACAGGCGAAACCACCATACATGCACAGGAGTTTAAGTTGTTATCAAAAGCATTAAAGCCATTACCTATTGTAAAAGAAAAGGATGGAGAAGTGTTTGATGCGGTAACTGACCCTGAGTTCCGTTACCGCCAGCGCTATGTTGATTTAATTATAAACCCTGCTGTTAAAGATACGTTTGTTAAACGCACTGCATTGGTAAATACCATTAGGAATTTTTATAACGAAAAGGGGTATCTAGAGGTTGATACTCCTGTGTTGCAGGCTATACCTGGAGGAGCCGCTGCACGACCTTTTATCACCCATCACAACACGCTTGATATGCCTATGTATATGCGTATTGCAAATGAGTTATATTTAAAAAGACTTATTGTTGGCGGATTTGATGGGGTGTACGAATTTTCGCGCAACTTCCGCAATGAAGGGATGGACCGCACCCATAACCCGGAATTTACCGTGATGGAGTTGTATGTGGCCTACAAGGACTACAACTGGATGATGGACCTAACCGAGGAGTTGATTGAAAAGATTGCACTTGAATTGCATGGTAAAACTGAGGTGCAAGTTGGAAATAAAATTATTGATTTTAAGAGACCATTTCAACGGGTTACCATGTTTGATTCAATAAAAGAATTTACGGGAATAGACATCAGTGGGATGGACGAAGCAGCGCTACGCGAGGTGTGTAAAAAGTTGCATATTGAAGTGGCCGATAATATTGGAAAAGGCAAATTGATTGATGAGATTTTTGGAGCAAAGTGTGAAGGCAATTATATACAACCTACATTTATCACCGATTATCCGGTGGAAATGAGTCCACTTACCAAAAAACACCGCAGCCAACCAGGACTTGTTGAACGTTTTGAGTTGATGGTAAATGGCAAGGAATTGGCCAATGCTTATTCGGAGCTAAACGACCCCATTGACCAAAGGGCTAGGTTTGAGGAACAGGTGGCTTTGATGGAACGGGGCGATGATGAGGCCATGTTTATTGACCACGACTTTTTACGTGCTTTGGAATACGGCATGCCACCTACAGCGGGTATTGGTATTGGTATTGATCGTTTGGTGATGACTATGACCAATACACCTTCTATACAAGACGTGTTGTTTTTTCCACAGATGAGGCCAGAAAAAACAGACCATCACGAGACGCCTGCCGAACAAGCTTAACAGGCTTTGTTAACCATGGATAGGCTTTTTAAGGTTAATTCTTTGTTACTATACCCAATTATTTTATGCAACAATTGCGTTGTGAACATTTGTGCAACAAAGCAAAAATATTTTTTTGCCAAATATTTATATATTGCGCTTACGTAAACATAATTGGGTGAGGCCATGTTTTAGCGATAAACATAACCTTCAATAAGCATGAAAGATATTATAAAAGCAGTAATTGTTGATGACGTAGATAGCATGAGGCTAGTGCTTCGCAAGTTGCTTAGTACTTTTGAGAAAATACAAATTGTTGGAGAGGCCTCTGACTTTGAAGAGGCAAGAAATATCATCAGGGAAGAACGCCCAGATTTATTGTTTTTAGATATTGACTTGAATGGACTTACTTCATTGGACTTGCTAAAGTCAGTTGGTTACCAGCCCATGGTTATTTTCATCACTTCCCACACTGATTTTGCGATTAAAGCTTTTGAATTAAATGCTGTTGATTATCTGTTAAAGCCTATTAGTTTGGAGCGCCTGTCTAAGGCCATAGAAAAAGTTACCAATAAATGGGAAGACACCGAATTTGACGAATCATTTAATGCCAAATTTACCCCTGAACATATTATTTTGTTGAGTTTTGATAATAAGATGAGTTTTGTTCGGGTAAAGGACATCAATTATATTGAAGCTTATGGCAATTACACCAAAGTGTATTTAAATGATGGAAAGCTAAGCGTAACCTATAACTCTATTAAAAACTGGGAAACCAAATTACCAGAAGATGTGTTTATACAAATTCACCGTTCTACCATAATTAACTTACACAATGTAAGCAAAATAGAGAAGTGGGCCAATGATACCGGACGCCTTTATATGGAGGGGTCGGACAAACCTTTTGAAATTAGCCGAAATTACTTTTTTCAGATTAAGAAAAAGTACAAAATGTAAGTGCATTTGGCAAGGGCCAAGAGTAACTATTGGTTGATGTTGTTAAATCTAGCCAATATCCCCAGAGGCAGTTTAATCCCACTTGTTGCATCCAAATAAACTTCTCCCAATTCCAGATTTTGTGGTGCTGTAAAATTTGTTTTAATCAAGTTCTCTAAAATGAGTGGACTTAATCCCAAAGAATAAACGTTCAATATCAAGAAGTGGGTTTCATCCAACAGGTTTGAAATATCATGCAAGATTTCGTTGATAGAGTCTTCCAACTTCCATCGCTCCCCATTTGCCCCAATGCCGTAAGCAGGCGGATCTAAGATGATGCCATTGTATTTTTTACCCCGTTTAACTTCTCTTTTCACAAATTTCAGTGCATCTTCAACCACCCACCTGATGTCTTTAAAGCCTGATGATTCCATGTTTTCTCTGCTCCAACTCACCACTTGTTTAATTGAATCTACATGGGTAACATCAGCCCCGGCAGCTTTTGCGGCCAAAGAAGCCCCACCTGTATATGCAAATAAATTAAGCACTTTGGGCTCATTTATTTTTTTGCAGTTTTTATAAATAAAATCCCAGTTTAAGGCTTGCTCGGGAAAAATACCAACATGCTTAAACGAGGTAAGCGACAAGTTAAACTTTAAGCCTAACTTGTTATGTGCGTAACCAATCTGCCATTTATCGGCTACTTGTTTATTTTTTTGCCATTCCCCTGCATGGCTTCCTTTTTGGATAAAGCGAACTGAAGTTCTTTTTTTCCACTCCTCTTCACTCCATTGTTTACTCCAAAGCGCTTGTGGTTCAGGCCTTCTTAAAACAACCTCTCCAAACCTCTCCAGTTTTTCCAAATCTCCGCAATCAAGCAGTTCATAGTCAACCCAATGTTTTGCTGTAAATAAATCCATGCTTTACTTTAAAATTCTGCACAAAAGTACCCTATTCGGTTGATTTTTTTCTTTGTATCAATTGAAAATAGTATTTTGCAAGGATAAATTTTGTAAGAAGTTTAAAAAATAGTTTATTCACGCAATATTAATTAAATGTATATGGGAGTTACGGTAAATGCACTGATTATTGAAGATGACGCTTCATCTATTACGCTACTAAAGGAGTTTCTGAGAGACTTTAGTTACGTTCAGATTTTAGGCGAAGCCTCCAATATTAAAGATGCAGAGGCATTGATTAAAACGCACAATAAAGTAGCGGATTTAATTTTTATGGATATTGATTTAAAGGGTGTAAACTCCTTAGATTTGATTAAATACGTCAATCCTAAAACTAAAGTATTGTTTATTACAGCGTTTCCTGACTTTGCGGTAAAGGCTTTTGAGTTTAATACAATAGACTACATTGTTAAACCAATCAGTTTTGACCGCCTGAAAAAAGCCTTAAGCAGGTTAGATATTGTTGAGGAGCATGGGGCTGGTGAAGAAACTGACCGTGCATTAAAAAACAATTCTAAGTTTGGCATTGACAATATGGTATTGATGAATATTGACAATGAAATGAAGTTTGTTAAAATCAGGGACATCAATTACATTGAGGCGAAAGGCAATTATACTTTTGTGGCTTTAAACGACAATTCATCGTTTACCACCTATGGATTAATTAAACTTTGGGAGGACAAATTACCAAGCGATGATTTTTTCAGGGTGCATCGCTCTACCATTGTAAATCTGCATAATGTGCTTAAAATTGAAAGAGGCACATACGATACAGGAATACTGTATTTAAAAGGTGTAGAACAACCTTTTGAGGTGAGCCGCAATTACTTTTCTATTATTAAAAACAAATTTAAGCTTACTTCTACATTATAATGAGTGCCCAGGAACAGGTTAATAAACAGTTGCTTTCAAGGTTAACACACCATGTACGCAACCCATTTAACGGCATTATCGGCTTTACAGATTTGCTTCAAAACCATTTTCATAAGCTAAATGATGATGACAAGTTAAACTATTTACAAATTGTGCATCAACTATCTAAAAAAGCGTTGTTGCGAAGCGAAAACCTCTCATGGTGGCTAAAGTTTTATACAGGTAATGTTACACCGGTAAACCAAAGTTTTGATTTAACAGTTGTTATTCAGGAAGAGTTAAACTATTTTTTGAATGAAACCCAAAAACAACATTTGGATATTGAGATGGAAATAGGCAGTGGTGTTATGGTGAATACCGACAAAATGATGGTTCAGAATATCTTAAAAAACATCATTTTTAACATCATTGAGTTTTCGCCAATTGGTGAAAACGTTGACATTACATTAACCCACGACAATAAGCATGCGGTATTAACCATTACCAATGTATACAAAGAGTCGCCTTCTGACGAAACTTTGCAGTATATCGAAAATCTTGACTCAGGGATGGATGTACTTAAAATGCCAGAAAACCCAGGAATTTGGACCATAAATACACTTTGCAAACAACTGAACATTGATTTTAAGATTGGCTTAAATGATAATGCGGCAAAAGTGGTTTTAACCTTTAATGTGTAATTGTAATATTTAATGAGAGTAATTCAATTTAGAGAAGCGTTGAGAGAAGCCCTTAGCGAAGAAATGCGCAAGGATGCTGATATTTTTTTAATGGGTGAAGAGGTTGCTGTATACAATGGTGCTTATAAAGTAAGCCAAGGTATGTTGGATGAATTTGGCGCCAAGAGAGTTATCGACACCCCTATTGCCGAATTGGGTTTTGCTGGAATTGGCGTTGGAGCAGCCATGAATGGCTTACGTCCAGTTATAGAGTTTATGACTTTTAACTTTAGTTTGGTGGCCATAGATCAGGTGATTAATGCAGCAGCCAAAATATACCAAATGAGTGGTGGACAGTTTCAAATTCCCATTGTGTTTCGTGGACCTACAGGTTCTGCGGGGCAATTGGGAGCGCAACACTCACAGGCTTTTGAAAATTGGTATGCCAATTGCCCGGGCCTAAAAGTAGTTGTTCCATCAAACCCATATGATGCCAAAGGTTTGCTTAAAACTGCCATATTGGATAACGACCCTGTTATTTTTATGGAGAGTGAGCAAATGTATGGTGATAAGGGTGAAGTGCCAGAGGAGGAATATTATATTCCAATTGGCAAAGCCGATACCAAAAGAGCAGGTACTGATGTTACCATTGTAAGTTTTGGAAAAATAATGAAGGTGGCTTTAGCTGCGGCTGAAGAGTTGGCTAAAGAAGGCATTGAAGCCGAGGTGATAGATTTACGCTCTGTTAGGCCAATTGATTATGATGCCATTGTTGAATCGGTGAAGAAAACAAACCGTTTGGTAATAGTTGAAGAAGCCTGGCCATTGGCAAGTATTAGCAGTGAAATTACTTACATGGTACAAAAGGAGGCATTTGATTATTTAGATGCGCCAATACGCAGAATCACTACGGAAGATACGCCATTGGGCTATGCACCAACTTTTGTGCAAGCCTTTTTACCTAGTATTGAAAAAATAGTAAAAGCAGTTAAGGCAGTTACTTATAGGTAGTATTTTCTACTGGATAAACAAAAAAGCGGGCAGTAAAATACTGCCCGCTTTTTTTATGTGTTTATAACATATTTGCTAATTGCTTAACACCAACTTGCGTATGCGCTTAAGCGGCCCACTGCAATAGATTTGGTGGCAGTTAACACACTGATTAATGTAGGCAGTGTACATCTCACGTTGCTTTTCTTTGCCTGATGTAACCAATGCCTTATGTGCTTCTTGAAAAAGCCTGGCATTTTCATAAAACTGCGGTTGCAACACATCTGGGTCAGTTGGTTCAACCAAATGAAAACGGATAAAAGGGAAATCTTTGGCAGAGACCAAAGCACCGGCTTCTATTTTGTCTTTCATTTTTTGTGCATCATCAGCCATTTGCCTCATCATTAAAGCCATTGGCTTATCCTGATTGGGGTACTTGGTTGGCTTTGCACAATCTTCAGCCGTATCCAAATGAGCGGCCTGAGGTGCCGAAACTTCTATTCCTGTAGAATCTTTTGAATTTTTAGAGGAATTAGAATTGTTGCAAGCCATCACCAGCACAAATGCAATGATGGCGCAAAGGGTAATATTAAAATTTCTTGACATTAATAGCGCTTATTGCAAAACAACACCAGAAGCTTCAAAAACCAATTCCTTTTTTGGGGTAGTGATTGCAGCAACCTCTTCTTTGTTTTTACCATCATCTTTTGCGTACTCTTGCAAATCTGCTACTGAGGTTTCTTCAACCTTAGCAACGCCTAAAATGGTAGCGGTTTTTCCAGTTGCATCTTTTGGCACAAAAAAGCCATAATCTTTAAACGTAACACGCATGGTACTGCCATCAGCAGCGGTAAGCTCCATCCAGCAACCCTTTTTTTGGCAAACTGCGCCTACAGGTGCGGTAACCTTAACCAGCATTTCTTTTTTGTCGCCCATTTGGGTTTTCATTTCCTCAATAGTAATGGCACTGTCAGTAGTAATTGCATCACCAAAAACACCAGCAGTAGATTGTGTGTCGGCTTGAACAGTGGTAGAATCAGCTTGGTTTGGTTGGTTGTTGCTGTTGCCACAAGCAAAAGCCAAACCGATAAACGTTACATAAAGTAGTTTTTTCATTTTTTAGAATAGTGTATTGTTAAACAAATTAATTGATTTAGGATGAGATTCTAATGTGCAAAAGTACAATTTATTTGGTTTAATCATTTGCTGAGTGATAATAAATTGTATATTTGCTGAAACGGTATTGTGGCCGAGAGGCTAGGCTCAGCTCTGCAAAAGCTGCTACAGCGGTTCGAATCCGCTCAATACCTCCAACAGCTCTGATGATTTCAGGGCTGTTTTTGTTTATTCTGATTTGGTAAATGATTTGGTGAATAAATTTCCATTATCCATAAAACGAATAAAATACATTCCTTTTTGTAAATCATCCAGATTAATAACGGTTTCGTTACCTTGATGTGTAAAGGTTTTTATGCTATTGCCAAGCACATTGTAAACAGTTACTTCCAGCGGCTTACTGGCAGTATATTTTAGGGTAATTTCTTTGCTTGCAGGATTCGGAAAAAAGGCAACATCGTTGCTTCTTTTAACCTTATTTAAACCTGTATTCCAAGCTTTCGAAATCATAGTAAATGTATCAGCAACTTGTGGGTTATTAATAGCATAGAACCTGATTTTTACATTGCCATTGCCGCCTTTCGCGTTGTAGTAGAAATCTCCCTTTAAACCACCACTTTTACCTGGCTTAAGTATAAAATCGCCATTTGACGATAAGCCATTAACTGTTACGCAATTATAGGGGTCACAAAAATCAAATTTCCAATCCGTAGGAATATTATACTCAATCACCGTCCATCTGAATTGGGAATCAGTGGTATTGTTGGTAAACTGGGCAGTGGCATGAACATCCTCTGCATTGGGGCCATCCATTAGCCTTACATTTGGATTAATAACAATAGTTTGAGCGTATACATTTTGTAATTTAAAACATAAAACGGCTAATAGGGCAATGAGTAAAACTGGTTTCATGATAACTTGATATATTTATTCGAAAATACATGTTATCGACTTGAAGCACAACTAAATTTAATTAATATGATAAGTTATTTTTATATATGTTAATTTTTTATTAATTATGTATACTCAAAAACAGTAAATCGCACTATGAAAAAACTATTACTAATTGGCGCAAGCATTCTTTCTCTACATGGGATGTCGCAAAACTGGGTTTCTACCACCCCACAAAACCGAAGGGTAGTTATTGAAGAGTTTACAGGCATCCACTGCGGCTATTGCCCAGATGGACATCGAATTGCCAATGATTTGGTAAAAGCCAATCCCGGTAAGGTTTTTTTAATCAATATACATGCAGGGGGTTATGCTACACCAGGTACAGGAGAACCTGACTTTAGAACAACTGCTGGAACGGCTATTGATGGAGCAGCTGGAGTTACTGGTTACCCAAGTGGGTCTGTGAGCAGAAGTGCTACACCATGGGGACAAAGTCGTGATAAATGGGCATCTACTGCAGCTACATTGCTTGGCCAAACTTCACCAGTAAATGTTGCTGTAAAGGCAAGCGTTGATTTTGCCACCAGAACATTAACCACTGAAGTTGAAGTTTATTACACTGCAAACAGCCCTGCCACCAGCAATTTCCTAACCATTGCATTAACTCAAGATGATGTATTAGGCCCTCAATCAGATTATGGCGATTATAACCCAACAAATTGGGTTAATGGACAATACCGCCATAACCATGTATTGCGTCAATTAATTACATCAGGTAATTTTGGTGAAAAGTTAGATAGCACTAGACAAGGCAATTATTTTTACAAAAAATACACCACTGTTATTCCTGACAATTACATCAATACCAAGGCTGTATTAAACAAGTTTAATGTTGTTGCTTTTGTTTCACAGGCCAATAATAACATTTTATCAGGTGCTGAAGCTGAAGTTGAGTTTGACAATAACTTAAAAACAGACTTAAGCGTGGTTGATAAAACAACTAAGCCTGATATGTGCGCTACAAGCGTAAGTCCAAAAGTTGAAGTAACCAATCTGTTAGACCAACCAGTGAGTGCTTTTAGTATTACTGCCACGGTTAATGGCACACCAGTTACTAAAAACATTACTCAAACACTTGCTAAAAACGAGAAAGTAACCGTAACATGGGATAATATTAATGTAACTACAACAGGGGCTTACCAAGTAAATATTGGTGGCATTGATAATGTTATGGGCACCAGCAATAATAAGTTGTATGATATGGAATTGGCAAATGATGCTGTTACCATTAAAGCCATGTCATTTAAAGCAGCAACTGTTAATAGTGCTAATTTGTGGTGCGGGTTTGAGTCAATGACAAATACCGTATTGGATCTATCTGAAAACCCTAATGCTTCAGTGCCAACAAGTGGTAACTATGGTAGTTCATCAACAAGGGCTTTACGGGTTTCTCTTCACTCTTCATGGGGTGTTGAAGGTAAGCCTGTTCATGTGCTGTTTGGAAAAGCTGATTTAAGTGCTATTACTGGTCCCGGATTATCGTATTACTATGCTTACTCTGATGGCAGTGAAGGCGGAACCAAACCAACGGTTAAAGTATCTATTTCTAAAGATTGTGGTGTAACTTGGACTGAGGCTAACTCTATCCAACCAGATGAAACAGGACAACCAGCTTCTGCTGGCACCTTTTATGTGCCAACCAATACCCAATACAAAATGGTAACGGTTAACTTAGATGCCTATAAAAACGATAACATCATTGCTAAAATTTCTGTTATACCGGGTTCAAGTGGTAATTCATTCTATTTGGACGGTTTAAGCATCACGTCATTCGGCAAGTTGGGTATTCTTAACAAAGCAAGTGATTTGAGTTTCGACTTATATCCGAATCCATCACAAGGGTCGGCCAGTCTTACATTGCCTACTTTTAAAGCGGCTTCTTACATTATACGTGATGTAACAGGCAAAGAGTTTCAACGTGGTGATTTAATGCCGGCAGAAAACCTAATTGACTTGACTACATTAACCAACGGTGTATATTTTGTAGAAGTAATTGCTGATGGTAAAACAGCCATGCAAAAACTAATTCTTGCAAAATAATTACGGACTTTATTCATAAAAAGAGCCGCCCCGAATTCGGGGCGGCTCTTTGTTTTAATGCTCAATTTTATTTACACGTGTAATGCCCTGTTGGCTGTGGCAGCTAAACAAGCTTCTTTCATAGCTTCTGTATAAGTTGGGTGCGCATGGCTCATTCTGCTTACATCCTCTGCACTTGCCCTAAACTCCATGGCCACGACAGCCTCAGCAATTAAATCTGCAACACGCGGCCCAATCATGTGTACGCCTAAAATCTCATCGGTCTCAGCGTCTGCCAACACTTTAACCAAGCCATCAATATCCATGCTGGCTCTGGCACGCCCTAAAGCACGCATAGGGAATGAACCCATTTTATATTTTTTACCTGCCTTTTTTAATTCTTCTTCCGTTTGTCCAACTCCGGCTACTTCAGGCCAGGTGTAAACCACTCCTGGAATAAGGTTGTAGTTGATGTGCGGTTTCTGTCCAGCCATTGTTTCGGCTACAAAAACGCCTTCTTCCTCTGCTTTGTGTGCTAACATCGCACCTTTCACCACATCACCAATGGCGTAAATTCCTTTTATGGCTGTCTCTAAATGGTTGTCGGTTTCAATGCGTCCACGCTCATCCGTTTTAAGTCCAATATTTTCTAAACCCAGCCCTTCGGTGTATGCTTTTCGGCCCACACTTACCAAGCAATAATCTCCTTTAAACTCCACCAACTCCCCTTTTTCGTTTTCGGCACTTACTGTTACTTCATTACCCTTTGTTGTGGCTGTTTTTACTTTATGGCTAAAATAAAAATCAAAACCTTGTTTGCGCAACACCCGCTGTAACTCTTTCCCCAAAGCGCCATCCATGGTTGGGATAATGCTTGCCGTGTATTCAATCACCGTAACTTTTGCACCTAATCGGGCATAAACGGAACCTAACTCTAATCCTATAACTCCACCACCAATAATGATCAGGTGCTTGGGAACTTCGGTCATGTTTAATGCTTCTGTGCTGGTGATGATTCTTTTCTTGTCTATCTCAATACCGGGGAGGTTGGCCGGCTTTGAACCTGTGGCAATAATTACCTTATCAGTTTCTATTGTCTCTTCCTTTTCGCCATTGATTTTAATGGTATTTTTGCTCACAAAAGAGCCAATACCATGGTATACATCAATTTTGTTTTTCTTCATTAAGAAGTCTATCCCGTCACAAGTTTGTTTAACTACGCCATTCTTGCGCTCAATCATCTGCTTTAAATTTACTTGCACCTCACCAACGATATCAATGCCATGTGCCGTAAATGTATGTGTAGCGTTGTGAAAATGTTCCGAAGAATCTAACAATGCTTTAGAAGGGATACAACCTACATTTAAACAAGTACCGCCAAGCGTATTGTATTTTTCTATTATGGCAGTTTTAAAACCCAGTTGCGCACATCGTATTGCAGCTACATAGCCACCAGGACCTGAACCAATAATAGTTACATCGTATTTTGTCATATCAGATTATATTAGTGCAAAGCTTAGCCTGCTTATGCGGATGCGAATATAATCATCTTAAAACTGTTTTATCAACCGGATACTATTGATATTACTCAGGTATGCATTTGGCCCATGAACGAATGGCGTTAGAAACCCTTCATTACAAACACAAAACACTTATAAACAATCACTTAAATTTATCTTTTTATTTCCAAAATATACAACTGAGGCTGGTTGATGTTAAAATATCCTAAACCACCTGAAACGTTTGTTGGAAAACTAAGTGCTTCGCCACGCAATTGGTTGATTAATTTACCATATCTTTTTTGTACCGTAAGGAAATCAAAATAGCCTTTTGTAATTTCAGAAACAGCAACTGCCATGGTATCTAAATCGGTTGGGGGGAGTTTTTTAGATGCTTTTACTATTCCATTTACAAAGTCAGCATCCGTATATAATTCAAAATCCAGCTTTTGTTCAGTGAGTTGCCTGGCAATAAACTTAGGGTCGTTGTATCTACCTACACTGTCTTTTTGTGCTCTAGTAAAGTAGTTTACTACATACCAATTGGAGGCGGATGGGTTGTCTTCTAAAGTATACTCAAGTATGTGTTTACCCTCCCTTTTTACAATACCTACACTGCTAAATGCTTTTACTGGCATAGCAATGGTTTTTGACTCAACAATGGTGTTGCCTTCAACATCTTTGGCTTCAATCTTACAAACTTCACCAGGTTGAAAACCAACGTTAATAGCAATGTAAACGCCTAATTCAGCTTCATTAAGTTCATATGTTCCCCCAGTTGTTTGCAATGTTACTTTAGCCCCCTGAATAAATAAATTTTCATCAACATCAATGCCATTGGAGTCAATCACAGGTGCGCGATCTTTGGTTACCGAAAGGGTTCGTGTTAACGTAATGGTAAATACTGATTGGTTGGAGTTTGAATCATATATAAACTGGGAAGCCATTACAGGTTTTGACGGTGCCTCAGGAATATCAATATCTAATGGTTGAGGTGTGCAGGAAACCACAACAATAACCAAAAGCAAAAAAAGAAAGATGTTGGTATTTTTCATGTGTTAAAATTTAACTTGGTAAGAAACTGATGGAATAAAACCAAATAACCCCACTTGCTTGTAGCTTTTGGTTCCGTCTGCATTGTCAACTAACTTAATGCGGTAAGGCTGTGTTTGGTTGTATAAATTATATGCACCAATGTGCCATTCTGATTTCAGTTTTTTATGTTCTTTACTTTTAATGATGAGGTTCAAATCTAATTTATGCGCTGCTGAAAGCTGAACCGCATTTCGTCCGGTATAAATGGGTAACAATTCAATGCTGCTGTAGTTACCAGCCGGCATCATAAAATATCCTGATACTGGTGTAAACCTTGATCCTGTAGCATAACTCCAAACACCCGAAAGACTAATCTGCTTGGTAAAATCATAGGTAACCATCAGGTTCAAGTCATGTCTGCGGTCAAAACGTGCTAAAAAGGCTTTGCCATTGTTTAGCTCATTAAACTGGCGATTGCTCCATGATAAGGTATACCCAAACATAACAGATACTTTGCCTTGGTTGTAACGGTTCAACCAGTCAAGGCCATAAGCGTTTCCTTTGCCTTGAACCACATGATCGTTAATATTTGTGTTCACAAAATCAGCAGTGCCTTCTCTGTATTCCACCAGGTTAAACATTGGCTTGTAATAAGCCTCTACCTTGGTTAAATAATTCTCTTTGGTAAAGTTGTAACCAACTGAAAATATATCCGCTTGTTGTGGTTTAATTTGTTCGGTAACACCATACCACAAATCAGTTGGTAAAAATGTTGAGGAGGCTGAGAGTAAAAACATGTACTGTACCATTTTTGCGTAAGAAAATGCAAGTTGGGTAGTAGAGTTTAGTTGGTAATTCAATTGCGCCCTAGGCTCTAATTTTGAATAACTTGCGTTTTTAACCTGCGCAGCAGATGCCCTTAAACCAATTGTTGAACTCCACTTTTGTGTAATGGCATAATCTGCTGATACAAACAATGCCCCTTCGTTCATTAAGTTAACTTGTTTTTCTTGAGGGCTAATGTTGTCGTTAAAATCTCCAGTTAACTTGGTGGTGGTAGGCACAAAAGTATGGCGAATCAGTTCTCCTCCATATTTTAAGGTTGTTTTATTGGACAAACGGTGGTTGATGGTGTATCTTAAACCCAGGTCGGCTATGCGCGAACGAATTGACATGCTGCTTTCATTTAATTTTGCACTGATGTCATAACTGTATTGACTACTAAACAATACCATATTAGAAAACAGTTGTTTATTGGCGAATGCCCTGTTCCATCTTAGTGAGGCTATCTGATTGCCCATTCTTGAGCCAAATTTGATGCTGTTATTTGCATCTTCACGGCTGTCATTTAGCACGTCTTTTCCATTATATATGCTTAAGAAAAGTCGGTCTCTTTCTGTAATGGAATAATTTGCTTTTGCATTAAAATCATAGAAATAAAATGGCAAATTTCTACCTACAGCTTGATATACCTTATCAATGTAGCTAACACGTCCGGCAACTAAAAATGAGCCCTTCCCATTTGACAACGGACCTTGTATGGCCAACCTACTTGCCAATAGCCCGACAGAGCCGCTGTACTCCATGCGTTGGTTGTTACCTTCCATGGTATGCACATCTAACACGGAAGATAAACGACCGCCATAGTTTGCTGTAAAACCACCTGTTTGCATGGAAGCTTCCCTTACGGCATCTGTATTAAACAAAGAGAAAAAGCCCAACAAATGCGTTGGATTGTACACAGGAGCATCATCAAGCAACACCAAGTTTTGATCTTGGGCACCTCCCCTTACCAACATGGTAGCGGTTCCATCAGCGCCCTTTTTAACCCCGGGCATTAATTGAAAAGCTTTAATCAAATCGCGTTCGCCTCCCAAAGCTGGTATTTGGTTGAGCAATTTAATATCCATAAACTGGGTACCCATTTGTTTGGTTTGAAAACGCGTAGCTTTTACCTCTGCTTGTTTCAGTGTTTGGGTTTGAGGTTTTAGTTTGATAAGTACATCCTCAAAATTATTGATCACTACAAAATCAGGCTGGTAACCTAAGTATTGAAAATACAAAGTGTCTGATTGTTTTACATACAGGTTAAAGTAGCCGTAAGCGTTTGTTGCTGTTCCATGTTTTTTATCGCCAGTAAAGACTGTAACACCAATTAACGCTTCTCCTGTTGCTGCATCTTGTATAAACCCTTCTAATGCTTGTTGGGCATGGGTTGATTTAAGAAAAACAATGAGTGCTACTAATAATAAAATTCTTTTCATGTTAAAAGGCTTGTATGGATAAGATGATTTTTACAGGTTTCACCCCTATTTGACCATAAAAAAAATCCGTTTGTTGCCAAACGGATTTTTTTTATGGTGATTTGTTTATTGATGAATGAGCCTGAATCCTTTTGAGCCAGTATTATCCGTGACCTTTACAAAGTAAATACCCGTGTTTAAGCCAGCTAGGTCAAATGTAACCGTTGTTTTATCGCCTTGCGCGAGTTCCACCTGACGTTGAATGGTTTCTCCAAGTGTATTGATTAACTCTATGGTAACTTGTTTATTTGCATTGGATACACTTATGTTAACCTGATCTGTTGCGGGGTTTGGCCAGATTTTTACATCCGCATTTAAAGAAGGAATTTGTTCTGCTAATCCAGTAGAATAACCGAATGTCACTTCATCAATAATTAATCTAGTGCCTTCAACCATAAAAGTTGGACTGCCCAAACTAAAGATGATGACTGCGCTATCAGGCATTACATTGCTGCCTGGTGCATACATAATAGGTACGCTTAGTTTTGTATAATCTACCCGTTGAATAAATTTAACGGCTGTTCCTATGCCAATAACATCTTCACCTTTGGTGAGATAGACTGACACGTTAAACGTATCGTCACTTTGCAAGAAGAACTTGTAATAACAATCTAGCCTAGATGGCTTACCAGTTATTGGAATTTTGTTATTTACATTTTCTCCAGATCCACTTCTTGTCATGAGCATAGCGTTTTGCGGAAGAGAATTGACCACGTTTTTTAGTTGAATAGCATACTTCCCGCGATAAGCATCGTTTGTGCGCGTTACTGGCCATTCTGACTTGTCAAGATAACTTACTTCATTGTTGGTTTCAAACCAACCTTTGGGTAAATGGTTCTTTCCCCCCATAGAGAACGGAACGGAATCCCATTGTTCAAAACCGCCATCTTGTATTTGGGAAAACAACGTTAGGGGAAGCATCATTGCGGCTAAAGTTATCCGCATCATTTGGTTTAAATTTTTCATCTTATATATGTCTTTTAATTGATATAAGTAAGACAAAATTCCAAATGCCTTACCCCTACTATAAGAAAAAATTTATTGCAAAAATAAGCAGTGCATTTAAGTACGAACCCAAATGAAGCCTTAGCAATTGCAAGGCTTTTCCCATTTGGTTTTCAATAGTTTTTACAGACAACTCAAGTGCGTCTGCAATTTCCTGGTATGTTTTTTCTTCGAATCGACTCATTTTAAAGATAAGTGCACAACGTGGTGGGAGTTTTTCAATGGCCTCGGCAATGTGCTGCTTTAAATGAATGGTGTTGGTTTGTAAATCAGTTTGATTATTGGCCACACGTAAGTCATCGTTAAAATCATCTGAAAGAAATGCATTTCGTTGCTCAATTCTCAATGCATTTAAACACTGGTTTTTCACGGCCATATACAAATAAGATTTTATACCCGTTTCTATTTGTATTTGATGTCGTCTCTCCCAAATTTTAACAAACACTTCTTGTACCAAGTCTTCTGCAGCATCTGTATCTTTCACAATCTCTCTTGCAAACCTCACCAATGGGGTATACAACTGCCTGAACAATGCCTCATAGGCATTTCTGTTGTTATTTTTAACTTCACTAAATAAATCTATGGTATCTGCTGACATATTGGTTTATTTGGTGGTTTCGCAGCCTTTGCCTTTTAATATAATGTTATCGCCTTGTTTGATTTGTTCTAAGGATAATGTTTTACAGATGGTTTCTAACAATTGTTTGATATCAGGCTTTTTAAAGCTTCCTGTAAAGTGGCAGTTGGCTATTTCGTTGTTGCTGAGTTTTACCGTTACATGAAAATAGCGGGATATTTTTTCCACCACTTTATCCATGGTTTCATCCTCAAAATCAAGTTGGTTTTTTATCCATGATACCAGTTCTGTTGCTTCAACAGTGGCTGAATCAATGGTTCCTTCTTTATTGGTAATGGCTTGTTGGTTGGCAGTTAATATTACAGAGTTGCCAGATTCTTGTTGAAATTTAACTTTACCCGAACGAACCGTAACCCGCTCAAATGATTCATTTTTATAGGCTGACACTTCAAATGAGGTGCCCAATACTTCCACTTTTCCATGGGGTGTGGTAATGATAAAAGGATGCGCTTCATCTCTTTTTACTTCAAAAAAAGCCAGTCCTTCGAGTTTAAGCTCTCTTTTATCGCCTTTTAAGTTATCTTCAAAAAACAGCTTAGAATATTCATGCAGCCATACTTTGCTGCCATCAGGCAATTCCACTTGTTTTAGCTCATTTGCCGCAGTTTGTATTAACGTAGTTGGTTTGCGAAGCACCGAAAGGGCCCAAAACCCCAACACCATAAAAACGGCAATGGCCGCTGCATATCGCATCACATGTAAAGGAAGTCGAACTGTTTTTGGTGCTGTTTTTTTGGCTACTTTTTGCCACGCAACATCCACATCAAGTTCTAGTGATTTCTCTGTGCTGTTTTCCCAAATCAGTTGCAGCTCATTATATGCCTTTCTGTTGGCTTCGCTCAATGCCAACCATGTGTTAAATTCACGTTCCTCCTCAAGGCTGCATTGGTTTGACAGCTTTTTTACCATTAAATTGTAATCGTTTGGACTCATCGTATGTTGCATTTAATCACTTAATAGATGAATAAAAATAGGTAAACCCCTATGGGTATTAAAATTATTTTATAGGAAACGATTGTTCAGGGGCTAATGTAAGCGCCCCTAATATCCCTATACCATTGCTTAAGTTGCTTATGGCTATGATGGGCTGCTGAAACGGGCCTCCAAATCCATCAAAAGCTTCCATCCCGTATTTATTGTAATAACTGGCACCTACATCATCACAAGACGCTATTTTAAGCTTAAGTCTGGCTACAAAACCTGGTAATTCGAAGGGATAATAACTTCCATAAACTTTTTCTAAGGTTTCGCCCTGCTTTATTCTAGTAACAAGCTTATCGTTATAAACAACATTGCTTAATATCGTTTCTGAAGAATCATCGTTTACAAAACTAGGTGATAAATAGATGTTGGCTACTGCCGGAGCTATTAATGTGTACCGAATACGCACCTGATTATAATAGGCACCATTTCTGGGTACTGATTCTTGAAATACCGTGCATTGAATTTGAGGCGCTACTGGCACAACTGTACTCCCTGTTACCACTTCGTTGGGCGTAATCACTTTTAAATCATACCTTTCTCCAGGCATAAAGGAGGTGCCTCCTAAATCTACCATATACCTTTGCGTAGTACTATCGTATACAAAAGGATAACGCACATTCCGGTTGGTTAAATACACTTCCCCATTGGTAATGTAGGCTGGACTATCGGCTGTTTTGGTTCCAATTACCGGAGTTGTTCTGGTTAACATTAAACTGCCCACTGCACTATCTCCCTGCATAATTAAAGATGCCACTACTTTACTTTTAAATTTTAAATTGACATCTACAAGTTCATATCGCTCACAAGCAATAAGAAGTAATGATAAACAGCATATAAACAGGTTTACTTTTTTCATACTAAAACTTTAAGCCCCAACTTAATGAAGGCATTATTGGAAATAAACTCACCTTTTGTAAACGTCTGCCTTCTGATGGAGGTGCTAATTTATTGTCATAGTCCAATTCGTAATAAAACGGATTAGCCCTGTTGTAGATGTTGAATAAACTCAACTCAATGGTACTTTCATACTTATTGGCTAAACGGCTTATGTATTGAATGGATAAATCCATGCGGTGATAACTTTGCATCCTGTAATTATTTTTCTTTTCAAAATAATAACTCACATCCAACATACCTCCATTTATGGGGTCTTCCAGGTAATACTCACCCGTAGGAAGTGAGATGGGATTTCCGGTTCCGTACACCCAATTGGCGGCTAACCTGAGGTGTTTACCCTGCTTATAACTTACATAAATACCAATATCGTGGGTTCTGTCAAAATTGGCCAAAAATGTATTTCCATTATTAATCTCGTCAAAATGCATAGTGGTTCTGGATAACGTATAACTCACATGGCCTTCTAAACGCTTACCAAATTTACGTATCATCAACTCAGCCCCATAAGAGGTTGCATCACCTTGTGTTGCCAAGTCTTCCCACGAGCTTACCCCAAAACCTACATTTGATATAGGCAGCACTTGAAAAAAAGAAGCCCCCTCCTTTAGTGCGGTGGTATTGTTCATTTGTTTGCCATAAACCTCTAATGAAATGGCTAATTTACCATTGTATAAATTGTTTTTTACGACACCAAGGGTAACCAGGTTAGACTTTTGTGGCGCCAACTTGTCATTGCTTGATACCCAAACATCACTTGGTAGGCCCAACCCATTGAACGTACTAATCAAATGCAGGTATTGGTTCATTAAAGCATAGCTTACATTAAACTGCCAGTTGGTTTTATTTTGGTATTTGATGTTTACACGTGGCTCTGGCCTGTAATAGGTTTTGTTTCTGGTGAAGCTTGAAAAACGCAATCCTGTGGTAAAAAACCACCGATTTGTTGGGTTGTATTGCCACTCCCCATAACCGTATGATTCCGGTGTTTGGTATTTATTCTCTGAGAAGTAGGATAATGACTGCGATGATGCTAAACTGGTGGTTGAAATAAAATTATGTAGGGTACTTCCCAAGCCAAACTTAAACTGATGCTTTTTATTCATCAGGTAGTCAACATCTGTTTTTAAGGTGTAATCCTGTATGGAAGAACTCACCTTTGAGGAAGATTTTGCACCACTGCTATAATCAATATCGCCAAATGCAATATTTGCCCTGTAATAACTTGAAACGAGTGAGGTATTTGCAAATAACTTTCCATTAAACTGGTGGTTCCACCGCAATGAAATGGCCCTGTTTCCCCAGGAGATGCCATCTTCATCAGCACTTAACCCCGAAGATGAATTGTTTGACAAGGCATCTTTACCAAGGTATCCGCTCAGCATAATCCTATCACGTGCTCCTATATTGGTTGCTATTTTTGCATGCAAATCATAATACCTATAATCCAATACATCTTCCGAATTACCACTTAAGAGTCTAGCCACTTCATTGATATAGGATTTGCGCATGGAAAACAAAAACGAAGATTGATCTTTTTTGATAGGACCTTCCACCAATATGCGGGATGATATGACACCTGCCATCGCATCAAACCCCAACCGTTCGCGGTTTCCATCCTTCATACTCATATCCAATACGGATGATAAACGCCCTCCATATTTTGCGGAGAAACCGCCTTTGTACAAATCTGCTTTTCGCAATTCGTTACCCGAAAACAATGACGAAAGCCCTAAAAAATGATAGGCATTGTAAATCACAGCATCATCTATTAATATCAGGTTTTGATCGGGGCCGCCACCACGCACATACATATACCCATTGCCCTCATTGCCCTTTTGCACTCCCGGAGCCAACATGATGTATTTAACCACATCCTTTTCTCCCAGAATCATGGGGATATTGTTTATTTCCTGTAAAGGGACGGTTATTTTGTTTAGGGAAAGTTCTCGTTTTTCTTGTTCGGCTTTAACTTGGGCCTCATTTAATGAGGTGTTGGGTTCTAACTGAATATTGATTTGTTTGGACTCTGTTGCAACAATCTGTTTGTCGACCCGCTGATAACCCACGTAGTTAAATTGCAATAAAAAAGTATCCGCAGGAATTGTTAAGGAGTAAAAACCATAAGCGTTGGTTACACAACCCGCATATGGAGGTAGTGTGGATACAGTTGCTCCTATCAACAATTCGCCAGTGCCTTTTTCCCTTAAATACCCACTAATGGTAACTTTGTATTGTGCATTTTTGTAAAGCAACACCTGATCACCACTTATTGAAAAAGCGATTGGCGTATTGTGAAATATTTTTTTAAGTACCTCCTCAATGCTGGCATTTGCTACGTTTACACTAACCGTTCGGTTTAAATCAATTACATCAGAGCTGTAAGAAAACGTTACACTTGATTGTGCCTTAATAGCAAGAAGAACGGCTGATAACGGTTTGTTTTTTTCATGGAGTGTAATGCCCTTTTGTTGCGCAATACACATCCAAGCAACATGCATGGTTAAAAGTAACAACCCAACTTTTTTCATTAAAAACGAATATAAGGTTTTATGTGTAAGTGGGTAAAACGAAGTTTTGCGTAAATTGGTATAACTTACAATCCAAGCACCATTTTTAGGGGGTCGTTTCCAGCGGTTAGCAGCAATGATGGGTTTTCCAAGCATTGTTTTACTTTCACCAAAAAGCCAACTGACTCACGACCATCAATAATGCGGTGGTCATAACTAAGGGCCACATACATAATTGGGCGGATTACAATTTGGCCATCTTTAACAACGGGACGCTCAACAATATTGTGCATACCTAAAATAGCCGATTGGGGTGCGTTGATAATTGGGGTGCTTAACATGCTGCCAAATACGCCACCATTGGTAATGGTAAAAGTACCTCCTGTCATTTCTTCCAAGCTTAACTTATTCTCTCTTGCTTTGGTAGCCAGTACCAACACTTCTTTTTCTATTTCTGCTAAACTCAGGCTTTCTGCATTTCTAATTACCGGAACTACCAACCCTTTTGGTGCGCTTACCGCTATGGATACATCGCAATAGTCATGGTAAATAATTTCTTCTCCATGTATGTAGGCATTTACCGCTGGGTATTGTTTTAACGCAATGGTTACCGCTTTGGTAAAAAAGCTCATAAACCCAAGGTTTACGCCAAATGTTTCCTTAAACTGGTTTTTATACTGGGCGCGTAAGTCCATAATGGGCTTCATATCAACCTCATTAAAGGTAGTGAGCATGGCTGTTTCATTTTTTACGGCTACCAAGCGCTTGGCTACGGTTTTCCTCAATGAACTCATTTTTTCAGCACGCTCGTTTCTTAATTTACCCTCATTAGCTGTTACTTTCAATTCGGCACTTAAAGCATCCGCTTTGGTAATGCGTCCCGAAATACCGGTACCTTTAACATCCTTGGCTTCAATGCCTTTTTCGGCCAGTATTTTAGCGGCAGCCGGGCTAGGCGTGCCTGTGGCATAACTTTCAGCTGGGGTATTTACAGCAGCAGGTGCTACTGGCTTGGCCTCTTGTTTAACCTCTGGCTTTGCTGCCGGGGTTTCTTTTGCAGCTGGTCTAGCCGCACTGGTATCAATAGTGGCAATCAAATCACCCACTTTAATGGTATCTCCTTCGGCAGCCTTGGGCGATAATACACCCGCAGCTTCTGCATTCAGTTCAAACGTTGCTTTATCGCTCTCTAACTCACACAACAACTCATCCATATCCACATAATCACCTTCTTTTTTATTCCACCTGGCAACGGTTACTTCGCTAATTGATTCTCCTACTGAAGGCACTTTTATTTCTAAAGCCATACTATAATAAATTGATTTTTAAAGGTGGTGCAAAGGTATAAATGTATTTGAGATTTGCACGTAAAACATTGTTAAACAGCCTTGCTTATTGGCATTGTGTTTTTTATGAAGCCAGCATTACAACTGGCTATCAAACCATTCTCTTCTTCGGGTGAGTTTTAAATCCTGCAACATGCTGGCTCTTACGTTAATTTGAAAGAAAAAACTTTGACGGAACCCAATAGGAATCCAGGTTAGTTTAAAGGTCCAGCAGTGTAAATCGCGCACAATATCCACACTGGTAAAGGTTAATTGTTTGCTTTGTACATCGTATCCGCTTGAGCCGGCTACTTTCCAGTTTTTACTTAGGTTAAAGTCTCCGCTAAAGTTAAAGGTTTGCACATAGTTGCTATTTTGGCTGTTGTTTAAGTTATTGTAGGCATTGTATTGCACCGTATAGTTTAGGCTAAAATTCCAGGGAATATTAAAGTCATAATAATCCATTGGGTTGTCGTACATGTAGTTGCGTTCTTTGGCATATTTTTTTCGCCTTTCTTCACTTTTTTTACGGAAGGTCTCTGGGTTAAATGAGGCCGATAACCCCAAGTTACCGCTGGTAATTTTACCCAGGCTACCCCTATCCATATAAAACTCATTTACCCGTGTTACCGTTTTAATGCCTGATGTGTTAGCAGAGATTTGGTTATAATAAGGATCGAGTGCGGCAAAACCATTGATGGTAATGTTTTTATACAAACGGGTACGGGCGCTTAGTGCAAAAGGCGCAAGACCCAATGAGTCAGCAAAGATATTGTACGATGAGCCTATTCTGAATGATTCAAAAATTTGCACCTTCTCCTCTTTTCGGGCCGTATCTTTCCCACGCATCACCTTCATTTCTATATTGTTATCAATACCAAAACCAATATTTCCCTGCCTGCCCAATCCTGGGCCACCAAAAATGCCTCCTTCAAAAATACTGTATTGAAACTCCCTGTTTTGGGTGTCTTTATACGTTTTATAATAGCCCCATGAAGAAGCCCCATAATCTGGCGTGTAACTAAAGTCAACGGTAGGCGATACCATATGCCTGATTGCTTTTAGTTTATCGCCTTTAAAATTTTTCATGCCATACCAACGGGTATTTAATCCCACCCTTGGCTGATAGGTAAATGCGCGTGCAAAACCATCCACCCTATTGGTTACTGTGGTTCCATTGATAAACTCCTTATTGATGCTTTGTAAATACCACACTTCTGAAAACTGCACGCCAGCTGATAGGGTATAGTGTTTAAACAATTTAAAGGAGGTTTGCACAGGTAAGGAATGTTGCATGCCATAACGCAAGGTGGTGTCTAAGTATCGGGCAATTTCGCTTCTTGTCCTACCTGTTAATAAGGTATCGTAAGTGTTGAGCTCGTTCCTAAAGTTTACGGTATAGTTGGCACTGATGTTTTCATACCACTTTTCAGCGGTGGGTTTTGATTTTGCTTTGAATGGATTAAAGCTGCTTACCGTAAAGGTGAGGTTTGGAAATGATACCGCCAACTGCCTTGTGGTTAAGTTTTGCGACATGCTGGCATTGGTATTGAGGTTATATTTTCCGCCCTTAAAGCTTTTGCTGTAGTTTACACTGCTGATGATTTGGTTGGCTGTAATGTTGGTGGGAACGTAAGAATTGTTGCGCAAATAAAGAGGGGTAATGTAGTTTACATTGGCCCCAAAAATAGTTCCCGGCCTGGCTTTGGGGTCAACGTTATGCACCCAATTTACCCTTAAATCTTTTGATTGGTTAAAAGCGGGATCACCAAATGTTCCGAATTTGTTGTTGGCGTAATTTACCCCAAGTTGCCCATTAAAGCGATAACGGGTATTGTAACGGAGCAAGTTGTTTAAGGCCCAACTTCCCTGGGTAAAGATATCCCCGGTTATCATGTAATCGGCTTTTTCCCCTAAACCAATATAATAACCTCCACCTCTTAAAAAGAAGCCTCGGTTTTCGCTATTGCCATAGGTTGGGATAATGATGCCTGATGATTGGCCCTTTTTGATGGAAAAAATACCAAACGGCACCACCAAAGGGGTCGGCATTCCGGCAATTTGCAGATTGGCGGGACCGGTTACAATTTTCCTATCTGGTATAATTTTTAGCTTAGCTGCCGAGATATGAAAGTGAGGCGTATCTAAATCGCAGGTGGTGTAATACGACTTTTTAATGCCAAACTCATTGTCGGGGGTTCTAATCACATCCGTACCTCTTACATAACCCTCCCCTTCTTTGGTGCGCAATTCACTTAAGTATCCTTTTTTGGTTTTGTAATTGTACGAAACCCGCTCTACTTTATATTCTGTCCCCCCTTGGTTAAAAATTGGTGTGCCTGTCATCTTGCCCGAAGCATCCTTAACCCCATTGGCATGCACCAAGGTTTTGCTCAGTTCTATTTTGATGTAGGCCGCCTTCAGGGTAATGTCTTCATATTCAACCACGGCATTACCAAACAAGTACACCTCCTGTTTCTCTGCGTTGTAATCAATGCTATCGTCAGCACTGTATTTTACGGTGCTTGGGATTGCGCCTTTGGCCTTGGGCAAATCACCAGTATCGGATGCCAGCCCATCTGTTGCAGTTGGTATAGTATTTGTAACTGGTTGTACAGCTTTGGGGACGATTTTGGTGGTGTCAGCTGGGATTTTGGCCGTTGGTTTTGCCTGTTGTGCATACACAACTGAACACATTAACAACAGCAGGGTAAAACAAATCACCCCCTTTGTAACAGAATATGAATAATACTTTTTAAAATTGTGGTATGCCAATGCGCGCAAAACTATACAAAACTGGGTATTTATTAAAATTACCTTATGCAATATCGGGAATGTTGTTAATTGGTTTGCTCTGTGCGTACAAACCATTGGACACTTTGCAAGACCCAAAAATAACCACCGTAGCCATTGATGCCGGGCATGGAGGCCATGACGCTGGCTGTACTTACGGTGGGGCGAAAGAAAAAGATGTAACACTTGCTGTAGCTTTAAAAGTTGGTGAAGCAATAGAAAAACTCATGCCAGATGTTAAAGTAATTTATACCAGGGACAATGATGAGTTTATTGAACTGCATGAAAGGGCTGGTATTGCCAACCGCCAAAATGCCGATTTATTTGTAAGCATCCATTGCAATGCCAATAAAAAAACCGAAGTGTTTGGTACAGAAACATTTAGCATGGGATTACACAAAAGTGAGGGCAATTTGGATGTGGCCAAACGGGAGAACAGTGTAATTTTATTGGAAAAGGATTACCAAGAGAAGTATGAGGGATTTGACCCCAACTCGCCTGAGGCCCACATTTATTTCAGTTTTTTACAGGGTGCTTACTTGGAGCAAAGTTTAAAGCTTGCGTCTAATGTGGAAAAAAACTTTTTAGCAGTGAAAAGAACCAGCCGTGGTGTTAAACAAGCCGGGCTTATGGTGTTATGGAAAAGCAAAATGCCCAGCATTTTAATTGAAACGGGTTTTTTAAGCAATGCCAAAGAACGTCATTACTTAACCAGCGATACCGGACAAACCAAACTATCTGGGGCTATTGCCTTGGCGGTTAAACAGTATAAAACATCGGTAGAAAAAATAAAGTAACTGCATAAACGCCTTGTTTTGCAAAGGTATAACCCTATTTTTGCCTCTTAAATTATTTTGTTTTGAAGTTATCTAAAGAAGTTAAAGTTGGCATATTTGCCTTTGCAGGCATTGTAATATTTATATTAGGCTTTAATTTTATGATGGGGTTTAATTTTCTTAAAACCTACTCCAGGTATTATGTGGTGTATAACAATACCAATGGCATCATCAAATCAACACAAGTGCTTATTAATGGCTTTAAAATTGGGCAGGTTGAAGAAGTGGATTTGTTAAACCCGGGTGATGCCAGTAAAATACTGGTAACCATAGCGGTTGATGGCTCTATTAAAATGCCTAAAGGCACCACTGCTCAAATATCAAGTACTGATTTATTGGGAACCAAGGCCTTGCAATTGAGGTTAGGAACTGGTTCTACCATACTTCAACCACGTGATACGCTTGACGCATCTGTGGAAGAGGGCCTTGCAGAAACGATAAACAACTTGGTATCGCCATTAAAGGAAAAAAGTGAGCAGGTATTGGCAACCTTGGATCGGGTGCTGCAAAGCATGAACTCTATTTTTGACTCAACTGGTACTGCAAAACTATCAAATGGTGTTGATGATTTAACCGGAACATTGCACCATGTGCGCAACATTACCATGCGCTTGGATAATTTAACCCAAAATCAGGAAGGCCGATTAAACAATATGTTTGCACATACTGAAAGTATACTCCTGAATTTAAAGAACAACAATGAGGTATTAACCCATTCTTTAAAAAATGTGGCTAAAATTACCGACAGTATTGCTGCTTCTGATTTAAAACAGACCATTTCTAATTTAAATACCTCTTTGGCTTCACTCCACATTATGCTGGATAAGGTGAACCGTGGCGAAGGAACTTTGGGGCAACTGGCCAATAATGATGAATTGTATAAGAATTTGAGCAGCAGCAGCAAAGAGTTAAGTTTATTGCTGGCTGATATGCAGAAGTACCCAGGCAGGTATGTAACGGTGAGTGTGTTTGGCGGAAGCAAACGTGCTGAAAAGTCTGACAAAAAAAGAGAACAAGACCAAAAGAAATAAGGTGGGCTTAATACCTTATGCTGTATTTTTTTTCCAATAGTTTAATTTGAAACGTGTTGCTCTGCAACCATTCGCCATCTAGGTGGGCTTGTAATGGTTGATTTGAGGTGATGGTGATTTGTTTGCCTTGCACATAGTGAATAAAAGGCAATGGTTGGTTGAGGTGTTTTCCTTTTTCTATTACAGGCAAGTAACGCAAGCGGTTTAATAACCCAATCTTTTTTACGGTAATAATTTCCAATACACCATCATCTATTTTAGCAAAGGGGGCCACCTTAAACCCTCCTCCGTAGGTAACACCATTGGCCGCGCTAAACATAAACAAATCCGTTTGCAGGTGTTGCCCATCAATGGTTAGTTTAACTGAGGTTTCTTTAAAAAACAACAGCAGCCTTAACACGGTAAGGTAATAACCCGTAATGCCTGAAAATATTTTCTTCCCTTGCATGAGCCGAGCCACCCAACCATCAAAACCTATTCCTGCCCCATTTAAAAACAGCCTTCCGTTGCACTCTCCTGCATCCACCATATTTACCTTGCCATGGAGTGCACAGGCCAGGTATTGTGGCAGGGTTCGTTTGCCCAATAGCAGGTGGGCAATATCATTTCCTGTTCCACAAGGTATAATGCCAATGGGAATATTGATTTCTTTAAAATAATTGAGGGTGTAATTGATGGTGCCATCTCCACCCATAATGATGATATCGGTGAAGCCATGCAAATTAGCTGGTAAGTCTTGTTTAAATATTTCAAAAGTACCTTGGTGCTCTGTAACAAAATTGGTTAGGTTGTTTAGCAACAACAGGGGCTTTCCTTTGCCAGAAAGCGGGTTGCAAATAATGGCAACATGTGGCTTAGTCATTTAACACACCTTTGCCTTCCCGCACCATCACTGGTTCGTCAGCCGTGCAATCAACAATGGTTGAAGGCACATTGCCTCCAAATCCGCCATCAATTACAACATCAACCTGGTGCTCAAATTTGTGGTGAATCTCTTCGGGGTCTGTCATGTACTCCAAAATTTCATCTTCGTGGTGAATGGTGGTAACCACCAATGGCAGGCCCAACTCATGCACCAACGTTTGTGCAATGGCATTATCAGGCACCCGTATGCCTATGGTTTTTTTATTGCTTGCAAAAAAGCGGGTTACGTTGGTATTGGCTTTTAATATAAATGTAAAAGGACCGGGCAGGTTGTTTTTAAGTAAACGAAACACCGACTTATCCATATTTGCGGTATAATCAGCAATGTGCGAAAGGTCGGAACAAATTAAAGAAAAATTGACCTTATCTGTTTTTTTACCTGATATGCGCGCCATGCGCTCAATGGCCTTTTTGCTGTCGAGTTTGCAAGCCATGGCATAAATGGTATCGGTGGGTATAATGATGACGCCATCCTTTTGGAGCACATCAATTACCTTTTTCAGGTCGCGTACATTGGGATTTTTAGGATGCAGTTGCAGTAACATGTGGCTAAGTTACAAAAAAGATTGGCGTTTACCAGCGCTTTGTAATGCTGTTATCACTAAACGCCCTTAAGCAACCTTTGGCAACGCATTTTTTGCGTAGAAGTAGGAAATTTTATTGGCTTTATCGTCATAGGTTACCACCTCTTTATCTGCGTGGTAAGCAAAATAACTCAATAGGCCAAAGTCTCCAGCACAAAAAGAAAAGTGCCAAAAAAGCACGCAGGTAATGAGGTAAAAGTAAAAGGGTGTGGCAAAAGGCAATAAGACCAACAGCAAAACAGAAATGCTTACACAAGGAGCTAAGGCCACGATAACAAACTCTTTTCTGCTGGCAACAAACTGATCAGCTACTGCCAAAAACATGAGTTTGCGCCAAATTACATCGTATGAGGTGTTTATTGCCCCTTGTTTTTTATAGGCCAATACATGGATGTACTCATGCAAAGGAACCAGCGCAAAGGCCAGCAAAAAACTCCAAAAAAAGGTGGTGGACAAACGCTCTATGGAAAGCAGTTGCCGCTGATAACTATACACCGCTGTTGCAGCTATGCCTGCCATAAAAATGGCCGTTAGTGCATAGTAGCCCCATCCATACCAGTTGCGCTTTTTCACGTATTGCTGAATAAAGGTGGTCATTTGTTCGTGTTCCAAACGGTCTAACAAGGTATAACCCGAACTTTCCAATTGTGTAGGTGTTATTTGCATGATTCAAACATAAATAAAAGAACAGGTTGCCATGGCCGAATTATATAAACGGTTGTAACAATTGCCCAAATGCAAACAGGGCATTTAAAAGGCTGTGGAGTTAAAAACGGGGGAAACTTCACGTTTTTGTACTCTGGCAAAAATGCCATTTTGCCCAAATACCCGTTTCATACCCCCAAAAAGGGTGTTTTAGAAAGTAAATACCCCCTTTTAGAAAAAAGAGTGTTTTCCCTAAGAAAAAAGGGTGTTTTTACTCTTGATTTGGATGAGGGTTTGGGGTAGGTTTGTGAAAAAAGGAATTTAACAATACGATTTTAAATAAGGGGTATTACTACCTTAAAAAAAACATGCAAAATGCATCCAGATACCCTGTTTTTAGATGACATTGGGACTAAATGCATACATATAAATAAGTAATGTGCCATGATAAACGACATTAGAGTCATTATGAATAATTGGTCAGAAGAGTTAGTAGAAAAGTGCCCACCGGACAATGCATTTGACCCGAACGGGCTAACATTTTACCGGCTTGCAAAAAGTAATCCTGCGACTGAAATCGACTTTCATTCTCAGAGAAAATTGAACCCAAACGCTAATTACACAAATGTTAGCGAGTGTATTTCACGTTCATTGTCAATTTGGGACGACATTGATGAATGCCTAAATATTTTAAAACTACCAAGACACAAAAACAAAGTCCCACTTGTTATGCAATTAAATTTAGCGACTGGTGACGGTTTAGTTGTGCAGACATTTAAACCAAATCATTATTCTTGGTGGAGAACAAATAATTATAATGTAGATTCGACCCCAATAATTTGACGATGACAAAAACTCTCAACATATCGCAAATTCTTGTCTATTACGACTTTCCTGAGATATTTCTAGCTAAAGATAATGTTGGGACAAATTTTCTTTGCCTGTTAGTGAATGCAAATGAAGACACAACCTCATATATTTCTACAGCTATATCTCCTTCAAGACTTGCCAATTTTATAAATGGACAAGTAGATTTGAGAGATATTTATTTGAGTCCAGAAATAAACGAGTGGCTAATCTTTCATCAAGTTAATGAAGCAATTATAGCAGAAACTTGGAAAGAAGAATTTCTGCCAGAAGAATATTTACCAGAGCCTGGTTTCGTTTTTCAAAAACAATTACAAGGTGATGAACTTATATTGAATGAAACTATTGAAAAGAACAACGCTATTGTTCACTTAGCAGTATCCGATTCAAATGACAATTACAGCATAGACGCGGACAACTTAGGTGATATTGTTAAGCTTTATCAAGTAATTTTAGAACATAGCTTTAAAAAGGCCTTAATACAAAAAAATTATAAGGATAAAAAAGCTGTTTTTATTCCACCAAATTATAAGCTGAGAGCTTTTGCTTCCTCCTACAGCTCATTCAATCTTCATTTTTATTCAACTGCACAAATAGACTTATTTGGTAATTCAATTATCGAATTTGGACTTTCTAAGTTTGATGAAATAATCGGTGATTTTGCTTCTGAAGAAGATTTTATCAATTCATTAAGAACAGTAAAAGGACATACAATTAGTAGTTTAAAAAAACTAGTGAAGAAGCTAATTGACAATGAAATAAAAATAAAACATAAATGGTTTGCCCCAAATCAAGAAAGAGTTCATCTAACAATTATCGACAAAGTAAAGGCTCAAAAAATTTATGATATTCTAAACTTAGCAGAAGAACTAACAGAAGAAACAAAGACTTTCATTGGATACTTCGTACAGGTTGATGTGGAGAAAGGCACTTGGAGGATTTATAACCTTGACGATGAAAAAGAATATAGCGGAGAAGCGAATGGTGACGTTTTACAAGGCGTGACAGTGAAAACAATAAATTACAAAATTGTGTGTCAAGAAATCATTGAAGAGCTAAAGGTAGTAGAAAAAGAGAGAGCAAACTACATCTTACAAACTATTGAGACAGTTGAATAAAATTACGGCATATAACAGCACCTACCCAAAAGTGGCGGTTCAGTTCTCCTTAGACATATTAGTGGTTAATCAAAGTTTGGGTCTCCGCATCAACATTTATGGTGAAATCGCCAACTTCTTGTAGCTGCAAAACGTTATGCCTCATTGTAAAAAAGACTATGCGAATAAAATCATTAAAACTAACAGACCATAAACCAATAAGAAACATTGAGATTGACAATCTTGGTGATGTCGTCATTATTGCTGGAGCAAATGGATCAGGTAAAACTCGTTTAAAACACGCGATTGTACAGAGCATTCAGTCGAAGCCAATAATGGATTTAACGATAGAAGCGACACGCAAAGAAGAGGCAGACGAAAAATATTTCAATGCAGATACTATTGAATTAAAAAAGGGAATACAAAATCCTCAATTCGCTCAATATATCAATAGTCGAAAATACGGACAAGGTCAGTATGTAGGCTCTCTTGTTCAAATTGATTCGAAAAGAAATCTTGAAACTATAAAGTATACGCCCATTAGCTTTCAGGTAACTGACCCTGATGATGCTGATACTCCTTGGAATTGGGGTTACTCACCGTTTATTGATAGATGGAGAGATTTTATGAATTATATCCATCAAAAGGTTGCAGCACATAAAAATAAATTAGCAGAAGAATTGCAAGATAATCCAACAAAAACTGGTGCTGACATTTTAAAAAAGTTCCCATTACCACTCGAAAAATACAAAGAAGTTTTTGCCGATATTTTACCTAGAAAAGAATTGCAAGACATTAATCCTGCAAAGCCAAATGAATTTAGCTACAAAGATATTTCTGGACAAATATTGCCCTTTTCAAGCCTTAGTTCGGGTGAACAAGAAGTCGTAAAAATTTTATTTGATGTTGCAAGAAAAGAAATTAGACATTCAATATTTATAATAGACGAACCTGAATTACATTTACATCCAACATTGACTTTTAAGTTAATTGAAGCATTAAAGTCTATAGGTGAACACACAAATCAATTCATTTTTTTGACACATTCTGCAGATCTTATTTCTACATATTATACAACAGGCAATGTTTTCTTTATAGACATTAATCAATCTGGAGATAATCAAGCTCATCGGCTAAGTGAATTAGACACTTCTCATCACGATTTGGTTCAGTTAATTGGTGAAAATCTTGGACTTTTCGCAGTAGGAAAAAAAATAGTATTCGTAGAAGGTGAAACATCAAGTATTGATAGACTTACCTATCACAAAATTGGAATCAAGGCAAATTCTGAGCTCAAATTTAGTCCCGTTGGGTCGGTGGTAAATTTAGGAGCACTCAAAGCTGTTGAAGAACAACTTAGAAATTCCCTATTTGGTGTTGATATGTATATGCTAAGGGACAGAGATGGACTTAGGCAAGAACAAATTGATGAACTTGAATCCAATGGCAAACTCTTTTGCTTAAAAAGACGACACATAGAGAATTATTTTTTGAATGAGATAATATTGAATAAAGTTGCTCTTCACCTTTATTTGGACAAGAGTGGAATAGACGTTACACCTGAGAATATCGCAATTCAAATGAAAAGAATAGCAGAAGAAACGATTGGGTTGAATTTGTATAAAAACTTCAAAGAATATGTGGCGGCAAATTATTCCGTCAAAGTTCCTAAGATAAAATCGATAGAAACAATGAAACTTACAGATGTTAAGAAAGAAATTTCAGATGGACTTGAAATAAGTCTCAAAAAACTTTCATCTGATCTAGAAAAAAGCAAAACATCTAAATGGCTCAATGAAGAACAAATAAGACTTGAAAAACTACTGCTTTCCGATAACTGGAAAAATGAATTTCAGGGAAAAACAATATTCAATCGAATATGCGGAGAAGTACTAAAAGGAAATTCAATCTCAATAAGAGAGTGCTATGTCGACATTGCATTAAAAGAAAATGAAACGGGAATATTGGAAATAGCAGAAATGTTCAAAAAAATGTAACCAACGAAGGCATAACATCCCAGTTCACGCGCATCCCGCAAGCGGAACAAGTCTTATAATCCGTGTATAAAAGCTATAATGGTATATTGCTAAAGGTTCTTTCACCTAGCTCACGCACATTTATACTACGCGTGTGTAAAGCTATAATAGGCATATTTCTAAAGGTTCTTTCTTGGTCACAGACCACAGGTCTGCGACAGCTCATTAACTACACCTGTTGAACAGGTTGAGTTTGTGCCATATTCTAACACCACATTAACCCAAGAAAAAGTATTAACAAAAGTTTCGTTATAAAGAAACTTTTGTTACCTTTGACGCATTGTATAATTGTACTGAATGGATAAATATTTTGAAATCCTGTTTTTAGAAGAGGCATTTGAATTTTTGAGCGGTTTAGAACGGAAACATTACGAAAAAATACTTTATAACATTCGTAAATCTCAAGTAGAACTTGACCCCGAACTTTTCAAAAAACTCACAGACGACATTTGGGAATTTAGGACGCTGTATCAGGGTTCACAATATCGCCTGCTTGCTTTTTGGGACAAGACTTCAACAATTGATACGTTGGTTGTTTCGACACACGGATTTATCAAAAAAAGAAGTAAAGTTCCAGACAACGAAATTCAAAAAGCAATGAACATTAGGGCAAAATATTTCGCTGATAAACAAGTAAAAAACAAGAAAAAATGAAATCGAAGATTCAAGAACACCGAAAAGAGATAAATAATACTGTGATTAAAGCATATACTTTAGACCAAGTACAGGACAAACTAATTGGTAAAATTGGGACACCTGAACGTGACATATTTGAATATGAACTTCAAATGGACTTAATTGGTAAAGCCATCAAGCAAGCAAGACAAGAAAGACACTTGACGCAGGAAGAACTTGGAAAACTAATTGGGGTTCAAAAAGCACAAATTTCAAGGCTTGAAAACAATGCAAGCAATGTAACAATGGACACTTTGATAAAAGTTTTTACTGCATTAAAAGCAAAAATAAAACTTCAAGTAGAACTTCCTAAACTAAATATCAGCGTTGGATAATAATACAGCACACAATAGCACCTACATGAATTTGGCGTTCAGTGGCTAATTCAAGCTTTCCCGCAAGCGGGACAGGTTGTGCTCCGAATTGAAAATCAGCGATGCTAAATCGCCAACTTCGTAAACCCGACAAACGTTACAAATTATTTTAAAGAACGACAATGGTAAGACGAATTTCAGCATACATACTTTTTGGACTTGGTTTCCTGACTGTGACATTTTTTAGAACATATAGCGGAACCATTATTCCATATCCATTTTTGTTTTGGTTAATTGGACTTTTAATGTTTTGGTGTGGTTGGGCATTGCTGCGTTGGACACCAACTATTAAAGAACAACAAGAGACTGTAAGACTTAAAAAGCTCATTGACGACATTAAAACAAACGGAGAAAAAATAAAAGTTGACCTTTTAAAGTGTGAGATAAAGCAAAATAATTACATAGTAGAGAAAGAAAAACATGGAACAGGAAGTTACATCACGACTTTAGACATTGAACACGATATTCAAGTGTGGAATGCTTTGACAGACTCAATAAAAAACACAGATCGAGTGCAAGTAAATCAAGTAGTTTTAATTTTTGATAATAGTCGCAATGGCAAGACTGAAAAGTTTGTAAGCAGTGTTATTCCCATTGACCGAGTGACACTCTTATTTAAACTTGACAAACAAAAAGAAACTACTTTATACGTTGACAAAAATAACAGAAGCAAATACCACTTCGACCTGGATTTTTTATCTGCGTAACGGGACGGCAGACCACAAAGACAGACAAAAAAATACTTGTAAAACCACCTACAAGAAATTGGCGGTTCAGTGGTTAAACCTGCCTACCGAAGCGGTAGCGCAGGCAGGTGAAGCTTTCCCGCAAGCGGGACAGGTTGTGCTCCGAAATCCCGCACGAACGCCAAGCGTGGGAACCTCAGGTTGTGAAAAAGCTAAATTTAGATATTAAAATATTCGGATACCAATGTGAGAAATTTTCAAATACTGCGCTCTAAAACCTTATATTTTTAGTATTTTCACACTCTTACGTTAGCGGTAATTTCTGCTAACGAAAAGCATATCGACCAAAAGTATGACTTATTTTGAAAGACCTTTAACAAACAATCTATTAACGAATTTAGCTATACTTAGCATTGTGATGTCAATTACTGATTGCACTTATGACAAATCATTGATTTATAAGAAAAACTACGAAGTAAAAAGCAACAGTTCTCTAAGACATGATGGATATTATAATGCAGGATATAGAAAAATATTCACAAACTCTGGTTATGTAGATTTTATGTATCCAATTTTCTTTTACAAGGATGGTTCAGTAATATTTATGGGGGCTACAAAGGACACAAATCAACTAAGAAAAAATATTTCGGAAAATCCAAAAGGCGTTTGGGGATATTGGGGGAATTATCAAATTTCAAATGATACTATTCATATTGAAACAATTGCATCATATGGAGGCTCATTTCATCATGAAAGAAATTTAAAATTAGGATTGATTAAAAGAGACAGTATTTGTTTTTTTCAGGAACTTGACAGAAATGGGAGCATAAAAGAAATGGCCGAGACAATCCATTTTATAGGCTTTAACATTAAACCAGACTCGACTGAAAATTGGATAAGATATAAACGAAAGTATAACAAATAAAAAACTCCCCCCTAGCTCACGCACATTTATACTTTTAGCGCGAGAACGTTAGCTACAAATATTAAAGACGACAGAGTATGCTATTTGAACTATTTAAAAGCCTTGATAAAAAAGTTAAAGAAGATAAAGAACGACTTGTTTCCGAATTAAAATCGGCAGACATAAAGACTTTAATTATTCAAATGGACAACAATGAGCCTATCTCTAAAAACATAGTAAAAAAACAAGAACGAGATATGTCTTTTGGAAGCGAAGACTCTCCAAGTTGGTTTGCTTATCGTGTTTCGGACGAACTTAGCGACAAAAACCTAAAACCTGAATTAATTAAACTTCTTACTGACAAAGAATTTACGAAATACAAAAAATATGTGTTGCGTTGCTTAACAAGTTTATGTGTTAACACCCAAGACTACGAGCTTTTTGACATTCTTACATCTGCTATCAAACAATCAGAAGATGAAGAGATTATAACAACTGTATTAAGCAGACTTAGAAGCCTTAAAAAACCAAAATCACTAAATATTGAATTTCTCAAATACCTACTGACGGAAGGGACCTATCAGAATAGAATTGATGCACTTTCTGGGCTACAAAATTCCGAACACTCAGACATTGAAGACTTGTTAATTAAAGAATTTACCGTAAGTGACACACATACGAAAGAAATGATTTGTGCAACATTGAGAACTACGGGAACAGAAAAGTGCTTTGAAGTGCTTGACAAAGAATATAAAAGAACAAGAAACAACACCTTGAAATATTTTATTGAAAGTGCTAAAGATGGAATTAATAATCGAAAAAATATCAGCAGCTAATTACACCTACAAGAAATTGGCGGGTCACTGGTTAAATAAAACTTTCCCACAAGCGGGACAGGTTGTGCTTCGTATCAAGTTTTGCGGTGACAGACAGTTTAGTGCTTCGAAATTCGCTTCTTCGCCCATACGTAAATTATTAACGATAACACAATATGACAACAGACTATTTAATTAAAGGGTTAATCATTGGCTTCTCAGTTGCTGCTCCAGTTGGACCAATTGGCATATTAACTATAAAACGCACATTAACAGAGGGCCGCCTCTCCGGTTTTGTTACTGGATTAGGAGCAGCAATGGCAGACACCGTTTATGGTATTATTGCAGGTTTTGGGCTAACAGCAATTTCCTCCTTTCTTCTGACACAAGGTTTTTGGATGAAGTTAGTGGGTGGATTGTTTTTACTTTTTTTAGGCATAAAATCGTTTGTAAAAAAACTGGCATCAATGGCTGCAAACCTTGATAGCAAAGGTCTTTACAAGAATTTTGTTTCAACCTTTTTCTTAACGGTATCTAACCCTACAACCATACTCTCTTTCTTAGCCCTATTTGCTGGACTTGGCTTAGGAACGACAAAGACTAACTATTTATCATCTATGACACTTGTATTTGGTGTATTTATTGGTTCTGCCTTATGGTGGTTTATATTGAGTACTCTAGTTAGTTTCTCCCAATCTAAAATTACTCCTGATAGACTTATTTGGATAAACAGACTTTCCGGCTTGATCATCATCTCATTTGGTCTTTTCGCTTTATATTCAAGTATTACAATAAAACATTGAAATATAATACCGCAATACCTGCCTACCTCAAGTGGCGCCATCATTTAGTGTTTTAGTATTTAGTTTTCGTAAGTTTTTTATCTTAGCGAAACGATTAAACGCTTCGCTAGGGAAAACTTAGACAGGCGTGTTAAGGTTAAAAATTCCCAGATAACTTGGCTTACATGATTGACAACATCAAAAAATACTTTGTAAACAAACAAGCAAGAAAGAAGCATCAGGAAGAACAGTTCTTCGAAGCCATGTGGGCATTGGGATTTGACAAAATTGAATTTCCAATAATCATTCAGGATGGACTTGATCTATCCATTGTTGATGATAAAGAGCATTTCTTTGTAGACCCAGACATTTACTTTTTCGAGTTTGACAGCAGTGTGAGGCTAATCGACTCACATGGACGGCAATTCACATGGGGATATAGCAGTACACAGAAATCAAACTATCCAGACAAACCGGTAAGACAATTGACGGTTGACGAAGTAAGAGAAATAGCTGGTCAATATTTTAAACACATGGAGAAAAAGCCAGACCTTGAGAAGGTAAAGACGGTAAAGGACTTAATTGACAAAATTGTAGATTACTTATGAAGGTGAGTAAGGAATACAACCTTTAACAAAACACATCATCAATGCCCTTTTAGTATAAATTTGTGGTTTAGTTTCATCAGATGGTGAGGTACTTTGCGTTCACACCACAGTTTATGCATAAATGACTTCGCTAAATAGCCTTAAAATAACCTATTTTTGAGCACCCAAATTAATTTACAAAAGATTGATGTTACCTGTAAACATAGAGAACGCTTTCGATACTAAAACACATAAAACAGCCTAATAGGAATGAAATATTTAATCCAGGTGATGCTTATTTTATCGACAAATTTTACCCTATCATTTGCACAACAGGCTGCAACTGTTAACCATAATTATACCATTCAAGATAGCGTTACAATTCCAACACGAAGTGGCATTGATATTTCAGCAATAATAGTTCGTAAAAAAACAAATACCAGTCCTTTACCTGCAATCCTATTTTACACCACATATTATCAAGGTACAAACGATGCAATATTTGGTAAAAAATCAGTAGACAGAGATTATGTAGGTGTTGTAGCATATGCCCGTGGAATAAGGACAAATTTAGACCACTATCAACCGTTTGAAAACGAAGGCACAGATATTTATGACATTATTGATTGGATAAGTAAGCAAAAATGGTGTGACGGAAAGGTGGGGATGTATAGTGGCAGTTATACTGGTTTTTCACAATGGGCTACTGTAAAAAACATTCATCCTGCCCTAAAAACAATTGTGCCGCAGGTGGCCGTGATGCCTGGTTATGATTTTCCAATGGAAAATAATGTTCCATTAGCTCATGTTTTGAGTTGGAGTAACGATAACATTTATAAAAATAAACCTTTACCCGCAAATTTACCTTTTGATTATTTCAATTATGGTTTAGCATACAATAAACTTGATAGTTTAGCCGGAATTCAAAATCCTATCTTTCAAAAATGGTTATCCCATCCTGCTTATGATAGCTATTGGCAATCAAAAGTACCAACACCAGCTGAATATGAAAAAATGAACATTCCTGTTTTGAGCACAACAGGCTATTATGACGGCTCACAGATTGGTGCATTACAATACTTCAAGTTGCATTATAAATATAACAAAAATGCGAATCACTATTTGGTTATTGGTCCTTACGACCATTTTGGTGGGCAACGTAAGCCTGCTAAACATTTAATGGGTTACGAAATTGATAGTGTTGCTGAGATTAGCATGATGACTTTAGCTTACGATTGGCTTGATTATATTCTAAAGGGTAAGCCAAAACCTGAACTGCTTAAAGACAGAGTGAATTACCAAGTGATGGGAACAAACAAATGGAAACACAATTCAACACTTGAAAAAACGAATAACGATACGTTGACTTTTTATCTTGACAAAACAAGTTTAACCATATTCAGACCAATGAAAGAAGAATTTCGAAAGCAGCGCATAGACTTTAGGGACAGAGAAAATCAAAATAATTATTTTACACCAAGCATTATTTTTGACACACTTGATGCAAGCAATGGATTGGTTTTTATCACAGAGCCTTTTCAAACCGAGTTTGCTATTAATGGCTCATTTTCGGGTAATCTTTGGGCGACCATAAACAAAAAAGATATGGATGTTTCAATGGCTCTATACGAACTAATGCCAAATGGAAAGTACTTTTTTCTTACACGATATGTAGGTAGAGCAAGTTTTGCAAATGATAACACCAAACGACAATTATTGCAACCAAACAAAAAAGAAAAAATCGCTTTTAACAATACACGCTTTGTGAGTAAGAAAATTAATAAGGGCAGCAAACTTGTTATTTTACTGAACATTAATAAACATCCTTTTGAAATTATAAATTACGGCTCAGGTAAAGACCCAAGTGATGAGACAATAAAGGATGCAAATGAGCCTTTACAAATTAAATGGCATAATGACAGCTTTATTAAAATACCTATATGGAGAGATTAATCAAGTAGGCTAGAGTCTGAAGACTAAGGTAACATCGGCAATAGCAGGGCTAACGTTTTCCAACTGTTACACTATCGCCATTGCATTAACTACAATTTGCCTTATTGATTACAATATAAAACCACAAGTTTATAACCAATGAAATTTATATTTACTACATTACTCCTGTTGCTTTCACTAATCGGTGTTGCACAAAGTAACCTAACCTTTGACTCTTTGCGTAAGGCTTATGATGCTGATATGAAAATTGCCAGTAATGATTTTTCCAGCAGCTATTACCCCAATAGGCAAACTATTTATTCATTGAGTGAGAATCTGTTTTTACAAAAGATAGACTCTTTAAAACAACCATTTTTAGCCATTTCAAAAAAACATATTGGCCAATTTAAATCCATTGACAAGAACTTTATCCCAAATGAAGTAAGAGATATTTCATACTTTTTCGATAGAATGATAGTTGACTATCCCTATTTTCACGAAAACTATACCGGCAAATCAATAACACTATCAAGCGCTGTACAACGCAAATTGGCTATCCATTCAGAGGACTTTAATACCCCAGCCCTTTTATCTAGCAAAGACTTTAAGGACTACGTAGAAGCCGTTCTAAGGCATCAAACAACAGTTGAATTGAAAAACGAACAGTATAAAAAATCTGACAACAAAAGACTTGATGCTTATTTAAACATCATTCCAAGGTACTTTACAAACAACGCATGTAAAGAATTCTGGCAACACCATTACCTGTTTGCACATCTTGACAATTTCGGAAGTAAAAACATAGAAAACCAAGTGCGGTCGTTTTTGTCCACTTGCAAAAACACAATATACACCAAAGCTATTGATAGCATATATAGAGAAAGCAGGAAAGCTTATCAAGGTCATTTGATTAAAACATATAAAACTGTAGATGGCTTTAATCTTGACCTTCACATTTTTCTTCCTGATTCTTTCTGGCAGAAAACCAAACGCCCTGCTATTGTTTATTTTCATGGAGGAAGTTGGACAGAAGGCACACCAGAATGGGATTTTTACAATTGTGCTAACTATGCCAAGAAAGGTTGGGTTGGAGTAGCTGTTGAATACAGAATTGCAGACAGGCATGAAACAACGCCTTTTGAGGCCGTAAAGGACGCAAGAAGTGCGATTCGTTGGTTAAGAATACAAGCAGCACTGTATAATATTGACACCTCGCAAATTGTGGCTTCTGGTAATTCTGCCGGTGGACACTTGGTACTAACCACAGCTATGGCTGATGAAATAAATGAAAATACGGATAACCTTCATTATAGCGCTTCACCAAATATATTGCTGATAAATTCGGGGGTTTTTAATTTAACCTCTGATGGCGGCACCGCTTGGATAAGCAAGCCTCTAGCCGATAAAAGTTTTGTTCAAAAAATATCGCCACAACACTTATTAAAAAAGGGACTTCCTCCTATGCTAATTGTTCACGGAACGAATGACCAAAGTGTAGACTATTCCTCAGCAAAATCGTTCGCTGATGAAATGAAATTATTGGGTAACGACTTTGAATTTCACACGTTGGAAGGAGCCCATCACTACATTTGGTATGATGGACATTTTTCAGGTAAAGTAGCGGAGCTGAGGAAGGTTTTCTTAAAAAAACATGGTATAGAGTAACGAAGTAAGCTTGCCAATAAAGCATTGGTAATAGCAGGGCTAACTTTTGTGATTCTACTAGGCATTTGTGGAAATATAGGACTGCTCTTTTTCAAATACTCTACCCTTGCCCATATGTAAATTGTTAGCGATAATTGTATGAGACTAAGTTATTGCAATATACAAACACTTGTTGTTTGCCTCTGCCTGAATAATAAAATCCCGTAATTCCTCATAAACTGGAGCAATCCATTCGTCCAATTCTTCTTGAACCCAGTCAGCAGAGCTAGGGTAAACATCATTCTCATTAAAAGCCTCTACCTGAAGTTTTGCTTTAAATTTTTTTAATGAAATTTGTTCTATGGCTTGTTTAAGGGCTTTTACTTCATTCAACCTTAATATTCTTATTGGGCCATAACCAATATCATCTCCAATTGCTGTTCCTCCCGTCATGATAAAATTTAAAGGAGGCTCCCCTCCTTCGGCATCTCCCGTTAAGGCAAAATGAATACCATGCCAAGCCTTATCCAAATCGCAAACAGGTGCTTTAAGATCAGGCTTCCAGGTATCCTTTGGTTTATTCGCTTTTGAAAACAATGCCTTGAAAAATGAAGTCTTGGGTTGCTCAAAAAACTCCCCATCATTTACCAGCAACTCCGTTCTTTTTGGATTTTGAATCACCTGTTCCAAATCCACCTCGGTAATTTGACCGATACAACAAACCATGCCCATATTTTTTTGCTTAGGTTAAAATAATACCTATCAATAATATCACCTTGTGGCCTAAAAACCATAAAAATATGCCGCCCGACCTTGGTTGGAACAAGCCCTACCCTCCTTTAAAGGTCCTGAACAAAACTAAACCCCTGTTTATTAAATAGATAAAACAACATTAAGGCATTTTCAGTTGCGGTTTCCATTATCCCTGCCTTAAACATTCAGGCCCAACAAAATCAGGCAAGTGCATAACTTATGAACCAATGTTTTATTAATGCCAAAATGTATGTTATTTTGCAACCTTGTTCAGGCAAAATTATGCAGGCAACGCAGTCAATAGATCATATAAAAGGAGAAGTAAAAAAGCTGTTTATCGCTTTTTTAGAGCAGAAGCAACAACGCAAAACACCGGAACGTTTTGCCATTTTAGACGAGATATACAGTAATAAAGAGCATTTTGATGTAGAGACACTTTATGTACACATGAAAAACCGGAATTACCGCGTAAGCCGTGCTACCGTGTACAATACCCTCGATTTATTGCTGGATGCAGGCTTGGTAACCAAACACCAGTTTGGCAAAAACCTGGCCCGTTATGAAGGGGCTTATGGTTACAAACAGCACGACCATATGATTTGCAACCATTGTAACCGCATATTGGAGTTTTGTGACCCTCGTATCCAACAAATTAAAAACATGATGGGCGAGTTGCTGGAATTTGACATCACTGACCATTCCTTGCATTTGTTTGGAAATCCCAAATCAATGGACGGAAAATGCACCACTTGCAATAAAGTATTAAACGATACACCCAAAACTGAACAACTCAATTAATTTAATTAAACACCAATAGCAAAGGCCATAGCCAACGCAATAGAACACCGATAATAAGATGATAGATGTAGTATTAGGCCTCCAATGGGGCGATGAAGGAAAAGGAAAAATTGTAGATGTGCTTACTCCTCAATATGATGTTGTGGCAAGGTTTCAGGGAGGGCCTAATGCAGGGCACTCGTTAGAGTTCGGTGGGCAAAAACATGTGCTGAATACCATTCCTTCTGGTATTTTCCACCAGCACACCATCAATATTATCGGCAATGGGGTTGTTATTGACCCCGTTACGCTTAAAAAAGAAATTGAAAAAGTAATGGCCTCTGGGGTTGACCCCAGAAAGAACCTGTACATATCTGAAAAAGCGCACCTGATTATCCCCACCCACCGTTTGGTAGATGCGGCCAGTGAGGCAAACAAAGGAGAACATAAAATTGGCTCTACCCTGCGTGGTATTAGCCCTACTTATCAGGATAAAATAGGCCGAAGTGGTTTACGTATTGGTGATATACTTACCCCACAATTTAAGCAGAAATATGATACTGCAGTGGCCAACCACAAACAACTGCTTGACCGTTTTAACTTTGCATACAACTTGGCAGAACATGAACCTGCCTTTTTTGAAGCGGTAGAATTTTTAAAAGAATTTAAAATCATCAGCTCTGAATATTTTATCAATAACCTGATTGCTCAGGGTAAAAAAGTATTGGCAGAAGGGGCGCAAGGCACGTTGTTAGATATTGATTTTGGAACTTACCCATTTGTTACCTCATCAAATACCATTACAGGGGGTGTTTGCAGTGGTTTGGGTGTAGCCCCACAAAAAATAAACAAAGTGTATGGTATTTTTAAAGCCTATTGCACCAGAGTGGGCAGTGGCCCTTTCCCTACTGAATTGCACGATGAAGTGGGTGAACAATTGAGGCAACAAGGGTTTGAATTTGGTGCAACTACCGGTAGGCCAAGGCGTACAGGTTGGTTGGACTTACCTACCTTAAAATACGCCATTATGCTTAATGGTGTTACTGACCTGATTTGCACCAAAAGTGATGTATTGAGTGGCTTTGAACAAGTGCCAGTTTGCGATGCTTATCAAATTGACGAAACCCGCGTAACTGAAATTCCATACAACTTTAACGATGCGCCTATTAAGCCGCTGTATAGCTATTTTAAAGGCTGGAGCGAAGACTTGACTGGCATACGCAAGTATGATGATTTGCCAAAAAACTTTAAAGCCTACATGCAATACGTAGAAGAGCAAGTGGGTTTAAAAATGAGCGTGATTTCTATCGGACCAGATCGGGAACAAACCATAGTGCAATAGGTTAACTACCCATTGCACCATGGCTTAAAACCGCTGATGCAACACATTAGTACTGCTTGTTTGCTTTGGTAAACGTTTCCGTGTACCTAAACCCGTTGTTTTTAACAAACTGTTTAAACTGCTTTTTAGTGGGTGCATACAAATAAGGAGCAACAGTATCCTGCTCATCCACTTTAAACTCTTTTAAGTATTCAAGGTCTAACGGACTAATCTCGCTGATGGAAAGTTTCCCTCGCGAGAGTGCCATTTTGCGCACCTCCCAGCCCCCTTTAGGGTTCTTCAGATTCATAAACAAATACCCTTTGAATTTTTTCAAGATGTGGTTTTCGCTCATCCAAAACAAGGTATCGAGGTAATGAAATTGCACTACCACACTATCGCCCTTGTAGGTAATGTCGCCCACTTCTCCAGTGGCGCTATTTGTAACCGCATTACCCTCGATGGTATAATTGCTATCCAATGCACTTTTATGCATGTTCAAGCTTACCTCATACTTCCTTTTTATGTAATTCGGTCCAATCATAATTGCTGAAATGTCTTCATCATTTACATACGTCCCGCGGTATCGTTTGGGAAATTCCGTTTCACTATCCACGGAGGTGGGTTGGGCTTCAGTAAATGTGGCGGGAGGCTCACAGGCGGCTAATAACAACACTGCAAAAACAGCGTATTTAAAACAGGTTAGGACTTTCATAAAAATATAGGTTGGTATTGTACAAACACCTTTTTTACGTGTTTAGTATCTCTAGAATTGTATAGCCCATCGCCATATTATTTTATGACCAATAACTGACAAATTAAACCCAGCCATCATCAACAAACCCCTGTTGGAGCAATCCCTTTATTGTTGGGTTAATGTGGCCTCCAACTTACCGTACTCTTGCAATTTAAGGTAACTTTTAATCAGATAAAACAGCGCTAACCCATGCAAGGCAACAGGTAAAAACGCTCCAAAGTATAAAAATATAAGGCCATCCAATATGTAAACAACCACACCCACCAATAAAATAGTGGTATTCTTTCTGGCCGAAAAATAACCAAATGCAATAAAACAACCGATTACAAATAAGTTAATGAAAAAAGAAAACACGCTGTATTTACCGAAAATACCCAAAAATATCCCATCAATAAATTGGGTAATGCCCAAACCAATAGAAAAAGATACCTGTTTGCCAAATAAGGTAAGCAAGGAATTAATCAATGACAGCCCTCCTATCCAATAAAACCAATTGGTGCCGCCCTGAATTTCTTTTAACATTTCCTCCAGTTCAATTTTGGTGGCCTCATCGGTATTGATAACCTGTGTCGGAGTAATTTCTGGTGTTGACTCTTGTTCCATAAGTATGATGTTGTGGGGTTAAACTAAAAGCTAAAATAACACTTGAAATGTAAAAAACAAGTGGCACTAAAATCTCTATTCACAACAATAAACGAAAAGAATTTGCAGTTGGTTAACACAAAAAAAACGCTGCCATAAAGCAGCGTTTTTAAGTTGAATTGGATGGGTATTATTTTGCAATTACAAATCTCTTAACAGAGGTACTGCCATTTTGGTCGGTTAATTGGCAAAAGTAAACCCCATTTTTTAAGTCGCTTACATCTATTTGAATCACAGCTTGGTCAATGGCTTGGTTTATCTGCAAGTTGCTGAACACTTTTCTTCCAGCAATATCGCTAATGCTTAAGTGCAAATTATTGGTAGCACCCAGAGAAACTTGCAACGAAATTTGGTTTTGTGCTGGGTTTGGAAAAATGGCAAAATCCATCATGTTGTTGTTTTCGTTCAACAAGGGTTGTTGTAACGTTTCATCTGTAGGCTCATCCATTTTAGTTAATTTGGCATTGGCCTTATAGGTGTTTTGGTCGCACAAATCGGCATAAATTTCTGCATCTGTTGCAGCTAGGGTGGTAATAGCCACATCCGAACAACTCCATACCTCCATATTGCCATAAGGCTCAATACGCAACACTGCGTTTGGATGCATAGTCCCTTCTGAACCAAAATCTATAATGGATCCTGAAATGAGTTCTACCCCATCTTCAATAGTTACATTGTTGCCTGTAACTATTTTTTTTGCCTTTAACCAAGTACCAGTAACAACGGTGCTGTTATCAGGTATGGTAAGGGTACCGTTAATGGTTAATCCAGTCAGTCCGCTGGTATAGGTCCTATTTTCAACTAAAGGATAGTATGGAAAGTGTAAAGTGTAGGGAAACGCAAGATCTTGCCCACTATGAATTTTAAACATTTTAAATTTACCCTCTAAAACTGCGGGGTCCCTTTGATAATCAATTTCTTGAATATCGGTAAAAGTATGACCATTTTTCACCCACATCATACCCATGCCTTCAACTTCACTTGGATTTAAAAAAGAGGAGCTAATATCATAGGTTACAATCTGTGAAATCATCTCCGCATTTGGGTCGTCCTGGCGTTTCATTTTTACCACCATCTTTACATACACTTTTGGCGGTGCTCCATTAAATAATAACAACGATTGGTTCATTAAACAAGTAAGCGGAACGTACTTGGTTCTGAAACGGATGATTTTATTATCGTGGCTGATGTATTCCAAATCCAACCCTGTTTTTTCAATCTCTTCAATCCGTTGTTCTATTGGGGTACCAAGATTAAACATAGAATTATGGTAAGGCACGGATTGATTTACAGTATGAAAATCTCCATCAATCCATGGATGCGTAATATCAAGGTTGTTACTATTGTCATACTCCATTACTAAACAGGCATCAATCAATTCCACATCTACTTGAGCTGCTGGATTTAAGAGGTATTTGATAGGCTCACTTAACTTATATTGTTTTAACAATACGGTTTCAGCATTAAATTCATCAATTCTACGAAAATACTCATTTTGTCCACCATGGCCTATGTTCCAAGCTTCATGCACTGGTGGGGGATAATACGCTCCGGTATTAAAATCATAATATCCAGGGTCGCCATTATCAATTCCCCTTACCCTGCTAGCCTCCACCGCAGGTGGCTTTACCACATTAAACACCCCCAAAATATTGTTATAAAATGGGGTTAGGTTACCCTGTTTGTTGTTTGTACCGGGTATTTGAAATTTAATGGGGTCTTTTTGAACAGGGTTTACAATTTGCCCATCCAGTTTCAGGCTCACATTAAACACCATGGGAGGCGAAGGTTTGGGCGGGGCTTGTTTTTTGCCCCCACTGGTTAAAAAATCAATTACCCCAATGGCTGTGCCCACATAGGGCAGGTAACCCAGCATGGTTTTGGCTGTGGTAAAGTTGGTGGAAGTTTGGTACTGGTCAATAGCATCAATACCAATGCTCTTTTTAAAGGCATCGTCCGTTCTACCCAAGGCATCCCATAAGGCATACTTGCCAGGCAAATTGTTTACCCCTTGGTATTGGGGGTTTTTGGTTACATAATCATCAAACCACTCTTTCACCAATTTATTTTTATACTTGTTGTTGGCACCGTCCAATAATTTATTCACATCATCTTTATACCCACTAAACTGGTTGTAACTTTTTATGCCGGCTTTTATTGCTCCCACTGCCTTATCATTAAAAGAGGTTTTGCCTCCAACTTCGGCATCCACCCCATTGCCGTTCATCAATTGTTGGGTAAATTGCCCCTCAATGCTGGCGGTGATGGTTGAGGTACTGATAATCCAAGGAGTAATTTCTATAAAGCCTGGGAAATCAGGATTGTTGCAGGTGCAGGGATCATAAGCGGTTTGTATTTCGGCCACCAACCAGGAGTAATCCAACTCAGAGGCTTGCACGTTGTACTCGTTTAAGGTGCTAAATGCAGCGGTAAAATCAAAGGGCTGAGTAGTTTTGGCAATAATATTGGCATGGGCAAAAACAGCCCGCCTAATTCTTTTTTGGTCCAAACCAATCTCCAGTTTGGCACTGTTGGCGGTTAAGTTGCCCAATACGGCCACAAACACCTTCATTACCCCTGTGTATTTGTTGTACAGCACAAAAAAAGGATTGCTCACTTTTTTGCCATCACCACTTCCCGTGCTGGAGTTGGGCGTGCCAAAAAAGTTCACCACCAACTCCCACCCATTTTCGGGGTAAATGTCTTGCGGTTCGCCCATGGCGTTTAGCACCTCGTACTGAAAGGTATTGTTGTTGTTGCAATTGCCAGAGCCTAAGGGGTTGCTGCAAAAATAAGGCAACTCCATAATTAAGGAGTGGTTATCCATACCATCCCGCAAATACACCTTGTGCCTATTGCCGGGCAGGGTCCAATCAAACTTGTACACATTGGAGGTGTTGGGGGCATCCCACTTGGTGGTGATGGTATTGAGCCTTTCCCAACAAGGGCTGGTTTGTGCTTGGACACTTTGGTATAATAGTGCCACTAAAATAATTAATATGTTTTTTTTCATGTGTTTATGTTGGTTTAAAATGGTAATCAATACACCCGCACCCCCTTAAAGGTATCGCTGTATTTTAAGTCGGTAAAATCGTTTTTTAAGGTATCGGCATATTGGTACTCAATGGTAATTTGGTTGCGGTTGTTCCTATCCAACCATGCATAACCCTTCATACGTGGGAGGCGTCCCTCTTTTCCAAAACCATATCCTTGTATATCAAGTTGCAAAGCCAACGGTGAATACCCAGATACAAAGGCTTGAATATCATAAGTCCTTGAGATACTCACTGAGTTAGATTTATCTAGGGCTATACCCTTGACCACACCCACATAATAAGGATTATTGTTGTCGTTTAACCAAAAAGTATCTTGTAAGGTAACGTACACCTGTTTGTTGGGGTTACTGGCCTTGTACCCCAAATAGGTGCCATAAATAGGGAAGGGCGGAACGGTAGGTGGTTTGTTCAATATTTTTTCTTCTGGATTTACCGGCCAAACATAAAACCGTTTGGTGAGGGTGTCCATCCCATTGTCATTGGGGAAACATTGGGTATTGGGTTTGCTTTTCACCATCAATTTCACCGTAATCCAAGTGCCCTGCGGGAAAAAAGAACGTGAAAAAGATTGGGTACTTAAGGTTTCAGCCCCCAACACCCACTTGTAGGTATCCAACTGTTGTTTGGCCCTAAAGCGCACCAGCCCTAAATCGTACACTGTATCTCCTTCAAAATATCGGTCACCAAGGGCGGTTTCAATGGCAAAATCGGCTGATACCTCTTGGGCATTTTTGCAGGGGTCTTCCGGGTCGGGGTGTTCATCCTTGCAATTCGCCAACACCAAGGCAAAAAACAAGGCAAATAAGATTTGTTTAACAATATGCTTCTTCATGTGTATAAAATTATGTTATTTTTTTGGATTAATACACCCGCACCCCCTTAAAGGTATCGCTGTATTTTAAGTCGGTAAAATCGTTTGTTAAGGTATCGGCATATTGGTACTCAATGGTAATTTGGTTGCGGTTACTCCTGTCCAACCAGGCATAACCCTTCATACGTGGAAGGCGTCCCTCTTTTCCAAAACCATATCCTTGTATATCAAGTTGAAAAGCCAATGGTGAATACCCTGATACAAAATCTTGAATTAGATAAGTTCTAGAAATACTAATTGAGTTAGATTTGTCTAAGGCAATACCTTTAACCACACCCACATAATAAGGATTATTGTTGTCGTTTAACCAAAAAGTATCTTGCAAAGTAACATACACCTGTTTGTTGGGGTTACTGACCTTGTAGCCCACATACGTGCCTAAAATAGGGAAGGGTGGTACGGTGGGTGGTTTGTTCAATATTTTTTCTTCCGGATTTACCGGCCACACGTAAAACCGCTTGGTGAGGGTGTCCAAACCATTATCATTGGGGAAACATTGGGTATTGGGTTTGCTTTTTACCATGAGCGTTACATTAATCCATGTGCCTTGAGGAAATGAGCTACGCAAAAAAGATTGGGTGCTTAAGGTTTCAGCCCCCAACACCCACTTGTAGGTATCCAACTGCTGTTTGGCCCTAAAGCGCACCAGTCCTAAATCATAAACGGTATCACCCTCAAAATAACGGTCGCCCAGCTTGGTTTCAATGGCAAAATCGGCTGATACCTCTTGGGCATTTTTGCACGGATCTTCCGGGTCGGGGTGTTCATCCTTGCAATTGGCCAACACCAAGGCAAAAAACAATATCATTACCAATTGTTTGTACACGGTACTTGTTTACTTTGCTTTTAATGCGTCAATTTCTGCCTGTTGTTGTAAAATGTACAAGGTAAGTTCCTCTACTTTTTCCAATAATTTGGTGGTGAGTTCGCCAATTTCAACTTGGTTGTTGTTTAAACTCACCTCTTTTGCACTGGCCATATTGGGCAAATGTTTGTTGGTGGCTATAAAAAGTTTTAACTCACTCAAGGGCATCAGTTTGTAATTTTTTTCAAACACATAATCTGGAAAAGGGTTGTTTAAAGTAACCACCATTTTACGGGCATACGCATAACCTTGGTTATCTACCTTAAATAATTCCTGGGTGGCATCACTAAATTTCAGTTCCGTTTCAGTTACTTTAAAAAAGTTGCGGTTATCACTGTTAATGAAAAAGCCCCTGTTAGCTGTGGTAAAACCATCCGTGTTTAAAGTAAGGTTACCTAAGGGCAACACCTGAAAACCTACTGTTCCATTTGCTCTTTTTACATTAAAGCCACTGTTGTTGATGTTTACCGTTTTGCCAAAATTCACATCATTATAATTGGCGGCAAACACCGTAACAGCAGGTGTAGCAAGAGATCTAATTTCAAACAGAGGTGGCGGTGGTGGTGAGCCTGCCATACCAGTTACTGGAGCGCTGGATATGAGTACATTGTTACCCGTGCTTAATAAGCCAGATGTAGGTCCACTCCATTGTGCGTAACTAAAGGTAGATAAAAGAAGTAAGCTTGTAGCTAAAAGATTTTTTTTTATGGTTTATTGTTATTATATTGGTGCAATGAACATTAAATTATTGGCGAATGCAACCTCACTAGTTTCCTGTAAAGAAACTATTTTAATAACAATTACTTTACACTTATGTAAATAACATTTTTTATATATTTGTATTTAGTTAACTATACCTAATTAAACAGCATAAATAATCATATAACCTTTTACTAATGACCACAAACTACTATTATATCCAGGTTGGAAATGCGCTTAGATTCTTGCGTTTAAGCAAAAGTTACCACCAAACCTACATTGCAAATGCCATTGCCTGCAAAAAGTCAATGTACTCTAAAATTGAATCGGGCCAATTTAAGAGTGTTTCAATAGATAAATTTGACCTGATTTGCACAGCACTTGGTATAAAAACATCCACAGCTATTGACCTTGTAAGTCAACCTGTTTTTAAATACAAAATCAATTCGTTTGAAGAATTATTTAACAGCCTGGAAAAAAGCAGTTACGACCAAGTTTTTAAGATAAATGAGTTGACAAAAGACGCTTTACCAACAAAACACAAGGAATATAAACACTTGTTTGAAGTGCTGTTAGATGAAAAGAAAAAACAGGCATAGTTATTTATTATTTCCTATAAATACTTCAACAATACCTGGATATTGGTGTGGTTGCTAAAAAGCGAATTGAGTATTTTTTCCCTGTTCTTTAATTCTTCCGCCACAAAAGGTTTATCCATTAAGGCGATGATGCTTTTGCGCATTTCTTCAACAGAGTTGGCCACCACACACAAATCTTTTAATCCAGTTTCATCCACCATTAGGTTATTTGCCAATACCCAGCGGCCTTGGTACAATACATTAATCAGCTTCAGTTTAATACCTGTATTTTGGAATGTAGGCAATACGTTGATATGTGCTTGTTGGGTAAGCTCTGTAATTTTTTCTGTAGATACATTTTGCAGCAAAGTAATATGGGGGTATTCTTCCACCATTTTTTTTAAGGCAGCTGACGGGTTGTTACCAGCAATAACCAGTGGATATTGCAGTTGGTTAAACACTTGACCAACCAGGTATTTTGCCGCTTCATCATTTTCGCCAACACTCAAATTGCCGTGGTAAAAAGCAAAACTACCCGAGCCAACTTGGCCTGTTAAGTGTATATTGGCATGGAAGGCGGGCAGTAGCCTCACTTTACCATATCGCTTGGATAGTGCCTTTTCATCGTTAGGAGAAATGGCAAAAATGCGGTTGGCGTGTTTCAACACCAACTCAAATTTTTCCAACCGATCAGCCTCCTTGGCAAAAAAATATTTTTTAAAAAAATTGCTTTCCACGTCCTCCAACTTGCGGTAATAATCATGCTCAATATTATGCATGCGCACCATTTTTTTGCGCTTACTCAAATCGGGGTGGTTCAGAAAAAAGCAGGAATGCAACCCTTCAAACAAAATAGGATGATTGTCCAACAGCAGGTTTTGCAGCAACTGCGCGTCATTGCGGGTTGAAACAATGTAAGGCATGCTTCCTGAAAAAGGATTTACAAAAGTTCTGCGTGGGTAGTAATACACCTGTTTACAAATCTCTTCCAGTTTTGCCTGTCTGCTTCTACCATATTCAAACACATGCAAGGTTACTGCAACACCTGCTTCTTTAAGTGCAAGCAACTTGTAATACACATCAATTACACCACCATAATTTGGTGGGTAAGGATTGTCGAAACTAATTACATGCAGGTTGTTTTTCATTGCCATAAATTGCGGTAAATATGCACCAACACCTTCTCCTGGGTTTGCCAATTCCAAACTTTGGCTGCCCGGGTGCAATTATCAGTAAATTTTTGATATATCTGTGGGGTGTTTAATATTTCGTGAATGGCTTGTTTAATACGTTCGGGTGTTGCTTCACATAGCACACCAACTTCAAATTCTTTATTGAGCCTGCGGTACTCCGGAAAATCAGCGCATATTACAGGTACACCCTGTTGCACATAATCAAAAAATTTATTGGCTAAACTATACTGGTAACTCAGGCTGTTTCCACTGAGTATATTGATGCCAACCATGGCTTGTTGGGTATAAGCAGGTAAATCTTGCGGAAGCACCTTGCCCAGGAGTTTTACTTTATCTGCCAGACCCCTTTCTTCAATTTGTTGTTGCAACTGGTTACGCATCGGACCATCACCAACAATCCAATACATCACGTCCATATCTGCCACTGCCGCCATGGTTTCTTCCAATCCTCGTCCAATGTTTAAATCTCCTTGATAAATCACAATGGGTTGTTTTGATGAAGTACGAGATTGAACAGGCAAAGGTTGGGGCATGTTGTAAATGACCTCAAACTTTTTTCCATATTGCTCCGTAAACAACCCAGCCAGAATTGGGGCAACGGTGTAGGCTGCATCAGCATGTTGCACACAAACATTCAGTACCATTTGCCATATTTTTTTAACCAAAGGTTTATGCTCCAGCTCTGGCACTTCTGTAAAATATTCATGGGCATCAAACACCAATTTTTTCCGCTTGAGGCCAGAGGCCAAGGTGCATGCGGCCAGAGTATCTGCATCAATGGCACAAACGGCATCAAAAGGTTTAACCATTAAAAACAACCACAAACGCAAGTTAAACTCCAAGTAAAACAAAGGGCCCTTATGAAACAAACAACCTAACCAGGAACGTTGGTATAAAACAGGCAATGGTTGCTGCTTTAGCCCATGTTTACGGCCTACCAATAGTACTTCATAGCCGCTGTTTACCAAGGTGCTGCAAATGCGCTGCATCCGTTGGTCAGTAACCAAGTTGTTGGTAACGGTTAAAATTATTTTACGTTTTCTTTCCAAATCAGTTGGTACTCCTTATTGTAATGTACTTTATTTTGGTCAAGCAGGTATCGGATAATGGCTGTGGTTTGTTCGTGGGTAGCTCCTTTAACGTATTTAACGGCATCAGCAACATGCATGGGCCTTGCCTGCAACAACTGCTTCAGTTGATCTGTGATGCTGTCGGCAAGAGAAACCTTGGTTTCTGCCTTTTTTTGTTCTATGCAGATGTCACATACCCCACAATTGGTTGCATCATACTCGTTAAAGTAGGCCACCAATCTTTTATTGCGACAGATGAGGATGTTGTTGCAATAATCAATCATGGCGTGCAATTTATCAGTGGCTGTTTGCTTGCGTTGTTTGATGAGCGCATCTTTAAAACTGATGTTTTCTACTGAAACACGTTGTGTGGTAAATAGCAATTGTGGCTTGTCTTTTTGTTTTTGGTAATCGGCCAGGTTTAATTTATGCAGTTGCTCCAAAAACTTAACGATGGTGGCTACATCTTTACCAGATTTGGAAGCCAAGTCTTTCTCATTAATTTTGGTGTAATTATCAAACAAGCCACCATAACTTCTGAGCAATATTTTTATCAGCAAGTCGTAACTTTCATGCTCCACCTGAAACTTATACAACTCCCCATGACTGACAATAAAACGGAATTTTGAGGGTTCAAAAAAGGTTTCATTTAAATCAATTAAATCGCATTGCACCAACAACTTTAATGCAGGATAAACCTGATGTGCATTTAGCTGAAAACGGGCAGTAAAAGCGGCAAGGTCAAAATCATAACTCACATCTGTATTAATGCCAACAGGTAAGCTGTAATAATTACAAAGTGCTTGATACACCTTGCGCAATTCATCCTCGTTGGGGTATGCGTTTTCTAGTTTTTGCAAAGCGTTATCTTCATCGGATTGGTGATGAAGCAATACACAATATGCTTTTTGATTATCGCGCCCAGCCCTACCCGCTTCCTGATAATAACTCTCTGGTGATTCCGGCATTTCGTAGTGAATCACCACCCGCACATCTGGCTTATCAATACCCATCCCAAATGCATTGGTACAAACCATTACCCGTATCTTATTTTTAATCCAATCGTCTTGTTTTTTGCTACGCACTTGATTGGGTAACCCGGCATGGTAATAGTCAGCCGCAATTTTATGTTGACGCAATAAAGCAGCAAGGTCTTGTGTTTGTCGCCTGTTTCTTACATAAACCAGACCTGAACCATTAATTCGTTTTAAAATATGCAACAGCCGCTCTTGTTTGTTTTCTGTATGGTTTACCACATAACTGAGGTTATTGCGGATGAAACTTTTTTTATAAACACGTTGCTTTTTAAATGCCAATTTTTGTTGAATATCTTCAACCACCTGCTCTGTAGCAGTAGCCGTTAAAGCCATTACCGGCACGTCACCAATAATGGGTCTAACGTCAGCAATTTGCAAATACTCTGGTCTAAAATCATAACCCCATTGGCTAATGCAATGTGCCTCATCAACAGCCAGCAATCCAATGTTTAAATGGGGCAACCGCTCCAAAAACGAAAGCGACTTTAGCCGTTCAGGCGATACGTATAAAAACTTATAGGCCCCATTTATGGCATTGTCCATAACCAACAATTGCTCGCGGCTGCTCATGCCACTGTAAAGCGCAGCAGCAGGTATCTGGATATGGTGTAAATGTTCCACCTGATCTTTCATCAATGCAATCAATGGGCTAACCACCAGACACAATCCTTCCATAGCCATTGCTGGTACTTGAAAACAAACAGACTTTCCACCACCAGTTGGCAATAATGCAAGCGTATCATGCCCATCCAACACAGATTGGATAATATCTTCCTGCAAGGGCCTGAAGGTATCATAACCCCAGTATTGTTTCAGTATTTGGTGGATTGACATGCGGCTAGTGAAACGTTATACTATTACGCCATCTTTAATCTGCAATTTCCTATCAGCCCGATTAGCCAGTTGCTCGTTATGGGTAACAATTACAAATGTTTGGTTAAACTCAGCCCTGAGTTTAAAAAACAAATCATGCAACTCATCAGCATTTTTACTGTCGAGGTTGCCACTGGGCTCATCTGCAAAAACCACGGCTGGGTTATTCATTAAAGCCCTTGCCACAGCCACCCGTTGTTGTTCCCCGCCTGACAACTGAGCCGGCTTATGGTCTGCCCGATTGCTGAGGTTTAGGTATGCCAACAATTCATTGGCTCTTGCGGTGGTTGCTGTTTTGTTTTTATTACCAATCCACGCTGGAAAACAAATGTTTTCCAAGGCGGTAAATTCAGGTAACAACTGATGAAACTGAAAAATAAAACCAATATTGTTGTTGCGAAAGGCCGCCAGTTTATTCGCGCTCAACTTGGTAACATCCGTATTGTTAATTAACATGCTGCCGGAGTCTGCTTGGTCTAATGTGCCAGCAATTTGCAGCAAAGTGGTTTTACCCGCTCCACTTGCGCCCACTATAGCCGCTATTTCACCCTTGGCAATACTAAACGTAATGCCCTTAAGCACTTGCAAACCTTGGTAACTTTTGGTGATGTTTTCTGCTGTAATCATTTTAAACCTTTAATTTGATAGTAACTGCATTCATTCAATCGGTAAATGGTGTCCAATATAAACTTTTGGTTTACATCAAACTCCCTTGGGTATTTTTCCGTTAAAATAAATTTTCCAATGGTCAGTTTTGGGTCGGTATGTTGAACCACTTCATTGTAATAGCCCTGCATGCGGTCTTGTTTGGCATAAAAATGTAAGGCATAGTTAGGGTCTGAATTAATGAGGTAAATGCTGTCCGTGCGGTATTGCTCAACCCTTAATTGTTTGAAGATGGCAGGTAAACTGTATGCTGTTTTTGGCGCGCGGTGGTTTACCTGAATGTGGTAAAATGCAAACGCAAACAACAACGAAAACAAGGGCATCACCGCATAAAGATATTTATCCAACAACACCCCAGCACCAATGCCAATAATGCCAGCCATTAACGGATACAAAGCAGCATCATAATAAAACAGCTTGGTGCTTGATGCCGCCAATAAAGCCGATGCTGAAATCAACCCAAATACAAATAACAAACCTAAGGATTTTGCTTCCTTGTGGTTGGTTTTAATAACCACCAATATGGCTGGTAGCAAAACCCATATCCAAGGCATAAAGCGGTTTTCCTTAACCATGGATAAGTAATAATAGTAAAATGGTAGTGGAGTTGGATTTAAGTATTCTTGCTGGGTTATCCGCCCTCCGATTTCAAAGTGCACCATGGATTGAAAATACCCCGGGGTCAGTTCATTTCTTAACCAATAATAACCTGGTACCAATAACACAAACAAAGCCAAAGCCACCATAAACCCCCAATTGGAAAAAAGTGCCTTGAACTGACGTTTATAGATGAGCCATGCCACTAACCCCGGCAACACCAAAAAACCTGCAATGCCCTTGGTTAACACAGCAAACGACAAACTTAAAGCCATGCCTATTAGCCAATACTGGCCTTTGCGGTTTGAAACCTGTTGCACAAACTGGTAACAACAAACACATTGCATCAATATCCAAAAAGCCACTACACTGTCCGTATCTCCGGTTCGGGTGATGTGTTCAGCAATAAATCCACGGCTGCTAAGCAATACCAGTGGTAGCAACAAGGCTTTATAGGGGTGATGGAATATTTTTTTGCCCAATGCATACAATACCACAACGGCCAATAAGCCAAACATGGCTGAGGAAAAACGTGCGCCCAACTCATTAAAGCCAAAAAAGTGTAAGCCAATGGCCATGCACCAAATAGCAAATGGTGGTTTGGAGTTGGCAATATCTGGTTTGCCCAATAAAAAAATTTCAATAGGATTGCCCCTTTCCAACATTTCTTGGGCATTAAGTGCATACCACGATTCGTCCCAAAGTTGTATGGGTGCTTTTCCCAATTGGTGAAACAGGGAAAAATAGCTGATAATCAGTAGCAACACCCAAGGGATGATTGCATTATTTGAGAAAGAAAATCTCATTGAGGCAATAATACTAAATAATAGGGGTAACCTAAGGCACCAATAAGCGCAATTTAAAATTTCGCTTTCTGATTTTTAATCCTATTTTCGCTCCAAAATTTCTGAAAATGAACATTCACGAATATCAAGCGAAACAAGTATTAAAATCATTTGGCGTGGCCGTGCAAGAGGGCATAGTTGCCGAAACGGCAGAAGAAGCTCATGCAGCCGCACTTCAGTTAAAAGAACAATATGGCAGTGATTTTGTAGTCGTTAAGGCACAAATCCATGCTGGTGGCAGGGGAAAAGGAAGTATTGAAGGCAAAGAGCAACGTGGTGTTGCCGTAGCTAAAAATGCGGATAAAGCTAAAGAAATAGCTGGCAACCTGATAGGTGGAACTTTGGTTACCATTCAAACAGGGCCTAAAGGCAAATTGGTAAGTAAAGTATTGGTGGCTCAGGATGTGTATTATCCAGGACCAAATGAACCTAAAGAATATTACATGAGTGTAATGCTTGACCGTTCACAATCAAAAAATATTATTGTTTACAGTACTGAGGGTGGAATGGACATTGAGCATGTGGCTGAACATACCCCACACCTGATTCACAAAGAAACAGTTGACCCTAAGGTTGGTTTTCAAGCTTTCCAAGCACGCAAAATTGCTTTTAACTTAGGACTTGAGGGAGAAGCACACAAACAAATGGTGAAATTTGTTACGGCTTTATACAAAGCATACGATAACAGCGACTCATCTATGTTTGAAATTAACCCAGTGCTAAAAACAGCCGATAATAAAATTATTGCGGTTGATGGTAAAGTAAGTTTTGATGACAGTGCCTTGTACCGCCATCCAGATTATGCTGCCATGCGCGATTTGGCTGAAGAAGATCCAACTGAAGTTGAAGCTGGAAAACACAACCTAAACTTTGTAAAATTAGATGGCAACGTAGGTTGTATGGTAAACGGTGCTGGATTGGCAATGGCTACAATGGATATTATCAAATTATCAGGTGGTGAGCCTGCTAATTTCTTAGACGTGGGAGGAAGTGCCAATGCAACTACGGTTGAAGCTGGATTCCGCATTATTTTACAAGACCCTAATGTAAAAGCCATATTAATTAATATTTTTGGTGGTATTGTACGTTGCGACCGTGTGGCGCAAGGTGTGGTAGATGCTTACCATAGTATTGGAAATATTCCAGTGCCTATTATTGTGCGCTTACAAGGAACCAATGCTGAGCAAGCTAAAAAATTAATTGATGAGTCAGGATTAAAAGTGTACTCTGCTATTGTATTAAAAGAAGCTGCTGACTTGGTTCAAAAAGCCGTTGAAGGCAAATTATAATATTGTATTATTAATAATTGAAACGCCCGTTAGTGATAGCGGGCGTTTTTTTTGTGCCATATTAAAAAGTGATTAAGCAGAGCGTTTAATTCCATGCAAACACTCCTTGTAAAAACGCCCAATAGGAATTAACCATAAAGTATACTGCCAAATTTATATACTTGTGGTAAGCTTAATGAACCAACAGGAACTTATACAACAACTCATACAAGGAGATGAGGCAGCTTATCGGGTATTTTTTAACCAATTTTCCGATAGGGTTTACAATACCGCATTGAGCATTTTGCAACACCAGCAAGAAGCAGAAGATGTTACCCAAGAAGTATTTATTGAAGTGTACCGTTCCATCAAATCCTTCAGGCAAGAGGCTTCTTTACAAACCTGGTTATATACCATTACCACCAACAAATGCAACGACCACTTAAAAAAACAAAAAAGCAAAAAGCGGTTTGCATTCCTTACCTCCATTTTTGGGGCTGATGATGCCTTGCAGCATGACAAACCCCACTTTGAACACCCTGGTGTTCAGTTGGAAAATAAAGAACATGCCAAAGTGTTGTTTTACGCGTTAAGTAAACTTCCTGAAAAACAAAAGATGGCCTTTACCCTATCGCGTATTGAAGGCCTCTCTAATAAGGAGGTAGCCGCTGCAATGAGCACCTCTGTTTCAGCCATTGAATCGTTGTTACACCGTGCTAACGACAATTTAAAATATACGTTATCAGAGTATTATAAAAATAATTTAAAAGAGGGCGCAAGTTTATTCCGCGCTTTTCTTCTAATGCTGTATTAACATGAAAACACCAACTGAACATATTGAGCGTACCTTACAAAGCCTAGAAGGTATACAGCGGGCTGAGGCGTCTCCATTTTTGTTTGGGCGCATCATGGATAAGCTAAAGCAAGAATTGCCAGAACCTGTTTATTATGGCACAAAAATGTTGGTGCGGTTTGCATTAACCATTCTAGTAATCGGGGCTATAAATGCAGTAAGTGTGCGTATTGCAAAAAATCAAACCCAGCCTGCTGTGGATGAAAACACCCAATTGCAACAAGCCGCTCAGGAATATTTTGGGGTTGAGGACATCAACAATTATCAGTATTAAATCATACCACTATGATGAAACTAGACAAAATAAAAGTATTGACCACCTTAGTAGTGGTATTGCTACTCATCAACATTACAACCATAGCCAGTATTTGGCAGATTGTTGATTTAAAAAGCCTGAGTTTAAAAGCTCACCACCCGCAAGGGCCAAAGGAGTTTATTATTGCCAAACTGGGTTTGGATAAGGAGCAACAACAAGTATTTGAGGAATTGCGTAAAGAGCATTTTGAACAAATGAGCAGCTTGCAGCAAAACATCAAAACAGAAAAAGAGGCCATGTATGACTTGTTAAAGGCAAACTCACCAGACACCGCACAAACCTTTGCACACATAGCCAGAATTATGCAAAGTGAGGAACGGTTGGAGCGTTTAACCTTTGAGCATTTTAGAAAAGTGAGGGCCTTGTGCAATGATGAACAAAAACAACATTTTGATGTGATTATAGATCGGATTATGCACATGGTAAAACATGCACCAAAGGCACATGAACCCAATGATGACATGCGCATGAATCCGATGCAAGCTGAACCATTGCCTTAGCGGGTTTAATAGTTGCTGTACAATTAATATTTACTACAATGAAACTAATTAAAAACATCGCTTTAAGCGATACAGGATTCGTGTTTAATCCTACTACCGGTGATTCATTTTCTGTTAACCCAATAGGATTAAGTATTCTCAGGGATTTTAAAGACAAAAAAAGTGAAGCGCAAATCAAAAGTCGTTTGCTGGATGAGTTTCAAACAGACAAAGAAACCATTGAAAAAGATTTGTACGATTTTATGAAAATGATTGAACAGCTCAATTTAACCGAACACGATCATGAGTAGGCGCAAATTAACCGTAGCAGTAACCGGACTCAATAATATTGATAGTCCAGGGCCAGGAGTACCCGTAATTCGGGCACTTAAAGACAGTACCTTGTTTGATGTTCGCATCATTGGTCTGTCGTATGATGCCCTTGAACCTGGTATTTACATGCGTGATTTGGTAGATAAAACTTACCAGATTCCATTGCCTTCAGCTGGCCAACAAAGTTTACTTACCCGTTTGGCGTATATCCATGAACAGGAAAAAATAGAGGTGATTATCCCCAATTTTGATGCAGAGTTGTTTAACTTTATTAAACTACAAGATACGTTGAAGCAAATGGGCATTCATTCTTTTTTGCCAACGTTGGAGCAATTTGAAGAACGACAAAAGTGGTCGCTGGCCGAGTTTGGTGTAAAGTATAAAGTAAATGTACCCAAAAGCAAAATGATTAACAGCATGGCCGAAATTCACAGTTTGGCTTATGAGTTTGGTTATCCGCTGGTGGTTAAAGGTAAATTTTACGATGCATCTGTAGCCTACTCACCTGACCAAGCCATGGGTTACTTTAATAAAATTAGTGGCAAATGGGGCTTGCCCATTATCATCCAACAATACACCCAAGGCACAGAAGTTAACCTTACTGGTATTGGCGATGGCAAGGGCAATTTGATAGGTGCAGTGCCCATGCGCAAAACGTATATTACAGATAAAGGAAAAGCTTGGGCAGGTATTGCATTGGAAGATGAAAAACTGATGGACATTGCCCGCACCATGGTAAAAGGAAATAAGTGGCGCGGTGGATTTGAGTTAGAAATGATTAGAACAGACCGCAATGAATATTACCTGATTGAAATTAATCCAAGATTTCCAGCATGGGTTTACCTGGCCGTAGGTTGCGGACAAAATCACCCTGAGGCATTGGTGAGAATGGCCTTGGGCGAAGAGGTAAAACCATTTGAAAGTTATGAGTCAGGCAAAATGTTTGTGCGATATTCTTACGATCAAATTGTAGACCTCAAAGCATTTGAAACCATATCAACCATGGGTGAATATTAACAGCAACAATTAATAAACAAGACTATGAAAAAGCAATTGTATGAACGCCCGTTAATCCAACGCATCAACACTGGATTAATGAATAAATTTGGTACCAAAACCGAATACAGCCCTGTAAGCCATATTGATGGATTTGCGGTTAAAAACCTGGTAAAAGAATTTGGTTCTCCCCTTTTTGTATTGAGTGAGCAAACCATTCGCAAAACTTATAAAGAAGCGGTGCGTGCTTTTAAAACACGTTACCCAAAGGTGCAATTTGCATGGAGCTATAAAACCAATTACATCAATGCGGTGTGCAATATTTTTCACCAGGAAGGTTCGTGGGCCGAAGTGGTTTCTGGCTTTGAGTACCAAAAAGCATTAAACAACGGAGTACCTGGCCACCAAATTATTTTTAATGGCCCTGATAAAAGTGATGATGATTTGCGTGCAGCCATCACCCACAACTCCCCAATACACATTGACCATTTGGATGAGTTGTACCGCTTAACGGAGTTGGCTGAAGAAATGAACAAACGCCCCAATGTGGCCATACGGGTAAACATGGATACTGGTATTTATCCCATGTGGGATAGGTTTGGCTTTAACTATGAAAACGGACAAGCTTGGGATGCCATTAACAAAATTGTGTTGGGCGACAGGTTGGAGTTGATTGGGGTGCATAGCCACATTGGTACATTTATGTTATCACCACAAGCCTACGCTACCGCGGCTTACAAGCTTTCTGATTTGGCATTGGGTGTTAAAAAGAAGTTTGGAAAAACCTTGCAGTACATTGATATGGGCGGAGGATTTGCCTCTAAAAACACCTTAAAAGGTGCTTACCTTCCCGGTGCTGATACCGTGCCAACCATTGACCAATTTGCCGAAGCAATTACTACCGCATTGTTAAATGCCGGGTTTATTGAAAAAGATTTGCCATTATTGATATTGGAAACTGGACGCGCACTGATTGATGAGGCAGGATATTTACTTGGAAGCGTTTTGGCCAACAAACGCTTAAGCGATGGCAGACGCGCCACCATTATGGATTTTGGGGTAAATATTTTATTCACGTCATTTTGGTACGACCACAAAATAAGCCCTGCGCAAGAGTTTAGTTCTTATACTGAAGACACCGTAATGTATGGGCCTTTGTGCATGAATATTGATGTGGTAAGAAGTCAAGTTACTTTACCACCGCTTAAAAAAGATGACTTGGTGGTGGTGCATACCGTAGGTGCTTACAACATGACCCAATGGATGCAATTTATTGCCATGCGGCCCGCAGTAGTTTTGTTGGGAATGGATGGCAAACCGCATTTAATTCGCAACAGAGAAACACTACACAATATTGAAATGAGTGAAGTAATGCCTGACTTTTTAAAAAAGCATGAGTTGGGAACTAAACTATCTAAAGTAATGTAATAGCAGTGAAGGAAACAGCCCAAATTTTTCAGAAAGCATTTATCAATAGCTACTCCCAATTGTTTTTTGCGGATAGCAAGGTATTTGCGTGGCTGTTGTTGCTTTCCTCTTTTATTAACCCCTTTACTGGTTTAAGTGGCATGATAGCCACTGTGGCAGCCATCACTTTTGCTTGGTGGATGGGATTGAATCGCACCACCCTTGGCTATGGCACATTTAGCTATAATGCCTTAATGGTTGGGTTGGTACTGGGCGGACAATACCACTTCTCATGGAGTTTTGTGCTGGTGCTGTTGGTGGGTGCGGTGTTAAGTGTGCTGATAGCAGTTTGGTTAAACACCACCATGGCTAAGTATGCAGTGCCTTCATTAAGCTTATCCTTTTTGTTTACATTATGGATATTAACCCTGGCCATACGTGGTTTTAGCAATGTAAATTTAAGCGAGCGGGAGTTGTTTCGGTTAAACGAGTGGTATCAACTTGGAGGAAGCCACTTGGTGGAGTGGATGACCGCACTAGAACAACTGCCAGTACCGCAGTTTTTAGAAGTGTATTTAAAGTCCCTATCGGCTGTATTTTTTCAATACAACATGATTTCTGGCGTAATTATATTGATTGGTTTATTGATATGGTCGCGCATTGCCTTTGTGTTATCGGCTCTGGGGTTTATATTGGGTTACTTGTTTTATTATGGCCTTTCAGGCGAGTTTACACAATTGTACTACAGTTATATCGGGTTTAACTTTATACTTACTGCCATTGCATTGGGCGGTTTTTACCTCATTCCTTCAAGGGCATCATTTATACTGGTAATTATTGTAATGCCCATTATTGGCGTGTTTATAACGGGTTTAAACGGGTTGCTCGGAACATTGCAATTGCCTTTATACTCTTTCCCTTTTGCATTAACGGTAATCCTCATTACCATGATGTTGCACCAACGCACTTATTTTAAACGGCTCATGTTGGTGCCTTATCAATACTTTTCGCCAGAAAAAAACCTGTACCATTATGCCAATAGTTTTGCCCGATTTGGCAAAGCCAAACACATTGGCATACGTTTGCCATTTTTTGGAGAGTGGTTTGTATCGCAAGGATATGCCGGAAACATTACCCATAAAAAGGAATGGCAATATGCACTTGATTTTGTGGTGGTGGATGAAACGGCTCATACCTTTAAATTGCCAGGGGAAACGGTAACCGATTTTTACTGTTACAACTTACCTGTGATGTCACCTGCTGATGGATACATTAGCGAAGTGGCCGATGGCATAGAAGACAATGGGATTGGTGATGTAGATGTGAGGCAAAACTGGGGAAATACATTGGTGATTAAACATGCGGATGGTTTGTACAGCAAGCTTTCGCACCTCAAAAAAGATTCGTTACTGGTAAAGGTAAATGATTTTGTAAAGGAGGGTCAGGTAATTGCAACCGTGGGCAATTCAGGGCGTTCGCCAGAACCCCATTTACACTTTCAATTGCAAGCCACTCCTTATATTGGCTCTGAAACCATCCAATACCCATTGGCTTATTTTGTTACCAGAAAAGAGCAACAGTACCAGTTGCATGAGTTTGAAGTGCCTGAAGAAGGCGCACATGCACATCACCCCATAAAAACACCATTGTTGGCCGAAGCATTGCATTTTATACCCGGTAAAAAATGGTACCTAGAGGTGCAGGAGTCAACAGGATTAACCACCACCTTGGTGTGGGAATGTTTGGTGGATGCGTACAACCAAACTTATTTGTATTGCAGCAAAAGCAAATCGTGGGCTTATTTTGTAAACAATGGCACGTTGTTTTATTTCACCACGTTTTATGGTAATAAAAAATCGGTGTTGTATGAGTTTTATTTGGGTGCACACAAAATACTGCTGGGTTATTACCAAAACATGGCCGTAAAAGATAGCTTGCCTGTTTCCAGTTTTCACCACCCTAGCTTGTTGTGGCTGCAAGATGCCGTTGCACCTTTTTATCAGTTTATGCACGTGGAGTACCAATCGGTGTTTGAAGAGCTTGACAACGAGTATGCACCTAACTTTATCACCATACGTAGCACCATTAAGGCCCTTACTGGCAATAATGTGATAAAACAAAAACAACACCTTTTTACCTTTGCTGATGGCATGCTGGCTCAATGGAGCATGGAGTATCAGGGAAAAACAACTATTAAAGCAACATGCAAAAACAGCTTATAATTTTTTTACTTTGGGCATTTACCGCAGGGCGCACAACTGCACAGGAAGTGGTAACATTGCAGCCTGACAGGATTAACGATTTGTTGGCAGCCGCAAGCAACAATCCTGCGCGGGTGCTACACATGGTTGATAGTTTGGCCAAACGCAAAGAGGCGGGGTATGACGCCTACCTCTGGGCAGCCGAAGCATCCTACCAATTGGGCAAATTTTACCAGCAACAACATTACTTGGAAAAGGCGCACCACATTTACCCCAATGATACACGGGCATTGCCTGCCTTGTACGAAAACTACTTGGCCTTGGGCAATTATCCCCAAGCGTTGCGCCTTAATGAGTTAATTTTATCCCAACCAGAAATAGGCAAGTACTACGCCAAACGCCCCACGTTACATTTAATTCATGCGGAGTACGGGTATAAAAAATCTTCAGAAGAAACCTTTTATGAGCCCTTGCAATATGGGCAAATTGGCGCGGGCATGCGCATCAGCAGCATTTCCTGGTTTCATGCCCTCAGTTACCTCAACCAGAAAGCTTTTTATGGCACCACTAGCCAGTACCAATATTACTCAGGCTTTGTAATACCGCTTAAAGGCAATTGGAACATTGCGCCTGCCTGCCATGTATTGTATGTAGATATTGCCAACAGCATACCGTTGCCTGATAGCTCAATGCTTAAAAGTACCCAGCTGGTATTGGCGCTTAATGTGGCTAAACAATACAAAAATTTTAGGCTTGAAATAGGGGTAATGCAAGGTAACTTAAGCCAAGAAGATCAGTTACAAGTGCAACCTACGGTAACTTACTACCCGCTTTCTGACCAACGCTTGTTTTTACAAGCCACCGGAACTTATTTTACTGAAAGTGATTTAACTACAGCTATAGTTACTTTAGGCGGAAGACCACTGAAAAATTTACAAGTAAGTGCCAGTTATTTAACTGGCGGCACCAAAAATTTCATAGAACAAAACGGTTATTTTGTAAACAACTCGTTTGATGTAACAGACAACCGCTATGGAGTAACAGCCAATTACAATATGACCCCAACCCTATCAGTGTATGGCATTTTTCAGGTGGAAGAGAAGACAGAATTTTTTAGCCAACTGGGTTATGATTATAAAACTGGATTATTAGGCTTAAAAAAAGTATTTTAGGCGCAAAATGAAAAGAATAGTATTAGCGGTACTTACCAGTACCATTTGTTTGTTTGTAATGGCGCAGGACAACCTGCAACGGGCTTTTGAGCAAAGTTATGTGCAAGAACGTGCAGGAAATTACGCAGGTGCTGCACAAACCATTGCCAGTGCCTACACCATAAAAAATTATGAATGCAATTTAAGGTTGGGATATTTAAAGTACATGAGTGGTGCTTATCTCGAAGCTTTAACCTATTATCAGCGAGCCATTGATTTAATGCCTTACGCCATAGAACCGCGTTTGGGTTATGTGTATCCGGCAGCAGCTTTGGGCAAGTGGGATGATGTGGTGGTGCAATACAATGGCATCTTAAAAATTGACCCAAAAAACAGTTCCATCAATTACAAGTTGGGGGTGATTTATTACAACCGCAAAAAATATGCACAGGCCAATGCCTTGTTTGAAAAAGTGGTGAACCTCTACCCGTTTGATTATGACGGGTTGATTATGTTTGCCTGGAGCAATTACCGATTGGGCAAGTTGCAACAAGCCAAATTGTTATTTAAAAAAGTGTTGCTGCTTTCGCCCAACGACAAATCGGCTTTGGAAGGACTGGCATTGATAAAATAAAATCATTTTATTTTTGGGGCATGGTGATTAACTTGCCCTTATAATTACACGCTTATGCAATCAACCGCATTAACTGTTGCTGATTACTTGCAGCAACTTCCCCCTGAACGGCTTCCTTTTATGGAAGCCTTAAGAGACACCCTAAACAAACACTTGCCTAAGGGCTTTGTAGAAGAAATGAATTACGGCATGATTGGTTATGTGGTGCCGCATAAGATTTACCCGGATGGTTACCATTGTAACCCCAAACAAGCCTTGCCTTTTATAAACATTGCCTCGCAAAAAAACTTTATTGCCCTTTACCACATGGGCTTGTATGCCAGCCCAACCCTGCTACAATGGTTTACAGATGAATACCCCAAACACAGCAAAACCAAGTTAGACATGGGCAAAAGTTGCATCCGTTTTAAAAAGCCACAAGATATTCCTTTGCCCTTAATAGCAGCTTTAGCAAAACAAATGAGTGTGCAAGATTGGATTAACCTGTACGAGGCCAATTATAAAAAATAGCCCTTTTTGCTTTTTTGAGGGTTTCCACTATTTGCTCAATAATGCTTATTTCCTGTTTCATGGCCCCAAAAAGGGTGTTTCAGCAACAAAATACCCCCTTTTAGAAAAAAGAGTGTTTTCCTTAAAAAAAAGGGTGTTTTCCCTATTGCTTAAAAGCAGGGTTTGGGGTAGGTTTGTTAAAAAGAGGAATAAAAATAAAACGAAACCCATTTCCCCTTGGAGTTTCGCCTTATTGTGCAATACAACTAATAAGGCGAAACAAAACAGGTGTTGAGTTTCGCGGATAAATAAGTTATGTGCAATTATACCGACCCAGCTAACATCGACAGAAAATGAAAATATCACAGATAAAAATTAAAGACTTCAAAAGGTTTTCCGACCTGACAATTAATAATATTCCTGTAACGACAAAAGTCGTTATTGTAGTTGGCCCAAATGGTAGCGGTAAATCATCATTGTTCGACTCGTTTTTACATTGGTATAGGTATAAATTTAAGAACTCAATTACAAGAGGTGATTATTATACAAAGCAAGGAAGTATTGCACCACTCGACAATTCAGTTAATATCTCATTTCACGACTTACCAAATCAGACAAGGGAACTTTTGAAAGGAAAGTTTTATTTTAGAACTGCTTATAGAAATGATGCTGATTTTACTGTAAGTAGTCTTCAACAACAAAACGACCCAACGGACAATATTAGACTTGGTAACTTCATACAAAATGACGCTGTGGTTCAGGAGAATTACCAAAGACTTGTATCGTTGACGTTAAAGGGAGTTTATGACGAAGCCAACAATAATAGAACTGTTATTGACTTACGTGAAGAATTAATTGGAAAAATCAGAATATCGCTGCAAAATGTATTTGAGGACTTAAATCTTTCCTCAATTGGCGACCCGCTTAGAAACGGAAGTTTTTATTTTGAAAAAGGAATTTCAAAAGATTTTCATTACAAGAATTTATCTGGTGGTGAAAAATCTGCATTTGACTTAATTCTTGACTTAATTATAAAATCCTCATACTATCCAAATGCTGTGTTATGTATTGACGAACCTGAAACTCATATGCACACAAGGCTTCAATCTAAACTGTTTGAAGAAATATTTCGACTTGTTCCCAATGAAAGTCAACTTTGGATAAATACTCATTCACTTGGTATGCTTAAAAAGGCAAGAGAGATTGATAAGGTTAATCAAAATTCCATTGCCTTTTTAAACTTTGCAAATATCGACTTTGACAAACCGAGTGTTATTTCACCAGCAACCATTGACAGAACGATTTGGGAAAAATTTGTTGAAATAACTCTTGACGATTTTTCAAACTTATTATCTCCTCAAAAAGTAATTTTTTGTGAAGGAAATCAAGCAGGGAGAAAGTATAAAAATTTTGATGCTCAAATTTATACAAAAGTGTTTGGGAACAAATACCCTGATGTTTCCTTTATCTCAATTGGTTCATCGACTGAACTTGAAAAAGATGATAATATAACTTATAAGGTAATAAGTGATGTTTTAAAAGGCTCTGAAATAGTTAAGCTAGTTGACAGAGACGACAAAAGTCCTGAAGAAATTGAGGAATTAAAAATCAAGAAAATTAAAGTATTAAATAAACGGCATATTGAAAGTTATTTACTTGACGAAGAAATTCTCACTAAACTTTGTATTACAACAAATAACCCTGAAAAAGTAGATGAAGTTCTAAAAATGAAGCAAGAAGAATTAGATAAAAGCATTGCAAGAACTAATCCAGCAGACGATATTAAATCAGCATCGGGTGACACCATCGCTGCCGCGCGAGTCCCTCGCGTGGTGTAAGTAAAACTAGATACTCCCAATTTGAGGAAAGATATGCATTTACAGCCTACGATTATTTGGAGAGCAGTGCAATAGATTACTAAATGGAGCTGAAGCTATAGAGCAAGTAAATGTTAGATTTTGACTATGTTTGAAAATGATTTTCTAACCACGCGAGGGGACTCGCGCGGCAGCGGAGGTAATAGAGAAAGTACATGTTCGATTTTGATTATGTTTGGAGTAATTTTCTAACCACGCGAGGGACTCACGTGGGAGCGGAGGATAAGTAGACCAAAACAATCCACTACCATCTAATGATTTTTTTGGTAGACACAATTATTTAAAATAAGTATTATTTTAGTTTTACTTAAATCAAAAATGAATGTCTAGAAACTACAAATTTCATAATCCAGAAGGTTTGTATTTTGTGAGCTTTGCAGTTATTAATTGGATAGATGTATTTACCAGAAATGAATACAAAGAGATTGTTTTAGAATCCTTGGAATTTTGCATGAAAAACAAAGGAATGAAAATCTATGCATGGTGTATTATGACTAATCATGTTCACTTGATTTTTACTGTTACTGAGCCAAACAAACCTCAGTTAGTATTGGGGGACTTTAAAAGGTTTACTAGCAAAAAAATAATTGAAGCCATTGCTTCAAACTCAAAAGAAAGTAGGAAAGAATGGTTAATGGAGCAATTTCGTGTGGCTGGTGAAGCTGGTTCAAATACAACCAAACACCAATTTTGGCGGCACGACAACAAACCCATTGAGTTATGGAGTAATGCAGTAATAAAACAAAAAGTGGATTACATACACAATAACCCAGTTGTGGAAGGATATGTATTTGCCGCGCACGAGTATTTATATAGTAGTGCAATAGATTATGCCAATGGACAAGGATTGCTAAAAGGGGTTGAAGTAATAGATCAAGTAAATGTTAGATTTTGATTATGTTTGGAAATGATTTTCTAACCACGAGAGGGTACTTGCGCGAGAGCGGAAAAATCTATTGATACGCGCAGCAGCGAATGAAAATGAACAGAAAAATAATAAACATAACGTTTGGATTTTTAATAGTTGTATTGACTTCTTGTAAGACGACACAAACGAGTATGATTATCGCAGACAGCTATGACGAAAAGAAAAATCAAACGACCTTGACTTTGTTGCCTTACGGGAATATTGTAATTCCAAACAAATGGATAAAGACAAGTTATAATCAAGTAAGTAAACAACATTTTTTTATAAACAACGACTCGACAACAGTAGCGGTGACCAAAAACCCAAAAGACAAGTATCCATTTTTCAAACCCAACCAAACAGATAGCGAATTTGTGACGGACTTTGTGAAATGGGATGCTGAATATTGGAAAAAGCAAGGTTTGACAGTAACGACAGTTGACAACCAATCGGAAAAAGGGTACATATTGTGGCAGGCGAAAAGTGACGAGAAAAACGTAAATACCATTTTTCTGTTTGGTTCTATAAATGGCTTTGCTTACAATTTTTCTGGAGCTTCAAAAACTTGGACTGAGACAAAAATTAAGGACTTTTTAGTGCAACTATTCAATGAAAATTAAGCAGACAAATGAAGAACCCCATCGCCACCAAGCGAGCAAATAGCTATCGGGACGCATTGCAGCGAAGGCGTAGGAGTAACGTGTTCAAAGCATCTTTTTTCGCTTTTTTTCAATCTTTTATTCGCATGTTTACATACAGTTTGTGAATAGCTTTTTCACACTCCGACCTCAGTGGCAATAAACCTAAAAATCGCAGAAAATGAGTTATCATATTTACATAAAAAACAATAAAAGCATTTCTTTTAATCAATTATTAGAAAATAAATATTTGCCAAAAAACACAAACATTTCGTTTGAAACTAATCCAAATGATTTATTGAAAGGGTATTCAAAATTATATATACCTAAACTTTCTTCAAGAGGAGTCGTAATAACAACAAATCCTGAAGAGTATGATGTTGAAGTCAATGTAGGCGCATCTAGAGAAGATTGGAGATTAGCTGTAAAGATTTCTTTGGCTTTAGCAGAAATAAATAATTCTCTTATCAATCCTGAATTTAATGGTTTAAAATCATTAGAAGAATTTGAAAGAGATTATAATGAAGAATGGATTGAAGGTGTTAAACATTTATCGATTGATAGTTGTATCCAAATGTTTAAAGAAGGTAAAACTGGTGGTGGCGTTATGACATTTATGGGTTGTATAAGACATTATTACGTTGGTGATTATGTTATAAATAAAATTTCCCAAGACTATGTATCAGAAGAGTTGTTGTATGATAAACTTATTGAAGAAATTAGAAAAATACAATTTATTGAAGATTATGAGGAAAAAATTGAATTTCCATCAGTAAGAGTTATGGATTTTCCAGAAGGAGAAAAGGAAATAGCAATTTTCCCAGCAAACTATAAAGTTTTGTTACCCAAAGTTGATTACGTTTTTTTAATGAAAAAAAATGAAGCAATTGTACAAGTTCCATATGATGATTTCATTAAATATATTTCAAGGTATACCGAAAGAGTTGATGAACTACAATATATAATTCAACCAATAAACGAAGTTGAACATTACAAAATACTTTTACATTTTAAAACATTGGAAAATGAGATAAATCTTATCCAGAAAAATGAAGATAATGAAACGAAAGCAGAACCAGAATTGGAACTACCTAAAATTGAAAAATTAAACAGTAAAAAATGGTGGGAATTTTGGAAATAAAAGTTTCCCCATCGCTGCCGCGCGAGTCCCCTCGCGTGGTGTAAGTAAAACTAGATACTCCCAATTTGAGGAAAGATATGCATTTATAGCCTACGAATATTTATAGAGCGGTGCAATAGATTACTTAAAGGAGTTGTCGTAATAGAGCAAGTAAATGTTAGATTTTGATTATGTTTGAAAATGATTTTCTAACCACGCGAGGGACTCGCGCGGCAGCGGAGGTGCAGTCACGAGAATATTATGGGCAATTGTAATGACAGCAGACAATAAAGTAATTAAGGTTAAGGATACAGGTGATGTTGGAGTTCTATTCATGGTGACAGCAATCACTCCCGTTATTGTTATATTTATCGCCATAGAACTTGATCTTAGTCGTTTGTTGATCGGTGTTCTTTCACTGACCATTTTTGCTTTAGCATTTTATTTGATAATAAGAACCCTTATAAGACGCGAAGACATCTACAAAATAATCGCAGACAAAAACACTGTAACAATTAAGGACAAAACCTACAATTGGAAAGAAATTGAGGAAATCGAGACTTATAGCAGGAGGCCAATTGGTCATCGTATGTCAAAAGTGTACATCAAATTCAATATGAAGACCAATGAATCTGTAGTATTAAACGCGACTAATTACGACATCTGGTATGAGGACTTAAAGAAAGAACTCATTTCCTTAAAGACAAGTAATAACAAGGAAAATGCGCCCTCGCGTGGTGTGAATAAAAACTAAACACTCCACAGTTGAGGAAGGATATGCATCTATAGTTTGCGAGTATTAATAGAGTAGTGCCATAGATTATGCCAATGGAAAAGGATTACTAAAAGGAGTTGAAGTAATAGAGTAAGTAAATGTACGATTTTGATTATGTTTGGATTGATTTTATCGCCACGCGAGGAACTCGCGCGGCAGCGAAGTAGTGAGAAAAATTAATACCCACTCTGCCATAAGCCGCATTTAACACAACACAATAACCATGTTTGGACTATTTAGCAAAAAGACCTACCGCCCTAGCGTAACAGCAGAAGATAAAGATTGGGTAGAGAAAAATCTGATTTGGCTAATAGAAGCATTCGGACTCGATAAATTAAAAACCCAACCATTTATCCAACCAAACGCGGAGCTTTTTCCCTATAATAACCTAAAAGATACAGACCAATTTCGTCAATTGTTTGAACAACTGTGCAAATATTGGGACTTAAATCCCCAAGAAATTGAGGTGAAGTTTTTTGATGATATCATGTCTAAGCAATGGACCATTCTGAGGCCACAAGGCAAAACCAATGAACCTAGCGGGCTTTATTATCAGATTCACACTTCAGATGAAGTTCGGTTCAATATTCAACTGGCAAAATCAAACCTTGATAAGCCCCAACTTTTAGTATCTGTTCTTGCCCATGAACTTGCACATGTAAAACTCTTGGGTGGAAATTACATCAATAGAAACGATCCGGATATGGAACCGCTAACAGACTTAGCCACCATCTATTTTGGCTTTGGTGTTTTTATTGCCAACTCTGTTATTACTAAAGATACCTATTGGATTGGCCGCTCAGGTTACCTTCCAAACCAAATAATAAGTTATGCCAATGCATTAATTTGTTACATTACTAAGCATGATGTAAAAAACTATTGTGCGGTTTTAAATGGCAATACGATTGACCTATTTAAAAAAGACTACGAATTTCTTATAAACACCAACGATACCGCATTAACACAACACCAGGTTCAAGAAAGCGAATTAACTTTTAATATTGGCCAACTTATTACTGACAGCTTTGCAAAACGAAACTTTGAAGACGCAATTGAAGCTGGTAAAAAACTGCTTAAAATTAATCCCATAAATGTTGCGGCATTTAATAATATCGGTTATGCGCTCTTGCAACAAAAGAAATATCAGGAAGCTATAGAAGAATTCACCTCAGCAATTTCGCTCAACCCCTATTGGGCTTATCCTTACAATAACCGTGGTTATTGTAAAATTCAACTTGGCGACCTTGAAAATGCTTATATGGACATTTATCATTCCCTAGAAATGGACCCTGATAATTCTTTTTCATGGCGAAATTTAGGCGCTTATTATTTAGCAACAAATGAATTTGAAAAAGCCTTAGAACATTTTGAGCATGCCCAGAAAATAGATCCTAAAACAGAACTCATCAATTTTTACATCGCACAAGTTTATTTGAAACTGAACAATCCAGACCTGTCAAAACAATATTTAGAAAAATCAATAGCCGCATGTGAATACAATGACTCCATATTGGCTTAGACCCCATTGTTGCGTTAGCGAGAATTAAAAAAGGGCTGCCTATGAAGCAGCCCTTTTTAATACTGTTTTATGCTGTTATCTTGTTTTAAGGCCTACGCAAGGTATTGATGGTTACATGAGGCCAGATAATGGGCTGTGGAAATCCGGTGGCAGGAAAAACCAAATCTATGGTTTGTGAGTATTGCAGTTGTTGGAAGGAGCCATTGCTTGTTTCAATAGTTTGTATCCAAAAGGTGGCATCCAAACGGGTAGCATCTATATGGTTTCTGATAAATGGAATGTTTAAAATACCTCCATCTTTGTTATCGGTTGATAGGTGCAGGGTGGTCATGTTAACCACTTGTGCATTACCCAGCGTTTCGCGTAAAAAGGTGTTGGGGTCGCTTTGGTTAAACACCCCAGGAAACTGCGGATGTTGTTGGTATTGAAACTCCCCATACCCATTTCCCAAAGGTGGTGTGCCTGGCACTGCCCGCGGTGCAATGGGTGCAGTACCAAAAAAATCATTGCTACTTACTGGTGAACTATGGATGGAATTTCCCAAAGCCAATACGGAATTGCCATGTGGTATGGTTGATAAACGTGCAATACTAAATTGCGGACTTAAATTAGACATGTACAAAAACAGGCCTGTTTCTGCATGAATTTCTTGGCCACTTTCAAAGCCCATTTTTTTACACAAATCAGTTTCGCATAAACTATGTATGGTTTGGTTGTACATGAGGCCAACAATGTTTTGCTCTTGCTGCACCCCATTAATTACAGGGCCTCTGTTGCCTGCTACAACAACTGGGGTAAAAGTTAAGGTTTCCGTGTAAGGAATTACCTCTAACGTAAATCCTTGCGTTTCGCGTGGACCAGGAACGGCTATCACGTTCCATCCGAAAGGTTTGTCTTTGGGGCTTACCCATTCGCCAACTAGTCCTGCTAATGGGCCTAAATCTACATTTGCTGCTTGTTCCAAGGTAAGGGTTTTAATACCCGTACCAAAGGCGGTTAACTTGTTTTCCATTTTTGCTTATTGGTTTAATTTTTTATTTACATCTAGCAACCCGCGTTGCTATTTGTATTCAAAAATAATGGAGAACAAATAAAACAGCGTGTAGTAGAAATACCCTTTTTTCATAGGGAAAACACTCTTTTTTTGCACGGTTAACTAAAACCAAAGGCCACTACAACATGATTACTTCATCTTAAATACACATTAACGTAATAGCAGGTGCAAGCAAAACCACAAAAGTGTACTAATCAACAAGCATGCATTGGAAATATCAATAGCTTAAAAAAACGGCTATCCGCATGCTTATTGATTGCTAATAAAACTCATACCGTAAAAAACCACCGATATTATTGGTGTTTGTAAAGGTGGTCTTTCCAAACTCATTGAAGTCAACTCCAGCACCAAATTGAAAGGCGTTTATTTTGATGCCCAATCTCACGCGCTGATAAAAATTTAGGGGTTCACTACTTTTTGTTGGAAAGGCGTTGATTAACTCTAACTGGGTAAACAAGTGCAATTGCTTGGTAATTGCGGGTTCATATCTGGTGAGCATAAAAAAATCAAACGCTGGCTCTTTTTCCGTTTCACTCACCACCCAACTAAACAGCGTTACATTGCCTTTGCGGTGAAAATATTGCATACCCACTTTGGGCACAATGCCTTTGTTATTGACTTGCGCCACCAGTACAGGAGCAAATCCCTTTAGCTTTGGGTGGTTATAGCTGATGGCCTCTGTAAAACCAAATAGGGGTAAATATTTGGTGGAGGTTTGGCGGTAATCAAAACTTGCGCGGTTGCGGTTAAAGAATAAAAATCGGGTAGGTTTGGCGCTTACTTCTGTTTCTTTCAGATTTTTAATGAACTTAAAAAACATCACATCAAAGGTGGTTTTTTCATGCCCTCCAAAAACCTCAACAGGAATTTGCGCCACAACACCGCCCCAAAACAGGAGTGGTGTTATGCACAGTGCAATCAGCTTTTTCATTAGTTGATGCTTAAGATGATTTTTACAAACTCAGCAGGTTGTACCACAAATGGCAAATGCGAAGTGTTTAATTCAAACACTTTTTTTACTGTGCCATTGTCCTTAATCATTTGTTGTTGCAAGGCATAAGGAACGGCATAATCATTTTTGGTTGAAATGTAATACTTGGGAATGGCTGCAAATTTTGCAGTTAACGTTACATTGTCGTTTAATCCTTTGGTGGGTTCAGCCCTGTGGTATTTTACCAAAATATCTTTCATGTAAGGCGGACAATCGGCACAAACCACATTGGCAATCGCATCTTTTTTAATGCTTACCAGCGAGTAATCTGTATTAAACTCAAACACCTCTATAGGCTTGTTGTTTAAAAATTTGTTGGTAATACCCGATACATTTTCGCCATTTTTTGGCAAATAGGCCGACACATATACTAACTTTTCAATTTTAGCTGGGATGTTCTCTGCCACTTGCGAGATAATAACACCCGCCATGCTATGCCCAACCAAAATAACTTTTCCCTTTTGTTGGTTTACAGCATCAGTTACCGTTTTTACATAACTGCTTAAACCAACACCTGCGCCATAGGTATTGTCAGCTCCATGGGCTGGCAGGTTCACCACCACCACATTGGCATTTTTGGCCAAGTCGTTTCTTACAAAACCCCATGCACTTTCATCAGCCCATGCTCCATGTACCAACACGTAAGTGGGGTAACGCGATTTGTCTTTTTCCAATTGTGCAATAATTAACTTAGCAGCCTCTGCTCCTGAGTTCTGTTGTTGCCCCGTAATTAAATTGCCATCTTGCACCGCATGAGCTTCAAACATAGGAGCTACCACCATCTTATTATTGGGCATTTTTGCCGCCTCGTCCTCTATCCTAAAGGGTTGAATTTTTTGACCCACATAAGCATCGGCATAGTTTTCTTCACTGTTGGCAAACCCTGTCCATTTTTTACCTTCAACCAAAAATTTGCCGTTTGGTAATTTTGCTTTTAACAAAATGCAAGTACCATGACAGATAGCCCCTGTAGGTTTACCCGTTTGGTAGAAATTTACAAAAAACTGGTGCAACTCTTTGTTGTCAATAAAGGTGTACATTGGCCCCTGTCCACCACACACCAATATCGCTTTATAATCCTTTGGATTTACATTAGCCAACTTGATGGTGTTTTTTAACAAGGCAACCTTTGTAGCGTCTTTCAAAAATCCCAACGAAAGATAATCCCAAGCCGCATACTTGCTTTCGTCCTCGGGGTTACTAAAAGCATCAATTTTAATCTCACCTCCATCAGGACTTGCAATATCAACTGTATATCCTGCATTGGTAAACTCCCAGAAAGGATGGGTAAGCTCCGCTGCCCATACACCAATAGGCCATCCCGTTTGTTTGTTTACAGCTGGGTTTGAGGCAATCAGCAACACTTTGCCATTGTTGCCCGCATGGTGTTGTGCAAATAATTGTAGTGATGCCATCAACATAACTATTGACAACATCCAGGTTTTAATTTGATTCATGTATTTAATTTTTTTAAAATTTGGTGTTTCAAAGATGAGATGATGTATTACCTTTGTTTATATACATTCCTAAATTAGTGATATGCACTTAAAAGAAAGTATCAATAAAATAAGCACCTAAAGCCATGCCTGACTTTATTTACAACAAAAAAATTTATTACAATCCGGTAGAATTTGCCATGGACAGGATTGGCGGAACATGGAAGATGCCCATCTTGTGGCGTTTAAAAGATAAGGTACTGCGTTATGGAGAACTCAAAAAAGATATTCCGCACATTACCCATAAAATGTTAACCAGCCAATTGCGCGAATTGGAAGCAGAGGGTTTCATTACCCGGGAAGTTTATCCTGTTGTGCCTCCCAAGGTAGAGTACACCATTACAGCAAGAGGAAAAAAGGCCATTGGCATTATTGAGGTTATCCGCAATTATGGGCTTGACCTCATGAAGGAATTTGGGGTTGACGGGGATAAAGTGAAGTTGCAAAGAAAATTGAAATGAAATCTTCGCATAAGAGGGGAATACAATTTTAATCCGCTACGTTGTTGCTAATTGATATTTAACTTTTACGGCCCTGATCATTTCACTTTCTATTCTTTGTTCGTGCAAAATTTCAAACCCATGTTTTAAATAAAACGGTATAGGGGTTTGGTACCTTTCTCCATTGCTTTTCACATCATCGTTATGATCAATTACCCAACCATAAAATTCTTTATGCTCCGCTTTCAACTTATTAATTAACAAGCCTCCCAACCCTTTTCCTTGCTGGCTTGAAGAAACAATAATGGAAAAGCGAATTTGATTTTCCTTTTCAAAATCAACCGCCCAAGCAATCACATGCTGCTTGTTATCTTCAATCATGTAGTGGTGGTAATTTGTTGCATCTTCCAATAGAATCGGAAATCTATCCCTCAATTTTATGGGGTATTCATCATTCCACAATTGGTTGATTTGGTGGTATTGTTTGCTATTTAATGTTTTAGTTTTTATGATTTTCATAGCAGGCGGTTCAATTGATAATTACTCATGGTTTAATTGTTCCCATTGCACCCTTGTAATTTTCAGCCAATCGCATTTGATGTGGTTCCACATAAATTGCTCCACATACACCAACCCACACTTCTCCAAAGCTCGTCTTGATTTTATATTATCTACATTGGCGGTGCCAATAATTTCATTCAGATTAAGTTTTGTAAAACCATATTCAATGGCTGCTTTGGCTGATTCCGTAGCATAACCCTTGCCCCAATACTTAGGCATCAAACGGTAGCCCACATCATAAAAATTGATGTGGTTGTTTTCGTATTCCTTAATAAATTTTAATCCGCTCCAACCAATAAAATTGCCAGACGACTTTTCAATAACAGCCCACCTGCCAATACCATTCTCAACATATTGCAAACGGATATTGGCTATCACCTCTCTGGCTTGCTCAATGGCGGTGATTGGATTATTGCCAAGATATTTGTGCACCTCCGGATTAGAATCCAACTCAAACAGCCGTTCTGCATCTGTAGGAAGAAGTTCTCTTAAAATAAGTCGTTCCGTTACTAAAGTAATTTGCATATCTATTTTTTCGTTGCAACAAGGGCATATACCATTGGTATCTTATCTTCAAGATGTTTGATGCGGTATTTTTTAGGTTCGATAGCAATGGTTTCTTTAAAACAGTTGTATGGCAAATAATTGTATTCATCCAGTACATTTATTTCCAGCCCATTTCTGATTAAACTATTGATTACTTCACCCATGCCGTGGTTCCAACAAACAGAGGTTTGTTTAATGGGCGCATCTGGATTGGTGTAGGTTCCGCTTTCGGTTTCAATAATAGGGCCAGTGTTGAAGTAATTGTATTCAATTTGCTTAAAATTATTATCAAACATCCACACCACAGGATGAAATTCTGCAAACACCAACTTACCCCCTGGTTTTAAAAAGTGTGCAATTATACTTGCCCATTTATCAAGGTCAGGCAGCCAACCAATGGTACCGTAACTAGTGAATACCCTATCAAACTGTTTGTTCAGGTGATTGGGTAAATCATACACATCACAACAAATAAATGCTGGTGCAACACCTGCTTTATTCGCCAACTCTTTTGCACTTGCAATGGATTGATCTGACAAATCCACACCCGTTACCTTTGCACCCAAGCGTTGCAAAGAAATGGTGTCTTGCCCAAAATGGCATTGCAGGTGTAAAATTTCTTTTTCTGTTACATCGCCCAATAAAGTAAGCTCAATGCTATTGAGTGATGTATTTCCTGTTAAAAATCCGGCCACATCATAAAACTCAGAAGCAAGGTGTATTTCGGTTTTGTTGTTCCAAGATTCTTTGTTGATGGCTAAATAATCTATTGTTTTACTCATGTGTTGTTATAGGATGAAGTACCATATCATAACGATGCATTCCTAGTGCATAAAAATCTGGTGTAAACTTAGTGGTTTTAAATCTTAATTTTTCGAAAAAGCCAACTGAAAATTGCGTGGTATCAACAAAAACGGGTGTATTGGGGTACTTGAGTTGAACTTGTTCCAACCTGAATTTAAGCAGCAACTTTCCCAAACCCTTTTTATGAAAATCATGGTGAATAAGCCCCCAGGCCAGTGTAATGATTCCTGAATTGTCTTTATCGCCAAAACCACCACATCCAACAACCTGCTTGTTTAATGTTACCACATAAAAGTTTGTTTGGTTAACCAACTTATGATTTAGTTTCTCCAAAAAACGAGTAAAGTCATCAACCTCCACTTCAGCAAAAAACGAGGGTACGTTGCTTTTAAATGCTACCAAACAGGCCTGTTCATCCGTTGGCTCATAAGCTCTGATTTGTATTTCCATGGTTGATTGCATTTGCATGTAGCAAGTTAAACATTGGCTATTTGCAAACAACAATAGCTTGCAATAGGTCCATATTGGATAATTTGGTGTTCAAGCAATTCTTTACAAAAACCAAACGCCACCGCAATCTTACTGAAACTTTGTTTGTTTTATTGCTGCAAAAAGAGCCTTTTCTGCAAAAAAGAGTATTTACCCTATGAAAAAAGGGTATTTCTACTCTTGATTTTGGCTTTTAAATGTTGGTATCATTGTGGGGTAGTTCATTATTCATATTTAGTTGATGCTTGCTTAACACCAAAAGCAATCTGTACTATTAATATTGAATGGCCTTTAAACTGATAGATGCATAACCTAAAATACAACTCTAATATAAAACGATATGTCCTATTTAAACTTACCCCGACTCACTTTTTCAGGAGACTTTATTTCAGATGTTTCCACTGTAAACAACGACACCCAGCATTACAACAATGCTACTTTTGAACCCTCTTTTCAGATACCGGCCACTTCAGGTACAGATGGTTGGTGGAATCCAGATGGCGGTGCCACCTTTGGCTTCCAGAATTGCCAAGTGATGCAAGTAACTAATGAGGATGGAACCGTAGTTGCCGACCCGACCCTCGACAATATTATCGGACAAGTTGTGGCCGGTGGAGAAGGAAGAAACTCTGGCAAAATGGTGGACCTTGACCCCGACAACCAGATGGTTTCTGCCCTGTGGGGTGTTACCTTCAGAATCCTTACCGCTGAAAATGAGCTATTGTTAGAAGGCAAAATTAAACCCACCTGCTTTAGAGATTTACAAGAACGTCAAACCAATGGCGGTAAACCCAACGGGCAACCATTAGGAGCAACATGGACATCAGTACTTGAAGAAGTGGTGTGGGGAGCGCAAGCTGATACCTCTCCATTCTTGTACGCATTAAGACAAAAAACCCATCAAAATAAAATCAGCATTAACCTCAATGCTTTTGGTTTCTATTATGCACATGCTGATGGCCGATTCTCTCTTGGACGAATATTAGGTAGCATAGGGCCTTGGTTTGAAAACGAACCAGAACTTTTTGCACCAGCTCGCAGATTATATGGTGTGTATCAAAATGGGAGTGTTTTTGGTGGTTCAAACTTTTTACTCGACCAACAAAACGCTAGGCTTTCTATTGATCTGGGAAGTTCATTTCCAGTATCAGATTCTATGGGTACTATCAATTTTAATTCTAAGTTATTTTTAGCTATTAGTAAGCAGCCAGTTAACAATCCGCCTTCTCCAAATAATGCATTAATCCCCGAATCGGCAGTAACCATTATTGGTCAAGTTCAGTACCTGCAAGGCATCAACTGGCTAGATGGTACCAGTGGCATAGTTGATTTCTCTAACTTATCAACCGATGTAATGGCGGCACTTGAAAACAACCAATTGCTGCTGGTAGTTGGCAACAACTCAAACCAATATTTATTAGTTGCCAGAGAGGCAATTGGTGGTTATGTATGCCGTGCCGATGATTTTGTACAACGTATTGATACCAAGCAAACCGTAAACGTGAACTTGTATGCCTATCAGTTTGGTAAACCCTTAGCCAATCAAGCAATAACCCTAACTATGGAGCCTCCCACTCCAAATACGCCCAAGGACCTGAATCAACCACCAATAAGTGAAACCTATGGCAATAACAATCCTCAAGATGGACTTACATTTTCAGCATCTTGCACAACCAATAGTAATGGTATGGCAGAAATAGCCATTACTGGTAATAGCATAAACAGTCCACGTGTTTATATTGATGGGCAAATTTATTGGATAGGTTATGATACAGAAGGAAATTCATCAAACGATCCCGCTATGCCAGGTATTCAATATCAAACCAAACCAATGTCAATTACTGCGCATTTACGAGATGATTTTGCCATTCCTGAAAATCCGGTTTGGTCAGATATTGCTCCAATTATGATACAGTTCGCCAACCTGTATCCGATTATGAGCAAGTTCTTTATCAATTTTGCCGACCCTCATGCACTTATTGCCAAAAAGGAGATTCTAAAATTTGCTTTTACCAGAAACATCCTAGACCCGATTTATATGCCTGTAACAAGGGACTTATCAGAAAATAAAAGGTTAACCATTTTAAAATGGTTGGACAATCCGGTAATTGATGATGGAGCCAAGGCTAAAGGTTTAGTCCAAAAAATACCTGCTGCAAACACCTCTGAAACTGTGGCTTTAACCGATACACAAAAACAATTTAAAGAGGCTACAAAAGCAAAAAATGGCAGCGTAATGAGTTTCCCAGAAATCACCAATTTGTTTCAATTTTAATCCTTAGAACCATGTTAAAAATAAATCCAAAAATTGTAAAGGCAGTAACCGATGCCAATAGTTTGGAAGCTCTTTTTCCAATGTTGCAAAATGCCATAGAATTAGAGCATTCTACCATACCACCTTATTTAACGGCTTTGTTCTCATTTAAGCCAAACACCTCTACTGAAATCCGAACAGTGATTCATTCTATTGTAATTGAGGAAATGTTGCACATGACCATAGCAGCTAACATACTCAATGCAATTGGCGGCAGTCCTGATATTTCAAACCCCAAATTTGTCCCCAATTATCCTACAAACCTACCCATGGGCATTGGTGGCTCTTTGGTGGTAGGCATTGAGAAATACTCTCTCGATTTGGTAAAAAATATCTTTATGGAAATTGAAGAGCCCGAAGAACCAATTCCATTTAAAAGTACCAATGAGATTGAAGTAGAAACACCCTACAAGACAATAGGTGAATTTTACTTGGCATTGCAAAAGAAAATTAGGGATATTGCCCCTGATACGTTACCAGGAAATCCTTCCTACCAAGTAACATCTGATTTCTTTAAGCATAAATTACTCTTCCCTATTTTAACCAAAACCGATGCAATAAAAGCCATTGATGTTATTATTGAACAAGGCGAAGGAACTCCCATAGCGCCCATTGGCACGGATGGTGAATTAGCCCATTATTATAAGTTTGAAGAACTTTACAAATGCCAGCAGTTGGTTCCAGATAAGGACGCACCTCACGGGTATTCGTTTACGGGACCAATTATCCCTTTTGATGCCTCTAACGTGCTGCCGTTATTCCCAAATACCAAAGCAAACATGTTGTCTTTAGGATCTGAAGAGCGCAGATTACTGGAAGCATTTAATCAAACCTATAGCAATTTACTTTATGGCTTGCACATTACATTTAACGGCAAGCCCGATAATTTACCAAACACCATTGGATTGATGTTTGATTTGAGGTTAGCTTGTCAGCGCTTAGCGGAAATGCCTTTCCCGGGCAAATACGGTTACACCATTGGCCCATCGTATGAGTTTGTTTTGCCCAACATGCCATTTAGTTAATACCATGAAGTTTACCGCCATACAATTGGTTACCAAAATATCCGTAAGTGATATGCTGTTGTCTAAATCCTTTTATGAACACCTGTTGGGATTTAAAGTTGACGAACGCTATACCATTAACTCAGGCGGAAATTATCAAAAAGAATCGTACATGCAATTAAATGCCCCTTCCAGCCATGGAGGGGCATTTACAATTGGTTTGTATAAAGATATTGAGAAACCATTTGATGCCATGCCACAAACAGGCACTGTGCCCAGCTTTATTGTTGATGACGTGCATGTAACTTTACATCAATTTTTAAAGCAAAAAATAGTGGTAATACCGGCCGGAGGTGGAAGCGGTGATGATCAATACATCATTAAAAACACTTCGGATGACGGTTATGTTGATTTGTTTTTCTTTTTCTGTGACCCGGATAACAACTCTTTTGTAATTAGGCAGAATTTGCCTAAAATCACGCACAGTAAAGCCAGTTAAAGAGTTATGAAAAGTATTTGGTATCCTTTTGTCGTTTCTTTACTATTAGTGATTATTGTATTTATGGCTTACGATAGCTTAGAAATGCAATTTACGCACATCCTCAACAACCTGGAACAGTACCAATGGCAGTTTGCGCTGGTGAGTTTTTTTATACTTTCAGCCGATATTCTATTGCCCGTCCCTTCAAGTATTGTGATGTACATGAATGGGTATGTGTTGGGCATCATCGGAGGTTCACTGGTATCATTGGTTGCTTTATTATTGGGATCGGTTATTGGCTACTACCTGGGTAAACTTACTTCCATGGGGGTAAAAGCAAACGGGGAAGAACGTGCCAAACTTTTTCTGCAAAAATATGGAGCCTTGGCTATTTTAATAACAAGAGGTGTTCCAATACTGGCTGAAAGCATTTGTGTAGTTTGCGGGTACAATAAAATGCCATTTAAACCTTACTTATTACTCAATTTAATTGGGTACATCCCGTTGTGTTTGTTGTATGCCATTTTTGGCCACGCTGGATACAATAGCAACAACTTCTTGCTTTCTTTTGGGCTATCCTTGCTGGTATCAGCCGCTTTTTGGTTTTTCGGAAAAGCCTATTTGCTTAAACTCCAAAATATTAATGTAAAGCATGCGTAAGGTTGCAATTGCGCTACTGCTGATTTTATCCGCTGCTTATGCTGTTATGGGTCAGGATTCAACCCAAACAAAAAAATTAAAAATACTGCCCATACCAGCCATTGGCTATTCACCTGAAACCAAAACGTATATTGGAGCGGTTACCTTGTTTACATTTAATTTACACCCTGATTCGACTACCCGTACTTCCAACGCTAAATTGGAATTTAACTACACTTGGAACAAACAACTCATTCTAGAAAGTGGTTGGAACTACTTTTTTAAAGAAGAAAAATGGTTTACCAAAGGGCTTATTCATTACTCCAAATTCCCTGATTTGTATTATGGCATAGGGCCAACCACTCCTGCACAAAACAAACTGGTGTTTAACAGCAATCGCCTTTTAATAGAAGCTTCCATGCTAAAAAAAATGGGCAATAAGCTATTTAGTGGCTTCAATTTAAAATACATCAACTATACCAATATCCAACCAAAATCGGATGAAATTATGTATCAAGAATTGGTTGCGGCTTCAACCTTTGGCATAGGGTACACCGTACTAAAAGACACCAGAAACAACTTGCTTACGCCAACCAAAGGGCTATATATATTTGGCAACGGAACCTATAATATTGCACGCGCCAACTATTGGGAACTTACCCTCGACATGCGTTATTACAAAACATGGCACAATAAATTTACTTGGGCAAACCGCATGGTTAATGATTTTACCATTGGCACTCCCCCATTTTTTGATTATGCCTTTTTAGGTGGTGATAAATTGGTGAGAGGCTATTATTACGGCAGGTACCGCGACCAACATTTAAGCACCTGGCAAACGGAGTTTAGATTACCTGTTGTTGGCCGTTTGGGATTGGCCACATTTGGAGGCTTATCAACACTCTACTCCGCTCAGCACCCTTTCACCACAAAACACATCAAGTACAATTATGGCTTAGGCATTCGCTTTAAAGTAGATAAAAAAGACAACACCAATTTGCGTTTTGATTATGCCATTGGAAGCGGAAACAATAATGGTTTTTATGTGTCGTTTGGGGAGTCTTTTTAAGGTGTTTGAAGATTGTCTACAACAAGCAAAAATGGCTCTCACAAAGTTTATGCTTATGTGTAAAAATTTAGCCTGTATATTTTGAATCATTTAACTACATCCAATTTTTTTTGGAAGTTAATAAAACATTGGTAGAATCCGTTGAACAAATAAAAACCGAAAAGAATTGATATGTGGCAACCTCGAAGAGGTTGTATATTCATAAAAATTTAAATGAAAAACAAATTTGCGAAAGGTATAAAGAAGAATAACACACATTAATCCCCAATTTATCTATTTTAATACCAAATCATCCCAACAAGCCTTATATTGAATTTTATTTAATTTAAGCCATGCTTAGTTTTTGGGAACACAACTCGTTTGTACACTATGATTATGTGGTAATTGGTGGAGGCATTACGGGCCTGAGTACAGCCTGTGCGCTGAAAGAAAAAAATCCGAAGGCACAAATTTTATTGCTGGAAAAAGGATTGCTGCCTGCCGGAGCCAGTACCAAAAATGCAGGGTTTGCCTGCATTGGCTCTTACACCGAAAAATGGGCCGACTACCAACGCCTAGGTGAGGCGGCTTTTTTAAAGCTGATTGAAGACCGCTGGGTGGGTTTGTTTTTATTGCGAAAACGCCTGGGTGATGAACACATTGATTTTGTAAACCACGGTGGATTTGAACTATTGCTCCATGAAAAAGGATTGGTAGAAGAACAATTGAACACCCTCAATACCATCTTGCAACCCTTGTTTAAAAAACAAGTGTTTTATGCTGCTCCACAATTCATATCCCAATTTGGCTTTAATCCCGACATGGTACATCAACTGGTGTTTAACCCATTTGAGGGACAAATTGATACTGGAAAAATGATGAGCACCTTGTTGAATTATGCAGGCATTTTACAAATACGTATACTCACTGGAGCCACTGTTACAGCCATCAACACCAATACTAATGGTGTAGAAGTACTGTGCACACAAGGCCGAGACACCATCTCCTTTAAAGCGGCACAGGCCGCCATTTGCACCAATGCCTTTACCAAACAGTTTTTGCCCGATGAAGAAATTACTCCTGGCCGCGGGCAAGTGCTTTGCACCTCCCCTATTCCCAACCTAAACTTTAAGGGTATTTTCCAGTTTGATGAGGGCTATTACTATTTTAGGAATTTTGGCAACCGCGTTATTTTTGGCGGAGGCCGTAACTTGGATATGGAAACAGAAACCACCACGGAGTTTGCCCTAAACGAGCGCATACAACACCAACTGGATTACTTCTTAGAAGAAATGATTTTACCTGATACCAAGTATACCATTGAACACCGTTGGAGTGGCATAATGGCATTTAACCAGCGCAAAACACCCTTGGTTAAACGGGTAAATGAAAGTGTGGTTGTTGGAGCAAGGCTAAACGGCATGGGCATAGCATTGGCCAGTAAAATAGCCGATGAATTATCCGATTTATTGTTGGGTAAAACTACCTAAGAAGCGTTAGGGTGTGCCATTGAGTTTGCTGTTGCGTTTGCCATAAGCAAAATACACCACCAACCCAAAAATCATCCACAACATGGCCACCTTCAAGGTTTGTGCGTCTAGGGCAACAATCATTAACGTACACACCAACACCCCTAAAATAGGCACCAATGGCACCAATGGGGTTTTAAATGGCCGTTCAATGTTTGGCGATTTTACCCGCATAATCCATACACCTGCACTCACCAATACAAATGCAAACAAGGTACCGAAACTGGTTAAATCGCCAGCCACGCTGCCTGGCACAAAAGCGGCAAACAATCCTACAAATACAAATAAAATAAGGTTTGCTTTATAAGGTGTTTTAAATTTAGGATGCAACTCGCTAAATGCTTTTGGCATCAAGCCATCATTGCTCATGCTAAAAAACACCCTGCTTTGGCCCATTAACATCACCAAAATAACTGAACTAAATCCGGCCAAAATTGCCACCGTTACACTGGTAGCCAACCACTGGTAACCTGGCATGTAGTTTTGTATGGTATACACCACTGAGGCTTCTTTACCTGCTGTTTTAAACTCTTGCCAGTTGGCTACACCTGTAAGCACATGGCCAAATAAAATGTATAAAATGGTACATACCACCAACGATCCTAAAATACCAATAGGCATATCCCTCTTGGGATTTTTAGCCTCTTGCGCAGCCGTACTCACCGCGTCAAAACCGATAAACGCAAAAAATACAATACCTGCACCGCCAATTACGCCACCCCATCCCCATTTAAAAAATCCTTCATGGCCAATGGTTCCTTCTGGAATCATGTAAGGGGTGTGGTTAGCGGGGTTAATGTATTGCCAGCCAATGCCAATAAACAGCAACACAATGGCCACCTTTACAAATACAATAATGGCATTTACCACCGCACTTTCCTGCGTACCACGTATTAAAATTAAGGTGATTACCAGTAACACAATTAATGCAGGCAAATTCATAAACCCGCTGGTGGTTTGCACCAGTTGACTAAGCGTTGCAGGTAAAGTTCCCATCATTTCATCTGTTAGCAGCAACTCATTGTTTTTTACCAATGCGGCCCAAGATGGGTTAAAGGAAGTAAATGCGCCTAAGGTTTCTGCATTCACTTTATGCAGGCTCTCAAAAGGACTGTGGCACCATTCATATGGAATGGCTCCCCCAAGCAAATTATTTAGGTATTCGCTCCAGGCAATACTTACCGTAGCTGCTCCTAATGCATATTCCATAATTAAAGCCCAACCAATAATCCAAGCCACCAACTCACCCATGGTTACATAACTATAGGCATATGCGCTTCCTGCAATGGGTATCATGGCAGCAAACTCTGCATAACACAACCCTGCAAAAGCACAACCGATAGCTGCCACTACAAATGATAAGGTAACAGCCGAACCAGAAGCGTCAGCTGCGGCTGCGGCTGTTCTTACAAATAATCCAGCACCAATAATGGCACCAACACCCAAAGCCACCAAATTGGCTGCGCCCAGTGTTCTTTTTAATTGGTGCGATTCTGACTCCTTAATAAGGTTGGCTATATTTTTGGTTGAAAATAATCCCATAATCTGTTCAGTTAAGTTTTTGCTAATTTAACTATGTTTTGTACAATGCAAAATTCTTTTTAAAAAACCACACATCAATAGCCTGTTAGGTCTTGTCTCTCTTGCTTTTTACATCAGTTGCAACCGTGTATACCAGTTTGATGCGTATAACCCAATACCACTAGGCAACATTATTTGCCAACAACATAAATATAAAATAAAGGTGGTGAGAAAGCGGAATGATGGTTGTTGGCTAAAGGATACGCAACAAAATTTCCTTCAGTAACTCGTCTGGAGTAGCCGAAGCATTGTTCACCCCTTTGCTTTTTAAATCGTACTCATGCAAAATGCGGATACAACGCTCCAACTCATCAGCACTGTAACGTCCGGCCGCATTTACATAATCCTTGGCTTGGTAATAATTTAAGCCATATTGGCGTTGCAATTGCCCTTGATCTTTAATATTGCTCTGCTTAACCATATAGGCCTTGCTGAAAAAATTATTGAGGTTAATGATGGCCGCTATAATGCTAAACTCCTTGCTTTTACCCATATGGTGTGCAATGTGCATGGCCCTACCACTGTTTTTAAGTGCAACGGCACCAATCAACTCAAAAATATTAAACTCTTTGCTGATGCCAATTTTTAGTTCCACATCCGTATCTGTAATTTGTTTATCGCCATCCTTGTTAATGATGAGTTTTTCCAACTCATTGGCAATTTTACCCAAATCACTTCCTAAACTATCTGCAATCAGGTTGGCACTTTTGGTGCTAATGCTAAACCCTCGGTCTTTCAAATACTTTTCAATCCAAGGTGCAAGTTCATTATCATATAATTTTTTCGATTCAAAAACCACATGTTTGGTTAAGGCTTTGTAAACCTTGGTACGTTTATCCAGTTTGTCTTTTTTGTAACAAAACACCAAAATGGTACTGGGCACTGGTTTTTCAAAATACGCTTCCAACTCATCCAAATTGCGGATATTTTGCGCCTCTTTTACAATAATCAGCTGGTAATCTGACATCATGGGAAAACGTTTTGCCGTATTGATGATGGTAGCGGCATCCGTTTCTTTGCCGTAAAGGATGGTTTGGTTAAACCCTTTCTCCCCTTCGTTTAAAATGTGTTGTTCGGCAAATTGGCTCAACTCATCAATATAAAAATGCTCGGCCCCATATAAAAAATATACAGGCGCAAACTTTCTGGATTTAAGACCAGATAAGATATTGCTAAAACTTGCTGTATTTTCGGCAGCCATTGCTTTTATTTGTTAATTGATGCAGCTTAATTTTCCTACATACAATTTTACTATTAAAAAGGATGAAAAGAGAAATTATATTTTCGACATTATCCGCAAAAAGTATGTGGCACTTACTCCCGAAGAATGGGTGAGGCAGCATCTGGTGCATCATTTAATTGCCGCTGGGGGGTGTTCGCCTGCATTAATGGCTGTGGAAAAAGGGTTGTTGGTGCATGGCCGCCAAAAAAGATTTGACATATTGGTTTATCACCCTGATGGATTTCCCCTTTTACTGGCTGAGTGCAAAGCACCCAATATGCCCGTAAATGAAGGCACTTTTGAGCAGGCGGCAGTGTACAATAAAACGTTAAATGTAAAACATCTGGTGGTTACCAATGGCATTGCCTTATTTACATGCTCTTATGCTGCTGATTTTAGCACCTACCAAATCAGGGATTATTTGCCTGTTTTTCCATTTGATTAGGCCACGGGTAAGCCATTTGGTGCAGGTTTATCAACGGTTAGTAACACCACCTCTCCATGGCTTCCGGTTACGCCCAATACCAAACATTCACTGATAAAATTGGCTATTTGTTTGGGTTTAAAATTAACCACAGCCAACACTTGTTTGCCAATAAGGTCTTCTGCGTTGTATAGCCTGGTTAATTGTGCTGATGATTTTTTTAAGCCAACCTCTGAACCAAAATCAATCAACAACTGATAAGCGGGTTTAATGGCCCCAACAAATGGTTTGGTTTCAACAATAGTGCCTAGCCTGATATCCAATTGCTGAAATACCGAAAAATCAACTTGCTCCATATTTAATGTTTCAGAATAAAAATCAGGTCCATGAGTTTATCCTGTTTCTCATCAGTAAAATCCATATTTAGGTTAAGCATTACTTTTGATACCACTGAGGAGCAAATGGTAGAGAAACAATTAAAATCCTTGATGGGCGTTTTTTGTGCCACTTGAACAGATGTGGTTGCAGGTGTTACTCGCAAACCATCCATCACCACCACACCTTTGTATGGCATCTGTGCAATGCGGTTATTGCCTTTGGGGTTAAATGATACGGTAATGCGCTCAACTTTTTTTTCAGCATTTTTACCAATTTCAAAAGTTAAGCCCAGGCTATCATAAATAAACACCCGTTCCATTTTGGCAACAGACAGGATGCGACTTGGCTTACCCAAAGCCGCAATGACTTTGCTTATGGGCGTTTGCGGCTGAATAACCATAGAGCCTATACTAATGGTACTCTTTTTTATATTCACCTTTAAACTATCATTGTTGCCCGCATAAGCAGCTACACAACACCACAATAAACAAATGCTTAACCCTAATTTTTTCATGCACTAAAGTTAAAAATAGATTAACGAAAAACCAACTAAATTAAAATAATATTAAACAACGGGGCACAAAAAAGCCCCTGTTACCAAGTAACAGGGGCTTTTTTGTATATTATTAAATAATTAACAAGGCATCACCATAAGCCATAAACTTGTATTTTTTCTTAATAGCTTCGTTATAGGCTTCCATCAATTCATCATATCCAGCAAAAGCAGCACTCATCATCAATAAGGTTGATTCTGGCGGGTGAAAGTTGGTAACCATAGCGTTGGCAATTTTAAAATCGTGCATAGGGAACAAGAATTTATCCGTCCAACCCTTGTTTACATTTAAACGACTAGTAGAAGAAACGGAAGACTCGATGGCACGCATTACTGAAGAGCCAACTGCACAAATCTTTCTTTTTTCTTCTAGGGCCTTGTTTACAATTTTGCTGGTTTCTAAAGGAATATCAAAATACTCACTATCCATTTTGTGTTTGGTAAGGTCTTCCACCTCAACCGCCCTAAAGGCACCCAAACCATTGTGAACCGTTACTTCTGTAAAGTTTACGCCTTTAATTTCCATGCGCATCATTAACTCTTTGGTAAAATGCAAACCAGCACTTGGAGGGCTAACAGCACCAATATGTTTAGCAAATATGGTTTGAAAACGCTCTTTATCGGCCTTCTCAACTGAGCGCCCCATGTATTTCGGAATAGGCATTTCACCTAATTTTTCAATCAGTTTCCACAACTCTTCGTCTGTACCATCGAATAAAAAGCGAATGGTACGTCCGCGTGAGGTGGTATTGTCCACGACTTCTGCTACCAAGGTGTCATCGCCAAAATAAAGCTTATTACCTACGCGTATTTTACGTGCGGGATCAACCAACACGTCCCACAGTTTCATTTCTTTGTTTAACTCACGCAACAAAAACACTTCAATTTTTGCGCCTGTTTTTTCTTTACTTCCGTAAAGACGCGCAGGAAAAACCTTGGTGTTATTATTAATCATCACATCGCGATCATCAAAATACTTCAATATATCGCTAAAAATTTTGTGTTCTATCTTGCCCTTTTTACGGTCAAGCACCATCATTTTGCTTTCATGGCGAATATCAGCAGGGTGTTTAGCAATAAGATTTTCGGTGAAGTTGAATTTGAATTGCGATAATTTCATTTAGAATACGTTTGTTTTATGTTGTAAGAACCGCACTATTTATCCTAATATAGTGTAAATTTACGAGGTGCGAAGGTACTATTAATTACGAATTTGTCAAGAAAATAAATGTAAAACCCATATTTGTCCTTTTTTCAGGAGATTGACGCATAAAAAAAGGGGCCTAAGCCCCTTTAGTAATCGTATTTTGTAATGCTACTAGCGAATTGCTCCTTCAAAAGCAGGATTGCTGAAGTATTTAATAAACTCCACATCTTCTTTAGCCATTTGGCGAACTTCTGCTTTTAATTGCACGGCACGGGTTAAGTTGGTGGTTAACACTTCTGCATTGTCCATGCGAGCACCAATTACTGCGCGCAGGTAGTAGTGGTTCCATTGCAATTCCTCAGGCTTCATATTATCAATAATGGCTTTGGCTCCTGTTGCATTTCCGTTAAGCACTTGTGCAAGGGCAAAGTTAAAATCTTTTCTACCTGATTTGTTAAAGTTACTCACGGCACCAGCATAGTCACCTTTCTTTAAGGCAATCATTCCACGTTGGTAGCTCATATCAGCACCTTTTGCTTCTGCTTGCTTAATTAACTCTTCTGCGCGTTTGGTATTGCCATTGGCCCTAACAGTAGCAGCTAAGTTAGCCAAAACAGTAGGATTCTCTGGTGACAATTGGTTGGCTTGATTTAATTGGGCTTCAGCATTGGCATAATCACCATTTAGCAAGTACAATGCACCAAGTCCATTAGCGCCTTTCCAGTCGTTTGGATATTTTGCCGCATACTTGGTGTATACTTCCATTTTTTTGTTGTTATCACCAATAGCAGCTAAATGCAACAATTCCACATCTGTTAAAGTTTCCAAATCAGTGGTGGCCAACAATTGGTTATCTGATTTTAAAGGCGATTGGCCTTTTACCATTAACTCAGCTCTACGCAGCTTAGGCAACAACTCCTTTTTAATGGTTTCCCAAGCTTTTGCATGATCTCTTCTGATTAGGCTTTCTTTTTCCAAATCAGCAATATTGTTGTTGGTAATGATGTTTACGATATCAGCTTTGCCAGCCAATTTTGACTCACTCACCAATTTAGCCAAACCATTCCAATCTTCAGCCAATGTAGCTCCCATAGAAAGGTTGCTATCATTTACTTCGGTGAAACCAAGTTTTTTCAACTCCTTTTTAAGGTAGCTAAAAGTTGAAGTAGCACGACCTTTTGATAAACCATCATTGCGTGATAATTCACCTTCAGGGGAAGCAAAGCCGTTAATAGCCAAGCCTTTTACCACCCAGTTTTTATCCGATTTAACTGAATCTTTTAATGCCTTTAATTGCTTGGCATTGTCTAAGCCTTTTCCAGCTTTGTATTTTGGGTTAAACTTATCTACATCTAATGGGAAGTAAATATTTACCGATTTATTGCTGTAAGTAGCAGTATAATCAGTGATATCAAATACTGGTTGTTCTACTGCTTTAGCCATTAACACAGTGGTAATTGTACCTTCTGCCAAAACTTTATCGCTAAACTTCACGCCTTTTAATTCTTCAAGTGCCTGATAGTTTCCTTTGATTTTAACGGCAAACGTTGGGTACAATGTAGCACGTTTCAAATCCGAGTTATAAGGAATTTTTTCAGTGTAAGTGATTCTTCCACCAGTTTTAGAGTCTATTTTAAAATCAACAGCTTCTGTAACTTTTTCTCCACCTAAAGTAATTGCCTTTAAGGTTACATCCCCTTTAGCTGTCTTTAACACTGGCTGAAATTGTACATTTGCCTTTGGATTAAATGACTTGGCTGGAATAGTTGCACTCATCGTAATGGTAACTGAATCGCCCTTTAATTCAAGCGGGTTTGGGGTAACGGTGTAATTGTTATTGCCCATGTTTGTTTTTACACTACAACCTGAATTAATTATTGCCATTGCAACAAGTAGAGAAGAAGAGTAGAAAACCTGTTTAAGTAGTCTCATGTTTTTTTATATTTTTGCAAGTGCAATAATAAGTTGATTTGATTAATTTTATTGCAAAAATTTTAACTCTTTAAAAATACGCTTCATTTGTACATTATAAAAATAAAAGGTAAGGCCAAAATACCTGACTACGTTCAGCTTAGGGATGATAATTTTACCCTGATTGCCTATTTTAGAACTGACAGGCCCGAAAGGGCTTTAGAAAAGTGCGGCCTTACTGATAAAACAGCCGATATACTTAAAACATTGAACGAGATACCCTTTGGTAAAATGCATAAAATGGATTGGTAAATACAACTATGGAAACAGTAATAGAATTGATTGACGTACAGGTTTTTCAACACCACAACCTGATATTAAGCGATGTGGATGTTACCATTAAAAAGGGGGAATTTGTATACCTAATCGGGCAAACAGGTTCAGGTAAAAGCAGTTTACTTAAAACGCTTTATGGCGAAATTTTGCTGGAGAAAGGCCAAGGGCATATTGCCGGATTTGATTTGAGTAAAATAAAACCTAAGGACATTCCATTTTTGCGCAGAAAACTGGGCATTGTGTTTCAGGACTTTCAATTGTTAACGGACCGAACCGTTTACCAAAACCTTGCGTTTGTGCTTAAAGCAACTGGCTGGAATGACGAAAGTAAAATAAAAAGCCGCATTAGCCAGGTGTTGGATTTGGTTGGCTTATCAACCAAAGGGTTTAAAATGCCACATGAAATTAGCGGAGGGGAGCAACAACGTGTAGTAATAGCAAGGGCCTTGCTAAATGAACCAGAAATTATTTTAGCTGATGAACCCACCGGAAACCTTGACCCCAAGGTAAGCGATGACATTATGGACTTGTTGCAAAGCATTGCCAAACAAGGCACATCTATTTTAATGGCTACACATGATTATCGCATTATTCAAAAGTATCCGGGTAGGATATTAAGGTGTGCACAAGGTGAGGTAAAAGAAGCTGATTTGCGTTCTGCTACTTGGTAATTACCTAATCGACAGAAGCTGGAAGATTTAGCTCATCGCTTTTTTCGAGAAACTTTTTACGTACAAAACCAGAGCCGCTGCGCCCGGTACTATCGGTATAAGCTACTTTATAAAAATGAACCGTTTCTGAAATGGTATTAAAACCAAAACCTTTAGGAACAGTATAAATAATTTTTGACTTTAAATTTGACTTGGCATAAATGGCGGTTTCATCAATGGTTACCCACTCATAAAACCGTCTTTCTTCAGGATCAGTGCCTTTGATAAAATTAAACCAGGCGGGGTTATAAAAATAAGCTGTTATTCCAAAAATAATCAATACAAAAATTACTTTAACGGAGGAGAAGTAAGTACCCGGGGTGCGTGATTTAGCTGATAATAGGTTCTCGTATTTTTCTCTCAATACCTTGTCTTTATCAAAGTATTTGTGAATCATTTCAATAATGTGTTCAACCTCGGGCGTGTTTTTTTGTTCCTTCTGCAAGTGCTCCCGTAAACTTCCTTTCATAGATTCTTCCAGCGCACGCAAAGTCTTATCAAACTCTCTTTTCTTCTCAACATTCGAAAGCACATCAATGGCTTCGTTTACATCTTTCAATAACTCCTCTTTATACTCATTAATTAAGTTGGTGTCTGAATTGTATTTTGCTGCCATAACCCTGTAGCCCTCTCGCACTTCATGATTGGTAGCAAAATTTGGTACTCCTAATACCTCGTAATAATTTTTAAATGCCATTAAAGGTTATATTTTGATGTATTAACTAATTATACCGCTTGTTTCCAGCTTTGCACTTCATTGTTTTGTATGATCACCTCAATCTCTGCCCTAGATGCTCCCTTCTTAGATTCGTCATTGTTGTAAACCCAAGTTTGGGTAATTGCATTGGTGTCCACACTTTGTTTAATGCTATTGGCCTTGCCTTTAGCCAGCAGTAACAAGTGCATTGGCATTCCCACCCACAGCTCTCCGTTTCTCACTTTTTTACCACTTTCATAACCATAAACAGATATGATAGATTCTACTATTTTTTCCTTCTCCTCTTGCTGGGCGTGCTTTACATTATCGTAGGCGGCTTTTGCAGCAGCAATGGCTTTTTGATGTTGGGCTGACTTTAAGCGCTGTAAAATATACATTACCAATAGGTAAAGAATTCCTGCTGTCAGCACTCCTATTGCTAAATACTCCTTATTTATATCGGGCATTGGTTTTGCTTTTTCGACCGCTAAGATAATAATAGTGGGCTAAAAAATCCATTCGAAGCCCACACATTCAATAATTAATCACTTTTTAATTCGACTTCATTTAGCCTAGGCTAATGGTGCGGAACCATACATCTTATTGCGTTGAATTTTTAACTCTTCATCAGTAATGTATTCATCAAACGTCATGCGTTTATCTATTACCCCATTGGGTGTAATTTCTATAATGCGGTTGGCAATGGTTTGGCTAAACTCATGGTCATGCGTGGTAAAAATGGCAATGTGGTTCCATTCTTTTAAGGCATTGTTAAATGCTGTAATAGACTCCAAATCTAGGTGATTTGTAGGCTCATCTAATAACAAACAATTGGCATTGGTGAGCATCATTCTGCTGGTCATGCATCTTACTTTTTCACCACCACTTAACACATTCGATTTTTTAAATACCTCATCACCACTAAACAACATCTTCCCCAAAAAGCCCCTAATGTAGGTTTCGTCTTTTTCTTTACTAAACTGCCTTAACCAATCTACTAGGTTATCATCAGAGTTAAAGTAATGGTTGTTTTCATTAGGTAAATAGGAAGTAGTTATGGTTTGCCCCCAAGCAATGGTTCCTGTATCTGGTTTTACTTCATCAGCCAACAATTGATAAAAAGCAGTTGTGGCCATAGCATTGCGGCTTAACAAAGCCACTTTATCGCCCTTTACAAGGGTAAATGTAATGTCTTTAAATAGCAGTAAACCTTCGGCAGATGTTTTAGAAAGCCCATCCACATTTAAAATCTGATCTCCACAATCCCGATCTGCTTTAAAAATGATGGCAGGGTATTTTCTGGTTGAGGGCCTAATTTCATCAACATTTAGTTTCTCTAACAATTTCTTACGGCTTGTGGCTTGCCTGCTTTTTGATGCATTTGCACTAAACCGCTCAATAAAGTCTTGTAATTCTTTGCGTTTGTCTTCTACTTTTTTATTCTGATCAGAACGTTGACGCAATGCCAACTGGCTGCTCTCATACCAAAAGGAATAGTTACCAGTAAAGAGTTGTATTTTACCAAAATCAATATCGGCTACATGGGTACAAACAGTATCTAAAAAGTGCCTATCATGGCTCACCACAATCACTGTATTTTGAAAATCTGCCAAAAAGTTCTCTAACCAACTGATGGTTTCTACGTCCAAGTCATTGGTGGGCTCATCCAACAAAAGGATATCAGGATTTCCAAATAATGCTTGAGCCAACAACACCCTCACCTTTTCTTTACCACTCAGCTCATTCATTAATTTACCGTGTGCTTCTTCTTTAACACCCAAACTGCTAAGCAGCTCGGCTGCATCACTCTCCGCATTCCAGCCTTCCATATCAGCAAATATTCCTTCCAATTCTGCGGCTCGTTCACCATCTGCATCCGTAAAGTCGGCCTTTGCATAGATGGCATCTTTCTCTTGCATTACTTCCCACAATTTTTTATTGCCCATCATCACGGTATGCAATACCTGAAAGTGATCAAACTCGAAATGGTTTTGCTTAAGCACACTCATGCGCTCACCTGGAGTCATTGAAACATTGCCCGTTGTTGGGTCAACCTCGCCTGAAAGTATTTTTAAAAAGGTGGACTTTCCTGCGCCATTGGCTCCGATTACACCATAACAATTACCGGGAGCAAACTTGATATTTACCTCATCAAACAACACACGCTTACCGTAACGTAAGCTTAAATTAGCAACTGAAATCATGGAAAACTACTGTTTTTTTTTGAGGCGCGAAGTTAGCTAAAATATTTGGTTTGTAAGAGGATGGCTATTTATTGTTGGTAAACCTACTTAAAAGTGCCTTAATCTTCCTCAGGTGGTGCTTCTTCATTGTAACTGAAGTAATTCTCACCCAATACCAGCAACAATCTTTTTATATCATCCGCCTCATTGGGCAAGCCTGTTTTTTCGTAAGAAACCACCAAATTTCTCAAGATTCTTTTAACAATATCCAAATTGCTACAAGGTTCAAAATAATCAGGCCGTTGTTCAATTCTAAGTTGGCGTAAAAATTGCTCCAGATTGGCTTTACTAAAAACTGCCCCATTATTAAATGCGTTGATGTAAAACAACACCCTGCCTTGCTTGTAATTAAGTTGGGTTGTTAAATTATAAGGGTCGTGAATGAGTTGCTGTGGGTTTTCTTCTTTATAGGCACATACAAAATGTTGAGGGAGGTTTACTCCAAACACCGGAAGGTGGAGTCGCTGGGCCAATAACATGTAAACAACAGCCAGCATAATTGGGTTACCACGTTTATTTTCCAGTACATCATTGATAAATGAATTTTCTGGCGCATGGTAGTTATCTGTATTGCCCCTAAACCCAAAATGGGTATACAAGGCATGGTTGATGATGCGTACTTTTTCGTACGGACTTAAATCATAGTGCATCTCAAGCCAAATATCCAGCCTGATTTGGTCAATTTGGTTAAGGACTTCTTTTTGGTCAAGATGCGGATAACGGTATCTGGCAATGATACAAACTCCCCCTAATAAATCGTGTTCGCTTGATTGATACCAGGTAGTGAGTTCTGCAATCAACTGCTGATAGCGTATTACCCCCACAATTTGTGCAACTTGTGCTTGTTGAAGCTGGTTTGGTAAGGCTTTAATTTCACTTTCCAATATGGGAATAACCGCCTGACCTAATGAGATGAGTTTTTCTTTTACGTGGGAGAGCACCTCCTCATCTTCATCATCCAACAAGGTTATCAGGGATTTTATTTCCTTATCACTTAACATGGGCTACTTTTTTTTCGCAGCCTTTTTGGGTGCTGCTTTTTTAGCGGCTGTTTTTTTTGCTGCTGCTTTTTTAGCAGGAGCTTTTTTAGGTGCCGCCTGTTTTTTAGCCGCTGCCGTTTTTTTAGCAGCAGCTGCTGCCTTACCCGGATTGGCCTTTTTATCTGCATCCACAATTTGCATCACCTCTTCAAAGGTCAATGTATCGGCAGTTTGACCTTTAGGAATTTTATAATTGCCCTTGCCGTGTGCAATGTAGGGTCCCCATCGGCCATTTAAAATTTTCAAATCTTCGTCTTCCGCAAATGCTTTTACCAATCTATTGGCTTCCACTACCCGCTTGGCTTCAATTAATTCAATTGCTCTTGCCTCATCAACACTGTAAGCATCTTCTGGTTTAGGTATGCTAATAAACTTAGAATCGTGCAACAAGTATGGCCCAAACCGACCAATAGATGCTTTTACTTCTTTACCTTCGAAAACACCTACCACACGTGGAAGTTTAAACAACTCCAATGCTTCTTCTAATGTGATGGTCTCAATTAGCAAGCCTGTTCTTAATTTGCCATACTGTGGTTTTTCGTCTTCAGTTCCTTCTCCTAACTGCACATAAGGCCCAAAACGTCCAACCTTGGCATAAACAGTTTTGCCGCTCACAGGATCAACCCCAAGAGTTCTTTCGCCACTTTGCCTTTCTGCTGTTTCTGTAGTATCTGCAACATTTTTATGAAATGGGGTATAAAACCTTTCAATCATTTTATTCCATTGCACTTGCCCCAAGGCAATCTCGTCAAACTCCTTCTCTACATTTGCTGTAAAGTTGTAGTCCATTATTTTTTCAAAGTGTTTCGATAAAAAATCGGTAACAATCATTCCGATATCACTAGGGAAAAGTTTCGCTTTTTCGCTGGCATACTTTTCCGTTTTCACTTCGCGTTTAATCTGGCCATCATCCAAGGTTAATACGGTAAAGTTTCTTTCTTTTCCTTCGCGGTCTTCACGCAACACATAACCTCTTTTTTGAATGGTGCTTATGGTTGGTGCATATGTAGATGGTCTGCCTATTCCCAACTCCTCCAGTTTTTTCACCAAACTTGCTTCTGTATACCTTGCGGCAGGTCGGGTGTAGCGTTGTGTGGCATCCAGCTTCATTAGTTTTAATGACTCGCCAACACTTAATGGAGGCAACATTTTACTGCCTTCATTTTCGTTTTCATCATCTGAGCTTTCCAGATACATCTTCAGGAAACCATCAAACTTTAACACCTCTCCTGTTGCTGTAAGTGTTTCACTAACGGTGCTTATTTTTATCTGAGCAATGGTGCGTTCAATACGCGCTTTACTCATTTGCGAAGCAATGGCTCTTTTATAAATTAAATCGTATAATCTTTTTTCCTGAGGTGTACCTTCTACTTCTGCATTTTCAAAATAGGTTGGACGGATGGCCTCATGCGCTTCTTGAGCGCTATCATTTTTTGTAGCGTACCGTTTTGGATTGCTATACGCTGCTCCAAAATTATTTACAATGTGGTTTTTGGCTGCTTCAATGGCCAACTCACTTAAATTAACACTATCAGTACGCATGTAGGTAATGAATCCATGCTCGTATAATTTTTGAGCAATGCTCATGGTTACACTTACATTGTATCCCAACTTTCTGCTTGCCTCTTGTTGTAAGGTTGAGGTGGTAAAAGGTGGTGCAGGTGTTTTTTCAGCCGGCTTTACTTCCAGGTTTCCAATGGTAAAAGCGGCATCCTTGCATTTTTCAAGAAATGCAGCAGCCTCTTGTTCCGTGTCAAATCGTTTGCCCAATTCGGCTTCCATCTGTTTGCCACCAACGTTAAATACAGCCAATACTTTAAAAGCCGAGGTGTAATCAAATTGGTTGATTTCGCGCTCACGTTCAACAATAAGCCTTACAGATACCGATTGTACGCGCCCAGCACTTAAATTACCCTTTATTTTTTTCCATAACACAGGCGACAACTCAAAACCCACCAAACGATCCAACACCCTGCGGGCTTGTTGTGCATTTACCAAATTGTAGTCTATGCCTCTTGGATTATCAATGGCTTTAAGTATTGCAGGTTTGGTAATCTCATGAAATACGATGCGCCTGGTGTTTTCTGGTTTTAGTTTAAGTACTTCACTTAAATGCCATGATATGGCTTCTCCTTCACGGTCCTCATCGGATGCTAACCACACCAAATCACTTTGATCCGCTAATTTTTTCAACTCGCTCACCACTGCCTTTTTATCGGCTGGCACTTCATAATGAGGCTCAAAATTATTTTTAATATTAATGGCTTCATCTCCTTTTGCCAAATCTCTAATATGTCCATAACAACTCTTTACGGTAAAATCAGCACCTAAGAATTTTTCTATGGTTTTTGCTTTCGCAGGAGACTCCACTATCACCAGGTTCTTTGTCATACGGCAATTATACTAACTTCTATAAAAACAAAAAACAGTGAGAAAAGCTCACTGTTTGAGGTTGCATGTTACAATTTTTTTTTAATTAACCACAAGTTTATGTGCAAATGACCCATTTGAGGTTTCAACCTGAATGAGGTATATCCCTGGATTAAGGTTAGACTTATCAATGTTTATGGTATGGCTACCCGCTTGTAATTCACCACCCCATACTGATTTTATCTTTTTACCCAATAAATCGGTAACGTACATATTGATATTTAATTGTTGTTTAAGCTCAAAAGTAGCGCTTGCATATTCGTTCATTGGATTAGGGAATACGCTAAATGCCAAATCTTTTTTAATACTCTCGCCAAGTCCGGTAAAAGAGGTGATGCTAAAATCGTCTACATAGATATTGTTTCCTTTTCTATTAGCAAACTCAAACCGAATACGCGCATTATTCATATTTTTATACGGAGTCAAATCAACTGTAACAGTTCGCCATTCTGCTTGAGTTGTTGGCTCAAAAGATGTGGTGATAGCGCCTGCGGGAGTTTCTATATTACTGGCAGTTCCTCTAAAAATTCTGGTTTCAGTCCTACCGAAATCCCCACTAATACCTACATCAAAAACATCATTACTGCTGGTGCTTTTTCTGGCATAGGCTACCCTAAAGGTAAGCAATGCATTTTCTAATGTTGTTAAATCTAGTAATGGGGTTGAAAACTCATCTCTTGAGTTTAATATTGGCACTAAATTAAAGTTACGGAATCCCATGCTTTGGTTACCACTGTAAGCCACAGGGTCTACTTTCCATGCGCCTGCACCATTATTCAGATTTTGAATTCTCCAGCCTGCTGTTGCAACATCAGCATCTTCAAACCCATAGCTATAAGGGACCTTAATAGCAGAAGCATTTACATTAATATAAGTTCCATCAGCGTTAATACCACACGCAGCCAAATTGGCTACTGAGTAAATGTTTGCCCTATATTGTTGCATAAGGGCCAATGAACGTGCCTTTTGTCCTGGAGTGTAAACATTAGCGCAACGTCCGTCCATATAGTCCATGTAATTTTCAATCTGGTCATTGTTATCAGGAGCATCATTGGTGCAAGAGTTGCGTGAAGTTAAACAACCGAAAGTAGCATCTTGAACAGGTGGTGTATCACACACCTGATCACCTTGTGAATTACATGTTGATTGCGTATTACCTACACATCCATCTTGAAAAGTATGGTACAATCCAATCCAGTGGCCAATTTCATGGGTTAATGTACGCCCAGCGCCACTCCCATTTCCTGTTTGTATTGTACCCACATAGTCAGCACGCACAACAATACCATCAGTGCTTGATTGAAATGGCATACTCATTGGGAACTGTGCATATCCCAATACGGTTCCTTCCCCGCTTCCAGAACTTGAGGCGATAGATTTTACCACCCAAATATTCAGGTATTTGTTACTTGGCCAACGGCTCAATGATTTAACGTTATTGCGTGCATCTACCGTTAATGTGCTTTTTACTCTATTAATTCCATCATGGCGGTTTCCATTCGGGTCAACCTGCGCCAACCTGAATTCATATTCCATATCAACGGCTAACGGATTTGAGCTTGCAGCACCATTTGTACCAGCCTTCTTTCTGAAATCTTCGTTAATGATACGAATTTGATCCATAATTTGTGCTTGGGTGATGTTTTCCATACCATCATTATGTATTACATGAAACACAACAGGGATATAAATTACACCTGCTTTTTTGCCCATGGCTTTTTGGCTGGTTAATTGTGCCACCATCTCGCGCGTGAGTTGATTGGACCTTTCTTCTTCAGCAGCCAGAGCAGGATACTGCTGCTTTAATTGCTGATGGGCATGGTCTGTGGCACAAATATTTATTTGTGCAATACCATTTAAGGATACCATGGTTATGGCTAAAATCGCTAGAAATATTCTTCTCATTGGTGTAATTATTTCAGAATAATAAAAACGCAAGATAAATTAATATTTTAAAATAATTGAAACAAAGAGACTATTGACCAATTGATTACAAATCAACTTGTCTCATTTTACCATTTATTTACTTTGATATGCACGGTTGCGCAATACAAAATCCATCACCACTATTGCAGCCATTGCCTCTACAATGGGTACAGCTCTTGGCACCACACAAGGATCGTGTCTACCACTGGCTTGGAGCAACACATCTTGTTGATTCACATCAACCGTTTGTTGCTGCTTACGAATGGTAGCTACAGGTTTAAAAGCACACCTAAAATAAATTGGCGCACCATTGCTTATGCCTCCTTGTATACCTCCACTGTGGTTGCTGCTTGTAAGGATTTTTGTTCCATGTTTAACAAAGGCATCATTATGCTCGCTGCCCAACATGGCTATGGCACCAAACCCACTGCCTATTTCAAAACCCTTGCAAGCATTTATACTAAGCATAGCTTTTCCAAGTTCAGCATGCAGCTTATCAAAAACAGGTTCGCCCAATCCGGCTTCAACACCATTTACAGTGCATACAATTGCACCACCAATACTATCACCTTCAAGCCCTACTTGTTCAATTAAAGTTATCATGCGGCTTGCTGTTTCATCATCGGGGCATCTTACAATACTGGCTTCCGTTTTAGTTAAATCAAGTTGCGTATGCGACAGTTCCAATGCAACATGCCCAACCTGCTGCACGTAAGCTTGAATAGATATATCCAATTGTTTGAGGTACAATTTGGCAACTGCACCTGCCAGTACCCTGGCTACTGTTTCTCGCGCTGAAGAACGGCCTCCTCCACGATGATCTCGGATTCCATATTTGGCCTCATAAGTGTAATCGGCATGTGAAGGTCTAAACACGTTTTTAAGGGCATCGTAATCTGCACTGCGTTGGTTTGTATTGCGAACCAGCATGCAGATTGGGGCCCCGGTTGTTTTTCCATTAAACACTCCTGATAGTATTTCAAAACTTTCGTCCTCTTTGCGTGATGTGGTAATAGAACTTTGGCCTGGTTTTCTGCGATTTAATTCCAGTTGAATAAATTCAACATCCATTTCAAGGTTACTTGGGCAACCGTCCATTACAACACCCAGCGCTTCACCGTGGCTTTCTCCAAAAGTGGTTATTGAAAATAATTGTCCGTAACTGTTACCTGCCATAATTGATGTAGTTGGTATAACGTACCTGTTTAAAATTCAAATATATGGATTAACTTTATTCTGCTGTTGTTTCTAATTCAAAACCAACTTGTTTTAAATCTTGCCAAAAGTTGGGGTATGACTTTTCCACTACCTCCATATTTTTAATGTTAACCTGATTAAACTTTAAAGCCAATAAAGAAAAACTCATGGCCATTCTGTGGTCGTTATAGGTATCGAAAAAATCAGGGGCTTTAACCATCGCTTGATTCACTTGTTTAATAACAAGGTCATTTTCCGTATGGGAAACATCAAATCCGCATTTGGTTAACTCGGTACACAATGCCGTTAAACGATGGCTTTCTTTGGCCTGTAAGTGGGCAACATTGGTAAATGTGCAAGCACAATTTAACGCGCACATCAATACCGCTAATGGTGGCACCAAATCGGGATAATCAAGCATATCATAATACGCTTGGTTGAGCAACGGTTTACTTTTTTGTAAGTGAATGCCTTGCTCAACCGCTTCCGTCATTACCCCAAAACGTTCCATATAGTTGGCAATCACTGAATCTCCTTGTGTGGTTTCGGTTGATAGCTGGTTTAGCAATAGGTTGCATTCCTGACTGAGCCCAGCCATCACATACCAAAAGCTTGCCGCACTCCAATCCATTTCTACTTTCATTGTTTTTGCAGCTGTGCCTGCTTGATGAAAAGGTTTAATTACCACATCATGTTTAACCGTGCATGCTATACCTATTTGATTCAGGAGTTTGGCTGTCATTTGAACATATGGTTTAGAAACCATTTTACCTTGTTGAGTAATGACCAACCCATTTTTAAAAACAGGGGCAATTAACATCAGTGCCGAAACAAACTGACTGCTAATGGAAGCGTCTAATTGAACAACACCTCCATGCATGTGTTTGCCTTTAATGCGTAACGGGGCAAATCCAACTTGATCTATGTAATCAATATCAGCCCCTAATGATGTTAAGGCATTTACCAGCGGGCCAATGGGTCTTTGGTGCAAGCGCTCAGATCCATGTAAAATCACATCTGCTTCAGGTAAACAGGCGTAGTAAGCTGTTAGAAAACGTAAGCAAGTACCTGCATGGTTCACATTAACAGTGCCCTTGATTTGCTGCATAGCCTGTTGCATCAACCGTGTATCTTCTGAAGTAGAAAGTTGTGTAATTTCAGTTGGGAAGCCCGTTAACTTTTGCAGCACCAACAATCGGTTACTAATGCTTTTAGAGGTGGGTAAAGTAATGGCTCCGCTTATTTTTTTTGTTTGATGTCTAACAATGAGGTTACTCATAACGCATCATAATAATTCAGTGCCAAAGATATTTGTTGGTCAGAAAAAACCCGGTTGGTAACCGCTTTTCCTATTCGTTTTAACGAGGTAAAATTAATCTGCTCACTGGTGCTGTTTTTTTTATCATGCCGCATAAACTTAATGAGCTCTGGTGATAAAATATTCTTGAGCGAGTACTTGGGATAATGCATCAGCATAAAATCGCTGATGATACGCAACTCTTTCCCCCCCAAACCAAGATACTCTTTGGCTAAAAAACACTCACAAACAATACCAATGGCTACTGCTTCACCATGTTTTAAGGGCTTTTTATCGTTTATTAGCGAATAAGCTTCAATGGCATGGCCGATGGTGTGGCCGAAATTTAATATTTTTCTTAAGTCTTCTTCAAGTGGGTCCTTTTTTACCACTTGTACTTTTACTTTTACAGAACCGGCAATTAAAGAGGCTAGCCTCAGTGCATCAATAGACTCCAGTTTAAGGATTTTTTCCCAATACTCTTCATCGGCAACCAATCCATGTTTAATCATTTCAGCAAACCCATTCCTAAGTTCACGCGCATCGAGTGTGTTTAAAAAAACAGGATTAATATACACGGCTACGGGATCTTTAATAATACCGATGGAGTTTTTAATACCATGATAATCAATGCCTAGTTTTCCTCCAATACTGCTATCTACCATAGCCAACAATGTAGTTGGAATGTTAATATAGTCTATGCCTCTTTTGTAAGTAGAAGCGGCAAATCCCCCGATGTCGCCAATAACACCTCCACCCAAATTAATAACCACACTGCTTTTATCAGCCTGGTTGCTAAAAAGTTCATTCCAAATAAATTGCAGTGTTTCAAATGATTTGTTGATTTCCCCGCTTTTTATCTTAATTATTTTGGTGTCGAAAAGCGTTTTTTGTAAAACCGGTAAACAAAATTTCTCTGTTTGTTCATCAACCAAAACAAAAACCTGGGTGTAAGATGCCTCTATCAGGTATTCAAGAAGCCCATCAAACACCTCATTACCAAGATATATATTATAATTTTTAAGGTTGTATTCTTTCAAACAAGTTAATTTTTTGTGATGTTGACAATATTAGGTACTTAACCCTATTTTTGCGCCATCAAAAATGAGTTATTTTAGATTAAATTAATAATTAGTTCACAAAAACCTGTGCAAATTACCTTAATAAATCAACAATTGGTGCTAAGCTTTGAAAATACAGAAATTGCTTTTAAGGCAAAAAGCAATCGTGCATTGCAACAATCTTACTTCTTGTATAAAATAATTGGCTACAATTGGCTGGTTAAAGCTGGCACCCCACTTGTTAATTTGGCGTTTAACATAGGCCTGCCGATTAAAGGAATTGTAAAAAAAACAGTTTTTAAACAGTTTTGTGGTGGGGAGAGCATGGATGATTGTAATGCTACTATGGCTGATTTATACCGTTTTGGGGTTGGTACTATTTTAGATTATAGTGTGGAGGGTGAAGAAAAAGAAGAAAGTTTTGATGCCACTACGCAGGAAACCTTACAAACCATTAAAAAAGCCACCAATAATCCTCAAATTCCATTTTGTGTATTTAAAGTAACTGGCGTGGGCAGGTTTGCGCTTTTGGCTAAGGTAAATAACAACGAACCCCTTACTGCGGAGGAAGAAAGTGAGTATGGCAAAGTAAAAAACCGTATTTATACGATTTGCAAAAGTGCATACGACAATCACGTGCGCATTTTTATTGATGCAGAGGAAAGTTGGATACAAGAAACCATTGACCGGATTGCGGAAGACATGATGAAAGAGTTTAATGGAAAAACGGCCATTGTTTATAATACCATTCAATTTTACAGACACGACAGATTGGCCTATTTAAAAGCCAGCCTGAAACATGCTGAAGAACACCAGTACTTTTTAGGTGTAAAATTGGTGCGTGGAGCTTATATGGAAAAAGAGCGTAAACGCGCGGCTGAAATGGGATATCCCAGCCCAATACAACCTGATAAGGCTGCCAGTGATGCCGACTACAACGAGGCCCTTCATTTTTGCATCCAACACTTGAACCGCATGAGTATTTGCGCAGGCTCGCACAATGAAGCCAGCAGCTTGTTACTGGCTAAGTTGATGGATGAAAACAACATTCCAAACAACGACCCCCGCATTTATTTTTCGCAATTGTTTGGCATGAGCGATCATATTAGCTTTAATCTTTCGAGCGCAGGATATAATGTGGCTAAGTACTTGCCTTATGGCCCAGTTAAAGCGGTGATGCCTTATTTGTTTAGAAGAGCGGCTGAAAACACATCGGTAAAAGGCCAGGCAGGACGAGAGCTGACACTTATTTCCCGTGAAGTTGCTCGCAGAAAGCTTCGTTAATCACTTGCGTATAAAAAACAACCCCATCATTTAAATCATACACATTGGCTGTATGCAAATATTCCTTAGCCATTGATTGGGTTGCCTCATCGGCAATAAACAACACATGCTTATAAGGTAATTCACAAGGTTTAGCCTGCTCATCCATCAACACCAATTGCTTTTTCAGGTAAGGTACTAATCTTAAAAAACCTCTTCTATCGGTGGAGTTTACACAAATTACATCTGCTTGCTCAAGCTCTTGAAACAGGTTGCGATAACTTTGTTGTTGCAGATTAAACCAAATAAGCTGCGTAAAAACACCTATAAAAAAAACAACTATTGCCAATTTATTCATAGCCGCATTTGCACTTAACCAAGGAATAAGTATTAACAATAAAAACGGGTAAACCAGCACCAAATATTGCCCGCCCATGGCATGTAATGGCGTAAAAAACAACAGGTATGGTACAATAACCAGCAATAGGCTAAACAACAACAACCAGCTGATTAACTTATGCTTACCAACAACTGTTTTCACAACCCAAAACGCTGCTAGTTGCTTATTTTTAATGGCCAAAAACAATAGAATAATTATAATGACCACCCCTGATGTAACCAACCAAACGGGCAATTTTAGCAGCAAAGGTTTTAGCAAAAGTACTGGCAACGCTATCTGTATAAAACTAATCAGCACCTTACCTACACGCATAGGAATAGCAGAGCCATTAAAAACTTGTGCCCTGTCTTGCTGTAAGGCAAATTGTGATATCACTCCCGGATGTAACACATATAAACACAATACGGCCAGCAGTACTGCGCCTATCGTAACCCCTGTTAGCTTGCTATCCCTTTGAACTAATATTGCATACCCCACGTAGGCCAACATAAAATAAAGGTACAAATAATGGGTGAGTGAGCCAGCTGCGATGCTTATTAAAAACAACACCAACCATAGAGGTTGTTTATTGTTTGTAAACTTTATAAACGCCAATGCCGCAACGATATTGATTGTGCAAAGCAATTGGTATTGACGAGCCACAAAGCCAATGCTGATTATGGCAGGACTTAAACACCAAAACAATACCACCATAGCGGCTGTATGCTGAGAAAGTCCTATTGTTTTGCTCAAATGGTACATGGTGTAAATAGATAGCAGGTGTAAGAGTAAATTCAACAATAACCCGCCCAAAAACAGGGGATTACCCCCCTTTAATACACCATTTAATAACCAAAAATAAAGTGGGGGGTGTAAGTCAGTTTGGGTAAGATCAGTTGCAATAGTTGACCAAGCCCTGTCTTTTGGCTCAAAAAACAACTTCCACTCTTGTGCATTGGTTATTTTACCATATACCCCACCGTGTTTATTTACCGCTTCATAAGCGCCTTGGTTTCCTGTAGCACACAAATAGGCAATGGTTTCATCACCTGTTGGCATACGCTTGGTGGCATAAACAAACCCATAGGTTAACAAGCTAAAAAGTACAGCAAAAAGAAGAATACTACGGGGCGTAAATTTCACCATCGGATTTTTTTGAAGAGATAACCGCTCCGAATTTATACTTAATTGTTGATAATTGTTTTTTTTGGAAAGGTGTTCCACGGTATAAAAAACACACAACTCATTAACCTACAAAGGCTAAAACTATCAACACCCATGTTGATAGTATGTAATAAGGTTGTATATATGTTCCCTTGGGGATGTGCGTTATTTGAAGACACGGTTAACATAAAATTTACATGCAACTCACTTATTTAGGTCATTCTTGCTTTTTGCTGGAGGTTTCTGGCAAAAAACTGGTTTTCGACCCGTTTATCAGACCCAATGAATTGGCTGCAAAAATCAACTTTGATGAATTGCAAGCTGACTATATTTTGGTTTCACACGGGCACGATGACCACACAGCTGACCTGCTGGACCTTGCAAAAAACACCAATGCCAAAGTAATTAGCAGTTGGGAAATTTGTGTTTGGCTAAATAAGCATGGCATAACCAATACTCACCCCATGAATATTGGTGGAAAGTGGCAGTTTGATGACATCACTATTCACATGGTTTTTGCAGCACATTCTAGTTCATTGGCTGATGGAAGTTATGCAGGTATAGCGGCTGGTTTTGTGGTTGAAGGGGCTGGTAAAGTTTTATACTATGCAGGTGATACCGCATTGCATACAGACATGAAATTGCTTGCTGATAAGTTTACCTTGGACGCTGCACTTTTGCCTATTGGTGATAACTTTACTATGGGTTATGAGGATGCTTGCACAGCTGCTGCATTTATAGGGTGTGAACGCATCATAGCCATGCATTTTGACACATTTGGTTATATCAAGGTGCCGCATACTGTTGCTATAGAACATTTTAACAAATACGGTAAGTTACTTACCATACCTGCCATAGGCAGTGCATTAACAATTTAGAAAAGACGATTTAGTAAGGAAATATAAACATGGGAAAAATTATATCAGTAGTAAACCAAAAAGGTGGAGTTGGCAAAACCACCACTGCCGTTAATTTGGCAGCAAGTTTAGCTGTATTGGAATATAAAGTGTTGGTTGTTGATGCCGACCCTCAGGCAAACACCACTTCACATTTGGGATTTGACCCTAAGAATGTACAATTGGGATTGTATGAAGTGTTGATTAACGATAACTCAGCCAGGGAATCTATTGTTAAAACGGAAGTTGATTATTTGGACTTGTTGCCTTCTAATATTGACCTAGTAGGTGCTGAAATTGAACTTATTAACACACCTAACCGCGAACGCGTATTACGCCACGCATTAGAACCCATTAAAAAGGAGTATGATTTTATTATTGTTGATTGCTCTCCGTCTTTGGGTATTATTACCACCAACTCATTAACTGCAAGTGATAGCGTAATTATTCCTGTTCAATGCGAATATTTTGCACTAGAAGGATTGGGCAAATTGCTGAACACCATTAAAATTGTGCAAAGCAGCTTAAACCCCGAACTACAAATAGAAGGCTTGTTGTTAACCATGTATGACATGCGCTTACGTTTAAGCAACCAAGTGGTGGAAGAAGTTAAAATGCATTTCCAACAAATGGTGTTTGATACTATTATACAACGTAACACCCGTTTAAGTGAGGCTCCAAGTTTTGGTAAACCTGTTATTGCTTATGATGCTGAATGTAAAGGCACCATCAATTATTTAAACCTGGCTAAAGAATTGTTGCAGAAAAATGGTTTAACCACCATGAATGCCTTTGAATCTTCAGCTTTAAACTAACCGTATTTTATTCAATTTTAACAGTTACCGCTTTGAACACCGCATTAAAAACAAAAGAAATGAGCAATCCACGCAAAAATGCATTAGGTAGAGGTTTAAGTGCCTTGCTAGAAAATGCCAATACTGATATTACCAATACCAGCACTGAAGCCAAACCCGCTAATTCCATTAGTGAGGTTGCTATCAGCCAGATTCAGGCAAACCCATTTCAACCTAGAACGGCTTTTGAAGAAACGGCCTTACAAGAGTTGGCCAACTCCATTAAAATACATGGTGTAATTCAACCCATTACTGTGCGTAAAATGGGCTACGATAGTTACCAGATTATTTCTGGTGAACGCAGAACCCGCGCCAGTATTTTAGCTGGGCTAACCAAAATACCTGCTTACATCAGGGTGGCCAACGACCAGGAAATGTTGGAAATGGCATTGATAGAAAACATACAGCGTGAAGAACTTAACCCCATTGAAATTGGCTTAAGCTACAAGCGCCTAATGGAAGAATGCAACTTAAAACAAGATGAAGTGGGCGAACGTGTTGGCAAAAACCGCAGCACGGTAACTAACTACCTGCGTTTGCTTAAACTTTCAGACACCATACAGTTGGCACTAAAAGAAGGCAAAATAAGCATGGGCCATGCCAGGGCTATTATTAATGTGGACGATCCAAAGAAACAGGAATGGATGTTGGAACAAATGCTCAATAATGAACTGAGTGTGCGTTCAGTGGAAAACTTGGTGCGTGAGGAACATGCTAAGGCGCAAACAAGTCCTGCCAAACCAGCCGTTAAAACAGATAAATCTGAAATTATCCTCGGCTACCAGCAAAGTTTGAGCGAACGATTTAACACCAAAATCAGCATCAAGGCCGATGATAAAGGAAGGGGCAATATCAAAATTCCATTCCGCTCTCAAGCCGAATTGCAACGCATTTTGGACATTATTCAATTGGACGAAAACTAAAATAACCTAGCTTATTGCAGCAATGGGTGCTGCGCATTGTAATAATTAAAGTGTAATTGCTTACCTTTGCGGGTACATGCTTGGCAAACTGCGCATTCTGTTTGGTATTATGGTGATGCTGTTAACGAGTGTTAACGCAACAGCCCAAATCGGCCCTATAAATGATAGCTCGATTACTACTGTTCCCGGCAACAGGGAGGTTAACCGTAATGATGATGCTGTTAGAACAACTGCAAAAAAGCAAAATCAAACTACTGATAGTTTATCGCGTTTAAAACATTCACCTAAAAAAGCCACTCTATTATCCGTTTGTTTACCAGGTGCAGGTCAAGTGTACAATAAAAAGTATTGGAAAGTACCCGTTATTTATGTTGCCGCTGGTGCTGCGTTATATGGTGCACTTTGGAACAATAAATACTACAAAGACTTTAAAGAGCAATACAGTTTTAGGGTAGCAAACGGCTTTAATGAAGATCCTTATTACAACCAATTTCAAGAGCCCACGCTACTCAGCTATCGGGATTATTACCACAAAAACAGGGATTTATCATACATTTTACTGGGAGCCACCTATATTCTACAAATTGTAGATGCTGCCGTTGATGCCCATTTTTACGATTTTAAAATCACAGAAGACCTTTCGCTAAACGTGCAGCCCCAATTGTATTGGGTATCTTCACAAGCCCAAACCCACTTGTTGTTTACGTTAAAATTTTAAATAATGGATAATAAGTGTATATTTACTCAACCTAACATACTTTTGTATTCACCTGAATTTACGGTGATACTAAATACAATGCATACTATTTAAACACATGAAAATCGCTTTATTAGGATATGGTAAAATGGGCAAGGCCATTGAAAAAATTGCCTTGGCAAAAGGACACAGTATTGTGTATAAGGTGAGTTTGGAAAATGCCTTTGATTTTATGCCGATTAGCCTTGAAAATGTGGATGTGGCAATAGATTTTAGCATGCCTGATGCCGCAGTTGAAAATATACTGAAGTGTTTTGAGGCCAAAGTACCCATTGTTGTTGGCACTACCGGATGGTATGATCAATTTGACGAGATTAAAGCGAAATGCATGGCAGAGGGCCAAAGTATGGTGCATAGCACCAATTACAGCATTGGTGTAAATATTTTTTACAAGCTAAATAAAATCCTGGCCAAAATGATGGCTGATTTAGATGAATATGATGTGATGATAGAGGAGATTCATCATACGGAGAAAAAGGATCACCCCAGCGGAACAGCAATTACTTTGGCCAACCATATTTTGGCAGAAAACAAACAAAAGAGAAGTTATAAGGGCCGTTTGGTTTACCATGAAAATACACCTTCGCAAAGCCTTAAACCAGATGAGTTGCTGATTGAATCCAAACGAATTGCAGATGTTACCGGAGACCATTTTGTGAAGTATGAATCGGTGATCGATGGCATTGAAATCAGACACATGGCCAAGTCTCGTTACGGATTTGCAAAAGGGGCCGTAATGGCAGCCGAATGGATAATTGGCAAAAAAGGCATCTATTCTATGGAAGACATTTTAAAGCTATAATCCGCTTAATTACTTAATTTACCGTTTAACAAAATACTGTAATACAAGCGTTATTTTAACGTTTTAACACAACAAAATATACCCGACCAATGACCGAAGAAAAAAACACCAATAACTCATACATCCAGTTGTTTTTTGCCATGCTTAATAAGCGCGAGCGCTCTAGCCTTTATTTAATGAGTGGCATTAATCTTTTCTTTTTTTTAATAATGAGTTTTGTGGCTGGTTCGTCTTTTATAACCAATGTGCTTTTTTTTCTATTGATTCAAGGTTCCATTATTGGGTATTATATTTTCATCAACCGGTTTAAGCGTAAAACCAAATCGCGCGAGTGGATTGATGCCATTGCTTTTGCAGTTGTTGCCGCTACCCTAATACGTACCTTTTTTATTGAAGCATATACCATCCCAACTTCATCTATGGAAAAATCGTTGTTGGTTGGTGATTTTTTATTTGTAAGCAAAGTTAACTATGGTGCCAGGGCTCCCATTACACCTATTAGTTTTCCGTTTGCACACAACACCATGCCTGGTATTGGCGGCAAATCATACATAGAATGGCCTAGCATGCCTTACTTTAGGTTGCCTGGTTTTCAAAAAATAAAAAACAACGATGTAGTGGTATTTAACTACCCTGCTGAGGATGGAAGACCACTAGATAAAAAAGAGAATTATATTAAACGCTGCTTGGGCATTGCGGGCGATAGTTTATCAGTTGTAGACCAACAAGTGTTTATTAATGGTATTGCTGCAGAAAACCCACCTAAAATGCAATTTAGGTATTATGTGCAAACGGATGGTACTTTTGACCAACGCATTGCCAAAAGAAATGACATTACAGAGGGCGGCCCTGCCAGTGCGCAAGGCGATTTTGAATTGTTGTTGACCAAAGCAGCTAAAGATGATTTGTTAAACCAAAGTTGGGTGAAAAAAGTAGAGAATACGTTACAAGCTAAAGGTGCTCCTGCTTCTTATATCTTTCCTTTTAGGGAATCATTGGGTTGGAATGTAGATAATTTTGGCCCCGTTTATATACCCAAAGCAGGTGATGTGGTAAAGTTGGATACGGTTACTTATTACATTTACGAAAGAGCAATAAAGATTTACGAAAACAACCCCACACTAGATATTCACAACAACAAGGTTTATTTAGATGGCAAGGAAATCACAACCTATACCTTTAAACAAAACTACTATTTTATGATGGGTGATAACCGCCACAACTCAGCCGATTCACGTTTTTGGGGTTTTGTACCTGAAGATCATATTGTGGGCAAGGCTTTGTTTACTTGGATGAGTTTGGATCCTAACGAAACCAACTTGTTTAAAAAAATACGTTGGAACAGGTTGTTTAGGGGGATTAAGTAAGCGTTCAAGAGACGATTACCATTGCTTTTCCATTTTATCTTATACCCTCCAACCGCATCTAGCACAAGCAATTAAATAGCTATTCGCTTTTATTGATTATAATTACATCATGAAAGCATTATTAGCAACTGCCATTTTATTCTTTAACTTTTTTGCCCACGCACAAGAGTTATACATCAAAACTTTTGGCAATAAACTTCAACCTGCATTGGTATTTTTACATGGTGGGCCTGGTTACAATTGTGCCAATTTTGAAGCCACCACTGCGCAACGTTTGGCTGATGCTGGTTTTTATGTAGTGGTTTATGACAGGCGTGGCGAAGGTCGCTCCATAGACAAGAGTGCTGCATTTACTTTTGAACAAACCTTTGCTGACTTAAATGCCATTTACAAATTTGCTGGAATAAAAACCGCTACACTTTTAGGGCATAGCTTTGGAGGAATTGTTGCAACATTGTTTGCCCAACAACAACCAAAAGCTGTGACTGCTGTGGTATTGATTGGGTCACCGGTTTCTTTGCAAGAAACGTTTAAAACCATTATTCATTCCTGCAAAGAAATATATGCCGCTAAACAAGATAGTGCTAACTTAGGGTATCTTAATAGCTTGCAGCAGTTAGATACAACAAGTATTATGTATAGTACATACTGCTTTATGTATGCTATGCGTAATGGCTTCTACACCACAAAAACACCTAATGACGAAGCCAAGAATTTGTATGGGCTATTTAAAACGGATACTTTGCTTCGAAAGTATGCATCTCGCATGAACAAAGAAGCTCCTGAAGGCTTTTGGAAAAACGAAAAATACACCACACTAGATTTAACGGATGTGTTAAAATCGCTCCCAAAAAACAACATGAAAGTTTATGGTTTTTACGGCAAACAAGATGGTTTGTACTCCCCCGCTCAAATAGAAGCATTACAAGCCTTGATTGGAAAAGATGCTGTTAAATATTACGACAATTGTTCGCACAATGTTTTTATTGACCAACAAACGTTGTTTATTAATGACCTGATTTCATTTTTACCGAAGTAACGGTAAACCCAACGCTGCATTATCATTAGTTTACAGATTGAAGTAAAGGAATCAGCAAGCATTGCAAAACGGATATATTCGAATATTTACGGATAAATACGGATATAAATTATTTTCTTTCCAATCTTAACTGCGTGTTTTTATCTATCATACAACATGTCCACCCAAAACCTATTAGGTAATATGCATTATCAGGCAAACAATGCCAAGTAATTGGTACAGCAACAAAAAAAAACTACACCTATTTATTATCGGTTGCCATCACCTTTAGCGCCTCCAATAAACCGTTGTTTGCTTTTATTTCTCCAGTTACAAACTGGTTAAAGTTTTTTAAATCAGTGTTTAGGTAATGGTGCAATGGTTGCAATTGCTCAGCCGAAAATAGTCCAGAAGCTTCAACAATGGCTTGGGCTACGTGATATTGGGGTAACATTTTGCCATCATCAATTTTAATACATACTCCCCATTTTTGTCCAGTAAAACTCATGCAAAAAATGCCTTCAGCTCCTGTTTTTCCAATAATTGTTGGGGCTGTTATATTCATCATATCTGTGCAATACCTCTTGGTTCCTGCTACCATAAATGGGTATTGGCTCACTGCCTCTATCACCACTTTGCAAGCTTCTTGTAAAGCGGGTTCAAAGGCTGCAGGGGCACTTAAGTTTTTATAGGCAATGGCTTGGTTAATTACAGGCACACTAAAAATGGGCGCACTACAACCATCCAATGCCGTAACCATTTGTTCTTTGGGGTATTCAAAAAAACAGGCGCAACAATCCAATATCAATTGTTGCAACGGATGCTGAGGATTGATGTAATCTTCAATTGGCCAACCTTTAAGCACACACATGGCCAGCATGCCAGCATGTTTACCACTGCAGTTGTTGTGAATGTGCTGCGGTTTAGCATCTGCTTTAATTAGCGCATTTGCTTCCTTTTTACCACTGGGGTATTGCGGCCCGCAATTTAAAGCGGCTGGCGTTAAACCAATTTTGTGCAATATGGCATTCACAACCCGCAAGTGATCTGCTTCTGCATTGTGCGAACCACACATTACTGCAATTTCTTCTAATGTAAAACCAAACTTTTGTATGCCTCCATGTTGTATCAATGGAAGCACTTGTAACAGCTTCATGGCACTGCGCGGGTAACAGATTTGGTTGACGTTACCAAGGCTAAACAGCACTTGATTGTTTTCATCAACAACACATACCACTCCACGGTGAAAACTTTCCAATACCCCTCCCCGATAAATGTCAACCAATATTGGATTCTCTATCATTGTTTTGAGGGTTGGCTTTGCAATTGCTGCAGCAATTGTTTTGGGGTGATATTATAGGCAATTACCTTTCTTCGTTTGGCGGTGTAAATGCTGTTGGGAATACCCCGTATGCCTAAACGCTGGTTCAGGTATTTGTCTTTATAAGCCAGTATCCAATTAAGGTAACTGTATTGGCCAAAAATGCTGAGTTCATACGATTTGTTTACTTCTATAAAACCAATTACTTTAATTTGGTTACCGTAATCGTTGGCGATTTTACGTAAGGCGGTGGTGTCTTCTGCAAAGTTATTGGATTGCGGACTTCCATAATAAATGTACAATTGGTACTTGCGCAACTTGGTTACTTTTTTTGACTCACCTTTCCAAGTGATGTATTTAAACTTGGGTAGCTTTTTTCCTTGACGTGTTTGGCCTTCAGTGCTTGCCTGATTGAGGATGTTTAAGGTTAATTCATTGCCGTAGGGTGATGCACTTACCAACTCATATTGTTTGCCATTTTTATCTACAAAACATTTGCCTGCTTTGCGGCTGATGGTACTGGCATACAAGTCATCAAAAGGATAAAAAACCGTGTCGGTTATGTTCGCAATTACAAACTTATCGCTGTCGGCTTCATTGTAAACACCATTCTGATTGCCATCATACAGGGCCACATAAAAACTGTCTTTTCCATCATACAAAATACCTGCTTTGGTTTGGTAGGTTTGTTGTCTGTAACAAAACTCCATACCCATAAACTTTCTGTCGGGGTAAGTTAACGCATAAAACTCATCCATCAGCACCTTGTATTCATATTTGTTGTTGTAGGGATGACGGGTAAGTTTAATAGATGCACACTTCTGTGAAGCAGGAATACAAAAGTTGAGGAGCATGTTTTCGTCTCTCCAAGGGAGGTCAAACGCGTTTCCATCATCCGTAAAATTAAGGTTGTTATTTAAGTCCAAAAACAACTTGGGGTGTTTATCATAAGGGTTGGCTACTAAAAAAGTAACCAGTCCAGGGTTGTAACCTTCCGTATTTCCAGCAAAAAACAAGTAACCGTAAGCATAGGCTTTAAAGCCTTCAGGTTTAACAATGCGCAAAGGCACTGCCTTACGCAGGCCCTCAAAATCCCAACTGAGTACGGTGTCATTTTTCACTTCAAATAAGGCCAGGTTAATGCTGAGGCGGTCAAACCGATCATCGCGGGCATTGGTGGTTAATTTTACGGTTAATTGCTGCTGTGCAGCAACCATATTTACCACCACTAAAAATACAAACAGGTTGATTAAACGCATGGTGTAAAGGTAAAGTTTATCTTGCAAAAAATATTCACTCCCTAGCGGGTAAATATGCAACATCACCTCCCATAAAATAAACTGGTTTTACTTTTATCCCATCTGGGTTAATCTTCCTTCCCCTTTACCACCTTAAATAATTTACAATCATTCAATTGGGTTAACAATTGTAATTGATACGCGGATGCTAATTCGTATTCGTCTTTATCATTTGTTACAGCTACCAATGTATTAGGGGCAATCTGATGATGAACCAAACTCTGAGCATTGCTATATCCTTCCAGTTTATCTTTTTTCATGTAAAAAAACAGGTTAAAGCTGGCTTCTTTATTAATAAATACAATATGGTTGTTGATGCCTTTTTCAACACGTACCAATTGCATAAATTTATTTAAACAGCCATTGCCTGTATTTGCAATATTTTGTTTGGTTATTTTACCAAATAAAAACAACCAGGATAACATAAACAGCAAAAATACTGCTTTGGCAAATTGCGGATGTATTGCTTGTGTAACCTGGTTAATGGTCAATACCAGTGCAATTGCCATTATTGGGAACAAGGGTGCATCATACCACTCAAATTTAGTTGCGGAAAAACTTAATAGGGTAATCATTACCAACCAAACCCAAATAAAATAATGTCCAAAACGTTGCCTTTTCCAAAAGGTGTACATAAGGTAAATCACCCCAACTAAAAACCAGTAAAACCAAATAAGGAATTCTTGTTGATTGATGAACTCTTTAATGTAAAAGTCGAAAGTCGTTTGTTGCGTGTTCAACTCCTTCTGCCAGTTTAGTCGGCCACCCAACTCATTTGTCCATACCGCATGCGCATAGCCTATTGTATAGTAACTTCTTAATGCATAATAACCACCAACAAAAGTAAAAAACAACAGTATTCCATAATAAAACGTGGCTGTTTTAAACAGTTGTAGTTTATCCGGTTTAAACATCCACCACCCAACAATTGCGGGCAAGCCAATCAACCCTGCAATGCCTTTGGTTAAACAAGCCAAGGTTAAGGCCACAAAAAACCACCACACCAATGCTGGTTTTATCACTTCCAATTTTAAACTTTGATAAGCTAAAACAATGTATAGCGTTACCCAAAAAGCCAATATGGCATCAGTATCTGCTGTACGTGCCACATGCCAACCTACATACCCTGTGCTTGTAAATAGTACCAATGCACTACCTAATCCTAGCCAACTGTTGTGGGTTTCTTTTTTTACAAACACCAATAACAATAGCCCCGTACAACAAGCAAATATTGCTGACGGAAGCCTTACTGCAAATTCATTAAAGCCCAATAACTTTATAGAAAGAGCCATGCACCAAATGGCAAAAGGCGGTTTTGAATTGAACAAGTCAGGTTGGTTATTGAGGTAAACCTCAATGGGGTTGCCCCGCTCAATCATTTCTTGTGCATTAAGCGCATAAATGGATTCGTCCCATAAATACATGGTTGCCTTACCCAATTGGTGAAACAATGTAAAGTAAGCAACAACGATAAACCCGAGCCCAACAAGTGCATGCTGGAAGTTTACTGACCTGCTGATTGATTTGAAGTGAACTAGATTCAACTAAAGTTATCTTAAAACAAGTCGTACTTTCCAGTTTAATACGGCAAGCAAACTCAGCATTTAGAGCATAAAAAAACCCGAAGCGTTGCCTCGGGTTTCGGGATTTTTTTTTACTGTTTAGTGTGTTGCCAAATAAGTGGCTATACCTTCAGCAGTATCTTTTAAGCCATCTTTACCACGGTTCCAATCAGCAGGGCAAACCTCGCCATTGGTTTCAAAATATTGTAAGGCATCTACCATACGCAAAGTTTCATCAATACTGCGGCCTAAAGGCAAATCGTTTACCACTTGGTGGCGCACGATACCTGCTTTGTCAATTAAAAACAATCCACGGTAAGCCACGCTATCTTCGCCTTGGTTACCTACCCAAATCATGTCTCCATTGTCATCGTAGTTGTAATGGCCAGCCAATACGCCATAATTTAAGGCGATGGTTTTGTTTACGTCTGCTACCAAAGGATATTTTACACCTTGGATACCACCATCGTTTTGAGGGGTATTTAACCAAGCCCAGTGGCTAAATTTTGAATCAATAGAACAACCTACAACGGCTACTCCGCGTTCTTCAAACTCAGCTATTCTTCTTTGAAATGCAATAATTTCAGTAGGGCAAACAAAGGTAAAATCTAATGGGTAAAAATAGAACACCACATGTTTATTTCCGATATATTGTTCTAATGAAAATTCTTCAACAAACTCTCCGCCATTAACCACTGCCGAAGCTTTAAATGAAGGGGCTTTTTTTCCTACTAACATAGTCATATTGTTTCTTGTTTAATTTTAATGCCGCAAAAGTAAGTGATTGCACATTAATGAATCGTTATTTTAATTTATGATGAAATAAGCTAAACTTATCCATTCATGGATGCCAGAAACTCCTCGTTGCTGTTGGTGTTTTTCATGTTTTTCAACAACACAGCCATGGCTTCTTCTGCATTCATATCTGCAATGTGGTTGCGTAAAATCCACACACGTTGCAGGGTTTGTTTATCCATAAGTAAATCTTCACGTCTGGTGCTACTTGCTACAATATCAATAGAAGGATAAATGCGTTTGTTGGCCAATCTCCTATCTAATTGAAGCTCCATATTACCGGTACCTTTAAACTCTTCAAAAATCACCTCATCCATTTTACTACCTGTTTCCGTTAGGGCTGTAGCAATAATGGTAAGTGAGCCCCCGTTTTCAATTTTACGTGCCGCACCAAAAAAACGTTTGGGTTTATGCAGTGCATTGGCATCCACACCACCCGATAATATTTTACCTGATGCTGGTTGCACGGTATTAAATGCCCTAGCCATGCGGGTTATGGAATCCAATAGAATCACCACATCATGCCCACACTCTGTCATTCGTTTTGCCTTTTCAAGCACAATATTGGCCAATTTTACGTGTTTTTCAGCCGGTTCATCAAACGTACTGGCTACCACTTCAGCCCTAACACTACGTTGCATATCTGTAACCTCCTCCGGACGTTCGTCAATAAGCAAAATAATGAGGTACACTTCAGGGTGATTTTTTGCAATGGCATTGGCTATATCCTTTAACAAAATGGTTTTACCTGTTTTGGGTTGTGCCACAATTAAACCGCGTTGCCCTTTTCCAATGGGGGCAATTAAATCAATAATGCGGGTTGAATAGGACACTGAATTTTGAGACAGGTTTAACTTTTCGTCAGGAAAAAGTGGTGTAAGGTGCTCAAAAGCCACACGGTCGCGTATTTCGGCAGCGCTTCTTCCATTAACAGAGTCAACCTTAATTAATGCAAAATACTTCTCGCCTTCTTTTGGAGGACGAATTGTACCACGCACCGTATCTCCTGTTTTTAGTCCCAACAGTTTTATTTGCGAGGGTGATACATAAATATCATCAGGAGATGGCATGTAGTTGTAATCGCTTGAACGTAAAAAGCCATACCCATCAAGCATGGTTTCCAACACCCCTTCGCTACTTACGATGCCTTCCAGCTCCTGCAATAAGGCTTGTTGCTGTTGGATGCGTTCGTTGCGCTCGTTGCGTTCGTGGTTGCGCTTATCTTTCCAATTGTTATTTTCCTTTTGGTTATTTTGTTGAGGTGCTTCGTTGGTGTTGTTTTCTTGTTCACCAAACGTTTCTTCCTGAGCCGAGGTTTGATTCGGTTGGTCAGCTTGAGGTTCCTCTTCTTTAACTTCATTAGCAGGTGCAGGAGTAAAGTCTATGTCATCCAACAATCCAGCAGAGGATTGATCCAACATGCTTTCTTCACTCACCAACTTGTCTTCCCCTTTTTTGGGTCTCCCCCTTCTCTTTTTAGGTGACTCTTCAGCACCTTCTTTTGGTAATTTTTCGTTCATTTTTATAGATTGTAACAACTCTTGTTGTTGTAGAATTTGTGTGATAAGCTGCTCTTTGCTAAGTGTAGCAATATCTGGTATATTAAGCCCTGTTGCTACCTCGCGTAACTCCGAAATTAACATATCGGATAACGTTGAATTACTGTGCATCAAAAAAACTAATTAAACACTAAGATTTTTGTTTGATTGTTTACTCTTTTTGCATTTCCTTCAATTGGTTTTAAATTTGGGAATGTGCCTAGAGTTTGGAAGAATTTCCGTTTGCAAGGTAAAAATAATTTCGGTATTGCAAAAATTATTTGATTTTAATGACAATTCGCTTAAAATCAAGTGCATTAGCCTCTCATAAAGGCTTCACCTCTATGATTATTCTGTAAAACGTTATCTTGCACGCTAATGCACATCATGATTTATTGGGTTAATAATTCACTTAAAATGAGACCACTTTTAATCTTTACTACTCTTTTTCTGTCTTTCAATCTCTTTGATGGCCTTCATGCCCAAACACAAGCACCTGATTCGTTGGGCTTGCCAGGCGATAATTTAAATCTTTATGGCGTCCTGGAATTGTTCAAAAATTCGTCAACACTAGAATTGTTTGAGGAAGGGCTAAACAGACAAGATTCCTATGTAAATAACCTGGATTTAAATAATGATGACATGGTAGATTACATTAAAGTAATTGACCTGATTGAAAACAATACACACACCATTGTTTTGCAGGTTTTGGTTAATGATATGGAAAGCCAGGATGTGGCTGCTATTGAAATTGAACGGAACGAAATAGGCAACATTACCTTGCAAATGGTAGGTGATGAAACATTGTACGGCAGTGCCTACGTGATTGAAACGCAACCGGAAGGCGGCATTCTAAACATTACAGGAAACACCATTCCCAAAACAGCACCTAAATTTGGGGTATTTCAGTATTATTCAGTACCTGATCCCGTTGCGCCAACAGCAACATTAGATGTTTCAACAGGCACTCCGATTGAACATGGAGAAGGTTATTGGCCTATACTAAGTTATATCTATGGAGCGCAATACAACCGTTATCTCTCTAGCTGGCGTTTTAATGCATATCCGCATTGGTGGATACCACGTCCCACAACATCTTGGCAAAGCCATAGGGAACAGTTGCTTGGCCTTAAACAAAAACATCAGCTTTGGTTTCATTTCCCTGCAAATGTTCGCAACGGAATGGCTCATCAACTTTATATGCAGTTTCGTGTACAATCGGCTATTGTGGCTGAGTATAAAACCAACCGGGTGTACGCAAAAACTTACCAAAATAACGCAATTCCAGCAGTTAAAGAAGAAAGCCGTTTAAACGCAAACAACACCCCAGCAAAAACTGCGCAAGGCAAATCGCAAAAATCTGTTGTAAAGAAAAATATTGGTAACGTTAAAAAATAACTCCGCTAATTCCCAAATAATAAAATACTTAAGCCATAGTTAACCGCAAGGCCAATGGCCCATCCTGTCCAAACTTTGGTTTGTTTTATTTTATTGGCCTCTTTAGCATAAGCTTTTGTATAAGTTTGGTTTTTAGCCATCTTATCATCAGGATAACCCAAATTGGTTTCAGCCGGAGACTTTACTGAGCAAGTGAAAGCTGGCACCAATCCAACTAAAGGTGATAATAAGCTGATTGTTAGCGTAAGGGCCGCAGCCATTTTATATTTTTTATAATATGCCTTGGCATCGTCTCGGCCGTTTAAAGAATAACTCTCATCAACCAATGTGGTAGCGGAAGTGTCTGGCAAAACCAAATCTGGTTGTTCTTGCACTGGAAGGATAACCAAGCTGGAAGTATCTGGCACAGTTGCTATGGCTTCACCTTGTTTCCCATCAATACTTATGGTAGTTCCATTTTTATAGCTGATGGATTTTACCGTTGAACGCAAGATGGTATAAGTAGGCCCGGATATATTTCCGTCTTTTTTGTACTTAACATCTTCTGCATTAACACCAATTACTTTAGCAAAAACGGTATCACCATTCATCCTATAAATGGTATCCTGGCCAAAACTTGCCATTGGTTTAAATAGCACAATACCTACTAAAAAAACCAACCTGAATACCATATCACTATTGCATTAAACCAACAATTTAACCGGATTTTCTAACAGTTCTTTCAGTGTTTGTAAGAAAGCTGAACCAACCGCACCATCAACAGCTCGGTGATCACAACTTAACGTTACTTTCATTACGCTGCCAATTTTTATTTGGCCGTTTTCTACAATAGGTGTTTCTTTAGATGCCCCAATAGCCAATATACAGGCATCAGGCGGATTGATAATTGCCGTAAACTGATCTATACCAAACATGCCCAAATTGGAGATGGTAAAGGTATTTCCTTCAAACTCATGGGGCTGTAATTTTTTTATTTTAGCCCTGCTTGCAAGGTCTTTTACCTCTGCACTAATGTGCGATAAACTTTTATTGTCAGCAAACTTAATTACCGGAACAATCAGCCCATCCTCAATAGCAACAGCCACCCCAACATGGATGTGGTGGTTGTACCTGATTTTATCACCTAACCATGATGTGTTTACGTCTGGGTGTTTGCGCAACGAAGCCGCAACGGCTTTGATAATAATATCGTTTACTGAAATTTTAACCGGGCTGTAATCCAACATTGCTTTACGAGCCTCATTTACTTTATCCATGTTAATACTCATGGTTAAATAAAAATGCGGTGCAGTGTGTTTGCTTTCGCTTAACCTGCGGGCAATGGCTTTGCGCATTTGAGATACATTTACCTCATGGTAACTTTCTTCACCAACAACAGCAGGTAAAGATACAGGTTGTTTCGCCTCTGCATTTACCGCAGCAGTGGAAGCACCCGTTGCAGGGGTAAAGCTCTCCACATCACGTTTAACGATACGTCCCTGATCACCACTTCCGCTTATTTTGCTTAAGTCAATCCCTTTGTCATCAGCTATTTTTTTAGCCAAAGGAGATGCCTTTAAACGGCTATCAGCGGTTGCATTTTCTACCACAGGTTGGCTTTTGGTTTCAACTACAGGTGTTTCCTGTTTTGGTGCTTCCACAGTAGCTGAAGCCGTTGCAGGCGAATTAGCTAAAAAGGCACTCACGTCTTCGCCCTTTTGGCCTACAATAGCAATCACCGCATCTACCGGAACGCTACCTCCAGCTTCTATTCCAATGTGTAACAAGGTGCCTTTAACATAGTTTTCAAGCTCCATGGTGGCTTTATCTGTTTCTACCTCTGCCAAAATATCTCCAGGTTTTATATCATCGCCTACTTTTTTTAGCCATGATACAATTACCCCTTCTGTCATGGTATCGCTCATCTTGGGCATGCGTATTACTTCTGCCATATTTTTATCTGATAATAATGTTTAAACAATTTAATCAAGCAAAAATAATAATTGTATTGACTTAAGCTACTCAAAGTTAAAATTGTCTAATAATTAAATTCATAAATAAACCCTAACTTATACCAACGGCCTGGCATATTTACAAATCCAGCCTCTATATAGCTTACATCAAACACATTAGTTACTTCGGTATAAGCGGTAAATTGTTTAAAACTATACATTAGCTTGGTGTCAATAAGGGTATAATCAGTTAGGGTTACCCGATTAATGTGCCTGATTGTTAAGGTTTGTTCCAATTGTTTCCACCATTTGAGTGCCACATTTCCAGTTATTTGATGACGAATATGGGTTAAAGCATACCTACTTAGGTAGTTTTCTGTTTGATTGATATTGGCATCAATATAGGTATAGCCCATTGCAGCTCGCTTTAACAAGCCTTTTAAGGTTATGCCTGCATTGGTTTCTATGCCCTTAAAAGTAACCTCATTAACGTTAAGTGGCTTCCATTTTTGTGTAGCATCTGTTTTTGCCCAATCAATTAGGTTTGCTGAGTTACGGTTAAATGCAGCTATTGAAGCAAAAGCCCTGCCTTTTGTCCATTTTATGCCAACCTCAGTAGAAAAAGCTTCTTCGGGCTTTAAATCAGGGTTACCTGTATTGCTTGGACCTTGATAATACAAATCAGTATAAGTTGGCAAACGCATCCCTTTATCTGCTGCGGCAAAAAATACCCATCCACTTTTAAACGCATAACTGGCGTCAATACCTGGAAATGCGGCCACCTGACTTCCATTATACTGGTTTATATAAACACCTGGCGTTACCAATACTTTTTTGCCAAAGAACGAAAACCGATGTTCAGCAAACAATCCATTGATGGTGCGTTCACGCGTACCTAAGTTATTGCTTCTTAACTGTTCTGTTCGGCTATCAATACCTACACCAGTTATGCCTAAACTTGTTGTGTAAGTTGCATGCAACTCAGCACCTGCAACGTGCGAAAAGTGCCTGTTTTGAAACACCTGCGGATTATCGCGTAAAAAGATGTAATGATCTTGATTGTAACGGTAGTAGGTTTGGGCTTTGATGCTGAGCCTATTCCATTTTACTTGGTATTGTATGCCACCAAAAGCTGTTTTTAGGTGCTCATATTCAGATGAGTTAAGCACATAAAAACCCGCTGCCCCAAAAGCTCTATCAGTATAACCGCCAATAAAATTTACACTTGATTTTTTACCTTTTATAGTGGCCTGATAAAACAACTGGGACGTGTTAAAATCCGTATTTCTGTTATATCCATTGGAAGCCGATTTGGCATACGAAATATGCTGCCCAACCTTTTTTTGAGTAAATGCCACACCAGCCTGCACCCCATAAAGGCCAAAATCACCCCCATAAGCACCTAGGTAAACCATGTTTTTTTCTGGCACTTTGGTAACAAAGTTTACCGCTCCTGTTAACGCATTTATTCCATATTGGCGTGATGCTGAAGTTTTTGTTACCTCAATTTGTTCGATGGCCGCTGAAGTAAGTGGCAGGTTAAACAAATGATGCCCGGTTTGAGGGTCGCTCAGTTTCATTCCATTTAGCAGCACCAAACTCTGATCAAATGAACCTCCACGAATGCCCAAATCAGCTTGAACACCCAGTGGACCACGTTGCCTGATATCAACACCACTTACATTGCCCAACCATTCAGCTGGAACAGTTCCCGGTAAACTGTTTATTTCCTTTTTTTGAAGCACATGAATACTTTGTGCGGATTGATTAAGTGAACGGATTATCCTGTTGCTGGTAACCATTGCATCATCCAATAATACGGAATCGGTTTGTGCCTGGGCAGCATATCCAAATAAGTTTAGTCCAGCAATTAATAAAGCTAAGCCTGCCTTCATGTTTTATAAATTTGGCGCGATGATATCGTTTCAAACTTAAACCATCAGGTAAAAAAACACCTCAAGCTGGATGTGCTTGAATGTGAAAGGTAAATTTTTGCTTTTACTGAAATAACTAACTCATTCGCTCCATTAAATCAATGGCCGTTTGTTTTAGCACGCTGCTATTTTCGGCAGATACACTTAGCTTACTTAGGTGTTCAAAAGCCAATTTTAAGTAATGCTCTTTTAAACGCTCTGCCTTGCCCCTTACATCATACTTATTGTAAATATCAAGTACGGAATTTATTTTCTCTTGCTCTTTGTTAGTAATAGTGAGCCAGTTTTTTATGGCCACCAAATCATCATCCTTTGCACTTTGCAGGGCCTCAATTAATAACAATGTTTTTTTATTGGCAGCGATATCACCACCTATTTTTTTTCCCACTTTATCTCCTTCACCAAAACTATCTAAAATATCATCTTGTATTTGAAAAGCCACACCCATATTCTTACCAAACTCGTATATATGAATTTGGTCTGCTGTTGATGCTCCTGCCACCATTGCTCCCAACTGCAAACTGCATCCCAATAAAACGGCTGTTTTTAGGGTAATCATTTCAATATATTGCTGTTCAGTTACCGCTGCTACAGACTCAAAATTCATATCAAGCTGTTGTCCTTCGCACACTTCAGCAGCTGTTTTATTGAATAAACTAATCAATGGGCGTATTGGGTCAATGTCTGTTTCACACAATAAATCCATTGCCTTTATCATCATCAAATCACCTGATAAAATAGCAACCGGCTCATTCCATTTTTTATGAACTGTTGGTTTGCCTCTTCTAATGTCTGCATGATCCATGATATCATCGTGTACCAGAGTAAAGTTGTGAAAAACCTCAACCGCTAAGGCTGTAGGCAAGGCTTTTTGAATATCAAAACCAAACATATCAGCGGCCATTAGCACCAGTACTGGGCGCAAGCGTTTGCCTCCCAATGAAAGCATATACTCTATTGGCTGGTAGAGTTCATCCGGCTTTTTATCGTACTTCAAATGAGCTATTTCCTGCTCAACTAAAACATAAAGTTCTTGATATGTCTTCAAACAATGGATATTAAATAGTGATTGAAAAAAAACGCATTTGGTTAAAAAAAGTTTAGCAATTCATATTGGGTAGCATGCAGTTAAATAGAAGCCGTTGTAAGCGCATTGACCAAATATTCGCCTTGCATAATTGGCAGTGCCGGAGCTGAATTCATTTGCACGCAAAATCGCACATCATCTTCGGCTGCATGCAGTGCTTTAAACCTGTTGGCATGTGATGACAATCGCACATAACCCTCTAAATCATGTTGCATGGTGGTGTATAAAGTAGCAGCCATTAATGCTGAATCGCATGTAGTTGTAAACTCATCTTTTAATGCATGAACCAATGCACCCGCAAACAAGGAATCTTCTAAATTGGCCTTGTCTTTCCAACCTGCACATAACAGGATTACATCTTCCGGTTGTTGTTTTAACCAACTTACCAGCGCCTCTAAGTTTAAAAAACTACCGATGATTATTTTTCCTGCGCCCAGTTCTTTACTTTGTTTAATGGCTTTTGTTCCGTTGGTGGTGGTAAAAGCAATGTTTCTTTCTTTTAACAATGGGTTTTGAAATTCAAATGGCGAATTCCCCATATCGAATCCAGGTAGTTTTACGGCATTTCTTTCCGCAGCGCATAAAAAATCAAAGTCTTTAAACATCATGCACTCTTCTGGTGTAGACACGGGCAATATTTTATTTACTCCACCGTAAAAAGCCACACAAATGCTGCTGGTTGCTCTAAGTATATCTATAATTACCACATTTTTATGCTGCACCTGATACAAGTGCAACAATGCGGGGGTTAATACCACTTCAATTTTTCTACTCACCTGTTATAATTTTAATGCCTTCTTCATCTTTGCGATTGGCATATTGTTGAATATGCTTTAACACATTTTCCCATTTGGGCTGAATTGCAGAAACGGCATGATTGGTAAAAACAATGGTAATATCACCCTGATAACGCCAGTATTTACTGGTATCGAATGTGTTATTTTTTACAGTAACAAAACGTTCTATTTTATCAGGATTACCTAGTTGTTTAACCACATCACTTTCGCTGGTTCCCAGTTTAATTGATGCAAACTTCTTGGGCAAGTTTTGTGCACTGGCCCAATAACACCAACCAAATACCAATACAAATGGAATGTACTTAAACATGTTATGTTTTTATTACAAAAATGGAATTTTTACCACTTTGGCTTTAATCTGCTTTTCCCTAATTTCTATAAATATTTCTGTATCTACTTTGCTATTGGCAGCAGTAACATAACCCAAACCAATGGCCTTGTTTAAGCTTGGTGATTGCGTACCAGAAGTTACTTCCCCAATTACATTTCCTATTGCATCTTTAATAATGTGGTGCTGACGAGGTATTCCACCACGCTCTAACATTTCAAAGCCAACAAGTTTTTTTACAGGACCATTTTCTTTAATGGCTTTGTGGTGTTCTGACATGATAAAAGGTTTGGTAAATTTGGTTATCCAACCAAGACCTGCTTCAATGGGTGAAGTTTCATCATTAATGTCATTGCCATACAAACAAAAACCTTTTTCCAAACGTAGGGTATCTCTGGCTCCTAAACCTGCGGGCATAATGTTGTATTCCGCACCGGCTTCAAACACAGCATCCCATAATTTGCGGGCATCTGCATTGCTTACATACAACTCAAAACCTCCTGCACCAGTGTATCCTGTATTTGATATAATTACCCCATCAATGCCCCCAAGTTTGCCCATGGTAAATGTATAATACTCCATTTCACCAAGGTTTACTTCGGTGATTTTTTGTAAGGCTTTAATGGCATTTGGCCCTTGTACAGCCAATAAGCTCATGCCATCACTTAAGTTTTGCATCTCCACACCAAACGTATTGTGTTTGCTTATCCAATTCCAGTCCTTTTCAATGTTTGAGGCATTTACCACCAGGTAATACTCATCAGCCTTGTAACGATACACCAATAAGTCGTCTACAATTCCACCTTGCTCATTTGGCAAACAGCTATACTGTACTTTACCATCTGTAAGTTTCGATGCATCATTGCTGGTAACCAACTGTATTAAATCCAGTGCTTTTTCACCCTTTAATAAAAACTCGCCCATGTGGCTTACATCAAACACACCAACACTGTTGCGCACTGCCAAATGTTCTTGTATGAGGTTGTTGTATAAAACAGGCATGTTGTAACCTGCAAATTCAATCATTTTGGCACCTAAGGAAACATGCAAATCGTTTAAAGCTACTAATTTCATTACTATACTGGTTTTAATAAATAAGAGATGTGGCGAATTTAATTATTTTTAGCAATGATTTATTGTTTTGGTATTTCAACCCCTTACACACCTTGCAAGACGCTTATAACAAGCCTTGTTTACTGCATTAAGTCTGGATAATTAGCTTCTTGGGTGAAACTGAGTAATTACATCTTGTAGGTAAGCCCTATCAATGTGGGTGTAAATTTCGGTGGTGGTAATGCTTTCGTGCCCCAGCATTTGTTGCACGGCCCTTAAATCAGCGCCTGCTTCAACCAAACAAGTCGCAAAAGAATGGCGTAACGTATGGGGTGAAATGCTTTTGGTTATGCCTGCTTTTTTAGCCAAATCTTTAATGATATAAAACAACATAACCCTGCTTATTCCTTTACCACGGGCGTTTAAAAAAACTGTATCGTGATGACCAGTTTGTGTGGTGATGTGAGACCTCACAAGGTCTCTGTACATCACGATGGCCTTAAGTGCTACACCACCAATGGGAACCAACCGCTCTTTGTTGCCTTTGCCCAATATGCGTACAAACTCATCAGTGAATGAGATGTCAGAAAATTTTAACCCTACTGCTTCACTGGCCCTTAGCCCACAACTAAACATGGTTTCTATCATGGCTTTGTTTCGCATGCCCTCTGGTTTGCTGTGGTCAATAACGGCCACCATCTGATCTATTTCATGCAAATCAAGCACCTCGGGTAGTTTCCGTTTAAGTTTTGGCGACTCCAATAATTCTGCTGGATTTTTGGTAATCATATCCTCCAACATCAGGTACTTGTAAAATGCTTTAATCCCACTAAGTATGCGTGCCTGACTGGTTGCCGTCATACCCAATTCCGTTATCCAGCGCAAAAATTCCCTTAAAGTGCTTAGGTTTACTTCCTGAGGCTGGGGGCTAATTCCTTTTACCTCAAAAAACTGCATTAGTTTTTCCATGTCTCGCTGATACGCTTCTATGCTGTTTTTTGCGAGTGATTTTTCTAACTGCAAATAGGCTTTAAAGCCTTTTATGTAACTATTCCAATTCGGCACAATAAGTAATGGTACAAATGTACGTGTTTGGCTGATTTAAGCACTGTGCTTAAATATTAAGAAATTCTTCGCTTAAACTTATCTTTTAATAGCCGCATTTTTAGTTTGCTGTCCATTACGGGCTCTGTTAGTGCCCCTTTAAAATCACCCCCAAATTTGAGGTAAAATTTAAACAAGGTTCCAATAGATATGTTCCATTTGTGCAAGAACTGTTTAGGGCCGTTGTTCTTTTTTATTCGGCTTACACTGCGCGACATAAAGTGGTACACCCTGCTTGATTCTACACCTTTATAGTACCTTACTCCCGCATGCCACAGTTTCATCATCATATCAGGGTCTGAACCCATACCTGGACTAAACTCTATGCTTAACCCGCCAATTAGCTGCCACACGTACCGATGTAAAACCATGGGATACCAATTACCTCCTGTCCAGTTTTTAAAGGAAAAAGTATGGTATTGTTTCAGCAGTTCTTCTTCGTTAAATTCTTCTATGGTTTTTCCGAAATTTTGCGGTGCTATTACACAGGAGTTTCCTGAATCTCTTGGCTCTATTGCGGTTCCATTAATACAAAAATAAATATGATCTATGGCATTGACTTCATTCAACAAGGGAGTATCCCAACCCGGACAGTAATACATGTCATCATCACTCAATACAATAAGTTCAGATTCAGCTAAAGCAGAGGCTGCATTAAATGCATAACATACACCCGCATTGGCTTCTGCAAAGGTGTAATCATAACCATGTTTTTTCACCCATTCTAACGTACCATCTTCACCGTGATTAATATGAATGACAATCTGGTGTTTGTAGTTGGAGTTTTTTTCAATGCTTTTGATGCAATTTTGTAAATACGGCAAGTTATTCCAAGTTGGAATAAGAATTGTAAATACTGGCTTGAAATCAAGGGTACGTTTGTGAAATTGACTTACTTTTATCATTACCAACCTTGCTTAATTACGTTGCAAATATAATTTACATCGGTTATTCCTAATTTGGGGTGCAATGGCAACACCAAATATTTGTCCTCAATGGCATCCATATTGGGAAGGTCGTCTCTTCTTCCACCAAAGATACTGTACCTGTCGTTTCGGTAATGCACCTGAGCCGATTCTATCTTTTGGTGCCTCAGTTTATTCATTAGCCCCACACGATCTTCAACCATTGCTGTGCAAAGCCAGGCCGCATGTTCTCTATCAGTATATCCCTTTCCAATAAAAGAAATTCCTGAAACACCTTCTAATCCTTGTTCATAAGCTACAAGCAACTTTTTCCTGTGCGCAAGCACCTCATCAAAAGTATTTAAACCTGCTATGCCCATTGCAGCGGCAATGTCTGTCATTTGGTATTTATACCCTACCTCTGTAATGTCGTTCTCCCAAATACCGCGTTGTTTGTTTTCGCGGTCAATGCCAAACCAGCGCACCCGAGCTCCTTTTTTAGCCAATTCTTTATTTTTCATGGTAACCATACCACCATCACCAGTGGTAATGTGCTTAATGGCCTGAAACGAAAACATGGTAAAATCTGAAATTTCGCCAATGCTTCTGCCTTTATAAGTGGCTCCAAGGGCATGCGCTGCATCTTCAATTACCGGAATACCATATTGATCGGCAATAGCCTGTATTTCGTCCATATCGCAAGGCAATCCGCCATAATGCACACATACAATGGCTTTTGTTTTTTCATTTACCACTTCCTTTAGGTGGTTAATGTTGATGTTAAGTGTATTCGGGTCAACATCCACAAAACGAATTACACAACCCATGTATAAAAAAGGAATATTGGTGGCTGTGCAGGTAAATACGGGTACTGCAATTTCATCACCAGGTTTTAAGTCAGCCAAAATGTACGAAAGGTGCAGGGCATCTGTGCCTGAACCTACTGAAAGGGCTTTGCCATTTGGTGCAAAACGGGCTTCAAACATTTGCTCAAATTCTTCTACGCGTGGCCCTTGCCCAATCCACCTAGATTGCAGCACGTTTGTAACTAAATTAATAGATTCTTTAGGAACATTGGGGTAGAATAGAACAATGCCTTCGGTCTCTTTCATAAGAGGCATTTCGTTCATTGGAAGGTTTTTAGTTGACGCAAGCATATAATATGATTTAATGATATGACAAAGATATGGGCTTATACCCCTACCTATTCTGTCTAAATTAACTTTATATTAGACCAATTATTACGCTTATTAGTAGCTTACACCGATGATTTAGACCACAATTAACTAATTACAAGCCTCTTAAAAAACGAACTAAATTTTCCCATAAAAAAGGCATAACATTTATTTAACAAATACCTCTAAGTTTGAAACTTTAATTGATAACAAATGAACATCATCATCATCAATGGACCTAATTTGAATCTTTTAGGAAAACGAGAGCCTGAGGTTTATGGAAACACTTCATTTGAAAGTTACTTTACCCAGCTGCAAAAAGAGTTTCCGCAGGCCACATTACGTTATTACCAAAGTAATGTGGAGGGAGAGCTTATCAACAAATTGCACGAGGTTGGCTTTGATTATGATGGCATTATTTTGAATGCTGGCGGCTATACCCACACTTCTGTGGCTTTAGCAGATGCCATTGCAGCTATTAAAACACCAGTGATTGAGGTGCATATCAGCAATATATTTGCCCGAGAAGAGTTTAGACATGTTTCGCTGTTAGCCAAACACTGTAAAGGCGCTATCAGTGGATTTGGCTTGGCCAGCTACCAGTTGGCTTTAAGTAACTTCTTGCTTCAACCTTAAAGCATACTATTTGAGAAATTTAGACGCGTTAAGTTCAGAAAAGTACTTTACTTTATGAATAAAATGCTCCCAAACCACACTGCCTTTATAAACTCCCTTTAATTGGTGCATGGGCTTAAAGGTTTTATTCTGCTTACGTAAGCCCCACCATTTGCCAAATTGAAAGAAGTAATGAGCATGGGCCTTATGCACCGCTAGGCTGTATTTGGGTAATCCGTTCATCATAAAAAACAATGACCCCAACAAATCAAGCAGTGCCCTGAAAGGAATTAGCCAACATAATGTGATTAATGGCAAATTTTTGGTAAGCATAATCAGGTTATTCCTGAAATTAAGATACGTTTTTTGTGGACTTTGTTTATTCAAGGTACCCCCACCAACGTGATACACGATAGATTGGGGCACAACCATCAATTGGTGGTTGGCCAATTGCATGCGCCAACACAAGTCAATTTCTTCCATGTGGGCAAAAAAGTGTTCGTCAAATCCGCCTAGTTGTTTAAATACAACTGACCTCACCATCATACAAGCTCCCGTTGCCCAAAAAACGGTGGTGGTATCATTGTATTGGTTTGCGTCTGTTTCTAGCACCTCGAACAAACGGCCTCTGCAAAATGCGTAACCCAATGAATCAATATATCCCCCACCTGCTCCGGCATACTCAAATTTATTGCGGCTGTTATAATCCAATATTTTGGGCTGTGCTGCTGCAATATGAGCATTGTTTTGCATCACTTCAACAATGGGTTCTAACCAATTTGGAGTTACCTCTATATCATTGTTTAATAATACAAAATACTCCGCAGTAACGTGTTGCAATGCATGGTTATACCCTCCGGCATATCCATAGTTTTTATCATTCAACACCACTTTTACGGTTGGGTAGTGTTCGGTTAAAAAAGCAACTGAATCATCATCTGAGCAATTATCTGCCACCACAATATCCACATTGGGATAGGTTGTTTTCATTAAGGCAGGCAGAAACTGTTCCAGCAATTGCTTACGGTTCCAATGTACTATAACAACAGCTACCTTGGGGTTATTCATCATCCCCCTTTACCTTTTTAAACGGCACAAACACAAAGCTGGCGCCTTTTTCCGTTACCAGCAGTATGCATAAAAATTGTTCAGGATTTTTATACGCTGCTTTAAAGCTTTCTTCTCGCTCTTTGGTTACAATATTTTTCTCCAATAACTCCTCTAATACCGTTGCGCTGATGTTATAAGAACGGCTATACTCGCTGGCATCAATAATCATCTCACCAATTTTAATGGGTTCTTGATGAGCTATAAAAACCGGGAACTTGCTGAATCCTTCCTTTAAAATATCGGATGACACTTCCTTAAGCATATCCTTATAAAAAGCGATATCATCTTTGAGTAATTCCAGGCTTACCGTTAGTTCTTTGTCCATTTGAGTTACTTTTTCAAGGTTAACAACGCTATATTTTCTACGTGATGGGTATGTGGAAACATGTCTACCGGTTGTACATGCATTACTTCATACTTTTCTTGCATCAATGCAATGTCTCTAGCTTGTGTAGCAGGATTGCAACTTACATACACCACTTTTTGTGCTGCTACTTCCAATATTTTTGTAATCACATCTGGATGCATGCCTGCTCTTGGAGGGTCCGTAATAATCACATCAGGCTTTCCATGCTTTTCAAATAAGGCATCGTTTAACACATCTTTCATATCCCCAGCATAAAAGTGGGTATTGGTAATGTTGTTTAATGCCGCATTTATTTTAGCATCTTCAATAGCAGGTTCTACGTTTTCAATACCAATAACTTGTTTGGCTTGTTTTGATACAAAAAGTGCAATGGAGCCCACTCCTGTGTACAAATCGTATACATTTTCAGTTCCTGTTAAACCAGCAAGCTCCCTTGTTTTTGCATAAAGGGCTTGGGTTTGTAAGGTGTTGGTTTGAAAAAAAGACTTTGGTCCAATTTTAAACCTTAAATCTTCCAGCATTTCTATTAAATGATCCTCTCCCTTGTACACCTGTGCCTCTAGATCATAAATAGTATCATTCATCTTTGGATTAATGATGTAAAGCAAGGCCTTTACCTGAGGGAATTGCTCATGAATATGATTCAGAATAGCCTCACGCTTTTCTTGGTCTTCTTTTTTAAAACATAGAATCACCATCCACTCGCCTGCACGGTTATTTCTTAGAATAATATTTCTTAAAAATCCTTCTTGGCTATATGGATTAAAAAACTCATAACTATTGGCCTTGCCAAAATCCCGCACCGCATTTCTAATATCGTTGGCAACCTGGTGTTGCAAGTAACAATGTTCTACATCAAATATTTTATCAAAACGACCTGGGATATGGTAACCTAATCCTTTGCGCTCATCTTCGCTAAGGGTTTCCATTTCATCCATGCTGGTTAGCCATTTGCGGTCAACAAAACTAAACTCACATTTGTTGCGGTAATAAATGGTGTTTTCACTTCCAATAATAGGCGTTAAACCAGCAAAGGGAAATTTGCCAATCCGTTCAAAAGCATCAACCACTTGTTGTTGTTTATAGCGCAATTGTGCCTCATAACTCATTTGTTGCCATTTGCAACCTCCGCACAAACCAAAGTGGCTACAAAAGGTATCCGCCCTATCAGCACTGGGTTTAACAATATGTTGGATGGTGGCAAAACTAAACGACTTTTTGGTGCTGTTTACCTTTACATCCACCACATCTCCAGGTACAGCATAATCAACCATAATTACTTTGTCGTTATGGCGTGCAATGCTTTTACCCTCGCTTCCTGCGTTAGTTATTTCCAACTGCTCAATGGTATAGGGTATAAATTTTCGTTTCCGCATAAAGGTGCGAATATAGGAATTTAGGAGGGATTGCTAGTGATTTAGTATTGGCAAAGCCATTTAAACCACATTCACTTCGGGAGTGATGGTAATGCCAAACTTGGCTTGCACGCTTTGCTGGATGTCCATGGCAAGTTGCCATATTTCATTGCCTGAGGCGTTTCCGTAATTGACCAATACCAATGCCTGATCTTTATGTGAGCCTGTATTTCCAACCACTTTCCCTTTCCAGCCACATTGCTCTATGAGCCATCCAGCGGCCACTTTAATATGACCTTTACTTGCAGGATAACCAACAATATCTGGATGACTGGTTTTAAGGCTTTCAAATTGTTCTTGAGGAATTTCAGGATTTTTAAAAAAACTTCCCGCATTACCCAACACGGCTGGATCTGGTAATTTGGTTTTTCTAATGTGAATGACAGCGTCACTAATGGATTTAACTGTTGGTGTTGTAATTCCATTCTTATCCAACGTTTGTTGGATAGCCCCATAACTCATGCTAAACACTGGTTTTTTACTTAGCCTGAAAGTAACTGAGGCAATAATATATTTCCCTTTTGCTTCCTGCTTAAAAATACTTTCCCGATAACCAAAGCGGCAATCGGTGTTGCTAAAATGAACAACCTCTCCAGTAGCTATTTCCACAGCCTCTAAACTATCAAAAGTATCTTTAATCTCTACCCCGTAAGCGCCAATGTTTTGCATTGGAGCAGCGCCAACACAACCTGGTATTAAGCTTAAGTTTTCTACCCCCCCTAAATTATTGGCAATGCAATACAACACGAACTCATGCCACATCTCCCCTGCCATACTTTTTACCCAAACATAGTCGTCATTCTCTCCAACCACTTCAATACCCTTCAAATTCATTTTAATCACCATCCCATCAAAGTCCTGGGTTAGCAACAAGTTGCTGCCCCCACCTAAAACAAGAATTTTACGGTCAATTAAATTAAATGCAGCACATAAAATGCACAATTCATCCATGCTGCTTATAGCCACAAACTCCCTGGCTTTTACATCAATACCAAACGTATTGTAAGCCTTAAGCGAAATGTTTTGTTGAATATTCATTTGCGAGGCAATTATACAAAAGGGTTTTAAAATACAATGCTTATTTTTCAAACATTATATTTGTAGCTGTGATTGCGCTATTTCCTCACCTTTCTGCCCTTTTTAAACGCTTGTTTGTTGCCTTTGGTGTAATGAGTTTGTGTAGGTTACTTTTTTTTATATTTAACTACCAAGCTTTTTCTTCCATACCTATTCCGAACTTACTAAAATCATTTGCAAGTGGTGTTTGGTTTGATACATCAGCCATCATGTATTTTTTGGGAATAGTAATCCTTCTGCATGCCTTACCGCTTGCCATACGAAACAAAAAATGGTACCAGGGTTTACTAAAAGGGCTTTTTATGTTGGGTATTTTTTTGCTGGTACTGCTGAACCTCATTGACATAGGCTATTTTACATTTACAGGAAAACGAAGTGGTTTTGAATTAATTAAGCTACAAGGGGGTGGTAATGCTCCTATTCATACTTATTTATTGGATTATTGGTTTCTATTATTGATACTGGTATTTATGCTTTGGGGGGTGTGGAAGGTTTATCCAAGGGTAACCTATAAACCCAATACTACTAAACCCAAACGTTGGTTGGAGCTGGTTCTTTGTGTGGTGCTTAGTGCATGTGCCTTTATTGGTGCAAGAGGAGGTGTTGGGCTGAAGCCACTCAACACACTGGATGCCGCTAAAATGGCTGGGGCAGATTTGATGCCACTTACCTTGAACACTCCTTTTCAACTATTACTTACCATTGAGCAAGTTGGTGTTGATAGAAAAACATACCTGCCTAACGAAAAAGCGGCACAACTCTTTAATCCTTACCGAACTGCTGTGCAACCGGCATGGGCCGGAAAAAATGTGGTACTACTTATTGTTGAGAGCTTGGGAAAAGAGTATGTTGGCTTTCACCAAAAGCACCAGCAGTATACACCATTTTTGGATTCTTTGATGGAATATAGCACGGTTTACGAGCATGCTTATGCCAACGGTACGCGAAGCATAGAGGGAATACCGGCCGTACTTGCTGGTTTACCAAGTTGGATGCAGAGTGATTACATCAATAGTTTTTACCAAACCAATACCCTACATGGCACAGGTTACTATTTAGCTCAAAACGGTTATGTTACCAACTTTTTTCATGGGGGCAAAAATGGCACCATGAGCTTTGATCGTTTTGTAGCCACAACCCAGACGGGAGATTATTTTGGATTGAACGAATACCCCAACAAGGACAAAGATTTTGACGGGAACTGGGGGATCCCTGATGAACCTTACTTGCAATATGTGGCATCGACATTGACAAACCAAAAACAACCATTTTACAGCACCGTATTCACCCTTTCATCTCATCATCCTTACGAATTGCCTCCTGCTTATAAAAATGTTTTTAAAGGGGGACCATTGCCCATACATGCTACCATTGAATACGCTGATTTCTCATTGAAACAATTTTTTAATACCGCCAGATTGCAGCCTTGGTACAACAATACCATCTTTATTATTACTGCAGACCACACCAGCGAAAGTATGGTTCCTTACTACCAAACCTCTCACGGTAAGTTTTCAATCCCATTGGTGGTGTTTGACCCCAGCAAAGCCAAGTACACCATGGTTGATAGTACTATGGATCAATTGGGCATTTCACATCTTATTCTTCAAAACACCTTACCAAAAGGCACCAACTATTTTAGCTTTTTTAGCGGGAATGCCATTCAATTTATTGCTGGTGTTTACCAATTAATTAAATACCCTTACGTACTTAAATTTAATGGTGAACAAACCATTGGATTTTATAACATTAACGATGATCCTGAAATGACAAATAATTTGATGTCAACAACACAGGATTCTATTCAAAACACAAAAAACGTTTTGGAATTGCAGTTAAAAGCAAGCATTCAACAATACAACAATCGCTTGATTGAGAATAAAACGCACTAATTACTTTCGCTTGCGCAAGCGGTATAAGCCAAGTACGCAAACAACAATAAGAATAATGCTTCCTGCGAGTTCAAAAAATAGTGCTGTTTTCATATTACATTACAATTGCTCAAGTTCTGCTTTTACTTTTTTGGGCAATGAGCTTACCACCAAATCATATGAGTGTTGCACCAGCTCTATAATTAATTTATCAGAAGCATCTAAATTATAGGTTATGGTGTTCCAATGCTGTTTGTTCATATGGTAACCTGGTTTAATAGCATCGTATTCTGCTCTTAGTTCAAGCGCATAACCGGGGTCACATTTTAGGTTACAGCTATTGGGTTCACTTAGAGAAGTAAGCGCAAACATTTTACCCATCACCTTAAAAACCAACGTATCTGGCCCAAATGGCAAGGTTTCTTCTGTGCCTTTTTTACTGAGACAAACCTCTCTAAGCAATTCAATGTGCATTTATAAAAACTTATAGCCTATGGTAAGTTGCACCATTCTGGATTTGGTACTATAGTCTACTTGTGTGCCTGTGGCAGACACAATCTTTTTACCCATATTTCCCAAGCTGCCATCATATCTCACGTCAAGCACAATATTACCTAAATCAAGGCCAACACCTAATTGCATGCCAACAGTTGAAGAGTTAAAGTTGCTCTTTTTAAAGTTTGGGTCCTTAAGACTTGCTGTTCCGGTTTGATTTGCACTCAATAAAAATTGAAAATTAGGTCCTGCATATGCCCTAAAAGCGGATAGTTTAACGCCTATTAAAACAGGAACATCAAAATATGAAAAGGTATTGGTAATGGTAAGCTTGGTAGAATCGTCTTTAAAAACGCCCCTGCGTTGGGTAAATACAATTTCAGGACCTGCATAAAAAGAGAGAAACTTCACCCTGCTAAACGCTCCAATAACAAAACTACCCGTAGTAGTTGGAGAGGTAAGTGCTGGGGCTTTGGTAAGTTGCCCTTGGTTTATTCCTACCTTGGCTCCTAATGTAAATATATCAAGTTGGGCATAAGTTTGGCTGATACCAAACGCCAGCAAAAAGGCAATCCATTTCATTTTTTTCATACTCAAAAATAACAAAACGCCTGCAATAAATTGCAGGCGTTGAATTAAACTGTTTACAATTAATTTTTAACTGGCAGATACCCGTACTTTTTACCCAACTCCAGTTGGTTCTGCAAAAAATTATCCGGATATGTTACTTTCACATCAACAATCTTATCACCTTTTACTACGGGGGTTAACCTTGGTTGGATAAAACCCTTATAAGCAGCCACATTGAGCTTTTCAAAACGCTCACGTACTTCTTTTAACAACACTTGGTCCACTTTTACACCATAGCCTTCAACCAAAGCAGTAGCTGCTGCATAATCTCCTTCTGACTTGATTCGTTGTATTTCGCGTAATAAATCACCAAACAGCTTACGTAATTTGTCGTAGTCATTCACTTTCACAAATGTTTTTCCATCTTTTTTCACCCATTCAATCACATTTTCCGCTTTGCCTTTTTCATAAGCCCAAGCAGCTACCAATTGGCGGTTACGCATATGTGCTTCTTCTAAGTTTTCTCCAAGTGGAATGCGTGTAAGTTGCACAATTAAACCATTGCGGATGTACCCATCATATTCGCACTTACCCACTTCTAAACTTGGCATCACACCCATATCCACCAATTTTTGGTCATATACGTAATAGAGTGCCACCAAGTCAGCACGGGCTTCTTCTAATGTACTGGCGTAATTTTTTAAGGTTTGGTCAGGGTCTCCAACACCTTTGTTAATTTGACCCGATGCATGACCAATTACCTCATGCATATCCGTATGCAAATCGCCTGCAAGTGCACCATGTCTTTTACTTCTTTCTATTTCTTCAGGGGTTAGTGCAAACTCCTGCATCATAGGGCTCTTGGCTCCAACAATATTATAAGAGCGCACAATATTGCTGAGTGAAACCGATTTAGAACCATGCTCTTGACGTATCCAATTGGCATTGGGCAGATTAATACCTATTGGCGTTGATTGTGCACTGGCTCCTGATTCCTGAACCACTGTAATTACCTTGGCGGTAATCCCTTTTACTTCCTTCTTTTTATGTTCAGGCATTAATGGCGAGTTGTCTTCAAACCATTGCGCTTCTTTAGCAATAGCTGCAATCCGTTTGGTAGCTTCCATGTCTTTTATAGACACCACAGATTCGTAGCTTGCGCGTTTACCAATGGCATCATCATACACTTCAATAAACCCGTTTACCACATCTAACCTACTTTCTGTATCGTTTACCCAAGCAATGTTGTATTCGTCCCACTTTTTTAAATCGCCTGTTTTATAATACTCAACCAATAATGCCAGAGCCTTTTGTTGCTTTTCGTTTTCAGCAACTTGCACAGCCTTTTCTAGCCAGCCTACAATCTTTTCAATAGAGGCCGAATACATTCCACCTACTTTCCAAACTTGCTCTATCACTTTGCCATCAACCTTCACCATTTTGCTATTTAAGCCCCACGATATTGGCTGAGGGTCATCCTTTTTCATGCGAGCATTGTAAAAATCCTCCACTTCTTTTTGGCTAACTCCCTCATAAAAATTATTGGCTGATGCCTTTACATTATCAATACCAGATGCTAAATCCACTTTTTTGGCATCTACGTTCATATCAAAAATGATGGGCTTTATGTTGCTTAAAAAGGCATCAACTGTTTTGCCTTCCAAAGGTAATTTAGAGGCATCTACCTGTTTTACCAATCCTGCGAAAAACTCGTAACTGCAAGCAGGTACAAACTTAATACTAGAGTAGTGGTGATGAACACCATTTGAAAAGAAAAACCGCTTTGCATACTCCTCAAACTTATTCCACTCTTCACCCTCATGTTTAATGTTGGCATCATAAATGGCTTCAATGGTTTTACGAACCAACAGGTTGTTTTTATTGTTTTGATCGTAAATAATATCACGGCCGCAATTGGCGGCCTCAAACAGGTAGTAAGCTAGTTCCTTTTGTTTTGGGGTAAGTTCATCAAAACCCGTAATTTCATAACGAAGTACCTGCAAATCCGCAAAACGATCGCACTCTACTTCAAAGTTTGAAGCCCCTTCTTCTGTATGGGCATTTTTTTGGTCGTTGTTGCAACCTTGCATCAATACCCCCGCACCCATAGCTGAAACCATCATTATTGTTTTTAAATTCATGATTATGAACAATTAAATTATTGTGCGGCAAACTACATACTTCTATGCGTAAAAACAATAGTGTTTACATCAACGGATTTACCACAATTATCAGTACTATTGAAACTCTTTTATGAGCCATAAAGAACTTACTTCATTATTAAATAAAAAAGTAAAGCAATACAATGCCAAGGCGTTTATTCCAAACGACCCTATTGTTATTCCTCATCAGTTTACCCAACAACAAAATATAGAAATTACCGGCTTTTTTGCGGCCACCTTTGCCTGGGGACAACGCATTACCATTATTAACAAATGTCAAGAACTGATTGAACGCATGGGAGGAAATCCATACGATTTTATCCTGAACCATACGGATAAGGATTTGAAACGTTTAATCGGCTTTAAGCATAGAACTTTTAATGATACTGACTTGCTGTATTTTGTTCATTTTTTTAAATACTGGTACAGCCAGCACCATTCATTAGAAGATGCCTTTAGCCGTGGGATGAAACGAACTGACCAAACCGTAGAAGGGGGCCTCAATCATTTTAGGGAAGTGTTTTTTAGTTTGCCTGATGTGCCTCATCGAACCAGAAAACATGTAGCTTCACCTGCTCAAAAATCAGCGTGCAAAAGAATAAATATGTTTTTGCGCTGGATGGTGCGTAAGGATGATTGTGGGGTAGACTTTGGCATTTGGAAAAAAATTCAACCAGCACAATTGGTTTGTCCGCTTGATTTACATGTGCAGCGGGTTGCCATTAAATTGGGATTGCTACAAAGAGAACAAAGTGATTGGCAAGCTGCCGTAGAACTCACCAATGCCTTAAAAAATTTCAACAAAAAAGACCCAGTTCAATATGATTTTGCGTTATTTGGACTGGGAATTATGGATAAATTCTAATGCGTTAAATTTTTATCATTTATCAAGAACCAGTCATTGATTTAACAACAAAGGCAATTAAACACAACTTATGCATTACCACATTTCTATAGCAGACCCTGTACAACATTTTATTCAACTTCAATATACCATCCCACACATCCATCAGGATAGCATTGAATTGCAATTGCCAGCATGGAGGCCCGGAAGGTATGAGTTGCAACATTTTGCTAAAAATGTTCGGCTATTTCAAATCACAGATGAGCAAGGAAACGCTGTGCCATTTAAGAAGCTAACCAAAGACCGCTGGCATGTGAGTACCAAAGGCTTGCAAACCATTTATGTGTCATACCAATACTTTGCCCACCAGCCCGATGCAGGTGCATGCGAGGTGAATGAAGATTATTTATACATTAACCCCGTGCATTGTTTTATGTACGTGGAAGGGCGCATTGATGAGGCTTATACCCTGACTTTTGATTTACCTGTTGACTACCAAATTGCCTCACAAATGGAGCAAACGGCAGTACACCAACTTTATGCACCAAACTTTGATTACCTGGCTGACTCCCCTTTATTTGCAAGCAATACCCTTGAGCACCATGAATTTGTGGTGGCAGACACCAACATGCACATTTGGTTTCAAGGCAAACACTGTTTTGACACCCATCGTTTAATAGCGGATACCATTACTTACACCTTAAAACAAATTGAGGTATTTGGCGATTTGCCAAGTAAGCACTACCACTTTTTATACCTCATGCATCAAACACCCGCAAGGCATGGGGTTGAACATCTTAATAGCACGGTGATTTCGCTTGGCCAACTGGCTGACCAAACACAAGAAGAATTTTACCACGATTTATTGGCCATTAGTTCGCATGAACTGTTTCACCTATGGAACATTAAGCGCATTAGACCAGAAGAGATGTTACCTTATGACTTTACCAAGGAAAATTACAGCACCTTGGGCTATGTGTACGAAGGGGTAACTACTTATTACGGTGATTTGATGTTGTTACAAAGTGGTGTTTGGACCTGGGAGCAATATGCCGCCAGCTTTACCAGTGATATTAAAAGACACTTGGATAATAGCGGACGTTTGAATTATTCAGTAGCTGAATCGAGTTGGGATACTTGGTTGGATGGTTATGTGCCCGGTGTTACGGGACGCAAAGTTTCCATTTATATTGAAGGGTTGATGGCTGCTGTTATTGCTGATATTACCATTATTACAGCAAGTAAAGGCAAATATAGCTTGCATCAAGTGATGTTTGATTTATACCAAAAATACCACAAACATGGGAAAGGATATACAGAATCTGTTTATAAAGAGTTGCTGGAACAGTATAGTGGCGTATCTTTTGATGATTATTTTAGCCAGTACATTTGGGGAAAAGGAAACTTGCTAAAGGGCTTACAGGCAGCACTTGCAAGTGTTGGCTGCACACTTTCTGCAACAAAACACGGAAACTTGCAACTGACAAAAGCAAATGAATTAAGTGAAGCAGAACAACTTGCATTTAACAAATGGACATCCTTGAATAATTAGGCTGTTTAGGTTAAAAAAAAATGTACTTTTGAGCATTACACTAAAAAATTGATGGGCAAGTATGGAATATCAACTTTGCGAATCGAACAAAATTTCTTTCCTTAGACACTGCACGCCTAGTCAGGCGGAAGTAGTAGAACAATCAAAAACTTGTGCCACCTATAAAAAAGGTGACTTCATATTTAATGAAAGTGCTATTCCTTTGGGGGTATATTGCATTTTAAGTGGGGTAATTAAGCTGGTACGAACCAATTTGGATGGCAAAGAGCAAATCTTACGATTTGCCCAATCTGGTGATGTACTGGGTTACCGTGCACTTATTGCTGATGAACCATTGGTATCTTCGGCTGTATGTATCGAGGATTCAGTGGCATGCTTTATTCCTAAGCATATTTTTTTGAATATTATTGATGAGAATACGGCCATTAGCAAAGATTTAATGAAGGCACTTAGCCATGAATTGGGCGTAGTTGAAGAAAGGGTGCAAAGTTTGGCACAAAAAAGCGTGCGTGAACGGTTGGCGGAAACCCTGCTTTTTTTGCATGCCACCTTTAAATCTAACAACTTGGGAGAAGATGTAATTGCCATCACCTTGCCTAGGGAAGATATTGCCAATATCGTAGGTACCGCCACGGAAACAGTTATTAGGCTACTGAGTGAATTCAAATCAGACAAGCTGATTGAATTGGAAGGAAAAAAAATTAAACTATTGGAAAAAACCAAGTTGGAGAAAATCTCTCACGCCAGTGTTTAATGGTTTACCTGCTTTAGCATAAAACTCCTCATGCTGATGCTACCCATATCAAAACTATGGTGAATGTATTGTACCGCCTCATTTTTTTCCTGTACACTCAACACATACAATAAGGGCAAATAGTGCTCATTGGTAGGAACAGCCATTTTTGCAGCAGTTCCAGCTTGCAAATAATTGACTAAGGCTGCGTGATTGCCTGTATCCAAATATTGTTTTACATAAGCATCAAACTCCAATGCCCAGTCGTAGGGAGAAGCATTTGGAGTAGCCCAATTGAGGCGACCCAAATTATGCACAATATTGCCGCTACCAATAATCATGAGGCCTTTTCTGCGTAAAGAAGCCAGCTGTTTAATCAAATCATAATGATAGGCCGCTGGTTTGTTGGCATCAATACTCAATTGAAAAACAGGAACATCAGCCTTAGGATACATGTGTTTTAAAATAGACCAAGCCCCATGATCAAGACCCATGTAATCATCATTTTTAACATGTGATAGCGTGAGTAATTCTTTTACTTTCAAAGCATATTCAATTGAACCAGATGGCTCATATTTCACTTTGCTTAAAGCCTCAGGAAAACCTCCAAAATCATAAATGGTTTTAGGAAATTTATTGGTAGATACAAAAGTACCGTTGGTTAACCAATGTGCTGAAACCACCATAATGGCTTGCGGCTTAGTTAATAGTTGAGCAGCCGTATTGATGTCCTTGGTAAATGGATTATCAGTTATTGCATTCATGGGTGAACCATGGCCTATAAAAAAAGCAGGGGTAAGCTCGGTTGCAGGCATTGCTGCCAGCTCATTTAAAAATGCCTGTGTTCCTGAAATCATAAAGGGTAACGCTTTTACAAAGGTTTTTCTTTTCATGATTAAACCTGTTAAACAAAAATAGCATAGCTAACCCGATAAGTTGCTATGCTATTTTAGTGGGTTTGTTTTATAACTTATTTAGCTACAACACGAACTTTAATGGTAAATTTATCATCAATGGCTTTATCACCTAAACCTTCAAAGAATTTGCCTGAACCGTATTTAATGTCATACAAAGTACGGTCTACTTCAAACTCAGCATTTGCAGTAACGGTTCCTTTTGCTACAATAATTTGTGCAGGGAAAGTTACAGGATGAGTGATGCCTTTGATGGTTAAGTCAGCAGTAACATTGTGTGTTTTGTCACCAGCTTTTGCGCCTGCAATAGCCGTCAATGATTTAATTTTCAATGTTGCTGTTTTGTGTTTTTCCACTGCAAAAAAATCATCCGATTTTAAATGGCCTAATAATTTACCGTTGTACTCACCTTGTAAGTCTTGTACGTCAATGGTAGTCATGTCCATTGTAAAAGTACCGCCAGTTAAGTTTTTGCCATCAACAGTAACAGTTCCTTCGCTAAATTTTACATTGCCCCAATGTTCGCCAGTTACTTTTTTGGCAGTCCATTTAATGGTTGATTCTTGTGCATTTACTTTTAACGTAGTTGCGGTTTGTTTTTTAGGTTGGCTGATAGCTACAACCGATAATGCTAATCCTGCAATAGCAGAAAGTGTCAATAGATTTTTCATGTTTAATTGTTTTGTGTGTTTGTTAAAATGTATATGTTTCTTAATTTATCTAGTAATTCATTCAATTGTATTTTTTCTTCAATCGCCAAGCCTTGGGTTACTTTGTTCATTTCTTTTTCACATCCATCAATTTCAGTCAATAGCTCCATCCCCTTTTCCGTAAGTTTAACATCAACCTGCCGCCTGTCTTTGCTGCACTCGCTACGTTTTACCAATTCCTTTTGCTTCAGTTTCTCAATTAACCTAGATGCATTGCTCATTCTATCCAACATACGTTCTTGAATTAACCCTACACTAGCTGCATTTGGACACTGGCCTCTTAAAATACGCAACACGTTGTATTGTTGTGCTGATATGCCATAACGTTTAAACAAGGGCATTTGTTCTTTGGCCAACCAGTTTGACGTAAACACAAGGTTAATGATTAATCGCTCATCTTCTGATCTAAACTTTTTTTGCTTTATGGCCTCTTCAATTCTCATTGTTTAATTACAAAACAAAATTAATGTATATACATCTATTGTCAATACACAAAATTGAAATTAAAATCAATACGCTGATAATCAGGGAATAAATATTTGTATATACAAATATTTACATTACAAAATACTTATTTCAGAGAATTGGCATCAATTCTTTTGTGTTTCCAACGCCTATGACTCCACAGCCAAATTGGGGGATTTATTTGTATGCTTTTCTCCAGCAACTTTGCAAACTGGTGTGTGATATCGTTGATGGTTTTCTCCACTGGTTTATCGGTTATTAAGGAAAATATCACCTCATAATGCCCCCTTTTAGTTCTTACCACATCTGCATATACCACTGGCATATTGTACTTTAAAGCCAACTTGGCTGCTCCTGTAAAAAAGCCGGTTTCCTGGTTTAAAAAATCCATCCAATAAGCATATTCGGGAGGTGGCGACTGATCAGCAATAAATGCAATAGTCCTAACGGTATCCTTATTAACCAAAAAATCACGGGCCGATTGTTGCATGGGAATTAAACTCATGCCAAAGCGCACCCGTAAACGATGGGTGAGCCAATTAAAAAAGGGATTTGATAAAGGATGATATAGTGTTGCAATTTTTTGATTTGTCTGACAGGTATATGAAAAGCCACCCCACTCCCAATTGCCGACATGACCCAACATTAACACCACTGATTTGCCTTGTTGGTTTAAGTTTTCAATGATGTCTGCATGTTTTACTTTGGTGCGCTTTACCATACTCGCTTTGGTCATTACAAGGGATTTAAACGTCTCCAAGAACACATCTATCATATTGCGGTAATATGCCTTTTCAATGACACTTAGCTCTTGTATCCCCTTTTCAGGAAAAGATAGTTGTAAGTTTTTGCGAACAACCTGCCTGCGGTATTTTATGATGTGATAAGCAAGAAAACTTAATAAATCACTGAATAAATAAAGAATTGGAAATGGGAGCAGCATTAGCGCATAAATTGGAGCTGCTAATACATAATAATACCATTTTGCCTGAGGTTTCATTTTATTAATTAGGCTGTGAAGATAAAAAAAGATTTGTAACGGAGAATATTTACTATTGCATGGAACAGAATATGGATTTAATACTGCTGAAACAACAAATTATTACTGCATGCAAAACGCTGTTGGAGCAACGCATTGAGCATGCAACAGCTGCCATGAATAGCGCACAAGAAAGTGCAAACAGCGAAGACAAAAGCAGTGCGGGAGATAAGTATGAAACCTCACGTGCAATGGGTCAATTGGACAGGGACATGAATGCTAAACAATTGGTAATAGCGCGGGAGGAATTAAATGATTTGTTAAAAATTAATCCAGAAACACCTTGTTTGTATGTAAGCAAAGGGGCCTTGGTTCAAACCAGCCAATTGTATTTTTTTGTTGCAACAGGCATTGGAGTGATTAAGGTAGCCGATTTAAACATCGGTGTTGTTTCTCCAGAATCGCCCATTGCAAAAAACACTTGGCACAAAAAGGTTGGAGACCAAATTACCATTGCCGGAAAACCTCAAACCATTTTGGCCATTGTGTAATTTTAAGAATAACTTACCTACGCCCTAATTACCCCAGGCTTAAACTCTTTGGTTATTGGTGCGTGATTAGCTGCTTCAATACCCATGCTCACCCATTTGCGGGTATCAATAGGATTTATAATGGCATCAACCCACAAACGTGCTGCAGCATAATAAGGAGAGGTTTGTTTGGTGTACCTGTCAGTAATTGTCTTCAACAATTCTTCCTTGTTTTCATCGGTAATCACCATTCCTTTTGCTTTTAAAGAAGCTTCTTCTATTTGCAACAATACTTTGGCTGCTTGCGCACCACCCATTACAGCAATGTTTGCATTTGGCCAGGCGGCTATCAACCGAGGGTCGTAGGCTTTTCCGCACATGGCATAATTGCCAGCACCGTAACTATTGCCTGTAATAATGGTAAACTTTGGCACAACTGAGTTGGCTTGTGCATTTACCAGTTTTGCGCCATCTTTAATAATACCGCCATGTTCGCTACGGCTACCCACCATAAAACCAGTTACATCCTGCAAAAACAATAACGGGATTTTCTTTTGGTTACAATTCATAATAAAATGTGCCGCTTTATCGGCACTATCGCTATAAATCACCCCGCCAATCTGCATTTCAACCGGATTATCTGCTGCACTTTGTTTAGGCTTTTTGGCTTTTACCACTTGGCGGTTATTGGCTACAATACCCACTGCCCATCCATCAATACGGGCATAACCGCAAGTAATGGTTTTACCATACAATTCTTTGTAGGGATCGAAGGTATCCGCATCTACCAAACGCTCTATAATTTCCATTACATCAAAAGGCTTGGTAAAATTGGCTACAGCTTCATACACGTTATCCATACTTTTAGCTGGGGCAACCGGAGCTATGCGGTTAAATCCTGCTTTATCAAAATCGCCAATCTTATCAATAATGCGTTTTATTCTATCCAAACAAGCTGCATCATTGTCAAATTTATAATCGGTTACTCCGCTAATTTCGCAATGGGTACTTGCTCCTCCCAAAGTTTCATTGTCAATATCTTCTCCAATAGCTGCTTTTACCAAGTAACTTCCTGCTAAAAAGATAGAGCCAGTTTTATCTACAATCATGGCTTCATCGCTCATAATGGGCAAATAAGCACCTCCCGCAACACAACTACCCATTACAGCCGCTATTTGTGTGATGCCCATACTGCTCATAACCGCATTGTTCCTAAAAATTCTGCCGAAATGTTCCTTATCAGGAAATATCTCGTCTTGCATGGGCAGGTACACCCCAGCACTATCCACCAAATAAATAATGGGGAGTCTGTTTTCTATAGAAATTTCCTGGGCACGTAAATTCTTTTTACCAGTAATTGGGAACCATGCCCCTGCTTTTACGGTGGCATCATTGGCTACTACAATACACTGTTTACCACTCACGTAGCCAATTTCAACAACTACTCCAGCACCAGGACAGCCGCCATGCTCTTCATACATTTCATATCCGGCAATTGCACCTATTTCTATTCGGGGTTTATCTTTATCAAATAAATAATCTACCCGCTCTCTGGCCAGCATTTTGCCTTTTTCCTTTTGTTTGGCAGCGGCTTTTTTTCCTCCGCCTTCGGCAATTTTTTGTAAACGGGCATCTAATTCATTGATGAGGTGTTGCATATTATCGCGTTTAAATTATAAAATCTATTAGTTGTTGAGCTTAATGCTTGTGTATTGGCAAAACTATTCATTTCAAACTATTTTAAAAGAATTAATAAGGCTGATAATGAAAACCTACGGATAATGATGTTAGTATGATTTGCACACTAGTTAAAAAAACGTACTTTTGCGCTCGGGTAAGTCTTATACGACCAGCTCCTGCTGAATCCCCCAGGACAGGAATGTAGCAAGGGTAAGCGGTTGTAGCGGTGCGATATGGAGGCTTGCCCTTTTTTTATGCCTAAAAATAGACTTGTAGCCTTAAATTAACCCTTCTATTGGTTAAATAGTTTGGCACAGCCCAAGTTCTCCCTTCAATGTCTTCAATCCAAATGTGTGAAATGGTATTGTTGATAGCCAATAGATTGAATACATCCAAACCAATCCAGGCAGACTTGATATGTTTTTTCCAGCCTGTTTTTTTGGTACTATTCTCATCAACCAATACCCTTAGAAAGCCGATATCAACACGTCTATACGGTGGAATACGTAAGGTATCTGCATAGCGGTTTCTATCAGGTGGACCATAAGGCAATCCAGCACCATAAACGAGGGTAACATTTACTTTGTATTTATCATTTTTGCGAAGATAATCTTGGAAAAATGCACTAAAAGTTACCCGTTGGTCAGTTGGGCGAGGAATATACCCCGGCTTAATGCGATTACCGGCACCATCAGTAACAACGGCACTTGGTATGCGTTCTTGTGTTTTCATTACGCTTAAACTCATCCAGCTTTCCACCCCTTTTACAAAATCTCCATTTATTCGCATGTCCAAACCAGTAGCATAACCTTCAGCAATATTGTCTGCATAATATCTTATGCGAACATTATCAATTTCATAAGGAATAATGTTTTGCAATTGTTTGTAGTACGTTTCAGCAAATAATTTAAATTTTCTGTTCCATAATTTAATATTCATATCACCACCCAATACATAATGAATGGCTTTTTGCGCTTTAATGTTTTGGTTTAATTTGCCATCAAAATCGCGCAACTCTCTGTAAAACGGTGGTTGATAATAATATCCCCAAGCCGCCTTTAGGTTAATATCTCGCTTGAGTTTATCTGTTGATGTGCCTGCTCTTACAGCACGGTTATGTTTTCTATTGGGCTCAATGCTCATTTGTACCCTTGGACTAACCACATTTTCGTTATTGTAACTCCACCAGTTAGTCCGAATGCCGTAAGTAACTGCCCAGTTGTAATCGGGATTGATTTTTTGGGTATTTTGAATGTAACCACTCACCCGAAAAGTGTTTAATGTATTTTGGGTATTGAGGTAATTTAACACAACGGGCATACCATTTTGTTGGGAAGGTTGGCCAAACCCTGCCGAATCCCTGTAATCCCACTCATTAATTTTGTCATCAATAAATTCACGTTGGAACTGTGCACCCCATTGCATGTTGTTTTTACCTATTGTTCTATAACCCCGATGCCCCACATTATAAACCGTAGCATTAATGCGGTTACGGGCATTGTTTAAAAAATATCCTATACCTTTTGTAGCCCTTGCTTTGCCAAAATTATCATTTCCAAAATCCGTTTCAACTTCCTCTAAACGATAAGCACCTTCTATGGTAAAGTATTCGCTTTCATCGCTATTAAAAACACTGCTGATTAATTTTAACTGGGTAAATCTATCGGGAGTAAAATTTAACGACAATGCCCCTGTTGCTGTTCTATACTCCATCTTATCCTGTCCTTCAAAAAACATGCGCAACTGCATGGCCTTGCTAACGGTACCAAAAACAGTTTCACGGGTTTGCGGTATAACCAGATATGTATTTTTCGCATAGCTGGCCAAGGCACTGATGCTTAAATTGTCTTTGATGTTCCAGGTGAGTAACGTTTGAACATCGCTAAAATTCGGTTTGTAATCGCCTTGTACATCCAAAGTAGATAGTACGTATTGGTTGGTCCAATAGCGAGCACTAAGCAAATACGTAAAACGTAGATTTTTGGTTGCTCCTTCAATATGGCCTTGCGCACCCGTTAAACTTACGTTGGCCGATGATGCAAACTTTTTGGGGGTTTTGTATTGAATATCCAGTACTGACGATAATTTATCACCATAACGTGCTTCAAAACCGCCTGCCGAGAACCGAATGTTTTGTACCATCTCGGTATGAATAAAACTCAAACCCTCTTGTTGTCCGCTCCTTGGTAGAAATGGCCTATAAATTTCAATATCATTGACATAAACAAGGTTTTCATCATAATTGCCACCACGCACATTGTATTGCGAACTTAGCTCATTATTAGAAGTTACACCTGGCAGTGTTTTTAGAATTTGCTCGAAACTGCCCGATACATTGGGAAATTGTTTAATTTCTTTAATATCGATGGTAATGGTACTGATTTTGTCTCTGTTTTTATCTTCGGTGTAAACAAATCCTTTTAAGGTAACGGTATAACTTAGTGCTATATTAAGCAAATGGCGCTCATTGGGCTGTAAAGGCGCCACTTTAACGCGATAAGGAGGTTGGCCAACATAACTAAAAACAATATCCAGTTCCTGATTGGCTGGCACAATAATGCGGTAAGAGCCATCTTCTTTGCTTAAGCCTGATATATTAACGCCTTTGGCTGTAATGTTCACATCGGCTATGGCAACCCCCATACTGTCTTTAATGTTGCCATAGATAACAGCTTCCTGCGCTTTTGCAAAGCCAACTAACAACAACAAATAAACAAGAATGGATAACTTACGCATGAAAGCTATATAACGAAGAAAATTATTTTACGGTATTTAACCCCGCCAAAGTAGCAATGGTTTGGATGGGATTGGCTGAACTGAACACAAAGTTGCCTGCAACCAATACGTTGGCTCCAGTTTCTATCAACTTTAACGCATTATCCTGATTTACCCCCCCATCAATTTCAATTAAAGCATGGCTATTCTTTTGTGTAATTAAGTCCTTTAGGGCTGCAACCTTATGGTAAGTGTTTTCAATAAATTTTTGGCCACCAAAACCAGGGTTTACACTCATCACACAAACCAAATCAATATCTGCAATAATATCTTGCAATAAATGCACTGGGGTATGAGGGTTTAAAGCAACTCCGGCTTTCATGCCCAACTCCTTAATTGCTGCAATGGTTCTGTGAAGATGCGTGCAGGCTTCTAAATGCACAGTAAGAATATCAGCCCCTGCTTGTTTAAAATCATTTAGAAAACGGTCTGGGTCCACAATCATCAGGTGAACATCTAAAGGCTTTTGTGCGTGCTTTTTTACTGCCTTAATTACAGGAAACCCAAAAGAAATATTGGGTACAAAAACACCATCCATAATATCCACATGAAACCAATGGGCTTCGCTTTGGTTGATCATTTCTGTGTCTCGCTGAATATTGGCAAAATCAGCGGAAAGTATTGAAGGGGCAATAATAACTGACATATGGGGGCGAATATAAACAACTCAACTGAGGTTTACTTGCTCATTCCATTGTTTTTTAAACGGTTTTGTCTATTCTGACAAAATTGTGTCAACCACCCAGGCCCAATCTTCATTGGGATGTATTTTATATGCTTTAACACCAACATTTTCAGCGGCTTCAATGTCTCGCACTGTATCTCCAATCATTACCGCTTGTTCAGGTTTTACACCAAACCTAGCTAAAGCACGCTCTATCATACCACTTTTAGGTTTCCTGCACAAACAAAGGCTAAAATCAGGGTGGTGCGGGCAATAATAAATCTCCTCAATAAATATATGGTTTGTTTGCAAGGCGTCAATAAGCTTTTGGTGAATAGCATTTAAGGTATGGTGGGTGTACATGTGCTTTGCAATACCACTTTGGTTTGTAATTACAATAAATTTATATCCCGCTTCTTTTAAGCGCAATAAGTTAGGAATAACATGGGGCAATACCTCGAAATCCTCAGTATTGGTAACGTATCCGCCCAATTCTTTATTCAATACCCCGTCCCTATCAAGCAATATTAGTTTATCCATAAATCAATGCAATTAAGTAATAAATTGACTAATTTAATGTTTAATGATATTATTGAATAAATTTTAGCCCCTTGAAGGAACGCATTGTAATTATACCTACCTATAACGAAATTGAGAATATCAACTTAATTATTCAGGCTGTTTTTGAATTGCCTATACCTTTTGATGTGCTTATTGTGGATGATAATTCGCCTGATGGTACTGCAAAAAATGTAAAACTGCTGCAGCAGCAATTTAGTGGATTGCATTTAATGGAACGCAAAATCAAAAATGGCTTAGGCACAGCCTATATTGACGGATTTAAGTGGTGTTTAGAAAATGACTACGAGTATATTTTTGAAATGGATGCTGATTTTAGCCACAACCCTAAAGACCTTGTAAGGTTATATGAGGCCTGTACCCAAACTAAGGGCATGACTGTTGGCAGCAGATATGTTACTGGCGTAAACGTAGTAAATTGGCCCATGAGCAGGGTAATGCTATCTTTTTTTGCCAGTAAGTATGTTCGTTTTATTACAGGAATTAATGTACACGATACTACTGCAGGTTTTGTTTGTTACCACCAACGGGTACTAAAAACCATTGATTTGGAAAAGGTAAAATTCAGGGGATATGCTTTCCAAATTGAAATGAAGTTTACCGCATGGAAACATGGATTTGAAGTAACAGAGGTTCCTATTATTTTTACCGACCGAACCCGGGGTGAGTCAAAAATTTCAAATGGTATTATTAAGGAGGCCGTTTGGGGAGTTTTAAGCTTGAAATTAAAAAGCTTTTTCAGAACCTACAAACGCGTTTAACGTTAATGCATCTTCTAGCTGCTTGGCCAATTGTTCAGGTTGAAATGGCTTTAAAATCACACCCTTAATACCTACCTCTTTGGTTCTTCTTTCCACTTCCTTATCTTGATTTGCGGTCATGGCCAATATCACTTGTTTTGGTTTATCTTCCAGTATCCTTTGGGTGGCCAAATAACCATCCATCATGGGCATGTGTAAATCCATTAGTATCAAATCATAATGCTGACTTAAAGCCATGTCCACTGCCTGCAATCCATTTTCGGCAATAGCAATGGAAACACCCCATTTGCTTAAGAACTGCTTCACCACAAATAAATTAATCTGGTTGTCTTCTGCCAGCAATATCTTCCTTCCCCATAACTTGTTATCTTGGTCTTCAGGCAACAATATTTCTGGCACTTCTGACTTTTGCTGAGCGCTTTGTTCAAGGTCTAACTCAAAACTAAATACAGAGCCAACTCCAGGCTCGCTCTTTAATAGCAATTTTGAACCCATCATACCCAACAGTTTGGTACTGATAGACAATCCAAGCCCTGTTCCACCAAACACACGGGTAGTATTTGAATCTGCTTGGGTAAAGCTTTCGAAAATGGCTTGCTGCTTTTCAAACGGAATACCAATTCCTGTATCTGCAACACTAAATGTAATATGATGCTGTTCTGCGTTTTTTGAGTTGAGTACTACAGCAATTTGAACACTTCCTTCTTGTGTAAATTTAATGGCATTGCTGATTAGGTTGGACAATACCTGATTGATATGTAAAGAGTCGCCCTTTAATCTGGCAGGTATCTTATAGTCAAAATCTAACGTTAACTTCAGTCCTTTTTCATTAGTTTTAACACTAAACAACTCATACAAATGGTTAACAAGTGTTTTTAAGTTAAAGTCAACCATTTCAACCTCCATTTTTCCTGCCTCAAGCTTACTAAAATCCAATACATCATTTAAAATAGCCAACAAATTGTTTGAGGATATTTTAAGCACATCAATATTTTCCTTTTGATCAGGCCTAGGATTGTTGTCTTTTAACAAATTTGCCAATCCAATAATTGCATTTAGTGGTGTTCTAATCTCGTGGCTCATGGTTGAAAGAAACTGAGACTTGGCTTGTGTTGCCTCTTCCGCAGCCTCTTTGGCTAAAATCAACTCTACATTATTGGCGTGCAGTATGCGGTTTTGATTTATAATTTGACGTTGCTGCAATTGGAGTTTTTTATTCAATTGCTTTGATTTATAAATGGCCAATACCATAAACCCACCCAGTACCAGCAAGGCAATAAAAGCAAGGTAATAGAGTTTCTCTGCATGTGATTGTTTTGCGATAGCAATATTTTGCTCGGCATTTTCCTTTGCCAGGTGCTCTAGCTCATATTGTTTTTGTATTTGCTCTAGCTTCACATTTAGCTCATCCGATCTTAATGAATCATTTAAAGCATGGTATTTTTCCTTGTATTCTAGCGCCAATTTATAGTTTGATGTTAACTTATAATAGTCCACGTAAATCCTATAGGATTCAGCTAAAACATTCCTGAAACCCTTTTTTTCTGCAATTTCACGGGCTTGATTAAGCCAAATCATCACATTGAGGGGTTTAGTCTGTAAATAAGTTTCTGCAAGGTTATTGCACGTATTCGCATATCCTTGCGAATCATTTTGCGACCTTTTATATTCTAGTGAAAGGAGAAAAAACTCTTCTGCTTTGGTGTAATTTTTTAATCCTAACTGAACCACACCAACATTATTGTAGGAACTTCCAATACTCAAACTATCAGCCTGTTCGATGTCGTAGGCCAATACCTGCTGGAAGTAAAATAAGGCGGAATCAAAAACACCTCTTACCTGATAATTCATGCCCAAATTGCTATAGGCAGCAATCAGTCCAGGTTTATACCCAATGCGCTCTGCTATTTCTATGGCTCGTTTATAATACAGTAATGATTTTGCATAATTTTTTTGATAGTGATGAATTAAACCCAAATTGATGGATTGCATCAGTATCCCTTTATCGTCATTGAGTTCCCTGTAAATTTGTAACGCGTTATTGTAACCATCGGAAGCTTGCTGGTAATTGCCCAATGTCTCATCATTAATAGCCATTTCAACCAGCGCTTTTGCCGCAATATTTTTGAGTTTACTCTCTGAGGCTGTTTTAAAAATCCGTGCCAATATTTTATTGGCTGCCTCAGCGTCCTGTACCCTTGATAAATAAACACCTTTGGTGTATTCCGCTTCCAGATATATGGAATCGTTGGGTTTAATATTGAGTTGGTTTAAAAGCTCAAAAGTAATGTTATTATTTTTAATGGACAATGAAGGGTTGGAACGCACATAATATTGAGCAGCAGCATTCCTGAGGTATATTTGAGTTAAAATAGGTTTGGGTTTTTTCAATAGAAACTCTACACTGTCAATATTTATTGCACTGACGTGTAGGGTTAATAAAACAGAAAATAACAACCCATAACAGATTTTCCCCCTGAACATGTATGTAACTTTTATTAACAACAAAGCCCCCTTTTTAGTAGGGGGCTTTGTTGAATATGGTATTTAAGACAGTACTACGATTCTATTATCAAGCACCTCTACAACTCCTCCTGATATTTCAACAGGCTCTTCTTTGCCATCCGTTGTTTTTATCTTAACCAGACCGCTTTTTAAACTGGCCACCAATGCGGCATGGTTGTTTAAAATTTCAAATTGCCCATCGGTTCCTGGTAAGATAACTGAAGTTACTTCACCACTAAACAGGGCTTTATCCGGAGATAATATATCTAAATGCATGTTTATAATTCATTAATAACTTAGCTATAATTAAGTAACGCCAAATCATTTTTGTTGAACACTAATTGTTTACTTCTTTTAACATTTTTTCACCTTTGGCAATTGCTTGCTCAATGGTACCTACTAAGTTAAAGGCTGCTTCTGGCAAATGATCCAATTCACCATCCATAATCATATTAAACCCTTTAATAGTATCTTCTATTGACACCAATTCACCCTTTAGGCCTGTAAATTGTTCGGCAACATGGAAAGGCTGAGATAAGAAACGTTGAACACGTCTTGCTCTTGATACCGTTAACTTATCATCTTCGCTTAACTCATCCATACCCAAAATGGCAATAATATCTTGCAATTCTTTGTAACGTTGTAAAATTCCTTTTACACGTTGGGTACAATTGTAATGGGCATCACCCAAAATAGAAGCAGTTAGGATACGAGAGGTTGAATCCAATGGATCCACGGCAGGATAAATACCTAACTCCGCAATTTTACGACTTAGTACAGTTGTAGCATCTAAGTGGGCAAATGTAGTTGCTGGAGCAGGGTCAGTTAAGTCATCCGCAGGCACATAAACAGCCTGTACTGAAGTAATTGAACCACGTTTGGTTGAGGTAATACGCTCTTGCATCGCACCCATTTCAGAAGCCAATGTAGGTTGGTAACCTACCGCTGAAGGCATACGTCCCAACAAAGCCGATACTTCTGAACCAGCTTGGGTAAAACGGAAAATGTTATCAACGAAAAATAAGATATCACGTCCGCCTGATTTCTCATCTCCATCACGGAAGTATTCTGCAATAGTTAATCCTGATAACGCAACACGCGCACGAGCACCCGGAGGCTCGTTCATTTGTCCGAAAACAAAGGTTGCCTTAGATTCTTTTAGTTTGGTGTAATCCACCTTATCTAAAGGCCAATCTCCAGCCTCCATACCATGTGTAAATTCATCACCGTATTTTACAATACCTGATTCAATCATTTCGCGCAACAAGTCGTTTCCTTCACGGGTACGCTCTCCAACACCAGCAAAAACCGAAAAACCATCGTATGCTTTTGCAATATTGTTGATTAACTCTTGAATCAATACTGTTTTACCAACACCAGCACCACCAAACAAACCAATCTTACCTCCTTTGGCATATGGCTCAATTAAGTCAATTACTTTAATCCCTGTATAAAGTGGTTCTGCACTTGTAGATAAATCTTCAAAACGAGGTGCATCCCTATGGATTGAGCGACCACCTGCGGTAGGAACTTCTTTCATCCCATCAATGGCTTCACCCACTACGTTAAACAATCTTCCACGTATTTCATCTCCAATAGGCATTGCAATTGGTGCCGAAGTAGGAGCTACCTCCATTCCACGCACTAAACCATCGGTTGCTTCCATAGCAATGGTTCTAATCATATTTTCGCCTAAGTGGCGTTGGCATTCTAATACCACCCTAGTTCCATCTGCCTTGGTAATCACCAATGCATCAAGGATTTTAGGCAATTTCTCGCTGTTATCTGGGAATCTAACATCCACTACTGGACCAATTACCTGAGCTACTACTCCTGATTTTGACATAGTTACGACTTTTTAGCTTTTTTTTAAGTGCCGCAAAGTTAACTTTTACCTTTAAAAATCAAACCAAAATTTAATCATATATTCGAGCTAATGGATAAATTAAATCGGGCCTTTTATTTAGGGGCTGATGTTACTGGTATTGCAAGGCAATTAATCGGAAAAAAATTATGCACAAAAATCAATCATTTGTTTACTTCAGGGATTATTACAGAAACTGAAGCTTACGCAGGAACTGTTGATAAGGCAAGCCATGCGTTTGGGAATAAGCTTACAAACCGAACCAAAACCATGTATGAAAATGGTGGTATTTGTTATGTTTACTTGTGTTATGGCATACACCATTTATTTAATGTGGTTACTCACCAAAAAGGCATTCCCCATGCTGTATTAATTAGGGCAATAAAGCCCATAGATGGAATTGAAACCATGTTAATGAGGCGGGGGAAAACCAAACTGGATAAAACCTTAACCAGCGGACCGGGTGCAATGAGTAAGGCCTTAGGAATTAACACTTCTTTAAATGGAACCTCGTTAATGGGAGACCGTATTTGGATAGAAACTGGACAAGATATTGACAACCAATCCATTGTTGCCACAACAAGAATTGGTGTTGGTTATGCACAAGAGCATGCCGAATGGCCTTATCGGTTTTACCTGAAAGATGAAATTTGGGTGAGTAAGAAATAATACTGAATATTGTATGATGAAAAATAACCGCTTAAATAACATCTCTGCATTACTCGTGATTCTTGGTGGCTTATTGAGTTTTTCTAAGCATAAAAAAGTGGCTGCTGGCACAATTGGTGTTGGTTTAATTGGATTGCTTGTGCAGCTTTTTACCAATAAAAACAAGCCTTCTTAACTAAGGCTTCAAAAGGTATAAGGGCATAACCACTCGCTTTACTATTTCGTGAGCAGAATCCTGTCAATTTGTTTTTTTACGGCTTTCTCAAACTCCTTGTGGGTTTGAAGGTAATTTCTATTTAAATGCAACAATAATAGCCCTGTAATTGTACATTTTAAATCCTGCCTGAGTTGATAGGCTTGTTTGCCATTGTACTTCATTTTCTGAATGCAATACTCCCACTCCTCTTCGCACAGCCTATCTAAAAAAGACACCACTAGCACCGCTGATCCTTGGTTTGCTTCAAAGGTTGATGGCTTTTCTAAAAAAAAAAGACTAAACAGATGCGGATATTGCACCAAATAGGCTGCATAGGCGGTAACAATAGCTTTTATCTTTTTACTTCCTCTAGGCACATTTTTAGCACTTGCCTGAACCTTGTTTCTGCATTCGTTTTCAATTTCACGCACACAATAAAAGAACAGTTCTTTTACTTCACTATAATATTGATTAAACGTTGAAAAGGAATAGCCTGCTTTTTCAGCAATGCTTCTGGCACTTAACGCTTGTACTCCATCTTTTTTTAGTAACTCAATGGCTGATGCAATAAAACTTGCTTTAATCAGGCCCTCTTCCATGGTTTTTTTGTCCATGATAATTATGGTTTAACCCTGAAAAGTTAGCAAATAATATTAAAAAACCATTAAAGTCGTCATGAATCTCTTTTAAACAGGCAATTAACGTTGAGCCACTACCCACAAAAACTAATTATACTTATCGGGTGTAACTTTTACCTTGAGTAAAAAATCACCCTTTTTATCATTAAATATATAGGTGAAAGTTACTTGATTTAATTTGGCAAAAGCGAGTGTTTCGTCTTTTTTAACATTCTCTATAATAGACTTTTCTACAACACTTTGTATGCTTTCACCATCATAGTCTTCAGCCAATAAATTCACCATGGTATACCGATACTCTAACTCAGGTCCTTCACGATACATTACACCTTCCAATTTGGTATCTTCATCCACCATCATGGGGCAATTCTCATTCGCTTGTTGAACAGAAAGTAACAGTTGTTCTTTAACTAAAGTTGTTTTAACTGCATCTTTTTCAAAAACGTAATAACCAGCAATAACCGCACCACCAATAATAGCCAATGTTCCTATTATGCCGATTGCAATCTTTATGCGCAAATGAGGTGTTTTTGTTGCCATAGTTCAATAAAGTTTACAGCAATTAAATGCTTTTAAACGAAGAATTAAAATCTCAACAATTCATTCAATTCATTCTTGAATCTTTCTTTGGGCAAAAAGTGTTGTTCCAATTCAATATTAAAAGGTACAGGAGAGTCTAAACTGGCACTGCGCTTTACCGGAGCATCCAAACTTTTAAAACAATGTTCAGCTATGTAAGCTGCTATTTCAGCACCTATTCCACCAGTTAAGGTATCCTCGTGCAAAATAAAGGCTTTACCTGTTTTGCTTACACTATTTACCACAGCCTCTTTATCCCATGGCAATAGTGTGCGCAAATCAATAATTTCAGCATCTATACCCGCCTCATCGCAATGTTTAGTAGCCCAATGAACACCTGCACCATAAGTAATAATACTCACTTCATTCCCTTCACGAACCAAACGTGCTTTGCCTATTTCAATTTCATAATAATCATCATACACTTCTTCTTCTAAATCAACAGCACGGTACAATGCCTTGTGTTCAAAAAACATTACCGGGTTTGGATCGCTAATGCTTGCAGCCAGAAGCCCTTTGGCATCGCTTGGGGTGCTTGGGTAAACTATCTTCAATCCTGGCACATGAAAGAACCACGCTTCATTACTTTGAGAGTGAAAAGGCCCTGCCCCAACACCTGCTCCTGTTGGCATGCGTACCACCACATCAGCAGCCTGTCCCCAACGGTAGTAACTTTTGGCCAAGTTATTTACAATCTGATTAAATCCTACACTCACAAAATCTGCAAACTGCATTTCCATCATGGCTTTCATCCCCTTTACTGATAAGCCGTAAGCTGCCCCTAGAATGGCACTTTCGCATAGGGGCGTATTGCGCACGCGACCTTTTCCAAACTCTTCCACAAACCCTTGGGTAATTTTAAACACCCCTCCGTACTCGGCTATGTCTTGTCCCATTAATACTAGCTGGTCGTAACGTTGCATGCTTTGTTTTAATCCATCACTTATGGCATCTACCAACCGTTTACGAGATTGTTTATCAGATGCTGGGGCTATTGTTACATGTTGTAAGTTTCCATAAGTAGTAGACGTTTGCTTCAGAACTGGTGCATAAACATCGTTCATTTCAATGGCCATATCAGGAGTAATATCTGGCTCAGCCTGCACTGTTTCTACTCCTTCATCTATTTCCTTTTTAAATGCCGCGCGGTACTCAGCAATCATGTTATCTGTTAATATGCCTTCTGCTTTTAACCAGGCTTCATAATTGGTAATGGGGTCTTTTTTGCCCCACTCCTCAAATAATTCTTGAGGCACATATTTGGTGCCAGAAGCCTCTTCGTGACCACGCATACGGAATGTGATGCATTCAAGAATAACAGGGCGTGGATTGGTGCGCATGCTGTTTGCCAAATTGGTTACCATGTCATACACCTCTAAAATATTGTTCCCATCAACCTTATAGCCCTGTATGCCATACCCAATGGCTTTATCAATAAAGTTTTTGCACCTAAATTGCTCATTGCTTGGCGTTGATAAGCCATATCCATTGTTTTCAATTAGAAAAATCACCGGCAAATCCCAAACCGCAGCGGTGTTAATTGCTTCATGGAAATCCCCTTCGCTGGCACCACCATCACCGCTAAACACCACACTTATTTTTTGTTCGTTTTTTAATTTATGTGCCAATGCAATCCCGTCAGCCACACCCAACATGGCTCCCAAATGGGAAATCATCCCTACAATATGGTGCTCATTGGTACCGAAGTGGAATGAACGCTCACGGCCTTTTGAATAACCATTTAATTTGCCTTGCCATTGCGAAAACAGCTTTGCAAAAGGCATGTCTCTGTTGGTCCAAACACCCAGATTACGGTGTAAGGGCAATATGTATTCATCTTTGTGCAATGCCTGCGTAACACCAACACTAATGGCCTCTTGACCCATTCCACTAAACCATTTACTCACCTGTCCCTGACGTAATAAGATGAGCATTTTCTCCTCAATCATACGAGGCTTAAGCATGCCTTGATAAAGGTTTAGTAGGGTGGTGTTATTATGGTGTTTTTTATTGAATTGCATGATATTAAATTGGTGCTGCAAATAAAGCAAAATGTTGGGCAAATGGCATATTTAATGAGTGATTATTTTAACACACAAGGCTAAACAATACATATATTTTATACTTTTGATAAAAAGCTTACCAAAATGAAGAAAACATTATTAACCGAGAAGCAATACAACCGCATCCAGTTTTTTATTGTATGCAGTTTTATGTTGATTTTTATGTTAACCTTTTTAAACCATAAACTGCATTTTTTGCCTGTGCTAACCTTGCACAATGCATGGGGCAAGTTTTTATATTTTGTGCTTTTACCCATAGTGTTGAGTTTGGTATTATTAAAACGTTTGAAGCTAATACCTGATTACACAAGAAATTACTTAAGTGTAATATGGCCTAATTATAGCAATGAAAACTACCCGAAAGTTTATATTGGCATACAAGTAATTAAAATAGTTTTTGCTATCATTTTATTGTATTGGATGAGTGATATTCTTTAGTTCGTCATCCATTTAATTTTAAAACGAATGAAAAACCATTAATAACCGAAAAGCAATACAACCGCATTGAGTTTTGGCATTCATTTTTCTTCCTATTTATGATGGGTTCAGTAATACTTAACCGTGAAATTAAACTTTTTCCTGTTGTTTGGGTTCATCAAATTTGGATAGGCTTATTATTTTTGTGTTTTTACCTTTAGATTAATCTTAACCATTTCAAAATGGACCAAGGTAATTCCTGATTATAAACCAAACATGCTAAGTGTAATTTGGCCTAACTACAGTAAAAAAAACTATCCAAGGCTCCATCTTAGCTTTCAGGTGGTAAATATTTTAATTGTGGTAGGCGTACTCATTTAGGCCTACTTAATGATTACCCATAAAATTTAAACAAAAAAAGGCCGGATAAACCGGCCATTTTACTTGAATATGTTATTTGGAATTAACCATTTGCTTTGGCATGATCAGCTAAAAACTGAGCCAAGCCACTATCCGTTAAAGGATGTTTAAGCAATGCCAATATGCTGGCCAACGGGCTGGTAATTACATGAGCCCCAACCTGAGCCGATTTAATAATGTGTATAGGGTTACGGATTGAAGCAGCCAATATTTGGGTTTGGTAACCTTGTACCGCAAAAATTTGCGAAATTTCAGCAATCAATTGCATACCATCATAGCTGATATCATCTAAACGTCCAATGAAAGGAGAAATGTAAGTAGCTCCTGCCTTGGCCGCCAAAATAGCTTGACCAGCACTAAACACCAAGGTACAATTGGTTCTAATGCCTTTTGATGTTAAATACTTAATGGCTTTAATGCCATCCTTAATCATGGGAATTTTTACCACGATATTTTCGTGCAAGGCGGCCAATTTCTCGCCCTCTGCAATCATTCCTTCATAATCAGTACTGATTACTTCTGCACTTACATCACCATCTACAATATTGCAAATATCCACATAGTGTTTTAACACTGCGACTTCTCCTTTAATGCCTTCTTTAGCCATCAATGAAGGATTGGTGGTTACACCGTCTAAAATTCCAAGGTCATTTGCTTCTGCAATCTGAGCCAAGTTAGCTGTATCAATAAAAAATTTCATTCCTGTTTAATTATGGGAGCAAGATTAATATTTTAGATGTAATGTTGTTAAGATTTATTCAACATTAGACATGACAGGCAAAGATTACTGGGAAAATCGCTGGCAACAGGCACAAACGGGATGGGATTTGGCGCAGGTTTCCCCTCCAATAAAGGCATATATTGATACTCAGAGAGATATTCATCAAGCCATTCTAATACCTGGCTGCGGAAATGCACATGAAGCGGAATATTTATTACAAGCCGGATTTACCAATATTACTGTTATTGATATTGCCCCATTGCCAACACTTCATTTAAAAGAGAAATTACACAAGGCGGTAAAACAAGGTAAGTTAAAGGTATTGTGCGAAGACTTTTTTACCCATGAGGGCTCTTATGATTTGATATTGGAACAAACATTTTTTTGTGCGATTAACCCCGAGTTACGAAGGAGCTATGCACAACACATGTATCAGTTATTAAAACCACATGGCAAACTTGTGGGTGTACTTTTTGATAAACAATTTGAAGCAGGCCCACCATTTGGAGGGACAACTGCTGAATACACCACTTATTTTACACCCTTGTTTAGTGAGGTTTCCATTACACCTTGTCTTAATTCCATATTGCCAAGAATGGGGAGTGAGGTTTGGGTGAGCTAATAAAGTAAACCAAATAACCACAACGGGATTTTTTGCTTTACACCCGTTTCTATTTCATCCAACGCCAAAAAACTATTCTTAACTTGTTTAATCTGACTAAAGTCCTTTGTTTTTCCACCCACTTCAAAGGTGTACGTTTCATCAATTAAAAAATCGCCAGTAGCAGTTGCGTGAATTTGGTGTAATCCTTTTAAGTGGTTCATAAAAAAAGTTTCCCGCATCGTTCCTTTATCAGGTTGGCCAGATGCGAGTACGTGCATCATATTAGGATTGCCTGGGTAAATTTTCTCTGCTTTGGTTAAACTGCTTAAGCCCTTTCCTTGGGTGCGCAATTGCATAATCAGTTGTGCTTGTTCCAAATATTGTAGATAAAGTAATAATGAGGGCCTGGTTGTTTCTACCCTATCAGCCAATTTGCTTACGTTCGGCTTGAAGGGTACTGTTTGTGAAAGTACATACAATAATTTTTTCAGCTTATGTACGGATGTAAAATCCATGTGTTGCACCGAAGGCAAATCCACTTCTATGGTTAGGTTAATGGTTTCCCGAAGTTTTTGACCATATCCTTTTCTGTTTTCTACAAAATAAGGGTAGTAGCCATATTGCAAGTATTTTTTAAAGGCAGGTAGTGGTTTAAATAAGGAGGTAAGTTCAGTGGCTAATTGAAGGTGCTTTTTGCAAATGTCTTGCAAAGAGAGTTTAGGCAAATGAATTCCTGATTCAAAGGCCATAAACTCTCTAAAAGAAAGCCCTTGGAGTTTGTACTCAACAGCTCTTCTGCTTAAATCTCCTTTTGACCGATGTATCTCTAAAATACTTGATCCGGTAAAAACCACTTTTAACTTTTTGTAGGTATCATAAATGTTTTTTATCGCGATTGACCAATCGGGGTATTTGTGAACTTCATCTAAAAATAAGTGTGTGCCACCTTGCTGTACAAATGTATCGGCCAAATCAAGTAAGCTGTTTTCCGTAAAATACAAGTGATCTAAACTGGCATACAAAACTGTTTCATCATTGGGTAATGATGATTTGATGTATTGTAGTAACAGGGTTGTTTTACCACTGCCCCTTGCTCCTGTAATGGCGATTAACCGATTGCTCCAATCTATTTCCTCATGCAGGTATCTTTTTATATGTAAATCAGTATCTCTTTTTATGATATTGAAATGCTGAAATAGTTGTTCCATAATTTGTATTTTATAAAATACAAATTTATACAAAAACTGTAAAATTAAAAATACAATTTAAAATACGATTAGAAATATAACTATAAATGTATTTTACAAAATACACTTTACAGAGGCATTGCTTATTAAATTTTACTTAAACCGAAGCGTTAGAATTTTACACCAACCCCTACATACCACATACGACCTTCCGCTGGCAACAAGCCTGGGCCTGGATAACCACCAGCCCTTCTGGTGAAATAATGTTTATTAAATACATTGTTAATACCGCCATTGATTTGATACCTTTTAAACACCTGCATACTTACTGACCAATCGGCCACTTGGTAAGCAGGGATAATACCAATGGTAGATTTTCCATTTGCCTGCTCTGTATTTAAGGCGTCTGCATAAGCTTCTCCAACTGTACTGTACTGAAAAGTAGTGGTGAGCCATTTATAGCGATAGGTTAAGCCAAACCTATGAATGTATTGCGGGGCATTTTCTACTCTTTTACCCTTTTGATTTTTAGTGGCATCAGGATCATTCCAGGTTAAGTATTTTGCCTGAATAAATGCAACCGAGGCAAAAGCCTGAATCGTTCCCCATTTAAGTTTAGGTAAAAGAGCAGTTGGCACCAATTCAGTGTACGCCTCTATACCCCTGCTTTCAGAACTACCAATATTGGTGCGATAGTTTTTTCCATTTACGGTATAACTCCCCACCCTGTTGCCATAATATAAGTAGTAAGCACTCACATCAAAATTCACCCATTTACCAAACGAACCACGGTAACCCAAATCCACATTATAGCCTTTGGCATCTTTTAAATCAGGATTGATAGAATCTGTAGTGGCTACTGAAATATCGCTAAACAAAACAGGGCGGTAACATTGGGTAATATTGCCATAAATATTGGTTGTAGCCGTTACCTTGTATTGCATACCTAAACCCAATAACGCAAAACTCCTCGAACTCGTTCGGTTAACATCCTTCGCATCAAGTATGCCTCTTGCTTTATTATCCAGCATTTCAATACGTGCACCGGGTGTTATGCTCAACCTGTTGGTGATGTTGAATAAATTTTCTGCAAAAAACGCCACATTCTGGGCATCAAACTGAAGGTCTCTCCCCAACACATCTTGTTCAGCTCTTAAATCATAAGTTGCTCCCCTATTACCAAACTTGCTTTGTATACGGTCTGTATTACCTATATAATAACGCCCACCTAAGGCAAGTGCATTTTTTTGCCTACCCAATTGGTAGCTATACAAGTGTCTTATTTCTACCCCATAGTTTTTATAGGCATCTTTATCAATGGTGCGCAAGGCAAAATCTCCTGAAAGATTGGTTGCATCGGGGATGTTAATATCGCTCATAAACCCAATGCTATTTCTTTTGCCTGTTAACCCAAATGCCTTAATGTTTAGTTTGTGGTTTGAGGTTATTTGATAGTCAACATTTATGGCTGCGATGTTCCAGATTAACTTAAACCAATTTCTATTTCTAATAGATTGTTGGGCATTAATGGCAAACATCGAATCTGTAAGTCCGCCTGGTTGCTGTACCAACTGATCCATTCGGGTATATTCGGCACTGAGGTGTATTTTTGAGGTAAGCTGATAGCCGATATTAACAAAGCCGTTCCAAGTATCATAACCATTGTTTTTGCGCCATCCGTCTGATCTGCGATAATTTACGTTGGCATAGTAGGTAAACTTTCCAACATTGCCTCCAATTGCATTAAAAGTACTGAACAACCCATAACTGCCTGTAGTTTGCATACTCTCTACCCCAAATTTTTTGCCGCTGATTGAGCGCTTTTTGATGTAATTCACCACTCCTCCGAATTGTGGCCCGTATTGCAAAGATGCAGCCCCCCTTATAATTTCTATTCTATCTAGTGATTCAACTGAAGGGGTATAATAAGCCTCAGGGTATCCAAATGGATCAGCTGCAATATCGTATCCGTTTTGGCGTGTGTTAAACTCCCACATGCGGTTTGGGCTTAAGCCTCTTGATGCAATACCCATTTGCACACCGCTTCCATCGCTTTCCCAAACATGTATTCCTGGCACTTTGGCAAATATTTGCCGAGAGTTGTTCTGAGCTAAATTTGCCGTGGCAGTTGATAAACGCACCACTTCTGTTTTCTTTCCGGCATAAATTATATTATCTTTCACATCAGGCATGCGTTCTATGGTTTTTATGCCTGAAATATCCTTGATTTCTGCCTCTTTGAGTTGTACGTTGTTATTTACTACAATTTTACCCAAATTAACTTCTGACTGGTTCTCTGCCAATGTAAATAAGTGAAGAATAATTATTTGCCCACCAAATTCTGTTTTGAGCTCGTATTCCCCTTTTAGCAAATTCTCAATTTTAAATACACCCGCCTGATTTGTTGCGGAACTGACTCCGTTATTCAAATAAACCAGTTGGTTAGATAAAGGCACTTGGTTTTGGTTAATTAGTGTGCCTTGTATGGTAATGGCTTGCGCAGTTAAAATGGAAAGTATCGCTTGTGTGAGTAAAATAATTCGCTTCATATCATTTGTCTGATTTTATCTGTGGCAAATCTATTCTAATTAGATTTAGTCTAAATAAGAATAGCGATGATATTTATCAGGATTTGAAAAGCATAAAAAAAGCCACTGTTTTTCAGCGGCTTAAATCATATTATGTTTACGTAACGTTGGGCTAATCAATAGCCCAGCAGTCGTACAACTTATTAATATACTTGTTCTCATGCACTTGCATATCATCATCAGCCATAGCAACTTCCATCGCAAAACGTGTTAAGGTATGGCGTTCATCTTCATTGCTAATGGTAAAAAAATGCTCGGCAGTTTCTACAAAGTGTTTTTCCCTTTCACTTTCAGGCAATGCACGTAAAAAAGCCTGTTCTTTAATCAGGTTTAACTCTCCATCAAAATGATCATTTAAAAAATCTAATATTACATCACTTTCAGATTGTTGTATCATTCCATCAACAAGGGAAATAATCATTAGGAGGTGGAAACCAGCTTCCACTTTGCTCATCTTTTTTATGAACTGAGTTTGCATATTATCAACTTTAAAGTACAGCTACAAATTAACAGTTTTTATTGTAGTAGTCAATTTAAGTTTCAAAAAATATTATGCATCAGTTTTGTTAAAAAAAATAGCGCATTCATTTCTCCATTCTCTCAATTGTTAATATATTTGGGCCCTATTTATTAAACCATGAAATTGAAATCTCTTTTAACTTATTTATTTATTTATGTCGGATGTTTTGTGTATGCCAACAATGTCCAGATTAGCAATGTGAGTTTACTTAACCAAAACACCACTGCCAATACAACCATGATTAAACTTGATGCTTCTTGGGAAAACTCTTGGCGCACAAATACTTTAGAGAGCAACTGGGATGCCATTTGGGTATTTGCAAAATATCGCATTAAAGGTCAATCATTGTGGAATCATGCAACGCTTGATTTAACTGGACATACTGGCCCTTCAACTTGTAAAATCGATAGTACAACTGACGGAAGAGGTGTTTTTATCAGAGCAAGCAACCCCATAACGTTACAAAATGTAAATTATACCAATATTAATCTTAGGTGGAATTACGGTGCAGACGGGCTTCAAGATAATGATAGTGTGGATATTTGCGTATTTGCTATTGAAATGGTTTTTGTTCCACAAAGCTCTTTTTATTTAGGAGATGGCAACCCTACGGCTGATGGTAACTTTAAACAAGCCCCAAGCAGTATCGGATTACCCTTCCAAGTTACCAACGAAGGAGCCTTAACCCTTGGTGGATCTGGCACCAACAATCTTGGTATTACTGGCACAACCAGTGGTGGGGCACCTGATGATTTTAATTCTTCGGCAACACAAACTTTACCCGCCAGTTTCCCAAAAGGATTTAATGCATTTTATTGCATGAAGTATGAGGTTTCACAGGGTCAATATGCCGATTTCTTAAACAAACTAAATAGCATTCAGGCCTCCCAACGTTTTCCAAACTCGAATGGGTTTAACAGACATACTATTGGAGGATCGTGGCCAAACTATACCGCATCTGCACCTCACAGGGCCTGTAACCACATCAGCTATATGGATGCTTTGGCCTATGCTGATTGGGCTGGGCTTAGGCCAATGACAGAGTTGGAGTATGAAAAAGCTTGTAGAGGAACTGCTTTTCCTGCAATAGGTGAATATGCATGGGGTACTACAACATTAAATCCAATATCTTCTTTAATTAATGACGGCACTGCGAGCGAAACATCATCAGGATCAATAGCCAACTGCAATTATGGGCAATCATCTTCTTTTGGACCTCTACGCTGCGGATGGGCTACGGGATCTTCTCCTGGAACAAGGGAGTCAACAGGTTCAACTTATTATGGGATAAGGGACATGACAGGAAATTTATTTGAACTTGTCATTACCATTGGTAATTCATCGGGCCGCTCTTTCAACGGGTCGAATGGGGATGGAAGTTTAGATGCAACGGGCGCTGCTAATGTTGCCAACTGGTCAGCCAATACCGCTGCATATGGACTTAAAGGCGGCAGCTTTAACAACAATGTAGCTCGCTTTTCTTCTATTTCAAATAGGTATTATAGCAATGGCATTGGTTCAGTGCGCCAAAGCACTTCCGGGTTTCGTGGTGTCCGTTCATTTTAAGGAAATCTGCATTTACCACCATGTATCGGCTTATTCTACTTTGCATAATATCATTTTGTGCTAACGTATTTCAGTTGCGTGCGCAAAACAATGCCATATTTGGCTTCGGTAGTGCCAGCGGCTATACCCAAACTACTTTTGCACAACAAGGCGGTAATAGTAGCAATATATTTGGTTTTGGTGATGCTTCTGGTAGTGCATTTAATACTTACAGCCAGTTTTCTTCCTCAATGAATATTTTTGGATTTGGAAATGGTTCTGGAGCCACTTCTGAAACCTATTCGCAGTTTAGCAATGTGTTCAATATTTTCGGATTTGGCCCTTCTTCCGGAAGCATAATGGCCTGTTTTCAGCAGAATAGCTTAAACGAAGGAAACATATTTGGCTTTGGCAATGCTTCAGGAAATCATGTAATGTGTTACGAAAGCCAACAACCCTTTCTAAGCTTTTTTGGCTTTGGTATCGGTGCAGGAGCAGCTACACAATGCTTTCAACAACTACAGCAATCCACTGGCAATAATAACAGCATTTATGGATTTGGTGCAGGTGCAGGGTATCATCAGTCATGCCAGCAATTGTTTAGTCCTCTCCCTATTCGTTTGCTTAACTTTAATGCGGTGCCACAACCGGATAATCAATCTGCATGGATAGAATGGAGCACCGCTGCCAGTTCAAACCTTAATCGTTTCATTTTGGCCAGAAGTTTTGATGGTAGCCATTGGGAGAAGATTACCGAAGCAACTGCAATAAATAGCATGAATGTGGTTTCATACGCCTACACCGATAAAATTTCCAAGCTCAACCATAAACGCCCAATTTATTATCAACTCCAATCTGTGGAACAAGATGGCTTAATTAACAACCACGGCATTAGGAGTATCGTATTTGGTGAAGAAAACAACCAAATTATCTATACCAATCCATTTGGAAACCAATTGGATTTATTGGTAAAAGGGGCTTTAGTGGAAGATAACTTTGAGGTACTCATTTATGATTTAACCGGAAAGTTATTAATGAAGCAAGCGCACACTGGGAACGCTTTTGCCATAAAAACAGATCACCTTGCCGCAGGATGTTATCTACTTACCTTGTATGAAAAGAGTGGAAATTTACTTGGCAACTTTAAGGTGATTAAGTATTAAGTTACTTACTATTGCTTTTATGGGTAATCTCACCTACCTGCAACTTGCTTTATCTTAAATACCGCAGAAAGGCTTAAGTTTGCGCATTAATTGATTTTTGATTTCATGAAATTAAATCCATCTGAAGTAGGTTTTGGCACCAAAGCCATACATGCTGGTCAGGAACCAGACCCAACCACCGGAGCAGTAATGACTCCAATTTACCAAACCAGCACCTATGCGCAGGAAAGCCCCGGAAAACATAAGGGGTATGCCTATGCCCGTGGCAAAAACCCAACGCGCAGTGCTTTGGAAAAATGTTTGGCTGCATTGGAAAATGCAAAACATGGGTTGTGTTTTAGTAGTGGCATGGGAGCTACTGATGCGGTGATTAAATTGCTGCGCCCAGGTGATGAAGTGATTACCGGCAATGATTTGTATGGTGGCACTTACCGCATGTTTGTGAAGGTGTTTGCCAATTATGGAATTAAGTTTCATTTTATTGATTTAACAGATGCCAACAACATTAGCAATTACATCAATAAAAATACCAAATTGGTTTGGGTGGAGACACCAACCAACCCGACCATGCAAATTGTTGATATTGCAGCTTGTGCCGCCATTACTAAAAAGCATGGTTTAATATTGGGTATTGATAATACGTTTGCTTCACCTTATTTACAGAACCCCTTAGACTTGGGAGCTGACGTGGTGATGCACAGTGTTACCAAGTATTTGGGCGGACACAGTGATGTGGTAATGGGTGCTTTGGTAATGAATGATGATACGTTGCATGAGCAATTGGCTTTTATTCATAACAGCTGTGGTGCTACACCAGGACCCCAAGATTCTTTTTTGGTGTTAAGGGGCCTTAAAACATTGCACCTGCGCATGAAGGCTCATTGCGAAAATGGACGAGAAATTGCACACTTTTTGCGTAATCATCCTAAAATAGAAAAAGTGTATTGGCCTGGATTTACTGACCATCCTAACCATGATATTGCTAAAAAACAAATGCGTGATTTTGGCGGTATGATTTCTATTGTACTTAAAGATGCTGATTTGGAAGCTACGTTTAAATTCGCTTCTTCTTTTAAGGTGTTTACACTTGCTGAAAGCTTAGGCGGGGTTGAAAGCTTAATCAATCATCCAGCAACCATGACCCATGCGAGTATTCCAAAACAAGAAAGGGAAGCTGCTGGTGTGGTTGATAATTTATTGCGATTGAGTATTGGCGTTGAGGAGTTGCCGGATTTGTTGGCTGATTTAAAGCAAGCGCTTGGATAGTTGAGTATATATTCCATAAAAAAAGCCACTTTGTAGAAGTGGCTTTTTTTATGGTTGGTGTTTCTTACACCAAATTAATTTTAATGCGTTTTCCTATCTCTTCAATATCTGATTTAAACTTCTTGTCTGTCTCAATCAAATCATTAACTGTTTGGCAAGCATGGATTACAGTGGAGTGATCTCTTCCGCCAAAATGCATACCAATGGTTTTAAGTGATGCCTTGGTTAAATCTTTTGCGTAAAACATGCTGATTTGACGAGCTTGTACAATTTCGCGTTTACGTGTTTTTGATTTCACCAAATCAACTGGTATGCTAAAATAATCGCAAACCAATTTTTGGATAAACTCAATTGAAATTTCTCTTGAAGAGTTTTTAACAAAGTTTTTAAGTATTTGCTTGGCCAACTCAAGAGTAACTTCTTTGCGGTTTAATGAGGCTTGAGCCAATAAGGAAACCAATGCACCACGCAGCTCACGGATGTTGTTATTGATGTTATGAGCTACATACTCCACCACATCACGGCTTAAGGTAATTCCATCATTGTACATGTTGTGTTCAAGTATGGCTAACCTTGTTTCAAAATCAGGTTGTTGCAAATCGCATGACAAGCCCCATTTAAAACGTGATAATAAACGCTCGTCCATTCCTTTCAAGTCTTTTGGAGCTCTATCGCTGGTAAGTATAATTTGTTTGCCTTGTTGGTGCAGGTGGTTAAAGATGGTGAAAAATATTTCTTGTGTTTTTTGTTTGTTCTCTAAAAACTGAACATCATCAACAATTAACACATCAATGTTCTGGTAAAAGTTTAAGAAGTCCTGATTGCTATTGTTTCTTACTGCTTCAACAAACTGGTTGGTAAATTTTTCAACTGGCACATACAACACTACTTTATTTTTGCTGTTTTGCTTAATCATGTTACCAATAGCCTGTACAAGGTGTGTTTTACCTAAACCTGTTTCGCTAAAAATCATTAACGGATTAAAGGATGTGCCACCTGGTTTATTGGCTACTGCAAATCCAGCAGAACGTGCTAAACGGTTGCAATCACCTTCTATAAAAGTATCAAAGTTTTGGTTGGGATTTAAGTTACTGTCTATATTAACCTTTTTAAGACCAGGGATAATAAAAGGGTTTCTGATGTTGCTGCTTAGATTAAGCGGCATACCCACATTTTGGGTATCAGATTTGGCATTATTGCTACCTGGTATATTTACTACGTAAGGATTTGAATTATTACTGGTATTCTCTACAATGATGTTGTACTCCAAACGTGAGCCCGGACCTAATTCTTGTTTTAATGTTTTTTTCAACAAGCTTACATAATGCTCCTCTAACCATTCGTAGAAAAATTGGCTAGGCACTTGAATGGTAAGAATCTTATTATCTAATTTTACGGGTTTTATCGGCTCAAACCAAGTTTTAAAACTTTGGGGTGAAACATTGTCCTGAATCAATTTTAAACAGTTACTCCAAACACTATCTGCAGTTTTATCAATCATATTTCAATACTCTTTTCGGATGTGAAAATGGATTATTTATTGTGAATAAAAAAATTTTTTTTACGCAATATTTTATTAGGAAAATCCAGTTCCGTTGTAACTGTTTGTGTTTGTTGTTTTTTTACGGAGATTATATTTTTTTAATCTCGTTAAAAAAGTTTGATTTCATCTTGATAACTTCTTCATAAACTTCCAAAACTGGAAATGTATCAACATTTATGAACAGCTATTTTCCGAAATGTACAAATTTGAGCCAATCCCTTTATTTACAAGCATTCCAGAGGAATCAAAAAATAAATCAATTTTACCCAATTGCAACCCTGCCCAGCCTACTTGATTAACTATCACGTCTTTATTAGCGATATTTTTTATCACTACAGGTTGGGGCAAAAATGTATGGGTGTGTCCGCCAATAATCACATCAATATAGGTTGTTTTTTCCGCTAATTTTTTATCGCTGATTTTGTCTGAATTATACTCAAATCCAAGATGTGATAAGCAGATTACTGCATCACATTTTTTTTGCGCCTTGAGTTCTCTTGCAAGATTGTCAGCCAACGAAACTGGATCTCGATATTTAATCCCTCCAAATAGCTGATTAGGCACCAACCCGTTTAAGTCTATCCCCACACCAATAACCCCTATTTTCACACCGCCTTTTTCGAAAATTTGGTAGGGTTTAACCACTTTTTCCAATGGAGATGCTGTAAAATCGTAGTTGCAATTGATGAAACCGAACGTGGCATGTTTCAACTGTTTAGTTATGCCCTCGATACCATTGTCAAAATCGTGATTGCCCAAGGTTGCTGCATCATACCCCATTGCACTCATTAGTTTGTATTCCAGCTCGCCTCCAAAAAAATTAAAGTAAGGCGTACCTTGAAAAATATCGCCTGCATCGAGTAACAGCACTTGCTCTTCTTCTTTTCTTATCTTTTTAATTAAGGCTGCCCGAGTAGCTGCTCCTCCAATACCTGCAAACTTGCCCCCATCTTTAGGAAAAGCTTCAATGCGGCTGTGCCAATCATTGGTGTGCAAGATGCTTACTTTTACTAGTTTCCTTTTAGCAAGTGCTTCTAAAGGGAACTGATTAAATAAGGCCAATGCTCCCATTGTCGCCCCAGTTTTAATAAAATTTCTTCTATTAATTTTGTTTGATGCGTCCATTGTTATTGGCTTTAATTGTTTGATTTACTTTAACATAATTGATAATGGCATCTCGCAGTTTGTAGTTTGTTGCAAAACGCTTACCAGCAGCAAGCATGGTTAAGCCATCTCCCCCATTGGTTAAAAAATCGGTAGTGGCAATTGTGTAGTTTCTAGTTACATCAAATGGTTTACCTTGAACATAGATTTGTTCGGCAACATCCTTATTAAGTGTAAGTTGTACACCACTTACCGGAACACCTTTGTTTTTAGCAATCCACACAAACAATTCCAGGCACTTTTCACCGCTTATTTCAACCACCTCAATCATATTATCAAAAGGCATGAGTTCGTATATTTTCCCGACTTGTATATTTCCTTGTTGAATGGTTGGTATACGTATTCCGCCATTGTTTAATACACAAAAATCAACTTGTTTTTGGTACGCTTTGCGTGCGTAATCTAGGCATGCATCGGCCACCATATTACCCAAACAACCATCTGGCAAATCCTTGGTTAATGTTTGTTCGGCAGTACCAATTACCTCATTCATTTGTGCCTCCAACTGTATTTTATAAGGAGTTATGATGTTGGCCAAAGCCGTATCATACAGGTGCAAACTATCAGCTTGAACACGAATGTTGGTTACCTGCGTTTTACTTACCTGATAGGGTGTTGAGCAAGCGGCTAACAAAAACAAAGCGGCAATACAAAACAGCTTGATTGGTTTCATACCGCAATTAACAAAAGTTAAAGGGAACTATGCGTTAATTTTATGAGAATTTATGCCTTAAAAAGTGCCATCAACTGCCGGGATGCATGATATGAGGTTATACTGCCATCTATGACTTGCTGCTTTAACTGATTATAGTTTTCCTGCATATGTGGCTTATTTAGAAACCATTGTTTTAACTGCCCGTTAATGGTTTCTTCCAACCAATACAACGCCTGGTTAGCACGTTTTTGTTGAAAGTATTGATTAAGCGTGCTGTGGCGCTGATATCTTTCTATCATCTGCCAAACGTCATCCATACCTTGATTATCGGTTGCGGAGCAAACGGCTGTTTCAGGTATCCAACCTGCCGCATGAGGTGGCAATAAATGCATGGCTCTTTTGTATTCAGCGGCTGCTAACTTTGCTGCGGTTTTATTTGCTCCATCCGCTTTGGTAATTACCAATGCATCGGCCATTTCCATGATACCTCTTTTAATGCCTTGCAATTCATCACCTGCACCTGCAAGCATTAGCAATAAAAAAAAATCAACCATTGAGTGTACCGCAGTTTCCGATTGCCCAACACCAACGGTTTCTACAATAATGGTATCAAAGCCAGCCGCTTCACACAAATAAATGCTTTCACGTGTTTTGCGTGAAACACCTCCCAATGCCAAGCCAGAAGCAGTTGGGCGTATATAAGCACTTGGATGAACCGATAAGTGTTCCATCCGGGTTTTATCACCTAATATGCTGCCAAACGAAATGGAACTACTAGGGTCAATGGCCAATACGGCTACTTTTTTTTGATGGGCATTAATCAGGTGAAGCCCAAATTTTTCGATAAAAGAGCTTTTACCAACACCTGGAACACCTGTTATACCAATACGAATAGAGTTGCCAGTAAACGGCAAACAAGCTTCAATTACTTTTTCAGCCATATCCTGGTGTTTAGGCAAAGCGCTTTCTACCAATGTAATGGCTTTACTGAGTATAGCTACATTGCCCGCTTTAATGCCGTCCACATATTCAGGTATGGTAAGTTGCTGCATATAAATTATGCTTGGTATTTATTAATGAGTTTGTGCAAAATATCTTGTGCTGCAACGGTGATAATGGTGCCTGGGCCAAATATGGCACTTACCCCTGCATCCATTAAAAAGGGATAGTCTTGCTGAGGAATTACGCCACCTGCAACAACCATAATATCTTCGCGTCCAAACTTTTTTAATTCAGCAATGACTTGAGGAACCAATGTTTTATGTCCAGCAGCTAAGCTTGAAACACCTAGTATATGTACATCATTTTCTACAGCTTGTTTGGCGGCTTCAAATGGTGTTTGAAACAATGGACCAATATCCACATCAAAACCCATATCGGCAAAACTGGTTGAGATTACTTTTGCGCCCCTATCATGCCCGTCCTGTCCCATCTTGGCAATCATGATGCGTGGCCTTCTGCCTTCCAATTCAGCAAACTGATTGGCCAGGTTGCGGGCTTGTTCAAAGTTTTTATCCATTGCAATTTCTGTTGAGTAAACACCTCCTACTGAACGTATGGTGGCCTGGTACCTGCCAAATACTTTTTCGCAAGCCAATGAAATTTCGCCCAAGGTTGCCCTTGCGCGAGCAGCTTCTACAGCCAAGGCTAACAGATTTCCGTTGCCTGTTTTGCAAGCCTCCGTAATGGCATCTAGTTTTTGTTGCACTTCATCGGAGTTTCTTTCCGATTTGAGTTTATTTAACCGTTCAATTTGCGAAAGACGCACTTTGGTATTATCTACTTCTAGCGTTTCTATAAGTTCCTGTTGTGTGCTTTTAAATGCATTTACACCAACAATAATATCTTTCCCACTATCTATTCGGGCTTGTTTTTTTGCTGCGGCTTCTTCAATGCGCATCTTAGGAAGTCCGGTTTCTATGGCCTTGGCCATACCTCCTAATGCTTCCACTTCTTCAATCAGTTTCCAGGCCTTGTGTACCAACTCATGGGTAAGTGTTTCCACATGGTATGAACCACCCCAAGGGTCAACGGTTTTGCAAATATTATGCTCTAACTGTAAACCCAATTGGGTATTGCGGGCTATGCGGGCCGAAAAATCAGTTGGCAAGGCGATGGCTTCGTCTAAGGCATTCGTATGTAAACTTTGTGTATGACCCAATACGGCTGCCATTGCTTCTATATTGGTTCGGGCCACATTGTTAAATGGATCTTGTTCAGTTAAACTCCAACCAGAGGTTTGGCAATGGGTACGGAGGGCCAACGATTTATCGCTTTTAGGATTAAACTGTTTCACTATTTTGGCCCATAACATTCTTGCAGCACGCATTTTAGCAATTTCCATAAAATGGTTCATGCCAATGGCCCAGAAAAATGACAACCGGGGCGCAAAACTATCAATATCTAATCCAGCCTTTATGCCAGTGCGCAAGTATTCCAGTCCATCTGCTAACGTGTAAGCCAATTCAATATCAGCCGTTGCCCCGGCTTCCTGCATGTGGTAACCAGAAATGCTGATGGAGTTAAACTTGGGCATGTACTTTGATGTGTACTCAAAAATGTCTGCCACAATTTTCATGGAAGTTTCAGGCGGATATATATAGGTGTTCCGCACCATAAACTCCTTTAAGATGTCGTTTTGAATGGTGCCAGTCAGTTGTTCTAATGATACGCCTTGTTCTTCAGCGGCTACAATATAAAAAGCCAACACGGGCAATACCGCACCATTCATGGTCATTGATACTGACATTTCTCCTAGGGGAATCTGATCAAACAACACCTTCATATCAAGAATAGAGTCAATGGCTACTCCTGCTTTTCCTACATCGCCCACTACCCGCTCATGATCACTGTCATATCCTCTATGTGTGGCCAAATCGAAGGCTACAGATAATCCTTTTTGTCCGGCAGCTAAGTTTCTTTTGTAAAATGCATTTGATTCTTCTGCTGTGGAGAACCCTGCATACTGCCTTATCGTCCAAGGGTTAAGGGCGTACATGGTTGAATATGGCCCACGTAAAAAAGGAGGTAAACCCGCAGCAAAATGTAAGTGCTCAAAAGATGCTGTGGCCTCTGGTGTGTAATTAGACTGAACTGGAATTTGTTCTGCAGTGGTATAAGTTGTTGCCGTTTGTGCTGTTAAATCAGGCACTATAGATTGGTAAGGAATATCAGCAAAGTTCTTTTTCATGTTATTCTGATTAACTGTTTACCCCTTGTTTACTGATGCGTTCTTGCTCATATACAGCGGAAAGCCTTATTGGCTTTATAACATGTATTTCTGCATTTGTGCTTTGGCTTGGCTTATTAAAAAATTGGCTGTTTACATGCACCACATCTTTGGGGTTGGGAAACTTGTTACTGCCAACTAAAATCGTTTTGCCACTAGCAAATAATGCCAATTGTTCATCGGCAAATGCTTCTATTTGTTGTTGAATAATTCCTTGTTTAAGGCATGTTATAAAGCCTTCTGATTTTTCAATGGAGGTAAAATTGCTCCATGCTTTTTTTGCAAGCTCTTCGGTTAAATATTCAATAAAATAAGAACCCGCAGCCACATCGGCCATTTGGTTCAAGTAACTTTCTTCTTTAAGAATGAGTTGTACATTTCGTGATAGCCTTTCAGCAACTTGGTTACCTGTTTGGCGCAGGGCATCAAATGGCTTTACAAATAAGCTGTTGCAACCGCCAATGGAAGCTGCCATAGCAGCTGTTGTTGCCCGTAACAAGTTATTATATTCATCAAATAAGGTCATATTGAGGCTAGATGTCTCAGCATGAATGAGCAACTCAACTTTTATTCCGTGTTCTTTAAACAGCAACGCGAAAACTTTTCTAATGGCCCTTAATTTGGCTATTTCCATAAAATAATCAGCACCAATAGCCACGTTTAGCTGAATTTCTTTTGGGGCAAGTTGTTTAGCATGTAGGCTTTGCAAGAGCGTGTTTGCATGTGCCAACAAACAACCTATTTCATAAGCAGGAGGAGCACCAGCTTGTTGATATACATTGCCATTGATGCAAAGAATACCATTCCAAGTCACAACTTGTTCCAATTCAATCTTATCGCTTTCTGCGTTGTTTCTCCAATTGCCTGTGCGCATCAATTGCTCAACAGGATCAATGTTTAAGGCTAAAAAAGCTGCTGCATCGTTTTTTTGCTGTGCAATAAATGTATTTAGGTTATTGATTAAAACCTGTACATCGCCTTCAACTACAAGTTGTGTTTTGATGTGCTGCAATTGCACCTCATTGAACAGTTTACTTAAATTAACGTGGGCATAAACATAACAAATGATGGCTGTTGCACCAGTATTGAGTGCATATAACAATTGTTTATTGCCTTCTTGCTCGTTTGTTCCATCAATCTCTGCGCAAATCTCCCAATCCGTGTGGGCGAACAATGGTTTAAAGCCTCCAATTGGTGTAATGTCTTCGTGTGTGTAAAAGGGTGAAACCACTATGCCATCTTGTGTGTGGTAGGTAAGTGTTTCTTCAAAACCCTTTCCCTTTAAGTCTTTAACCACTTGTTTTACCCACTGCTCTTTGCTTACTGGGGGAAAAGAATCAAACAACTTGTTATCTGTCATGTTCTTTTGTATTAATCAAACAACAAATGAAACTCTTTACGTAAAAACTCTAGGGCTTTATTGGTAGGAATATTATCCATTTTCATCATTACTTCAAAAATACCTTTGCTTAAATCCAAGCCAACAGAGTTGGGGCCCAGCGAGCTATAGGCTGTATTTACAATGTTAATCATTTCTTCTTTGGCAATGCGCACCATTTGCCATGCCTGAGGCGATATGTACACTTGCTGTGAAACATTGTGGTTAAATTCGTTATTAATATCTTCAATCAATAAAATTTTAAGTTGTGTGGCACTAATACCGGGAGAGCTCACCCTAAATATTAAATTGTTAGGACTCATACGTTCCATTAAAATTACAATGCGCTCATAAGCCTGAAGCTTTAATGGCGTAATCAATTTGCTGTTTTCTACCTTCAATTCCATTTTTCTCCTTAAGAACTCATTGTCAAAAAAATTCTTCAATAAAAAGTGAACCACACCCAACACAACAAGTGAGGGAATGATGTATTTAACCACTTCAAGTAAGGATAATAAAAAATCTGGTTGATTCATATGTACTGTTAATTAATAAGTTGTAATGCGAATAGCTTTTACCCAACAGGCGAATTTACGCACATTAACGGCTATTGCAAAAGGGTGTTTTTAAAATATGTCAGTAATGGTGTATACGTGTGCAAAGGTGGGTAACTATGTTTATTTAGTAAAAGTGGTTATTTAATTTTGTTTAGTTAACATGAAAAAGGCCAAACAGAACACAATCAGCACAGTAGGTAATGAGCCCAAAGAGCTTGAGCTGGAAGAAGAGCTGAAACCAGAACCGCAAAAACCTGAGAAGAAAAAAGACAGTGAACGCAAGGGCAAACTGGCTTTTTTACAGGACGAGCGTTTTTTAAAAACCAGTGGGTTGGTGCTACTGGTTACTGCAGTTTTTATGGCATTTGCCTTTGGTTCATTTATTTTTAGCTGGCAGGTTGATCAAAACATTGCCAAAGGCATGCGTTGGGATGTGTTTGTACAAAATGATGCCGAAGTTGCTGAAAATATTCTTGGCAAATTAGGAGCACTTATTGCTTATGTGTTTATATACAAGGGCTTTGGATTGGCCTCCTTTGCATTTGTGTTGATACTGGGGTTATTGGGTATTAAACTGCTTACAGACACTACCCCTTTACCCATTTTACGAACCATACGTTATAGCTTTTTCGGTGTTATTTGGTTGTCGTTGGGGTTGGGACTGATTTTTAATGATGTGTGGCAAATACTTGGCGGAGCATTTGGCCATTTTGGTATCATTTATCTTAAGGGGCTTGTTGGCACATTGGGGGCTGCACTGTTATTGGTGTTTTATTCATTGGTGTTTTTAGTGGTGGTATTTAACATTAAGTTTTACGAGCCGAAACCTGTCGTGGACTTGCCTCTTCCAGCTAAAGAGGAAGAAGAGGAACAAGAAAACACCAATAGTTTAGGAAGTATCACCATTAACCAAGCCATTGCAAATGCTTATGCGCAAGCCGAAGAAGAAACTCCCTTAAACCCTGATGATTTTGTGTTAACGGTAAAGGAAAACAAGGTTGAGGTAATAGAACCACCTATTGACAATACTCCTGCACCAACTCCAGAAGAAGATGAGCCTGACGAAAAACCAGAAGAAGAAACTCCCGTAATACCCATTGTACCCATGGTTGCCAGTGCCGTTTTAGCTACTGCTGCACTTGCTGAAACTCCGTTGAGTGGTGTACTTAAAACGGATAGTGGGCTTGTGTTGGAAGTGCAAGAGACACCAGAAGAAGACGAAGAAGTGATTGAGAAACCCGAATATGGTGGCATTGATACGGAATATGATCCAACACTGGATTTTAGCAACTATGAGTTTCCTTCATTAGACCTGTTGAATGATTACGGTGGGGAAAACAAATCAACCGTGGAAAGTACTGAATTGCAGATTAAAACCAAAATGATTGAGGATACCCTGAAAAATTACAACATCGGTATCAAAAAAATATCTGCCACCATTGGTCCAACGGTTACGTTGTACGAAATTGTTCCTCAGGATGGGGTGCGTATTGCCAAAATCAAAAATCTGGAGGATGATATTGCTTTAAGCTTGGCAGCCTTAGGTATCCGCATTATTGCACCTATCCCTGGGCGCGGAACCATTGGTATTGAAGTACCTAATGAAAAGCCTGCTATGGTAAGCATGCGAAGCGCATTGAGCAGTGCACGTTTCCAAAATGCTGAAATGGATTTGCCCATTGCATTTGGTAAAACTATACAAAATGAAGTGTTTGTGGCTGACTTGGCAAAAATGCCTCACTTATTAATGGCTGGTGCTACCGGACAAGGAAAATCCGTTGGGCTAAATGCCATACTGGTTTCTTTGCTGTACAAGAAACACCCTTCGCAAATTAAGTTTGTACTTATTGACCCTAAAAAAGTAGAGTTAAGCATTTATAAAACCATTGAGCGACACTTTTTGGCTAAAATACCGGGTGATGCAGATGCCATTATTACAGACACCAAACTGGTAGTAAACACGTTAAACTCTTTGTGTGTTGAAATGGATAGCCGCTACGATTTGTTAAAGGATGCTCAAGTAAGAAACTTAAAAGAATACAATGCTAAATTTATCAGCCGTAGGTTAGTCCCAACAGATAAAATGCCGCATCGTTTTTTGCCTTATATAGTGGTGGTTATTGATGAGGTGGCTGATTTGATGATGACCGCAGGTAAAGAAGTGGAGATGCCCATTGCCCGCTTGGCACAATTGGCCCGTGCCATTGGTATCCATTTAATTTTGGCCACACAACGCCCGTCAGTAAATGTAATTACGGGAATGATCAAGGCCAACTTCCCTGCACGTGTGGCCTTCCGTGTTTCTCAAAAAATAGATTCAAGAACGATTTTAGATGCCAACGGGGCGGACCAACTGATTGGAAAAGGAGACATGCTTTACACTGTTGGCAACGATTTGGTGCGTTTGCAATGTGCCTTTGTGGATACGCCCGAAGTGGATAAAATTGCCAATTTTATTGGCAGTCAACAAGGTAAGGAGCCTTACCAATTACCAGAAGTAAAAATGGAAGAGGACGGTGAAAATGGTCCTGCTGAGTTTGACCCTCGCGAACGGGATAGTTTATTTGAAGAAGCGGCTCAAATTATTGTTCAACACCAACAAGGTTCAACTTCATTATTGCAACGTAAACTTAATTTAGGCTATAACCGCGCAGGCCGACTAATTGACCAATTAGAAAGAGCTGGTATTGTTGGGCCATTTAAGGGCAGCAAGGCACGTGAAGTGCTGGTTACTGATATTATGCAATTGGAAGATAAACTCGCTGAGTTAAGGGAAAGAGGGTAGTAGGAAATTATCCACCAAGCAAAGGTAAAATTCAATACATAGTTTATAATACTGGTTTTTCCTATTATACTTTAATGATAGCCCCTATTAGAATAATTGAAAAAATTATTTTAATTCATACCAATAATTGGTACTTTTGATAAAAAATTTACGTTATGGCAAAAAATACTTCGATGCTGCTTGGCGACTATTTTAATAATTTTATTAACCAACAAGTAAAATCCGGTAAATTTTCATCGGCCAGCGAGGTAGTGCGTGCTGCTTTAAGAATGTTCGAAGAAGAAGAAGCTAAAAAAGTAGAACTCATAAGTGAATTGAAAAAAGGAGAAAAATCGGGATTTGCGAAAAATTTTAATCGAGAAACGTTTTTGAAAACAATTCATCAAAAGCATGTTCCAAAATAATGGCTTATAAAATTAGTAACGAAGCCAAAACCGACATTGAAAATATTTGGCTTTATACATTAGAAACTTGGTCGGTAGAACAAGCAGATAGATATTATAACCTTATTATTGATGAAATTGAATATTTGGCCAATCATCCAACTTCAGGTATAAACTGTAGCCATATTAGAGAAGGGTATTTCAAATCAAAAATAAAAGCTCATTTCATCTTTTATAAGATAAATAAGAAAAAGGGGGAGATTGAAATCATTAGGATTTTGCATGAGCAAATGGATATTGAAAGCAGGTTAAACGATTGAAATTAAGAGCTAACTTGCATTTTTAGTCCATTTAAGGACAGCAAAGCCCGTGAAGTGCTGGTTACTGATATTATGCAATTGGAAAATAAACTTGCTGAGTTGAGGGATCATTAGGCTCATTCGTGCATTTCCACTTTTCAGATTACCCGCTACTTTAGTTTTCCATTAACAAAACCTTAATATCAACAAGTGTTTTTAAACCAGATTTATTCCATTATTTTGCCTGCGTTTAAGGAAAATAACTCAACATGCGATATTTCTACCTACTTCTCCTCACTTGTTTTTGCTCTTTAGCTGCTTTCTCTCAGCAAACTACCACAGCAACAACAGCAACCATTACAGGGGTTATTAAGGATAAAAAAGATAATTCAGAACTTATTGGCGTAAGCGTGCTGATTAAAGGCACTTCATTTGGGGCTGCAACCGATTTAAATGGCCGTTTTACCATCAAAAATGTGCGTCCAGGCGAATACACCCTTGAAATTTCTTATTTGGGTTATAGTAAGGTAGTAATGACCGCCATTAGGGTAAAGGCTGGAGAAGTAAAAGAAATTAACGTAGCCATGCAGCCAGCAAGTGTAACAGGTGATGAGGTTATTGTAATTGGTAAAAAACCATTAATAGATGTGGATAAAGCCCAGTCAGTGAGTAGCATTAGCCAAGAAGCTATTGAACTTGCACCAGCACGCCAACTACAAAGCATTGTAAACACACAGCCTGGTGTGGTAAACTCACCAGCAGGTGTTAGCATCAGGGGTGGTAGGACTTATGAAACGGGTGTTTATGTTGATGGGGTAAAAGTAACAGACCCATTGGCTGGAACTGGTTTTGGATTGGACATTGGAAGCAACGCCATTGGTGATATTGAAATTACCACCGGAGGTATAGGGGCTGATATTGGCGATGCCACCGCTGGGGTTGTAAACACCAGAACCCGTTCAGGGGGAGATAAGCTTGAATTTGCCATTAACCACAAAAGGGATAATTTTGGGTTTAATAGCGGGCGTATTGACAATTGGAACAGTAGTGTTACGGAATTAAATGTAAATGGCCCATTGCTTAAAAAAGCCTTAGAAAACCGATTGAAATTTTCAGTGGCTTTGCGGGGAGCGTTTACAGACGAGTATTACCAAAATCCGGCCAAACAAGTTATTTCTAATTTATACCCTCAAAAAGGATGGGGTGATAGCCGCTTATGGAGTCCGTTTCAAGACAATCGCTGGAGTGTTTTTGGGAAGTTAAACTACGCTTTTAAAAAGAATAAAACACTTACTGTTTCAGGTTTACGCTCATTAACCATTAACCAGGATGTGAACATGCTGAGGATTTTTGGCAATGACCTGCCTTTTCAACCTGGCTATCAGTACATTTTTAGTGAGCAAATGGATAATGCCAATACATTTACGCATGATGCCAATATGGTTTCAGCTGATTACAAGCAATCAATTAGTAAACGTTTTTCATATAATGTTTTGGCATCTCGCTTTTTTGTAAAATTACAGGCTGATGCTAACGGCAGGCCTTGGAGACCTAATGTGGTAGATCAGGTATTGGACCCTTCTTCTATCAATCAGTATCCGGTTACTTATTTTAACCCTGGTGACTCTGTTTCATTTGTGAACCTTCCTTCTGGCTTTTTCAACAACGGAGGTATTGCCACCTTATGGCACTCGCATTATTTTGAAGAATATACCGTAAAGGCGCAAGGCAACTTGGTTTCTGCAAATTCTTTAAACAAACTCTCATTTGGCTTTGAAGCTAAAATCCAGGAAATGCAATGGATTGATATCATACGCCCTTGGGTTGGTGCTCCTTTGCCATTGGCAAATGGTGGCGAATCACAAACCTTCCGTTTAGGACAACAAAGTGATGTTTGGAAGGTAAACCCACAACGTGGTGGTATTTTTATTACTGACCAAATTAAATACAAGGGTTTAATTGCAAGCATTGGCGGGCGTTTTGAATATTGGGCTCCAGGCAAATATGTAGATGATGCGGTTGACAACCCACGTGCGCCTATTCGTGATGAAATCCGGAAATCGTACAAAGAAAACTCAACCAAGATTGGAGACCTTAGGTATAAGTTTCGCTTTTTACCTAAAGTATCAGCTTCGTTTCCGATACGCGAAAACCAAATGTTGTACTTCAATTATGGACATACCACCATTCTTCCTCACCCTTCTTTTTTATACCCAGGCTTGAATCCTTTTTATCAAGATCGTTCAACCATTGCCAACGTGGGTAATCCTGACTTAAATCCAGAGGTGGATATTAGTTATGAAATTGGGTTGAAAACACAAATTACCAATAATGATGCTTTTACCATATCAGCATTTTTTAAAGATAAGTATGATTTTATTACCACAACCAATGTATTTATTAAAGATGTTTCGGGCAGAGACGTGGCACGCACCATTAGGATAAACAGCGATTACGCCCGCAGCAGGGGTATTGAGGTGGGTTATATTAAACGTATTGGCAATTGGTACAACGGACAAGCATCATACACCTATCAAGTAACAACCGGCCAAAGTGCGAGTGCAAACGAAGATTTAAAAGAGTTGTTAGCCACTGGAGCCAACGAGGATACCAAAGAGTTTTACTTGCCATGGGATGTGCCACATAACTTTAAAACCAACCATGTATTTAAACTGGACAATAAAACTGGCTTGTTTGGAAAAGCATGGTTAAACAAAATGAGCTTGTACGTTGAAACGAACTTGCGCAGTGGTGTGCGTTATACCCCATTTATATTTGACAGAACGGATGTAAATACCGGAAGACCAATTTATGTACAAGACCCTAATCCTGATGCACGCTGGAGCAAAGTTGGTGAGTATTGGTTCTGGACCGATATTTCTTACACCAAGTGGTGGAAATTTAAAGGCAGAACACAGGTTAACTTTAGCATTACCATGAGCAATGTATTTAACAACAAGAATGCTACCATCATTAATCCGGTTACGGGACGTGCTTATGAATTTGGAGACAATGTTCCTGAGTCGTGGGTAGACCTGCGCTACCGCGACCCTCGCGTATCCAGCAGCGGCCCTCCTCCTACTAACCCTGCACGTTATATGGCACAACGCCAAATTCTGGTGGGGCTAGCGTTGAAGTTTTAACGCTTTAACAAGGGTAAACTAAACGTATTTTAGATAAGCATTTCAAAACACGGACGGCATTCCGCAAACGGAACTGTCTGTCCGCATGAACACGATGAGACACAACCTACATGTGTATTATTTTACCATCTTCCATTTCAATGATGCGGTCAGTGCTTTTGGCAAATTCTTGGTCGTGGGTTACAATTAGAAGTGTTTGTTTAAGTGTGTGGGCCAGTTCTTTAAAAATATCAAACACAATAAGGCTGTTTTTCTTGTCTAGGTTACCAGTAGGTTCATCGCCCATAATAATAAGTGGGTCATTAATAAGGGCGCGAGCAATGGCTACCCGTTGTTTTTGTCCACCTGAAAGTTGATTGGGAGATTTTTTCGCTTCACTTTCAATACCCAGAATGCGCAATTTTTCCATGGCACGTTTTTCTATTTCTTGTGCTGAATGTTTGGCCAGTTTTAAACCTGGTAACATCACATTTTCCAATACAGAAAACTCGTTTAACAGGTAATGAAACTGGAACACAAAACCAATTTTTTCATTGCGTATGCTTGCCAACTGCTTTTCCTTTTTATTGTGCATCAACTCCCCATCAATATATAATTCTCCTTGGTAATCGGTATCCATTGTAGAAAGGATGTACAACAAGGTGGATTTGCCACAACCTGACTTACCTGTTATAGAAACAAATTCCCCCTTTTTAATAGAGAAGGTAACATCTTTTAAAACGTCAACAGTAATGGGGTCGTGAAAGCTTTTGCAAATTCCTTTTGATTCTAATACGGTTTCCATGTTATTTTCCTCGGATAATAATAACGGGATCAATCATGCTGGCTTTGCGTGCAGGGAAAAATCCCGCCAAATAGGTTGTTACCAATGAAAAAATGGTACCTATCATATAAAACTTGGGGTTGTAATTAATGGGATAGGTTTTAATGGTTGGCAATGCAGCTGTATTAAAGGGTATCTGGTCAATAAATGCAGAAAGCAAGAATCCAACCAGTAGCCCTATGGCTCCACCAACAAACCCAATAGTAAGTGCAATCACAATAAATACTTTGTTTACATCACTGCCTGAAAATCCAGTTGCTTTAAGTATGGCTATGGAATCCATCTTTTCATAAATCATCATGTTCAGAATATTGTAAATACCAAATCCCGCAACAATTAACAGGGTAATGCCCACTGCATAAGAAATTAATGAGCGAACTGAACTGCCTGTTTCAAACTGTGAATTTGCGGTTTGAATGTCTTCTGCATCACAACCAAAAACGGCTGCATAATTTTTAGCCATTTCAGGAGCCAGGTTTATATCATACAACTTAATTTGAATATCTGTAATGTAATTAGAGGGTTTGCCCATGAGTTTTTGGGCAGTTGCCAATGAAGTATAACTTTGCACCTTGTCTATATCCTGAATTCCTGATTGGAAAAAACCCACTACTTTAAGCTGCATGATATCGCCTTTGGCGGTGGTAATTTGAACCACATCTCCAATATTGGCTAACATTTTTAAAGCGGCTCCTTTACCTAAAATAATGCTGTTGGGTATGTTTGCCAAATCAATATAATTACCCACGGTAACATAATCCTGAAAAAAGAACAACTTATTTTCTGCTTCCACATCAATGCCATTAACTACGCCCGTAATATCAATTGAGCCTACGTTATAAAAAACCTGGGCGGTAATTTTAGGTGCAATTCCTTTTACACGTTTGTCGGCTTTAAGGGCAGTTAAAATAGCCCCATTGTTATAAATTTCTAGCCGCCCACCATTGGGTTTTATAGATTGAATAAAGTTATAGTTATCAGCAAACTCTCTCGATCGTGTAATTGGTTGCGAGGCATTTGGTTTGATCTCATTGTAAAGTTTAATGTGTGCTGTTCTGTTTAAAATAAGTCCATCCAGCAAATCGTTTAAGCCCGTCATAAAGCTAAGCAAAGTAATAAACATAGCAATGCTAAAGGTAACGCCAACCGCTGCTACCATGGTTTGTTTCCAACGGGCCAGCAACAGCGATTTTGCAATGGTAATAATTAATTTACTTAGCATCTTCCGGTATAATTAACTCGTCTGAAACTGAAATACCACTCAGAATTTCTACTTTGTTATAATCCTTAAGTCCGGTTTTTACTTGCACTTTATCGCCATTGCTTTTGGTAACGGTATTGTCATTGCTAAGTACGTTGCGAGGTATAGTCAGTGCATTTTTTTTGGTTTGAATAACAATATTGGCTTCAACAGTAAGGTTGGGATACAAGATTTGAGGCGCTTTTGTAAACAATGCTTCAACCATAAACGTCTTGGTTCGTTCATTCATAATGGGGTATATTTTTTCAACCTTGGCTTCAAATACACTTTCTTTATAGCTATCCAACGTAACCAATATTTTTTGTCCCTTTGCAATGCGTACAATATCGTATTCATCCACTTGTAGCTCCAACATAAAATGGCTTGCATCTCCAATAATGGCAAGTGGCGTTTGTAAGCTCACCATTTCACCTTTCTCTTTTAAAAGGCTGTACACCTTGCCTTTTATTTCACTCTTAATGGTAAAATCATTTTCTTGCTTTTTTGAAATGAGCAGATTTTTTTTGCCTTGTTCTGATGCGAAATTAAGTTGTTTATACAGTTCATCATAGCGAAGCAGCGCAGCTTGATAAGTTGATGCAGAATTTTGATACGCAAGCAAACGTTGCTCTAAATCGAATGCCGAACCAACCTGCTGTTTAAACAAATTTTGTTGCCTTACATATTGTAACGAATCGCTACTGAGTTTAGCTCTTGCAAAATCAATGTTTACTTTAAGCTCTTTAAGTTTATTTCTATTGGTATTAAAATCTGAATAAGCGGCAGCCAATTCCGCATTTTGGGTATTCAGTTTTGATGTTTCATTGGATATATAAAATACAGGTGTTCCAACTTCTACCATATCCCCTTCTGAAACCAATACTTGCTCCACAATGCCATTTACTGTTGCAAATACCTGATACTGGTTGGTACTTTTTACGATACCAGAAGCATAAACGGATGCTGTAATATCTTCGGTGGTGGCATGTGTTGTTGCTGTTTTATGTTTACAACCCATTCCGAATAAAAGGAGCGCTAGAATAAATACCCTATTGTTCATAGCCCAAATATACTGTTAATTAACGACTTCCATTTAGAACATTAGTCAGTTTATCTGGCAAATGGGACTTAAAAACAGGTAAAAAACTTGACCGTTATGTGCGGCCTGCTTACCTATAAGGTCTTATTGTTACCACTTCTAAATAAGGCCTGGCTCTGGGCAATCTTCCATAACCTGGTTCAGGATAATCCAATTGTATTCTACAGCCCAATACAAAAGTATCATTCATGTATTGTTGCACGTTGGTATCTTTTTGAATGAAACGGTTGGCGGCATCCATTGGGATATTTTCAAATCCGTAAGGTTCTGTGTCAAATCGCCTTGAATTAACAAATGTGTTATCCAAGTAATCAGTTAATACTTTAGGAGGCTTGGCAACTGTGTAAAAAAACAACGCCTCGTCATAATTCCAATAAAAAACAGCCGTTACAGGATATACATCTTTTAGCAATGGCTCATCTTGCTTGCAGCTTTGTAGTACTAAGCAACAAACCAACATAACCACTATTTTACGCCAACGGATTAACATAACCACATAAACCTATTTATACGGCTTAATCTCTACAATTTTCAAATGTGCGTATGGCAGCATAAAACCAAACACTGGCCCAGGTGGAAGCTGATCATCTGGAAGTATTTTACATTGCAGTTGAAAAGTATCCTTCACTAGGTATTGGTCATTGGTGTCTTTCTCAAAAAAACGATTTGCCTCATCATACTTGATATTCCTAAAATACCAAGGACCCTTGTAATTAATTACAGAAGAACCAACTGTTTTTTCATTAAAATAATCTATTAATGATTGTTCTGGAATAGATGTGGTTTTAAATTCTAATATTCCCCCACGATTTTCAGTAAGTATAGCCGTTATTTCATAGGTATCTTTTTTAATTGGCTCATCACGCTTAAAGCTTTGCAGCAACAAATAACAAAACAACTATTTTATAAAAGCGCATTAACATCACCCACTAAATTATTTATACGGCTTAATTTCCAGAATTTCCAAATGCGCACATTGCGGCCCCATGCCGAACACGGGCCCAGGTGGAAGCTGATCATCTGGAAGTATTTTGCACAATAGTTCAAAAGTATCTTTTACAAATTGTTGGTCGTTGCTGTCTTTTTGCAAAAAAAGGTTTGCAGCATCAATAGGAATATTTCCAAAAGTCCATGGACCATTTACACCTTGAGAGCACCTTACGGATTTTTTATTCAAATAATCTATTAAAGCTTGCTCTGGTAAGGATACGGAAGTAAACGTTAATTCTTGATCTTGACTGCCATAAAAAAATGCTGTTATTGAATACGTGTCTTTTTTAACAGGCTCATCTTGCTTGCAGCTTTGTAGTACTAAGCAACAACTCAATAACAATAATTTATATGGTGCATTTATCAGGTAGATGAAAATTTTCATTTCTGTATTTCATATCCTTTTCCAAAGTTATTCTATTTGGTATTTTTTGCAACTAAATTATTCCATCCTCATTAACTGAATAGCCAATTGGTCAACGCTTTCGTTGCTGTTACTGAGTATCACTATCCTATCCCCTGTTTCAGGAATAAAACCACAAAAGGCGGTTGAGCCCCCCGTGGCACCATTATGCCAAATCAGGTGCTTTCCATCTTTTAACGTGGTTACCACCCACAAACAGGCCGTGCCTTGCTTCACATTTTCACGAAACAATACTTCTTGACTTTGTTTAATGGCCGGAGTTTGTTGTTGATACTGGGCTGTTAAATAAGCCAACATATCCTGCACATTAGATGAGAGTCCGCCTGCGGCAACCATATCACCCAATTGCCACCTCAATACCTCATGCGAACCATTGTAAACGGTTGCTTGTTGATTGGCCTTATCCTGAGGAACATCAATAAACGTATTGGACATGCCCAATGGCTTTAACACTTGTTCATCCAATAAAGTGGCAAAACTTTTATGGCAAGCTTGCTCCAATATAATACTCAACAAGGCAGTACCATAATTGGAGTATGATGAGGTTGTTCCAGGTTGCTGCTCCATTTTTACTTGGTGCAAATAATCCAGCATCATTTGTTTGCTGTAATTTTTGTATGGGTTTAAAGTATTGTAATCAGGCTGATTGCTTAAGTCATCGGGTAAACGTGGTAATCCGGAAGTATGTGTAAGCAAGTGTTGAACAGTAATGGGTACATTGTTAAAAACCAAATTTGAATAGTTACCAGGTAAGTATTTTCTGATATCGTCCTGTAAACTGAGTTTACCATCCTGCACCGCTTGCGCCACCAAAAGTCCAGCAAATGTTTTGGTAATGGACCCTATTTCCATAATGGTTTCTTTATCGGGTATCATGCCTGAATTTACTTTTACCTCTCCATAACCGTAAGTTAGTGTTTCGCCTGATTTAATTAGCCCTATTGATAATCCTATTCTTTTTTTCGCATCCCAAGAAGCCCTTACCAAACTATCTACCTTTTTATCGGTGTTTGTTTTTAATGGATTATTGGTAAGCAATGCTCTGGTTTTGTTGGCCTTTAACTGAACAGGTTTTGAAATAGGTAAAAAACGGAATCCATCAATCTCCTTGTTTTTATTCAGGCTTAAAAACAGGTTTAACTCGCCCTTTTTAAAAGTGGTTAGAAACAAATAACTGCCATCTTCTTCACGCACAAATTTGCACGACTTCATTTTTCCCAACTCTTCATAGATATTGGATTCCATAAAAAACACCAACGCATCCTCACTCATCTGCCTTTTAAACTCTGCGCTTAACATTGTATAAATTTGTGCATATGCTTTTGCATTGTAATAGCTACGCATTTTATCTTTTACAAGTTCGTAATCAGCCTTGGTTTGTGCTTGTAACGTTAGTACTCCTATTAAAAAGAGGCTTATGCCTAAAGTGATTTTTTTTACTCTAATCATGATTTTCCAATTCAAAAATGTCGTTTACGGTAATATTAAAATAGCGAGATAATTTTAAGGCCAACAGTGTGGAGGGGACAAACTTTCCTGTTTCTATGGCATTAATGGTTTGCCTAGACACTTGCACAGATTTGGCCAAATCGTCTTGCGTGATATTTCGTTTTGCGCGTTCAACTTTGATGGTATTTTTCATAAGCTACGCTATTGGTTATTGAACATGGCTGATACCCTATCCTGAACATAAAGCAAATAGTAAAACAACAGCAAATACACCTCCAATAGAAAATTCACTCCGAAGTCTACATCAGTTGAAGGCATTTGTTGTAACCATGCAAACGTTTTAAACCCCAAACGCACCAAAATAAAAATTGCCACTGACCATTGCAACGCCACAAGCCTGTAATGTTTTACCAATTCATCTTCTATGCCTTGCTTGGCACCGGCAATCAATAACAACCCAAACAAAATGAGTACCTGCACCAGCAACCCAATGCCTGAAGCCAGGTTATCCAAATCAGGAGCAGCTACTCCATCAAGCACAAAGCCTGCTACAAAACAGCAGGCACCTATCCATTTGCAATAGTTGGGAAGTACAAGGTAAGGAATCATAACCAATTATATTAGAACGCAAAGATAACTTGACTTTACAAAAAGTCAAGTATATTTTACATTTTGTATTGTTTAGTTGTCTAAATGAGTATTTTTCAATCCAAATAATTATACTGAAACGCGGTTTTTATTGAGCGCTGCTGCCACAAAATAAACGGGTATACCCAACAACACAATTCCAATACCAGGCAAGGTATAAGAGGGCTTAAACACCATTAAATTGATGCATATAAACAATGCCATGGTTATATAGAGTGCAGGCACAAAAGGATAGCCCCAAACACGGTATGGGCGTTCTATTTGAGGTTGTTTTTTACGCAAGATAAACACACCAGCTACAGTGAGGATATAAAAAATAAGCACGGCAATAACCACATAGTCCAATAGGTTTCCATAACTTCCGCTTAACGTGAGCAAACTGGTCCATATGGCTTGTATGATTAATGCGAATTGAGGTACATTGTTTTTATTTAAAGTGGCCGCTTTATTAAAAAACAAGCCATCAAGTGCCATTGAATAATACACCCTTGCCCCACTTAAGGTTAATCCGTTGATGCAGCCAAAAGTGCTAACCATAATCAGTCCAGACATCACCACTAAACCGACCTGTCCAAAAATGGTATTTAATAACAAGGTGCCTACCCTGCCATTCTCAGCATGTGCAATTGTATCAAAGGGTAAGCTATATAAATAAATATAATTGATAAAAATGTACAACAACAGAACCCCGGCAGTTCCTGTAACTAGTGACAATGGTAAATTACGCTTAGGGTTATTGATTTCTCCTCCGGTAAATGTGACATTGTTCCAGGCATCGCTGCTAAATATACTGCCCACCAACGCACCACAAAAAATACCCCAATATCCATAAGTTGATGCTTCTTGAGGAATAGTCCAATTGATAGATACAGCAGGTTGTGTTGAGATGTAATAAATCCCAGCGCCAATCATAAAAAACAATGCCCCAATTTTTGCAATGGTAAATACATTTTGAATCCATGCTCCAGTTTTTATTCCTTTAAAATTACTGAAAGTAAGGAGCCATACAATTACAATAGCCAATACTTGTTTGCTGCTTACTTTAACAACACCTAAATCTAATAGCACATTGGCATCACTAATTGCAGGAAAAAACACACCGCTATAAATGGCAAATGCTACTGCCACCGCAGCTATTGTTCCTGTTTGAATTACTGTGAAAAAAGTCCAGCCATACAAAAAACCAAAGAGTTTGTTATAGGCTTCTTTGAGATATACATATTGCCCGCCAGCCTTTGGCATCATTGCAGCCAACTCTCCATAACTTAAGGCAGCAAAAATGGTAAGTATAGCTGTTACCACCCAAGCAAAAATAAGCATGGTTGGCGATTGTAATTCGTTACTCATGGCTGCTGGTACTATAAAAATACCTGATCCAATCATGCTGCCCATGATTAACATTACACAATCAAGTAGTGATAGTTTTTTATTCATTTAAGCTACAATTACGTTAAAATACAGGCAATAAAAAAACGGCCAATGTTTAATACCATGGCCGTTCCTTTTATAATAAATTGTTATTTCAACTCAAAAACAGATGAGCCAATTTGAAAACCATCTGCATATAGCTCTAATTTATATGAGCCTTTGCCAAAAGTTGAACCCCTTGTCCAATACAAAGTTACTTCTTGTGCTTTTTGATTAAATTCTATGCTTTGTTTGGTTGAATAAAGCGACTCCTGGCCTTGGAATTGGAATGTTCCTGACCCGGCTGACTCGTTATAAAGTGTTGCACCGTCTGGACCTATTACTTTAACATACACTGTTTTTTCGCCTGGATCATTCACGTAATTTTCATCCAAGGTGTAAACAATCTTAAGCTTCTCTAGCTGAGAGGCCCTGTTGGTTTCGCGCTCTTTGCCATTGCTGCGATTCTTTACGCCTGTTACAAATAATTGTTTTGCACTTAGTTTAGCTCCAATAGCCACTTTGTTATTCAACTTCACATTCTCCATGGTAAGGTTTTCGTTTTGACGCTTCTCTTGGTCAACCTTACCTTTTAAATCAGAGTTCTCCCTGCTTAACAATACTATTTTTGTAGAGAGGGAATCAATCTGATTGAGGTACTTCCTTTTGTAATAGCGCAACTGGTCAATTTCTTCCATGGCCTTCTCCAATTGTTCCTTACTAAGTTTTCCCTTTCTTAATAAGTTATCTATGCGGTCGGCATATTCTTGCAACGAATCATTTTTTTCTTTTAGGTAGGCATCCAACTGGCTGTTTTTACCTTTATATAGATTTAGGTTATCTTGGGTCTCGGTTAATATTTTTTCCAATTCCGCTTTTGCAGAATCGGTTGCAAAAAGTGTTTCTTCTGTGTGAACGAGCTTTTTATCTGTATTAAAATAATTATAGATAAAAAGCCCGTTTGAAGCCATTAATATCAATATAATAATAATATAGTATATTCTACCCGTGCCTTTAGGTTTTTCTTCCATGGGACAAAAGTAACATAAATTATGAAAAAGGTATAGGAATATGAAAGTGCTATTGTGCGATTATTTTATACTTTTGCGAAACTTAAATTTCTATTGTTTTGGAAATCAATAAAACACCAATTGACGGCTTGCTTGTGATAAAACCATCTGTATTTAAAGATACACGAGGGTATTTTTTTGAGCCTTACAACAAACAACGCTTTTTTGATGCTGGCATAACCCATGAGTTTGTGCAGGATAATCAATCTTACTCACACTTGGGTGCGCTACGCGGCCTGCACTTTCAAGCCCCTCCTTTTGAGCAGGGCAAATTGGTACGTGTTATTACAGGGGCTGTGTTAGATGTGGTGGTGGATATTCGTAAAACATCCGCCACTTATGGACAACATTTTGCGGTGGAACTTACGGAAGAGAACATGTTGCAATTTTGGATTCCTCCAGGATTTGCTCATGGATTTGCCACGCTAAAAGACAATACTATTTTTGAGTATAAATGCACCAATTTTTACAATAAGGCCAGTGAAGGAGGAATAATCTGGAATGACCCGACATTAAAAATCAATTGGGGGCTACAAAACCCTATTGTGTCTGATAAAGATCAGCTATTGAAACCAATTAATCAACTTATTTCGCCATTCTAATCATTCACTCGCTCAACTATGGAACTCGATCAGGAAACACTTCAATTGCTTGAACAACTAAAAAGCAAATACACCAAGTCAGGTCAGGATTTAAAAGCCTATTTGGAAGGTTTATTACATGCCAATTACCTTGACTACTGGAATTACATTGAAGTGGATACATTGCTTACTTTACAAAAGCCTCGTACGCCCATTAAAGATGAAATGATTTTTATTATCTACCATCAAATTACTGAGCTATACTTTAGGCTTGTTTTACATGAGATGGAGCAAATTGCAGAGCAAGAACAAATTGACGTTGATTTTTTTTCACAGCGCGTTAAACGCATAAACGCATACTTCCGCAACCTTACCCACTCTTTTGAAATTATGGTGGATGGTATGGACCATAAACAGTTTTTGCAATACCGCATGAGTTTATTGCCTGCTAGTGGTTTTCAAAGTGCCCAGTACCGCATGATTGAAATTTGTGCCACTGACTTTGTTCATTTAATTGATAAAGACTATCGCGATAAAATCACTCCGGCCTTATCTATTGAAGAGCAATTTGAACACATCTATTGGAAAGCGGGTGCTACCGAATTGGCCACTGGAAAAAAAACACTTACCTTAACTCAGTTTGAAGGAAAATACAGCAAACAATTGATTGAGCTAGCCAAAACCTACAGCACCAAAAACCTTTGGGCTGTTTATCAATCGCTTACTCATGAGCAGAAACAACACACCGAACTTAAGGAACAATTGCGTGAGTTTGATGTAAACGTTAATGTAAACTGGCCTTTACAACATTATAAATCAGCTGTTAGGTATCTTCATCGTAACCCCGAAGATATTGCTGCTACAGGTGGTACAAACTGGCAAAAGTACTTACCTCCACGTTTTCAAAAACGCATTTTTTACCCTGAATTATGGAGTGAGCAAGAGAAAGAAGAATGGGGCAAAAAGGGAATTATTGACTTGTTAACCCGCTAATGCGATAGCAATACACTTGCAACAAGTAAATCTTCAGGGGTAGTTATTTTGATGTTCCTGTAATCTCCTTCATACAGACTTATTTGATTTCCAGCAGCTTCAAAAACCGTGGCGTCATCCGTAAAATCATTGCTTCTGGCAACATGGTATGCTTCTATAATTTTTGATAAGTGAAACACCTGAGGTGTTTGTATACAATAATATTTGCTTCGGTCAACACCAACTGTGCTCTCCCCTTCTTGTAATCTTAAACTATCTTTAGGCTTAACGGCTGCAATGGCACTTCCTAGATTTTCTGCCTGATTGTAGCCTGCTTCAATGGTTTCTAAACTGATGCATGGCCTAACTCCATCATGCACTGCAACTAAACCTTCTGTTTGATTAATTGCCAATAAGCCATTTTTTACAGAGTTAAACCTAGTGCTTCCACCTTCAACCACTTGATGTAAAATGGCAAATTGATATTGTTTGCATAGCTCTTGCCAGTAAGCAATCTGCAGTTTGGGCAGTACCACAACTATCTCTTCGCAGTTGGCTTTACTAAACTGGGTAATGGTATGCATCAGCACTGGCAAACCATTTAAAACAAGAAACTGTTTAGGTATATCAGATACCATGCGGCTGCCTGACCCTCCGGCAACAATTACAACATACCTCATTGTTAAGTCCATTAGGGCAAAAGTAAGTAATTATCTGCATTCAATGCTTCCACAAAAAAAGCCATCCGGTAATCGGATGGCTTTTTGGGGAACTCGGTGATGCAACTAGTGCTTAACTACCTTATTGGTATATTCCACACCATTTATTGTTATTTTAACAAGGTAAATACCACTTGGCAAACTACTCATTTGAGTTAGCTTAATACTATTGCTTCCATTGGCACTTACGCTGAATTGGGTAACCAACTTGCCATAAACATCCATTACCATTATTGGAGATACTTCACGAATTTCTTCGGTAAGTTCTAAACTAATTTCCTCGTTAAAAGGATTAGGATAAACCAGCAAAGATGTTGTAGCTTCATCGAATCTTACCACCTTAACCCCACTGTAGCTATAACTACCGTTTCTGTCAACCATTTTAAGGCGATAAAACATTTGACCACTTCGCGTTTTATCTGCTGCGGCAAAATCAGTAAACCGATAAACGGCTCCATTACCAACATTACCTGCGGCTTTTACCTCTCCTGCCTTATTAAACAATCCGCCATCTTGGCTACGCTCAATTTCAAACTTTTGGAAGTTACGTTCCGAAGCGGTATTCCAAATAAGATCAGCATTGCGGTTATTGCGTTTTGCATGAAAATAAGCAAGCGTTACAGGCAATGGAGAAAGGTCTGTTGTACCTGTAAAGAGGTTTGAAATGAAAGTTGTGTTTGTACCAAAAGTATTGGCATTGGTGTCTAGTATGGTTGAATTGAATGTAAATGGAATCCAATATGCAGTTGTTCCTGTATCCTTATAGGCCAATCGGATATCTGTTTCAGAAGGAATAGTTCCTAAATGATAAGGATTGTATTTAAACCTTACATTATAAAAATAGAAAGACCCTCCCGTTAAGTTAATTTTCCATAATGCATCTAATGAGTGACCTGTAGTACCTGTGCTATAATTTTGCGAATGGCTAATTAAGGACCCAGGGTAATATTTAGCACTGATAGCAGTAGGAACAACTCCTGAATTGCCCCATGTAATCCATGCAACAGTATCATTATTTACCAAAATAACCTGAGTTGAATCCAATGCCAGACTGCCGACTATGGTGGCATTTGAAGGTTCAACATTAGGAGAAACCTCATGCGCACCAATGTCAGGTGTTCCGGTTGATGGAATCTGGCTTCTGCTTAAACCTGTAATATCAAATGGTGCCTGAAACAATGGTGCTCCACCTCCGTTTACATTCCAGATGGTACTTGCAGATTCATTGGGTTTTAAATTTGTTGATGAAGTAAATGTCAAATCCGCAAACCTTGAATAAGAATCACTACCAGGATAATAAATGTTTCTAAAGCCACTTACAAAGTTATTGTTGCCAAAATTAATATTTCTACCAAAAATGGCATTGGCTGTATTACCATAGTAAAGGTTGTGGTTGATACCTTGTGCATCTATAATAGCAGAATCAGCATTCACATCATTTGAGCGGAATGCATAACCAGCTTGTGCATGCAAAATATTATTTTTAATAGCGATTGTATTTGAACGCGGATAATTGGTAATACCAGAGAGGAATGGTGTATTGCCTCCAAGGTATAAGGCCCAAGAAGAAACACTTGACGAGTTTACTTTTACCGTATTTGCAAATACTTCAATCTGAGATGAATTGGTAATGCTTATGCCATACTGGGTATTGCTATTGCTAACCATATTAACAAGGTTGTTACTTATAGTAGCAGTACCTGCTGCTGCATAGTAGGCTTGTTGTGTCATGGAAATACCATACGTGCCTGAAGGATTGGTAATGTTATTATTACTAATACTGCTATTTCCTGCAGTACCCACAGTGTAAAGTCCATAAGCAAGTGTACTGGCAGTATTTAAAGTAATCACATTATTCCTGAATCTTACATTAGAACGATTGGTTAACCATGAGGCTGAGTAATACTGATTAAAGAAAGTATTGGAATCAATAATTAAGTTTGGTGAAAACTGATTAACAATATTGGGACCATTTGCCCAAATTCCATGTGAACCATTATTAAACTGATTGCCTACAAAAGTTAAATTAGGTGTGGTATTCCCCGTGTTGGCAAATACAAGCGCATTGGCATCAGCGGTTGTGGTTGTTGGTTCACCATTTACAATACATCCCCTGATTTCGATATCAGATGAGGTGATGTTGGTTAAACCATCCGTATTAATGCTAACAACCCTGCCATTGGTAGCATTGGTATTTTGCAAGGTTAAATTTACAAATTTTACAAACTTAGATCCCAATAAACGTACAGTGAAATTTGCTGTAGCTAAGGTTGGTGATGCTGTAATAATGGTGCTTGATGGATTACCATTAGCAGACCTGAATGTAATGGTACTTGTATCACTTGCTCCCGTAATTGTTGGCAAAGTAAATTGCCCATTATAAGTACCCGGAGCCAACTCAAATACCACGTGACCATAAACGCCACCACACATTAACTTATCTATTGCAGCTTGAATGCTGGTGAAGTTACTGGCGCCTGAACCCGATGGATTGATGGTATAAATGCCGCCAATTCCTGTGCAAAGCGTATTTGTAGCAGTATCATTAGAATTTACAATATCAGGTACCGCATTGGGCAATGAAGTCCATACTTTAATGGTTTCAATACCACCCGTGAAATTATACTGCTGGCTGGTTGAACCTGGGCCACTCGTTGCATTAAATGTTACGGTGTCGTAGCCTAGTGTTGGGATATTACCAGTATAAGCTTTGGTGTGTGTGGTTGACCCTATTTGATAGGTAACATCAACTCCAGTTAATGCCTGCAAACCAAAATTCCGAATAACAACTTTAATATCGTTATTACCTGCTGTTAATGGTTTAACTGGCGATAAAATTGCCGCTACTCCGGCATCGTTAGGTGTTTTGGTAAACTCAAATGCTCCAATATCTGGTGTAGTTAAGTTACGTAAGTTGCCATCAATATCTGTAGTAACTGTTGGAACAGGATTTGCTGCACCATCCAGAAGGGGTTCTATTGACTTTAAATTGGCATCAAATATAGGAAGCAAAAACAAGCTGGCCGTATTATTACCTGGGATAAGGCCTAGCATTTGTGCTCCGGTGGCAAAGTTTACCAAAGTGGTTGTAATAAACCCACCCACACGGAAAGGATACAAGTTGCTTGAATGATAGACGTTGTTATTGATATTGTATTGTGCCGTTTGTGTGTTTAACTGATTTGCGAAATAAACACTTAACGCACCACCTGTTGACACAAAAATGTTATTCATTAATTTTATGTCAAAATAAGTAGTTGGTAATGTGTTGGTGCTGTAATAAGCAGCGTAAATATAATTTGCATCCGTTGAAGAAATCCTAACTGTATTATAAACAATATCTGTTAACCCGTTAGCATTATCATAGATACCATAAGTATTGGTTGCGATTGTTGAGCCAATATCTATGGTATTATTCGCTACAACAACCCTTGCCGAAGATAAACCCAAACAATTTTGAACCCAAATACCATATCCACCAAGTTGATTGGTTACCCTGTTGTTTGAAATATTGGTGGCACTATCACTTGCCAGTAAGTAAATACCATAACTGAATGTGTAATTAAATGGCACACCAATACCAGTTACTCGATTACCAATAATTGAGATGGCCTTTTGTTGTTGAATATAAAAACCATACAAGTATGAATTGCGAACAATTGAGTTTCGTATGATGTTACCAAGTGATTTTTGAGTAGTTAATCCATTAATCGCTATACCATAATACCCTCCATCAGCAGAACAACTGTCAACCAACAAGTAGTTGGCGGCATTGCCTTGGGTGGTTGGTCCAGTAATATTTCCCGATACCACAAATGGATTTACTGCCGTGCTGGTAATTACCGGAACATTAAATGCACACTTATAAAACATGTTACTATCTGCACCATTAATTAATTGCACTGCTGTAGCATTCGTATTGTTAGTTCCAACAAACGAGATATTTCTGAATCTGTAATTTCTTGCGCCATCCAACAATAAAGTAGAGCGAACACCAGCACCATTATGCACGATGCGGGTTGTTGCAGAATCTATTCCTGCAAAAGTAATGGGTGTTAATGACGAGTGTCCTGGAATATTATTGGGAAGTGTTACCTGTTGATTCAACGTTACTGCAGGTAATTGTATGGTTACAGGCCCTGCTACACCGCAAGTCCTTAACACATTAAACAATCCATTAAAGCTGGTAAAGTTTGTACCTGTATCTGGCAGCAATGGGTTCATGTATAAAGTCCCTGCCAAAGGCCTGCAAATGCGTGTTAACGAGGTATCATTTGTATTCACACTGTCAGCAACCCCATTGGGTGATGTTGTCCACGCTTTTAACGAGTACACGGTAGAATCAGGAAAATTGTATGACCCTAAAGTAGTAACCCCTGTGTCGCCCTTAGCTAAAAAACCAGACCAACTAATTGGTGTTTGCATAACACCACTTAACGACCAGTTTAGTGTTGCTCCTGTAAGTGCTGCCGTACCATAATTTTTAATGGTTAAATCAATATTTTGTGAAGAGGCATTTACAACAGTGGCATTTTGCGAACTGTTACTAAATTGAGTAAACCTGAACACACCAGCATCATTTTGGTTAGTGGCAAACTCGTATGCCCCGATATCTGGTGTTGCTAATCGAGCTACACCACCAAAATCAGTAGGAACATCAGCAGCAAGATTTGCACCCACATTCTCTAATGTATCATTGCCTGGTTGCAGGTAATTTGGAAACACTGCATTTCTAAATTGAGGATCTGCTGTAACAGAGTTCTGATCAAACGCATTGACATTAGCTGTACGCCAAGTTGCCAATGTTGAATAATTTACCGCTGAGTAAGAACCAATAAATGCATTAGAACCAGTAGTAACACTTCTGAGGTTATTGTTATTTATGGTATATCCAGTTGTACTGGTGGTATTTAAAAACAAGCAATACTTGGTTCCTGTACCACCTCTATTCAAGTTAATGTTATTATTCCTAACCGCTATACCAGTTGCCGTTCCAGTGGTATAAAAAGCATACACGGCATTGGCTGAAGCTATAGCTGCATCATCAAAATTAATGGTATTGTTAAATACTTTTATAAAAGCGTTGGTGGAATTTTGAATACCATAAATAATCCCCAATCCTTTAAAATCATTAATGATATTGTTTTTAACGATACTTGGAGTTGCTAGGAGTGAGTTGGTTGATGAGAATGCAATGCCATACACCGTAGCTGTATTTGTAAGCAATGCCCCGTGAGGTCTTGTAATTAAGTTGGCTTCTACCGTATCAGCCTGGCTACCTGAAGTGAGGAATATGCCATAAAAAGTAGTTGGTGCAATCTTGGTTGGTCTAGAAATTTGGTTGTTTTTTATTGCCGCTCTTGTTGAGTTTGCAACATAAATACCGTAGAAATAAAAATCTGTTATGATATTGTTAAGGATTTTATTGTGCGAATACGTTGGGTTATTTGAGTTGGTTGCATTAACAATAATTCCATAATAACATCCATTACCAGAACCTCCATTAATGATGTTGTTTCTAATAATATTTGCCGCACCACTTGAGTTTGTTGGTAAGCTGGCAACACTATTAAACCCACCAGAAAAAGAAATACCTGCTGATACGGTTGATGATGTGCCTGTAATCGAAGTCAAATCAAAACTACAGTTTTCAATAATATTTGAGTCAGAGTTATTGGTAAACATAACACCAACCCCATTGGTTGCATTTGTTGTTCTAAAAGCTAAACCATTGATGGTAAAAAACTTGGTGTTGTTAAAACCAATGGTATGCAATAAGGCAGCGTTTGTATGATTAAAGTTTAACTCTTGATTGTTGCCATTAATAACAATTCGGTTAGTGGCAGAAGCCCCAGGAATGTTTCCGAAAGTAACCTGTTCGTTATAAGGGCCGCTTCCCACAACTACATCAACAGTAACCAAACCTGAAACACCGCCATTGTTTAATGCCAGAGCCAGATTGTTAAAGCTATTAAAATTAGTACTGCTTGCGGCTACATTTTTATTGAGTGTGTATGTTCCGCCTGATATTCTTGTAAACACATTTGTTACTGATGCGGTATCATTTAAGTTTAACGGATCGGGGCTTCCATTAGGAAGAGCACTCCACGCAACAATGGTATGGTTTACTGCACTTAAAAAATTATAACTACCAATGTTAATATTTGTGCTTGTGGCTCCTGCCAATAATGTTCCCGTCCAGCTAAAAGGTGTTTGTAATACCCCATTTACTGACCAATTTACAGTTAAGCTGGTTAAAGTGGTTGTTCCCGGATTTTTGATTCTAACATTTACTGCTGCTACACCTGCATTAAAAGGTGATAACGGTGGGATAACTGCTTCAAGAGCGGCATCCAATGGTGGTGGAACAAACTCGTAAGCGCCAGGATCAGGTGTTGTGCTTCTTGCAACGCCTAAAAAATCCGTTGGTACGGCAGTTAGTAAATTAGCTCCGATGTTATTTATACTTCCATCCTGCGGAATAGCATTGCTATTTAAATTTACAAATATTGGATTAGAGAAAGCAGATGCCGCATCAAAAATTCCACCATTTGCGGTGCGCCAGGCCGTAAGCGTTTCAAATGGCACTCCTGCAAAATTGCCCAGTGCGCTATTGGTACCACTTCCAAATTTAAAGTAGGCATTATTATTAATGGTGTACAGCGTTCCGGCAGTAGCCAAAAGCACATTTGCATTGGTATTGGTAGTAGGCCTGTTAATATAAATGATATTATTTCTGAGTTCTACACCGCTCCCCGAAGGTGCACCGGTATGCGCAAAACCATAAGTGGTTTGGCCACTTGCTAATGATGTTGGATCATTGAGTATAATGGTATTGTGTAAAAACCTGATGTTACTTCCCGATGAAACATCAATTCCTCTTTGTGCCCCGCTGCTACGCACATTTCTAATGATGTTGTTGGATACCAAAACAGGCTCTGTTTGCGGTGTATTGGGCGATAGAATCTGGATACCAAAAAACTGGTTGGTGTTATTGGTTATGGAGCCAAAAGGAGTTTCTATTAAATTATTGCTAATGGTGTCTCCCCTTAATCCATTTACTGCGTAAATGCCGTAAATTGTAGTAAAACTGGTGCGGGTTGGATTTCTGATAATATTACCAATAAACGAACAACGATTTGAAACAATATCATAAATACCATAGTTGAAAAAATTCTGAATGGTATTATTGATAAACCTGTTTCGTTGCGCCACTGTATTGGAACTTTGGCAATGCGTAATGCCATACCATACCCCACCTGATGGATTTCCATTAATGGTATTATTTTGTATAAGGTTACCTACACCAACATTCCCTTGCGTTGTTGGACTCGTAGTTGAACCTGAAAATACAATTCCACATCCTGTAGTATTGGTAACAGTTAAACTTGTTAAATCAAACACACAATTGGTTAGTCTGTTTGAGTCTGCATTATTAATAAAATGTGCTCCCCAACCATTGGTTGTATTTAATGATTTAACCACCAAATTGTCAATATAAATATGCTTCGCTCCATCAAAACGGATTAGTGCAAAATCAGCGGTATTATTAAACTGTAACGTACGACCATTGCCATTTATGGCAATTGAATTTGCGGGTGAAGCCCCTGCTACAAATGGAATTAACAATTGCTCGTTATATGGCCCAGATGCAGGAGCAACCGTAACAACAACTGGTCCGTTTACACCGCCTCGCAAAGCAGAAGTAAGTTGAGTAAAACTTTGAAAATTTGTTGTACTGGTTGGAAGCAACGAGTTTACAGTATAACTGCCCCCATTGAGTACACAATAATTGTCAGTAGAATAAGCACTGTCATTTGTGGGAGATGGATCAGTAAGGCCATTTGGCAAGCTGGTCCAACAAGCAATGTCATATTTTATACCTGAAACAAAACCTACACTATCTAAAAAAATATTACCAGAAATGGTAAAACTATTTAAAGGCACACTGTAAACCACAGGTGTTCTTAACACCCCATTCACCGACCAGTTAATTGTTATGCTGTTTAATATAGAATTGCCATTATTTCTTATCCTTACATTAATGGCTCTATTGCCTGATGCAAAAGGAGCCGCAGGAGGAATAACAGTTATAGCACTGGCTTCATCATTATGTGGAGTTGAAAATTCATACGCGCCAATATCTGGTACGCCCCCTCTGGCAGCACCAGTAATATCTGTGCTTACTCCAATCGGAGCTGCTGAATTGTTCAGCAAAGGTTCTGTAGGTGTAAAATCGCCTGTTGTGGCATTAACAAATCCAGGCAATATTTGATAAGAATTTTGATCAAAAATAGCCCCATTAGCCGTTTTCCACTGGGTTAGCGTATTAAAGTTGCTATTGTAAAAGCCAACGGCTGCGCCCAAGCCTGTTAAATAATAACTATTGTTATTGATGCTGTAATTGGCAGCAGTGCCCGCTGTGGCCACATAGCAACCGTATTTAGCAGTTGTTCCCCCTCTGGTTAAACTTACAATGTTGTTTCTAAATGCACAACCATTAGCGGCTGTAGAACCAGTAGTATAATAAGCAATGGTTTGATAGGTGTTGTTTGCTGTAGAAGCAGTATAGTCCAAAGAGATGGTATTGTTGTAAGCGAATACATTCTGAGCAGAATTCAAATAAATACCATACTGCCCGCCATTATTTCTTACGTTATAAATGAGGTTATTAGAAATAATCATCGGGGAGCCAGCAACAATATTTGTGGCTATCAAATAAATACCGTAAAACGCGTTGGTTGTAGTAACTGCCGTTCCAAAAGGGTCCAAAATACGGTTTCCAGTGATGGTATCATTGCGGCTTCCACTAATGGCATAAATACCATAGATGGTGGTATTCGATGTTCGGGTAGGATTTCTGATGGTATTTCCACGTATTAATGTCCCATTGGTTTGGGTCATATAAATACCATAATTGTAAAAATTTTGGATTACATTATTAATAATTCTGTTGCGTGATGGCGTAGCCGAACTGTTTAAACACAATGAAATACCATAGTAAGGATTACCCGTTGTAGGATTACCTGAAATGGTATTGTTAATGATGGTATTTCCCGTGCCATTGGCTCCAGAAGTTGTTACAGATGTAGTAGAGTTACTAAACACAATTCCGGCTGCTCCGGTTGAGTTGAGCACACTTAAAGCCGTCAAGTCAATTAAACACCTAGACACAGTATTTGAATCGGCTGATGCTATAAAATGAATACCCCAGCCAAATTGGGTATTGGTAGAACGTATTGTCAAACTATCCAAGGTTACATGCTTTGCCCCACTTAGTTTTATAATATGAGCCGTAGCTTGAGCTGTTGGATTAAATTGAATCACACAGCCGTTGCCATTAAAAACAATATTATTGGAAGGAGTGGCACCCGTAATGAACGGTATGGTAACCTGCTCTGTATATGGGCCAGAACCTGAGGCAAAATCAAAAATAACCGGGCCAGATACCCCAAATGGAGCAGCATTTACTGGCCCACCATCGGTTCTAACATTTGCACTAGTAATGTACGTAATCGCAGAGGTTAAATTCTGAAAATTGGTTGAAGAAGCTGGAGCAGTAGAATTAATCGTATAAAAACCGCTTAATTGTACTGCATTAGCTGGACTAAAACCTGCTATTGCCGCTAAAAGCAATAACAATTTACCACATAATAAGTAAAGGTTGTTTTTCATAGTGTATAAAATTAAAATTAAACAAAAACTGTAACTTCAATTGATACACTATGTTACACTTTTTTTTATGATTTCATCAAAAAGAAGGAAAGTTTTATGCTTGTAACTATTAACTTAGTTTAAAAGCCGTGTTAAATAAGGATTAAATATAATTTAGAATTTGTATAAATAAAAAATGGCCCGCAAAAAGGGCCATTTTTATTTCAATAGAGAACAAAATATTCAACTTATGATTTCAATTTGATCATCAGGTTTTTGTCCAATGCATCTAAAAATTCTTCTGTATACAAATAGTGTTCGCCATGGCTCACTTTGTTACCGTAAATACATACTGCCAAATCCTTAGTCATTTTGCCACTCTCCACTGTTTCCACGCAAACTTTTTCCAAAGCATGGCAAAAATTAACCAACTCTTGATTGCCATCCAATTTACCCCTGAACTCCAAACCACGTGTCCAAGCAAATATGGAAGCAATAGGATTTGTTGATGTTGGTTTACCAGCTTGGTGATCCCTATAATGTCTAGTTACAGTGCCATGTGCGGCTTCTGCTTCCATGGTTTTACCATCAGGGGTTACCAATGTTGATGTCATCAAACCAAGCGATCCAAAACCTTGCGCAACCGTATCAGACTGCACATCGCCATCGTAATTTTTACATGCCCACACAAAATTCCCATGCCATTTTAATGCGCTGGCAACCATATCATCAATTAAACGATGCTCATAGGTAATACCAGCTTCTTTATATTTAGCCAAATAATCTTGCTCATAAATCTCTTGAAAAATATCCTTAAAGCGACCATCATACTTTTTTAGAATGGTATTTTTAGTAGATAAATAAAGTGGCCACTTTTTCTGCAAGGCTGTATTAAAGCAGGAGTGCGCAAATCCCCTGATACTTTCCTCTGTATTATACATGGCAAGGGCTACTCCATCTCCTTTAAAGTTAAACACCTCATGCTCTATTACTTGTCCATCTTCTCCCTCAAACTTGATGGTTAATTTCCCTTTTCCTTTAGTAACAAAATCAGTTGCACGGTATTGATCGCCAAATGCATGACGACCGATACAAATTGGAGCAGTCCAATTAGGCACTAAGCGAGGTACGTTGCTGCAAACAATCGGCTCACGAAACACGGTTCCATCCAAAATATTACGAATGGTTCCGTTCGGTGATTTCCACATTTGTTTTAGGTTAAACTCCTTTACCCTTTGCTCATCTGGTGTGATGGTGGCACACTTAATACCTACATTGTATTTTTTTATGGCCTCGGCTGCATCCACTGTTATCTGATCATTGGTTGCATCCCTTGACTCCATGCCCAAATCATAATATTTAATATCCAGATCTAGATAAGGTAGAATAAGCTTATCTTTAATAAACTTCCAGATAATTCGGGTCATTTCGTCTCCGTCAAGCTCAACAACGGGATTTGCTACTTTAATTTTTGTCATTTGTATTGTTTGTTAATCAGATAATGGGTGCAAATAAAATAATTTGACACACAACTCTTACTTTATTTAATAACAATTATGCACTAAAGGCGATTATATAAACCTCTTATTGCAACGCTAGCAACGGCACAACCAAATACAGCAGGCATGTAACTGATGGTACCAGGAGCTGATTTTTTATTCCGCGCTCCAACCATCGTTAATCCAGCATCTTCACCCCTTTTTTCAGCACTAAAAACCACTGTTACTCCTTTATATATCCCAAATTTGTGCAGGTATTTTCTGGTATATTTAGCCAGTTTACAATTATAACTTTCCGCTATATCAGCTACTTTAACTTGGGTAGGATCTACTTTGCTGCCTGCCCCCATGCTGCTTACCAATGGTATCTTCCTATCAATACAGGCTTTAATAAAAAAAACTTTGGGACTAAGGGTATCTATGCAGTCAAGTGCATAATCAAAGTTCCCCTGATCCAGTACATCGTGCGTAAGCTGATCCCTAAAATACTCGGGAATTACAGTTAGCTCTAAATCAGGATTAATATCCAGCAAACGTTCTTTTAATACATCTGTTTTTAATACGCCCTCAGTGCTATGAAGTGCAGGAATTTGCCGGTTCCTGTTGGTTGGATCTACCGTATCTGCGTCAACTATGGTCATTTTACCTACACCACTCCTCGCTATCATTTCTGCCGCAATTCCCCCTACTCCTCCTAAACCAACTACCAGCACATTAGAATTAACCAGTTTATGCAGTTTCTCCTCTCCTAAAAGTAACTGCGTTCTTCCCATCCAGGGTTTAATTTCTTTCATCTAAAACTTGCTATTTTTTATGGCCACAAAGTTATCATTTATCAAATATTTCAACTCATCTACTTCCATATTCTTAAGCATTGCAGCTTGCTCATAAACCATTTTAATGGTTAGTGTTGAATGATTATCCGTTTCAAAAAACAATTGACTAAGCGGAATTTCTTTAAACACCTCCTGGCTTTTTGTCTCCCATAATCCCTTCCCAAAACTTAAATAAGCCCCATGTTTAATAAGTTCCCTGGCTTGTTGACCATTGCCATTAAACCCATGAAAAACAAATGGGATTTTGGCCTTTCTTAAATACGGCAGAAAATCACTATAGCTTCTTACAGCATGCAAAATAACAGGCTTAGCTACGGCTCTTGCTATGACTAATTGGGCCTCAAAATATTTTAACTGTACACCAATGGGAGTATCTATTGCCCTATCAATTCCAATTTCGCCAATTGCAAACACATTGTTGAGCGTAGCTAAATCTATAAGTCTATCGGTGCACTCCTTCAACGTCATCTTATTTATGTGCCAGGGATGAAGTCCAACTGATACTAGATAAGGGAGGTTAGTATATGCATCTGCTCTTAACAGGCCTCCATTTCTTATAAATACCTCGCCTGATGCGCTTGTTTTAAAATGAGTATGTATATTAATCCCTTGCTTCATTTTTGTTCATTTGTTGGTCTTCTTGCACCTTCATCATATATAGTGAATGAATTTAGGCCCAATTTTACAGTTAAACTAGGATATTAAGTAATTTTTAATAAATTCGTTATGATAAAGCCTAAATACATGAAAATTAAATATTTACTCTTTTTATGTATAACCTTAAACTTTTTCTTTGTTGCTAAATCACAACAGAACCTTGCATTTACTGGTGTTCCCAACCATTCAGGTGGTGGGGTTACCGTATTTGGCCCCACAAACTACAATGATGATATTAATGCCGGACCTTCTACCACGGCACAACCATGGGGTTGGGTTACCAGTAATGGCTGGATTGAATACACTTGGTCAACCCCCGTTACTCTTGATAAAGTTGTTTTTCAATTAGGTGATAGGCCCTATATTGATATGATTATTGAATCTTGGAATGGTTCTTCCTATACCCCCCTATTCACAAGAACTAGGCCTATTGCAAATGTATTTGCAGATTCTTTTTTATTTACAGCGCCTCTTACCACTACAAGACTTAGGTTCAATGTAGTAACTGGATCAAATCCCAATTTCAGGGAAATACAATTTTATTTAACCACAATACCATACGTAAGCCCCTTTCCACGTGCACCCATTGCCAACTTTGCTTACGATGCAGGCATAGACACCGTTTGGGTAAACAGCCCACATACTTTTGTAAACACCTCCAGCATGGATAGCTTGCGTTACTGGAACATTAAACAAGTAAACGAACCTCGCAATTGCGTATCAGATATCGGTTGCTTCATCAGCTCATCGGTATTTCCAGCAAATAAAAACTTCCGCTACACCTTTACCCAAACAGGTAATTACGATGTAACCTTGGTGGTGCGCAACCCCAGAGGAACAGACTCCGTAACCAAACGCATTTATGTGGGTGTACCCACCCGCAAACCCGTGGCTGATTT
>CALRXU020000003.1:0-279295 GCA_943372215.1 Chitinophaga pinensis | reverse complement strand
TCATCATCTTCACTGCTTTCGTTTTCCTCATTGTATTCATCAATCATTTCTATAATCTCAAATACAAGTGGGCTGCTTTGTTTTTCATACTGAAGATTGATTTGTATTTCATCCTTATCCGTTGCACCCATTACTTCGGCAGGAATCATGTGGGTTTCAATTAACCTTGCAACCTCTGCCATTACTTGTAAAGGCACAATTATTTCTCGTGTTCTCATCATTACGGTATTTTAAACTTCTTAACTTATTATTTTCTAGTAGTTACTGTCATTGGCAAACAACAATAGCAACTATGGCGGACGGATATTGTGGTGTTTCTTTATCATGGGGGTATATTATTCGTTAAAATGAAGTTGGCTGAATTTAAGGTCAGGCGTGGTTCTCCTTAGAATATGACGGGTGTATACCATGTTGACTTTGTCCGCTAAAGGAAATCGAATCCTAATCTTTTTATCAGCCTGTTTGTTTTGGGTATATGTTTCGCTCACTTTTTTGGTTAGCCCCGCAACCATGTTTTTAAAAGGGTAACTGTTGGGTAAACATTGATAACTTTTACTCCCATGCAACCGTATAAAAGCATCGTGGATACAAACTAGGGTATGTTGGTCAATAGATGAATATGCACTCAACTTAATCAGGCTTTCCAACAAGCACCTCAACCTAAGATTTACCCAATGTATAGCCTTAACCGTTTCAACACCCCAATAACTTAAAGGCTTCTCCAGTTTGTAGATGTCTTCACCCATTTCATAGGTTTTGTCTATGTATTTTACAAAATTTGGTTTAACCGTTTTGTAAGCTGCGGGTTCGCTTGCTTCGCTAATACTTCCTGTATCTTGTTGTACTTTGGCTACTGGATTGGCGTATTTTACGTTAAACTCCTCTCTTAATCCTTCTATGCGTTGGTTTAATAGTTGCTCCCACGTATCAGATAAGTGCGTTATCAACAATTCCAAATTCGGTGTCTCTAAAAAAGAAGTGTCTTTTACGGGTTCTTGTTGTGGGTTATCAGGGTCGTATTTTACGTCACCTTTATGAGGTGCATTTACGTTTTGTAAGGTCTGTGGGCTAACCAAGGTTAAACCGTTACGTTTAAAATAGGCCATTTGCCTGCAAGTATCAGAACAGTATTTTTTATCCATTCGTTTTGATGTAAAATACGTTTTGCAATTCAGGCAATGTTTTCCTGTAGCTTCCATATTGCATCAATTGGTTTTAGTGTTTATAAGCAAAGATTCTCGGTTGGGAGACAAGTCACCCATAAAAGCAATGTATTCCCAAATCAAATCCTCCAAATCATGTTCCACTTGTTGGTGCATTTGGTTACCATTTGTATAGGTTACCTCAAATACAATGATGTTCTCGGTTTCCTTAATGGCAGTAATGCAGTATTTAAGTTTACTTTGCAATAGGATATGCAGTGTATCCATGATGATGTCATGCGGTATTCCATATTGAACGATGTTGGTCTCGGTTTCCATGTATTTTACGCTTTTACAGTTAATCTAAATAGGTGCTTTTGTATGGATATGCAGCAGAAGGTTGTCCGATAGTTTTTTGGCTTGATTCAGGTAAACCATGTTGCTGCTTAGGTTCCAATAACCCTTTGAGTTTTTTATACTTCTTCTTCATTTCCACAAAATCATCTTTCAAGTTCTGATACTCTATTTTCAACCTTTCATATTCAGACTTGTCTTTATTATTCATCCAATACATAATCAGTGCAGCCCCTGCAATAAGGGTAAGCGGACTTAGCAAGATTTTAAGAAAAGCCTCCAAAAATTTATTGTCTCCTGCAATGGTTTCAGCAGCCTTATCTGCCATTAGTTTTTCATCAGGTTTTTGATTTGCAGTTTGGGACGATGCATTGTTGGTTTGAGTGCCGCTAGTATTGGCTTGTTCGTTGTTCATATCATGTTCCTTTCTTTGAGTGATGTTACATACAAAGAAACTTTGGAACAACGGTTTTAGTCTCCCACTTGGGGTTACACTGGGAGATGATTTATGTAAAATACAGACTTTTCAGGCACTTGGAGTGATGAATAGATACCCAGTTAAACATCAATTTTACAGATACCACCAAATGCTACCTGTAAAATACAGACTTTTTAGGGTTTTGGAATGATGAATAGATGCCCTGTTAAACATCAATTCTACATATATCACCTGTAAAATATATAAAATAGAACAACGATAACAGGGGTTTACTTTACATAAAATACGGGCTTGTTCAGGTTCATTTTATGTAAAATATCGGGTTTAGAACCACAAATAGGGGTTAACTAACGTTTTTTCCGTTTGTCGTCAATCAAATCATGGGTATAGTTTTTATAGGCATCCTGTATTTTACGGAAAATAGGCGGCTCATAATCCCTTTTGGCCTTGTGTATGCTTGCTGAATGATTGCTTTGCCAGTTATTGCCAAGTTTTACGTTAAACGCAATTGCAGCAGCTTCTACAATTTTAGTTATTTCACCCCTGCCATAATTAATATATCCCGCTTGGTGGAGGGCATAAATAAGTTGAACAAAGTCGTTTTTATTTTCTTTGGTAGGAACAATATTTGTCCAGTTTATCAACGCTGCTTTAGAAACAAGAGCTGATTCTGTAATACCAATTCCTTGACAGGAAATTATCTCATCGTATTTTTCAGCAATTTTAGTAAAAGCTAAATACCGCAAAAATGCTTTGGTTAATAACGCACTAAATGAGGCTTTACGTTTATTTTTTTTAGCCTTGTCAATACTATTGTTATCAATATCAAAATAAGGATACTCAGAAACACGTTTGATATACTCTTGATGAAGTTCTATAAGCGTATTTTTTATTTCATAACCCTCTTTATAACTCAATACAAAAGCAACACATAACTCCCCCACAATTTCAGTGCTTTGAAAGTGGTTTAGTACACCTTCTATCCACTGTTTTGTAGTCATCTTGGTATGGTGTTTATCTCTTGCCCGCTGAATCCCCTGATGAATATCCCGAATAATAAACTGGATGTACCTTTGCAGCAAAGCCTCAAATTGCTGCTCAAAAATATGGGCTTCCATAATAGTAGGCTTTTTAGATAATAATTAACGTAAAATATGCACTTTACGTATTTTATGTAAAATACGGTTTAGAAACCGATTACTATGGCTAAAAGGTTAACGACTTAAATCAAAATACAGGTTAAAGTAGTCTTGGCAGTACCTATGCAGTGTATAAATACGGTGTTTCATGTATTTTACAGGTTTACTTGCTTGCCGATAAAATGCGCTTGAACAGAATGTTAATTCTCGGTCAATTGATGAGCCAAATCGATTGATTGTACCAATTTCATTTAAGTTATTCTAAAAGGTTTGGTATCCTAAAATATACCTGTTATCTTGAACTTATTAGTTTAATAATAACCGTTACCTTAATCAAACAAATTTAACCGAAAAATAAACCATGCAAGAAAATAGTATCCCAAAACCTACTTCTAAAGATAGGCTGCTTCAATTCTTTGAATTACATTCCATCTCGTTACATAAATTCTATGAGAAAACAGGCATACCTAATGATTATTTGTCTAAAGAGGGAGATATAGACCCTGATTTGTTTAAAAAAATACTTAATTTTTGTCCTGAGTTAAGTTTAGTGTGGTTGCTTACGGGCAATGGCAGCATGTTGCCCAGTCAACAAGGACCAGAAGTAATATCAACAACTACGCAAGAAACAACGGCATCTTTTCGTGAGCAGTATGACGACTTAGACCCAGTAGATAGGCAAAAAAAAGTTCAAGAAGCAATGGCTTATTTACGAGATTACATTATGCGTTTAAAGGGAAATAATAACGGTTCACAAAATATGGAGTAAATGCTTTTTTACTAATTTACCTCAACACTTGATGCTGCCGTTGGTGGTTAGGGGTGTTGGGCAACTGTTTTGGTTTATTAAAAATTTGCCGCCTGTCGCAGTGGGGGCATTTTGGAAAATAAAATTGTGACCGACCCGGATTTACTTTAAAGCATAAATATATAATTAACTGATTTATAGAATATTGCTTTGTAAATCTATTATAAGCTGCCCTTCTTTCTTTGTTGTGGCTCAACTACTCTTTTACATTTTTTATGTTTGGATTGTGTATTTGCAAATATGCCACCAGATGCTTGGGCTATTTTGAGTTTGATGCTGCTATTCCTAAAGCTAAAAGTCCTAACACTAACCAACCACCGCCCGAAGATTGATTGCTATTTGTTACTGACTGTTGCTTTCGTGCTGTCTTAGTAGATTTTTTTAAGTTATATTTTGGAACACCAATAGCAAATGGAACTTTCAAATTACCTGTTCTGTAAGCAATGGAAGGAATTTGATAATTTTCTTGTTGCTGCAAAATTTTTGGAACATAATTTAAAACTATACTAATTGGAGCTTGAGTGTATTTTTGGTCTGCTTTTATTCTTGTTCCAATATATAGTAATGCATTAGTGAACATACCGCCTGTTGAACTGTCGTAAGAATATTCTCCTCTTTGTGTTCCATGAACAATTAATTTACCTGCTGGTGAATTTTTAATATAGTTGTCAAACAATTCACGAACTGGCGAACCTGTGAAATATTCCCATTGTGGTTCAAAGTCTGGAACGCCTGATAAACCTTGTCCTACCTCATTTCTGCAAGCGTCAATCACAACTAGTTGTCTTAAACTATTATTGAGTAAATGATTATCAGAAATATTGTAATCCTTTAAACAAATCATCCTTGTATTTGTATCAATATCAGTGTAACCGTGCCCAGAGAAATAAACCACAACATAGTCCGCAATAGCATTTTTAATTGCCTTTTTAACTTGTGCAAATGTGGGATTGTACAATAGAGCTATTTCGCTTTCATACCAAACGCCACCCTTTTCAGATTGCAAATATTTTGATACATTTTTTAAGTCTTGTTTTACGCCACTTAAAAAATTGATGCCACTTCCTGGGCAGCCAATTAAAATGGCTTTACGTGTTGGTAATTTGATATAGTTGCTCATATTATTCTTATGCCTAGCAAATTAACAATTTAGTTCTCCCACTTTGAAATTGTTTTTTCAACAACATTTCCTATTTCTTAAATAGTTTGAGACAGTTGTTCTATGTACTTTTAATTTTTTGGCAATAAAGGTGAAAGTGAAACCTTTTTTAATCATAGAGTTTAAGTAAGGCTCGTAATCACTTAATTTATGTTTTTTAGTTTTACTTCCTAGAGGTCTTCCTAAAATTACTCCTTCTGATTTTTTTCTTGCCAACGCCTCTTTAGTTCGTTGTGAAATTAAGTTCCGTTCAATTTCTGCCGAAAGTCCAAAAGCAAATGCCAAGACTTTTGAATTAATGTTATTGCCCAGTTCATAACCTTCTTTTATTGTAATAACCCTAATATCTTTTTCCATACAATCATGCAATATTTTCATTATTTGCATCAAGTTTCTGCCTAGCCTTGAAAGTTCTGAAACAATCAGTAAATCATTTTTTTTTAATTGTTTTAGTAGCCTTCCAAGTTTTCGTTCTTCAATTTTTTTTGTAGAACTAATTGTTTCTTCAATTAGTCTATCAAGCCTTATACTATGAGCCTTACAATAGCTATCTATTTCAAACTTTTGATTGGCTGTGGTTTGTTTGTCGCTGCTTACTCTGATGTATCCGTATATCATATACTTTTTTTAAAACAAAGTAAGTCATTAAAAAAGGGGCGTTTTATACTAACGATAAAACATTTATTATAACGGGAAAACACTTAGCTTATTTGTGTGCATTTTTAAACTCAAAACTTTTTAAGTTTTGTTTCAAAGAAAATTTTCCAGAGTTATTAGGAGAAACAAGAGAACTCAGAAAAGTATTCTTTGATATAATCCCTGTAAAGGAAGTAACCGATGATATTAATAAACAATTTGAAGACTTAATCGAAAACTATATTACAAGCCCTCAAAAGACTCAAATCATAGATTATATTGATAAAATTATCAATGAAACCATTTACAGCCTTTATTCAATTGATAATGATGAAAAAAACTTGATAGAGTTTCAAATCAATTAGTTAATAGCATTTATGAGTTCAAACTCTTCTGTAGTAATGCCATAAATTAGTGCTATTTTTCTCTCAATATTCAACTCATAGTTTATCGTATCAATTCCATTAAGTTTCATTTCTTGCAATTCACAGATGAGATTTTTGAATTCACTTTCAACCGCAGTATCAACTTGTTTAATCTTTATCTGTTCAAAAAATATTTTGCTCAATTCTCTTGTTTCTCCGAGCAGTTCTGGGAAGTTTTCCTTAAAGCAAAATCTAAATAATTTAGAATTGAATATGGCGGTAAGATACCCCAAATTAGTGCCAGTAATTATAAAGCATTTCTGGTTAGTATAAAACGCCCCTTTATCAAAGACAAAAGGCAAAAACTTAGTCATATTTGGATAAATAATTTTTTCCTTTTCAAACTCTTCCCAATAAGCAATAGTATCTTGTATTTCAAACCATTGATTTGAAGTTTTTTTTCTTGCACCTTTCTCTCCAGTTTGTTCTATTCGTTTACCAAAAGTTTTTAAATAATCTCTAATTGCTGGGTATTCATCAATATCATATTTTTTACTTGGGAATGTTGCAATTAGATACAAATCACAATAATCAACATAATACCTCTGAATATCTCTACCTCGTAATAATGGTTTAATTACTTCTTCGCTTTTCGGGTCTTGTTCGATAAGCTCTTTGCGTTTTAGCCCATCTATTACAAAAGCATCATTAAATCCAGTTAATATTCCTCTGTTTATTTTTATATCCCAATTTTTTAATGGCGTTCCTTGTAATTCAACTTTTGTTTTGATTTCCTGAACATTTTTGTCTTGAATAATCCACGCATTTTCATTGACTACTAAATGAGTTGACATTTCATCAAAATACTCGCTTAATGGTGTTTGTAATTCAAATGTTTCAGGTGTTCTTACAGCCAAAAGTTTTTGCTCGTTTTCTTGTTTTCTAAAAATTAGAATGTTACTTAATACTGTTGCGTTATTAAAAACCAGAACCATTCCAAAATCAATTAGTTGAATCGGGTTTGTTTTTTCAGCAATATATTTTCTTGTTGATTCGCCATAGTCAGTTCTCATCCATTTATTTGAAGTAATAAATGCTAAAATCCCATTATCTTTTAATACTTGATTTCCTTTTTCATAGAACAGGGAATAAATATCTCCTGTCCGGGTAAATGTTTCATAAGATGCTTTTGCAAGTGCATCTGCATCTGTTCCCATACTTTGCAACTGAATATAGGGAGGATTTCCTATAATTAAATCAAATCCTTCAAACTCTCCATTATTACCTAGTACTTCTGGAAATTCAAACCTCCACTCAAAAGCGTTTTTGTAAATGACATTGCTTTTTATATCCTCAATCTCATTAGACAATTTAGTTATTTCAGTCTCTAATTTTGTTTCCTTTTCCTTTTTTATTTTCTTCTCTTTCGATGTTAATTCAAATATTTGTCCTTGATTAAGCAGGGTAAATAAATCACCACTTAGCCTTTTAAGTTTAATTTGCTTAGGGTCATTATTGCCTATTTCGGTTCTAAAGTCGGATTTTATATTGTCAATAATTTTTTGCAAACCTCTTTTTACTTCACGGCTTCTTTCATTTTTGTAGTCATTTACAAAGGCTCTGTAAGCTTTTACATCATACTTTACGCTTTTTAATACTTTGCTCAAATCGGCATCTAAAGCAAAACGGCTCAACAAACTATTTCCACATTTTATATTAATGTCAATGTTTGGAAGCGTTTCAAGTTCTGTAAACTTCGTTTCTTCTTTGTAATAGGCGTTTTTCAAGAGTTCTATCCATAAGCGCAAACGGCAAATTTTTACAGAATTGGGGTTGATGTCTACGCCAAACAAACAATTTTCTATAATGGTTTGCTTTTCTTGAAATAGCGTCTTTTGAACACGGTTACTTTCTAAATTATTTGGATTGTAAGCAATAATGTTGCCATTTTCATCGGTGATAATTAATTCATCATTTACAATTTCGATTTCATAGTCCCTAAGTGTTTTGCCTTTTTCATCCATCAAAATTCCTAACTCACTTTTAATTGCAATAATTTCATTTAATGCAGAAACTAAAAAGTGCCCAGAACCTACGGCTGGGTCGCAAATCTTAAGCGAATTGATTACTTCATTGGCTTCTTTTTTGTCCACGATTTTATTGTAGAGTTCTTCAAACTGTTTAATGTTCCATTTTTTTGCTTCGTTAAATTTTTCAACCACAGCCAAACGAATAGACTGTCTGCTCATATACATTGTAATAAATGCAGGTGTGAAAATTGAACCATCTTTGTAGCCATTTATTTTCTCAAAAACTTTGCCAAGCACTGAAGCATTAATAATTGTTTTGTTATCTTCTTGTACATCTTCCGAGCCTTCACTGGCAAAGTCGTAGGCATCTAAAAACTGAAAAAGATAATCAAGTGTAGGCAGCGAAGCGGCTTTCTTTTTTATATCTTTTAAAACGGTAGTTCCAATTAATTCAAGTTGTCCGCTATTATCAAGTGAATTTATTTTTATAGTTTGGTCTTCTAATTCGCTAATTTCAAAAAGTGAACTATTCAAATATGGAACTCGGCTGTATTTGTTTTTTATTGCTTCGCTTCTATCACTTAGATTTACCGCTAAAACTTTGTGAAATAGTTTAAACAATTCGTCAAAGTCATGAATTGTTTCAGAGTTTAGGAAGCGATACTCTTTATTCCCTTGATGATACGTTATGAGTTGTCCTTCCAATAACTTCAAAAATAATATTCTGTTTATCCAAGTAATGCAAAGCTCAAGGGATACATTAAAAACTCTTTCCTCTTTAGTTTCACCATATATAGATTGGTCAGGCAAACGATGAAATGGGTCGTCAGTAATCAACGCCTCAATGGTCGCTTCAATAAGAGAAGCCGCTTCACGGCTTTCTTTTTTTCTTCTGATTATGTTTTTGCCGCTTTCTTTTGCTTCTTCCAATCCAATAATGTGAAGTAATTCTTTATAGAATTTTTCATTTAGTGAATTGCTATCATTAGGTGTTGCAATTTTCAATAAATGCTGTGGCGAAAGTATTTTAAGTAATGCGATTAGTTCGCGGTCATCCTCTTTTTTGTTGTTGCGCAAAACCTTGTCATACTCTCTAATATCAAAATGAACGCAAGGGATTTCAACGTCCATTTTTGCAACTATTTTAGCAATTTCCTCATAAAAAAATGGATTATCTTTTTTGTCGTTAAGTTTGGTTTCATAGAGTTTCTTGATTTGCGTATTACGATAAATATACTTGTCAAAATAGTTTGCGTCTATAATAAACCATTCGTGAACATTAGTAATAACCAACTGTTTTAATTGGTTATTTCCTGCTTGACTTCTTTCGTCTAAGTAGTAAAGTATAAGTTCATAAAGTGCTTTTTTATTTGGATTATCTGCCGTTACCATTTCCGCAAAATTAGTCGGTCGTTTTGCTTCAATGATTACTCCAACTTCACTATTTGTTGTCTTGTCGAGGTGAATTACAAGGTCTTTCTTGTCTTTAGTGTTGATGGCGTTAGTATGACGGTAATAGGTGTCCCGCAAAAAATCACGCAAGTCGTTTTTTAAATGTTCTTCACTTTCGTCCTTGGGTCTTTTCTCTATGATGCTGATTTTGTCAAGTAAAGCAATAAGGTTTGCTTTAAAAACATCAATTTCGCTTCTCAAAGGTTTTTGCTTCAAGAAGGCTTTAAGTGCTTTTTTTGCGGGGTGCGCTACTAATTTCATCAAATATTCTTTGTCAAGTATAAGGTCGCTAAGTTAAGTTTTAAAACCGTTTTCCAGTCCAAAATTGCGGTCAAATTGTTAACGGATACTGCTAACCTATCTGCGAAGCTTGGAATCCCTAACATCAACATCCTTTATCACTTGCATTACTTCTTTCGTCTGTCATTAGTTCCAAATGTGTGTTACCATATCAAACAGTAACTTGTGCCGTTCCTCTAGTTCTGCTTGTCCAAAATCATTCATTGGTCTAAATTTTAGATTGTATTGCTTAATCATGTCTGTAAAATCAAGTTTTGATTTATAGCTGTCCTCTCGCAATGTTTCATTCCAATAAAGTGTGTTTGCGTATGACTTTAGTTTCTTCTTATAAGTCTCGTTGTTACTTGAAATATTGTCTTTACCCTTCAAGAGTAACAAACCGCCAAGGCGGTTTCTTTCACTCTTGAATTTATCTTCATCACCTCCAAATATTGCAAGATTTTCATCATTGTCTGCAAGTATGTGTTCAATGTGAAATCCGTTTACTGAACCCGTATTTTGGACAAGGTCATAGAGAGAATGTTTCACTTTTAGTTTTGTGTTGTCAGCTATAAACTTTTCAATCCTTGCGAAGAAGTATCTTTTGAAACGCTTGTCTAATTCAATTCCTGTTTCTTTGAAGAAACCATAAGATAATGAAGTAGGGGCTTGCACACCTCTAGCTTCTGTTAGAAGTTCCAAAAGAATTTTCTCAAACGCAGGTCTAATTGCAGAAGCATCTCTGTTTCTAATCTCCGAACTAATTTTAAAGACAGCAATATTGAAAGCATTACTGTTGTAGCTTCTTTGAAGTTGAAGCAAACAAAATAGTCGGTCAACCTCATAGGCAACAGTCTTTATTTTTTCATCTTCTTGTTTGTCGTTCAATTCACATGCAGATAGAATTAAAAGAAATTGACTATCTCTTTCAGTCAAACTGTTGTAATATACAGAAGCATAACTGCCGTCAATTGAATTTACATCTGAATAATACTTGAAGACTTTTGCATAAAGTTTTGTGTAGTATTTGAAATCGTTTTGTAGAAACCTTTTTACTTCTTGTGGGTTGTGGTCAAGATTTAGGTTTTTCTCTGAAAATATTACTCGATGATAATCTTTATCATATCGTCTGCCTTCGCCAATAGTGTCGGCAAATTTTGCTTTTAGAAAATAGATGAAAAATTGGTCTATCTCATCTTCCTTAAAAGCATTTACGGTTGAAATTTGTCCTTCCCAAAGTTCATTTAGTTTAAGTCCGTCCAATTCTTCTTTTGAGATTTGTCCCAAAAGTTTGCCTTTTAAAATTTCATAAGGTTTGAGTTTAACTCCTCTATCATTGATGACTTCGAAAACCATAGGAACATCTGTCTGCTCAACATTTAAGTTTATCAGAACAAGTCTGTGCATGTAATAGAAAACGAAACTTTCAAGACGATGAATATCTGTAAGTTCGCTGTCAAGTCGTAATGCAACTACTCCGTAGTTTGTCACCATGTTCTGTGCCGTCAGTCCGCTCTCAGTTTTAATTTGGTCTGCTGGCTTGCCGTCAAATAGTCCTTGCATTGCGGCTTTATGTGCCTCATGGTTCATCCAAAAATCTGTTTTGTAGCCCGAAAGTCCAACTATTTTCTGTCCAATCCAACCGTCAAGCTGAGAGCCGAAATTTTTTGAGAGATGTTTGAGCTTGATAAGAATTAAAGTCAGAGTTGTCAAACGCTGCTGTCCGTCCACAACGTAAAGTTTGCCGTCCACATGATTGGTTACATATGTGTTTAGGTAATACCAAGAATATTTGCTGATAACTTGGTCTAAAGGCAAACTCAAGTCCTTATACTTTTTATACTCCTCATTGAATTTATAAAACACATCGTCAAGGAGTCGCTTCACTGGTTCGTCCGTCCACTTGTATTGTCTTTGGTAAAAGTCAATGTAGTAAGTCGTGTTAGAGAAAAGTTTGTCAATGTTTTGTTTGTCTGGTTGAACTTCCATAATTGTCTTTTTTTGTGGTTAGTTTTGTTGGAGGTACTGTCGTGATAAAATTACCGCTAACTTACTTATCTGTGCAACTATTTGATTAACCTACCGCACAATCTTGAATAATAAGGTCGGTTCTGTTAAATAATTCGCTGTTTTGTTGTTGCAAAATATTTTTAGTCATTTAGTTTTAATTTGGTTATTGATTAAAGTTGCACGTTTTATTCCATTCTTCAAATTTACCTCAAACCCATATTCAAATCAAGAGTAAAAACCCCTTTTTTATTAGGGAAAACACTCTTTTTTCTAAAAGGGGGTATTTTGTTTCTAAAACGCCCTTTTAGGGGCATGAAACTGAAAAATGGTACTTTCTTACACCTCAATACCAGTACGCTGCCGTGTTGGCTAGGAGGGTACTGCGATAAGTTTAACGTGTTAACGGTTCTAGTATTGCGAAAAAGGGAGCATCTAAAAACCGGCAGTTCAAATTTTGCAAAAAAGCTAATATTTGTATAAATGCTCAAATACTTCCATCAGCCCCGCTTTTGGCAATACCTTGTTAACGGTAGTGGGTTTGTCCGTTAATGTTTTATACTTGCTAAATTCTTTTTAATTTTCATCATTATATAGTCGGGTGTCACTCGTGGTAAATTACTCAAAAACCAATTCATAAACCCGACAATTTTTTTGCCTTTTCCATTTAAAAAGAGTTCTACACCTGCTTTTGCTACTACATCTGCTGGCATTGGTTTGTTGGCACTCATTGCCTTTGTCTTTCTCATTGCGTCTGTATGAAATGATGTTTCAACTGTTCCCGGGCAAAGTGCTGTTACAATTACTCCTGTTCTTTCCAACTCGGTTGCAACCGTTTCAGTAAAAGCTAATACAAAACTTTTGGTTGCTGAATAAACTGAATAATAAGGAAAAGGCAAAAATGAAAGTAACGAAGCTACATTCATAATTTTTCCTTTCCCTTGTTTTGCCATATCAGCACCAAAAAGCTTTGTAAGCCCAACTAATGTGGTAATGTTTACAGCAATCATTTCTTCGTCTTTTTTCAAAGGCATTTCAGTGAAATTTCCATAATCGCCAAAACCTGCATTATTAATCAAGCCTGTTACCAAATAATTCTTTTGTTTTATGTGATTATATAAATCTTGTGCAGAATTCGGCTCGGACAAATCATAAAGCAAATATTCCACTTCAATTTTATATTGTACAGTTAATTCCTGTTGAAGTTTTTGTAATTTGTCTTCGCTTCTTGCCACTAAAAGCAAATTATAATTTTTTGATGCAAGTTGTTTTGCCATTTCATAGCCAATGCCTGAACTTGCCCCTGTTATTAAAATGTATTCTTTCATTTTGGGTTAGTTTTGGTTTTCTGATTTCTTTTTTAATTCAGCAAGCCAAACATCGTGTAGCCTTTTTAGTTTCTTTCCTTGAAAAGTCTTTTCAAAAAAGGTAAGCCAACCATTTTGGCTTTCGTCTGTGATAACTTTACAGCCCTTTTCAGTAGCAACAATTAACCAAACGTGGTAGCCTTTAATACTTCTCTTTTTAGTTTCCCAAGCCAAAAGTCTGTTGGGTTCAAATTCTTTAATAGTAGATTGAAATTTCAGTCCCATAGTTTCCCATTTGAACACTGATTTTGAGTTTAGAAATGTGTCCATTGGCTCAACAAAAGAAACATTTTTAGCTCCTTTGTACCAAGATTGCCACTTTAAAGCATCAATTAGATAAGCCCAAACAATTTCGGGTTTGGCATTTATTTCTATTTCGTTATGAACATAGAATTTACTTTTTGAAGGCTCGTAACTAGCTGGCCAATTAATTTTTTCTGAATTACTTAGCTATGCTAAAACAGAAAATGAAATGGCGAAAATCGCCAAAGTCAAAATGAATTTTGTCATTACAATTTTTGTTTAAATTACAATGCAAAAGTCGGCAGTTTAATAGGTGCTAAACGATAACAAATGTTTATAGTTTTTCCAAAACGGCTTTTTTAAGTCTGCTCAAATGTATGGGTGTAATACCCAAGTAAGAGGCAATCATATGTTGTGGCACTCTGTTGTGTATGTTTGGAAAAACTTCCGTGATACTGTCATACCGTTCTTTTGGAGGCCTTACATAAAGATTTTTGATACGGTCGTCTTGATAAATAAAATAATACTCGGCAATAAGTCGCCCCATTTTTTGTCCTTCAGTTAGGTTTTTGTAACCCCATTCAATGGTAGAACGAGGCAAAATAATTACTTCGGTTTCTTCCAAAGCCTGCAAACTATAAATAGAAGGCTGCTTTTGAATAAAGTTTGAATAGTCAGCAATAAATTGATTTTCTAATGCAAAATGTATTGTGTGTTCAGTTCCTCCGTTATCTGTTATGGAAACTCTAATAATACCTTTATTGATAAAAAATATATCATTAGGAACTATATTTGGTCTGCTTATAATTTCCTGTCGTTTAAAAGTCTTAGTAATGGCTTTGTCAAGGAAGCCGTTTAGTTCGTCTTCCGAGACCTTAATCATTTGTTCCATTATCTGTCTAATTTGCTCCATTTGTTTTGTCAAAGTTTTTGGTCTGTTGGGTTTCGTGCCATTTCCGCTAACATTATGGTGGGAAAATACTAGAAATGTACCACTTTCAAGCACGGTATATGAAAATTATCAGCCTAAGTCTTAAGGTATTTTAATATTCTAACATAGTTTTTCATAACCTGACGTTTTAGGGATTGTTTACGGGAGGCTTTTCAGGGAAAAATTTTGTTCGTATAATTGAATTTTTTTTCACAACAAAACAGTCAAACGAAGACGAAACCTGCCTTTGGGTTAGGTGCTCTTATAAGTTGCTCTTCTGCGTTTCTGAAGTGCTGTCGTGTCAGGTTTATATATAACCATTGCACTATCTGGTGTGCTTGAAAATGCATTGGTGTTAAACGATAAGTGTGTCAATATTTTCTTCATTCCCTACCTGATTATCCTCTGTATTGTCTTGGTCATCTTGATTATCCATCACTTGACTTGTTTGTCTAATTTCTTGATATTTTATTTCAGATTCTTCATCCCAACGAATCAGTCTATTCTCTACAAATTGTTTAATAATGTTATTATAGTCTTGTTGAATATTTGGAAATACTACAATAATTAATAAGCTGACTGTTCGTGTAAGAATAGTATATACAAACTCTTCTTTTTCTGTATTTGTGTCAACATTTATTCGTGTTGACCAAACTACACAGTTCTTTTCGAGTCCTTTTGCCTTTAAAATAATTTCATCTTCTGCAGGAGTTTGGTTTTGAACCAAAGCATTTTTTAATTCAACATCTCGTTCAAAGATTGAAACCTTGTCAAGTTTCAATGCATCTTTATAAGACAAGAAAATTTCTGTAATTTTTTCTACCGCTGAATTTATGTCTTTTGCATAAACAAAAATTGGTCTTGAACCTGGCGGAGCCCCTTTGTATGGATTAATAATATCAGCTTGTATCCCTTCTCTCTCCCCAAATTTACGATTGATAACCTCTGAAAGCGGCTTAATGCACTCACTTACTCTAAAAGGCAATCTAAATGAACCTTCAAGTTTTTTCTTTAAAAAATTTCGTTGGTCATCAGCTTTAGGAATGTGTAAAGATGCACCTAAATTGATTGATTGTGCAATATCTCCTGCCAAAGTCAAGTTGTTCGGGTCTTGAAGCATTTGATAAAATATTTCATAATCCGCTTTTGTGCAATCCTGAAATTCATCAACTATAATATGGGAAAATTTATCATTGAATCCTTCTGCGATTAATTTTTTGACCCACTTATGCCTCCGAATTACAAATGATTCAAGCTCTTGTCTTTTTAATTGAGTAAGATATAGGTTGATTATTCCCCAAACAATCCTTCTCCTTCCTGTTTTGATGTCAACTTTTGGATTGCTTCCCCTACCATCACGAGGAAGGTTTGAGTATTTTACATCATTTAGATTCTTACTGTCATAGCAATTGCATAGATTTCCATAAACAATTCTATGATATTCATCAAGTAAAAATTCGGCACTTAGTATTTTTTGAAATCTTATTACATCAATATTATTTACTGAAACGTAGCTATCAATAGCGTTTTGCATTTGGTGCAAATGGAAATCTTCAATATCTGCACCATTGCTTGTAACATGTTTCCAGCTAACTCGTCCAATTTTAGTTGGTAAAATATCAAAGTGCATTACATAAATATTTACTTTGGAAGAGTTCGTAAATGTAAAATATGAATAGTCCTGTTCCTTACCATAGAAATTTGTTCCAAACCTTCTTTTAAACTTTCCTGCTTCCAATAATTCGGAAATCCAATCTCCTAAATATCTCACTAACCCCTTATTGAAAGTCGTTACTAAAATTTTAAGATTAGGGTTATAATTATTGCCAACTTTTGTTGCTTCTAAGAGATTCTTTATTTTTTGTGTAAGAACAACGCTCTTGCCGCAGCCAGCAGGACCAATCACAAGGGTAGGTCGGTTGTTAATCGTTGCTGCATCTTGCTGCTGTTCCGTCAGTTTTATTTTGGCTCTGTTTCTTTCAGGTTGGATAAAAAGATTAAGGTCTGTGAAGTCTAATCCTAATAGGGGGGCATTATTTGCTAAAACTCTGCAATACAAACTATCAATGTTCCATTCAGGTGTTCCTGACAGCCCTAAACCATGTTCTTGGGAAATACGATTTCTGAATTGATACAACCTACTTAATGAACCCGAAAATATTTGGTTGTCTAAAACTTGATTCGTGCTGCTGAAGTTTAATTGTTGAATAATATTTGCAACTTCGTCAACATAAGTTCTCTTTTGCAAAGCAGACAAGAGTAAAACTTTGTTTGGTTTGTATTTCTCTACTATTGCTTTAAATTCCTGTGCAATGGATGCACTGTTTTCAGAATGGTCAAACAAATAGCTTGCACAAAGCCAAATATTTGAACAGTTGGCTTCATCAAGATTTGACCATGAGTTTAATCTATAGTCACTTTCCTTTGAAATTTCTTCTGTTTCAGGAAATTCGCTGACGAAATTTTTCCATAGATAATTAAAGTTGTAAGTAATCATGAAAGCACTTGTATCAATATTTACAACTCGAATCTTTGGACAAGGCAATCTCAATGTTTTTAATCCTTGAACTACTAAACCCACTGCCCAGAGTACTGCTCCAGTTCCTGCACCTAAATCAAAAATTTCAATATTCGGTTCGTTCCTTGAATCATAAATCAAATCTGTGAAGTATCGCAAAAAAGTATTTATTCTTTTCGGGTGATACCAAAGTGAATAATTAAAACCGATTGTCGGTCTGTCATAACATAAATCTTCGCCTCTCCTTAAAAGCCAAAGTTCCTCCCCGGTTTTTTTTGCATCAAATTCAAATGTTTGCTTTGTTGAATAGTTGTGGTAATACTCTTCTGCTGCTTTCAGAAGAATTGTTTCAAGTTTTGGTTGTTGCTCTTTTAGCCATTGGGTTAATGCTTGTTTGCTCATCTTTAGATTGGTTTGAATCCCTCCTTGCCAATACCGATTTCAGGAATATGTTTAATTAAAATGGATTCAACCAGTTTGTACTTTTCATTAGTCCAATTCATATCTTTGATAAGTTTCATGGCTGAATCTCTTGTTCCAGCAATAAACTTCCCTCTATCAGAGTGAAAAGGTTGAACGATAAATTTTTTTATTCCCGTTTCCTTGAGATTTAGAGCAAAGGTTTCTGCAACTTCAATTGGTAAAAGAGGTGTCATAGTTATACAGGTGTTTAAGCCTGCATCATTGACTTCTTTTATAGCTTTCATCCTGCTTGAATTTGATGGACAAAGCGGCTCAAAAACTTTTCTTACATTTTCACTGTCCGTTGTGATTGTCATGTTTACTTGAATAGTATTGAACTGCTTAAATAAATCTATATCCCTTGTAACTAGTGGACTTCTTGTTTGAATCACAAGTCGGGGTTGATGAAAGTCTACTAATTCTCTTAATAAACTTCTTGTCAATTTTAATTCTTTTTCTATGGGTTGATATGGGTCGGTAACACTACTCATGTAAATTGTTTTATCGTGCAATGGTTTTTTGCGAAACTTCATGAGTAGTTGTAAAGCGTTTTCTTTTACTTGAATCCAGTAACCCCAATTTTTTCTTTGTTCTTCTGTCCTTGAAAAAAATGCAGCGTAACAGTAAGTGCAACCAAATGAACAACCAGAGTAAGGATTTAATGTAAAGTCATATGTTTCCATAAAACCTGATGCCTTTGTTAGAATAGACGAGGCGGTTTTATACTCTACTTCACTGTTTCCAACCGAAGTTTTCTTGTCTTCTTGTATATTTGAAAATAAATCTGTCATGGCACGAAGGTAAGTTTTTGTGTGGTTGGGCAAAGCAAATGTGCTGCAAATTGTGAAGGCTTTGCGGCTCTTTTCCTTTTCCGAAGAATGGCAAAATTGCTTCGCCAAAATTGTCCTGTCGTTCATTATACAACTGTCGTTTAATGTTTAGACTGTCGTGATAGGGTTGCTGATAACTTGGTTATCTGCGAAACTCAACATCTACTTTTTTTGGCCTTATTGGGCCTGTTGCTCAATAAGACCAAAGCCAAATATGCTTTATTTTAATTTATCTAACTAGTTGGTTAAGTTTGTTTTGTTGCTTACCTCAAACATAACCTAAACCCATTATTAAAGACAAGAGTAAAAACCCCTTTTTTTCATAGGGAAAACACTCTTTTTTCTAAAAGGGGGTATTTTGTTTCTAAAACGCCCTTTTTAGGGGTATGAAACTGAAAAGGAGGTGATTTTTGATAAATTATCTATATGCTGCTATTGGTGGTATAGTTTATAGAAAAAGTAGGCTTTGCTTGACTTGCTTTCAGTACTTGTAAACCCATTTACTAATGTTGCAATATTACTTTTTGGGAGGTGATGTTTCCATTTGCATCCGTCAGCAGTAAGTAATACATGCCTTGCTGATACGATGTTAAATTAAGGTTTAAATTACTTGAGGTAATGGGATTGCTTTGCAACAACTGTCCAAGACCATTGTAAAGGGCATATTGCGTAAATTTACTGGCGTTGGTGATTTCTAATAAACCCATTGTTGGGTTGGGGTAAAGCAAGGGTTTCTCAACAGTAGTCTCCACATTTTTAACCCCTGATACAATTTGCCCATCAGGCATTACTTTATATACTATGGTGTACCAATAAGGGTTTAATCCCAATTGTGCAGAATCCTGATAAATGGTGGTATCTATAAAGTTATACTCGTAGGCAATATTGGCAAACACCAAACATCCCCCATCAGGTGTTGCTTGTATGGTTTGTGCAAATAAATGTTTTTTTCTATAATCAAAGCTATTGGGATGTTCAATATACTTTACCCATTTTTTAGTCAAGTTGGAGTCTAGCAACGTTACCACAATGTAGCTGTTCATGTTTTCAAAAAACGGGGTAAAGTTGTCTGTATTTTCAGCAAAATAAATTTTGTTTTTATCCAAGTAATCCAAGTTTTTATAAACAGCGGGACTCCAACTTCTAAAGTTAACTGAACTATCAGCCGGAATGGTGTAGGCATAATTCAGCACCTTTCCAGTATCATTAATGGTTAAAATAAACCCTCGCGCCCATTTGTTAAAATTAGCCGTGTCGTCACGTTCCCAACTTCCATTTATCTTACGTGATTGATTAAATACACCACTCAAACTCAAGAGGTGGGTATTGGCCTTAAATGGGGTTAACTGTAGATATGGAGCGAAAGATTGTATACTTTGAAAAGTATCCATTTCTCCTTCTTTTATAAAAAAAGATGTATTAGTGCTTATGATTTTTCTATTGGTAAGACTATCCCGATTTAAGTTGGCAAAATAAAAGCCGTTTGTCCATGATTTTCTCGCCAATATACCCAAATAACTAGAATCTGTTTCTATTAAATCCCCTCCAAGTTCATCAACCAAGCTGAAATAAAATCCAGAACTAGTATAACCTGTGTCTGTTTGTTGCGCCTCTAATTCCAAGTTGTTGCTTAACTTAACCCAAGTGCTATATCTTGAAAAATAGGCTTGTATGGGAAAGTGTGGGTTGCTATTGAGGTACACGCTTACCATGCCATAAAAACCTCCATTTGCCAATGGTTTTAGCCGCAAAAAATCAGCTACGAAAGGGTAATTATTTTGTGGTGCAAAATTGTTAGCGGGAAACCACAACGGGTAGGTTTTCAGTTTAAGGGTATTGTATTGTTTGTTTAGTAACACATATCCCCAATACTTGGGATGTTTTACATTGCTTTTGCCCGCAAAGGTGCAAAATACCACCAAGGTGCTATCCGTTAGCACATAAACACCCCCTGTTTTTTCTACACTTAAGGTATCAATATTTATTTCCTTTTTTTGGAGCATTACACCTTGTTGGCTGTACTCAGTAAGCAACAGTTTTTTTTGCGTATTAAAATACTGATAGCTTACACTGGCAAGCAACACTTTCCCATTGTTTAATAACCCACTGCTGTATGGAAAAGTTTGTTGTGCAACACTTGTTTGGCTTACCAATAGGTAAACCAAACAAGTGTAAACGTATTGTTTTATCGCTTTTATCATAAGTTTAAAGCCGCACAAAGGTAAAGTTACGCCAATGCAACGGGGGCAATTTTTGATAACTGTAATGAGCAAACTCCAAATCGGGTCTGTAGTCTTCCTGAAACTTGCACATAGTCCAAAAGTTATTGCTGCTTGCTGTTTGGCACCTAATAAACAGGCACTGGTTCAACTCTAAATAAGGCTGCGGCCACGCATGTGCAATATAGGTAATTTTGTTTAAGCCATAAAACCCAAAGCCAAACTTTGCTAAGTTATCTGTAATTTGGTTGCTGCGTTTATCAAAACCCACCTCCACAATGCGCTTGCGGTTGCGCCACAAAAAATTCATTTGCACACCTGTTACATTACGTATAGCGTTTAACCCATATTTGTGTTCGCTGTCATAATAACTCAGCAAGGCCGATGGCATAATATCACTTGCCGATTCTGCTCCCTGAGGCATATTGGGTGTGGATGGATTACCACAGGTAACATGCACCTCATAGGGATTAATTTTATCTTGTGGGGGTTGCGTAAAGCTTGGAGTTTCGGCTAGGTTAGTAAGTTTTATAACATGATTTAAACTATTAGGAGAAACCACTGCCTTGTAGTTGCTGGTAACAGCCGGAGGGTTTAAGCGAGGGTCAGTCCAATACGTTCCGCTGACAGAAAGTACATCATGGGCAGCTTGCCCGATGGGTACTTTGGGTTGCAGTATGCTTACATCATAGTTGGTTACACTCCATCGGTTGTTTAACAAATGCCCGATATACTGGTAATAGTCAGTAACCTTACTTTGTGTTAAAGTGGTTTGCGATACCCACGGAATTTGATAATTGCCCTGAAACTTCGCCAAATAAGGTGAGGAGTTGCTAGTCCATTCCAAGTTAGAGGTGGCATATAATGCCCCACCGCTAAACCTCACTCGTATGGTTAACATGGCCTTGGTTGCTGTGTAATTACTTAACTCCACCTCAATGCTGTTAATAGCTTTTTCGGTAAATTCCGTAGCGGCTACTTTATTATTTATAAGGGTTACCACCTCATCAAACACTTGGCAAATGTTACTATTTTTAAAAGTGTTGTTTTCCGCTACGGGTATTTCTGCCTTTAACTCCTGTTCTATTACCTCCTCATAAACCGTATCAGGGTTGGTTATGGCAGTGTTTAAGGCATAATGCAACGTGTTTAACATTTCTGTTTCGTTGCTGCTTCCGTTTAAGTTGGGTATGCGGCCATCTTCAATTGCCACATTGTGGTAGGCACTGTAATTGGCCCAAAAATTATTGAGCAAACCCTCGATGGGGTTGTTTTCATTTAGAGCAGAAGCACTGCCTTGGGTGCTATTGCTTTCAGGTTCTGTTTTTTTGCAAGAGACCACCAATAATAACGTGGTGGTACAAATAACCATAACGGCTGTTTGTAGCTGTTTGTTGTTTAAAATTATCATGTTTGTTGTTGTTTAGTTGTTTTTTGTTTTTTTAAAAAAAAGAAGTGTTTTCTGTTTATCCTGCAAGCAATTGATGTGGCGAACATGGCTGCTTACTTCGTCCAAGCAATTCTCTTTTATAGGCAAGCGAGCAAGCCAATTCCTTCAATGCGTTCATGGTAACTTCATCATCACAAAGTACCGTTAGCTTTTGCTCTAGTGCAGCCGTAAATATGAAGTAGCTTAACCCATGATGATTTAAGTAACAGCAAAAGAGCAGGGTTTCTATATTTAACCATTCTCTTTCGTCTATTTTAATTTGTTTACGTTTAACAGCTTTCCATATCTGATAATTGCCTTTGCATTGTTTATACAGGTTTATTTTTTCTTGTGTAATCATCGTATGAGTATGGTTGTTGCGGACATAAGTTGTCCGAATTTTGTTAATGATAAATGAAGGTATGTAACCCTTGCCCTTCGCAAGCGTTGTAGTAGAAATTAGGGGTTATTTATTAATGGTAAACCGCCTAGTGGTTTGTAGCTGTTTGTTATTAAACAATACCAACGTGTAAAGGCCATTGGGCAAATTTGCCGTGCTTATTTCTGAAGGTGTTTTCTCGAAATTACCTATTTGCACTTGTTTACCTGTGGCATCAAAAATAAGGTATGTTGTTAAACGCTCAATGGTATTGATGTGCAATACATCTTGTGCAGGAACAGGATAAATGGACACTAAAAAACCTTGGTAATTTATTGGGTTTAAACCATTGTTGCCATTGGGTGTTCCTTTTGGTGCATAATAAATGGTATCGTATTGGGTAATGGGTAAATCACCTGATGTAATGATGCTGCCGCAAAGGTTATCGTATGCTAAAGTAGTGCTATCAAATGGTGCAAAGGCTAGTGTACTGCCATCCAGTTTTAACAATAAGGTTTGGTAGCCCGTTGTACGAAAATTAACTGCCATTAATAAATTGCCGTCCTTCAGTTTTATTAAATCGGTTAGTCTATAATTACCAATTGGCAATTCCGTAAGCCACCTGCCCCTTACCGAATCAAAATTTAAGTTGTAAAACTCCAATCCTACCTCTCTGATGCTTCCGCTTTTTTCAATAGTAATGGGCAATACCAATGTGCTGTCGTTAAACACCAATAATGGGCTACCTAATAACTTAAAAGGGTATATATCCCTTGGGGCTTTAACATCGGGTTTAAAAACAAGTTGCTTGTTGGGGGTTAAGGTGTTTTTTTCAGCATAATAAAACTCTTGCGTTGGCTCCTCCAATGAGCCACCTCCTATAAAATAAAAGGTTTGGTTGTTTACGGAGGTAATGCCTACATAACTATTAAAATACCCATTACCATCATTGTTGTAATAAAACAGGGTATTAAAAGCAGTATCCAGCATGGTAATAAAAGCCCTACCATACACAAAGTCTTTATCCGCACTGCCCGGCCAAGGGTAATAAGCACTTCCAACAATGGCTAAGGTGTTACCAAACTTATTAGCCCCATTAACACTCGTGGAAACATGCAGTTTATCAAAAAGCCTTTTTCGGGCAAGCACCTCGCCACGGGTGTTAAACTTATAAATATAGGATGTTTGATTTGGTTCTATATGTGCAGTATCCCTATAATCTTCCCCATCGCTAATTAAGGCAAAGGTGCTGTCAGTTAAACCAATAAGTGGAGCCCTTTGATTGTATTGAGCCAACCGCAATACCTTTACCCAAATCAAGTTTAAACACTCATCCAATTGCAGCACAAAATGGTCTGCCTCATCTCTATTGATTGTCCCCACTCTACCGCTTAATACCAACTTGTTGTTTACTTCAATTAGGTCAAACGCCTGCCAATACTCGTTGGCTTGCCCCAGTTTTTTTTCCCACCGCAGTTTCCCGTTCACATCCAATTTAAACAAAAAAGTATTTCCCTGTTCGTCCAAAGCCATCATCACATAACCCCCATCATAAGTTTGTAGCAGCTTGCCATTAAACACCTTGTTAAAACTTACAGGCCAAGTTTGGGCTTGGGCTTGCAACAAAGCCCCTATACATAAACTTAAAAACAGCAATACCCGCATACCTTTAACAATTAAGCAAGGAAGCGGCAGCTTGTGCCGCTCCCTCAAATGTAACCCAAAAAATATTATTTATTTATACTAAAGCGTTTGGTGGTTTGTTGTTGCTGCTTATCCGTTAACACCACGGCATACACTCCGTTTGGCAAACTGCCAATATTAATTTCAGCCGTTGCTTGTTGCAAATTGCCCACCAATACCTGTTTGCCGTTTACATCAAAAATTTGGTATAACGTCAATTCCTCGCTTGCTGTAAGGTAAAGCACCTCTTTGGCAGGTACCGGGTAAATGTTAATGGCAGTGTTGTTTTTGTTGGCAGCAACAAGCCCTGTGGCTTTTTTGCCCAACTCCTCGTACACATACATTACCTCGTTAAATGTATATCCATAAAACAGGGATAGCAGGTTTTTGGCCTTGGCAGCAGTGGCCGTTGCCCCTTGGGCAATGTTGGTTAAGGTGGCCATTTCGCTAACCGTGAGATTTGCAAAGTGGGTGTTACCATTAACCAAGTGTGGAATAATTAGGCCATAATAAGCTTTAAAGTCAATCATTTCCAGATTTGGATTTCCATCTTCCACTATTGGCGATATGGCGTTTAACTCTACCAAGGCTTGCTCATATTGCTCCAACTCAATATGTAACGGCACCAACAAACTTCTTTTAAAATCATCTTTCTCCTCATTTAAAAAGGTGATGGCTCCGGTGATGTTCTCTTCATCCAAATACAAGTTTACCGCATCATGTATATTGCTTTGTATTTCTTTTTCCAAATACACCACCGCAGGCACATCAACAGGTACTTGCGCTTTTTGGAAAGCCAACCTGCTTTTGTTGCGGTTTAATACCACCACAATGCTCGGCAAATCGTTGGTTAAAATGGCGCAGTCTGCATCCCTATCTTGAAAAAAATGTAGAGTGCTTGCTACTCTTGTAATTTTATTTGTGGAGAGGCACTTCGGCCTCGTGGCATTGTGGTTTGGATCATTATGGTGGTGGTAATCAAAATTGTTTACATTGCTACCTGCCGTATAATCGGCTGTGGTAATGGGTGTGCCCCATCTGGTAGAATTGTTGTTACATTGGTAACTAAAGCGGTTTCCAGCCAAGTCAGTGCTTAATGAACCTTGCCCAGAAAAACCTTGGTTAGGTATTCCCCTTAGCGCACTTGGCGTATTGGATGATGCCAACACCAACGCATCCCTAAAGCCTGTATTGTCAGGGTTGCTAAAATTGCTGAACACATTGCACCTGATTTGCAAACCCATGTTGTTATCCTGTGCCTGAATCCCACCAGTATTATCGGTAAAAGTATTGTTTCTTACGGTATTACCAAACGACCCCGAATTGGTAATGTAAATGGCTCTGCTATTATCATTTGTGGTAAATTTAGAAAATTGGTTATCTCTTACCCTAAACCCACTGTTGCCTTCTAAATATACACCGTAAGATTGCCCAGTTAAATCTCCTTGATGTAAACCATACACAATGTTTCTTCTAAAGGTAATTGCATCAACACCCTTAATATAGGCTGATTTACCACAGATTTGAAACGTATTGTCTTCTACTGCTATTTCACCGTTTTTAAACGTGTTATCTGCTTTTACACCGTGTTTAATAAACTTAAACGTACAATTTCTTACACTAAAACCTGAATTTACTGATGTAATACCGTCATTCATTTGGTCAACCGCTGAAATAATTGGGGCATAAGTGCCTTGGAACAAACAATTGGTAAACTGCAAACCACGCACATAATTTAACCGCACACACTCTTGCGGATTGCTTGGGGGAGTTTGAATAGCATAAGTGGCCGCATAAAATTTGCTATTTACAAACCTGCTTGCGTTTAAAGAAGGGTAATCGTGGAATTGAACAGCGCAGGTGTTGTCAACAAATTCGGTATTTTCAGCATACACAATGCCACCGCTATATTGCAGGTCGGGTACACTTCCGTTTAACTTACCGACCCGAATACCCGTTGATGCAAACTTAATTTGCGCATTATTTTTAGCAATTACAACCCCTTGTGTATTGGCATTGTTACCCGGGTAAGTTCCTGCTAATACAAAGCTAATGTGCAGTTGTGTTAAATTTTTGTTGCCCCAAACTTCAATGCCACCCCAAAAATCCAAGCGGGGGTCAATAAATTGGTCATCTTCGTGGGTAACGATACCACCATCTATCACCAATTTGGCACCGCTACCTTCCACAAATATTTTCTTCCCAGTTTTCATTTTTATGGTAACACCTTGTGGTATAACTACCGTTGTTAATGTTTGGATTCTTACATCCCCATTAAAAGTAGCATTAGTTAACGTAATGGTTTGCCCCGGTGAATTGTAGGTGGTGGTTTGTGCATGCAATACACCAACAGCCATTAGGAGCAATGCGAATAATAAGTTTTTTTTGTTTTTCATAATCAATTTAATTTAATGTTGTTTAATACATTTCCCTCAGGTGTTGCGAATGTTAGCTGCATGTGCAAACACTTGTTCCAAACAAGGGTTTACCAGTTGTTTTTTTGCTTATGATGGATTGTTTTTGTTTAGTTATTAAAAGGGGTTGAGTAAAGGTCAAAAATAGATTTATTTTACATAAGTGTGCAAAAAATGAATTTATTTTTACACTGGTTTAAGGTTTCTATTCAAAATTAGCCGTAGCCATAGTGGTAAACAAGAGTAGAAATACCCTTTTTAATAGGGAAAACACCTTTTTTTGCTCATTGCCATTGGGTAAAATGGAGCTTTGTATTGTTTCGGCTGGTCTTATTTGGTTTAATCGCATATTGATGTTGTTTAATGTTATCCTTTGTAGATAGGTTGGTTGGCACGAGATAGTAGCTGCCATTTATATAAATCCCACAAAATATGTGGGCGAGTGCTGTTTGTTTTTTGTTTGTGTTTGTCCTAGCATGTTAACCTTAAGTTTGCGCTGTTTTAATGTACTCAGTATTGATAAATAACTTTATGATAAACAATGGTGGCAGCAATCACTTGCATGAATGAATCATCTAATGAAATACAAGTAGCATTATTTACCTTTTGTACTTTTAACATTATATTGCACGTGCTTATAGCATTTAAACAATAATTTATTACATAGTAAAGTAGACTCATTTACTCAATTTGAATAATTTATATCAAATATATACTCATTTTGAGTACACTAAAAAGAATCAAGCAGGTTTATGACTGAAAAATCTAATAATAATATGATTTTGAGGCAGATAAAATCGTACTACCAGTTTAAAACGGATACTGACTTTGCCGCATTTTTAGGCATTCCAGTTCAAACGTTAAACTCATGGTATAGAAGAGATATGTTTGATATGGCATTGATTTATAAAAAATGTCCAGCCATAAGTCCTGATTTTTTGTTTACTGGAAAACAGCCTATGCTACGCCAAAATCTATCAGAGGCCAATCCAGAGATTACTGCTTTACAAAACAAGCTCATCGCTGAATTTGAAAAAAATCGTGAGTTAGAGCAGCAAATTGCAATTTTAAGATTAGGGAATGAGCCTATTAAAGAGCAAACCATGCAATTTTTTAAAAAATACCTAGAGGAGTTAGACGAGTTTATTCAACAGAAAAAGAAGGATAAAGGTTAGGTATGATTAGTCCTAATCAAACTAAATTCATTGGATAACGCTATTAATTGTTGTTTCACCTCGTTTTTAGATTTGGTGTAAAGCTATTTTAGTGAATCTTATACTAGCCACCTGAGTTCCCATATCAATTGCCTTGTATTGATTTATTCAGTCTGAAGCCTTGTATTAATCAGCATAAAAAGTGGGGAATTGATGCATTGAACAATAACCTTAAAAAATTTAGTATAAATACTCTTTTTTTTAGTGTTAATACTCTTTTTTGCTTTGGGGTTTTATTTTTATTAAAACAATATGCATTTTGCATAAATTAATTTAAATAAAACAATAATATGGCATTTAATGGAACAGAAGGTGCGCCAATACCCTTGGCAATAGCGGCACAATGGACAGCCAATTACCGCAGCACCATTACCCCAACTGATACACGGGCTCATTTTTTTGGTAGCGACATTTTACAAAAAATATTGCAACAAGAGGGCTGCATGGGCATACGCATGTATTATGCCCTTGATGATGATGGCACTGAGCAACTTATTTTGGTTGGTGTTGATGCCGCAGAAAATGATTTAACACAAGGTATCATAGCTGATTTTTCCACTAAATGTCCTATTAACTGCGCTTCTAATAATTCACCATTAAACGCCTAATGGATTTAGCGTTCAGATACATCAACATCTTTTCTACTGTACCTGGTTTTATTTTTGCCTTAATACACTGGAAAAAGCTAGTATTAAAAGTACCTAGTGTGCTAAAAAAGTTGGTGTTGCTAAATTTTGTGGGTGAGTGTGTTAGCATATTCACTGTTACATTTATTGGCCATAACCTGTGGTTTTTTGCGACTTACACCGTATGTGAGAGCTACTTAATGGTTCAGTTATTTATGGCCTTTAATGGGTATAAATACGAAAAATGGCTAACTGCATTGGCTTTTATTATAGGTGGGCAACTGTTTGTGTTTATTGCACTAGACCCAAGTCAATACCCTACTATTTCAAGAGTAATACAACATGTTTTTATCACCTCATTGTTTACTGTACACTTGGTAAAAATATTGCGTGGCACAAGCACATACAGGCTATTTAATGTAGCCTTGGTATTGGCATTTTTAGGCTATTACATAAACATGGTTTTTCATAGTATTGGATTTCACTTATTCATTAATGGATATGGTAAGTTCTTTTCTCTTTATGAATACACGATTAACATTTGGATGAACCTTTTTTTATTATATAGTTTATACAATTACATTAAACAATATGCCAACCAACATTGATGCTGATTTTTTTAGCTATTTAATTATAGTGAGTGCAAGTTTATTTCCGTTGCACGTAGCATTGCTTACGTTTTTAGTTACCATTATTAACAAAAACCGCAAAAAGCAACGTGATGAATATATTGATTTGCTGGAATTTTGTGAAGAAAAAACAGGAGAGCTATATGTTTTATTAAACGTAAGTATCAAAGATAAAAGTACTTTATCTAACAGATACATTTTACAAATGATAGAAATTGTTAATATGGCAGAATATTGGAAATTGGTTGATGAGGAAAATCAAGAGGGGTGGAACACGTTGATTGTTGATTTATATAAGATAATGCAAGCAAACAACGTTCATTTCCAATACGAAAACGAGTTTCATAAATTCAAAAGAGAACAGCTAAGGATTAAAATAGCTAATTTAAGACAGTCTGCTTAATCTAAGAAATTGGATTTCTCATAAAAGTAATAACACAATTTCTCTTTTGTTTAAAGTAAGAATAAGTAAATTCGTTTTGAAGTTAGTAGGGCTTCATTATTAAACACTTCAATGCCGCTTGCTTTTGCAATGCGGCATTGTTGTTTTTGTTCATATAACGAAAAAGCACGTTGCTTGAAGAATATTTATTAGATTTGAAAAGTGGGTTTTAGGTACTATTTTACCATTTTAAGGTGTTCTATAAAGTTCGACTTTTTACTGGTTAGTTCTACAAACGCAGAGAGTTTCACTTCAAAAGAGTGAAACTTTTTTTATGCCCGAAATTTACCAATGAATTTAATTTATCTAGCGTTTGTAGTCCTAGGGGAAGGCCAGCCCTGCAGTCACGCTCAAGGCTAAAATGCCAAATCGTTGGCATTTCTTCACGCCTTGCCGTCCTACGGACTACGAAAGCTTTACCTTAATACGGTGAAGCTTTTTATTTTATGCTTACCGTGAGGACTGAAATTAGCTGATACGAGCTTTCGTAGTCCTTGGGGAAGGCAGCCCCACGGTCACGCTCAAGGCTAAAATGCCAAATCGTTGGCATTTTTTCACGCCTTGCCGTCCTACGGACTACGAAGGGTAAGTTTAGTTGTTTAACACACGCATTCGGAAATGCGCGTGGACTGGGGGAACAGTTTAATAAATGCATTGAAATGTGCGTGGATTGGGTATTTGAGACAATTAATTTCCATGAGTCTTTTTAAACAGCTAATTATTTGCTTAATTAGCTGTTTAAAAATTAAGTTGTATGACCACAAAAAATAACAATAGTATTAATGCTAACATTAGTGGGGAAAGAAACAATATCAATATTCATGTTCCATCTCCAGATAAAAAAGAATCTTCGAATTGGTTATTGAAAGCAATTGTGGGTGGCATTATAACTGTACTTGCATCATTATGTATTTATTATATACAAAACGCAACAGGAGGAAAAGCCTCTCGAAATCCAGAAAGCTTGCCTAAAGTGAATCAGATAGAAGGGGTTAAACAATAATACTTATGAAAACAGTAATAAATAAATTCAAATGCGTACTAGTCGGGTTATTTATTTTGACAATAATTAGTAGTTGTGAAAAGGAAGAGGAAGAACCCAATACAAATAATGCGGCCAAGGCAGAAAGTAGAACCTTTTCAAATACTATATGGGCATACAGTTCTCCTTATCATTACCTAGATTTAAGTGTGCCAGAATTAACAGCTGATAATATTAATTCTGCCGCTGTAATGGTTTATTTCAGCACAGTGGAAGGCACTTGGCGAGCTATTCCGTTTACCCAATATACTCCAACATATAATTACTTTATGAATTTTACTACAAGCGCGGGTAGTGTTAGAGTTACTTGGGTTTATAACACAACGTTGAGTGCGGGGGATGATCCTAATCAATATTACGGTACAAACGTAAAGTTTAAAGCGGTGGTTATATCAGCAGCAGCTAATGCATTAAAGCCAAACATTAATTATTACAATTACGAAGAAATAAAAGAGGCATTTCATTTGAAGGATTAGTGTTTTGTAGCTTTAAAGTAATGGTAAGACGCTTAGGTTTCCCTGCCCACGCGGACAGGCGGTTTTACTTGCAGAATGCCTCCACTTAATACAAATAACCAACGGTTTTGCTCCTAACTAAACCTATACCCCAAACTAGTCTAAAAACACGGTTTTTACCATTTAGACAACTCTTTAAGGGCATTTTTATGAGAAACAACATTTCCCTTCTCAATGCGGGTAACAGCATTGGTTATTTCTTTATTATATTGCTTACGACTAATGCGTTTTGTATCGCTGTCAACATTTAAAAAGCCTTTTATCATTTCCAAAACCAACGTTTGTTGTTTTGTAGATAACAATGGGAGGTAATTATCAACTTGTTTTTTTATGGCTGCCGTGGTCATAATTGTAAAATGAATTACTCAAATTTAAGGATTAAAAAAGAAAACCAAGGGATAGGATAGTGATGTGTTTCATGCTTTGATGATGTGTTGTTCAACTTTAAGGTTGGTTCGGTTGGTTGTTTAACACACGTATTCGGAAATGCGCGTGGACTCGGAGGAATACCTGTCCCACGGTGACTTTTCTTGCAGATTGATGGTTTCAAGTTGTTGGAGATCAAACAAATTCTAGGGTGGTGTATTGCTTGCAATTATTAAGTAGTTCTTCAAGCGCTTTAAATACTTTGTTCAAATCCAGTATTTCACCTCGAAAAATCAGCGTGTTATTAAACGAATTATATCCTCTGTCAACATTTGCAGCAGAAGCTCCCCTGAAAGATGGATTCATTGCTAAATCTCTATATGCTACGCTGGAGTTATTATTAAACAATTCTTCTATACGCTCATCGTAGTGCTCAAAATTATTACGAAATGTCCGATTAGAAAGAGTGTTAGTGTCTTCTATTTTAAGCATTTGCCGTAAACTTTTACCCCGAGTTTTGTTGTTTTTTTTGATTGGCCATAGAATCTTAGATATGTTTCCTGTCGCAACAAGAATAGATTGAATTGAACACCAAACTTCAAGTCTGTCGAAGCTTTCATGAGTAGCCTGTAAACGCTCATTAGCTCTTTGCGCAATTTTTGTTTGTAGCACAATTTCACTAATTAAAACCATTTCTTTGAATTCTTTCATATTTTACCTCTTAAGTACATTTCTAATGCGTATAAATTAACCGCTGTTTTGATATAATAAATAAAAAATTAAACTCCCCACTCACACACCGCCAACAAGGTCGAGCTTCTCGCTAAAATATTCCAGAGGATTATTTTTAACGCTTGTTCAAACTTTCATATCACGGAACCCTACTTTCCATTCTTCCGTATATTTTCATTCTTCATACTTACGCAAAATAGAAAATTCAAATACCAGTGTTTTTCTTCCGCTTTCAAAGTCAATAATACAATGATGACCATCAATGTTAACAACGCTTCCGACTCCAAACTTAGGATGTCTCACTTTAACCCCAGGTTCGAGAGATAGCATCTCAGCTTTGGTAAGGATACCAGCCTTTTCTTGCCTCTCTTGAGTTTCCTGTTCGGTTAGCCATTGATCAAAGCTTAGCTTATGTTTCCTCTTGCGCTTTTGAGATTCCTTGTATTCTTCATACCGTTTTTCTATATACTGAGTAATTCTTGTGTAACCAGCCCAAAACGCCTCAGATTTAGTCTTATAAAGATGCTCAATAAGAATCTCTGGTTTTTCGCCCTCAGTTTTCTTCTCAATAACTAAAAACCCTCTTTCCCCAGTACTTTTAATAATCCCATCCGAAATATTTACAAGCAATTCCTTCTCTTCTGTAGGACCAAGGAGAGCCTTAACAACCTTATCTTGCCAGATAGGTTGGGTTGCATTGCTTGGCCTTTGGGTAAAGTAAGTAGTTGAGGATATGTTATCAGTATTTAACCTTCTGCCCCAATCATCCGTACTTAAATGCGTTTGGACTTGATTTATTACTATCCTAATATCTGACACTCCAATACTGATTCCCTCTACATGCTCATATTCGGGAAAGGCTATTTCAATCGCACTAATCAATTCATACTCTTCATAGTTGCTCTCAAAACTAACGGTATAATAGTCTGAATGATTGACCGTGAAAACAGGGGCATCAATATATTGTTTTTTTAGTATACCAATTATTACTTCAAACTCAGAAGCTGAACTTATTTGGATTGTATGTGTTATGTTTAGCATTGTCTATTCGAAACGAATTCGTTAACTTCATTAATTCCCCTGCTGCCGCACGAAACGAAGTTCAGCGGAGCTAATCTTTCGTGTGGCTTTTTGTTAAGAAAGCTACTTTTATTTTATAAGTTAACAGCAAGGTAGTTTTTTGCCAGCAAAAATTGGTGCTTATAAAACTAAAACGATTAATAATACTTTTGTTGTTAATCTATACCACACGGGGATACAGACTATCCCCAACGCCATTTGTTATATTTTAATTTTTACATTGTAAATGGTGCTTTTGTCTTCATAATAAATATTAAAATAATCTTTATTAAATGAAACCACCCTAAATACCTCACGCCCATATGCACCTTCCAGTTCGCCAGTAACCATAATTATTCCATTTTCATTTGATATGGTTTTTATCACAAAACTTGAAAAAGATTCTGTTTTTGTCATGTCGCTGCCACTGCTCCATAATCGGGCCTCTTCAACAGCTTGGAAATTCCTTTTTTCACCAATAACGGCTGCAAATTCTTCAGGGCTTGGTAATTGATTGGTGTAGGCCACTCCTGTTAAATTGGTTTCAGCAGTTGAACCCGATTGAAAGTATCCACCCATTTTATTGCCTTCGGTTCGTTGGTTGGTTAAATAAATAATATTTGCGCCCATCATGGCGGCACCAATTTTCATTTTACGGTAAGCACGTTCTTTAACCCGCTCTTGATTAGAAAGTGTGGTAGTTCCTTTTGCTTTGGAACTCACGTCTCCAACTTTAAACAAACCTTTTACCTCGCTTTCAACCTGGGTTATGGTAACATTCTCAAAATCATCAACGCCATTAATTTTTTTAAATGAAGTGGCTTCTGCAAAAGTTTGAATCCTACCGTTTTTAAAAACAATTTTTTGTACGGAATTTTTATAAATAGAATTAATCAATTCTTCTCCTATAAATGAGTATTTAACAGCCTCAGGAGTAATTTCTTTAACCGTACATAGAATTTTTTCGTTGTTAGAAAAAATAGTATCCGTTTGTGCAAAGCATAAAAGGGTAAAGATTGATGCGGTTGTTGTTAATAGGAACTTTTTCATGTTAAAGTTAGCTGAATGGTGTATTTAATAGTGCGTTTAATTGTTACTACAGATGAAAGCTGGCGTTATGCCAAACGGACAATCTGATGGTTTTGCAAACATATTAAAAGCCTGCTAAAATTCATAGCTACTTTGTTAGCGCAACCAGCCAGTTCCGCTTCCGGAATTCTTTGTTAACGGAAACATTAAACCCTATCCAAAACGGCATATTCTTTTTGGTTTAATTGGTGTTCACCGTTAAGTTCACTTAACATGTACCCTGAGCCATAGTAGTTCTGTAAAATGATGAGTTCATCTTCCTTAAGAACTTTTCTGATTCTGGTCATGTAAACATCCATGCTTTTAGAGGAGTAGTAGTCGTTTTTTTTCCAGATTTGCATTAAAATTTGCTCCCTAGCGATGAGTGTATTTTTGTTTACGCACAATATTTTAAGCAATTCATTTTCTTTATGACTTAACAATTGAGTGCCTGATGGACTTTGAAAGGTGCGATTCCGAAAGTCAATACTTGAATTCCCAATGCTTGTGGTTTCAACGGCAGTATGCAAAACCGGACTTTTTGTTACTTTTGTCCTGCCCAAAGCATTTTCTATACGAAAAACAAGTTCTCTCGACAAAAAAGGTTGAAACATGTATTCTGTGCAATTTAGTTCAAACAGCCTGTCCTTATCTTCTTTATTATCAATGTTTGCAATTAAAAGGATAGGAATTGTGCCATCAATTAGCTTTAAGCTTTGAATTAGCCGGATTCCTTCTTGGCTGTTTTCTATAATGCATAAATCTGTGGGGTATTTACATACGTATTGAACCATGTTTTTGATGTCGCGTAACAAGGTAAAATCATACAATTGCTTTAAATGTTGATTAATAAGTTTAAAAGGCAATTCATTGTTTGTTGCAAAAAACAAGATGTTCTTCATATCAGCTTTAGCTAGTTGTTAAGATTTGTAATTAGACGTAAGACGCGGTATAAAGGTTGTCCCCCCATTCGTTATGATAAAAATATGACGCAATTGACAGAAATATGACCAAAATGCCCCGTTACTTTGTTAGGGACTACAACAAAAGCGCTAACAGGGTGGGTTATAATTCTTTGCCTCTTTTTCTATTCAGCACCAAACAAGTTTGTTGCTAAATAATGGGCAAATTCTTGGTGTCCATTTGCATTAAAGTGAGGGTCATTTTCATAATACAAGCGGTGTCCCGCCTTATCAGTATTTTTAAGGTGGGTAAGTGGGTTTAAAAAAACAATTGTTGGATGATGTTGAAAGTCAGCACTAGCTTGTTGTAATAATGGATATTGCTCTTGAAAAAAAACCGAAGAATCTGCCACCCTATTGCCCATGTCTAATAGTTGGTGATAATAAAACGTATTGAGTTGGGCGCAATGGGGAATAAACGCGATGTATAGTTTTGTGTCGGGAGGAATTTTTGAAATGAACTCGTCCATTTCCTTTTTCCAAAGTGCATAGCGGGTTAAAAAGTCATCCGTAATGGTTACCGTTTTATATAGATATGTTGCATCGGCCTGTGTAAACAGCAAGGAGCGTTTGTCGTACATTGCTTTAGCAAACGGTTTATTAAGCCCTTGGGGGATAAGGCTTTTATCTTTGCGCAAAACAACCAAACGTTGGTTGAGGTAACGCAGTGAAATAAAAAAATCAGAGGCACCCCAATACAGGTTTCTGGCTAAAGATAATTCGCGCCAGTTTGATAAGTTTTTTACATCCAGCAAATCATTGCCCACATAAACCTGATAAAGAATGGCTTTGGGCTTGGTTTGCTTTATTCTATCAGCCGCAAATAAATTCACTTGTTTTATACCAATACCTGGGGTGCTTGCATTGAGGATTGTTTTTTCAGGAAATTGACTAGCCAGCGTTGAAACGTAACCATCTGCTTTGGCTGAAAAAGAATCGCCAAAAACAAGCAAGTCAACAGGGCTTTTTTCTACATTTTCTTTGGTATTTAAAGTCGTCCAGGCGAATTTGTAAAAATCAACCACCTGATACCTGTAGCAGCACTCAAACAGCACCAATGTAATGATGCAAATCAGCACCACCTGAAGGCTGAATTTAAGTAAGGCAAGTAATTTCGGTTTCATGCAGTAAAGTACAATTATAAGATTTTGTTTTTACGCGAGCTACTTATGTTAGTTCGGTTATTGCTCAAATGCAGTTGATTGAATAATGTCTCTGCAAGTATTCCGATTAACATTCTCTAGTAATTCAAAATAAGCCTTGGAATAATTTATAGGAAAATAATCAGGGAAATTTTATTTTCGCTAAGGTAGATTTGTTGTATAACCATAACCAATGTATAAGACTCACCAAATTTCTTTGGGCTTTTTTCTTTTCTTTTTTTGCGTGAATGTTGCTTATAGCCAACAGGCAGATAGTTTAACGCAAGTGCAAAAAAATATATTGCCACATTTGTTTAAAGTGGATGGATTGAGTGTGAGCTCGGATGCGTTTTATACCAAAGAACCAAGTATTGGGCAAGGTGGTCCAAACAGGTATGTAAGGGCAGGGCTTTTAGGTGATTTTAGCATAGCTACACTGCCGTTTAGATTAACAGGGCTTGTTAGCACCGAACATAGCAATTACAATAGGATTAATAATGTAAGCGTATCTTTTGACTATGCCCGTTTTAAGCGTAATTTAGCACAATACAAAAAGCCCACAGCAAATGATTTCCAGGCCCAGCAAAAGGCCAGGACTATCCTCAGGAGTCAGATGGATAGTTTAAGAGCAAAAAGTTTAAAAGGTAGGGATACGATTGACGGTAATCTCAATATTCCATCAACAGATGAAATGATAAACTACACCAACGACCCTCGTATGGGTAAAGCCATATTGGCTAAAAAAATAGCAGGATACGAAGAGAAATTTAGTAATAAAGATTACCTAAGAGACATTGAAGAACAAAAATTGGTTTTGAATGATACCAAGCTAGATACTTCTGAACAGGCAAAGGTGAAACTCGCCAATGCTAAAAACAAACTACGTCAACATAATGATGCGGAACGTGAATACGAATTTTACCAGCAAGCAACAAAACATATCAATCAATTTGAACGTACCAAAGAATTAGAAAGGCTAAGATTAAACAACACAATACCTGATTCCCTAAAAAACAAACCAAGCCGGTTATTAAATGTGTTAAGTGGGATTACCAAATTGGATATGGGTGTTGTAACAGTAGTGTACAGCCCGCTTATCGCAAATGGGTTTAATATTAGGGGCATAAATGCAGAGTATAATAAACATAACTTGTACACTGCTTTTTTTTATGGCAATGCATTGGCTAATTATTCCAATTTTTTTGTCAAAGAAACGCTATCAAAACGTGGGGTATGGGGTGGCAGAATTGGTTATGGCAATTTAACCAAAATGTTGTTTGCATTATCAATTATTAAAGGCAGGGATCAAAGCAGCCTGCGTATTGAGCCCAATGCCAAATATATCAACAATGTGGCAATTGGCGCACATTTACAATATCAGGTTACCAAGCAAATAAAGTTAGAGGCTGAATATGCGCGATCATCAAAGGAGGAAGGTATTAATGAAGTGGAGACAACAACTACTTCGAAACACATCAACAATATATTTTCAAGTAGAAGCAATCAGTCGGCAGCTTTTTACACCCGTTTGTCTATTAAATCAAAAAGCGAGGCAACAAAATTTGGGTTTAACATGAGGTATATTGATAAAGATTACCTCTCGATAGGAACACCATTTTTGCGAACAGACAACATGCGTTTAGAAGGGAAATTAGATCAGAAGTTTTGGAAGGGTAAGGTTATTTATAGCCATACCACACGTTTTGATAGGGATAACTTAAAAAGAAGCAAACCTGCTACATCCTATCTGGTTAATGCCATGAATAACATTACTTGGAAATTGAATAGAAGATGGATGTTTATTGGCAATTACACACAGCTTTATTACCATTATGCTGGTTTTGGTATTGATCCCATTAAAAATATAACACAGCTTATCCAACTTACCACCAACCTAAATTTTAATAGAAAACGAACACAGCATACCATTACGTTTACAGCAGGTAAAATATTGTCTTCTTCAAATCAAATAAACAGTCGTTCAGAATTGGACTCTACAGCACAACCTGGTATTGAACAAACCAATGTGGGTTGTAATTATGTGTTATTTTTTAATCGAATAAATAGTTCACTAAACGCCACGATGAATTACATTATTAATGAAAATACTTCAGGAAATTTATTGTCAGCGAGCATAAGTTATTCGTATAAAATTGCCCAAGAGAAATGGATTCTTTCTCACGGGTTAAACTATAGTGACGATGTTGGTTTGCAAAACAGACAATCTGTTTTTAATAGCATCAATTCTAATTTAAATCGGAAAATTCAGATAAAATTTTCTCATGATTTTCAGTTGGTTACGTTTGCTAATGACAGTACAAGAAAATTTAATCACATTTTTTTGATGGGGATTTATATCTTGCTATTGTAATTAATTATAACCATGATTACGTACTGTATAACTAAATTTAACCATTATAGGTTTGTAGTATTTTTACTATTAACCCTTACTTGCTATCAAAGCACAGCGCAAATAAACATTACCCGTGGTTTTACTTCGGCATTGTATTTTAAGTACTCAGATGCGTTAAATCTGAATATCATTAACGGCTCTCAAAATGCTATTTCCGGGTTTTTAATTGGCAGTGTTCAATCCAGTAAAAACGGATTAGTCATTGATTTTAAAACCATCCCTTTTCAGTTAAAACCAGGCTCAAACGCAGTTAACGCAACGGTTTTACAAGCTAAGTTTAACCTGAATGATATTGCGATGAAATTAAACCTAAACGCAAGCTCATTTCTGCCGGCAGGTGTTTACCGCATAAAGCTGTCTGTTATTGACGAGACAAGTGGAGAGGAATTGACTGATTATGATGATGAGCATGAGGTGATTTTGATAAGTCCGCCATTTTTGATAAGTCCGGCTGATGAGAGCGTAATTGAAACAGTGAATCCATTATTGATTTGGTCTCCTCCTTTACCTCTTGATCCAAGAGGCCCGCAAGTGTATTATGATTTAAAATTAACAGAAGTATTGAGTGGTCAAAACCCAGTAGATGCCATACAAAGAAATTTCCCACTATTTAAACAAGATGGGCTAACACAGGTTAATGTGCTTTATCCGGCAAATGCATCGCCATTGCAAAAGGGAAAACATTATGCCTGGCAAATTCAGGCCCGTACAAAAGACTATTTTATTGGAAACACAGAGGTGTTTGTGTTTTCTCTGCCAACTGCTGATAAACCCAATAGTCCAATTATATATGGGGAACTCAAAAGCAAATTGGATGCAGGAATTTATCAGGCTATTGATAAGCGTGTCTATTTCAACTATAGGGAACAATATATTGCCAATTCAGTAAATTTTAAAATTATTGATTCAAAGGGGAATGACCTCCGAAGCCATTGTGATTGTGAGATAAGAAAGCAGCCTGGGGAAAATCAGTTTTTACTTGATTTGAATAAATGCGATGGCTTGAATAAAGGCATTTATATCTTAGAAGTCTACAATGATAAAAATGAATTAGAAAAGCTAAAATTTAGTATCAATTAAAACATGCTTTCCATTAAAAATATATTGATTGTTTTCGCCATTGCTTTTATAGCAGCAATTTCGGTACAGTTTGCAAGTTCATTACTAAATCCAACCAAAGTTGCTTGGCTAAATGTGAGCGAGGTATACAACGATTTTCAGTTGAAAAAGGATTTGGAAAAAAAACTGGAAAAGCAAAAACAAACCTATACCAACTCGTTAGATAGTGTTGAATATGAAATTAACCTGATGTCTGCATCTAAAGCAAATCCTGAAACATTAGAGTTAAAAAAGAAAGTTTATTTTAAAATGAAGCAACATTTTGAGATGGAAACGGAAAAGTTAAGGGCAGATTATCAAACCCAAATTTTTAATCAGATTAATCAATATGTAAAAGATTACGCTGAGCAACATCATTATAACTACATCTGGGGTGCTAATGGAGAGGGAACGCTGATGTACGCAGTAGATAACCAAAATATAACCACTAAAATAAAGACCTATGTTAATAACCGTTACACAGGAGAAGTTACCAAATGAAACTAGGGGGATACTATTTTATATCTTAATCTTGTTTTTGGTTGCTTGTGCAGGTGATAAAACCGCCAAGGAAGGTGTTGCGCAAAAACTGCCAGCTTCAAAAGAGGTGCTCGAAGCAGATGATTATGCAACTGCAATTGCTGAGTCCGAGCATGAATTGGAGGCATCTACCGTATTTAAGGACTATTCTTTTTCTGTCAAATACATTCCACACCATGCGCAAGCACTGCGTAATTTTAGGGATGATCCCAACCGTGATTCGTTAATTAATCAGTTTGTTAAAAATAACCAAACTACTGCTTTTTTTATGCTAAAAATAGCAAAAACAGGTGATATGGTTAATCAGGATTTGGTGAAAACAGTTGCAAAAGCTGAGAGGAATTATACCAGTGTGTTGGAGTATTTTTCATTCAACATGCAACAAGATGTAAAATTAGTGGTTGGTAAAGATACTTTTCCCTGCGTGTTATGGCATTATGAAAGGGGATTTGATGCAAAACCCAATGCGACTTTTTTACTGAGTTTTAATTTAAGGAACAACCCAGAAACGGCTCAGCAGGATTTAACACTGAACTATGAAGACCACTTGTTTGGAGTGGGTATATTAAATCTTAAAGTTAGGAAAGAACCATTAACATTATTGCCCCAACTTAAAATATAAAGACGAGTATGAAGCACAAAAAATTACAAAGGATAGCCATCTTTCTGTTGGTGGTGTTTATCCAACAAATCATATTTCCAACGGTTGCATTAGCGCTTACTAGTGGCCCAAGCCAACCAGAGGTGCAAAGTTTTGAACCGTTTAGTACCTCTGAAATGGTAAATTTATCAAGTGGTGATATGACCTACAATATTCCATTAATTGATGTGGATGGATACCCGGTAAATATTTCTTACAGTTCAGGTATTACTATGGATCAAGAGGCGAGCTGGGTTGGATTGGGCTGGAATATCAATCCAGGTGTAATCAATAGAAATATGCGTGGTATTCCTGATGATTTTAATGGAGATGTTGTAACAAAAGAGTCGCACATTAAAGCAAACAATACGTATGGAGTAACCTTTCCTGTTTCAGGCGAATTGTTAGGTCTTGAACTGGCAAGCTTAGGCCTTTCATTAGGGATAAGTTTTAATAACTACAAAGGGGTAGGATTGGATATGTCGTTTTCTGTAGCTCTGGATGGCGGGAAAAATAATAAAGGGCCATTAAATGCATCAATGGGTGTTTCATTGGGTTCTGAATCTGGCCTTGGCGTAAATCCACAGCTTTCGTTTAGCAAAAACATTAAAACAGAAGAAGATAAAGCAATTGGTGTAGGCGGAAAATTAGGAATGTCTTATAACTCAAGAGGAGGTTTAAGTGCACTAAGTTTTTCTGGTTCGGCAGGGCCAATGGCACTTGACAAATCGAAGGCCACCAAAGATGGTAAAACGCCTGAACAAGCCAGTGAAGCTAAAAACGATGTGCAAGTGGATGCGGATGGAAATGGCGGTGCCGCAAGTGCTGGCCCAACTTATTCAGCTTCAGGGCCTGCTTTTAATGGCGGTTCCAGCATTTCATTAGCTGGCCAAACATATACGCCTTCTATTTCAATGCCCATGCTTAACTTATCGGTGTCGGCTTCTTTCACGGGAGGGTTTGAGGTTTTTGGCCTCCATCCAAACATCCGCTTAAATGGGTATTATTCTGGTCAATATTTGATGGGTGGTTCACGTTCGTTGCCTGCTTATGGTTACATCAATAGCCAAAATGGTCAAAATCTGGACGAAGTAATGTTGGATTTTAATCGTGAAAAGGATGGGGGTTATACAGATAATACACCATCATTACCCCTAACCAATTTTACGTATGATATCTATTCCGTTTCAGGACAAGGCATAGGAGGCATGTATCGTGCATTTAGGGGTGATTTGGGTTATGTATTCGATAGTGAAGTAAATAGTTACAGCATGAATATTCCATTACCGGGAATTGAGTTGGGTGTTGGGGTAGCGGCAGGTAGGTTTGGGTGTAATCTTTCATTAAATGGTTCCAATTCAAAATCTGGTAAATGGAAGGATGATAATTTAGCAGCCCCCGCTTTAAAATTTCGGTCGGATAAACACAATGGAAATAATTTGTATGAGGCTGCTTTCTTTAAACAAGCAGGAGAAAAATTGGCCGAAACAGATCCAGACTTTTTTGATAAAATGGGAGGATTTGATCCGACCAGAATAGAACTCTTAGGATCCTATTCTAATCTGCCGGCATTAAGTGCCGTTAGAAACGAAGTTAAAGGAACTGTTACCCCAATCACGTCAGAAAATTATAGAAAAAACAGGGCAAGAAGAAATGAAATGATTGCTCCACTATCTGGAGACGCATCATCTAAGATTGGTGTTAGTAAGTATATTGAGTCTTTTGGAGATGTTGCTGCAATAGGTGCTTCTGCGGCTTTTGCAACGCAACCTACTAAAACGTCAATATTTTCGCCAACTGAAAGCATAGCTAGAAATCAGTATCCAAGAAAAGGGCATCATATTTCAGAAATCACCTCTACACGATCAGATGGAACAAGATATATTTATGGGGTGCCCGCCTACAATTTGTTTCAAAAAGATGTAACGTTTGCTGTAAGCGGAAGAACTGCCGATGAGACCAATGGGTTGGTAAGGTATAATCCAGGCATAGACAATAGCGCAGATAACAACAATGGTACGGATAATTTTTTCGAACGCATAAGCAACCCTCCTTATGCACACTCCTATTTATTAACGGCAGTTTTGGGAGCAAACTACGTTGATTTAACAGATGATGGACCAACACTAGATGATTTAGGAGGGTACACCAAAATAAATTATTCCAAAGTAAGTGGTGATGGATTTGCATGGCGCACTCCATTTGAGGAGAATATGGCAAGCCATAATGAAGGCATGAAGAGCCAAACCATTATGGATGAGTATAATGATGATAAGGGAAGTTACATCTATGGTAAAAAGGAAGTTTGGCAAATGCACTCTATCGAAACCAAAAATAAGGTGGCCATATTTTATACCTCATACCGTGATGATGGTTTAGGGGTAAAAGGAGAGAATGGAGGTAAAGATGTAAATTTAAACTCCAGCAAATTAAGAAAGCTGGATAAAATAGAAGTTTATGCAAGAGAGGATTTAACCAAAAATGGGTTGGCTGGGGCAACTCCTGTAAAAACGGTACATTTTGTATATGACCATTCCCTTTGTACCAACATCCCAAATCATGTTTCTCCATCGGCAACCAATGGAAAACTTACCTTAAAGAAAATTTACTTTACTTATGGTAAATCGCAAAAAAGCATGCTCAGTCCTTACGAATTCCAATATGGAGAAATGAAAGATGTAAGTTTTGCTATTAACCCAAAATACAACATGAAGGGCAACGACAGGTGGGGGAATTATAAGCAAACTAAGGGTGATGTGTTTACCAATTGCAATCTACCTGCAACCTTACCCCTAAATTCGGATTATCCTTACACTGATCAAGACCGATTTAATAATGGTTCATGCGCATTAAATGGATTTTACAAGGCAGATGTTTACGCACATGCTTGGAACTTAACCAAGATTATTATGCCTTCAGGTGGTGAAGTAAAAATTGAATATGAGGCAGATGATTATGCCTACGTGCAAGATAGGAGGGCCATGCAAATGATGAAGGTGGTGGGTGCATTTAATAATATCAGTGGTGGAGACCCTTATACAGACGGTGATCGCAACAAATTATATTCAGGTGGTATAATAGGTGGAAGTAATCGCGAATGGTTAGTGTTTGATATCACTGAACTTGAACCAACGTTGCCCTCTGCTGACTTAGTAAAGAAAAAGTACTTTATGGATTTTGAAGGAAAACCAATGAACTATTTATATTTTAAATTTTTTGTTGACTTAAAAGATGGCAAATACGAGTGGGTTCCTGGTTATTTAAAGTACGAATTTAATACCATTGGTAGCTTTAGTGCAAACAATAAAAGATTCGTCAAGGTAAGAATTTTGCCTACTTCAGGTTTAGCCCCTCATAATAGCATTGCATTTACGGCCTGGAATTATATGCGGTTAAACCTGCCAAGGTTAGCGTACAACCAACCTGATAGAAACATGAATGGTTTTATGCAGATATTAAAAGCCTTGCAGAGCATGGGGGAGGCGTTAGTGCAAACAGCCACTGGTTTCGCCAATTTTATGAGGCTAGCTGGTGCAGCAAGGGAGTTTAATACCGATAAATCATTTATTAGGTTGTATACGCCAAACAATAAGAAGAAAGGTGGAGGTGCAAGGGTAAAGAAAATTATTTCTAATGATAAGTGGGCCACTTTAACCAATAATACCACATCTGACTTTGATTTTGATTACGGTCAGGAATACAATTACACCACAAAAAATGAATATGGAGATGAAATCAGTAGTGGTGTTGCCTCATACGAGCCTTCTTTTGGCAACGATGAAAATCCATTTAAGCAACCCGTATTTTATTCAGAAGAAAAGCTGCTTGCACCTGATGATGACTTCTACCAGGAAGAACCTTATGGAGAGTCCTTTTTCCCATCACCTGGAATTACGTACTCAAAAGTGAGTGTTTCCAGTTTAAAAAGAAATAATGTTACCACCAATGCAACAGGTAAAATGGTGCATGAATTTTATACCACCAAGGATTTCCCTACCATCACCAAAAAAACCTCAATTAGCCCTGTGCGTATCAAACCCAATCCTATTGCCCGGATATTAAATTTTATTGTGGAAGATTATATGGCCGTGAGTCAGGGTTATGTGATTGAGTTAAATGACATGAATGCCAAACCTAAAGCACAATGGGTGTATGCAGAAAAACAATTAACAGGTGGAGGCGTTGGGGAGGAAAATCCAATTTCAGGAGTAGAATACAAATATAAACAATCGACTTCAAAAAGAGTTGACAACAACTTTTTAGTCATAAACAATAAGGGAGAAGTTTCTCAAAAAATGGTAGGAGTAGAGGCAGACCAAATTGTAGATTTCAGGGAACAAAAAACGGTCAGTAGGTCGGGTGGTTTCGGTGGTAATTTAGATGCGTTTTTAGCAGTAATCTTTCCTGTGGCCATACCTGTGGTGTTGCCAAGTTACTCAAGTGAGGAAGTGCGGTTTAGGTCTGCGGTAATTACCAAAGTAATCAATCGGTACGCACTTATGGAAGAAACCATCAGCTATACAGATGGGGCAAAGTCATCGGTAAAAAATATAGCCATTGATGAAGAAACCGGGGAAGTATTGCTCACTGAATCAACGAATGTATTTGGAGATAAACTGTACAACTTTACCTATCCCGCACATTGGGCTTATGACAATATGGGACAAGCATACAAAAACATTGGCTATCATTTGGTAAAACAAGGCAACAATGCTGTTCAGTTAAATGATGCCAATCTTGTGCAAGGAGATGAATTATTAGTAGATGTAAGTGGGGCTGGTGTTATTAAAGGATGGGTTGGTGTTATTGGTCCAGGTCTAAAGGTAATCAGTGATATTGCTGGAAATAAGATTGAAGAATCAAAAATTAAATCGTTGGTGGTTACCCGTTCTGGCAGAAAAAACCAACCTGCAACGGCCATAGGTTCCGTAACAACGTTAAGCAATCCATTGGTATGGTCATCAGCACAAAATGCTACTCTAAATCTAACAGAAAATATTTTAAACGCAAGTGCTATAGAGTACTCTGATGACTGGAAAATTTTCTGTGAATGTGAATTAGCACTTAATCCAGGTGAAACTAAAAAATACAATAAGTTGTTAAGAAAAAGAGGAGGTTCATGGCGGCCAAAAACCAATTGGGCATACCTAACAGGACGAAAACAAACATTGGTTAATAACAATACCAACATTAGGGTTGACGGTACCTATGAGAATTATAACCCATTTTGGATATTACAATCTGGGGCAGTGGCATGGATACCTACAACTAACCAAGAACAATGGCAATATAAAAGTACAGGCACTATTTACAGTCCTTATGGCATGGAATTAGAAAGTGTGGACCCTCTTGGACGTTATTCGGCAGCATCTTATGGTTATGGCAACGTTTTACCAACAGCTGTTTCAGGCAATGCCATGTACAAAGAAATAGGCTTTGATGGTTTTGAAGACTATAACTACCAACGATGCATAGATGAACATTTTGGGTTTAGGAAACCACTTTCAGAAACTACTAGTGGCCTGGTTGAGTTAACTGCCAGCAAATCACATTCAGGTTATCGGTCTATGCGAGTAAAACCAACCGGAACAATTAGATTAACCAAACAACTTACCAATACTTGTAACTAACCATTATGAAAAAGAACATCATTACTACATTACTTTTTGGGTTTGGTGCAATTGTCGCTATAACAGTTCAAGCGCAAACCATTAAAATAGATACCCTAAATAACGATATTGTTATACCCGGAGATATAGAAAGGGATCATTTGGAAGATGACCATTTTGAAAAGGGAGAAAAGACCATACTAAATGAAGGGAATGAAATGCAGAAAGTCAGTGGCAACGCATTGCCACTATCGCCAATGGCGCCACCACCAAGTGGGGGTACTTTCCCCAATATTTATCCAAACTTTAAGCCCTGTTTTTGCCCTGTGGTTATTAATGCACCTGCAATTGATCCAACAGCAACCAATAGCAATATTGGTTTTGAAGTAGAAAACTTAGATAAGGGAATTTCTAATTGGATTTTTTTTATGGGCACTAATTATGCCTCTATTGCTACGGTAGGCAAGCGGGCATGGTTTGAATGTGAAAAATATTATACAGGAGATATGGTAACCCCACCAGGAACCACGGCCACTGGTTTAGAGGCCAATAAGTGGCAAGCTCATCAATATGTTGATTTTGAACAAAGAACAGCTATTATGACCATGACCTCAGCCTCTCAACCTACAGATGGGGTTGGTGGTTTTCCAGTTGTTCCACCACCTATTGGCAATACTGAAAATAAACACGCTTTGCGTTTGAATAACCAAAACTGGTATTTTCCAATAACTTCATTCCAGAACTATAGTCCTGCAATAATGGCAGTAAAAAAAATAAGGGTACACAAATCTGATCCATATTTGGCTTATAAATATGCTTTAATGGTAGATAATTCTGCTGGTCATGCAGATGGAGCTACCTCTTATTTTAGGTTGCAGGTTTTTTCCTTAAAAGCTGGTGGTAATTGCACAAGCAGTTCAAGTTTAAATGATTGTTGTGACGAATTGTGTTGTGAAGGGGTATTTATTAATCCGTATTCAATAAATAATATACCAGGAATGGTTGATGTGAGCGCGGGTTACGGCAAAGGGAAGATTAAGGATTGGACTTTGAATACGATTAATTTTACTCCATATTTCGAACCCAATGAGACGTATCATGATTTTCTTATTGCAGTTACTGCTGCTTGGTGTGCATATTCGGGACACTCTGGGCATGCTTATCTGGACTTAGAGCCAGCGGTTGGAATTGCCCATAGGGGGCTATTAAGAGCGGGCTCTACAATAACTTTTGAATCGCCAGCTGGCAGCAGTTATGGTGTTGGAGGAAACCAAAGTGCGGAGCAATTTCGATGGAAAGTGTACAAGGTAGTTTCTGGAAGCAGTGATTTATTGTTATACACTTCAAGTTGGAGTAGCAATGACAAACTGGATTATCAGTTTACTTCTGGTGGTATTTACAAGGTAAGGGTTGATGTAGAGTCTGGCTTTACTGGCTCAAGTTGTTCTACAACTGAAGTTAGCAGTTGCCAAAAATGGTTTGAAAGAACCGTTGAGATTGAGGATGGGGAGCCTGCGTTTGTTCTTTCATGCAGCGATTGTATTGGTTCCTTTGCACCATTGGTTAATAATAAATATGTGTTGAGTGCTTGGGTAAAACAGGACTATATTCCTGCCAGTGGCACAACCACCTTTACAGAACCCAGAATAGAAGTTTCGTACGCATTCACTGGAACACCAACACCTTCGATTGAAATATTTATCCCTTCTGGGCCGATTATTGATGGGTGGCAAAAAATTGAAAAAGAATTTACCATTCCTGCAAATGCTACTTCAATACAGATTGATTTAAAAGGTTATTCAACCAATACAACTGGGCACAATGTCTATTATGACGATATTAGGGTTTTCCCTTTTAGGGCAGACATGAAGTCGTTTGTTTACGATCCGACCAGTCAAAAGTTAATGGCCCAAATGGATGAAAACAACTATGCCACTTTTTATGAATACGATGAAGAAGGGAAGCTCAAGCGGGTGAAAAAGGAAACAGAAAGAGGCGTAATGACCATTAAAGAAGCAGGCAGTAATTCAAGTAAAAGATAACCATGAAACCCCTACTATTAATAGCAATTACATTTTTTAGTTGCAGTATCACTTGGTCTCAAAATGTAACAGAAGACTTTGTGAAAATTAACGCATTTTACTTGAATAACGCTATTCAGGCGGATGTTGCTTTTAAGGTATACGACACCTGGACGAGTAATCAAGTTTTACAAGAAAAAAAGGGATCACTTAAAAGGTGGAAGGGGTATCAATATTACGAGATTGATAATATGCAAACCATAAGCACGCCAAACGCTTATCTAGCAGTTGATGACAATGCCAAAAGCATATTTCTTTCATCCAGAAAAGAACAGCAAGAACAAATTACAGAAATGGATCTGGAAAAACAATTGCCATCATTGTTAAAACTTTGTAAGAAAGTTCAATACAATAAGGAGCAAAATAACATGGCTTCTTACACATTGTTTTATAAAGGAAATACCTTTGATAAAATCAAAATTTACTTTCATCGGGATAAATTTTACATCACCAAAATGGAGATATTTTCCTCGATACAAGATGGAAAAGAAGTGGTTGAAGGAAATCTGAAAAAACCTCGTATTGAAATTGTATACAATCAGGTTAAGATAATTAAAAACTTTTCAGAAAAAGATTTCACATTTAATAAGTACCTGCACCAAAAAGATGGTACCTGGAAAAAAACATTTCCCTATAACCAATATACCTTTATAGATCAACTTTCACCAAAAAGATAATACCATTAGGCCATGAAAAAATTAATATTACAGTACCTTTTTGCACTACTGGCAATAGCTGCACAATTAAGCGCCTTTGCAGCCAATGAAAAGATCTCTTCACCCATTTGGCGCACGGCTGATTTAACAGTATCCAATAGCATGACCATTGCCGATGGGCAATATACAAATATGGGAGCAGAAATAGCTTCAAATCCAACCCATCATGCTAGGCAATTTGCTAACTTTTACAATAAAAAGGTAACCAATAGACTCATTTTTAAGGTTGATCAGCAGAACAGGACTTTTCAGCCCAATGCTTATTTATGTAATGTATTGTTGAGGATTACTACCAAAACATATTCAGGAAACAGTACCATATTCACTACAGAAACCCACGATAAAAATATTACTGTTAATTATAATCCACTCAATACCTATAACGATCAGAATGTGTATGAATTTACTGACCAGGTAGGCTCACTTGCCGGTGCCGGTTATGAATTGACGGTGGAGATACTAGCGGTAACAAGTTTAATGAACACTGCAAACCTGCTATTTTATACTGAGATTGAAACAGAGCGGTATTATACATTTAATTTCGCAACCACTTATTCTTCCTTAAATCAAATTCCAGCAAGCAATATCAACGCAGTATTTACAACAAATAACCTTCGCATCAGCTGGACTCCCGCAGCTTGGGCCGAACAATATGATTTAGAGTGGTTTCACGTGAGCAACTTAGGCCAAACACTTGTGCCTGCTACGGCAATCACCTACCATGGTAGTAGTTTCAGGTGGAATTCAACAAGGGTAACCGTAACCAACAGTTCATTTGAAATACCTTTAATCTATGGTCAGGGGTATATTGTTTTTAGGGTAAGAGGATATGGTAAAATACAAAACGATAACTTTACTGAACTGGTCCCTGGCTATTGGTCAACAGACAACCAATGTACGGGTACCTGTTTGAAATTATCTGATTTAAATTCGGCTTGTTATGCTTTAATTACATCAACCAATGCTCATGAGGAAAGATTAAATTGGTCATACGATTTTTCCTTTGCTGAAGAAGGCAAACATAAAGTGGGGGTTAGTTACTTTGATGGAACATTAAGAAGCAGACAGACCTTGGTGAAATCAAATATATTTGACCGTGTACTTGTTTCAGAAAAAATTTATGACTTTGAGGGCAGACCTGCAATTGAGGTGCTTCCGGCTCCACATCAAGAGTCTAAAATTAGTTACAAAAAAGGTTTTAGCACCAATAGTGCCAACAAGGTGTATAGTAGGCTAGATTTTGATGTTGATGCAGCAACTTGTTCAACGGCTACACCGGCAATGAATACGGCAACAGGAAGTGCCAACTACTACTCGCCATCCAGTAATGTTGCAACTGGGTTAAGCCTAAACAATGCATATCTTAAGCAGTTTGAAAAATACATACCTAATGCTGAAGGTTACCCTTTTAGCCAGACCATTTATACGCCAGATAACACAGGTGATGTGAAGATAAAAACTGGTGTTGGCGCTGACTTTAAGCTGGGTTCACAAAAAGTATCAAGGCATTTTTATGGTAAGCCTTTTCAGGAAGAACTCGACCGTTTATTTGGCTACGAAGTGGGCAATGCCATTGGGTACAATAAAAATATGGTGATTGACCCCAATGGACAAGTGAGCATTTCATACCTTAATCCTGCGGGTAAAGTTATTGCCAGCAATTTGTCTGGTAATGACCCATCTTCTCTTACCTCAATCAGAACGGTTAATGTGGCAACTACACCTGATTTTAAAGTTGATTTATTGAACAAACCTGCATTTTCTTCAGCAGAGCGAGGAAGCGAAAATATTTTTGACTTAAGCACCCGAAGCCTCAAGATGAACCGCACATTGTTGGTTGATAAGGAGCAAGATTACTTTTTTGGTTATGAGAATAGAGGTAAACGGGTAACCTATACATGCAATACCCCAACTGTTAAAGAGTTCTGTTTTGATTGTGTGTTTGATTTAAAAATAAGTCTTACTGATGAGTGTGGGGTTGAGTACTTAGCAGGAATTAATGCAAGCACACCAAGCAGCACTACCACATTAATTGGGCAAAGTATTTTTACTGACATTACAAGCTCATCACCAACTTACAATAGTTTAACCAGATGTTCTACAAATCTTAGCAACGTCCCATCAATCAACAATAATATTCCCTCTGGGGTGCTGGGTGATACTTGGAGAACACGTATTGCTGGAACAAACCAAAAGTTAAAAGAAGGTGCTTATCAACTCAAAAAGGAACTGGTGCTAAACGAAAAGGTATTGAATTATTATGTAAATGATTACATCACCAGAAACACAGGATGTTTTAAAAGTATTGATTACTTCAGGGATCAGTTTGCATTTATTAATGATGTATACGATTGCAACATGAATTGTGCAGAGTGTTTGGATAGACTTGGCCCATACACCAATTATTCGGGTACAACAAGGTTAGCCAACTACCCTGAGTTAACGCAACAAGCGTATGATGAATTGGTGGCTAAGTGTAATGCTCGTTGTGAAATAACCTCAAAAAAGTGTGAAGCGGGATACGAAACCATGCTGCTGGACATGAGTCCGAACGGACAGTATGGAGAAATTTTTGAGAAAAAACTAATGGATGGTGGAGTTATTCAGGAATATGAGGGATCAAATGCGATTAAACCCTATTTACATCCGTTGTCGGTATTTAACCACTCTAATTTTTTACCCCTAAAGGCATCTTTTAATGGCCGATTAGCAAGTTGGAAATATCCTTATACAGAAAGCAACCAACCCCATTATTTTAATGAAAAAGGAGAGATAGACTACATTGCTTTAGCTGAGGTGGAAATTGATGGTAAAAATGTGCTTCGGCCTGAGGTTAGTGATTATGTTACCATTGACGGAGCTTATTTTGCAGAGCCGCAATATTTATTAAAAGTAGAAGATTTTATCAGCTATTTTAAGCCATCATGGGCACGCTCCTTGGTGATGTACCATCCTGAATACCCATTATATATCTTATGTGGAAGTAATGAATTTAAAGCAAGCCACAACTTTGATGAAAAGTGGAATTATACAGAGAGGTATGATGATGCAAGACAGTTGTTTGGTAATAATATATTTGCAGGTGAGCTTAATCCTATTGGCACTGGATGGAACGGAAACAACCCCGCACAAGGGGTTGTTGATCCCTATTTTGATGTTAGTGTAAATACCTACGTCACTAGGCAAGAATATGAGTCAATGGCCAATATGATGCAAGAGTTTGCAAGTGATGGTAAAACCAAATACTCCATTTGGCAAATTGCTTACCATTTGGCTAACCACCCCAATGAGAATTTAGGAAATTGCAATATAACCAACACCTTTAACTTTGATATTAACAATCCAACCATACTAAATGCGGGAGATGTAGATCGGTTTTGGAAGATATTTAGGGGGCTTTACCAAAGTTTAAAACAACGTATACAACAAAAAAGCTTTGCTAAGTTAAGTATTAAAGACCCTCAGTTTGCTGGGTATAATGGTTGTATTGGAAATGGCAATTTTAATCCAACAAAATATGGGTTTCTTAAGTTTCCATTATGCAGCGTGCAAGCTAACTTATGGGCTGCATCATCACCATGGTTTTTTGGATTTTGGTGGTCGCAATATTTTAATTTTGAACAGCCCTGCAATTGGTCAAGGGCGTATTTGTACCAAGATAAAACATCAAGATTTCCCATTTCAACCGATGCCTTAAAGATAAATTCATTTGGTGATGTGTTGGCTTATAACCCTAATGGAGAAGAAACCTATGTACTAAGCCAAACCAATCAATCAGCTATACTCAATGAAACCAATAAAGGTGCAAACCTTGCAGTGTATAACCAGTGCGATAAATGTCCGGTAGCCAGCCAATTAGAAAGCATACTTAATAGACTTGCGTCTTTTGAAATTGTTTCCAATAGGAGAATATGGAGTTGTAGTAATACTGCTGATGATAACTTTAACATGATTGACCAAGAGTTAAAAACTAAACTCGGGGTATCAGGCCAAGATATTGATTGGATAGTTACCTCAAATAAAGATGATGAACTGATTGGTAGCATTGGTAATTGTGACGTCCAATTGGTGGTACCCGCTGCTTTTAGAAAACCACTGCCGATGTTTAACCAACTCATCGGTTTGTATAACTTAAAATATAAGCACAACCCCACCCTAGTAACGGGAGTAAACAACACGTTTGAGGTGTTGGCTTATTTTAACCCGCGTAAGCCCAACGACCCAGCCTTTGATATTGCAGAATCTTATCAGGTAATGTTAGAAGGCAAAATCAGTTGTTTGGATATTGCTAATTGCACATTGGCACCAATTTGTGAGCCTACCAAATTGGCCATGGAGTTGGTAAATGTGTTTAACATATTGGCTTCAGAGCCTGATGCAACACAAAATGATTGCAATGGAACCATACCAACTGTTACGCCTGAGTTTACCTCGACAGTAAAGGTGGAGTTAACCAGTGGCCGGTTTTTGTCTAGCTTAACATCAAACCTCAAGTTTGAGTTGGATCAAGCCATTTCGCCTAGTTTGGTAAACCTGAATGAAGCTTGGTCATGGCAAACCAATTACACTGCTTCAAATCCAAAATTTATGGTTGCCACCATAAAAGGGGCAACAGGAAGCTCCAATCTTGGTCAATGTAATATTGCTTTTAATATTACGTCCACTACTTCATTAACATTGGCGCACATCAAACGATTTGTGCATATAGCACCAGACCCAAGCAGCCGAACCCATGGATTTATTGCCAAAGCTTTTGCATCTGATGGCTCTAATCATGAATACATTGAAGTAAGAGGCTCTTCAAACTGTTTTGTTTTTGGCACTTGCAAAAACGACATCCAAAACAATTACAACATCAATAGTTATTTAACCAAGGCCACTTATTGCAATGATTTTGCCGAAGAAGCAGAGCTGTTAGCAAGGTTAAATTGTGGCGATTTTTCAAGATTTGCTGGTGGTGGCGGTGGCGGAGGAGGTGGCCTCATCACCATTTTACCTGGAGGTGGAGCTAATCCATCCTGCAGTTGCTACAAAGCAAGCGATAATTCCAGAATGGATTTAGAGTTATTGAAAAACAGCCTAAACCAAGAGATAACTGCATTTACTGCGTTAAATCTTTGCAACGCATCAAACTACAAAGAAGATTGTAAAATAGACTCCTTTTTGATAACCTTATATGATAAAGACTGGAAAAATGCATATGTGCTTGCCAATAATGCAAACCCACAAAGTACAAGCACACATCTTTTCTTTGAAATGGATTGGGATTGTTTTGACGATGATACCACTTATATAGATAAAGATGGTAATCGTAAAATGATTTACCACTATCCTGATTTCAAAGACCTATACATTTATAGGATGTGTAAAAGAAATCAGGATGGCACTTTCAGTGATAAATGTTCAAATAGTTTTGAAACTTTTACCGATGTCACTAAAGGTATCTGCGGATTAAAATTGACAACGGTTTGTCAGTGTAATGTTGGAGAAAACCAAGTAGTTTTTGGGAAGGATACTGTAATATGTACCTGCGGGTATTTTGAAGGTGGATGGCAAGGTGGATGGAATCCGGGCGGTGGGGGCTCTGGTGGCGGAGGCGCTGGCTATATGTCCGACAATTGCCCACCAATACCGTGTGCTATACAAATTGAACTTCCTCCCGTACCAGGCATGGAGGTGCAAGATATTTTAGCGTTTAAGAGCATTAAGCCCGATCTTGATCGCCCTTCTCCTAAGGGCTACTTTGTAGCAGTGGTGCAAACCAAAGGTGGTAACCTCATTACCATTAAAGGCTACATGCCTTGTTTAAGCCGCCCTGTTTGTGGAGATTGTGATGCAAGTGATTTAACTCCTCAAAATTATGGTACCTTCCCTGATCCTACTACTGCAAGTTTACCTGCCATAGAAAGTGATTTTGAAGAAGTGGCAACAATTGATTTTATAAATGATAATATAGAACAAGGATATTGCTTAGTAGATGCCATTCCATCTACTTCCCACTTGAACGAATTGAGTAACAATACCGATGATGCGGGAAGCAAATTTCTATTGGCAAAAAGCGACAATGATGGTGGTGTTTTATCTAGGTTGTGGGAGCATAGTTATCCTGTGCAAAAGAATACCTTATATGAAGTATCCTTCTATTATGCCAATCCAAGTAACGCTGCTCCTTCTAATAAAAATAACCAATTATTACTCAGTGTTGATGACCAAGATGCAATCGGTAGAGAAATACTATTTGATGCCACCTCTGGCTGGAACAAAGTTACTTATACCTTTAATACAGGAAACAGAACAAGCATAAAATTAACCTTAAACTGGATTCAATGGGAAGCACAAACTTTTGTTGCCATTGATGACATAACCTTTAGGAAGGTATGCGGTTGCAAAGACCTCAACCTGCTTACAAACGGAAATCTAAATTTTGTATCACCAAACCAATTTGTTTCTGATTTGTCTTATAAACCTGGCAATACTATTGGAAACGGGGAATATCATTATGTTTCAAACGTAACCTTACTAAATGGTGCAGTAGTAAATGACCAACTAAGCCCTGGTGTCGGAAGTTTTGTACACTTCAAGGTTGCCAATAATCCTGGTGTTTTGGTAAAAGTATGGGAAAAAACGGTGTCACTTGTGCATACTGGCAAGGAGTATGTATTCTCCGCTCGCTGGATAGCCAGTGCTTCAGCCAACATGTCTATTTACTTGCGCATCAACAATGTTATTGTTCAAAAAGTAGGCAGCACATCAACAGTAAACAATTGGCTTGCCATACAGGCTCGGTGGTTTAACCACAAAGCATTAAAGGTTAAGGTAGAAATATTGGTTGAAAATTTTGACGGCACAGACCATGATGGGGTGCTGGATGAAATCAGTTTCACAGAATTGTGCAATCCTGGTATTTGCCCTACACCTATCTTTTTTAAACCACAGATTCCTGATTGCCAAACCATCATCACCAATATCATTGAGCTAAATGCGCAATCAGCATACAAGCAATACATAGAAGAGGAAAAAATTAAATTCAGAGACGATTTAATCACCAAATGTCTTAATGTGTATGAGTCCTTTGAAATGAAGTTTATACAAAGCGAACAACACTATACCTTGTATTACTACGATCAGGCAAATAACCTAGTAAGAACCGTTCCCCCATTAGGCGTTAATGTTGTAAACAATGGCCTAGGCGATTTAGATGCGGTGAAAACAGACAGAATAGCCAAACAGCGCAGTTTTTTTACTGACCATAGTTATGCATCAACCTACAAATACAACTCACTAGGAGGCATATTGGAGCAATCCAGCCCAGATCAGGATAATTTTAATATTAACGAGTTTTATTACGCTTACGATTACAGCTTCAATGCAAGTTCTCCAACCAGAGAGATAAAGGCAAGTGCATTCTTTAAACCAGAAGACGGTATTGCGGTGGGAAGTGCGACCACTACCAATGCAATTGGGGCGGTTCATCGTGGTATGAACCTTAGTCCAATACAAAGTCCAATCAATTGGGGTGATATCAGCTCACTTGTAACAGTTGGTACAACCGCCAATTTAACAACAGTATATGCAGTGAGCAAGCAAGGGCAATTGTTGTACAGCAACAATGAAGGAACTGACTGGTTTACCAAAAACACCCCTACAACCGAACCACTTGTGGAGGTGCTTTATTTGGCCAATAAAGTGTTTATTGTTTCCGCCAATGGACAGGTTTGGAGTACCACCAATAAGGGCGATACTTGGGCGGTTGAAGCACGCATCTGTACCGATTGTCAGGTAAAGGAAGTGGGTGCCGCAACAGGAGCAAATGTGGCTACAGATTATTTGGCAATTGCCTTATCAACTGATAATAGAAAGTATTATAAAACCAATGCGCAAACAGCATGGACACTAAGTACACTAACAACCGCTGTAACATTAAATGCACTGGCTGTGTTACCAACAGCAGGCACAAGTACATTAATAGCAGCGGGTGAAAATGGTAACCTGTATAAGTCCATTGATAAAGGAAATAACTGGAGTAAAGTAACTGCAAGCGGTACTAATATTTTACACTTTAGTAAAATAGCCTTTAGCAGCGCAACCAAAGGGGTAGCTATAGCTGCAAACACATTATACGTTACAACCAATGCTGGAGAGTCATGGACGGCCGTAACTCCAACTATTGCCAATCCTGTAGGTTTTGATAAATTCAATGGAGTGGTGTACATTGTTACTTCCGTTGGAAGCATTTATAAATACGATGCAACTGGAACAGTAAGTGCCATTCAAACAAATACATTTTCAGGAATAAATTGCATCAGCGTATCAAGTGCAAGTACTTTTGCTATTGGCGGAAATGCAGGTTTCATTCGGGTTATTGACCTTGTTACCACAACCAATTCAAACACCCTATCTGGTTTAGGAATAAGCAATACCATTACGGCTATACAATTTGCTTCTTTGGCCACAGGAGCAGTAGTAACAAGTACAGGACAGTTGTTTAAAATTGAATTTAATGCGACTACTACAAGTTACGCAGCCACACAAAAAAGTGGCAGCAACAACTATAAGGGTTTATTTTTTAATTCACTCAACACAGGTTATGCATACACTGCAGAAGGTATTATTGAGCAGATCCATTTATTACTGCCAGTATCCTCATGGGTAACTTTAACCAAAGGGGGCATAACAGGTAGCTTTATCAATGCATTTTGGGCTGAAACTGACTTGCCGAATAGTCCGTTATTAGCAGTGGGGCAAGTTGGAAGTATTTTTTCTTCCCCTTCAACTGCCGCAACTTGGGTTGATAAGTCAAGCAGGGTTACCCTGCCAGACTTAAAAGCAGTAAAAGTATCTTACAACAGCAGCGGCTATATGGCCTTAGCTGTGGGTAAAAATGGCACCATTATTCGTAGCACAGATAATGGCCTAAACTGGCAGCAACAGCATACCAATAAAAAAGCCGATATTGATGAAGTAGCTGTCGGCTCCGTGGGAGGTACACACAATGCGTATGTCTTCACCAATGATGGCGTGCGCAGTACGGTATTATTAGGTACTTCTGCTACTAATTTTACAGAAACCACCACCAACCCAGTTCCTGCAAATTTTGTGGTATCCAATGCGGTAATGAAGGAGTTTTCGAGCACCGTTAAAAAGGCGGTTGTTGCTGGTGTTAACCCCACCAATAACCGAAAAGAAGTATATGAAATTGACCTGCACACATTAACCACTTCACCTGCAAAACTTATTGCATCAGGTGTGTTGGATGTAACAGGCACTTATGCCGCATTGGCCGTACATAAGTTAAGTGCTACTGCTGATTTTTGGGTATTTGCGGGAGGCAATAAAACAGCTAGTCCGCAAAACGATTTAAGTGGCGTCCCAAATACCAACTTAAGTTTGTATGCCTACAAAAACATTTCTGCTACAGCATCAGCCAAATTTGCCTCTACATCAATATTTAATATCCTAAATGATGTTACCATACCTGCCAAAACAAACACCGCTTTTGCCGTAGGAAATGGAGGACTTATTCTTAAATCAATTGATAAAGGAGTAACCTGGCAGGTAAAGGATAGTAAAACTCCTGCCGACCTTAAAGCAGTTAGTTTTTATGACGCCACGAATGGCGTAGCCGTGGGTAACAATGTAATTGCTGTTACCAAAGATGGGGGCGAGGTGTGGACCGCTTATACGGTTACTGGAAGCTTAAACGATGTAACCATTTTAGACAGCAAATTTGCCGTAGCCGTGGGTAATGGCATGAAAGTGTTTATGGTGAATGGCAATGATTTTGGTACAGCCTCAAGTTGGGTTGAGAATACGGCTTTGGCTACTGCTGGTTCTGGTTTTTCGTCAAGTATCAATTTGCTATCGGTAGGTTTTGCTGGTAAACGCAATGGTGTTATTGCTACCAATGGAACACAATGTTTGGTATATAAAGTGGTTAGTACCACTACCTCACCTTTACCCAACCCGTGGTTAGCAACTGCGGCAATAAGTGGACTTGCTTCTGGCACACAAGGGCACGTAACCATGTCGGATCTAAAGCGGGCTTTGTTAACCACCTCAGATGGCAAATTATTTAAAAGTACCGAGGGTGGACTAACCTGGAATTTAGTATCCAATGTGCCTGTAGGCTGCTCCTTTAGTCACATCGGTTCTCCTGACGGAGAAACTTTTTACCTAATAAACAATAATATAAGCACAATAAACAGCTTTTTTGTCAGGTTTAGATGTATCGACCATTATGGAGCCAAATTCTTCTATGATAAACTGGGGAGAATGGTGCTTTCACAAAACAGCAAACAACAAGGCAAATCAACCAGCGGTAACCAATATTACAGTTATACTTTTTATGATTATAAAGGCAGAACGGTAGAGTCAGGGGAAGTTGCACTACCTATTATACAGTTGGAAGATTCGTGGCATACCTACAATGGCTTTCTATCGCCAATATATAAATCTGGTATCGTCAACTACTTGGTTATGGAGTCGTGGATTAAATCCTTAAATGCCAATAAACGCACCGAAGTAACGCGCACTTTTTATGATGCAAAAGAAAGTTCGTTTAACCACCTGCCTGCTGGTTTTGTGATGCAAAACTTACGCAACCGAGTGGCACATGTTACTTATAACGAAGTAAACAACAGCGCCAACAATGTGTTTGATTTTGCCACCCACTACACCTACGATGCGCACGGAAATGTAAACAGCATTTTACATGAAAATAACCAACTACCGACATCATTCAATACCATGGCCTACGCCCGTTTTAAACGCATCAACTACGATTATGATTTGTTAAGTGGCAAAGTAAACCAAGTGGCTTATCAAGCTCCGCTTAATGCCGGAGATCCGCCTAATGCCGACCGTTATTTCCATAAATACGAATACGATGCAGAGAATAAACTCACCCAGGTGTACACCTCGCATGATGGGGTAATTTGGCAGCAAGATGCCAAGTACTTGTATTACATGCATGGTCCCTTGGCTCGGGCTGAGATTGGCAACGACCAAGTGCAGGGTACTGACTACGCCTATACCTTACAAGGTTGGTTAAAGGGGGTAAACTCTGGGTCGTTAGATAATGCCAGGGATATTGGCAAGGATGGTAACCAAGGTGATGAGGGCGATTTGAACCGCAATTTTGCTTACGATGAGATTGGCTTTACATTGGGTTATTACCATGGCGATTACAAAGCCAATGGCTCAGGAAACGGCAGCCTTACGGCCAGCAGCCATTTTGAAATACAAAACACAACGGGCGCACTCTTTACAAACGTAAAAAGCTTAAACAATGGCAACATCAGCAGCATGGTTACTGCAATCAGACGATTTATGTTGGCTGGGCAAGCTCCGCAGGCAAGGGCCTTCACATATGACCAATTGAACCGCTTGGCTGAGGCCACCACCTACACCGATGTTAATGCAGCACAAACAAACAATTGGAGTACAAGTGCAAGCAGCAATGCTTATAAAGAAGCCTTTACTTATGATGCCAATGGCAACATAAAAACACTGAACCGCAAAGACGAGAACGGGGCAGCCATGGACGAGCTGGATTATAAGTATGCCAATACTACTAATGCGTATTTAAAAAACACCAATCGTTTGAGGGCTGTTTATGATAGAATCAGTACACCTTCAAACAGCGAAGATATAGAGAGTGGCCAAGTGTTTGGCACTGGAAGTAACCCTGCAACCGATAACTACCAGTACGATGCGTCAGGTAACCTCACCAAAGATGTGGCTGAAGGCATTGCTAACATTACTTGGACGTTAAGTGGTAAAATTAAAACCATCACCTTTACCTCTGCAAGTGGTAAGGACAACATGGAGTTTTATTACGACCCTATGGGCAACCGTACCATGAAGGTGCTAAAACCACAAGGAGTAACAGACCCAAGCCAATTCAAATACACCGTGTACACCCGCGATGCACAGGGCAATATCTTAAGTACTTATAACATCAATAACAACAATTACAAACAAGAAAGTGCTGTAATTTATGGCTCAAGCCGATTGGGTGATTTTATTCCAAATTATTATGTGGACAATGATTGCGGGTTTACCATACCGGCCTCTATGAGCTTAGATGATGATCAACCATTGCGCGAGTTTTTAGCAAACCAGTTATTGGCAATGACCAATGTGCAGAATGCCGACATGGCCTGGCAATTGGCAGAGGAGTTTCTTTATAGGTTTGCTAATAGAAACAATGGATTCGATTTTTCTAACCCAAGTAGAGAGAATCGGGAACAAATTTTACGGTTATGGGCAAAATTCTATTGCAATATTCGCTGCTTTCAACTTAATAACGAGACTATTTCATTATTAACAGAGGCACAAACGCAATTTATTGAGCTAATGCTATCTGAAATTCAAGGTTACAATAATCAGTTTCAGGTACCTATGTCTTTAAACAATGGCATTGTTGAGTCTTACAATTATCCAGAAAGCTTGTGGTTACAAATAGGCAACCAATTGCAAAATGGGGTGATGCAAAATACTTACAACCAGCTAAGTGGGATGGGCTTAGTAAACGACTGTGGTACACCTTATGCCAAAGGAAGCCGCAGGTATGAGCTAACCAACCACCTGGGTAACGTATTGGCTGTGGTAAGCGACCGTAAAATCAGTGTGCAAAGTGGCAATACCGATATGCCTATTAGCGATAGCCGCTTTACTTATGGCAACGATGGGTGGAATGCCCTAGCAGCCACCAACATAGAGGTAAACACCCAAAAATTGAAAATATTTACACCTGCTGCAAACAATGGGGTGCAAAAAACAATTGCCTTAAGCTTGCCCAATAACAATTTTGTGTTTAGCTTTGATTTGGTAAAAAGCAACAGCGGTAATGTGTTAGTTGAAGCCAGAAGCGCAAGCAATGCCTTGGTTGCCTCAGGCACTTACAGCGCGGGTGGCAGTATCAGCTTATCCATTAACGGCAGTGGTTTTACCGGAAACGTTCTTACCCTTATTGTAAAACAAATTGGATCCCCATCAAATAGCAACGCTTTTATTACCATAGACAATGCCAAACTGGTGCAACAAGGCATCGCTTATGCCAGCCATTACGAAGCCGACTTGCTACAAGCCAGCGATTATTATGCCTTTGGCAGCCTGCAACCAAGCAGGGTTTGGTATAGCAGTGGTAGTAAATATAGGTATGGGTTTAATGGTATGGAAAGGGATGATGAGGCGAAAGGCAATGGAAATAGCTATGATTTTGGTGCAAGGATATACGATAGCAGGCTGGGTAGATTTTTGAGTATGGATCCAAGAATTGAGGATTTTCCTTGGCAAACATCATATTGTTTTGCCGATAATATTCCAATTTTATTTGAAGATATTGAGGGTGAAGGAACAGGTGTGCCAGCCTCATTGAGTATGATACTTGTAAATCCAACATCAGCCTTAAAAACGCTAGATGCAAGATCATTGGCAATTGCAGTTAGAGGAGCTATGGATGCAGCAGCCAATGCAAATACTGCAGGGTTATACGATCTCTGTGGAGGCAATCATACAGATGAGTACAGCAGTATTGATGATCAAATAGCATATAATATTGGAAGATTAGCTGGTGATGTTGCTTCTATTGCAACTGGTTCAACAGAAGTGGAGGGCGGATCAACGACTGCTTCTGTTGGACTAGCGACAGGACCAGGTGCTCTCGTTATATCTACTTCAGGAGCAGCAGTTGCTGTACATGGGGTAACTGTTGTGGTTACAGCTTCGGCTGATTTAGCAGAAACTACACTAGCCTTAACGAATTTATATTCTAAAAAGCCTAAAGCAGATAATAATCAGAATCAACCATCAGCAAACAGTAATCCTAGCCCTAGTAATCAAAAATTAATTGAGGAGGCAAAAGCAGCAAAGTTAAAGAAGCAAGCATCACAGGAGAGAACGCAAAAACGAAAACAAGCATCTCAAAATGGAAATACCGGGGGGAATAGCAATAAAACAGTGAGGGGAGATCATAATAATCTTAATAATGGTAAGGCTAATAAAAATGATCACCAACTTGCCAATGCTAGAAGAGCTAAGGAACAAAAGAAAGCTGATGAAAAGAAAGCTGCTGCAAAGAAGAAGAAGACAAATTAAATTTTATTAGAATGAAACAGAAAGATGTGAGCATGTTAAATAGATTTAATAGACTTGTAACAAAGGATTCTGTAATGGCTAGGCATATCATTAGACAAGCTGATTATAAGACAAGTGCTTATTTGTTGCGCTGTATTGCTCTAACATACAGGGATGAAGCGGTTTTTAGGAATGCAACAGAAATGCGTAAGATTTTTGTAAAAAGAAAGTTAGATTTGGCTAAAAAGTATATTGATAAAGCCTTTTCGATAAACCCTAACTGTAGAGATGTGTTATTTACTAAGGGAGGAATTTATAATGCATTAGGAGATACTTTTACTGCTATTGAATGTTATATCAGAATTTTGGAATTAGGAGAAGATTCAGACAAGTTATCAAATTGTTCTGAATCCGATATTTCTTATGTTAGAATGGTATTTAACGATTCTAGATTTCAGCTTTATCGGTTATTTTATGATTTGGAGGATTTTGATTTGTCAAATAAATTTCTCGATGAATATAAAAAACATTTGAAGGAAGGAATAAATACAATTTATAGACCTTTAGAAGATTATTTGATGAGTTAACTATTTGGTTTGTGCTCCCCCCCCCGCTTCCGCGCGAAACAAAGTTCAGCGGAGTTGATTTTTCACGTGGTAAAGTAAATAAACCAGACCCTCGCTGCCGCACGAAACGAAGTTCAGCGGAGCTAATGTTTCGAGTGGTAAAGGAAAAAAGAAATAAACCAGAGCCGTCAAGTTAAAAAGCTTGGCGGTTTTTTGTTATTAAGATGCATGGTGTTGTACGCTTTGTAGTATTTAATACATTTTTTTTGCTAGGCTATATATCTAAAAAAATGCATTAGCTCAACTGTATAAAAAGTGTAAAAATACTTGAACAAACAAACAATAAAGCTTGCCCAATAACAATTTTGTGTTTAGCTTTGATTTGGTAAAAAGCAACAGCGGCAATGTATTGGTTGAAGCACGTAGCGCAAGCAATGCCTTGGTTGCCTCAGGCACTTACAGCATAGGTGGCAGTATCAGCTTATCCATTAACGGCAGTGGTTTTACCGGAAACGTTCTTACCCTTATTGTAAAACAAATTGGATCCCCACCAAATAGCAACGCCTTTATTACCATAGACAATGCCAAACTGGTGCAACAAGGCATCACTTATGCCAGCCATTACGAAGCCGACTTGCTACAAGCCAGCGATTATTATGCCTTTGGCAGCTTGCAACCAAGCAGGGTTTGGTATAGCAGCAGTAGTAAGTATAGGTTTGGGTTTAATGGTATGGAAAGGGATGATGAGGCGAAAGGCAATGGCAATAGTTATACCACCTTACACCGAATTTATGATTCACGTTTAGGAAGGTGGCTAAGTGTTGACCCAGAAGCTGGCGAGTACCCAGATGAAGCTCCTTATGTGGCTATGGAGAATGACCCGATATCAGAAACTGACCCTAACGGAGATTGTCCATGGTGTATTGCGGCTTTAAAAGGTGCTGTTCAGGAGTATGCTACCCAAGTTGCCACCAATTTAATACAAGGTAAAGGTTTAAGTGATGCGCTTACCCAAGTAGATGTAATGGAGATTGGCAAGGCAGCGGTGATAGACGGCCTTACCATGGGTTTAGGCAGTTTGGCTAAAAAAGCCACCACCGTTGTAACTATTGCAAAAGCAACAGATAAGGCTGCAGATGCCAAAAAAGTTGCTCAAACAACAAAAAAAGTGGTTAGCACCACTGGAAGTGCTGGAGGTAAGATTGAAAAGAATCTTGTAAAAACAGCAGAGAAAAAACTGCCGGGTGGCTGTTTTGTTAAGGGAACATTAATCCTAACATCAAAGGGATTAGAACCGATAGAGCAGATTGCGAAGGGTGATACTGTTTGGGCGTATAGTGACAGTATTCATAACAAGGCAAAACAGGCGGTGTATAAAGTAATTGTTCGTAAAACCGACCAGTTAATCACCTTTAAAATTGGAAAGAGCCAAATTGTAACCACGCCAGAGCATCCATTTTACATTAACCAAAGGTGGATTGAGGCTGTGGACGTTAAGCAAGGGGATAGCGTAGTTTTATTTAATGGTAAAAAAGTAGTAATTAGCAGCAAAATTGTAAAAGATACTGTTTGTACCGTTTATAATTTTGCAGTAGAGAATTACCATACGTATTATGTTTCCAAGTTAAATGTTCTGGTTCATAATAATTGTGGGCAACCACCTCCTGGAACTAGAAAACAGGCATTGAATGAAGCTAAAAAGGAACACGGTGTACCAAAATCAGCTTCGCCAGATAAGGTCTACAAGCCAGGAACTAAAGAAGGTGCTGAAATGGGATTAGATAAGCGTAACAAAAGAATGTATGAGTATACAAATAAGGATGGTAAAAAAGTTTACATTAGAGAAGATAAACCAGCAAGTTATCCAGATGGTGGCAAACAAGGGCCTCATTTTAATGCCGGTTCAACTTCTAATCCAAGTAAATCACCAAATGGAACCCATCATTATTACACACCTAAAAAGTAATATATGCGAAGTTTGGAATTGAAATTTATTCCTAAAGCCATGAGCTATTGGTTTAAACAGCCTGGTTTATCGACACTATTGTATAAAGAAATATTGGATAGAAGATTTAAGTTTACCTATATTATCAATTATGAACTGATTTCGAATTATGAGTTATTCAACACAAAAATAGAAAATATTTCGCCATGCATGTTATTGGCATCTAATTGTCGAACGAATTTGTTATTTGACACAGAAGATTTATTAGGCGAGAATAAGTTTGATTTTCTAATGAAAAAGCCATTAAGCATACTTCAGACTAATTGTGTATTGCCCGAGTATATTAATTTTAGTGAAAAGCCTTTAGAATTGTGTTTGAATCTTTTAAGCAAGAATAAGCTAGATTGGGGAATTTATTCAGAATTAAGTTTGTACACTCGCGATGTGGAAATTTATTGCAAAGATGAAGTAATAGCAGAGGAAACAATACTTAGGCTGGTTAATGTCCCAAATTAACGCGGACGTTTGTCCCCCTCGTTCTCGCGTCCCGAGTACCCGAAAGCAGTAAGGCTTATGATGGAGTTGTAGATGTAAAAGTAGATGCAAAGGGTAATGCAATTTCTGGTAACAGGGCTCAAAAATCTGCAAAACGACTTGAGACTGTTCATGGAGATAAAGTTGTAAGTACAAAAGTCAAGAATTTTCCAACTAGCAAGGATGCTTTAAAAGCTGAGCATAAGGGTATAACAAATAATGGAGGTGCAGGCAATACTAACAAGAATTATAATACAAGAAATTCACCTGGAGCAAAATTATAATGATAGAACATGAAAGATTAAAATATTCCAAGCCTATTGATAGATTTGAGTTTTGGATAGATTCTAACAATATTAAAGAGGATATTGAGTTCGTTAATTTTCATAAGTTAGAATCTATAGTAATTAATAGTTTGAATTATGATGGTATTAATTTAAATCTATTAAATGATTTACAAAATATTAAGTTTCTTGATGTTGTGTCTGATAGAGTTGTAGATTTTAGTGGTTTAAGTAGTTTACCGTATTTAGAGGAGTTGTATGTTAGTGATATTGCCAAAGGTGTAAGCTTAGATTTTAGTGAAAATAAAAATTTACGGTCTTTGAATGTTCCAACGTCAAGTTTTGTTCATGCAGATGGTATTAAAAGATTAACGATTAGATATAGCTCTTTAAAGGATTTTAGCTTTACAAAGTTGACAGGACTTACTAGTATAGAAATCATTAAATGTACAAATTTTATTGATTTGTCAAAGACAAATCCATTAAATCATTTAAGCTCAATCAAGTTAAGCCACATGCCTAAACTTGCAAGTGTTAAAGGCCTCGAAATGTTTAAAAAATCATTAAATGTGCTAGAAATCGAAAATTGTAAGAATATAATTGATTTAGACACAGTTTCAATGTGTCAAAACCTAAAAAGAGTAATTTTGTATAATGCAGGTAATCTATCTAATACCAGTTTGTTTAAAGATTTTAATAAGTTGGAGCATTTTGTTGTTAGCGGTTCTTCTCGCTTCTTGAGCGGTGACTTATCACTAATAACAAGTAAAGGGATTAAGCATTGCTACATTGAAAAGAAAAGCCCCAATTAGACACACTAGCGATAAAGGTCAAAAGACCTCGCTACCGCTCGAAACGAAGTTCAGCGGAGCTAATGTTTCGAGTGGTAAATGAAAAAAGAAATAAAACAAAACCGTCAAGTTAAAAAGCTTGGCGGTGTTGGGTTAATAAATAAGTTTTTTGTACTTTACTATGTAGTTTATTAATGACAATACAATGGAGTAGTGGTCTGTGAGGCCAAATGGTTTTTAACATCTCTTGGGATGTTTAAGTATTTGTATTTGACTTTTTTGCTCAATTACGTAAATTATTTGTGCATTTTTGAGGTATTAAAATGGTTGCTAGTATTAAAAAAATGACAGACTTTTTTTGGTTATTCCAATAAAATTCTCTTGTTTAGTTGCTACAATTTCAAGTATTAAAACCATCATCCAAATGAAAAACCATTTTCCATTAAGCAATAACGTTTTTTACGTTTTTTTTACACTGCTTATCAGTACGATGTTGGTGGGTCAGCTAAAAGCCCAAGACATCAACAATTATGTGTTCTCCACCAACCAAACCAGTTCATTAAATGCTGACTTAAATGCAAACCCCATTGACATGACGGTTGGTACCACACAGCTTATTGGATCATCAATAAGAGACGGTTCTGGTTCCGGATTGGTAAACTTTCCAAATAACTTTGATTGTTGGTTTATGGGAACCAAGGTTACTTCTTTTAGCGTATCTTCTCACGGTTGGTTAGGATTAAACCTTGCCTTAACAAGTGCTAATTTTTGGCTTGGGGGCAATGGCATTAGGGTTGCACCCCTTTTACTAAATACTGCACCTGATGTTGCAACAGCCCAAGCCATGGGAACCAGTTCAACGGGTAAAGTGCATTATAAATTAGTGGGTGTTGCACCAAACAGAACCATGGTGATAGAGTATCTAAACATGACCATTAATGCATCAGTAGCCACTTCCACCTCCAATGATGCTACTTTTCAAGTACGCATGTATGAAGCAACTGGTACAATTGAGATGGTATATGGAAGTATAGCGGTATCTGGAACAACAGGTATTTTTGGACATATTGGGATTTCAAATTTAACGTTCGGCATGCAAAGTGTAAACCCAGCCACGCACGTTTCGCTATCTACTCTGTCAACGGATATTAGTCTTGCTCCTGGTGCGTTTAATCCATTAAATGGTGGTGGAACAGCGGTAACCCGCAGAGCATATATTTATACACCCGCACCTCCTGCTGCGCCAAGTGCATTAAATTTCAGCTCAATCGGTTTAACATCCTTAATGCTAAATTGGACCAATAATGCAATTGCTCCGAACGCTGCTATTAACAATGAAGTTTATTATAGCTTAGACGGAAATGATTGGACGTGGGCTGCAACTTTGGCTCCAAACATTGCAACCTATCAGCTTACAGGTCTTACGCCTTCTACAAATTATTTGTTTAGGGTGATTGCCATTAAAGAGTCTCGTTCAGTTGCATTATCGGGGAATGTTTCAACATTAACCTCATCGGTAGTAAGATCAACAACAACCGGAGGTGGTTGGAAAAACCCTGGTACATGGTTGGGCGGAATATTACCAGGTGCAAATGATAGTGTGGTGATAACTGATGGAGCAACAGTTACCATTGATTCCAATGTAAGTTGTTATAAATTACGTGTAGGCGAGGGTTTGTCCGGTGTATTGATTTATGATCCTGCTGTTGCTAGGTCCTTAACTGTTTTGGAGTCAGTTACGGTAAGTATTGGAGCAAGCTTTACAGCGGGAAACGGTACACCAACCGCTCATGCATTAAATATTGGTTCGCTGGCAAACGCTTGGTCTACAGGTAGTTTTGTTAATAATGGTACATTTGATATGTTTACCACTGCTGGGGTAATTGTTACCTTTTCAGGTCGGTTAAATGGGAGTATAACTGGCTCAGGTACTGTTACAGATTTTCGGCAAATAGTAGTAAACAAGGGTGCTGTTTCAGCAAATCGCCCGGTTTTGGACATCAACATTCCTTTCACTGTTCAAGGAGGTAATGTGTTAGGATTAATCTCAAACCACACGGCAGGTGTTGTTAGAATAAATGGAAATTTTACGCAATCAAATCCAATGTATGCCTCGGCTTCATACAATATTCCGTTAAACGGAGGTTTGGTGTTAAACAACCCTAACTTTACAGTAGTTTCTACCAATGGTAATCCTGTTTGCAATGGCTTACTTCAAATTACGCAAGGTGTTTTTAACGTTAACCAGTTACCCTCACAAGTGTTAGAGTTTGGTAACGGTTCAACATTTACAGTTGATGGTGGTACTGTAAATGCAGCAGCAAGGGTTTTAACATCAGGCAGCACATTTGCGTTTAACTTCAGTAGCGGAACCATTAATGTGGCTACTGTGGGTAATAGCATTTCCAATTCCCCTTCGTTTGGAATCGTAAGCTTGAGATCTGTTATTAATTGGACTGGGGGGACATTGAACCTGGTTCAACGCTCAACCGGAGCAACCATATCTGATTACAATATTGTAGCGTCCTCAATGGCAGATATAAATATTACAGGCGGTGTGCTAAGTGTTGGCACGGTTGCTACAAGCGGAAACTTTGATTTTAGAATACAGGGAGAAGTGCCTACCTTAATCATTGATACTGTTAACAACAGAAAATCAGCTGTAATGATTGGCAGTTTAACGGTAAATCAAAAAATAAAGCTACACACCGGGGTAAGATTAAATATAAACGGTTTCTTCTTAACTTTTAAAGGTGACACCTTCGAGAACAATGGAGTTGTCAGTGGAAATTCAGTCGGAGGGATTGAATTTTCAGGCAAGTTTTTACAGGTTTATACAGGAACTGGTGCTGATACCATTGCCACACTTTACAACAAAAACAACTCATTAGGTGTTAAATTTAATAAACAGGTTGTAACATATGGAGTAAGTTTTGAATCAGCTACACCTTTTATAAATAGCAATAACATTATACTGGGCAATGGGCTGAATCAAGCAGTAAATATTTATTTTGGCGGTACTGATTTTGCATTATCAACAGTGGGTTTTGATGTGTTTCCAACACTTAATTTAGGCACTGGAACCTATTCTTTAGCTTATTACAATGAAGCAACACCTAAACAAACTGGAAGAGAGATTCCGGCAAATCGAACAGTGAATAGTTTGTTTATGAATAATGCTAAAGGACTTTTGTTATCTGGTGGCAATCTCGATATCACAGGCATCCTTACGCTTACCACAGGTATTATCACCTCATCGGATACCGCAATGTTGCGCGTAGTTAATACCGTTGAAAGCGCAATAGGATTTGGCAGCTCATTAAGTTATGTGAGAGGTCCATTGGTAAGGCGGCTTCCTGCTTCATTAACATCAACAAACACTTACTCTTTTCCGATAGGAAATTCTAGTAACCGTTTAATTCGGCTGGTTAATACAAGAACAAAAGCCGCGGGCTTTGTTGATGTGAGGATGCAATATTACAATGGTTTAGTTACCGGAATACCCAACGGTACTTCATTAACAACAATTAACCCAGACTATGTTCAAGTAAGCATTGCAACAGGAGGAGCAAATTTAGATAGCACTTTTTTAAACTGGACACAAACAGGAATGATTCCAACCAATAGATTGGCGTATGCCGACTCTTTGAATGGTATTTATAGAGCAGTATCAGGCAGCCCAAGTGGGTCAATTATTACAACGAATAGTTTGGCTAAGGATAGTGCCTTAAGAGGTTTTTTTGCTTTGGGAGAATATATTGTTCCACTAGCAGGAAACTATTTGATAGGGGCATCTAAAACTACACCAAATTACCCGTCTATTACGGCTTTTTTAAATGATCTGAACGGTAAACAAGTACAGGGTAATGTTACTTTATTATTGGACAACGATTATGTTTCAACAAATGAAACATTTCCGATTACACTTGCTCGTTTTTATACAAACAACCCCAATTGGACCATCACTATCAAGCCAAATGTTGGCATAAATCCTGTTATTTCCGGTATTTCAACCTCATCAATATTTAGAATTGCCGGGGCTTCTAAGTATATAATTGATGGTTCCAATAATGGTTCAAACTCCCGGAATCTTACCATTCAAAATACAAGTGCCACGTCAAATTCTGCAGGGATATGGTTATCTAGTTTGGGGGTTGGAGTAGGTTCATCAAACAATATCATCCGAAACTTAAGAATCTCTTGTGGTGCTGATCAAAGCACTTCATCTGCCAATACGTTTGGCGTAATCTTATCGGGTACATCTGCCTCATTCTTTTCAGTAGGGAATGACAATGACAGTAACCAAATCATCAATAACGAAATTACGCGGGTGAGGTATGGTATTTTTTCTATTGGTGGTGCCATCACAAACCCAAATGAAGGAAACCGAATCGTATCAAATTTAATAGGCCCAACCGCATTTGGAATTGACCAAATTGGAAAAGGAGGAATAGTAGTTCGGGAGGAGCAAAGGATAAATATTGATAACAACGAGGTTCGGTTTGTAGGGGCATTATTTGCCCAAACTCCGGCAGCCTCAGAAAGGGTTGGGATTAGCTTGGGCCCGGATGCCTCTTGGCCAACAATTTCTGCATTTGTTAAACAAGCGCGTGTTACTAGAAATAAAATCCATGATATTGTTGATGAAAAGGCAAATTCAGCAGTTGGAATTGTATTGTCGTCTTGGGACGGAACATCGAATAATACCAATACCGACAATGTTATAGCAAACAATGACATTTATGCCATACGAACCAATGGTTCCTTAGCAAGGCAAACGGTTGGAATAGGATTATTATACGGGAGGAATGATAGCATATTGTTTAACACCATTAACTTAAATGGGGATTTGGATCCCGCTGGAACAAACAACTCAACAACTTCTTCATTTGGGTTGAGTATTGCAAACAGTTCGGTAGCGAACCCAATTATTCAAAACAACCTCATTTCAGTGAACTTAAGCTCAAATACAAGTTCACTGTTTCATGCGGTAATAAATATTCCATCAGGTTTTGTATGGGGCAATGGATTGTTCAATAATAACCTATTGTTTGCATCTCCAGTGAGTCCGCAAATGCGTTTGGGCTGTATTGGTGGAAGTGGAGGTACCTTTTATCAGACGCTTAGTAGTTGGCAATCAGCTACGGGTCAAGATTTCAATTCAATATCATTGGATCCACAGTTGAGTAGGCCATTTAATTCTATTCCTGATTTCTATTCTCCTGCAATAGGTGCCGGTGTACAGATCCCTGGTTATACCAAAGATTTACTGGATTCAACAAGAAGTAATCCACCAACCATTGGCTCCTATGAGAAACCAATTGATTTGAAATCACCATTCATTTCTTTTGCAAATCTTTCTAACGACACCTCGCTTACTTCAAGGAATGTGTTTTCTTTCGCAAGCATTACTGATACCAGTGGTATTAATCCTGCTTCTGGATTTAAGCCCAGAATTTATTATAAAAAAACTCATGAGGCAAATGTATTTGGCTCCAACAACAGCAGCACAAATGGATGGAAATGGGTAGAAGCGTCTAACAATTCATCTCCTTATAATTTTAGTATTAATTACGGTTTGCTATTTAACCCAGCCGCCCTCAATGATACCATACAATATTTTGTTGTTGCCCAGGATAATACTGCAAGTATAAATGTTGGGAGTTTTCCGTCTGTAGGCTTCCAAGGTACATCGGTAAGTAATATAACCAGCGCTCCTTCGGCACCACTCACCTATAAGATTGTACTTTTACCATTAGCCGGTAATTATTTTGTAGGCAATGCAAAAACTTTTCCAACCATTAGTAATGCTATGCTAGCGGCACATGAACGTGGTATAATAGCCCCGGTTACTTTTGTGTTAACCGACTCTCTTTACAGAACCTCTACGGGAGAAGTTTTTCCGATTGAAGTAAGAAACATTCCAGGAGCATCGGCTATGAATTCGGTTACTCTTAGGCCAGATAGTGGAGTTACAACTTCAATCAGAGATTCAATCAATGGGGTGCTGTTTAATCTTAATGGAGTAAATCATTTTTCAATTAACGGAGTTCAACTTACTACGGGAATTACTAAACGATTAACTATTTCCAACACACACTTGAGTGCCAATGCGGCCGCAGTTCGATTTATCAATGATGCATCAAACAACAGGTTAGAGTCGGTTGTTATAGGGGGTGCAAATGTTTTGACAAGTGGCAATTCCGGTGTGGTTGTTTTTAGCACAGGTTTGGTAACTGGAAATGATAAAAATAGCATAAACAATTGTGAGATTGGGAATGCATTACCAGCAAACCTTCCAACCACACTTGTTTACGCTGCCGGCTCAACCGATAGCATTACTAAATTTAACGACAGCAACACCATTTCTAACTGCTACTTGTATAATTATATTAACCCTACAGGTCAATCTAATGCAATTAAGATAGTTGCCGGAAACAATGGATGGACGATAAGCGATAACCATATTTATCAAACCGCAGCCAGAACGGCCAACTTGTTGCATCTGGTGTTTAATATGCAAAATGGTGGAAATAGAACATCACTAAATAACATGCGTGTGTTAAGAAATTATATTGGAGGAAGTACGCCTTTTTGTGGAGGCACACCATGGACAATGAATGCTTCAGCAGGGAGATTTACATCGACCTTTAATATGGGTAACCTTGGGGGGAATGAGTTTAAAGAAAATAAGATAAATAATTTCTTATGCAATTCTACAAATACGACTGCTTCAATATGGCAGATAGTAGATTTTCAAGGAGGCAAACTGAATATTGATAGCAATATTTTTGGCAGTACCACAGGAAGAGATTCTATTGTGCTGTTTGGAGGAAATGGTTCAACGGCCGATTTGGTTATGCTTAATACTGCTGAGGCAGGAGAATATTTTATAAGGGGTAATACTTTTGGCGCAATTAAAGTACATAGTGGTGGAACAAACGCAATTAAGCTAGCATTAATTAACACAGGGACGGCTAATACGCCTTTAGTAACCTATAGCATTATTGGTAACACATTTGGCAATAGTTTAGATAGCAATATTTTAAACACAAATTCCACTAGTATATTTAGCTCATCCATTTATGGAATTCAGAATAACTACAATTTTGTAATGAACATTAGGAATAATGTATTTAGGAATTTTATGAATAACCAGGTTTCAATATTTGGGACAAACGGTAATTTTTTGCATCCTATTTCAACAACCATTGGCATAGATACCATAATAGGGAATCAGATTTTTAACATGCGCCATCAAGCGTTGAACCAAATTAATAATACATCTGGAGCTGCCATCATCGGTATTTTCGCCAGCTCTTCCAATCCAGGAAACTATATTGCTAAAAATACCATTCATAGTCTTGAGGCTACTAATACGGGAGCCGCACCTGTTACCGTTTCGGGTATAACCTGTGGTTCTTTCACCAATAGTTTAGTTGATGGTAATTTTATCCATAGTTTAACGGTGGCAAGTTCAGATGGAGCAAGTATCAATGGCATTCAATATCTAGGGGGAGCCAATAACCGCATTAGTAACAACATGATTCGACTTGGAATCAATTCAAATGGAGTATCCATACCTACCAAGCCCAACATTAATGGAATACATAGGGCTGGGCCTCCATCTGGAAGTGTATCAGTTTTGTTTAATACAGTTTATATTGGAGGTGTTTCTTCACTAGGAAATGGCGTTAGTACATTCGCTTTTTCCAGAACTGGAGGGGGAGGAGATTCTATAGTGAATAATATCTTTGCAAATTTAAGGTATAATACCAATGGTCTTAGCGGATTAGATGTGGCCATCGGGTTAAATAATACAAGCTTCTTAACATCAGCCAATAACGTATTCTACGTGGATACCAATATTGCGGGTTATGCATTGGCACGAATTGGTTCAATCGTGTATCCAAATTTAACGGACTTTCGTGGTGCTTCATTAACAGATTTCAACTCAATAGCCTACAATCCTAGTTTTGTTTCACCAAATTCTGCTGCTGGAACCGTTGATTTACATATTAACCCAACCTCTCCAACACCAGTTGAAGGGGCTGGAGTACCTTTGACAGGAATTTTAACCGATTTTGATAATCAACAACGTAATACGCTTACGCCTACTGATATTGGCGCGGATGCGGGAAACTTTACCGGATTGGATTTATCCCCTCCTAATATCTCTTACAACAATCTTGTAAGGGATACTGTTTCTAGCCAATTGATAATCAGTGGAGGGGTTGCAATTACAGATAACTCAGGGGTTAATACTAGTACTTTTAAACCACGGATTTATTATAAGAAAAGGTCAGATGCCAATGTGTTTTTAGGAAACACATCAGCAAGCAATGGTTGGAAGTTTGTGGAAACATCAAGCACAACATCGCCATTTAACTTTACCATAGATTATACCAAGTTAAGCGGAGGTAGTATAGTTATTGGAGATACCATTCAGTATTTTGTGGTTGCTCAAGATGCGGTGGGTAATATAGGAGCCAATCCATATTATGGATTATCTGCGACCTCTGTGTCTAATATAATCACAGCGCCTACTAATCCAAACAGTTATATTATTAGGGATAGGCCGCTGAATGGGATATATTTCATTGGCTCTACTCAGGTTTCTCCCAACTTTATCAGCATAACAGCGGCAGTTAATAAGCTTAACCAACTTGGTATTTCTGGTAATGTAGTGTTTGAGTTGGTGGATACATTATACAATTCAACTACGGAAACTTTCCCAATCGAAATTCGGGAGATTTATGGCGCTAGTGCCACAAAAGGGGTGGTGATTAAACCAGGTGCAGGATTAAATGTGAACATTGCAGGGTCAGTTACTTCGGCTTTATTCAGGTTAAATGGTACTGACTATTTTACCATAGATGGGTCAAACAATGGAACAAACTCAAGAAACCTGCTAATTAGAAACTTAAGTACCAGTGCAACCTCTGCGGTAATATGGGGATATACAAACTTATTAATAGATAATCCGGCAACCTTTAATGTGATTAAGAACGCAAGAGTTTGGGGAAGTAGTCCAACGGGAACATTGGTGTGTATTGGTTTTGGGTCAGAAACAATAGCGTTAACAAGTGCTGGTAAGGGCAATAACAATAACACGATTACCAATTGCGAGATAAGAGGTGCGTTAAATGGTATTTATCTTGGAGGGAATTCTGTTGTACTAAAAGATAATAACAATGTTATTTCATTCAACACCATCAATGGAACAACACCATTAAATATTGGTCATAGGGGTATTTTGGCCAACTTTCAGAACAACCTGTTAATTGAGAATAACTTGGTTGGTAACATTACTAGTGCTTCTAATACAAACTCATTGGTTGGCATTTCTTTAGGCTATAGCGCTACCAATCAGTTTTATCCTGTAGGAAGTGAGGTAACAAATGCTGTTGTAAGAAACAATACAATTGGCCCAGTTGCATCTACCGGAGCTGCTAGTGCATTTGGTATTTGCATCACACCAGCATCTTCTGGAACGGACTCTATCTATAACAACCTCATAACAGGCGTGCAGTCCCAAGCAACACCTAACAATTATGTGGCTAGTATATATGCAGGTGGGGGAATAGGGTCAGTTACACGAATTTTGCACAATACCGTTTCAATGAATGGATTCATTTCGAGTTCGTCTAGTATTTATGGTATAGCAGTGGGAACAGGTAATCCGACCATGGATATTCGCAATAATATTTTTTCAAACAGCCTGTCAACATTCGGGCCGGGTAAAAACTTTGCAATAGGACTAGGCTCAACGACATTTACGAATCTTACATTAAACTATAATGCATATTTTGTAACAGGCACGCTTAGTCAGTTGGCAGTTACTGGTGGAATTGGTGCTGTTGGAACAGGCACGGAACTCTCGAATTTAAATACATTTAGAGCAGTTACCGGCAAAGATGCCAACTCCGTTAGCAAGGCTGTTACGTTTGTTTCAAATACCGATGCGCACCTTGCAGGTACTTCTATTGGCGATACCAGTTTACGTTGTTTACCAATACCTGGTATTACCCGTGATATTGACAACGAGTTACGAAACACCATATTTACCTATATGGGTGCAGACGAGATTGTAAGTAACCCATTGCCTGTAAAATTACTTTCCTTTAATGCCAAAGCCACATCCACTGATGCACGGGTTACATGGACTACAGCCGCTGAAGTAAGCAATAAAGGATTTGAGTTGGAGCGTTCATTTGACGGAAGTACGTTTGAGTTTGCTGAGTTTATAGAAGGGGCTGGCAACAGCAATAAAATAAATAGCTACCAATTTATTGATGCTGGTATTTTAGCAAAAGCACCTATTGTTTACTATCGCTTAAAACAAGTTGACTATAATGGCAGATTTGAATACAGTGAAACTGTAATGTTAAGCAAACCAAAAACATCTTCAAACGAAATGGTGGTTTATCCAAATCCAACCTCGGGTGTTATCTCTATGCTTATAAACACTGATGTGGAAGAGAATTTTGAAGTAACCATTACAGATATGAATGGAAAGGTTGTGTATAATCGTCAACTGTTTGCTCAACAGGGTAACAACCAAATTACTTTACAAAAGTCAGATGAATTAATTTCAGGTATCTATTTTGTTCGGGTAACCGGACAACAACAAACCAAAGTAATTAAACTGGTGAAAACGAATTAATATCCAGTATCAATTTATAGTAACAATGCCAAAGCACATCACCTTGGGTTTAACTCCCATATATTTATCTGTCGGCAATAGCAGTGCACAGGCTAAAACAACCTATTTGTTGCAGAATTAAATGTCCAAAACAGACAAAAACACTTGATTTTATGGTGTTTAAAGAGGTTGATCGCAATTAAATTTTAAAAATTAGTGTGGGAGTTGTTTCTTTGCAGCTTGTTGGTCTCGTAGTTCAATGGATAGAATAGATGTTTCCTAAACATTTGATACAGGTTCGATTCCTGTCGAGACTACCAAAATAACAAGCACCCCCAAAAAGGGTGCTTTTTTTTGATAACACAATGAAAGAGATGCATGGCTAAGCAAAAACTGAAACGGTTTGCAGAATTTACCCAGTTTCCGCATACGTTTGATTTCCCCTACCAATTAAAAGGCAATTGGCACAAAGAGGTATTTCATAACAACAATCCCATTGTGTTGGAGTTGGGCTGTGGCAAAGGTGAATATACCGTGGCATTGGCAGAAGCCTATCCCAATAAAAATTTTATTGGTGTAGATATTAAAAGCAACCGCATGTGGGTTGGTGCAAATAAAGCATTGGAAAAAGGAATGAACAATGTGGCTTTTGTACGCGCCATTATGCACCGCATACATGAGTTATTTGATGCGCAGGAGGTGGAAGAGATATGGATTACCTTTCCTGACCCTTTTGTGCGCTCACGCAGTGCCAAACACCGCCTCACCCATACCCGATTTTTAAGGTTATACCAGCACATCCTTAAATCTGGTGGAAACATCAACTTTAAAACAGACAGTGATGAGTTGTTTGACTTTACTCAAAACATGCTTCAACACCTACAAATAACACCAGAAGTGGTGGAGGTTGATGTGCATGCCAACCCAACTGCTGAACCTATGCTTAAAAATGTGCGCACCTACTACGAAAACCTGTTTATGGCCAAAGGCAAAAAAATTAAGTTTACCCGTTTTAAGCTGGATCGTTTTACCGAAGAAAAAGCAAAACAGTTTGAGGATTGGTTTGAACAAGAAAGGCTAAAACTAGTGGCCTTGCGAGAAAGCACAGGCATTTAAAATATCAGCCCGAAAATCAGGTGCAGCAACATCGCCACACAAAACACCACCTTAAGCACAATACCTCCAACCAACCCAATAAATACGCCAAAAGCGGCTCTTAAGGCGTGTCGAGTTGTTTTACCAGTTTGCAACTCACCAACTACCGACCCTAAAAATGCTCCGATAAAAATGCCAAAGGGTATGGGGATAAATACACCTACCAGCATGCCAATATTTGCACCAGTTGCGCCCCTGCTGCTGCCCCCGGTAAATTTGGTGGCTAAAGCAGGTAACCATAAATCAACAACAATCAGGGCCACTACCAAAATGCCATATGCCACCAACCAACCCCATGCAATGGGCTGATAGGAGGTAAAATATGTTGCCACCAAGCCCGCAAAGGCTAAAGGTGGTCCGGGTAAAGCTGGCAATACACTGCCCACAATGCCGACCCCTAAAAATACAAAAGCTAAAATAAGTAAAACTACATCCATGTTTTATACCTTTGCGCTATGCAAGTTATTTTTGCGCAAGATAAAGCCTTTTCTTTTGATGAGGTAAAAGCAGGAAATTTCTTATTCAAGGATGAGTATTTTCAACAAACATTCGACTTTTGTAAACATTGGTTGAATGGGGCCGATACTTTTACGTTTAATACCTCTGGAAGCACAGGAGCACCAACCTCCATACAAGCGCAAAGAGCGCATATGGTATTGAGTGCACAAGCAACCATTACCGCATTGCAGTTAACCGCGTCAGAGCACATTTATCTTTGCATCAACTCGCAAATGATAGGTGGTGCCATGATGTTGGTGCGAGGAATGGAATTGGGTTGTGATATTACCATTGTGCAACCTGCCGCAAATCCGTTGGAAGATGTGGCGTTGAATCACCAATACACACTTGCGTCTTTCGTACCCATGCAGGTATATGAGGCCCAACAAGTGCTGCCTATGCAGCAAAAGTTAAATGGGTTTAAACAAATTTTATTAGGTGGAGCAGCTGCCAGTGAAGAGAGCCTTGCGGCTTTATCATTGTTACATTGTAAGGTTTGGCAAACCTATGGCATGACAGAAACATTGAGCCACATCGCTTTAAGGCAAGTGGGAGTTGATTTGTATTACCGCGCCTTGCCAGGCGTAAAGATAAGGGTTGATGAAAGAAACTGTTTGTGCATTGAAGCCCCTGTTACCAATGAACAATGGCTATTAACCAACGATGTGGTAAAGTTGGTAAATGAAAATAGTTTTGAGTTGATAGGGCGTATTGATGATGTGATTAACAGTGGCGGTATAAAAGTATTCAGTTATGATGTGGAACATACCATTATGGAAAAACTCATTGATTTGGGTTTTCCAACTAAGCCACTGTTTGTATGCAGAAAAAAGGATGAGAAGTTTGGGGAAGTAGTAGTAGCAGTGTTACTTGGCGAACAATTGGCCGATGAGGTGTTGGAGCAAATTATTGCTTATTGTAAAGAAAAGTTAGGCAAATACGCAGCCCCAAGGCATATTTACTTTGTGCGGGAGTTTGAGAAGCTGGAAAGTGGGAAGCTGGATAAAAAGGCCACTTTGCAAAAGATTTTATCGGCCTAACGGGTTGATAATTAGGTAAAGTTTACCTCACTTAAAAATAACTTTTTTTAAAGGCAGAGTTTTTTATATTCGCGTTAAATTAAAACGAAACGATTATGTACTGGACTTTAGAATTAGCCTCATACTTGGACGATGCGCCATGGCCTGCTACCAAAGACGAGTTAATAGATTATGCAATACGCAGTGGAGCACCACTTGAAGTAATTGAAAACCTCCAAGAAATGGAAGATGATGGCGAGCCGTTTGAAAGTATTGAGGAAGTTTGGCCGGATTATCCGACTAACGAAGATTATTTTTACAACGAAGACGAATTGTAAAAAAAGAAGGGATTGGTTATTGGCCAATCCCTTTTTTATGCATGTTAACTTTGGTTATTCAGGTAAGCCTTCGGTATCATCAGCCACCAAAGGGCTTTGATAGGATGCTAGATAATCGTGTCGGGTTTCTGTTACGTTTACTGCGTACCTTAATCCAGCACCCTTACCAATTACTTTAACCAAATTCAAATCAACAAGGGTGGTAAAATCACGTTGAATGGTTTTGCGGTTGCAATCAAATTCTGTTACCAACTCCTTGGTGCTGATAAAGCCTTTATGTTGAATAATGTACATAATCAGCTTTTGGCGTTGATTCAATACAGCATCATCAAACTCCTTTAGTTTGTAACCACGCTCAAACACATAATTCATGATGTTTTTCTGGCGGGCATTCAATTTTTCAAACTCTACCTGTTGCCTGAAATAGGAACGTAACAACGTTTTTAGCCGATCAAGCTGGTTGGTAAACAACACCATGCCAAAGTCAAGTTGCTGCTGCTCGGTGAAGATTGTTTTTTCCAAATCGCGGGTTTCACCCAGCAAAGGTTGATAATCGCTTTTGTGGTTGTACAATTCATGCTCTAAACTGAGCAACCCATGCAAGTTTACTTGTTGTTGGGTTAACCAAAAATAATGCAGTAAGCTGGCAATTTTTGACTTGGCCTCACTAAACAACCGTATTTGTAATAACTTAAAATGAAGCACCCAACCTTTTACAATAGGATGGTGTTCATCGTCATGATTCATGTACTCAAACAAACTTTCCAACTCCATTTCAGCAGCAGCAGTAAGCCGCTCAGGCAGTCGGTTAGCATTTGCGGTAAAAAGGTTTACATCAGAGCGGTTGTTGTATAAATCAAGAATAAGTAGTTTTTGCAATTCATAAACCATTTGAATACTTAGTGGTTTATCAAGTTGTTCATTCAACCATGCCTCTGCTTTTACATATTGTTCAATGCTACGCTCGGCAATAGCTCTTGGCTTAATCTTTTGTTCAACAATGTACTTTACTGTCTTAATGTCAACCAAATTGTAATCAATTGCATTGGCATAATATGCCCGCAGTGTAGCACTATTGGTTTGTTCTATTTGTTTAATAGACTCAGGCAGGTCAATAAAATCATAAATTTTAAGCAACTCACTAAACTCACTGAAGCAAGTATAATGATTGCTCTCAATGGTTATAGCGGGTTCTAGTTTATTTACCAGTATCATATCTCAAAACTAAATCACAATAACATTGCTTTTTTGCATGCGCCAGTTGCAGTGATAGTGGATATTGCCTATTTAATAAAAAACTGTATTGTTAAATTATTGTGAAGCCTTGTGGAATGCGACATACAGGCCATCTTAAAAAATAGACAGAAGCTAAAAAGCCTTGTGGAGAATTGGTGCATAAGCATCTTTAACACCTATAAATTGCGACAATAAAGTGAACAGAATAAGATTAAAGAGGCCAACAAGCGCTTATAGGCAGAAGAGACGAATGAATTGGTCAGTGGCAAATTTGGGTTTAATCAGCCATCTTAAAACACAATATAATCTTGCCTTAAACAAGCCATGTTTGGATTAGCGCAAACTGCTCATGCCGCCATCTATGTGTAGCACTTCGCCTGTTATCCAATTGGCTTGCAATAGAAACAGTGCCGCTTCGGCAATATCTGTGGCTGTGCCAATCTTTTTCAAGGGATGCCGCTCTTCAGCCGCTTTTATTTTGGCTTCAGCATTTAGCAGTTTTTCTGCCAATGGGGTATGGGTAAGTGATGGAGCAATGGCATTAAAGCGAATTTTAGGCGCAAATTCTGCTGCTAAACTTTTGGTTAAACTTTCTACAGCACCTTTTGCTGAAGCAATGCTGGCATGAAAGGCCATGCCTGTTCCGGCAGCAACTGAACTAAATAACAATACACTTGGTTTTTCTGCCAATTGCAATTGTGGCAAATACTGTTTAATACTTTTAACGGCTCCTAAAAAATTAATACTCCAATCGTTTAGGTAGTCTTCGTTTTTGATGGAACGAAAAGGCTTTAACGTAATGGTACCTGGGCAATAAATCAAACCATCAATAGCAGTTTCAATGGCAGGAAACGCAGGTTGTTCCTGCGAGATATCGCACATGTGAAATACTGTATTTGGTAATGCAGACAGTTGGTTAGCTGTTCTGCTTAGTGCTGTTATATTGTTTTGTGCGCTTAATAGTTGCGCTAGTTCAAACCCGATACCACTGCTTGCACCAATAATGAGATAATGCTTCATGTATTGATGAACAAACCAAAATTAAAATGGTTTGCCATGCGTTTGGGTAACCAACCAATTCACCATTTTAGGGAAAGGCTTTAACACCTGTAATGTGGCATTGGTAAGCAATTCGTTGCCGAATAAACTTTGGATAAAACGTCCGGTTTTTATCCTATTGGCAAATTGTTTTTGCCAATTATGGGTATAATTCATTTCCACTTGTTGCCAGGTTAGCGTTCCATCAAAATATGATGTAAGTTGATTGGCCAGCAAAAACGATGCATGCATGGCCATGCTCATTCCATTGCCGCACAATGGGGTAATCAATCCTGCGGCATCACCTACCATTAAAATGTGGTTTTCCTGCAAGGTCTTTTGTTCAAAACTGATTTGAGAAATACTCAATGGTTTTTCATACAAAGAAGGAAACGAACGGAAATAATGGTTTAAGAAAGGATTTTTTTGAAGCACCGTTTCTTCTAATTGTTTAATGCTGTTTCCTGCTTCTTTTAGTTCATCTCCTTTTACCAGGTAACACATGCAATATTTATTGTCCTCTATTTTAGAGATGCCACAATAACCGTTTCTGAAATTGTGCAATTCAATCAAATTGTCTGGTAAATCAGCCTGCACATGATATTTTATACCTACATAATTGTTTAATCGCCTGTTTTGTGGTTGTTGAAAATCCCGGATTAAACTGGCGTCCATTTTTGAGCGTTTGCCCCAACTGCCAACAATACATTGTGCCTTGTAGTTGCCATGTGTGGTAAAAATAAGTTGCTCCTGCACATCATTTACACGACACTCTTCTACTACTTCAACGCCTAGTTTTTTGGCTAAGAGGAATAACGTGTAATCAAGCTTATGCCTGCTTATGCCAAAGCCACCTAATTTAAGCTGATGAGACAGTTTATTGCCATTTGGAGCAGTGATATGTAAACGGGTAATTTTAGGTAAATTCATTGCTGACAACGGCACACCCAAGCGCTCCAAAAAATCCCAACTCTCCATGCTAATGTATTCGCCACAAACCTTGTGAAAAGGGTATTTCTCTTTTTCAAACAAAACTACTGCCAACCCTGCTTTACGCAATTGTATAGCCAAGGTAAGTCCGGCCAATCCGCCACCAATAATGGCTACTTGATATGAAATGGATGTATTCATTTTACTGTCTTGAACACCAACAACCACCTAAAAGCCCAAACCCATTTTAACGTAAACGCAGCAGATGGTATTGACAATTGGGTGATAATCGTCAATAACTCCTTGCGGTTAAACCCACGTAATACTGATAGTCGGGCATCGTTTTTTACCAGATACGATTTGGAAAACAATTGGGTAAGCCAGGAAATGCTATAATAAGCCAAAGGATGCCTATGTAAATCATTCATAATAAAACCAACTTTCGCTTGCGAGTTGCACCAGCTAAATAAGCCAAACAACTCTTCATTGCTTAAATGGTGGCAAAACAAGGAAGTAACTACCACATCAAATTCTTGCTGCAATTCAGGTAAGGCGCGATAGTCGGCCAGTATAAAATCAATTTCAGGATAATCAGCACAAAATCGGGTGGCATATTCAATGCAATCAGGTTTTAAATCAACGCCCGTTAACTGAAGTTGATAATTGTTTTTTCTGCCCCAATCTGCGATGGCTTTTAAGGTATCACCGCCTCCACAGCCAATGTCCAGTATTTGGTAAGTGTGTTGTTTTGTAAGTTGTAATTGTTGCAAGCCCTTTAAGGTAACAGCATGTCCGCCAAGCAAGCGGTTAATGGTGTTTAGCTCCAATAAGTTTCTGAATAAATCTTGTTGCGGAATGTCAGGCTCGTCAAGCAATTCTTTTTTTAGAGAGCGTGTTGCAAAATTAGGATGCGAGTTAAGCATGTTTGGTGAGCAAAAAAGTTTCCATGGTTAGGCCGGGTCCAAATGCCGTTCCAAAAATGTTTCCTTTCAGTTGTGGGTTTTTTAGCATGGCTTTGAGCACATATAAAATGGTAGGTGATGACATGTTTCCATAATCTTTCAGTACTTGATAAGAGTAAAGAAGATCTTCATGTGTTAGGGAGAGTTTACCCTGTGTTACATCAAGAATTTTCCTGCCACCTGGATGAATAGCCCAATGTTGTACATCTGCTTTTTTGAGATGATAATGGTTTAATGCATTTAAAATGAGGGTTTCAATAGCAGCTTCAATAAACTGAGGAATATAGGCGCTTAAGGTCATTAAAAACCCAGTTGACGAAATTTGCCACGCCATATCTTTTTTCCCGTCAGGAAGAACTTCGCTGTAAAAATTTTGTACCATTAAACAACCCTCTTTTTCTTGAACCAAATCATCACTTACCATAAGGCAGGCAGCAGCTCCATCACCAAATATGGCATTTGCGGTAATGTTATCGTTGTTATTGTTTTTTTGAAAATGAAGGGAGCATAATTCTACACAAACAATCAGTACCTGAGAAGCTGTTTGAGAACTGCATATCTGGTGGGCCATTTTTAGTGCATGCACAGCCGCGTAGCAGCCCATAAAGTTAACAGAGGTGCGCTGGGTGTTTAACGGCAATTCAAGTCGTTCAAGCAGCATTAAATCAAGGCCAGGGGCACTCATGCCAGTGCACGATACGGTAATTAAATGGGTAATTGTTTTCGGTTTGAATAAGGTTGTTTCAATCTGTTCAAACAAGTCTGCAATAGCTAGTTCGCCAAGTTTTGGAGCCTCGGCTGCATAAATGTCCATTCTTTTGTCAATGCTTGGAAAAGGCTCCAAGTCAGGAGTATCTGGAAATAGCCTGCGTTGTTGAAGTGCTTCATTGTAATCTGGTATGCAGGCGTAACGTTGCTCAATGCCACTGCGTTTGTATAATGCTGATAAACGGTTGCCGTCATATTCCTTAAGGCCATAAAAGCCCTTCATAAATTCGCAAGCATCTTGTTGCGCCAGTTTATAAGGCGGGTTGGCGGTTCCTATACCAATAATGGTACTCATTAAAATAAGTTTAAGTAAATCAACAATGCAAAAAACAGGTTCATACACACAGCAGCAATTACACTCATCAGCATGGTAAATTTATAGTTGGCAAACTCGGGTGCTTTGGTTGCTGTTTTCATCCACCAACTAAAGTAAGCAGACACAGGAGTTAAAAACAATAAAAACAAATAGAAATGAAAAAGGTTTCCTGTGGTGTAAAAATGCATAAACAACAACAGTCCTGCAATCAAAAACATCACCAAACTTAGTTTGAAAGTACCTTTAACGCCTAATTTTAGACTGATGGTTTGGTCACCACTTTTGGCATCAGCCTCATGCTGATAAATTTGGGTAAGCGGATAAATGCCTCCAATAATAAAGGAGCATGCCTGCCAAGCAAATCCATTGGTAATTAATCTTAAATCGCCAACGCCATATTGCACAAGGGCAAAAGTGTAAGCTCCTTGAAAAAACATCACAACTAAGTAGGAAGCTATGGCATATTTCTTTAAACGAATAATTCTACTGCTGTACGCGCGTGAAGCAAGAATATAGCCCAATATCAGCAACGACAAATTAATAGAAATAAAAGCGCAAATCAACAAAGCACAAACATCCATGCCTATACTCAGGTGATACAACGTTTTTGTGGCTTTAGGCGGGTTTTTGATACCACCTATAGATGACTCGTCTTGGTCAATATAGCTATTATACGCATTGCTGGATGGGTACACCAATACATGAATCACAAAAAACAATACCAATGCAGCAATAATATTGGGATGTGTTGTTTGGCTAATGGCAAACAAAAAAACAGGCATTAGCAATAAAGAAAAGGGGAGTCTAAGCAGGATGAATTGATTTTTGAACGCATTCATTACAGCAATATTACACCATTGGTTGATAATTAAGAAAATTTTATTAAATGCTGGTAATGCTTATATTTACTGAATAAATTAGCAGATGTTAGGAAAATATTAACGAATGGGGAGGCACATAAAACAAGCAAAATGGATGTAACGAATCTTTTTAAAATAAATTTGTGTAAAACCAATTGAAATGGAAAAGCCACATATACTCATTGTAGAAGATGAACCCGCTTTAGGGGCATTATTAAAAGAAAACCTGAAATTAAAAGGATTTACCACCAAGCTATGTAAAGATGGCGAAGAAGGCTGGAACACGTTTAAAACGGAGCGTTTCGACTTGTGTATATTGGATGTAAATATGCCTAAAATGAATGGATTTGAATTGGCAAAAAATATCCGAAGTAAAAATGAGGTGGTGCCAATCCTGTTTCTTACCGCAAATTCCTCGCAAGAAGATAAAATGAAAGGATTTGATTATGGAGCGGATGAGTACATCACCAAACCATTTGATTTAGAAGAACTAGTGGCAAGAATGAAAGCTGTTTTAAAAAGGAGTCAGTATGCTCCGCAGCAAGTGGTAACAGCAGAGGAAAAGTTCAAAATAAGTGACATAACATTAGATTTTACCAACCACCAATTTACCCTTAAGGGTGAAAGCAAGCGCATTAGCACCACAGAAGCGGAACTACTGAAGTTATTCATTACGCATAAAAACAGCCTACTCACCCGAAATGCAATATTGCTAAGCGTTTGGGGCAGAGACGACTATTATACCGCAAGAAATTTGGATGTATACATCAACAAATTGCGGAAGTTGATTAAGCCTGACGAAAATGTAGAGATTATGAATATTCATGGCTCTGGATTTAAATTGGTACAAACTACCACAACACCATAACAATTTGATAAAAGTAGCGAGCTTTTGGTTTTGTTTAATCTGGTCTATTACAATATTGGCCCAACAAAGGCAGATTGATAGCTTATTGCTTATTTTACCACAAACAGAACAAGCAAAACAAAGCCCTGTTTACTACCAATTGGCTCAACTATATGCAGGGAGTAACACTGCTACAGCCATTGAGTATGCGCAGCAGGCATTGGCTAAAAGTACCAAAGTCGCAGAAAAAATCAATAGTCAAATTTTATTAGGGTCCTTGAATTTCCGAGCAGGTAATCTTAACAAAGCCATAGGTTACTATCAGAACTCAAGAGACCTAAGCGCGGAAGTGTCGGATGAGCGACTATTGGCACAAAGCCACACTGCTTTGGGAGGAGCTTATTTTATTACCGGAAATCTTACTGAGGCATTAAACAGTTACTTGCAGGCACTGCGATTGTATGAGCAACGAGGAGAAAGCTCCAGTTTGGTATCTATTTACAATGGACTGGCTAATATTTACAGCAAACAAAATAATTTTACCAAAGCCCTTGAGTTTAACTTAAAAGCCATTACCTACTATGAAGCGTCCAGTGATAAATTCAGGGCGTTAATGGCATATGATCAGGTGGGTAACATGTACCTTAAACAAGGCAATTTCAATAAAGCAAAACAATACTTTAACCAATCGCTTGCGCTATACAAAGAATTAAACAATACACCAGGAATTGCATCCACCAAAATACACCTTGGCGATATTCAGTTTAGGTTAAAAGCATATGATGCCGCCCTTGCCGAATACAAAGCCTCATTGCAGATTAGCAAGCAATTTAAAATGCTCCCGTTGCAAGCTGCGGTGTTAAACGCTATGGCACTTGTTTACGAACAGCAACGGTTATACGATAAAGCCATTACAGCGGCAAAAGGGGCATCAGCAATTAGTGAAAAAGCCAATCTGAAAATAGAACTAGAACAAGCATACGAAACATTGGCCAGGTTATATAAACTAACTAGTAACCTGGAAAAGGCCACTACGTTTACTGCATTAAGTAAAGAAATTAAGGACTCGCTTTACAACGACAGTACCTTAAAACAGTTGGCCGATTTACAATTGAGGTACGAAGGTGAAAAAAAACAACAGCAGATTGAAATACAACAAAAAGAACAACAAGTGTTGGCTTCAGAATTATTGCGCGAACGGCAAGTACGCAATGCAATTATTGCGGCACTAATGGCTGTTATTTTGGGGTTGATTATTTTTGTGATATTGTTTACCCAAAACAGACGTATTGCAAAGAACCTGGCCAAACAAAAGCGAGAACTAGAAACGACTACAGCTGCTGTGATTAAGCAAAAGGAAGAATTGAGCCAACTGAATAATGTTAAAGACCGTTTTTTTTCCATTATTTCACACGATTTGCGAAATAACCTCACCACCATGAAACTCTATTTCGACTTGGTTGGCAATAAAGATTATGTTCCTGATGAAGATGGACAAGAGTTTACCAAACAGATCTCGTCATCAGTAGAAAATACCATTGACCTATTGGAGAATTTGTTGGTATGGGCCCAAACCCAAATTAATGGCATAGAACCTAATCCCACGGAGTTAAACCTCTATCAAATTGTCGAAAACTTAATTGGGTTACTGGGAGGAAGTGCCCACCAAAAAAATATCAGTTTGGTAAATAACGTACACAAGCAACATCTTTTGTTAGCCGATGCTGATATGATTAATTTAGTGGTGAGAAACCTGGTTTCAAATGCCATTAAATTTACGAATATTGGAGGTGCTATTACTGTTACCTCTTTGCTGAACCATGAATCCTTGCAGCTTAGCATTAGCGACACAGGTGTGGGTATGAGCGAAAGTGCACTAAATAATTTGTTTACCAAAAATGCCAACTCAACCACCTTAGGTACAGCAAACGAAAAAGGAACTGGGCTTGGGCTGATATTATGCAAGGAGTTTGTAGAAAAAAACGGAGGCACCATACAGGTTACCAGCAAACAACATATTGGAAGTACGTTTACACTAACCTTTCCTATTCACTTGCATGAAAAAATTAGCTAGTTTCATGAGCATTATTGTGCTCACGTTAATAGGTGTGAAAGCCCAGCAAACTGACACCATTTTACAAGCAAGGGAACTCATTAAGGTGCGTAATTTCCAACAGGCAGTATTGTTACTTGATGAGTATTTAAAAGGGAAGGCGGAAGATACATTAGCCTATGAATTGTGTGGAGATGCATATGTTGAATTAAATCTCTATAATCAGGCCGCCCAACGTTATACCAAAGCTGTTCTCAATTGTAAAAACAATAACCCATTGGTCAGAAAGCGGGCAATTAGTTACTTCCTATTGCAGGAATATCGTTCTGCAAAACCAGAGTGGCAAGCTGTTTGCAAAACAGATCCAAACCAAAAGCAAAATTGGTATTATTTGGGGCTGGTTCAAGCAAAACTGGCAAATGATAAAGAAGCCCTTAAAGCACTGAATAAGGCACTGGAGCTAGATGGAAATTTTATTGAGGCTCGCATGGCAAGGGCAGAACTAAACTTAAGGGGACAAAGGTATAAGGAGGTGTTGGTTGACATAGATACCGCACTTAAAGTATTACAATACACAGAAGACCTTTTTGTAAACAGAGGCCTGGCCTTATTGGGGTTAAAACGTTATCCTGAAGCTGTACAGATGTTTGAACGCGTGCTTAAAAAGAATGAGCAAAATGTGCATGCATGGTTTGGCTTAGGCAATGTGCACTACAATACCAAAAACTTTGAGCAAGCCATAGCAGCCTTTGACAAAGCCATTCAACTGAAACCTAATTTTGAATTGGCTTATTTTAAAAGAGGCATGGCAAAGATGGAAATCAAACAAACCCAAGAAGGATGCAAAGATTTGTTAAAATCAGCATCATTTGGTTATGCAGATGCCATTTACTATGTACAAAAATACTGCAATGGTGTAAAATAATTATTTTAACACCACCAGCTTATACACCCCATATTTGTTGCCGTTACCAATTTTAACAAAGTACAAACCATTGCTTAAGGTTGCTGTATTAAACTGAGCGTTAATGTTGCCTAGTTCTGTTTTTACATTTTGGCTATACACCAATTGCAGCGTGTTGTTAAATACTTCAATTTGTACATGTTGTTCACTGGTATTGCCTGTAATAAATACCTCCCCAACGGTTGGGTTCGGGTAAAGGATAACATTGCTTAATCCATTGGCCTCATTTAAACCAACAGGTGGCGATACTTGAATAGCCTGAGTCAATGTATCACTACCACACTCAGGATTTGAAACCGTTACTTTAATAGTGGCTGCTCCGGTATCCGTCCACAAAATAGTGGCATTATTTAAGTTACTGCTTTGTACAGTTCCACCTCCGCTCACTACCCACAAATAATTGTGGTTATCAAAAGCATCCGTGCTGTAATTTAACGTAGCATTTTTATTCGGCAACACATTACCCGTAATGCTGGTTAAATCAGCCTTTTTAACTACGCTGTACACAAAATTATCCCTGCTTATACAAGTAATGGCCGGATAAATTTGTGGGTATAGATAAGTAAGGTTATTTACACCCGGTAAAAAAATGGCATTGGCCGGATTAAACACCGAAAGCGAATCCAAGTTGACATTTACAAAATACCCCCCAGTAGGATTAGGTTGTTGCTTCACACTAAGCGTTAAAGGCGCATTATTATTACACAACGTATCATCAGCACCCGCATTTACCATCCGCGCCAAATAACTTAATACTTGGGCCGAATCTCTGGTGGTACAGTTGCCCAATATTTCCTGATACCTGATCCAAATATTATTAGGCGTTTGTCCAACTGGTGCAGCTAATTTAGAAGCATCCAGCGTAGCAATGCCATTGTTCACACTCAGTGCATTGGGTTGGGTTGGATAACTCCATGTACCAACCCCTGAGTTAATACTTGTAAAAGCAGAGAGTTGCACCGCATTGTCATTGCTACAAACTACCTTAACCGCAGGTCTGGTGAGTATTGGAGATGGTGCAACACTTAATGTAACGGTATCATAATTCACACAAGTAATTACCGAATAATTTTGAGCAGCCCTATAATACAATTGGTTAATGGCAGGAGCCGTAAGTAAGTTTAACACCGTAACAGAATCATTAGAAACCGTCCTGAAGAATTGTCCCGAAATAGGCGTTGGATTTTGTAAGGTTTTTAAGTTTACTGATTGTAAGCTATTGCACAATGTTTTATCCGTACCCGCATTTACAGGAGGCTTAGCATTCACAGTAATTTGTGCGGAATCCGTAGCAGTGCACCCATTTAACGACTCCTGGTAACGCACCCAAAAAATCCTGGAGTTGGTAACCGTAGGTTGAGGCAGCATGCCTATGTTTAATTTTGCTGGACTGGTAAGTGTGTTTAATGCGGCCGGCATAGCAGGATAACTCCACAGCGACACACCACCCGAAGGAGAAGACGCAAAAGGACTCATGGTGATGATAGCACTGTCATTACACACATGCTTCACAAACGGCCTCGTTAAAACAGGAGTTACATTGCTAGTGATGGCAAACGTGTCCGTTTTGCTACAACTTAAAGAAGAGTAAGTATACGTAACCCGATACGTATAATTTCTGGTATCAGTAAACGATTTTAAATCAACAGTAGTTATTGCATTAGTAGCAGGTGGAAAGGAAAATATGCCACCGCTAGGAGTAGCCCCTTGCGAATTAGCCAGATTAATTACCCCTAAGCCATTGCAATATGTTTTATCCAAACCAGCATTCGTATTGGGAGTAGAATGCACCATCACCAAAGCCGAGTCTATGCTCACACAACCAGTGGTATCAGTAAAAGTATACCTTACCCTATTAAAAGCAGTACTGCCTATAGGCGGTTTAGGCAACAATGCCACATTCAGGTACGCTGAATCATTACTCACCGATAAAGCCGTAGGCACAGCAACAAAACTCCACACGCCAATTCCTGATTTATTGCTGGTAAATTTACCTACACTCACCATGCTCGCTGCACCATCACACAACTGCCTATCCGAAGGTTTGATCAGCACTGCCCTGTCTCTTAATGTTACCACTACCGTATCTACAATACCACAGGCTGGCAAACCATTAAATGCTTGCAACCTAATTTGTGTTGGACTGGTAGCAGGCGTATAAGTAAATAATGATTGGTTTGACAAACTGGTTAGCCCCGAACCTTGGATGAGTTGCCATTGGTAAGATGATGCCCCAGAAGCAAACATCGGTAAGGATGAGCCCGCACAAATGTTGGTATCATTACGCACAGCAACCACTGGCTTCACATTATTGATTACCCGCACGCTGTCTCTACGCGCACATCCGTTGGTTTGGGTAAGCAACACCGTATACAGGCCAGGCTGTGTAACCTGGATCATAACAGTTGAGTCATTGGTATTCCATAAATACTTTGTGCCAACGGCACTCGTATTGGCCGCATTCAAATTGGTTACTGCATTTTCACATATTTGTAAAGTATCGGGCAAGTTTGTATTGGGCAAAGGGTTTACCACAATGTTAGCAGTATCTGTTAATACACAGCCATTGTAAATGCCACCAACCACAGTACCAGTATATCGGTAGTTGGTGCTTACTGTTGGGGTAACCAACAAGGTATCATTGTTAACAAAAACGGTGCTAGAGTTATTTACAAACCAATTGTAATTGCCCAACGGCAAGGTCATTAAACGGGAGTTCCCAATACAAAGGGCGGTATCAAAATTAGGGGGAAACAAGGTTTGTCCTGTAGGTGTAACCTCAATGGTATCAGTAATAAAACCAGTGGTATTGGCTGGTGCTATTCGGGTAATATTTAAGCGCACCAAGTATTTGCCTGGTAAGGCAAACCCAATTTTAGGTAAGTTGCGCAAATTGCCATAAGAGGTTACATTGGTTAAGCTGTAATCATTAGGCACTCTACTAATACGCCAGTTCACATTGGCTACATTGCTATCATTGGTATAACTTAGGCTGTACCGTTTGCAACTGTCTGTGCTGCGGTTAATCGTAGCCTTAAAGCCAGTGTTGCTAAACACATCAATTAAAATCTGGCGCGATTGTAACGAAAGGTTTGGACCACTATTGTCTGCTGCAACAAATGTAATACTTTGTATAGTGTTTAACTGGCCAGCCACAGGAACATAAGTAACCACAATAGAATCTTCCCTGAGGTTATTTATCGGTCTGGTAACGGTAATAAGTGGGGTAGAAGTAATCCAATTTAAAAAACGTGTAGTATCCAACCTCGCGCTTAAGCCAGGCCCAGGTCCATCATCATCATCTTTGGCTTGTACCGAAAAGCGCAAAGTATCATTGGGTGCAACTTGCACGCGTTTGGGAAAACTGTTTCCTGATGTAAGATTTACAGGGTTATTATTTGGACAAGACCGCACATAAATTTGGTATTCGCCCATGGTTCTGCCAGTAATGTGGGGATTACCATTAACATCTTTACTCCACTGGGTGATTTGTATGGCTACATTGCCAAAGATAACCAATGTTGGATGGTTGTTTAAGGCGTTGAAAGAGATATCACCTGTTGCCGTATCTAAAATAATGTAAGCACCAAAAGGCTGGGGATATTGTGTATGGGGTGGTCCACTACTGTTTAATGGGAAAGGATAAGTTGGCCCATAAGGAGGTATAGATTGAGTAATAACCCCACCTGCACCTCTTGCTGGAATAATGGCATAAGCTAAAGAGTCACCGTCCGGGTCAAAAGTGCCTAAATTAAGTTCAACAGGTTGGCTGCTGCAAACTGTTAGAGTTGGCGGGTTCTTTATTTCGGGCGAGTTGTTCTTACAAGCCCCTGGCCCTTGATTGTAAAAAATATTGATTGCCGCTGTGATATAAAAATTTACACCCCCAGCGTTTAAAATGTTTTCCGTACCATTATTACGACAACACTCCTCCCAAATCACCTCCCAATAAGCGCAGGCATTGTTAAAAACAGGACTGCTCATATCCAAAATGCCTTTATAATAGTATTTTTCAACAGACGGGTTATAGGAGCCAGGAGTTGCTGTACCCCTATTGTCGCAAATATTTTTAGCACTGGGGCCAATCCAGTTTTGCACAATTTTGTTGGCATCTTCAACTTGATAGCTGGTTACTGTTACGCTAATAGATGGCACTGGTGAAGCACAACCGTTGAGGTTTAAACCTCCTCCTGCTATGGTGGCCATGGGTTTTACTGTTAGGGTTTTGGTACAATTGGTTACCCCGGTACCTGCGCAGCCTGGCATGGGTATTCCGTTGCAATCCCGATAAATGACCATGGTAATCTCCCAGCGCCTAAACCCAATACATTTGTAACTAATTTCTCCCCCGGCTAGGTGGCTGGCTTCAGCCGAAACTATGGCAATAACAAACAAACAGAACAAGGCTATTTTTTTCATGTGGTTATAATAAACCGCAATAATAATAAAAAGTGCTATAACCTGTTGTTAAATTATTGAGCAACTACCGCATAACCACCAACTTGTGCACCCCATATTTGTTGCCATTGCCAATTTTAACAAAATACAAACCATTGCTTAAGGTTGCTGTATTAAACTGTGCATTAATGTTGCCTAGTTCTGTTTTTACATTTTGGCTATACACCAATTGTAGCGTGTTATTAAATACTTCAATTTGCACTTGTTGTTCACTAGTATTGCCTGTAATAAATACCTCTCCAAAAGTAGGGTTAGGGTAAAGGGTAACATTGCTTAATCCATTGGCTTCATTTAAACCAACTGTTGGTGCAACTTGTATGTTTTGTTCGCTAGTAACTGTACCACAAGCGTTGGTAGTAACAACTTTTACCCATGCTGCACCAGTATCAGTCCAAAGCACCGAGGCTGTATTTAATGCGCTGTTTTGTACCGCACCTTTATTGGCCAACCAAACATATGATTGGTTTGGTACTAAAGAAACACTGTAGCTTTGTGAAGTATTTTTTATCGGATTTACATTACCAGTTATTGCTAATAATGCAGGAGTACGCAACACAAAAATGGTTTTTAGTGCAGAATCAGCACAGCCAAAAATATCAGTAAAACGGTAAGAAAATGCGTGGCTATTATTCGGCAAAACAGCAGGATTTTGAATATTAAATAATCCACTATTTGATACTGCACTTCCAGAGAAAACACCATTGGCTGGATTGCCTATTAATTGTAAAGAAGCATCAGTATTGCACACCGTGTCCTTAGCAGCAGAGAGTGTTACAATAGGCAAAGGCTTCACCGTAATATTAATGCTGTCAAGGCTTAAGCAACCACTGGCAGTATCCTTGTAATACAATTTCCAGGTACCACCAGAAGCAGGTATTGCATTGTTTGCAGGCTCAAACGATTGCCCACCAACAATGGCATTGCTGATGTTTGGCAATTGCCCCGAAGCAGCTTGCCAATAGGTTGAGCCAGCAATGGTTGAATTGCTGGTTGCTCCCGATTGGTTAGAGATTAAAAACGCAGGTGCATTTTTACAAACCATTATGGAATTTCCTGCCTCAACAGTTGGTTGTGGGAGTACTTGCAATACCAAAGTGTCTTTTTGTGTGCATCCTAAAGTATCCGTGATAACGGCAACATAAGTTCCAGGCTCGTTGCTTTGCAATTGTTGCAAAGTATCGTTAGGAAGAACAGTGTTGTTTTTTACCCACTGGTATTCGCGCACATTACCACCATTGGTACCTGCATTAAAGGTGTAACTCTTACCTAAGCAAATGTTTGCGGTATTACTTGAGAAAGGAGCTTGAGGGAGAGGACTAACGTTAACCATGATTGTTTTTTGGCTGGTACAATTTCGCAAATCGGTAACTTGAACAATGTATGGTGTAGAAGAAGTATCGTTGGCAATATAACCAGGTCCATTAATAGGTGCGCTGGAAAGATTGTTTTTATACCACTTATAAGCATATGGTGCTTGACCTCCTAATGCAACAGCATTAATTGATACCGAGTTAAACTTACATGCAAATGCATCTTGAGCAGTAATTTGTAATACGGAAGTATCAACTACAATAGAATCGAAAATGATTTTTGAGCAACTTTGCCCTGGCTCTATTCCGGGAATAAATGCTGAATATTTGATGTAATAGATACCAGGTTTAGTAAAGGCAGTGTTGGTACTAATAATTGTTCTTGGTGTTGCTGCATTGCCACCAGAAGCAGCTGGATTTGGATTTGTACTGATGGTAACGAAAGAACCAGCATTAAAATTAGCATCATTAGGTTCTTTGGCAATCTCCAATTTTGCATTGGTAAATACTTGTAAAGGGTTTATTTTTTTTACCTCATATTTCCATTGGTTGCAACCCAAACTGGTTTTAGTAGCAGTTACTTCAGGACTAGGAGTCACATAAATACTAAAAGATTTTGTAGCCATGCCAATATTTGGACAACTGTTGTCAACGGTTGTGGCGGTAAAAGAGTATGGTTGTGTTGATCCATCACTTTCTTCCGTTTGCCAGCAAAACTTCCAGCGGTCTTCGCGAACTGGACGAGGCCGAGTATTGGGGTTGTAATCTGGTACAAAAGTTAACTTACCAGGTCTTACTATACCGTTATTCCAACTTAAATAAGTGGTATCTAGTTTGGTAGATGGCTGAGGGCCGGCCCCATCATCTACATCTTTACCAGTAATGGTAAAACAAATTTGGTCTCCTGCACATACAGACCAATTGTACCTTGCACTTCCATTTGGCAAAGCTGGGCTAGTTGAAAAACTTGGTGGAGAGTTTCCTCCTGTGCAAACATTCACAAATGTTTCAACCTCTCTCATTGTTTTACCAACGATAAAAGCATTTTTATTTTCATCATAACCCCATTGTATGATTTCTATTGTTAAATACCCAGATAATGAAGAGTTCGGGTTGTTGTTTAAAGGGTTAAATCCGATGTCACCAGTAATAGGGTCTATAATTACTTTGGGGCCATCGCTTGTTTGTGGGAAGTTGCTGTGAGGAGGGGAGTTACCATTTAATGGGAAAGGATATTTATGCCCATAAGGGTGAGTGGTTGAAACAGGACCTCCTCCCGAAACCTTCTGGCTTATGAGGGAATAGCTTAAAGAATCCCCATCCGCATCTACCGCCCCCATATTATACATTACCTCTTGTCCCCCGCAAACTGCTATAGAGGCTTCATTACGAAGTTCTGGCGAATTATTACTGTTACTTGTATTTTGTTTATAATAGATATTTAGTGCCGCTGTTATATAGGAGTTTGTCGCTCCAGCATTCATTATATTTTGTGCGCCACTACCCCTACAGCACTCATCAAACACAATTTCCCAATAAGGGCAAACATTATTAAAGGTTGGGGCACTCATGTCTAACACTCCTTTATAATATATTGCATCTATGCTTGGGGTAAAAGTCCCAGGTGTATTGGTTCCGTTATTGCTACAGCCATTTTTTGCGTTTTGTCCGCAAATATCCAGCCTTGTTTTTTGTGCGTCTTCTATTTTATATGAAGTTAATGAAATACTAAGGTTGGAAAAGGTATTACACCCATTAGGATTTAATCCTCCAGCAGCTATTCCAGCCATAGGCTTAACGGTTAGCGTTTTAGTACAGGTGTTAGCACCAACTCCAGTGCAACCGGCTATTGGTAATCCAATACATTCTCTATATACTACAAGCTTAACTTCCCATTTTCTAAAGCCAATGTTTTTGTATTCAATTTCACCGCCTGAATGATGCCAAGCATAGGCAGAGCTTATCGTAAAGATAAACAGCAATAAAGTAAGTAGCTTCTTCATAGGGTTATCATTTATTTATTGTAAAGATATAATAAAAAAAAGCGATAACAAAAAGCTAGATAAAAATGATTGGTCAGTTGTATCTGATTATATCACATGCCAATTACAAAAAAACAATAGAAGGGGAATAAGTTTCCCCTGCTATCGAAAGCTAGTAATAATGATTAGTCGGTTAAGGTTTTTGTAGTTTAGAAGCGTTGGCCTGAATTACCGAATAACCACCAGCTTATACACACCAAATTTGTTGCCATTGCCAATTTTAACAAAGTATAATCCCTCACTTAAATTGCCAGTATTAAAGCTGGTATTTATTTTGCCCTGCTCTGTTAGTATAGTTTGGGTGTACACCAATTGCAACGTGCTGTTAAACACTTCCAGTTGAACTTGTTGTTGTGCTGAGTTGCCCTCGATAAATACCTCACCAAAAGTAGGGTTAGGGTAAAGGGTAACATTGCTTAATCCATTGACTTCATTTAAACCAACGGTTGGTGCAACTTGTACGTTTTGTTCGCTAGTTGCCGTACCACAAATGTTAGCAGTAACAACTTTTACCCAAGCTGCTCCAGTATCAGTCCAAAGCACGGATGCCGTATTTAGTGAACTGCTTTGTACCACACCTTTGTTAGCCGACCAAACATAAGATTGGTAAGGTACTAAAGGAACAGTATAGTTTTGGGAAGTATTTTTTATGGGATTGGTGTTACCAGTTATGGCTAATGATGTTGGAGTACCCAATACAAAAATGGTTTTTTGCGCAGAATCAGCACATCCAAAAACATCAGTAAAACGGTAAGAAAAAACATAGCTATTGTTAGGTGCTACAGATGGGCTTTGTATGTTTACCAAACCAGTGTTGGTATTAATACCAGGCCCTGCATAAACCCCTATGCCTGTAGTGCTTGTTGGGCTTACAGTACCTGTTAACTGAAGGCTAGTTTCTGTTTTGCATAAGCTGTCTTTTAAACTGGTTAAACTTACTTTTGGCAATTGCTTTACCGTTAATTCCATGCTGTCTCGTGAGACACAACCGCTTGATGTATCGTTGTAATAAAGTTTCCAATTGCCGCCTGCATCTGGTACTGATCCATTTTGTGACTGGAACGACTGACCGCCTATAATCGCATTGCTGATGTTTGGAGACTGACCTGCCGCTAAACTCCAATAGCTTGAACTTGGTATTGTACTCGTTGTTGTTGCTCCTGATTTGGCAGAAATTAAGAATGTTGGCTCATTTTTACAGATGGTTACATCTGCACCTGCATTAACTACTGGTGGTTTTATGATATTTATACGGAACGTGTCTGTACTGGTGCATTGCAGGCTGTTGCTGTTATAACCTATTGTATAGGCATAACCCAACAAATTAAACTGAGGAATCAAGCTTACTCCGCTTAATTGGGGATCGTAAGTAAAAATGGTATTTAGTCCTACCGTTGTACTTACTAAACCTCCACCCTGAATCATGCTCCATACCCCACTGCGACCTGTGGCATCTCGTGGGCTATGAACATGGCCTCCACTTGCGTTTAACGGGTATATACCTCCGTCTATACAACGCTGTACTGTTGCTCCTGCGTCTATTTTGGGCTGAGCAAATACGCGCACTGCCGCTGAATCTGTTCGTACACATCCCCCAGTGCTGGCTGGACCTTTATAGCTATAACGTAACCAGTTGATGCGTGCATTGCCGGTGTTGTTCGCAATGTTGGCAAAGAAAGTGTCAGGCGGTAAACTGGCTAAACTATCTACCAACAAACTTGGTAAACCATTTGATGCTGATATTGCCAACTGCTTAGCAATGTAACTCCATACTCCTGAGCCTCCATTTGCCTGACTTTGGCTAGATGGGGTTATTGTAAAATTGGGTAATATCAGCGTATCTAACGACCTGCAAATATCTCGCATTGCAGGACGGGTAAGTATTGGATAGGTTCTTGTGCTTACTCGAATGGTATCCGTATTCTTACATTCGTTGCTGCTGCTTGATGCATTGGGGTAAGATACATAACTGGTGAGCACATAATCATTAAATGCACCAGCAGGTGAAGTTGATAAAATACCTACTTTAAGGGAATCAACTGTGCCATAAGGCACCATGGTAACCAAACTGCTGCCTTGAATACGCTCCCACTTGTATTTCTGACCGCCTTTACCTACAAGTTTCACTGTATCTCCTGGGCAGGCTGCTGTATCAATACCAGCATTGGCTGTTACGGATGGATTAACATAAATATTAAACGCCTTAATAGAGATGCCAATATTGGGACAGTTATTATCTAAGGCACTAACTGTAAAAGAATAGGGTTGTGTTGAACCATCACTTTTTTCAGTTTGCCAGCAAAACTTCCAGCGGTCTTCGCGCGGGCGTTGGCTCTTAATTGCAGTATCATAATCTGGCACAAAGGTTAATTTGCCTGGGCGGCTAATACTCCCATTCCATTTGATTGAAGTGGTATCCAACTTTGTAGATATTTCAGGCCCAGGCCCATCATCAATATCCTTTGCCGTAATGGTAAAACAAATTTGGTCTCCCGCACATAATGACCAATTGTATTTGGGATTGCCACCCGAAAGTGCGGGGCTGGTTGCAAACTTAGGTATGTTGTTACTGGTGCAACTCCGCACGAAGATTTGTAAATCCCGTTGGGTTCGGCCAACAATGTACGGAGTTCCATTTACATCATAAGCCCATTGGGTAATCTCCATGTTTATACAACCGTAAGTAAGTAGTGTTGGGCTATTATTTAATCCATTAAAAGCAATATCTCCAGTTAATGAGTCAAGAATTACATAAGGGCCATTGGGCTGAGGAAAATTAATATGCGGAGGTGAAGTGCTACTTAATGGAAAAGGATAAATAGCACTATATGGGGAGTTGTAGGTAACGGCAGCCCCGCCCGCTCCCCTTGATTTACCAATGGCGTAAGTTAAAGAATCTCGGTCAGGGTCAACAGCTCCCATGTTGTATATCACTTCTTGGCTGCTGCAAACCACATCAATGGGCTCATTAAGTAATTGTGGGGAATTGTTTTTAAAAGTAACATTACTTTGGTTGTAAAAGATATTGATAACTCCAGAGATGAAGAAATTGACACCGCCAGGGTTTAAAATATTTTCTGTTCCACTATTACGGCAGCATTCTTCCCAAGCCACTTCCCAATAAGGACAAGCATTATTATAAACTGGGCTGCTCATGTCCAATATGCCTTTGTAATAATAAGCTTCCAATGATGGGTTAAATGAACCAGGAGTTGAAGTACCTCTGTTGTCGCAAATGTTTTTTGCACTTTGTCCGCAAATGTCTTGCCGTATTTTTCGGGCATCTTGCACCAAATAAGAAGTTACTGTAACACTTATGGATGGTACAGGAGCACTACAGCCATTTGGGTTTAATCCTCCATTGGCTAAAGAGGTCATGGGTTTCACAGAGAGCGTTTTGGTACAGTTGTTTACCCCCACCCCTGTGCAACCAGGCATAGGAATACCGTTACAATCACGGTAAAGTACCAACTTAATTTCCCACCTCCTAAAGCCAATGTTTTTGTATTCAATGTCCCCACCTGCAAGGTGGCTGGCCTCTGCTTGCATAATGGTTACTAAGCAAAACAGCAATAAATGTATTTTTTTCATATGGTTATCATAAACTGTACTAACAAAAAGTCTTATCACTTGTTATTTAAATAGATTAATAACTACTTCATTACCAAAATTTTATATACACCATATTTGGAACCATTACCAATTTTAACAAAATACAAGCCATTGCTTAAATTTTCGGTAGTAAAGTGAGTACTTATTTTGCCCTGCATGGCCTCAACAGATTGGCTATACACCAATTGTAAGGTGTTGTTAAATACCTCAACCAATACTTGTTGTTCACTGGTATTGCCTGTTATAAATACCTCACCAAAAGTAGGGTTAGGGTAAAGAGTAACATTGCTCAATCCATTGGCTTTATTTAAACCAACAGTTGGTGCAACTTGTATGTTTTGTTCGCTCGTTGCCGTACCACAAGCGTTGGAAGTAACAACTTTTACCCATGCAGCTCCAGTATCAGTCCAAAGCACAGATGCCATATTGAGTGAACTGTTTTGTACCACACCTTTGTTAGCCGACCAAACATAAGATTGGTTTGGAATGAGAGAAACACTATAGTTTACAGTCGTATTTTTTATTGGGTTTGCATTACCTGTTATTGTCAATGGTGCTGGAGTACCCAATACAAAAATGGTTTTTAGTGCAGAATCAGTGCAACCAAAAACATTGGTAAAACGATAGGTAAAAGAATAACTATTATTCGGCAAAACAGTAGGATTTTGAATATTAAATAATCCATTATTTGATACAGCACTTCCAGAGAAAACACCATTGGCTGGTGTGCCATTTAATTGTAGAGAAGCATCGGTGCTACATACGGTATCTTTAGCAGCCGTGATTTTTACAATGGGTGGAGGCTGTACCGTAATGTTAAAAGTTTTAATTGAAATACCAATATTGGGGCAACTGTTGTCAACGGCCATGGCTGTAAAAGAGTATGGTTGTGTTGAACCATCACTTTTTTCAGTTTGCCAGCAAAACCTCCAGCGGTCTTCGCGAACTGGACGAGGCTGAGTATTGGGGTTGTAATCTGGTAAAAAGGTTAATTTGCCAGGCCTCACTATACTGTTATTCCAGCTTAAATAAGTGGTATCTAGTTTGGTTGATGGTTGAGGCCCTGGTCCATCGTCATTATCCTTAGCGGTAATGGTAAAACAAATTTGATCTCCAGCACATACCGACCAGTTGTATTTTGGATTGCCATTTAGCAAAGCAGGACTGGTGGTAAACGCGGGTGAGTTGTTGCTGGGGCAACTGCGCACGAAAACTTGCAATTCCCTCTGAGTACGGCCAACAATGTATGGGCTCCCATTTGCATCATAAGCCCATTGGGTAATCTCTACATTAATACAACCATAAGTAATCAGTGTTGGGTTGTTGTTTAATCCATTAAAAGCAATATCTCCAGTAAGGGAGTCAATAATAACATATGGCCCATTTGGTTGGGGAAAACTGCTATGTGGGGGCGCATTGCTATCTAATGGAAAAGGATAAATTGCGCTAAATGGGGTCTTGTAAACAACGTTAGCTCCGCCAATACCTCTTGATGTACCAATGGCATACGTTAACGAATCCCTATCGGGGTCAACGGCTCCCATATTGTATATCACTTCTTGGCTGCTACAAACCACATCAATGGGCTCATTAAACAATTGTGGTGAGTTGTTTTTGTAAGCAGCATTAGTAGTATTTCGGTTATAGAAAATATTGATAACCCCAGAGATGAAAAAATTAATACCGCCAGCGTTTAAAATATTTTCTGTCTCACCACCGCGGCAACATTCTTCCCAAGCCACTTCCCAATAAGGACAAGCATTATTGTATGCAGGACTGCTCATATCCAATATGCCTTTATAGTAGTAGGCTTCCAGTGATGGGTTAAATGAACCAGGAGTTGCTGTACCCCTGTTATCGCAACTGTTTTTTGCACTTTGTCCGCAAACATCTTGTCTTATTTTTCGGGAATCTTGTACTAAATAGGAAGTTACTGTAACAGCTATGGATGGCGCTGGAGTACTGCAACCATTTGGGTTCAGCCCCCCTCCTGAAATCTTAGCCATAGGCTTTACTGTTAAAGTTTTAGTGCAGCCAGTTACGCCAACACCTGTGCAACCAGGCATAGGAATGCCATTACACTCTCGATAAAGCACCAGCTTAATTTCCCATCGCCTAAAGCCAATAGACTTATATTCAATGTCTCCTCCCACTAAGTGGCTAGCCTCTGCTTGCATAATGGTTACTAAGCAAAACAGCAATAAATGTATTTTTTTCATATGGTTATTAGTATAAAGCAATGTAAATGTTATAAATCAATCAAACAAGTAGCTCAACGGATAATACGTATAATAAAATAAAAGGTTGGGTTAGCGTGTGAATATAAAAAGAGGTTAGCAATAACGGTAAGATGAAGAAATAAACCAATAGGTTGCAATACAAGTAACTGTTTAAGGAGTAGCCATTGCTTGGTGCAAATACAAATAGCACCATATCTAAAAAATAATATACCTTTGCACCGCTTTTTATGCAAATAGAAGTTCTAAAATCTAAAATCCACCGCGTTAAACTTACCCAAACTGAGTTGCATTACGTGGGGAGCATCACCATTGACGAAGCGTTGATGGAAGCTGCAAACATGATCGAAAATGAAAAGGTTCAGGTTGTTAATGTAAACAACGGTGAGCGTTTGGAAACTTACATCATTAAAGGTGAGCGCAACAGTGGGGTGATATGCCTCAATGGGCCCGCTGCCCGCAAAGGTTTTGTTGGCGATCACCTCATCATTATTTCATATGCATTAATGGAGTTTAACGAGGCTAAACAGCATACTCCTATTGCCATTTATCCTGACCCGAATAACCGCCTTATCCTTTGAGCAGTTCATTAAAAAAAGTTGTGCAGTTTGTGGCAATTTTTGCCATAGGGGCCGCTTTTTTATACCTGGTTTTTAAAGAAACCAACTGGGTTGATTTGTGGAAAAAAATACTGGAAACCAACTACTTGTGGATTACAGTGGGAATGCTTGTTTCTGTATTTAGTCACTGGTTACGGGCATACCGTGCAACCATGTTATACCGCCCTATGGGCTATCAGGTAAGCACATTAACCAGCCTATATGCCGTGCTCATCGGTTATTTTATGAATTACTTTATCCCACGCGGAGGGGAAGTTTCGCGTTGTGCTTCATTGTTTAAGACAGACCAGGTACCCGTGGAAAAGGGCTTAGGTACTGTGATTACGGAACGGCTGGTAGATATGGTGATGTTATTGCTGGTGTTGGGGCTTGTTTTTATATTACAATTCGATGTACTTTATCAATACATTTCAAAACAAACAGGAACTTCAACTACCGAATCGTCAAGCAATAAATATGTGATTTTATTGGCAATAGTTGTGGTTATTGGTGGTTTGTTTATGGTTTTTAAAAACAGGTTAAAACAATTGGCCATTTACCAAAAACTGTTAACCAAATTAAAAGGGTTTGCTCAAGGGCTTACCAGTATTAGAGATGTTAAGCAGCCCATATTATTTTTGGTACTTTCGGCAGGCATTTGGATATGCTACATCCTAATGATGTATTTCTGTTTTTTTGCCATGTCTGCTACAGCTCACCTTAATTTTGCGCAATGCCTTACCGTATTTGCCATGGGTACCATTGGTGTGGTTATTCCAGCTCCTGGCGCAGGTGCTGGTACCTACCATTATGCGGTAATGCAAGGATTATTGTTATTTGGGGTGGCCGAAGATGATGGAAAAGCCTATGCCACTATTGTGCACGGTGCGCAAATGATTATGTTTATTGTGTTAGGAGGTATTTGCTCATTGTTGGTATTAGGCAGACGTAAGGTGCAAACAAATTAATATCTTGCAGCATCATGTCGCACCACAAAAGCATACTCGCTAAAATATTTACAAGCAGGGAAAGTTTAGCGCAACAGGTAAAGAACTGGCAACAACAATACGCTAAAGTAGTATTTACCAACGGTTGTTTTGATCTCCTGCATAAAGGGCATGTAGATTACTTGGCCAAGTCCGCTGACCTTGGCAATCGGTTGGTTATTGCCGTAAATACAGATGCTTCAGTAAGTAAGCTAAAGGGTCCTCACCGCCCCATTCAAGACGAACAATCGCGTTTACAAATACTGGCCTCCCTGCAATGTGTTGATGCAGTCATTTTATTTGACGAAGAAACACCTTACAATTTAATAGCAACACTTACACCAGATATACTGGTTAAAGGAAGTGATTACAAACCTGAAGAAATTGTGGGCCATGATGTGGTTACCGCAGCAGGGGGAGTTGTAAAAACTATTGATTTTATTCCTGGTTATAGCACAAGTGCTATAGAGCGAAAAATTAAAAACACGTAACATGTTTGCCAACTTTTCATCCAAACAAAAGGCCATTATTTGGAGCATAGTTGCTGTGTTTACCATCCTGTTTTGTTTGGAGTCGTTGGTTAACCATTACTTGTATAGGACCTGTGCGTATGATTTAGGCATTTATAACAACATGCTGTATTCATATAGTCATTTAAAACTGAACTATACCTCACTCCAACAACCCTTGGTAAATCATGCTTTTGGCGATCATTTTGAACCAATATTTCTTTTATTAGCCCCCTTTTATTGGGTATTTGGTTCTTACACCTTACTTATTTTTCAAATTGTAATGATTGTGTTGGGAGGAATTGGGGCAATGCGATATGTACAACTATATACGCAAAGCAATACAGCCGCTATTGCTACACTCATTCATTTTTATGTAATGTGGGGCATTTACTCTGCCTTGTCTTTTGATTTTCACAACAATGTTACAGGAGCCATGCTGGTTCCATGGTTTATGGTTAATGCGCACCAAAAAAAATGGCGCCATGCAGCTATCATCTTTACACTAATGTTGATAAGCAAAGAAAACATTGCATTGTATACCATATTTGTTTGTTTGGGACTGGCATTTCATTACCACCAAACTAAAGCCATTAGAAATGTGCTGTATGGTTTTACTACAATTGCTGCCGTCTATTTTATTGTAGTAATCAAAGTAATCATTCCACATTTTCGCCCTGTTGATGCGGTTTACCTTTATGAAGGAGCTTACCAAGCATTAGGAACAAGTGCTGAGGACATGCTTAAAAATGTTTTCCTATATCCAAGTAAAACCTTCACCCTATTATTCGAGAACCCAGGGTTTGAGCCGTTTTATGCAGGGATTAAATCTGAACTGCATTTTTCGGTTTTGGTAAGTGGGGGCATTTTTATGTTGTACAGACCACAATTTGCGGTTATGCTTATTTCAGTGTATGCCCAAAAACTATTTATGAACGACCCCACACGTTGGGGAATTAACAACCATTATAGCATTGAGTTTGTTCCCATTATTGTGCTGGCTACTGCAGTATTTATACATGAAAAAACCAGTGGTAAAATCAAACTTATTTTACCTTTTGTGATAGCGGCAATTGCTGGCTTTTATACATTTACCAAATTAGAGAGCCGCGTTTCCATTTGGTTTGACAGAACCAATTTGCAATTTTACAGGAAGGAACATTACCAGGCGGTAGAGCCTGTTTCTGCGCTTAATCAGGCACTCGCCAATTTGCCATTTACTGAAAAGGATGCAGTAGCTGGCCAAACACTGCTGGTTTCACGCCTTTGTAATAGAGATAGCATATACATATATCCCAATGTGAATTTAGCCAATTATATTGTATTGGCTCCTAAGCTTGGAAAGTACCCGCTTAATGATTCCACTTTTCAGGTTTCTTTAGACACCTTAATGAACAGCCAGCATTGGACCATGATTCAAAAAACGGATGTTGTTTTGGTTTTTAAACGCAATTAAACATTCGCTCCATTCAGTTGTTTAAACCAAATGGGACAAACAAAAGACTCAGTTGCCATTTTTTGGTTTCGCAGAGATTTGCGCTTAGAAGATAATGCAGGACTCTATCATGCTTTAAAAAGTGGGTTACCTGTTTTACCTATTTTTATTTTTGATAAACATATTTTAAGCAAACTTCAAAACCAACATGATGCTCGGGTAACCTTTATCCACCGGCAAATTGAAGGGCTTAAAAAACAACTTAATGGTTTAGGAAGTGATTTGTTGGTCCTATTTGGCACACCAGAAGAGGTTTGGGCACAACTGTTTCAAGATTATCAAATAACACATATTTTCACCAACCATGATTATGAGCCTTATGCCATTGCTCGCGACAATTGGGTAAAGGAGTTTAGTGTGAAACAGGGGGCTTTATTTTCATCATTTAAAGACCAATGTATATTTGAATACAATGAAGTGTTAAAAGATGATGGGCAACCTTATACTGTTTTTACGCCATACAGCAAAAAATGGAAAGCAAAACTAACCCCATACTTTTTACAAGCTTATAAAACAGAGAGGTATTTTAAACATTTCTTGCAAGTGAGTAAAGCCCAAAAGTTGATTAAATTGGAGCAAATGGGATTTATTGCTTCAACAGTAAACTTTCCATCAAAGGCAGTTGCACAAGGTTTAATTAAACAATATCATGAACAGCGTAATTTCCCAGCTATTGCAGGCACTACAAGATTGGGCATTCACTTTAGGTTTGGTACGATTAGCATTCGTGAAAAAGCAAAGAAGGCGCTGGCGTTAAATGAGACCTTCCTGAATGAGTTAATCTGGCGCGATTTTTACATGATGATTTTGGCCCATTTTCCGCATGTGGCACAAGGTGCATTCAGGAGAAACTACGATGCCATAGCCTGGAGAAACAATGAGGCTGAGTTTGAGGCTTGGTGCAATGGGAAAACAGGCTACCCAATTGTTGATGCTGGCATGCGTGAACTCAATGAAACAGGATTTATGCACAATAGGGTACGTATGATTGTAGCTAGTTTTTTAACCAAACATTTGTTAATTGATTGGCGTTGGGGAGAAGCCTATTTTGCAAGTAAACTATTGGATTTTGACTTAAGTGCAAACAATGGAGGCTGGCAATGGGCTGCGGGTTGCGGTACAGATGCAGCACCATATTTCAGGGTATTTAATCCCCAATTGCAAATGGAAAAGTTTGACAAAGCAATGGTTTACGTAAAAAAGTGGGTGCCGGAATGGGGCACTGCACAATACCTCAGGCCAATTGTTCCCCATGATATAGCAAGAAAAAGATGTTTAGAGGTATATAAAGCCGCATTGTCAACTTAGGCTATACTAAAGCGCATAAAAAAACCTGATATACAAAAGCATATCAGGTTTAAATCAGTTTGAAACCAACTATTGGTTTGGTGTAGAAGTAGTGGTTGCTTGCTTTTTGCTACTGCAGCAAGATTTTTTAGCAGTAGCTTTTCCGCAACTTTTTTGTTCTGAACTGCAACCAGCTCCTTTTTTCTTAGTTTCTGCAGCTTTAGCTTCTACATCTTCCGTAGCGTCAACGTTTACTACTGGTGCAACCTCAGCTTTTTGGCTAGATTGAACAGTTGCAGCAGGTTGCGGCTTAGCCGGAGCAGCGGTTTGAGCTTGAGCGCCTACATAACCTAATCCCAGAAATGCGGCAAGTATCAATAGTTTTTTCATATTCTTTTTAATAAAATTATAGTACCAAGGTAACGAAAAAAGATTTAAAAAAGTACCATCTTTTTAAATTTCGGCTAAAACTGTTATCCCGCCTTTTACTTTTTGGTTCAACTCCACATTAACTTTAGTGCCAATAGGCAAGAAGATATCAACCCTGGAGCCAAACTTAATAAAACCCATTTCGCCAGTTTGGCCAACATATTGGCCCTCTTTTACATACCAAACAATTCGTTTGGCCAAAGCACCAGCAATTTGACGGAACAATACTTCAACCCCAGCTTTGTTTTTAATTACAGTGGTGGTTCTTTCGTTTTCTGTGCTTGATTTTGGATGCCAGGCTACCAGGTATTTTCCTGGATGGTATTTAAAGTAACTCACCAGTCCGCCAATCGGGTTGCGGTTAACATGCACATTAAAAGGCGACATAAATACCGAAACCTGAATGCGTTTCCCTTTAAAGTATTCCGTTTCTTCTACTTCTTCAATAACAACCACCTTGCCATCTGCGGGTGACACAACCAAGTGTTCACCAAGTGTGGCTTTAATGGGTGGGTTGCGAAAAAACTGAAGCACAATAATCAACAACACTATAGATATACCAAGTACCAATTGTTGTATCAGGATGTACTGCGGCAACAACAGGGTAATGGCGGCATTTAATCCAAAAAGCACCAGTAAAGTAATGAGAATGGTGGCTTTGCCTTCTTTATGTAACATATCAATAACTCCTTTTCATAAATATGCCACAGCTAATTGCAGTTATATCAACTTACAATTAACTGTGGCATTGGTAAATAAATTTTATAAGCCAAATTTGCCGCGTAGTTTTTCTACCTCGGCAACTTTAGCAATAGCCACCACATAGGCAGCAATACGTAAGCTAACATTGTATTTAAGAGAGGCTGCGTAAACAGATTCAAACGCTGTTTTCATCACACGATCAGCCCTTCTATATACACGCTCTTCTGTCCAGAAATAACCCAGACGGTTTTGAACCCACTCAAAGTAGCTTACCGTTACACCACCAGCATTAGCCAAGATATCTGGCACCACCATAATTCCTTTTTTATTCAGGATGGTGTCAGCCCCTGCAACCGTTGGCCCGTTAGCTCCTTCAACAATCAGTTTAGCTTTAATTTTATCTGCGTTATCAACGGTAATTTGGTTTTCCATTGCAGCAGGCACTAAAACGGTAACATCTAGTTCTAACAGTTCTTCGTTAGATATTTTTTTGGCATTGTAACCTTCCAAAGTGCCGTTGTTATTGTCTCTATATTTAATAGCAGCATCAACATCAATTCCCTCAGGGTTATAATATCCACCAGTAACATCACTAATGGCAAGCACTTTCATGCCTTGTAATTGAAGCAATTTGGCCGAAATAGAACCCACGTTGCCAAAACCTTGAACAGCGCAAGTACATCCAATAGGGCTTATGCCTAATTTTGATAATGCTGAACGGGTTGACACCATCACGCCTCTTCCAGTTGCTTCAACACGGCCTAATGAGCCACCCAATACCAATGGCTTACCAGTTACAACAGCCGGTGATGAATAACCAACCAGTTTAGAATATTCGTCCATAATCCAAGCCATTTCTTGTTGGCCGGTTCCCATGTCTGGTGCTGGAATATCTTTATCGGGTCCAAATACATCAACCATCAAATCGGTGTAAGCCCTAGTTAAACGTTCTAATTCACCTTTGCTCAGTTTACGGGGGTCGCATTTAACGCCACCTTTTCCACCTCCATAAGGGATACCAACTACTGCGCATTTCCAGGTCATCCAGGCTGCTAAGGCTTTTACCTCATCCAGATTTACGTCCATGCTATAGCGTATACCACCTTTTGATGGGCCAAGGTTTGCATTGTGTACCACCCTGAATCCTTCAAAAACCTGCACCGTTCCGTTATCCATGGTAACTGGGATAGAAACAATTACTGATTTTTGTGGAGATTTTAAAACGTTATAAGATCCTTCATCTAAGCCGATAATTCTGGCTGCTTCATCAAAGCGCGACATCATTGACTCAAATGGATTGTCGTTGCTGTGGGTTGCTGTTTGTTCTGACATGATAATTCTTATATAATGTACGGCAAATGTAATAATTGAAGCTGTTTAAACAAATCCTTTAAAGTGAGGCCAAATTAAACCGTACCAAATTTTTAAATTGATTGATGCGTGTTTGTAATTCAGCCTCCTGCAGATTCATGATGCGTTCTGTTCCAAATTTCTCTACGCAGAAGCTGGCCATGGCCGAACCATAAATAAGGGCATTTTTCATGTTCTCAAAGCTGATATCATCGGTTTTAGCTAAGTAGCCAATAAATCCTCCGGCAAAGGTATCGCCTGCTCCGGTTGGGTCAAATACCTCTTCTAATGGCAAAGCTGGAGCAAAAAACACGTCCTTATTGTGAAATAACAAAGCGCCATTTTCTCCTTTTTTAATGATTAAAAACTTAGGCCCCATGGCTTGGATTACCGCAGCCGCTTTTACTAAAGAGTATTCTCCTGAAAGTTGACGGGCTTCTTCATCATTAATGGTAAGCACGTCTACCATTTTAAGGGTTTGTTTTAAATCATCTAATGCAATCTCCATCCAAAAGTTCATGGTGTCCATTACAATTAGCTTCGGACGTTTGTGTAACCTGTTAATCACTGTTTGTTGCACAGCAGGAGTTAGGTTACCCAACATCAGGTATTCACAATCCTGGTAAGATTCTGGGATAATGGGGTCAAAACTACCCAATACATTCAATTCCGTAACCAAAGTATCGCGGCTATTCATGTCTGTGTGGTACTTGCCACTCCAAAAAAAGGATTTTTCCCCTTGTTTAATTTGTAAGCCTTCGGTATCAACGCCCTTGTTTTGAAGGGTTTGGATAAAATCGTTTGGAAAATCTTCACCTACAACAGCTACCAATTTAGATGTTTGGGTAAAATAGCTTGCTGCCAAACTAATGTACGAAGCGGCTCCACCAATAATTTTATCGGTTTTTCCAAAGGGGGTTTCTATGGCGTCAAATGCCACACTACCAACTACTAATAAACTCATGCAAATATTTTTTTAGTTTTTTTTGTGGCAAATATTGTGTTTTTAATTCTGATAAACTAATATTGCATCCCGTTTCAGCAGCAAAATGGTTGAAATGTAAATCAAATTCCTTGATAGCTCTCCCGATAGCTATCGGGAGGTTAGAGCGAGACAAAATCACTCTAACTCAAAATAAATTGGAACATATTCCTTGATAGCTCTCCCGATAGCTATCGGGAGGTTAGAGCGAGGCAAAATCACTCTAACTCAAATAAATCGGAACATATTCCTTGATAGCTCAGCTGGTTAGAGCGAGTGACTGTTAATCACTAGGTCCCTGGTTCGAGTCCAGGTCAGGGAGCAAACAAAAAGTAAAGCCACTCAGTCCGAGTGGCTTTTTTCATGTAATGCATTTTTGTTACATACTACATTCGGCAAAACTCAATCGTTATTACATTGGTGAGACACCAAATGTGGAAAGTCGCCTTTTATATCATAACAACGCGGAGTTAAACACCAATTCAACTAAAGTAGGAATACCATGGCAAATAAAACTAGTTATACCCTGTAATGACAGAGCGCATGCGTTAAAAGTAGAGAAACATATTAAGCGAATGAAAAGTAAAGTTTTTATTGAGAATCTGTTTAAATACCCAGAATTGCTAGCCAAAATCGTATCTCAAAATCACTAGGTCCCGGTTCCCCCGATACGTATCGGGGCAGGTCAGGGAGCAAACAAAAAGTAAAGCCACTCAGTGCGAGTGGCTTTTTTCATGTAATGCATTTTTGTTACATACTACATTCGGCAAAACTAAATCGTTATTACATTGGTGAGACACCAAATGTGGAAAGTCGCCTTTTATATCATAACAACGCGGAGTTAAACACCAATTCAACCAAAGCAGGAATACCATGGAAACTAAAATTGATAATTCCTTGCGAGAACAGAAGCCATTAGTAAAGTCTAAAATAGGCAGGGTGTTTTATTCGTTTTGGAGTTTGAAGAAAATCATCCATGATTAAATTTCCCTTTACGGCTAAAAGCATGTACTTTTGTCTTTGAAAGGTCGGTGTAATATTTGAAAAAATTAATACTAATTTTATTACAGCTCAACCGCTTTGTCAAAACCAGGCTTTTTTACCCTTAGGGAGATTTTTAATAACTTGTTATTAGAGACGTTAGAAGGTTGCGGCTCCTGTGGAGGCTAAATCCTATTCATTTACGGATTTTTATCAAAAGCCGACCTTTCTTTTTATTCTTTATTGCAATCAACTAACTTGCAATTCTCAAAACAAAACAACTATGAAAAAAATGTTATTACCCTCACTGATTATAGTAGTTGGGGCATTATTGATGTTTTCATTTAAACAGGCTCAACAACCCAAAAAATATTTGATACTAGAGATTGCCAGACCTTTTATATTTACTATTGACGAAAATGGAGTGATTGAGAAGAAAGAAATTGTGGATAAGATAAAGTTTACTTATCCTGATTTCACGGCAGTAATTGCTAAAGAAATTAACCGAGTTTCGGCTAATGGATATGAACTGGTCTCAGAAGAAAATAACCGATTTATTTTTGAAAAAAGAGAGTAACAACCAAATGAACTGAAGTCATTGCATTGGTTTCATTTCAAGGCTGCAATGCGTTTGAATGATAAAGTAGTTTTAAGATGAGTTTCAGAAGAAAGTTCTTTGGGGAGTTTTTACCTGATAAAAATGAGTGGAATTTCACCTGTAATCAATAATTAATTAGTTATAATGCACCATTAAACTAAACAAGTTGGTTATTTATTTTTATGCAGGCTAATCATCGCAATAACCGGAAGCCATTTCTTATTGTGCTTTATACTTTTCTATTGCTATTGGTGGTGAGTATTGCCGTGCCAGAACGCTTTTGGGTAAATAAAAGATACAATGCCGTAAACATTTTAGCCGATTTAAAACCCTCAAAAAAATCAACGGGTAAAAGAAAATATAAGCCAGCACCTCGCAAAAAAGCATTAAAACAGCTCGTTAAAGATACTATTATTACCAATAAAGAGGTGGCCAATATCATTAGAAATGATGTGGCTATAGAAGTAAATGACAGCAACAACAGCAACGAAGGGCTTACCAACTTTTTAACAGCACTGCAACAACTGCAAAAGCAAAAGCGCAAAAAGGTTAGGATTGGTTATTTTGGTGATAGCATGATAGAAGGGGATTTAATTACCCAAACCATTCGCTCCATTTTACAGAATAAATATGGAGGTAATGGCGTAGGCTTTATTCCTCCTACCAGTGTGGTGGCACATTTTAGGCAAACGGTGAAGGTAACAGCCAGCGAGCATTGGGAGGATATTCATTTTTTTAATAATAAGAAGAAACTCATACTTGGTTTAAGTGGCCATACTTTTTTTGCTAAAGAAGGTGCCACGGTAAATATTAAACCAGGTGGAGGCAAGCACCTGAGCAGCTTATATGATTTGTCCATCCTATATGGCGCAACTGGTGAACAAACAAACCTTGCTTTTACCTTAAACAGCACAAGGTATCAGTTAACTGGCAGCAAGCAGTTTAACAGCTATCAGGTTAATGCAGATACTCCGCTGGCCAAGGCTCAGCTTGTATTTCAGCAGGGTGAAACCCCAATTTATGGTTTTAGTGCCGAGAGTAAAACAGGGGTAATTCTCGATAACCTTTCGTTTAGAGGGAGCAGTGGGGTTGAGTTAATAAGGTTAACTGGCACTATGCTTAAACAAATAGACTCAATAAGGCCTTATGACCTGATTGTGTTGCATTATGGGCCCAATTTATTGTATGCAGACTCCATTGTTTATTTTGGGTACTACCAAAAGCAATTAAGTAAAACAGTGCAGCACCTCAAAAAGGCCTTTCCTAAGGCCAGTATTTTAATTATCAGCACAGCCGATAAGGCTTTTAAAATAGATGGGGTATACAGAACAGGTGATGGTGTAGAAGCATTGTTGGCCGCCCAACAGCAAGTAGCAAACAAGTTTAATTGTGCTTTTTTTAACCTTTATGAAGCAATGGGTGGATATAACAGCATGAAAGCATGGGTAGAAAAACATCCCATACTTGCCGGAATTGATTATACCCATTTTAACCAAAGTGGATCCGCAAAAATAGGACGCTTAATTGCAAACGCCATTTTAAATGAATATGAAAAAAAGTATCCTGCTCAGTAGTTTTATTGGTTGCTTGCTAAGCACGTCAGGTCAATCTATTTGGGTTGATAGCTTAAATACCATTGCTCAGGCCAAAACAGTTTACATCAATACTGCACAGCGGGTTTTTAAAATTGTGCATATTGGCGATTCGCACATTCAGGCCGATTTATTCAGTGGTCAAGTGCGGAAGTTATTGCAGGAGAAATATGGTAATGCGGGTACTGGCTTGGTTTTTCCTTACCGACAAATCAACACAAACCCGCCAACTACATTTACCACTTCTGGTTCGGTTAAATTTATTCCAACTAAAATAGCACGCTGTAAGGAATCATGTGAGGTGGGGCTGGCTGCATACAATGCTCAAATGCCTGCAAATAGCCAGTTTACTGTTGCTTTAAAAAATGATACAGGCGCACAATACATCAGTGCATTGTTTCAAGCAAATGATTTGGGGGCAAACATTTGTATTAACCAAGATATGGATGCAGCATCTTACCAATTGCAAGATGCAGGTGGTTTTATGATTAGCAGTTATAACAAGCAGGTGTCCGGACCCTTTACTGTAAGGGCGCAACAAGCTTTAAATTTGCAAGGGATTATTGTAAGCAATGGACAAACGGGTATTTTGTATTATACCATTGGGGCAAATGGCGCTACGTTAAACAACTACAACAATTCATCCCTGTTTTTTGAGCAACTTAAAACGCTTCAACCAGATTTGGTTATAGTGAGTTTAGGTACCAATGAAAGTGTGAGTGATATTACGCCTGAAAAATTCACCAACCAACTGGATAGCTTCAATACCAACTTACTCAATGTATGCGCACAACAACAAATTATTTACACCACACCCGCTGATAATTACACCAAACAAGTAAAAACGGTACGAAAAAAAGTAAAAGGTAAGTGGCGCAAAAAGCGGGTTGTTTACTATGCTAACAATACCAAATTGGAAGAACTGCGTGACGCCATGTTACAGTATTGCATAGCCCATCAAGTGATGTGCTGGGATTTGTATGCAGCCATGGGAGGTGATACAAGCATGAAAAGCTGGGTAGGTGCTGGATTAGCAGCAAAAGACCACATTCATTTTAACAAGGCGGGTTATCAATTGCAAGGAGAGTTGTTTTTTAAAGCACTTTTAAAAGTATTGGCACCATGAGTTTAAGCTTGGATAGACTTTGGGCCCAGTTGGCTTACAACCCTGAAGAGCCAATTCTGTTTAATGCAGGTTTTTTTCTGTATTTTTTATTGGCTTTTATGGCCGCTTATTTGCTGTTGCATAAATACACCAAGTTACGAACCATTGTTTTCACCCTATTTTCTTTATACTTTTTCTATAAGGCATGTGGTTATTATGTGTTATTGGTGCTGATTGCCGCAGTTGTAGATTTTAATTTATCAAATGCCATTTATAAAGCCCAGAAAAAACAAGTAAAAAAAGGGCTCTTGGTTACGAGTATCATTGTCAATCTTGGATTGTTAGTGTATTTTAAATACACCGATTTTTTTATTCAAATCACCAACGATTTAGGTTTTACCAGCATTACCCCATTAAGCCTGTTATTGCCCATAGGTATTTCATTCTACACGTTTGAAAACATCAGCTATACCATAGATGTATACAAAGGACAGTTTAAGCCGGTGCGTAGCTTTTGGGATTATTTATTCTTTCTTTCTTTTTTCCCCAAGCTGGTGATGGGTCCTATTGTGCGTGCCGCTGATTTTATACCCCAAATACATAAGCCTTATGAAGTAAACAACACTGCCTTAGCCAAAGGAGCATACCTTATTGCAAGTGGATTAATTAAAAAAGTAATTATTAGTGACTACATTTATGTAAACCTGGTGCAATACGTATTTGATGCCCCCCTAAGGTACAGCGGGTTGGAGTGTTTACTAGGCGTTTATGGCTATGCTTTGGTTATTTACTGCGACTTTAGCGGCTATAGCGATATGGCCATAGGCTTAGCCAAATGGATGGGTTATGAAATCAACATCAATTTCCTTTCACCGTATCAAAGCAAAAGTATTACCGAGTTTTGGAGACGGTGGCATATTTCATTAAGCAGTTGGCTGAGGGATTATTTATACATACCATTAGGAGGGAACAAATTAGGTAAAAGTAGGCAGTACATCAACTTGCTGATAACAATGGTTATTGGGGGCTTATGGCATGGAGCTAATTTTACATTTTTAATTTGGGGCGCATTACACGGAATTGCTTTGGCGCTTGATAAATGGCTAGGCCAACGTTTTCGAAGCAGGCTAAGCTTTTTGTCAATGGAAACGAAAGGTGTTTTGGGTGTGTTATTTACCTTTCATTTGGTGTGTTTATGCTGGGTGTTTTTTAAATCAAGCAGTGTATCACAAGCCTTGGATATGTTGTACCAAATTGCAACCAATTTTAGTCCGGAGTTATTTCCTAAAATATACCTGGTATACACACCTGTTATTGCCATGATGATGTTTGGTTTTGCCATGCATGCCTTAAGCGATACGCTGGCTGATGAATGGATTGCCAAAAACCAACAAATTCCTGTTTGGCTTTATGCAGTGGGATTTGCTGTGCTTATTGTTATTTTGGTGCAGTTTAAAACAGCCACACCTATATTACCTATTTATTTACAGTTCTAGCAATTACTCTACCCGAACAATCACCTCAAGGTTAAGTACTAGCCCTATTTTTAATAAGGTGCGTAAAGATGGGTTGCCCTTGCCGCTTTCAAGCGTATTGATACTGCGCAGGTGAACACCACTCATGCTGGCCAATTCTTGTTGGGTTAAACCTTTTAAATCTCTCCGCTTTCTAATTGTGATTCCAATATCTTCTATGGTCATTGTCGGTAATTTATGTGCAATATAATACATATTGTGTCAATATTTTAAAGTGGTGATAACAAAAACATGTAATTTATTACACTAGTTGTTTTTTGGTTAAAATATAATCACCTTAAAAGCAGCTGGTTAGTGTTTTTATAAAAAAATGGTTCTGAAGTGCTTTCTATCCAATTTGGGATTGCTGTAACTTGCACACCAATAAACTACACAGCCCATGTCAATTTTAAGATTCAAAGCGATAGAGCGCGCTGCCAATCGCACACCAGTAAAGGTAAATATTCCTTCATCAAAGGTTTCAGATTATTTTAACGTAAATGTGTTTAACGATGCAGCCATGAAAAACTTCTTGGATAAGGAAGCTTATGATGCAGTTGCAAAAGCGATTAAGCATGGAGAAAAAATTGACAGAAAAGTAGCCAACCAAGTGGCTTCCGGAATGAAAAACTGGGCAATGAGCAAAGATGTTACCCATTACACACATTGGTTTCAACCATTAACAGGATCAACAGCCGAAAAGCACGATGCGTTTTTTGAGCCAACAGAAGATGGACGTTCAATTGAAAAGTTTGCAGGAAGCGCATTGGTTCAGCAAGAGCCAGATGCCAGCAGTTTTCCGAATGGCGGATTACGCAATACCTTTGAAGCACGAGGTTACACGGCATGGGATCCTTCGTCCCCAGCATTTATTATGGATAATGCAAATGGCAGAACGCTTTGTATTCCCACCATATTTGTATCATACACAGGCGAAGCCTTGGATTATAAAGCCCCATTGCTTAAAGCACTTCATGCTGTTGAAAATGCAGTGGTGGATATTTGCTCCAGCTATTTTGATAAAGGAGTAAACAAAGCATTTGCCAGTTTAGGGATAGAGCAAGAATACTTTTTGGTTGACGAGGCGTTTTACCACGCACGTCCAGATTTAATGTTGACAGGCCGCACCTTACTAGGCCAGGCTCCTGAAAAAGGCCAGCAATTGGAAGACCATTATTTTGGCACCATTCCTCCAAGGGTATATGATTTTATGGTTGATTTTGAAGTGGAGAGTTACAAACTTGGTATTCCATTAAAAACTCGCCATAATGAGGTTGCTCCTGGTCAGTTTGAATGTGCACCAAATTTTGAAGAAGTAAATTTGGCCATTGACCACAATCAATTGCTAATGGATGTAATGGAAAAAGTGGCCAACCGTCATGGGTTAAAAGTGCTTTTGCACGAAAAACCTTTTGCTGGTGTAAATGGCAGCGGTAAACACAACAACTGGAGCTTGATAACCAATACAGGGGTTAACTTATTGGCACCAGGCAAAACGCCACACACCAACTTACAGTTTTTAACCTTTTTTGTTAATGTAATCAAAGCGGTACATACGCATGCCGATTTAATGCGTGCAAGTATTGCTTCGGCATCAAACGATCATCGTTTAGGTGCCAATGAAGCACCACCAGCTATTATGTCGGTATTTATTGGAACCCAATTAACCCATGTATTGGAGGAAATGGTTTCAACCAAAGCCAAAACAGCACTCAAAACATCAAAAACCAGCATTGATATTCAGAAAATACCTGAAATTTTATTAGACAATACGGACCGAAACAGAACTTCACCATTTGCATTTACCGGAAATAAGTTTGAGTTCAGGGCCGTGGGTTCTTCGGCCAATTGCGCCAACTCTATGATTGTGCTAAACACCATTATGGCAGAGCAACTCAAGGCATTTAAAGTTGAAGTAGAGGCTCAAATTAAAAAGGGCAAGAAGAAAGAAGACGCCATTTTAGAGATTTTAAAAGGGTATTACAAATCGAGTAAAAGCATTTTATTTGAGGGCAATGGCTATGGAGAGGAGTGGGTGAAAGAGGCAAAAAGACGCGGGTTAAATAACATCAAAACCACACCGGAAGCATTAAACGCATATGTTACACCACAATCAAAAGAATTGTTTAGCAACAACAATATTTTTGACGAAAGAGAGCTAGAAGCCAGGTATGAAATTATGCAGGAAAGCTATGTAAAAAAGATTGACATTGAAGCTAGGGTATTGGCACAATTGGCAACCTCACATGTGGTACCTGCCGCCATTGATTATCAAACCAAATTGGCCAATGGCATTGCCAGCTTAAAAGCTGCTGGACTTAACAAATCCATTTATGAAACGCAAATTGCAATGGTTCAAGAAATGGCCTCACACATTAAAACTATTAATGACAATGTAAAAAAATTGTTGGTAGAAACAGAAAAAGCCCACCATATTACAGATACACACAGACGCGCAGTGGCTTTTTGCCATAAGGTGAAACCCTACTTCGATGTAATCCGTTCTTCAAGCGATAGTTTGGAGTTTATGGTAGAAGACGATTTATGGAAATTACCTAAATACCGTGAATTGTTATTTGTGAAATAGAACTCATGGCGTAAAATGCCATCAATAAGACTTAAAAGAGGCCGTTTCATCTGTTGAAATGGCCTCTTTGGGTTAAGGAATTTTAATAGAATCTTTTGGGCCTAAATCATACAGTATTAGCTTTTTAATTTGTTATTAATACGTGGTTGAAGACCTCCTAAGTAAAAAGAATGTGTCAAGATTTGATAATCTTTTAAAAATAAGTGTATATTAGCTTAAATATTTATGTACTTAAGAGAAGTGCACCCTATCAAAATTGAATATAAAACATGAAAAACAGTAAGCTCATTTTCTTCGTATTATCATTCGTAACCATTGTTTGTATAAGTTCTTGCGGAACTCCTAAAGGATCCATGCAGGCGGCACGCGAAGCCCTTGAGAAAAAAGAATACGCAGTTGCTGGTGAAAACTACAAAGCGGTATACAGCAAGACTAAAAATAAGGATGAGAAGAATGAGGCTTGTTTTCAAACCGCAGAGTGTTATTTCATGGCAAATGACATGAAAAATGCAGAAGGATGGTATAAAAAAACCATTAAGGCCGACCCTAAGAATGTTGATGCTCAATACAAACTAGGGGAAACGCTTAAAAATCAGGGGCGTTATACTGAGGCAATTATTGAATACAATAACTATAAAAAGCTGGCTTCTGGTAATACAAAAGTTGACGAAAGAATTAAAGGTTGCGAGTTGGCCTTAAAATGGAAAAATGAAAAAACACGATATAATGTAGAGAATTTAAAAGCCATTAACAGTAAATGGAGTGATTTCTCTCCGATGTATTACAAAAAAGACCAAATTTATTTTACCAGCGACCGCGAAAAGGGAGTAACAGGAAGACCTTATGGCTGGACAGGCAACTTCTTTACCGATGTGTATAAGGTTACGTATAAGGTAGATAAGAAAAATCCCAATAACATTAAATATGATGCACCCGTGCTGGTTGATAAAGACAAAGTAAATTCCCCTTGGAACGATGGAAGTGTAGCATTTGATAGTAAGGGAGGAGTAATGTATTTTACCCAATGCAATGGAAAAGATGGCAAAAGCAACCATTGCAGGATTTGGATGGCAACTTTAACTGGACAGGATTGGACAGAGCCTACACCGTTAGAGTTTAGTTCTGACTCATTTAATACCGGGCATCCCTCATTAACAAAAGATAATCAGATAATGTATTTTTCTTCGGATATGCCTGGGGGAGAAGGAGGCAAAGACATTTGGTTTGTAACCTATAGTAAAAGAAGCAAAACTTGGGGCGACCCTGTAAACCTTGGCCCAACCATTAACACTGATGGCGATGAAGTTTACCCTTTTATACATGAGGATGGAACGCTTTATTTTTCCTCTAACGGGCATGTAGGCTTAGGTGGAATGGATATCTATTATTCTACAGGTTCAACTACGGATTGGAGTGCACCAATCAATATGAAATCTCCAATCAATTCTGGAGGAGATGATTTCTCGGTGGTACTTTCTAAAGATAAAGAAAGTGGTTTGTTTGCCAGCAACAGAGAAGGTACAAAAGGTCAAGATGATATTTGGAGATTTTATATGAACCCATTGGTGTTTACATTAAGTGGAGTAGCCAGAGATATTAAAACCAAACAGATATTGGCGAATACATTTATTACACTTACAACTAGCACTGATACTGGAAAAGTGGTAGTAAAAACGGATGCAACCGGATCGTACAAGGTATCGCTTAAGGCCAAAACTGATGTAGAATTGTTTGGTGCTCATGAAGATTATTATGATAGTAAAATTGCGTTTCAAACCACTAAAGGATTAGAAGTATCTACCGACCTCTATCAGGATTTAGATTTAAATCCATTTGATTATGAAAATGCTATACGGGTAGAAGGTATTTATTACGACTTGGACAAAGCCAACATCAGACCTGATGCGGCAAAAATATTAGATTCATTAATTTTAACGTTGAATAAATACCCTAAAATTCGCATTGAGTTAGGTTCGCATACGGATTGCAGGGCTGATTCGTCTTATAATGAAAACCTGTCTCAAAGGCGCGCGGATTCAGCTGTTGCCTACATAGTGCGTGGAGGTATTGACTCTGCCAGATTAGTAGCAAAGGGCTATGGAGAAAGTCGGTTGGTGAATGATTGTGCTTGCGAAGGCACCTATGTAAAACGCCAATGTACTGAAGAAGAACACCAAATGAATAGGCGTACAACGGTTAAATTATTAGGCAATGATTACAAACCTAAAGCCAAGGAAGAACCCAAACCACAAGTTGATCCTAAAACGGGTAAGCCGGTAACGCCTAAACCAGGAACTGTAAAGCCGGCAGGAACAACACCACCACCTAAAAAGTAATTGGCAAAGATGTTAAAAAAGCCGCACCAAAATTTGGTGCGGCTTTTTTGTGACCCATTAATTAATTATAATAGTAAACAAGTTGCTTGCTATAAAGCGGGTTGTTTTTAGACGTTATTTTTAGTGTGCAAGTCCCTGTATTTTGGGTGTTTATTTGAAGTAGCAACCTCGTTTGTTTGCCAGCTTTTAAGCTTATAGTTTTGATTTCTTTATAAGTACCATCGGCCGCTAAAACAGCAATGCTGTATTGGTCATTTTCCGACCCATCATTGTTTATTTTTAAAGCAATTTTGTCAGTTTTGTTTACTTTGGTTTGCAGTTGCTGCACGGTAAAGTATGTTGGATAAAGCGAGGAACAAAAATGAGCCCGATAGCTGGACTGTAAGGTAAAAGCATCAGTTACCCGGTCTCTTCTGTATGAAAGATTTTCCCAAACAATCTTTTTACTTCTGCTTACCTCAAACACCCTGTTATTAGCTCCGCTGGTTATTAAAATATTGCCATTTGGTAACACATCAGCATCACCAGATTTGGCACAAAAATTCTCCTCTTTATTGGCAAAATGAAACACGTAATTCCATAGAACAGTGACTTCTTTGTCTGCTGGTGCAGGTTTTTTTAGTTCAATAACAGATGAGGCATCACCTGGGTGTGCGGTGTTGTTGTTAAATAAAAGTATGGTGTTTTTATTTGTGAAACTTACTGCATGTTGCCCTGAGAACAACTCTTGCGGAATTATTTGAATAGGTTGTTGCACATACCCCTTACCAATATGCAAAGAAACCTGGGGTTGGGGGATGCGCGATAACCGTGTAATGCTGTTTAAGTTTCTGTTGCTTAAATATACATCCTTAGTTAGCTCATCCATAAATACTGCATTTACATGGTTAGATGTAATAGAGTCTGTTCTATTTTGGTAAAAAGGCACTTCATCCCAGTACCACAATAATTTATTGTGGCGGTCAAGTTCAAACACAGCATTATAAATATTATTACTGGCACCTAAATCACGCTCTGCAAGGCATAAATAGTTACCGCTTGGTAGTTTCTTAATATCATGGTGGTAGTTTTTTACTTTAATTGAGTCAGCCAGTAATAATGGAGCCTCCCAGGTAACGCGACCCATCAGGTCGGTTTCAAAAGACCCTTTTTTGTTGTTATAAGTGAGTGTACCATCTTTATTAATCATCAAGTTTCTAAAAGTGCCATCTGTTTGCGGCAAATTCCAAATAATCTCGCCCTGCTTATTGGTAATAACTCCAAAATCATAAATAATAAGGCCTTGGTACATTTTTCGGGCATTAAAGGTTGTTGTTTTCATGTTCATCAAATCAGAACAACACCAATTGGTTTTTTTTATGTAGAAAAGAGTATGTGCCGATTGGTATAAAATCGCTCCCTTTTGGGTGAATGCTATATAATCCCACTGGTAAGTTTCTCCAAAATTGAGTGTACCTGTTATGGCTGTGGCTAAAGAGGAGGTTCTCTTTTTAGTAACCAAATGATCGCTATTGTAAATGTTAACGGTGTAATGATCAGCACCTTCTACCTCTTCAAATTCAAACATTACATGCGTGTAATTTAAGGTATCTCCCTGTTTGGGAAAAACAACGTTTGCATTTGCAAGGGGATAAAACAAACCAAAGATGCAAATAAAAGAGAGGGTATTTTTAATCGATAAAGTCATTTTGTCAAATCTCCATTTTTTTCTTTTTCCAAAAAAAGAAAAAAAACATTGACTTATATCATTTTTTCGCTAATATTGGATTAGTTTAATAAATCACCTATAATACTATACGTATGAAAAAAATCTACACGATGCTTTTAGGTTTGCTGATTTTTACAGCAACAAATGCTCAGATTACCCGTGTTAACGAAGACTTTGATGTGTCATTAACACCAACAGGATGGACCAATTCACTCAACACGGGAACCTTAATTTCACGTTTTGCTACAGTACAAAGTTATGGAAGAACAGGCACTGCTGCTGCGGTAAGAGCAAATTTCTTTAATATTGGTGGAGGTGCTGTTGCACGTTTGGAAACACCAGTTTTTTCGCCCACGGTAGCCGGAGATACCTTACGGTTTGATGTGGCACATGCTGCATATCCAGCCGCAACTGATTCTTTGGTGATTTACACATTTAATGGCATTTCTTTTAACCGATTAATTGGTTGGGGGTCAAGCCAAACGATTAATACAACAACAGGCGTTACTACAGCAAATTCGCAAACGGCAGGCTTTACTCCTACCTCTAGTCAATGGACTACTAAAGCTCTTTCATTACCTGTTGGAACTACACAGGTTCGGTTTGAATTTATCTCGGGTTATGGAAACCACATGTACGTTGACCGCGTGATAGTTGACAGTTTCTACATTGCAGGAATGACATACACTTCATCTACCACCACACAATCAAATACTGCTTCAGTATTCAGAGGTACTTCAAATGCCGAAATTATTGGTATTACGGTAAATATGAGCGGTACTGTTAGTCCATTAAGTGCAACTAGCTTTACATTAAACACAGGTGCAACAACCAATGCAGCAAACAGCATTGATAGTGCAAAAATATTCTACACAGGCAACTCAAATACTTTCGCTACTACAAACAGGTTTGGCCAGATTGGTGCTCCAAATGGCTCGTTTAACATTACAGGAAATCAAACGCTAAATGATGGAGCTAATTTTTTCTGGTTGGTATATGATGTGAAGCCAACAGCCACGGTAAACAATATACTAGACGCTGAGTGCAATAGCATTACAATAGGTGGAGTACCTCGCACCCCTACAGTACAGAGTCCTACTGGTTCAAGAACCATTTTAGGGGCTACTGAAATTAGTGTTACTTCTTCAGCGGGTGTTGCTAATGCTACTTACGCAACATTAAAGGCTGCATTTGATGCAATTAACTTAGGAACACATCAAGGAACTATTAATGTACGCTTAAATAGCAGTGTTATTGAAACGGCTACTTGTGTTTTAGACTCTAGTGGCAATACAACGGGTTCAAATTACACCTCCATTTTAATTCGCCCAGCTGATACAGCAACAGTAGTAAAGAGTGTTTCTACCAGTGCCGCTCTCACCTTAATGGTTTTAAACGGTGCGGACAACGTAACCTTTGATGGACGACCAGGTGGAGTAGGAACTGCGCAATTGCTCGAGTTTAATCATACGGCATCTGCAGCAACAAATTTCACCTGCAGGTTTGATGTGGGTGCAACCAATAACATCTTTAGGTTTTGCCGTTTGTTAAATGCAAGTGCTGCCAGTACAGCACACAATATTTGGTTAACCAATACTGTTGTGGCAAGTACAGCCAACTCAAACAATACCTTTTTAAATAACTTTATACAAGGTGGAAGGAATGGAATTGTGTTTGATGCCATTAACGGCAATGCGCCAATTAGTAATATATTGATTAGAAATAACCAGTTTGTTAATATTGGATTTGCAGGAGTAAGCAACTTAAACAACCTGGGCCAAGTTGTAATTGACTCGAATAGCTTTTTCCATGATGTGGCCTTCACTGCTACCGGTCAATCAAGGGCTATTAGTTTGGGTGGAACACCAGCCACAGTAAGTGTTAATGCGACCATTACCAAAAATAGAATTTTTGGATTTAAGAGTACCAACACAGCAATTTTTGGAATGATTATAACTCCACCAGCTACTGCAACAGGCAGTTTGTATAATATCAGCAATAATAGCATTGCTTTCTTAGATGCAAACAATGCCGTTAATGGAGGTGCAATTGGAGGTGTAAATGGTATAGCAGTTACCGGAACTGGAAGTGGTGAATTCAACATTTTCCAAAATACAATAAGAATTGGAGGTGCTGCTGTTGGAGGAACTGCCGCTGCCTTAACTACTCGTTCAGTTGGCATTGGTAAGTTTAATTCGGGTACGGCTAATATCTTCAGAATGCGTAATAACATTATCACCAATACCAGAACAGGAGGTGCCTCTACCCAAAATGGACACATGGCTGTTTGGATTAATACCACTACTGCTGGAACACATGATATTGACCGCAATACCTATCAAGGAACAACCTTTGTTGCCGGATGGGGTGGAACTGTTTTTGCTACAGTTACCGGAGGCTATCAAACTGCTGCTGCTCCAAATGAAGCCAATACAAATCTAAAAACTCCAACCTATTTAAATACCACAGAGCCTTATTTAACTGGTGCATCAAACGGTGATGCTGATTTATCAACTACGCGTATCGCAACTGTACTTACAGATATTGATAACAATTCAAGATCAGCTATCTGCTACAAAGGTGCGTGGGAGTCAACAACACCGTTTATTACCAACGATTTGGCGGCTACCATTATCTATACTTATGGCCGTATTCCGGTTGGAACAGATGAAAACATACGCGTGAGAATTAAAAACAATGCAATTACTGCAGCGGTAAACAAAACCATTACAGTAACTATTAGTGGAGTAAATGTTGCCACCTTAACACAACTCATACCAAGCATCTCACCATTGGCAGATACTATTATTAGTATGCCGGTTTATTCACCAAACTTTGTTGGAATAGACACGATTCGTGCCATTATGCCTTCAGGTGACCAAAATACAGCCAACGATACTGCAGTATGGATAAGAGAAAATACGTTAAATGCGTTGAGTTATGCAAACATTACTACAGGGCCAACAGGTAACGTTGGTAATAATGGATTTGGAGAGCTTGCAGCCAAGTTTTATACACCATTTGCAAATGCAGTTACTCAAGTAAATGTGAACTTTACCAACGTGGCATTTGTTGCTCCAAGAGATTTTCAAGTGGTAATTTATGCTGATTCAGGAGCTAATTTTGGTCCTAAAGTTGCGCCTATTTGGGAATCTGCACCTTTACAAACATTAAATGGTATATTTAATTTATCAGTTCCTGCAGTTGCAGTGAATGGAAATTTCTTTGTAGGAGTAAGACAAACCACTGCCAATAACATAGGTTTTGCGTTCCAAAACGAAACTCCAATAAGACCAAGTACCATGTATTTCCGTCAAAGTCCGACATCTTTAGCGGCTGCATTAATTGCTCCTTGGATTGATTTTGCACCGAACAATGGGTTCCGCTTTATGATTGAACCTCGCTTGCAAATTAACGATGATTTGGGTGTTACGGCATTAGTTACTCCAGCAGTAGGCTGCTTAAGTACAGGTACGCAAAACGTACAAGTAGCTGTAACGAACCTTGGACTGTTAAATCAGAATTTTGCTACTGATAGTTTAGTTATTCAAGGTAGAATTACCAGTCCAACAAATGTGGTTACCAACCTTGGCCCTGTTTCTATTAAAACAGGAACATTGGCCAGCGGTGCAACCTCAAACTTTATATTAGCCAGCAATTTTAACTTTAACCAAACAGGTAACTATACGCTTTCTGCTTGGACTCGTTTTATTCCGGATAATAACAAAGTAAATGATTCATTGCTAAATGAAGTACGTACTGTTTCTGTGGCAACAGCCGCACCACTAACCCAAACATTTAATGCAGCACTTACCACACCAGCGGGCTGGAGCTTAGATCGTTTTGTGGTTAACGCGGCTGCGGGTAATAACACAACCAATGGTTTACGTGTGAACATTAATGGATTAAGCGGATTTGCTGCAAATGCATCTATTCAATCACCTAGAATCGTTAACATTAATGCAAACTCGATATTAAGGTTCGATTACCGCGTGTTAAATAACTTAGGAGGTACAGCAGCTACATTTAATGGGCCTACTGATAGTATTAAAATTCAGGTATCAACCAATTGTGGTATTTCGTTTACAACTATTGCAACAATCAATTCATCTAACCATATTCCATCAGTAAATCATGTATCTTATGCTACATCATTGGCAGCATTTAATGGCAATGACGTTGTGGTAAGAATTCTTTGTGATTGGTTAAATACCTCGAATGATGTAATCGTGGATGTTGATAACATCCGCTTTATTGATGGTGCAAATGACATGGGGGCAATATCTTCTTCAGCACCTTGCCGTTCAGTAATAGTTGGCTCTGCAGCTATAGCTCCGCAAGTTACCGTTAGAAATTATGGTTCTTCAGCACAAACAAATGTGCCAGTAAATGTTTCTATAACTGGTCCTGTAAACTATACTGGAACTGCTACTATTTCATCAATAGCATCAGCAGCTAATGCGAGTGTTACATTAAGTACTACCTTCAACCCAACCACCGCAGGGCTTTATACGTTAAAAGCTTGGACATCGTTGGCAGGTGATGGTGATGCATCAAATGATACATTTACCACAACATTTAATGTTACCAACCTAAGTTTGGGTGTGGCCTCTGTAAATGCCTTGAATTTTGGAGGTACAAGTTCATTGCGTGTTACCGAAACACCTGCCTTGAATCCTGCAAACGAACTTACGTTGGAAGCTTGGTTGAGCAAAGTAACCACTGGTGCTGAAAGAAGCATTATCGCTAAAGATTCTGCTTTTGGATTTATTCAATACGAACTTGCGTTAACCGTAGGCGACTCATTGAAATTTACAGTGAATACCACTACAGGTTTCTATCAAGTATTCTCTAGTATTTTGGTGCCTAATGGATTTACACACGTGGCCGCAACATTTAGTCCAAACAATATCAGGCTTTATATCAATGGTAGAGTTGTGCGTGATGAAGCAATTCCAACCTCAGCCATAGTACCATTTAATACCAATGTGTTTATTGGTAACAACAACCAAAGTGCCAAGCCATTATTAGGTCAGCTTGATGAGGTGAAAATTTGGAACGTTGCGCGCACTGCAGACCAAATCAGAAGCAACATGCACACCCGATTAGCCAACGCGCCAAGTGCAAATCTTGTGGCCTACTATCGTTTTGATGAGGGAACAGGAAACACTTTTGCGACTGACGCTTCTGGAAACTGCCACACTGGATTGTTTGGAACCGCAGCCCCAACATGGGTAGCGGCAACATACCCACTTGGCGCACCTACAGTGGCTTCGCAAATAGTTCCAATTGATGGTACTTATGGTTTTACTGGAACTAACCTAAGTTTAGTTTATAATGGATTCGTAGGAACAGATAGCGTTTATGTGCACCGTTTTGCTGCACCGCAATTGGGTGTAAGCCCTATCACTAATCCAGGTGGCGTTACAACCTTACATCCAGCTTATTGGCTTGCATATCGTTATGGTACTGGTACCTCAATCTCTACTAACTTCAGTTTCACTTTCCCTACTGGGAACTTAAACTCTGGCGTAAATGCGGCTGATTTGAAATTGTATAACAGAGCAAATACTTCGGTAAATGCTTGGTCAATAGCCAATGCTACTGCCGCTTCGGTTAACTTTGGTACTCAGAATGTAACGTTTGCGCAAACACAAGCCATTTTTGGTGGACAATTTATGGTTGGAGCAAATAACAACCCATTGCCAGTAGTAATGTTAAGCTTTACAGGAAATGCCAACCGTGCAGACGCTATATTGCGTTGGGCTACTGCTAGCGAATACAATAGCCGTGGTTTTGCTTTAGAACGTTCAACAGATGGTAGAAACTTTAGACAAGTTACTTTTGTGAACAGTGCTGGAAACAGCAACCGCACAAACAACTACAGTTATGCTGATAAAGAAGTGTTCGTTCAAAACAAAGTGGTGTACTATCGTTTAAAACAAGTTGACTTAGATGGTGGGTTTACATACAGCAATATGGTTACCATCAATAGCAGCAACCGCACAGCTTCTCAGGTAATTATTTATCCAAACCCTGTTCGCGATGCCTTGTTTGTTGAAGTGGAATCAACTACTGATGCAATGGCCAAATTGGTTATTACAGATGTTACAGGAAAGTTGGTTAAACAATTAGATATGCGATTGACAGAAGGGTTTAATAAACTCAACTCCATTGATTTAACTGATTTAACAAACGGTGTGTATGTGGTAAACATCAGCTCAAATGGTGTAATGATTTACAATACCAAATTGGTTAAAGCAGAATAAGCGCTTCAATAATTTCTTTACAAAAAGGCGGGCTTTCCAAGGCCCGCCTTTTTTATTGCCTATTCATGTCTTTTACTGGTAAAATATTAAGTTACTATTTTCGTTAGTCAATACACAGCTTTTTTGTTTAATTTGAACAACTATGCGGGCAGTAATTTTTATGGTGATGTTATGCACCATTTGGGCGGCAAAAGCTCAGGAACAAGTAGTTTCAGCCTTAGATCTGGAGTTGCAAAAGGCACAAAGTGTTTTTAATAATAAAAAGTACAATACAGCTGCTGGATTGTATAAAAAGGTGTATCCCAAAGTAGCTGATGAAGAGAAAAAGGCAGAAGTGCTTTTTTGGATTGCAGAAAGTTATCGGTTAAGCAATAATTTTAAACAAGCATTTAGCTGGTATGAACAATTGGTAAATACCAAATATCCTGACCCGAAAATTCTGTATTCGTACGGCTTGTTACTGAAAAACTTTGAGCGATATGATGATGCAGCTAGGCAGTTTAACGACTTTTTGTTTGAAGTGCCTGGTGATAAGAATGGAGAGCGTGAGTTGCAAGCTTCAAGGATTGCAGCCGCATGGAAACTTACACCGCAAAAATTTACCATCACCAATATTAAAGCGGTGAATACCATTTATAGTGATTATGCTCCTTTCCTTTCAGATGGCAAATTAACCTGGAGCTCATCCAGAACAGAAAGTACTGGTAATATTATTTTTGAGTGGACAGGACAAAAATGTGCAGACATTTTTGAAGCCACCCAACAGGCAGATAATTTCTCAGGTGTTAGCAAGGTTAAAGGGTTGGTGAATAGTAATTTTAATGAGGGAGCTGCTTGGGTAGATTCTGCAAATACCACCATGTTTTTTACCCAATGCAATGGAACAGACGGCAAAGGGTTGAATTGCAAAATTTACGTGAGTTACAAACAAAATGGCCAATGGATTCAGCCACAGGTGCTGCCTTTTTGCAGTGATAGTTTTAGCGTAGGTCATCCTGCTTTTACCCCTGATATGAAGCGATTGTATTTTGCCAGTAACATGCCAGGAGCCTATGGAGAAAAGGATGTTTATTACATTGACTATAATCCAGTAACGGCCAAATGGGGCACTCCAGTGAATTTAGGGCCAAATGTAAACACCACCGAGGATGATATGTTTCCCTCAGTACATCCTGATGGCAGGCTACATTTTGCCAGTAAGGGCCATTTTGGAATGGGAGGGCTGGATTTGTTTTATACAAAAGATTCTGCCAATACCTTTACCAAGGCACAAAATTTACAAAGCCCCATTAACAGTGGAAGCGATGATTTTGGTATTACCTTTACCAATAACCAGGATAGGTCAAAACCAATTGCTTATTATTCAAGTAATCGTGAGGGCGGTGCAGGGGATGATGATATTTACAGCATTAGCATTAAGCCTTATACCTTTTTACTAAAAGGTGTAGTAATAGATAAAGAAACCAACAGTCCTGCCGCAAATGCCATTGTTACCTTATCAGAAGGTAAACAACCCGTGACTATAAAAACAGGAGCAAACGGAGAGTTTGTAAATGAATTGGTTTTAAATGAGTTATACAATATTGAAGCCAGCAAAGAAAAGTATTTCAGGAGCAATGAAGTAAAGGTATCTACGCAAAATGTTACCAAGGACAGCGTGGTACAGGTAACCTTATACATTGACCCCATACCAGATGAAGGAGTGGAGTTTACCCTGCAAGGTATTTACTATGATTTAGATAAAGCTGATATTAGGCCAGAAGCAGCTAAAGTGTTGGATTCATTGGTGAAAATACTAAACAAAAACCCAGAGATTGTGATTGAACTGGCTTCACACACCGATAGCCGCGCAGCAGAAGACTACAACATGAAGTTAAGCCAAAGACGTGCGCAAAGCTGCGTTGATTACCTCTTAAAGAATGGTATTGCCAAAGATCGCTTAAAGGCTGTTGGTTATGGAGAAAGCAAGCTGGTAAATGATTGTGTAGATGGTGTTGATTGCACCGATGAGCAACACCAGGAAAACAGAAGAACAACGTTTAGGGTATTGAGCACCGATTATAAAATAAAACGTTAAATAGCAGGTTGGGTATCGTTAGGGTAAATCTTATCTTTGCCCCCTAGATGATGACTTCAGATAAATACATGAAACGTGGCGTTTCTTCCCAAAAGGAAGATGTACACGCAGCCATTAAAGATATTGACAAAGGGCTTTTTCCTCAGGCATTTTGTAAAATTGTTCCTGATTTTTTAGGGGGTGATGAAGCCTATTGCAACCTGATGCACGCTGACGGAGCAGGCACCAAAAGCAGCTTGGCTTATTTGTACTGGAAAGAAACAGGAGATTTAAGCGTGTGGAAAGGCATTGCCCAGGATGCAGTGGTAATGAATACCAACGACCTATTGGCAGCAGGCGTGTATCAGGATATTTTATTATCAAGCACCATTGGCAGAAACAAAAACTTGGTGCCGGGTGAGGTCATAAAAACCATCATTGACGGAACAGAAGAGTTTATAGAAATGTTACGCAGTTATGGCATCCGCATACATTCAACAGGCGGAGAAACTGCTGATGTTGGTGATTTGGTAAGAACCATTATTGTAGATAGTACTGTTACAGCACGTGCAAAACGCAGCAGCATTATTGATAACAAAAACATTAAACCAGGGGATGTGATTGTAGGTTTTGCCAGCTATGGGCAAACCACTTACGAAACAACCTACAATGCGGGCATGGGCAGCAATGGCCTAACCATGGCCAGGCATGATGTGTTGTCATCGCTTTACAAAAGTGTGCATGAAAGTTACGACCCACTAGTGCCAGACGAATTGGTGTACACAGGTGGTTTAGCATTAACTGATCAGGTGGCAGGGCATCCGCTTAACGTGGGTAAAATGATTTTATCGCCTACCCGCACATTTTCGCCCATTATTAAAACCATTTTTGATGAGCACTTTGGCCACATCAATGGCATGATACATTGCACGGGAGGCGCGCACACCAAGGTGTTGCATTACACCAATGGGCTACGTTTTGTAAAAGACAACTTGTTTGAAACACCGCCTTTGTTTAACATGATACAACAACAAAGCAACAGCACCTGGCACGAAATGTACAAGGTGTTTAACATGGGCAGCTTATTGGAGTTTTATGTGAGCGAAACTACCGCTGAACACCTTATATCCATTGCAAAAACCTTTAATATTGAAGCGCAAATTATTGGCCATGTAGAAGCAGCCGATAAAAAGGAAGTGGTGGTTAAAACCGCTCATGGAGAGTTTGTGTATTAGTTGGTGAAACGTATTCTTCATTATACAGGGCTTTCAATCTGCATTGTATTGTTCTATTCGGTCTCTATTTATAATGCACAATCAAAGTAAATGACCTTATTTTCTTCACACTAAATTCTTATCTTGCGGCCTGTTTATAAGCATCATATCATGAAAGTATTGGTAACAGGAGGTACAGGTTTTATTGGCTCACACACTGTTGTTGAGCTACAACAAGCTGGTTATGAAGTAGTGGCTATTGATAATTTTGAAAACTCAAGTGTACAGGTGGTGAGCCAGATTCAAACCATTACAGGTAAGCCGTTTACCTTCATTCAAACTGATATTCGAAACAAGCAAGCGTTAGATGCCGTATTCGCTGCCCACCCTGATATTACCGCAGTCATTCATTTTGCGGCTTATAAAGCTGTTGGAGAATCGGTAGAAAAGCCTCTGGCTTATTATGAAAACAATGTGGGTGGCACGGCCAATTTGGTGGAAGCCATGCAAAAACATGGGGTAGATAAGCTGGTATTTTCGTCAAGCTGCACAGTCTACGGCAATGTGGGTCCGGAAGTGCTTCCAATTACTGAAAGTTCACCAGTTGTTAAGGCGAATTCCCCTTACGGAAATACCAAAAAAATATGTGAGGAAATGTTGTATGATGTATCTAAATCATCATCAACCAAAATTGTAGCCTTGCGTTATTTTAATCCCATCGGAGCCCACGATTCTGCATTAATTGGCGAATTGCCTAACGGTGTTCCCAATAATTTAATTCCTTTTGTAACCCAAACAGCCATTGGTATTCGTGCAAGTTTAACGGTGTTTGGTAATGACTACCCAACGCGTGATGGCAGTTGCATCAGGGACTTTATACATGTGGTTGACTTAGCCAAAGCGCATGTAAAAGCCATTGATTTTTTGGCCAAGAATAATGTACCTTATTCTGTTTTTAACATTGGCACCGGCAACGGTAATACAGTTTTAGAGGCCATTGCTGCTTTTGAAAAAGTAAGTGGTAAAAAGTTAAACTACAGCATTGGCCCTCGCAGAGAGGGGGATGTGGTGCAGATTTATGCCTCTTGTGATAAGGCCATGAATGAACTGGGCTGGAAAGCTGAACGAAGCTTGGAGAATGCCTTGGAAACAGCCTGGAAATGGGAGTTGCATTTGGCCAAACAACAACAACAATAACAGTCAATTTTTGAAGACGATGACAAAAAAGAAAATCTTAATTACAGGTGGAGCGGGTTTTATTGGCTCGCATGTGGTGCGTTTGTTTGTAAACAAATACCCCGATTACCATATTTACAACTTGGATAAATTAACTTATGCAGGTAATTTAAAAAACATCACGGATATTGAGCATGCACCCAATTATACCTTTATAAAAGCTGATTTGGTAAACGCTCAGGAAATAAGTGATTTGTTTAGCCAACATGGATTTACTGATGTGATTCATTTGGCTGCTGAAAGCCATGTGGACAGAAGCATTACCAACCCTTTGGATTTTGTAATGACCAATGTGGTAGGAACGGTAAATTTATTGAATGCCGCTAAAACTGCTTGGAAAGAAAACATGGCGGATAAATTGTTTTACCACGTTTCCACAGACGAAGTGTATGGCAGTTTGCATGATGGGGGTTTCTTTTTAGAAACAACACCATACGACCCGCAAAGTCCTTACAGTGCCAGCAAAGCAGCCAGTGATCATTTTGTGCGTGCCTACCACAATACCTATAAAATTCGAATAGTTTTAAGCAATTGCTCTAACAACTATGGGCCAAACCAATTTCCTGAAAAGTTAGTGCCACTGTTTATTAATAACATCCGCAACAACAAACCATTGCCGGTTTATGGTAAAGGAGAAAATGTGCGCGATTGGTTATATGTGGTAGATCATGCAAGGGCCATTGACGATGTTTTTCATAAAGGCAAGGTTGGTGAAACCTACAACATTGGCGGCTTTAATGAGTGGACCAATATTGATTTGATTAAGGTGATTTGCAAAGCAATGGATAAGAAACTCGGAAGGGCAGCAGGCGAATCAGAAAAGTTGATTACTTATGTTACTGACCGTGCAGGGCATGATTTGCGTTATGCCATTGATGCAAATAAAATAATGAATGAACTGGGTTGGAAACCTTCTTTGCAATTTGAGGAAGGAATAGAAAAAACCATTGACTGGTATATGCAAAACCAACAATGGATGGATGAAGTTACCAGTGGCGATTACCAAAACTATTACACCAACATGTACGCAACCCGATAATTGACAACACAACAATGAAAGGAATTATATTAGCCGGAGGAAGCGGCACCAGGTTACATCCCTTAACGTTAGCAGTAAGCAAGCAATTGATGCCTGTTTATGATAAGCCCATGATTTATTACCCGTTATCGGTATTAATGCTGGCAGGCATACGCGAAGTGTTAATTATTTCAACCCCGCATGATTTGCCGGGCTTTAAGAAGTTATTGGGTGATGGCAGCCAAATTGGTTGCAAGTTTGAGTATGCAGAACAACCAAGCCCAGATGGACTTGCTCAGGCATTTATTATTGGGGAACAATTTATTGGTAAAGATAAGGTGGCACTGGTTCTTGGAGACAATATTTTCTTCAGTGCGGGGCTAAGTCAACTACTAAAAGAAAACAATAACCCCGATGGAGGTGTTGTATTTGCTTACCATGTAAACGACCCTGAGCGTTATGGCGTGGTTGAATTTGATGAACACATGAACGCCTTAAGCATAGAAGAGAAACCTGCTGAACCAAAATCTAATTATGCTGTTCCAGGGTTGTATTTTTATGATAATGAAGTGGTGGAGATTGCTAAAAACATAAAGCCATCACCACGCGGAGAGCTTGAAATAACGGATGTAAACCGGGTTTATTTGGAGCGCAAAAAATTAAAAGTGGGCGTACTTAAACGCGGCACAGCTTGGTTAGATACAGGTACATTTGCCTCGTTGATGCAAGCCGGGCAATTTGTGCAGGTGTTGGAAGAACGACAAGGGCTAAAGGTAGGCTGCATAGAAGAAATTGCCTATAAAAATGGTTGGATTGATGCCAACCAATTAACAGTGGAAGCACAAAAATTATTAAAAAGTGGCTATGGCCAGTACTTGATGAATTTAATAAAAAAGAAATAATATGAACGAACAGCACGAAGCATTGAAAAAGTTTAGCTACCAAATTGGCTATTCTGTTAAAAATTACAAATCGCACGGATTAAAAGCAACGGACTACAATGCTATTGTAATAGCTGGTTTAGGTGGTAGTGGCATTGGAGGGCAAATTGTAAAGGCATATTTTGCCAATGAAATGCCTGTTCCGGTTACTTGTGTGGCAGATTATCATTTGCCGGCTTTTGCCAACGAAAAAACCTTGGTAATTGCCTGCTCTTATAGCGGTAACACCGAAGAAACCATCAGCGTTTTTCACGAAGCGCTAGAGCGCAAATGCACCATTTTAACTTCAACCACTGGTGGTAAATTGGCTGAGTTGGCTAACGCAAATCAAAAATATAGCTTACAGATAGAGTCAGGATTTCAACCCCGCATGGCACTAGGGTTCTCATTAACCTATTTGGTGCTAATGATGGGCGAGTTATTGGGTAAAGACCTGAAAGAAGAAATGACAAACGTAAGCAATGCTTTCGTTGATTTTCAGGAATATTTTGATGAGGCCATGGCCTTGTTTGAAGACATTAAATCAAAAGCAAAAAGCAAGTTTGTGGTATTGGCAGATGGCCCTTGTGAACCTTTGGCCATAAGGTTTGCACAGCAAGTGCAGGAAAATGCCAAACATGAGTGTTTTGTACACGTTATACCTGAAATGAACCACAACGTGATTGAAAGTTATTACGGAACGTTGGATAGTGTTTTCTTTTTGCTGAACGCTAATCAAAATGACAGGGTTACTTCGCGATTTGAGTTTATGAATGGATTGCTGGAAGTACAAAATCATAAAATTGTTTCCATTGATTTAGAGCAATACAATTGGTTAAACATTTACCAATTGATTTACCGTTTAGATTGGTTAACCCTGTTTGTGGCTGATGAAAGAAGGGTTGACTCTTTAAATGTTCCAAACATCAAATCATTAAAGGAGTTTTTAGACCCAGCCTAAACTAATCTTGCGCCATAAAAGCGACTACTCAGATGCGCTTTTATGGCGTTTGATTTACATTGTTACGTATGAACATTATTCAAAGGTTATTTGCTTCTAAACCCAAAGTTGCTGATGTCGGTTTTATTAATCCCATTACCACGGAGCTTCACAGCCATCTTATTCCAAGTATTGATGATGGTGTACAAAGTTTGGAAGAAAGTATTGCCGTGCTAAAACATTTTGCTGACAAAGGATATAAAAAGGTAATCACCACCCCACATATTATGGGTGATTTTTACAAAAATGGTCCCGAAAACATTTTACCAGCTTTAGAGGTAGTGCGGGCTGAACTGAAGAATAGGGAAATTAATATTGAGTTGTTTGCAGCGGCTGAGTATTTGATTGATGACCAGTTTGAGAAAAAAATTAAAGCGGGAAATTTGCTCACGTTTGGGAACAGACATGTGTTAGTAGAGTTGCCTTTTACTGAGGAGCCACCCAATTTAAAGAGTGCGCTTTTTGAATTAAGGATAAACGATTATAAGCCAGTGTTAGCACACCCAGAACGGTATGCGTTTATGGGGCATCAGCGAAGTAAATATGAAGAGTTGTTTGAGCAAGGCATTTTGTTTCAAATCAATTTATTTTCTTTAATTGGATACTACTCTCCCCAAATCCAAAAAACCGCGGAGTTTCTCATTCAACAAAAAATGGTGAGTATGGTTGGCAGTGATTGCCATGGTGTTCGCCATCTTCATGCATTTAACGACTCCATTAATAGTAAAAATTACCAATTAATCTGCGATTTGCCATTGCTGAATAACGAGTTGTAACGTGCATAATGGGTTGTTTAAATATCAGGGGTTTCAACTGGTTATTTCGTTGTTGTTGCTTTGTGGCTTAGGTCCTTTGGCTATTCCACTTTCTCAGGAGATTTCATTTACCCTACAAACCTTTTTTGTATTGCTGCCTGCCGCACTTTTTGGCTGGAAACAGGGTTTGTTAAATGTAGTTATTTATTTGTTTTTAGGTAGTGTAGGCATGCCCGTTTTTGCAGCCTATACATCTGGCTTTAGTGGCCCTTCAATCGGCTATTTGGCGGCCATTATTCCTGCGGTTATGGCAATAGGATACTGGGTGCAAAAACATACCAAGTTATCTTATTTCTTTTTGTTTATGCTGTTCTTTTTAGCGCATGTTTTTATTGTAATCATTGGATTAAGTGTGCAATTGTACATTACCCAAGCGCATTTAAACCAGCAACAAACCTTGTGCACAAAGCTGTTGGTTGGGGCATTGGTAAAATCAACAGTTGGGGCATTAGTGGTGTATGCAATAATGAATATATTCCCCAGGCAAGTTCATGCCCAGGGAATAAACTAGTGGATACTTTCAAACAGATCCTGTTTGCCCAGCAATTGTTTTTTGCCAACAGTATCCTTTGCGGGTACTCCTATTTCAGCAACAAACACATCTTTTATTTCATTTAAATTGGCCTCCAGCAATTGTTGTATGCTTATGGTGCCAATAATGTATTTGTAGGCTTTGTTCACCAGTTCTTCTTCAATAGATTCAAAATCGAGTAAGTCAAAAATAGCCTCATCATGGTAACGAAGATAGATCCTAATCAATGCTTCCTGGTTTAATACCAGCCCCTCATCTTGTTTAATTTTTTTATAGCCATAGCTATAATTATACCGCAAGGCTGATAAGTCTGACAGCACAGCCGCAGCAGTAGGAAAACTTCCTGCGCCTTTCCCTTTTAGCAATTGGGTATCGCTAAAAGCGGCCGTAACTTGCACTGCATTAAACTCATTGTTTACATGGTAAAAGGCGTTATCCTGTTTTATAAAACGTGGTAAAACATATGCCTTAATGGTGTTGTTTACTTTAGTAGCCTGCGCAATTAATTTAATGGCATAACCCTTTTCGCGCGCAAATTGGGTATCATAAACACCCAAATGTTGGATGCCATAATTTAAAATAGTATCAGGATGGGTAACAATCCCAAAAGAGTGTGCAAGCAAAATGGCCAATTTAAATTTGGGGTCGAAGGCTTGAACATCTAATGTGGGGTCGCTTTCTGCAAACCCAAGTTGTTGTGCTTCCAACAAAACCTCCTCATACGATTTGTTTTCTTGAAAGGTTTTTGTAAGAATATAATTGGTGGTGCCGTTCAATACCCCTTCAATATTGCTTAACGTATCATTGTCATAATACTCTTCTAAACTTCTGATAATTGGTATAGAACCACCAACAGAGGCTTCATACAGTAGGGGAACTTGATAAGTTTGTTGCAATTGATACAACTCCTCAAAATGTTGAGCCAGCATTTTTTTGTTAGCAGTTACCACTGCTTTGCCTTTTTTAAGTGCTGCGCTTACAATGTTAAAAGCTTCCTCGGCATCATCAATCAACTCTACAATTACATTGATGGTTTCATCATCCAACAAATCATTTTTATTATAGGTAAAATAGGCACTTGGAAGGTTGCGTTCTTTGTTTTTATTCTTTACACAAATCTTTCGGATTTCTGCATTAAAATCGGGTGTGCGTTGCAGCACCTCATATAAGCCACTGCCCACGCAACCATATCCGAATAATCCAATAGTTAATTGTTTGGTCATAAATTTAGGTAGTTAAAGTGTGTTGCTTTGTCAATGGGTTTTTATTGCGTCCTGTTGCATACATAAACTCTTCAACAAGTTGGTTTAGTTGTTCAAATTCTATTAAAAAGCCATCATGCCCGTAAGGAGAATCAATAAGTTTAAAGGAGGCATTAGGAATCAATCTGGAAAGCAGCAATTGTTCTTCCATGGGAAATAGCACATCACTTTCAATACCAATAACCAATGAATTGGCTCGGATAGAAGACAAGGCCTGTTCCAGTGATTTGCGGTTTCTGCCCACATGGTGCGCATCCATACTTTTGCTTAGTGCGTAATAACTAAAGGCATTAAAACGAAGGCTTAACTTTTCACCCTGATAATATTGATAGCTTTCCGCCTTAAAACCATCAATTTTATTGGGGTTACTTTCATGTTGGCTTTGTAAAAACGGATGGTAGTTCCTGTACGAAAGCATGGCAATTGCGCGTGCAGCTTGCATGCCTTTAATTCCTGCATCTTCTTGTTTATTGGCCCAGGTTTGGTCAGCCTCTATGGCCATGCGTTGTGCTGCGTTAAAAGCAATTCCCCATGGGGAGTGTTGAGCATTGGTGGCAATTAAAACCTGGTTGGTAAACAAGCCAGGTTTTAAAATGCTCCATTCTAACAATTGCATGCCACCCATTGAACCGCCTATACCCAACACAATTTTTTGTATGCCTAACTTGTTGCACAAGAGTTGGTACATGCCTGCCATATCACGAGGTGTAATCAATGGAAAACTGTGATAATAGGGTTTTCCACTTTCAGGATTGGTACTTAATGGGCCAATACTACCATAACAAGAGCCAGGCATGTTTACACAAACCATAAAATAATACTCAGGATCCAACGCCTTGCCCGCACCAAAAATACCTGCCCACCAGTCGGCCACATTGGTGTTTCCAGTTAACGCATGAAATACCCAAATTACATTGCTTTTATCTGCATTAAGGCGGCCAAAAGTTTGGTAGCCCAGCTCAAAACCAGGTAATACCTCTTTTGACTCCAACAAAAAGGGTTGGGTATGGGTATATGTAAGAAGTGTCATTAGTTATAGGTGAGTTATGCAGTAACAGAATTTGCAGTAACCTTTTGTAAGGCTTGTTCAAAATCGGCAATAATATCGTCCAGGTGTTCAATGCCTGTTGATATGCGAATTAAACCTGGAGTTACTCCTGCGGCACGCTGTTCTGCCTCATTCAGTTGCTCGTGCGTGGTGCTGGCAGGGTGGATAACCAATGTTTTGGCATCTCCTACATTGGCTAATAAACTGGCAAGTTTTAGCTCATCAATCACTGCTTTTGCTGCATCTGCACCGCCTTTTACTTCAATGTTTAATACACCACCAAAACCATTGGTAAGGTATTTTGTAGCCAATGGGTAATAGCTGCTGCTTTCCAAGCCAGGGTAGTTTACTCCTGCAATGGCATCTTGTTTTTCAAACCAACGTGCCAATGCAAGTGCATTTTGTGCGGTACGTTCAACACGCAGTGATAAGGTTTCAACACCCTGTAATAACAAGAAAGAATTAAAAGGAGAAAGGGCAGGGCCAAAGTCGCGCAAACCCTCTACCCTTGCCCGAATAGCAAAAGCAATATTTGGCAAACCAAGCGGGTTACCCTCGCCAAAAACATCCCAAAACTTTAAGCCATGATAACCTTCGCTGGGTTCAGTGAATTGGGTAAACTTGCCATTGCCCCAATTGTAGTTTCCTCCATCAACAATTATTCCACCCAAACTGGTACCGTGTCCGCCTATCCATTTGGTAGCAGAAGCCACCACCACATTGGCACCCCATTTAATGGGTTGAAATAAATAACCAGCAGCACCAAAAGTATTATCAACCACCACTGGTATATCATACTGTTTGGCCAGTTGAATAATTCGTTCAAAATCGGGAATGTTAAGGCCAGGATTACCGATGGTTTCTAAATAAAAGGCCTTGGTATTTTTATCAATCAGTTTTTCAAAACTGCTTGGATCATCACCATTGGCAAAGCGTGTTTCAATACCTAGGCGTTTAAATGCAACTTTAAATTGGTTGTAAGTTCCACCATACAAAAATGAGGTGCTGATAAAATTATCTCCTGCTTGCAAGATGTTGTTTAAAGCAATAAACTGAGCTGCTTGCCCTGAGCTTACAGCCAATGCCGCTACGCCACCTTCCAATGCGGCAATGCGTTTTTCAAACACATCAGTTGTGGGGTTCATTAATCGGGTATAAATATTGCCAAACTCGCGTAAGCCAAATAAATTGGCGGCTTGTGCAGTGTTGTCGAAAACGAAAGAAGAAGTTTGATAAATTGGTACTGCACGGCTTTTTGTGGTGGCGTCTACTTCTTGTCCGGCATGTAATTGTAATGTTTCAAATTTATAATTGCTCATGTTGTTTATTCATTAAAAAATTACCATGCGCATGATTGCGCTTTTAAGCTTTGGTATAGCTTGAAAAAAATTAAAAATGGATATTGTTTGGCGGGGAGTTATGCTTCCTGCATAAGCTTACCCCAATGGTATTCATGTCGCTCAGTTGAGCAACACATGCACATCATGTGCATACAGCAGCATCCGCAAGCATTGTCTAGGGCAACGTTGTGAAGAGGGGAGTAGAAGTGTGTGAAAACGGTTTTCACGACTGCTGTTTTTTATTTGATAATGATAAATTGATTGTTCAGGTTATTAAGGGCGAACCTGAGTGCCACAAGTGTAACGGGTAAGTGTTAGCTACACATCATACAGCAACACATACACATATGCATGGCATGCATTCGGTGTGAAAGTAGAAGTGTGCTGTTGTTATTCATTTGTTGCTACGAATGAATGGTAATTAAAAATAAAATGCAAGGATTTTTTTATTGCACTACTCAGAGCATGTGCTAAGTGTCCTTATTTTACTGGGGTTTTAGGTCAAGTAAAATTATTGTAAACGCGTTGTTTATAGGCGTGATTTTTTTATAAATAAGTGATTTGGCTAAGAAAAAAGATACCTTTTAGCTTACCATTTCATCCAATAAACGGGCCAATTCGCGGTCCTTTTCGGTAACCGTATTTCCGGCATCATGTGTGGTTAAGGTAACATGCACCTTGTTGTAAACATTGGTCCATTCGGGGTGGTGGTCCAGTTGGTCAATAACCACTGCGGCTTTAGCCATCCAGTTAATGGCTTCCATAAAGGAGTTGAACTTAAAGGTTTTTTGCAATTTGTGGTGTTGTTCTGTCCAGGTATACATAGCTTATTTGATATTATAAAAATTCATGGTGCGTTCCAGCCCTATTTGCGCGAAGGATTCAATCGCTTCTACGGAATGTGTAATGAGTTTCGGTAATGCAAGTTGTTCCTCATTGTTCCATTTTCCGAGCACATACTCTACCTGCCTGCCTTTTGCAAAATTGTTTCCAATACCAAAACGCAAGCGTGGATAGTTTTGGGTTTGCAACAACTCGTTAATACTTTTTAGTCCATTATGTCCGGCATCGCTGCCATTTGCACGGATGCGTATTTTGCCAAAATCAATGGCCAAATCATCAACCAAAATAAACAATTGCGATACCTCTAATTTCAACTCTTGCATCCAATAGCGCACAGCTTTTCCGCTCAGGTTCATGTAGGTGTTTGGTTTAATTACATGCAACGATTTTCCTTTAACAGAAAGGGCTGCATAATCAGCATAACGTTCAGTAACAAATTTACCTTGGTGTTTATTTACCAATGCATCGGCAATACTAAAACCGATATTGTGTCGGGTATTGTCATACTCGCTTCCAATATTACCTAAGCCGATAATCAGGGATTTCATGGTGCAATAATAATGCTTTAATTGATGTGGATAGAATGACGATGTTGCAAAAAAAATCCCGCGCCAATTTATTGGCGCGGGATTACATAAATACCTATTTCAGCTTATTTCTTTTTAGCTTCTTCAGCAGCACTTACCGCAGCGCGGGTTGTGTTTACAGAAACAATCGGGTTGTTTGGCGATTCCAATACGGTGTAATCTGCCTGAACCAATTCCGATACTTTAATTGATTTTCCTATTTCTAAGTTATCAATGTTAATTTCAATAAAGTCAGGTAATTTAGCTGGTAAGGTTTTAACGCGTAATTTTTGCATTTTAACCACCAATTTACCACCCGCACGCACACCAACTGAGTTACCCACTAATTTAATAGGAATACGCACCTCAACAGGTCTGTCTTCGCTGATTGATAAAAAATCGGCATGAAGGATAGAATCATTTACAGGGTGGTATTGAACTACTTTCAATACGGCTTTGTAAATTTTACCTTCAATGTCAAGTTGAACTTTGTAAGCGTTCGGGGTGTACACCAAGCTTTTAAAATCTTCAGAGTACATAGAGAAGTTTACATTCTCATTTGAGCCATACAATACACACGGCACCTTACCCTCGTTTCGAAGTGCTTTGGTAGATGATTTACCCACTCCGTCCCGCAAATAACCAAACATGGCAAGTGTTTTCATTTTTTGTTTTGTTTTCTTTTTTGTAAAACGCAGGTCAATTCGCCAGGCCCTTGTTTCACAGTTTATTTTAATTGAATGCGAATTTTATTTCGTTGCAGTATTAAATAAAGAACTGATGCTGCCAAACTCCGTTACATTTTTAATGGCATTGGCAAACAAATCAGCCACACTTAATACTTTTATTTTACTGCTCTCACGTTTTAATGGTATGGTATCACACACCACCAATTCGTCAATCACACTGTTTTCTAGGGTTTCGTATGCTGAACCAGACAAAACAGGGTGGGTACACATGGCCCTTACGCTCAATGCTCCTTTTTCTTTAAGCATTTGGGCTGATTTAGCCAAGGTATTACCCGTATCAATGATGTCATCTATCAAAATCACATCTTTTCCAGCCACATCACCAATCAACGTCATCGATGCAATTTCATTGGCGCGTTTGCGCTCTTTATCACAAATTACCATATCCAGATTTAAGGCTCTTGCAAAGGTTCTTGTTCTGTTAGATGAACCCATGTCAGGAGAAGCCAAAATCAGGTTTTTTTCATTGAGGTTGCGAATATAAGGAATAAATATCACAGATGAGTCCAAATGGTCAACCGGAATTTCAAAAAAACCTTGAATTTGAGGCGCATGCAAGTCCATGGTCATTACACGGCTTACGCCCACGGCCTTTAGCAGGTCGGCAGCTACTTTACTGCCAATACTTACGCGGGGCTTATCTTTCCTGTCCTGACGGGCCATGCCAAAGTAAGGAATAACCGCAGTAACATAATGGGCTGAGGCGCGTTTGGCTGCATCTATCATCAATAATAATTCCAATAAATTATCTGCTGAAGGGAAAGTTGATTGGATAAAAAACACATCACATCCACGTACACTTTCATTAATACTCGGTTGGATTTCGCCATCACTAAATTGAGAAACTGTAATATCTCCCAACGGTTTTCCATAGGATTCGGCAATTTTTTCAGCCACAAATAGGGAATTGCGACCAGAGAATAATTTGACCTCGTTGCGTGGTGACGACATGCTGCTAAGTATTAATTTGGTGTTTAGCTCTTAAAAAAAATGTCGGGCTTTTAATAAAAACCCGACACTAATCTTTCTGTGTTGTCCGACTAGGGCTCGAACCTAGACTCTTCTGAACCAAAATCAGACGTGTTGCCAGTTACACCATCGGACAATTTTTGTGGCTGCAAAGATAAGCCTAACTTACATCTGTGCAAATTTTTTGAAAAAAAGCCGCTATTTTAAAACAACAAAATCAATTCCAGCTACTTATAAACCCGTTTAAGCTTAAATTCCTTCACTGGAGCAATAATCATAGGTACTTTTTCTACCGTAACCGAGCTGGTATCTAGTCCAAATGCTTTCTCTTCACTAATGCTTAATCCATCCAGTACGCTGTAAGCATCCATAATCAAACCCTCGTAAACACTTAACTCATTTTCGTAGCTCAGGTGGCGTTTTAATACTACAAACCTAAAATCGCCCGTTATATTCAGTTTACTTAAAGAGGCATATCGGCTGGTAACATCCACCTCGTGGTTTTTCATCAACTCTTCCACCACTTTTCGGAAGTAGAAATTAATTTTTTGTTCCACCCTAAAGCCCAACTTAAAGTCTATTTTAATAATATCATGGCTGGCTATGTGGTCAACCTTGTATTCCATGGTATAGGGTTGGTCATCCACATGTATATGCACAAACCAATAAATATCAGCGCGCTTGGGCTGTTTTTGTAAAATGCTATATACCACCTTGCTTTCTACTTCCATTAAACTATCCGCACTAGTTAAATATACAAGGTGGGTGGCATATTTAGGAATAGAAGTATCATTACTGAGTTGTTGCAGGATAGGGATATAGTCTCTTAGCTTAACAAACTCTGTAAGCCTGTTTTTAATTTTACGACCTTTAAACCAAACCCACATAATAATGATGAATATGAAACTGATAACCAGAGTTACCCAGCCGCCATGAGAGAACTTGCGCAAATTGGCAAGTAAAAATGAAAGCTCAATAGGGAGATATACAACAAGCAATAATGCTGCAAAAATGCGCGGTGTTTTGGTTTTTCTTAAATAGTTGGCCAATAAAATGGTGGTCATTAACATGGCAATGGTAATGGCCAAACCATAGGCCGCTTCCATTTTTGCCGATTCTTCAAAATACAATACTACACCGATACAGCCTGCCCACAACATCCAGTTTGCGCTTGGCACATACAATTGGCCCTTAGCTTCTGTTGGGTACTTAACACGCACTTTTGGCCACACGTTAAGTCGCAGGGCTTCACTAATTAAGGTAAATGATCCACTAATCAATGCTTGGCTGGCAATAATGGCTGCTGCCGTGGCAATGATGATGCCTGGAACAAGGAACCATTGTGGCATTAAACCAAAAAATGGATTTACCTCATGCATGGTTTTACCTTCGTATTGAAGAAGCCATGCTCCTTGTCCCAAATAATTTAGAATAAGGGTTAGTTTTACAAATATCCAACTTACACGAATGTTCTTTTTTCCGCAATGCCCCAAATCGCTATATAAGGCCTCTGCTCCTGTTGTACAAAGAAAAACTGCTCCTAAAAGCCAGTAGCCTTCCGGATAATTGGCCAATAAATTATAAGCATAGTATGGGTTTAATGAGTGAAGCACTTCAGGCATTTTAATGGCCCAGTTTAAGCCTAAAATAGCCAGCATACTAAACCAAACCAACATAATAGGGCCAAAGGCTTTACCAACAATACTTGTGCCAACCCGCTGTATTAAAAACAACACGGTAATAATGGTAATCACAATAGGTATTGTACTAATGTTGGGGTTTAATATCAATAATCCTTCAACGGCAGAAGAAACCGAAACGGGGGGGGTAATAATACCATCGGCAAGAAGAGCACAACCACCAACAATAGCTGGAAAAATCAGATGTGGTCTTCTTCTTCTTATTAAAGCATAAAGTGAAAAAATTCCTCCTTCACCGTTGTTATCAGCCCTTAGCGTAATAATCACATATTTTAATGTGGTTTGTAAAGTGAGGGTCCAAAAAATACAAGATAAACCACCAAAAATCAGATCTTTGGTGATAATCCTATCAGATACAATGGCCTTAACAACATATAATGGGGAGGTGCCAATATCACCATAAATGATTCCTAATGTTATCAATAAACCAGCTAATGATAGTTTTGATAACTTGCTATGGTCGCTCACGAATTTTTAAATTTAGGGGTGCAAAATAGAAAAACGTAAATGAATAACGAATTAAAATGCATACTCAGCAATAAAATGTAAACGGAATAATTGGATGTCTTCTTTGCTAAATTCTTCACTAAACTCATTAACAGCGGCATCTAAATTATCTTGTTCACTACTTCTGAAATAGTCCATTACTTCATCTTGCAAATCTTCATCTGCCAAATCATTAACATAACTTTTTAGGTTTAGTTTGGTGCCCGATAAAATAATATTCTCCATTTCGTGCAACAATTCATCTGGTTTCAAACCTAAAGAGCGTGAAATATCTGCAAGGCTTATTTTTTTGTCGATATTGGTAATGATGGCTATTTTTTTGGCAGATTTATTCACCACCGATTTCATCACCATATCCTCCAACTTCTCAATTTCGTTTTCTTTAACGTATTTGGCAATAAGCTCAATATAAGGTTTGCCAAATTTAATGGCTTTCCCTTTGTTTACTCCACTTATCTTAGCCAGTTCCTCCATGTCAGTAGGGTATTTGCTGGCCATTTCCTCCAGTGATGGCTCTTGGAAAATGACATATGGAGGGAGATTTTGCTGCTTACCCACCTTTTTGGTAAGGTCTTTAAGCATATTAAACAACACCTCGTCATATACATTCTCTACTTCTACATCTTTTTCATCATCATCAGTAACTTTCTCAAAACGTTGGTCTAAGGCAATTTCAAACTTGGTAGGTTTTTTCAAAAAGGCTTCACCGGCTGCATTTACGCTCAACAAACCATAGTTTTCAATGTTTTTATCTAAGAGGCCGTTTAACAACAACACTCGAATAAGTGACTTCCAATAGTTTTCATCGTGCGTTTTACCTGCGCCAAAAAACTCGGTTTTTTCATGCCCGCTTAATCCAACTTCATGGCTTTTTTTACCAACTAAAATATCCACCACGTGGCTTAACACATACTTGCCTTTAATGGCATTAATGGTTTTTAAGGCAAGCACGGCTTCTTCTTTAGCATCTTCTTTGGCTTTAGGATGGCGGCAATTGTCGCACATTTTGTTGCAGTCTTTTTCATTGTACACTTCTCCGAAGTAGTGCAATAAAAATTTTCTTCTACAAGCTGATGATTCTGCAAAAGCTTGTGTTTCAAAAATAAGCAACTCGCCAATCTCACGCTCCGCAACGGGCTTATCCTTCATGAATTTTTCCAGCTTTTCAATATCGGCTGGGTTGTAATACAGCAAACAATCACTGTCTATACCATCTCTTCCTGCACGCCCGGTTTCTTGGTAATATCCTTCAATGCTTTTAGGCACATCATAGTGAATTACAAAACGCACATCTGGTTTATCAATACCCATACCAAAGGCAATGGTGGCTACAATTACATCACAATCTTCCATCAAAAATGCATCTTGATGAGCAGCCCTGGTTTTTCCATCAAGACCTGCATGATAAGGCAATGCTTTAATGCCGTTTGCTTTTAATACTCCAGCAATCTCTTCTACTTTTTTGCGGCTCAGGCAATAAATAATACCACTTTTCTTTTTACGTGGTTTAATGTACTGCACAATATCCTTTAACACATCATTTTTTTTGCCTTTGGGCCTTACCTCGTAGTATAAATTGGTGCGGTTAAATGACGATTTAAAGATTAAAGCGTCATTCATGTGTAAATTTTTCTGAATATCCTGTTGCACTTTTGGGGTAGCAGTAGCTGTTAAAGCCATCATAGGAACATCTTTAATTTCCTTCACCATTTGCTTTATTCTGCGATACTCCGGCCTAAAATCATGGCCCCACTCACTAATACAATGCGCTTCATCAACAGCTACAAAAGAAATGTTGATTGATTTTAAAAAATCAATTGTCTCTTCTTTTTTAAGCGTTTCAGGGGCTATGTAAAGCAATTTGGTATCACCACTGGTAACATCTTTTTTAACCTTGGTAATGTCACTTTTGTTTAAAGAGGAGTTTAAGAAGTGGGCAATATTTTCAGTGCCAAAGGAGCGCAACTGATCCACTTGGTTCTTCATTAAGGCAATAAGTGGTGAAATAATAATGGTTACTCCAGGTAGCATTAATGCGGGTAGTTGGTAACAAAGGCTTTTTCCACCGCCAGTTGGCATAATTACAAATGAGTCTTCTCCTTTCATCACACTATCCACTATTTTCTCCTGGTCTCCCTTAAAATGGTCGAACCCGAAAAAATCTTTGAGGCTTTCTTTTGCACTCATTTTGACTGCTTTCATATATGGTAAATATCTTAAGTACTTGATTTTTTGTAAAAAGGGGTGCTAAGTTAGCCCGTTAAATCCTTTTTTGAAAATTTGACGATTAAAAACTTTATTTGCACTGGCTAATTTATGATTTTAGTGCGAAAGTCCGCATTAATTCTTCATTAGCGGAAACATGATTTTTATCAACAGGATGGAGAAAAACAAAAATCATTATGCCATTATTATGGCTGGTGGCATTGGAAGTAGATTTTGGCCTTACAGTAGAACCCAAAAACCTAAGCAGTTTTTGGATATTTTGGGAACAGGAAAAACCCTGTTACAAAGCACCTACGAAAGGTTTTTAAAGCATTTTGATAAGCAGAACATCATTATCGTAACCAACCAAAGTTACATTCCTCTGGTTAAAGAGCAGATACCAGGTATTGATGATGGCTGTGTATTGGGAGAACCTCTTGCCAAAAACACGGCTGCTTGCATTGCATTTGCCAACGCCAAAATACATCAAATAAATACACATGCAGTATGCGTAGTTGCACCTAGTGACCACTTGATACTCAATGAGGATGCGTTTTATAAAAATGTAGAGATTGGGATGGCCTATGCAAAAAATAACAATGCATTGGTAACGCTAGGCATTAGACCAAGTCGCCCAGATACTGGCTATGGATATATACAATATATTGATGCTTCAGAGAAAAAGGATTTGTTTAAAGTAAAAACCTTTACAGAGAAACCAACTCTGGAACTGGCGGAAACTTTTTTAGAGAGTGGGGAGTTTTTATGGAATGCGGGTATTTTTATTTGGAGTGTTTCCTCTATTCGTTCGGCCTTTAAATTATTAATGCAGGAACATTTTGAGTTGTTTGCAGAAGCAGCCAAGAGTTTTAATACAGTTAAAGAGGCAGCAGTTATTCAAGCCGCTTATGAGCAATGCAGGGCCATATCTATTGATTATGGTATATTAGAAAAGGCAGATAATGTGTTTGTAATACCCAGTGATTTTGGGTGGAGCGATTTAGGCACTTGGACTTCATTGTATGAGAATGCCTTGCATAAGGATGAGGCTAAAAATGTGTTAGATGGAAAAAACATCCATGTATACGGAAGCAGCGATTGCATGGTGAGCGCTCATGGGGGTAAACATAAGTTGGTTGTGCTCAATAGTGTGCACCACATGATAGTTGTGGATACGGATGATGTGTTGATGATTTGTGATAAGAGTAAAGAGCAAGAGGTTAAACAAATGGTAACCGACATTAAAATTAAGTATGACGAGAAATACACCTGATGTTACCAAGAATCATTCCGCCATTTCTTAAACCTGGAGATAAAATTGCTATTGCAGCAACGGCCAGAAAGGTATCGAAACTAGAGATGCAACCTGCCATTGAGATTTTCTCAGGTTGGGGTTTGGAGGTTGTTATGCACCCTGATTTGTTTGCGGAAGAAAATCAATTTGCTGGCCCTGATGCGTTAAGGGCTGGTATATTTCAGTATTATTTAGATGATGATTCGATAAAAGCCATTATTTGTGCCAGAGGTGGGTATGGTACTGTGCGGATGATTGACAGGCTTGATTTTAGCCGTTTCAACCACAATCCCAAATGGATTATTGGTTACAGTGACGTTACCGTATTGCACAACCACATCCATACACATACCAATGTATGCAGTTTGCATGCAACCATGCCAATCAACATGCAGCAGCCCGCATTAAGTGATACAAGCATTAATCAATTGTATAATAGTTTGTTTGGCATTTCAGTTGAAACAATTATACCTCCTCACCCATTAAATAAGTATGGCCATGCAAAAGCACAGTTGGTTGGTGGCAATCTTTCAGTATTGTTTAGTTTATTAGGTTCAACCAGCGATACAGATACCGCAGGAAAAATATTGTTTATAGAAGATCTAGATGAGTATTTGTATCACATTGACAGGATGATGCAAGCCTTAAAACGTGCTGGTAAGTTGAGTAATTTAGCCGGATTGGTGGTTGGTGGCATGAGTGATATGCGCGACAATGTGATTCCATTCGGTAAAACAGCGGAAGAAATCATAAGGGAGGCCATTGGCGATTTTGATTATCCGATATGTTTTAATTATCCGGCAGGACATTTACCCGTTAATTACCCACTCCATATAGGGATGATTTATGAATTAACATCTCGTAACCATGCATTTCAGTTGCATTTATCGCCTTTGTTGTAATTCAGGTCAAAAACTTCGTTTATTCAGATTTCCATTTTTTATCAGGTCGTGAATGCTTTAGGGCAATTGATGATAAAAATCTTAAAAGAATCTTAAAAACATCTAAAATATGACAAAAGGGATAACCCTAATTAAGCATTATGTCATATATTTGTAATTCTATTGTATAGCCAACATAGAACATGACTAAACACAAAACAACATTTTCTGACATTTCCATTCTTATTGATTGTATTGTAATCGAACCTGTTTTTTGCGCTCTTTTTTGTTTGGGGTTAACCTTAACTAAATCATCTGTTATTTCAAGTGTAAAGCCCTCTTTTTATAGCACTTGCTGGAACGAGTAGTTCACCATGTTTTTTTATAAATAATCATTTCATGGTGTATCACCATGTTACGCATATTTCTGCAAACAAATAAACAACACAAAAATAAAATGAAAACACAATTACCAAATCACAGAAAGCGGTTTTTCGCCAGGTTGCTGGGAACCGCAATGCTCTTGGTGGGTATTGCCTCTCAAGCAATTTCCCAGCAAGCTGCTACCTATGTTTATTCTACCTCAACCGGTGCCACGCTTAATGCAATGACAGGTGCTGTTACTATTTCTCCTGCTGATAGGGATGATGGAGTAAGTGCTGTACAAAACATTGGCTTTACTTTCGGTTTTGAAAACATTAACTACACGCAGTTTTCTGCTTCTGTTGATGGATTTATTCAGTTAGGAGGAACTGCTGCAGCTCCTCAGTTTAGTAATGGAGTAGTAAGTACCACAAACATCCCGAAAATTTTCCCTTATTGGGATGATCTTGCTTTAGGAACTGCTGCTACTGGAACATTAAAAACGGTTTTGGTTGGAACAAGTCCAAATCAAATCAGGATTGTTGAGTGGTTTGTTACTGTGCCAAGGTCTACAGGTGGAGCAGCCAACTCAACATTTCAATTGTGGTTGTATGAAACAACCAATGTAATCGAATTCAGATACGGAACAATGCAAGGTCCAACAACCAGTGCTTCTGTTGGAATCAGGGGGGCTGTTGCAACCCCAGCTAGTTTCCATAGTCTTACGTTAACCACCAATACTTCTTCAACAACAACTGCAAACAATGCAAACACCATTGTTCCTGCTTCAGGCAGGATGTATACGTTTACTCCACCACCATTTTGCTCAGGAACACCTGTTGGCGGAACAGCAACATTATCTAACGTTCCGGGTTGCGGAACAGGAAACTTCAATCTTACAGGTTCGGCTCCTACTGTTTTAGGTATTACTTACCAATGGCAATCATCACCTGATAGCATTAACTGGACAAATTCAACCAATGATACACTGGTAAGCTTAAGTAAAGCACCAGTAAATACACTTACTTATTTTAGAAGAAATACCACCTGCGTATCAAATTCACTGATAGGCTCTTCAAACATTGTTGCTGTTAAGCCAGTTTATGGTGGAAATGCACAAGCTACGGTTCCTGTTTGTGGAGACAGTCTTACGCTGAGTTTAACCAATGTTTCAGCTGGTGTTAATGCCTTCCAATGGCTTGAATCAACTGACAATATCAACTGGACTCCTATTTTTGGCGCCACATTGGCCAGCCAAAAAATACCGAGTCCATCTGTAAACTCTTTCTACCGCGCTGTGGTAACTTGTAATGCAAGCACTTCTACTGATAGTTCAGTTTCGGTTTTGGTAAAAGCCGCAACAGGAGGAACAACAACATTAACCGCTGCAAATTGCAATGACAGTACAACTTTAGGGGTAACTGGATCATCTACTGGTACAGGTATTACGTTTAATTGGTTGGTTTCAACTGATAGCATCAACTGGACTTCAATGGGTATTTCTACTGCAACAGCTAAGTTCCCTTCACCAACCGCTACACGGTTTTATAGGAGGGTTGTTACCTGCGGTCTATCAAGTGATTCATCGGTTGTGTTACGTGTTAACGAACCATGCCAAGGTTTCGGGCCTTATTCTATTACCAGAAACACGGGGGTAACTTATACTTCTATTCAAACAACTGGAACTCAATTTACTTGGACTAGTGCGTTTACTGGTGATGACGACAATACCAATAAAGTATCTATGCCATTTCCATTCGTTTATCAAGGCGCTGTGCAATCAGCTTTCTATGTTTCAACCAATGGTTGGTTAAGTTTTGATACGGCTACGGTTACCAATAATTTAACAAATGATTTAAACTCTACAAATCCTAGAAGGGTAATTGCTCCTTTGTGGGAGGACTTGGTAAGCTTGGGTAATACCAATGCTAACAAGGTAGCATTAATCAGGTATGCAACAACTGGAACTGCGCCTAATCGAGTATTAACTGTTGAGTGGGCTGAAATGGAAAGATTTGGTTATGGTTCACCTAGCTTAAATTTCCAAGTGAAATTGTACGAGGGGTCAAACAATATTGAGCTTGTTTATGGAAGAATGCAACCTTTTGACGGAAATGGTACAGGAGCTTTTGATTACTCTTTAGGACTAACTGGAAACAATCCGGCATCAGGTCAAAAAATAGCGTTATTATTGGAAAATAGCCGCAATTTTTCTACTTCAGCAGTAAATAATTCACTATCAATATTACCGAGTTGCAATACGTCAATCTTATTTACAAGTGGGGCTACATTCAATCCAAGTGCCGTATCTGCAATACCTTCAAACGATAGTTCTTCAACACCAATAGCTTTAACGGTAAATGCGCTTCCTTGCACAGATGGATGTGGAACCTACTACTCATCAAGAGGTGCTACTGCTTCTGCTACTGGTCCAGCTCCATTATCTGGTAATCCGGATGATGATGTATGGTTCAGTTTCACTGCACCTGCTTCAGGTCAGGTGGGTATTTCAGTGGTGAGCAGTTCAGGTTATGACCCTGCATTCCAGGTGATGACAAATGCCTTTGATACAACAGGTTTAGGAGCGGCTGGTTCAAGAAATGCTGCAACCAATGCATTGGAATCAGTTCAAGCGTTAGGTTTAACTCCAACGGCTACTTACCTTGTACGTGTATTTAATGCAGGAGCAGGCGCTGGTTCTACTAGTGGTGCATTCTCAATTTGTGTAAACGAAATTATCCCTCCTCCAGCTAATGATGATACTTCTGGTGCTGTAACTTTAACTGTGGGTACCACATGTACTCCTATTTCAGGCACAACTATAGGTTCAACTGCAAGTGCTCAAGCTGTTTGCGCTGGTTTAGCTGATGATGATGTATGGTATAGATTTACGCCAAGTGCATCAGTTGATACCATTAGAGTGGTTGGCTCAGGTACATTCAGGGCTCATGTTCAAGTGTTAAACAGAAGTTTAACATCATTGAGTTGTTTAAATACCACCACAAATGCCGGAACAGTGCAAACCGTTTTAACAGGCTTACTTAAAGATTCTACTTATTACGTGCGTGTTTACCATACCAATGCAGGAACGGCTTCTGGAGGTTTCACTATCTGTGCCTCAGGAGTACAAGCGACTGCCCCAATTGTGGTTACTGGTACCAAGACCAATGTGTTGGATATTACCGCAACACTAATAAACAACAGTGTTAACAATGGTGGATTTCCGGTTACAGCAAGTGGTATCGTTTATTCACTTAACCCAACCCCAGTTAGAGGTGGTATTGGTGTAGTTGATTCTATCAATAACCCAGTTGTAACAACTGGAACTTGGAGCAAAAACATTGCAGGTTTATTTGCAAGCACTACCTATTATTACAGGGCTTATGCTATAAACGCAATCGGAATTACCTATGGTGCTGATAGTACCTTTATTACAACAGCAGGTCCTGTTGCTCCTTTCGTAGTAACTGTTGCTGCATCTAATGTGCAAACAACATCTGCTGCTATGGGCGGTAATATTACATCAAACGGTGGTTCTGCAGTAACTGCAAGTGGGGTGGTGTGCAGCACAACACCTAACCCCGTAGTTGCCGGTTTTGGCGTAATTGATTCAACAACTAATCCAGTGGTGTTAACTGGTAACTATAGTTTTAATGTTACGGGATTAACAGCTTCTACCAAATACTATTTCCGTGCTTATGCCACCAACCTTGTTGGTACTTCTTATGGAAACTTAGATAGCTTTACTACGGCTCCAATCATTAGCTCTTTCCCTTACACCGAAAACTTTGATGGAACTACGACAGCATGGACAACCTCTGCAATTAATGGTGGATCAAATGCATGGGTGAGAGGAACCCCAGCTAAAACAGTTTTAAGTGGCGCTTACTCAAGTCCAAATGCCATGGTAACATTTTTAACGGGAAATTATCTTGGTACAGAAGATTGTGTTGTTTTATCGCCACAGTTTAACTTCAGTGCACTTGCATCAGATCCTGTGTTAAGATTTAGACACAAATTAAAAACAGACTTGGATCCTAATTACGATGGAGGCGTGGTAGAAATTTCAATTAACGGAGGCGCATGGACCAGACTAGATGCAACCATTGGAACGGGAACAAATTTTAACACACCTAACAGTTATTCTTGGTATAACAATTTATCAACCTTAGGTAATTTGGGAGCAAATAAATATAATGGACTAACATCATCTTATGCAAGTAGTTCTAATGGATGGATTGAGTCTGCAACTAAATTAACTGGAGCAGCGGGTCAAGGCAATGTTAAAGTGCGCTTCCGTTTCTGGGCTGATGGAGTTATTGACGAAGGTTGGGCAATTGATGATATTGAAGTGGTGAATGTGGTTACGCCAACCACTGCGGCAAGCAATGTGGTAGTTACGCCAACCAATACTACAGCAAATGTTTCTTTTACCAACGGAAATGGACAAGGACGTTTAGTGGTTGCAAGGTTATCATCTACAGTGGCAGTAGCGCCAATTGATACTTTTCTGTACAGAGCAAGTGCTGTTTACAGAGGAACCAATGGAGACTCAACAGGTCTTGGCAACTATGTAGTGTTTAATGGATCAGGAAGCAGTGTTACTGTTACTGGGTTAACAGCATTAACAGGTTACACTTTTGATGTGTACGAGTTTAATGGCAGATACATGCATAATAAATTTACAACAGCTGCTTTACAAAGTACAACTACCACACCTGTTAAGTTGATTAGCTTTACTGGTAACAACAATAATGGTGATGTATTACTAAGCTGGACTACTGCCAGTGAAAAAAATAATCAAGGTTTTGATGTTGAACGCAGTACCGATGGTATAAACTTTAAATTTGTTGAGTTTGTGAAAGGTGCGTTAAACTCTTCAGCTATTCGTAACTACAGACTTAATGACGAAAATGCATTTAAAACAGCAGGTAGTAATAAGTTGTATTACCGCTTAAAACAAATAGACCTTGATGGCAAATTTGAATACAGCAGCACCATTATGGTAAGTGAAGAAGCTGAAGAAGCATTTGAAGTTGTTGCTTTTCCAGTGCCATTTGCAAACGAATTAAACCTGAATATTGTTACCCAACAAACCGGCAACGCGGAGTTGAAAATAACAGATTTACAAGGCAGGTTAATTGCTGTTAAACAAGTGAATTTGGAAGAAGGTAAAAACTTAATTACCCTAAATTCTTTAGAAAAAGTTGAGGCAGGAATTTACTTTGTGCGAATCAGCCAAGGTGACCAATCAACTGTATTGAAGATTAATAAACAATAATCTTATAAGAATTAATAGTTTAAAACCCGTTCAGGTATCGCCTGAACGGGTTTTTTTGTTTTAAATGGAGCAAAAACAGAAACCTGTTTTTTAAATTAGGTAGCTTTATATCAATTGATTGTAAGCTATTGTTAAGAAAAATTAAGTTTTTATTTTTTAATTAATTAGATATTCAGTTAATTGATATTTCATTTTTCCAAATAATTACCGCATAAATTTAGTAATATGAAGATAAATTTACAATCAGTGAAACTGATTATTCGTAATGCCATTGTCGCTGGTGTTGCAGCCTTTACTTTAGGTTCAGAAAACTTGCAAGCGCAAGTGTATATGACCGAAAATTTCGATAATCCATGGGTGGGTGCTCCTGCTGCCCCTTTTGGATGGACGCAGGTTCGAACACTGTTTACTGGTGACGGAATTCCGGTAGCAACAGGAACTTTTGGTGCAAAGGATTGGCAGAGTAATAGGCGACTTGCTGTAGGCTGGACAATTCCCTCATCAGGAACATTGCCAGCTGCTGCGGTATCTGATAGTGGAACGTTGTTTTTAGAAGACCATTTTTTTGGAGGCAATACCAATACAGAATCACGTAGGATGGAGTCTCCAGTGGTGAGTTTAAACACGGCCACATCACCTTATGTGCGCTTTAAATATTTTTCAGCAAATAACTCAAATCAAACCTTTCCATTAAAGGTATTGGCTTCAAACGATGGAGGACTTACATGGGCAACCATTGCTGATGTGCAGCCCAATTTTACAGAAACCGTTGTTTCTTCAGCTTCGCCTTGGCAAAATATTAATATAAAAGTTCCAGCGGCCTATTTGGTGGCCAATGCCAAATTTGCTTTTGAAAGAAACAATACGTTTAGTGGAGCGCAACCTATATTTATTGACAATTTCAGTGTAGAAGAGTTTACACCTACAACCATTACTTCTGCCCAAACCGGGCCTTGGAATGCCACCACCACTTGGGTGGGAGGTGTAGTACCCTCGGCAGACAATAATGTGGTGATTGCTGCAACACACGTTGTTTCTATTAATGTGAATATTGCACGTACACAAAACCTAACCATTGATGGTACAGTAAACCATTCAACCACCACAACGTCACAAGTACTACAAACTTTTGGTGATGTGATTATATCTCCAACAGGTACTTTGTTAGGCGGTAATGGAACAACAGGTAAATTCACTTATATAGGTGGTAGTTTAAACAACTCAGGTATATTAACAGTGAACCAAAGCACCACAGCCAGCTTGTATTTTTTTGGGGGTAGTGCTGCTACCATTACCAATAGTGGTACTATTACAGGAGGCATAATTTCGGTAATTTATCATGCAAATAGTGGCGGCTTAACTTATAACTCACCAGTTACAGTTAGAAATAACTGTTTTTTAGTGGAAGGCAACATCAATCCTAATGGAAACTTAACAGTGGGAGTTTCAGGAACAGCAGTTATTATTACTCGTCACCCAAGAGCCAGGTTTACCGCCCGCCCTCTTTTTCCTTCTTTAGGAACGGCTTTACGCAGTGTAACTTACGGAGGGGGTACCAATGGAACATTAACTTTTGGCCTATTAAGAAGGGATACTATTTTTACTGGATTTGAAACAGATACCATTACCGGAACACAAATTATTGTTGGAACACTTACCATTAATACACATGCACACGTAGTGTTGAGTAGCCCATTATTAGTCGGTAGCGCTACTGTGGGTGGTGCTACAACTTTTACACGCGGTTTCCTGTTTACTTCCCCTACCAATTTATTAACCATCAACTTATTGGGTAATGGTTCTTTTGGAACACAACCAAGTAATTTTACACCCCCAACCAGCCAAGGCTCATACATTATAGGGCCAGTTCGTTTTAATCGTCCAGCTACTGGAACAGCACAAATTAATGTTCCTTTTGGTGTAGGCACTGCGCCTGTAGGCACAGCCATCAACTCAAATGTATTGAAAACATTTAACCTAACAGCTGGTGCAGGTTGGTCAAGTCAAACCATTACTTTTAGCATGATCAATACACCTCCTACGGGAACAGCAGTTGGAGTAAACATGATAGGTAGTAGGTATTTGAATATTGACCTGAACTCGGGACCTGATTTACCTGCAACCAGTGCGTTGACTTTTCCTTATAACAATTACACATTTGGTAACTCAGACAACATACTAGGAACTCAAACACAGCTAAGGATAATGCAAGCAACATTACCAACTGGCCCATGGACAGAACGAAGTGTGGCTTCAGGAGCGGGAGCCTTTACTAATAATCTTTATGAGACACGCACAACGGCTACAACAGCTCCTGGACCAATTTCACCAATTTTAACCAATGGAGGTTTTTTTGCACTGGGCACAACCGCCCCTAAGATGGTATATGACTCTACTGCTGTGGTGCGTAATACCAATACCATTGCAACAGGTTCTGGAAATCAAGTGATCTTAAATGTGAAAGTGTATGTAACTGGCATTGTTCCTGTAAATGTTACCAATTTGGCATTTACCACTACGGGCACAACCGCAGCAGCAAATATTTTAAATGCACGGGTATTCTACACTGGAGCATCAACCACTTTCTTGGCTACTGCCCAAGTGGGATCTACCGTTACCACACCTTCTGGGGCGTTTAACGTTACGGGTTCTCAGGGGTTGTTATCTGGCGAAAATAATTTCTGGTTAGTGTATGATGTTTCGCCAACAGCCACGTTGGGAAATATTCTGGCAGCCAATTGCACCAATGTAACTGTTGATGGTAATGTTCAGACTGTTACTAATCCGGCAGCAGGAGGAAGACAAGTAGCAGCAGCAATGACTTATGTGGGACAAACCTCAAGTCAAACCGCACTTTCTCAGGTAGAAACTGGGTCAATTGACAATAGAATACTTGATATTCAATTGCAAATGTCACCCACTGGTGCATCATCTGTGGCTACCCAATTTAGTTTTAATACGAATGGCTCAGGTAACCCTGGTGCTTCAATAGCTAATGCAAAAGTTTATTACACAGGCAGCAGCAATACATTTAGCAATGCAATATTGGTAGGAACTGCAGTAGCGCCAAATGGAGCATTCACAATTACGGGTAATGTGTCTTTAAACAATGGAACCAACTATTTTTGGCTTACTTATGATATTAGATCGAATGCGGTATTGGGTGATTCAGTTGATGCAGAATTTGTAGATGTAACCATAGGTGGGGCATTGCAAACCGTAACAGGAGGATCGGCAACTGGTGCGCGTTACATCAGAGCCCCTTATTGTCCTTCAACATTTACTAATCCAGCGGCAGACGGAGAAATCTGGAATGTTACCATTGGGTCTTTAAATAATACTTCAAATTGCACACAAACAGGTGGAGCGGGTTCTATTTTAAATAGTTACTCTAATTACAAAGCAACGGTTCCTGCACCTAATCTTATTGCAGGATTGCCCCTGAATTTCTCTGTAAATACCAGTACGTGTGGAGGCAGCTTTCAAAGCGCAATGGCCATTTGGATTGACTTGAACCAAGATGGAGATTTTACTGACCCAGGAGAAAACGTGCATGCAAGCCCGGTATTTAATTATGGCGTTGGGGTGTTTAGAACAGGAACGATTACCATACCATGCACTGCGTTAAGAGGTGCAACGGCTATGCGTGTTACATTGCTTGAAACCACCGTGCTGCCGATTTCTCCTTGCGGCACTACATTTGGCTTCGGTGAAACGGAAGATTATTTGGTTAATATTGTTGAGAATACAAACTCATTTATCAGTGCTGCCACTGCGCAACAAACAGGTACAACTTCTGCAGGAGCATTAGATGTGCCTATCCTAAGGGTAACCACCAAAGTAAATGCCAATCCATGTGCCCCAAGCACTTTTAATCAGTTTTGGTTTAATACTGCTGGTAGTACATCTGCTGGTAATATTGTAGCAGCCAAGTTGTACAAAACAGGAACTTCACAAGTTTTTTCAACAGCTAACCTTGTTGCTACAGTGCCATTTCCATCAGGAGCATTTAGTTTCTCAGTAGCAGATACAGCCATAAACGATACCAATACATATTGGTTAGCTTATGATGTTTCAGGTTCTGCGCCTAACGCAAGCGTGTTAGATGCTAGAATTGATAGCTTAAATGTTTTTGGAAGTGGGTACGTTCCAGCGAACAATAACCCAACTGGTAATGTATTGGTATCAACACCAATGACTTATTTGTCGTCAACTCCTGCTCATCCCTTTACCTCTAAAGTGGCTCGACCTTCAAGCAATAACCCTATTCTTAGAATGAGGGTGATTACCTCTTCTACGGGTGCAACTATTCCGGTAACAAGCTTTAGTTTAAGCACCAATGGTGGCGGTGTTGACACATCTAACATTGATACCATCAGGGTTTGGTACACTGGAGCGAATAGCAACTTTACTACTGGTAATTTATTTGGTACATACGTACCAACAGCGATTTTAACACCAGGTATTGGTGCGTTTACAGTAAACGGAACGCAAAACCTATTAAATGACACCAACTATTTCTGGTTAACTTATGGTATTAAAGCAACTGCCGTTGTGGGTGACTCTATAGATGCGGAAATGATAAGTGTAACAGTTGGTGGGTCAGCACAAAGTCCTACAATTAATGCACCAGCCGGAAATAGACTTATCCGCAATGAGTATTGCACCGCGGCTAATACAGGCGCATTTCCGTTCTCATGTATTACAAATGTTCAGTTAAATACATTGGCAAACAATACAGGTGCCACGTGTCCTAACAACCCAACTTATACTTTCTTTACTAACACCACCACAGTGGCTAAAAACACCACGTATAACTTAACAATTACTCCAGCCCAAACAGGCGATAGAGTTGGCGTATGGTTTGACTGGAATGATAATGGTACGTTTGATGTAAGTGAGTATGTGGAGGTAACTACCAATGGTACAGCAGGTGTGCCTGTAATAAAACCGATTACAGTACCTTGTAGTGCAAACACAGGGCCGGTAAGAATGAGAATACGTAGTGATGCCAACTTTGGTACATTAATTACGGCAGCATCTCCTTGTGCCAACCTTAGCTTTGGTGAAACAGAAGATTACAACATTACAATAGTTGATAATCCAGTAGCATATGTTACAAGCCGTGTAATTCAATATACAGGCAGTGTTCCTCCAGGTGCAATAGATAATGTGATTTTACAAGTAAAGATAAAAGCAGGCGGTTGTGGCTTGGCAATGTTAACAAATTTGGTAGCAAACACCTCTGGTTCAACAACTGTAAACAACATTGTTACAGCGAAGTTGTATAGTACTGGAACATCAGGCGTATTTAATACCAATAGGTTACTTGCAACAATAGGTTCTCCTAGCGGTTCTATGGTATTTACTTCATTTAATGATACATTGAACACCAATGATACCAATAACTATTGGATTACATATGACGTTTCTCCTTTTGCAACCACTTCCAATTTGTTAGATGCAAGGGTAGATAGCGTGCAGGTTTTAGGTAACTATTTTATACCTACTAATAATAACCCTGCTGGCAATAAAGTGATTACCGCACCAATGACTTTTGTAAGCATGGATGCGTCTCAAATAAGTGGTAAGGTAGAAACAAATTCAATCAATAATCCTATTCTACGCGTTCGTGTAATTACCTCTTCAATAGGCGCTCCTATAGATTTAACTCAAATGAGTTTTAATACCAATGGAACCACATTGGTTTCCAATATTGGATTGGCTAAGTTGTTTTATACTGGAACAAATAATTCATTTACAACTGCTACACAGTTTGGAGCAGATGTTACTGCACCAAATGGAGCATTTGTATTTAATGGATCAGCGGCTTTAGCCAATGATACCAACTATTTCTGGTTAACTTATAATATTCCTGGGGCCGCTGTAATAGGTGATAGTGTGGATGGCGAGTTGGTAAGTGCAGTTGTTGCTGGTGGTGCTCAACCTCCAGTATTAGGAGCACCTGCGGGTAGCAATGGAATCCGCGCTCCTTATTGTGCTTCAACATTTACAAACCCAGCGGCTGACGGAGAAATCTGGAATGTTACGGTAGGATCTTTAAATAACAGTTCAAATTGCGCTCAAACTGGCGGACCGGGCTCTATTTTAAACAGCTACTCTAATTATTCGTCCACTGTTACCGCTCCTAATTTATTAGCAGGCGGAACCGTGCCTTTCTCTATTAACACCAGTACTTGTGGTGGCAGCTTCCAAAGTATAATGGGTATTTGGATTGACTTTAACCAAGATGGTGATTTTATTGATGCGGGTGAAACGGTTCATATGACACCTGTGTTTAATTATGGAACGGCTGTGTTTAGAACAGGCAATATCAATATCCCATGTAACGCTTCAAGAGGCTTTACCAGAATGCGTGTTTCACTTGTAGAGACTACTGTTTCACCTATTGCTTCTTGTGGAACTACATTTGGCTTTGGTGAAACAGAAGATTACACAGTGAATATCTTGGATAACCCACCAGTATTTGGCAGCACCACTGCTATACAACAAACAGGTATTGTTGCTCCAAGTACAGCAGACGTTCCAGTATTACGCATTCCAGTTAAGGTTTCAGGTTGTGGAGTAATTTTGGCAACAGATTTTACCTTTAATACTACTGGTAGTACAGCAGCATCTGATATTACTAGTGCCAAATTGTATGCAACAGGAAACACCGCTACCTTTAATACCAGTCGTTTGGTTGGTACAGTATCTTCACCTTCAGGTGCGTTCTCATTTACGCTTACCGATACATTGCTTACTGGCACAAATGACACCAATAACTACTGGTTGGCATATGATGTAAATCCATTTGCGACATTAACCAACTTATTGGATGCTTCGTTTACCAGCACAACTATTGGTGGTGTAGTTAGAACGCCAACCGTGTCAGCTCCAGCAGGTAATTTGACCATAAATGCTGCTATGACTTACATTTCTTCTACGGTTACCATGCCTTTTTCATCAAGAGTAGAAAGAGGCTCTGTAAACAATCCAATAGCTAGGCTAATGATTGTAAATTCATCAACTGGATCACCAATTGTTGCAACTTCTATTGAATGCAATACCATTGGTTCTGCCACTCCTGCTACAAACATCAGCAATGCCAACATTTGGTATACAGGCTCAAGCCGTAACTTTACTGCTACCAATCAGTTCGGTACCACGGTTGCGGCACCAAATGGTACCTTTGTCTTTACAGGAAATCAAAATTTATTAAATGATACCAATTATTTTTGGCTAACGTACAATACGCCTACTGGCGCTGTTGTAGGAGATTCAATTGATGCGGAGATTACCTCTGTTACCATTGCAGCTACGCCAAGAACACCATCTGTTACAGCACCTGCTGGAAGCAGATCAATCAGAGACCCTTACTGCGCCTCAACGTTTACAAACCCTGCTGCTGATGGCGAGATTTTAAATGTTACTGTTGGTTCTTTAAACAACACCTCTGCTTGTAACATTGCTGCTCCTGGCACTGGTTCAGTAGCTGGTTCATATTCTAATTTTGCTGGTGCAGTTGCTGCTCCTAATCTTATTGCTGGTACAGCTACCAGTTTCTCAGTACATACAGCCACTTGTGGCGGTAGTTTTACTGGTGTAATGGGTATCTGGATTGACTTGAACCAAAATGGATTGTTTACAGACGCAGGAGAACAAATTGTAATGACAGGAACATTTAACTATGGCAATAATGTGTTTCAAACTGGATCATTAGTTATTCCTGCTAATGCATTAACTGGTATAACCAGAATGCGCGTTTCACTTATAGAGACTACAGTTACCCCAATTCTTCCTTGCGGAACAACATTTGGCTTCGGTGAAACAGAAGATTATGATGTAAACATTTTGCCGCTTCCTGCTCCAACCAATTATGTATGGAATCAAACAGGAGCAGCTAATTTTGGTGTACCTGCCAACTGGACACCAGCAAGAACAAGTCCTATATTAAATGATATTTTAACATTTAATGGAGGTGGCAATATTACAGTAAATGGTATGGCCGCTCAGGTTGTAGGGCAAGTTATTGTAGACAATAACACCAATGTTACACTTGGATCGTCAACTGCTACGTTAACCACTAGCGCATTGGCACTTACCTCAGGTAAAATAAATACAGGCACAGCAACAATTGAAGTGGGGACTGATGCCAATAACTTAGGTGCAATTACTGGAACTGGAAGTGTAGAGGGAAGCTTAACGCGTTGGGTAAATGCAACATCAACAACGGTGACATATCCGTTAACTGTTGGTGCTAGTAACAGAACAATCTCGTTAGAGTTTACCACTCCTGTCACTACTTCAGGTTCTATCAATGCAAGATTTGTTACAGGCACTACTTCAGCCAATGGCTTGCCACTGGTAGAAGGAGTAATTACTGCGAATAAATTAGCACCTACAGGTATTTGGAGATTGACCAATTTAGGTACATTTGGTGGCGTTTATACTGTAACAGCAACAGCTGGAGGGTTTATTGGTGTAAACAATTTCTCTACCACAGTATTGGCTAGGCGTAATAACGTGGGTACACCATGGTTACTAAATGGGGTGCATGTTACAACAACAGGATCAAATGCCGCTCCTATTTTAAGTAGAACAGGAATGGCCTTATTTGGTGAGTTTGGTGCAATTGCAGATTCGAATGCCAATCCATTACCAGTGCGTTGGGTTGCCTTTGATGCAGTTAATGTTGCAGGTGATGTAAAGGTAACATGGAGTACTTCACTTGAAATAAACAATAACGGCTTTGAAGTTGAACGCTCTACAGATGGCATTTACTTTACTAAAGTAACGTTTGTTCAAGGTGTTGGAAACAGCAATACAATTACTAACTATGCCAGTTCAGATGATCAAGCGTTTGCAAAACAAGGAGTAACTAAACTGTATTACAGAATCAAACAAATGGATAGAAATGGAAAAGTAGATTATACTCCAGTAGTAGCGGTTGAAGAAAGTGAATTGGTTGGATTTGATGTTACTGCTTATCCTGTTCCTTTCAATGGCGATTTCAGTTTACGCATCACTTCAACAAGTAATGAGTCGGCTACTGTCTCAGTTTACGATGTTCAAGGTAAATTAGTTACAAGCAAATTGATTGAATTGCAAGAAGGTGTTAACCAAGTAACGGTTTCTGACTTAAATAGTGCCAACAATGGAATCTACTTTGCACGCATTGCGCAGGCAGGTAGCGTTAAAATGGTACGTTTAGTAAAAACAAACTAGTCATACACAACTTAATATTAAACAGCCGCTCTGAATTTCAGAGCGGCTGTTTTGCGTGATAACCTTGTGCGATATTGGTTTTTATCTGTTTATTTGCGCTAGTAAATAATTTTTTATGACAACCAGCAATGCTTTAATAGAATGTGTACCTAACTTTAGCGAAGGGGTAGACTTAACCATTATTAACCAAATCACCGCTCAAATAGAATCAGTAGATGGTGTGTTGTTATTGGATGTAGACCCCGGAAAAGCTACCAATAGGACGGTGGTTACTTTTGTTGGACACCCTGATGCAGTGATTGAAGCAGCTTTTAGGGCAATAAAAAAGGCTGGTGAGTTAATTGACATGAGTAAACATTCAGGAGAACATCCTCGAATGGGAGCAACTGATGTGTGTCCACTTATTCCAATTAGCGGTATAACCATGGAAGAAACGGCCGTTTATGCCCAGCAATTGGGCAAGCGCGTGGGCGAAGAATTAAATATCCCTGTTTATTTATATGAATATGCGCAAGCCGATGAAAGTAGAAAAAACTTGTCTGTAATTAGAGCTGGAGAATATGAAGGCTTTTTTGATAAGATTAAACTACCAGCTTGGAAACCAGATTTTGGTGCAGCAATTATGAATGCGAAAGCTGGGGCAACGGTAATTGGTGCACGCGATTTTTTAATAGCATACAATGTTAATCTCAATACCAAATCAGTTCGTTTGGCAAACAGCGTGGCATTTGATGTGCGGGAGGCTGGACGAGTAAAAAGAGAAGGCAACCCCGTTACAGGAAAAGTGGTAAAAGATGCAGATGGAAACGATGTAAGAATTCCGGGAACACTTAAAGCCGTGAAAGCTATCGGTTGGTTTATTGAGGAGTATGATATAGCGCAGATTTCTATGAATCTTGTTAACTATAAAATTACTTCGGTGCATCAAGCATTTGATGAGGTGTGCAAAAGCGCACAAAGCAGGGGGCTGCGGGTAACGGGAAGTGAGTTGGTGGGCCTTATTCCTTTGAGTGCTTTGTTAGATGCTGGAAAGCATTATTTGCGCAAACAAAATAGAAGTGTTGGAGTAAGTGAAAAGGAGCTCATTCATATTGCTGTTAAAAGTTTAGGATTAGATGAGTTAGGGTCCTTTGATGCCAACAATAAAATTATTGAATACAAGCTCAAAAAGGCCGCGAGTGAAAAATTAATTCGGATGAATCTCCGTTCATTTGCAGATGAAACCGCAAGTGAAAGCCCTGCTCCTGGTGGGGGTAGCATCAGTGCCTATGTAGGAAGTCTTGGAGTGTCCCTAGGTGTAATGGTGGCTAATCTTAGCGCTGGTAAACGGGGCTGGGAAGAGCAGTTGCCAGTGTTTAGTGAAGCGGCAGAGCAAGGACAACAATTAAAAGATACATTGCTGCTGTTGGTGGATGAAGACACCAATGCTTTTAATAAAATCATGAATGCTTTTGGGCTTCCTAAAAATACAGAGGAAGAAAAAAATACAAGAAGCCAAGCCATTGAAGATGCCACGAAATATGCCTGTGAAATTCCCTTTAAAGTAATGGAAACAGCTTTTGCGGCATTAGCCATGCTGGAGCTGATGATCGAAAAAGGAAATAAGAATAGCATTACAGATGCAGGTGTGGGTGTGTTATGTGTAAAAACAGCTGTTCGTGGGGCGTATTTTAATGTATTGGTAAATGCTCAGGGTATTAAAGACAGGAGTTTTGCGGATACTATAAAAAGCAAAGCAAAAGAGGTACTCAACCAAACCAATCAAATAGCCGATAAGTTAGTAGGAAAGGTGGAAGAGGCCATCCAATAAGGTGGTACGGAGCCGTTATTAAAATGCCATTTAGTGCGCTACTGCATTCATTTGATGCACTGCTGCTGAAATGTGTTGGATAAGATTTGCATCTTTTTCAAATGCGTTGCCTACTACCACTACATCAGCACCAGCCATGCATGCGGCTATTGCACCTTCTGGTGTTTTAATCCCTCCACCAACAAAAATAGGCCCATTCACGCTTTTGCGCACAGCTTGAATCATTTTTGTAGAGATGGGGTGTTGTGCACCGCTTCCCGCATCCATATAAGTAATGCCAAGGCCCAACATCTCACCTGCCATTGCAGTGCATGCTGCTATGCTGTATTTTTCAGCAGGAATAGGGGTGGTATTGCTCATATAACTTACAGAGGTAATGTTGCCGCCATCAATAAGCATGTAGCCTGTTGGCAGTATTTCTATACCACTTTTTTTGAGCATAGGAGCCGCTAACACATGTTTCCCTATGAGCAAATCAGGATTACGGCCGCTTATTAAAGAAAGTAATAAAATAGCATCCGCATGTTTATTCACCTGCATAATGTTGCCAGGAAACAAAATAACCGGTATCTCAGAGTGTTGTTTGATTAAAGAAATACAAGTATCAAAAAAACCATTGGTAATTAAACTGCCACCAACCAATATAAAATCAACATGTGCCTCATTGCTTTTTGTACAAATGTCAATTAACTGACTTTCATTTTCTATGCTATCGGGGTCAATTAATACAGCCAGGTGTTTTTTACCTGAAGCAATTTGTTGTTGAATGCGTTGTAATAATGTGTTTTTCAAAATAAATTAGGCAGCTTTTAGCCGATTTTATGCAATCCTTACAAATAACGCATTTTTATCTTGAATATACGCTCAATTTGCGTAAAACTTACTCATTAACATTAAATTTATGAGCCACCCCCAATAGAATGGACATTCCTGAAAAGCCGCTGGCCGCAAATGGCTGAACTGTCTACTTTTAACAACAAAGCCACTCATTATTAACTTATTATAAAGGCAAGTGTTTTCAGTAAAATGGGCAAAAAAGGTGTTAATAATTTGGTTATACACATACCTAAAGCCTTATGGAATATGCCTGTGGAATGTTGGCAAAAACACTGGTGTGGAAAATGCAGTTTGATTGGGAATTATTTCTAAGGCATTTTTGATGAAAAACCCCCTAACTGAGGGTAATGATAAATTAACAATTTTAAAACCTAAAATATCCGTTCCAATATGAGCACTAAAACCACCAAAAAAACTGAGCAAAAAGGCCTTCGCGTGGATCGCTTTTTTACTAAGGATGGTGTGAGCGCATTCGACTTGTTTGAATACGACACCCGTACCTCCGTTATTAAAAACCCAAATGGGGAAAAAGTATTTGAATTAAATAATGTGGAAGTTCCTACTTTTTGGAGTCAGGTGGCAACGGATGTATTGGCACAAAAATATTTCCGTAAAGCAGGTGTACCGATGCCTGATGGAACAACGGGTAGTGAAAACTCCATTAAGCAGGTGGCGCACCGCATGGCACATTGCTGGAAACAATGGGGCGAACAATACGGGTACTTTGCAAGTGCTGAGGATGCAAATCGTTTTTATGACGAATTGGTATACATGATTATCGGACAACATGCTGCTCCAAACTCACCACAATGGTTTAATACTGGTTTACATAGCTCATATGGCATTACCGGAAAACCACAAGGGCATTATTTTGTAAACCCTACTACTGGTAAATTAGAAAGGTCTACCTCAGCATACGAGCGTCCACAGCCGCACGCATGTTTTATTTTATCTGTAGATGATGATTTGGTAAACGAAGGTGGCATTATGGACCTTTGGGTGAGAGAAGCCCGGATATTCAAATATGGTTCAGGTGTTGGAACAAACTTTAGCCGTGTTCGTGGTTCAGGAGAGAAATTATCAGGTGGAGGAACCTCATCAGGTTTAATGAGTTTCTTAAAAATTGGTGACCGTGCTGCAGGTGCTATCAAATCAGGCGGAACAACCAGACGTGCCGCTAAAATGGTTTGTTTGGATTTAGATCACCCTGAAATAGTAGAGTTCATTAACTGGAAAAAGAATGAAGAAAAGAAAGTAGCTGCTTTAATTGCTGCGGGTTATCCTAGCGATTATGAAGGTGAAGCATATGCCACTGTTTCAGGCCAAAACTCAAACAACTCTGTGCGTATTCCAAATGAATTTTTTGAAGCATTGGAAAAAGGCACAAATTGGGATTTAAAAGGCAGGGCAAAAGGTAATGTAATGAAGTCAATCCCAGCAAAGGAATTATGGGATATGATTGGTGATGCTGCTTGGGCTTGCGCTGATCCTGGTGTGCAATACGATTCAACCATCAACGAATGGCATACGTGCCCCGAAGGTGGTAGAATCAATGCTTCTAACCCATGCTCAGAATACATGTTCTTAGACAATACTGCATGTAACCTGGCTTCGTTAAATTTAATGCGTTTCTTTAATCCAGAAACTTGTGAGTTTGATGTAAAAGGAATTGAACATGCATCACGTATTTGGACGATTGTGTTGGAAGTTTCTGTATTGATGGCACAATTCCCATCGCAAGAAGTTGCCCAACTTTCATACGAATACCGCACCTTAGGCTTGGGTTATGCTAACTTAGGAACAGCGTTAATGGTTGCTGGTATTCCTTACGACTCATCAAAAGCATTTGCTATTTGTGGCGCAATAACCGCTATATTAACAGGAACGGCTTATACCACTTCTGCTGAAATGGCGCAACATTTAGGAGCATTTCCTAAATACGAAGAGAATAAAGAACACATGATGCGTGTAATGCGTAACCACCGTTATGCGGCTTACAACGCAACAGATGCTTACGAAGAATTAACCATCAAGCCTGTTGGTATTGATGCCCGTTATTGCCCAGATTATTTGTTAAGCGCAGCTTGCAAATCATGGGATAATGCGGTGCAATTGGGAGAAAAATACGGCTACCGCAATGCCCAAACCACTGTAATTGCTCCAACAGGAACAATTGGTTTGGTAATGGATTGCGATACAACAGGTATTGAGCCTGACTTTGCACTGGTTAAATTCAAAAAATTATCTGGCGGTGGTTATTTTAAAATCATCAACCAATCAGTTCCGGCTGCGTTAAAAAACATGGGTTACAGTCCTGCTGAAACCGATGCAATCATCAAGTATGCTATTGGACATGCTACATTAACAGGTGCCCCTTTCATTAATCCTGAAAGTTTAGCGTTTAGAGGGTTTACCGCTGATGAAATAGCCAAGTTGGATAAAGCCGCATCAGGTGCTTTTGAAATTGGTTTTGCGTTTAACCAATGGACAGTAGGTGAAGAGTGTTTGCAACGTTTAGGATTTACCCCGGAAGAATACAACAGCGGTAAATTTAACTTGTTGCGTAAACTCGGCTTTACCAAAGCAGAGATTGAAGCAGCCAACAATTACGTGTGTGGAACCATGACGGTTGAAGGCGCACCATTATTAAAGGATGAACACCTTGCTGTATTTGATTGTGCAAACAAATGCGGTAATATTGGTGAGCGTTATATTGCTGCAACAGGCCACATCAGAATGATGGCTGCTGCACAACCGTTTTTATCAGGAGCAATTTCAAAAACCATCAACCTGCCTAATGAGGCAACCGTTGAAAATATTAAAGAGTGCTACCACTTAAGTTGGAGCATGGGATTAAAAGCCAACGCGCTATACCGCGATGGTTGCAAATTATCACAACCGTTAAGCAACAAATCGGATGTAAAAGAAGAAGAGGAAATGCAAGAAGCAGTTGAAGCCGTATTGGGTGATGCAGCGCATAAGCCTGTGGGAGAATTAACTCCTGAGCAAGTTTTAGATGCTGCTACAGCCATCCTAAACCGCTCAAGTGATACCGAGTTTAAACGTAAGTTAGCCCGTATTGTAGAGCGTAAGCAATTGCCAGGCAAACGTGGAGGGTTTACCCAAAAAGCTTCAGTAGGCGGACAAACCATATTTGTGCGTACAGGTGAATACGAAGACGGTACGTTAGGTGAAATATTTGTTGACTTGCATAAAGAAGGTGCAACCTTGCGTTCATTAATGAACTGCTTCTCTATTGCAGTTTCATTGGGCTTACAATACGGTGTGCCTTTAGAAGAGTATGTAGATAAATTTACCTTTACCCGTTTTGAACCCGCTGGTATGGTAACCGGACATGATAATATCAAAAACGCCACTTCTATTATTGACTATATGTTCCGCATGTTAGGCTTTGAATACTTAGGGCGTGAAGATTTTATCCAGGTACCACCAAGTGAAGTACAACGCCAAAACTTGGCCGTGAACCAAAAACATGCAGCACCAAATCAGGTGCAAAGTGTAGCCGTTCCTGCAATAACAGTTGCTCCTGCACCTTCGGTTACAACCCCTGCACCAATTGGGTTTATGAAACCAGCAGTAGAAACTGTTGCACCAGCACCTGAGGCCAGCGCATCAGTTGATCAGACACAAGCTTACTTAAAAAGTTTTGGTGACAGCCCTGCTTGCCCAAGCTGCGGTAGCTTAACCATACGTAGTGGTGCTTGCTACAAATGCATGAACTGCGGTACGCAAACTGGTTGCAGTTAATAGAAAATAGTTATTAATTATTGGTACAAATCCCTCATCAAGCAATTGGTGGGGGATTTTTGTTTTCAGCAGTTTGCATGGTACAATTGATTTATTGGCGCTTTTTACATATGTTCGCAACAGCTTAATAACCATATGAAAAGAAAATTATTTTTAGTGTTGTTGTTGATTGCACAAATAAGTGTATTTGCTCAACAACAAGTAGTGGTACTGCAACCAGGACCAGCCGATGGAATTGATTCCTGGGTTTTTAATTTACCTTGTAACTCTAGTTGGGGAATATCCACTGGGCGTTGCACCACCAGCAACTTTGGTCCAGAAACTGAAGGAAGCGTTTCCGCATGGACTTATAGTGGAACAGTTGGTGTTGGGAGGAGTTATTTTAAGTTTGATTTAAACAGTTATTCACAACAAGCAGCTAACTTAGTAAGTGCTGAGTTAACATTGTATTATCCATTAACAGGGTCAGGGGAATTACATTCCAGCTTATCAGGTTCAGCCAATTTTCAGCTTACCAGGGTTACCTCTACATGGAGTGAAAATACCATTACTTGGGCTCAACAGCCTAGTATGGCAACCACCAATTTAACAGATTCTGTTAATCGTGTGACAATACCAGCTCCAACTAGTACAACGCAGAATTTTGCCATTAACCTTACCAGTATGGTAAGAAATTGGTTGCAAAATCCTACACAAAATTTTGGTTTTGTAACGAACTTGGTAACAGAATCACACTTTAGAAGGATAGTGTTAGCTTACAGCGATTTTCCAATTGATTCATTAAGACCGAAGTTGGTGCTTACTTTTGCTGATCCGCGAAAAGTTTATTACAGTAAATCAAGCGGGGCATTAAACCTCCCAGCCACTTGGGGTGTAAATGCAGACGGTTCTGGCGCCTCTCCATTAAACTTCGACTCGTCAAATGTAAAATACGTTGTTACAAATAACCCCTCACCTACAATTAATAGCAATTGGACTATTAATGGAAATAATACATTTGTGCAATTTGGTGATGGCACAAATGCGCTGAACTTATCATTACCGAGTAGCAATGCAATTGTTGCTGATAGTATTGTGGTTAAAAATAACGCGATATTAACGGTGCAAGGGAGTTTGAATTGCAATAAAATGAATGCAGAATCCAATTCTACTATTCAGTATATCGGCACCGCTTCTCAAACTATTGGTGCGGGGAGTTATCATAACCTGATAGTCATTTCATCGCAAAAAACATTAATGGGTAATGTTTCAGTAAACGGGTCGTTTAATATGGCCAATGATATTTTGTGCAATGGTTATACATTTACCTTAGGTAGTGGTGCTTCACAACTTGGAGTTTTAAACAGAACTTCCGGTAAGGTTATTGGCAATTTTAGGCGATGGTTCGGCCCTACTACCAACACGGCAACAGCTGGGTTGCTTCCTGTTGGAACTTCGTCTTTTTATCGGCCTTTTACGGTGGAGTACACTACAGCTCCCCCGTTGGGTGGCATGATAACTGTTGAGTTTGTTTCTACTGACCCAGGTAATGCCGGATTGCCAATATTTGATTTCCCATTGTTTATTAATAAAACAGGTGTGAATGGATATTGGAATGTTACCTCAAGCGGATTTAATGGTGGCACATGCAATGTTACTTGTGTTGCAGACGGTTTCAGTGGCGTTAATAATTTCAGCGACTTGCGATTACTGCGAAGAAATAATTCAACTGCAGCATGGGCATTTATTGGAACTCATGCAGCGACAACGGGAACCAATAGTTCACCTATACTATCAAGAACTGGTATTACATTTGTTGGAGGCCAATATTGTATTGGTGGGGAGTCGCCAAATAACCCATTGCCCGTAAGGTGGTTAAATGTTGGGTTGAAGCAAGTGCAGCCAGAACAAATTGTTCTATCATGGAGTACAGCCAGTGAATTTAATAACGATAAGTTTGAAATAGAACGCAGTTGGGATAATGCTAATTTTGAAAAAATAACGGAGGTAAAAAGCTTGGGGAATAGCTATACTATTGTTCATTACAGTATTAAAGATAACTTAACAAGCAGACTAAATGATGAAGTATTTTACCGGATTAAACAAGTAGACAAAAATGGTGCATTCAGCTATAGTAAAGTATTGAGTGTGGCAATACAACGTGGGTTGGAGATTAGTATTTTTCCTAATCCTGCTAACGGTAGCATAAGTATTGAGGGGCTAACAGAGCAGGCTATTATTTATAATGTTGTTGGACAAGTTGTGGCAACTATAACAGAAAATGGGCTAGTTGATATAAGCCAATTAAGGCCTGGTGCTTACTTTGTTAAAACGGGCACGCAAACTGCGAAATTCGTTAAGCAATAAAGATTTATAAACAAAGAACACGAAATCCCTCATCAAGCAATTGGTGGGGGATTTTTTTGTAGTTGAATTAAATCAACTTTAAATTTTATATTTGAAGTATGGGAGTTTCAAAAAAATCTCGTGATCAAATTATTGAGGGTGCTTTAGTTGGTGGTGCTGTTGGAGCAGCTTTAGGTGCCATTCTGACTGGAGAAAGTCAACGCACTGCAACAGCAATGCTTGTAGGTGCTGCGATTGGCGCAACTATAAAAGCTAAACAAGAGGCATCCGAGTTCAAACTTACACGTTTAATAGAAACTGATGGGAAAATTTATAGCATTTCGCCCAACGGAAAAAAAAAGCTAGTAAGATCTATCACCCGTTCTCGTATTTCTGTGCCAGAAACCTTTACTATTGAATAAAAGTAAGCCACCTAAACTGCGAATTTTTGCCGGACCAAATGGTTCAGGGAAAACTTCATTGGTAAATAACTTCCCAACTGCGATAAAACTGGGTATAGTCGTAAATGCAGATGATATTGAAAAAGAGTTTAGACAAAAAGGGAAATTAAATATCACTTCTTTCGGTGTGAAATTTGATAAAAAATCCTTATTAGCACATTTTCGGAGAGGCATTTGTTCGACAAAAAGTATTTCATTTACTGATACTGATTTAACGGTAACTCAAAACAACTTAACCCTCAAGAATGTAGTCATCAACTCTTATATTGCAGCAGATATTGCAGAATACATAAGAATAAAATTGCTTGATGCTAAAATATCTTTCTCATTCGAAACAGTGTTTTCACACCCAAGTGAAATTGAGTTTATTAAACAAGCAAGGGCAAAAGGCTACCGTGTATACCTGTACTTTATTGCAACTGAAAGCTCAGATATCAATATAAGTAGGGTTGAGAATAGAGTCGCTAAATTTGGACACCATGTAGAACCTAAATTGATTATTAGTAGGTACCATAGAACACTAGACAACCTATTTGAAGCAGTGAAACTAACCAATAGGGCTTACCTTTTTGATAATTCAGGAGAATATGCTGAACTTGTTTGCGAAGTAACTGATGGCAAAAAAGTTAAAATGCGTGATATTGATAAACAAATTCCTGAATGGTTTAAAATGTACTTTTACACTAAAGCAAAAACTAAATAGCAATCCATTCAATACAACAAAAATCCCCGTCTCAATTTCTCGAAACGGGGATTTTTCATATATAGACTTTTTAACTCTTAATTCGCTTTTTGTCCCAAAGCCACCAACATGGTAGCACCAATTTCGGCAGGTGATTCCACCACATGTAAGCCACATTCACGCATAATAGCCATTTTAGCAGCAGCAGTATCATCATGCCCGCCAACAATAGCACCAGCATGACCCATTCTGCGGCCCGGAGGGGCTGTTTGCCCAGCTATGAATCCAACTACAGGTTTTTTATTGCCATTGGCTTTAATCCAACGGGCAGCGTCAGCTTCGTAGCTTCCGCCAATTTCACCAATCATTATAATGGCATCCGTTTCTGGGTCGTTCATTAACATTTCAACGGCATCTTTAGTAGGCGTACCAATAATGGGGTCGCCTCCAATACCTATTGCAGTAGAAATACCCAAACCAGCTTTCACCACTTGGTCAGCAGCTTCGTAAGTTAACGTACCTGATTTTGATACAATACCAATTTTACCGGTTTTAAATACAAAACCTGGCATAATACCAACCTTAGCTTGTCCAGGCGTAATTACCCCTGGGCAATTTGGCCCAATAAGGCGGCAATCTTTTCCTTTAATATACTCTTTTACAGGTATCATGTCTTTAACAGGAATACCTTCTGTTATGCAAATAATCACTTTAATTCCTGCATCAGCAGCTTCCATAATGGCATCAGCAGCAAAAGCGGGTGGCACAAAAATAATAGAAGTGTTGGCTTGCGCTTGATCTACCGCGTCCTTAACGGTATTAAATACCGGACGGTCTAAATGAACTTGTCCGCCTTTGCCAGGAGTAACACCTCCAACAACGGTTGTTCCGTACTCAATCATTTGTTGTGCATGAAATGTTCCTTCACTTCCGGTAAATCCTTGTACAATTACTCTTGAATTTTTATCTACTAATACTGCCATATAATGGGTTAAATTGAGTTGATTTTAATAAAATGTCGCGCAAATATGAACTTTTTTGACCAAAATACACCATAAATATTCATCAAATCGCGAAATCGTTCAGTTGTTTTTTGCAATAAAAAAAACGAGGTATACCACTACAATAAAGGCAATAAGCACCAAAGCCACCACCTGAATGTTTTCTTTCATTTCTTTTTGAATCACTGTTTTGCTGGGTTTTAGGGTTGTTTTTGTTTCCAATGTTTTTAGCAATCGCTCGTTTTCCATTTTTTGTGCATGATACTGTTCTTCAATCGCTTCAAGTTGTTCTTTGGTTTCCTGATTAAAGAGGCTATCACTATAAACGGTGTACAACCGATAAAACGCAAGAGATTGTTTATAATCACCTAAGGCATCAGTAATTTTATGAAGCATATTCAGTGAAGTTACAATGTCGCTTTTGTATTGTTGGTGAAGAGAGATTTCTAGTGCCCTTTCTGCATATTTTTTTGCCGCATAAAGCATATTCATGTGGAAATAGCAGTTGGAGATGTTGTTGCAAGTAACAGATAAGGCTTGTTGGTCTTTTAGTTTTTCATCAATGCCTAGTGATTTAAGGTAACAGCTTAACGCTTCTTTGTATTGACTGCGTTCAGAATGAATGGTACCAATGTTGTTGATGATCACAGACTCATCTTTAAGATCCCCTATTTTGGTATTAATTTCAAGTGCTTGTTTATAATAAATTAATGCCTCATCACTATTTCCGTTTGCATTGTAAATGTTACCAATATTGTTGAGGGCATCTGCCATATTGTTGTCGTCACCAAGCTCTCTAAAAGCGTGATAGGCTTTTTCATAATACTCAAGTGCCTTGGCTGAATTCCCTTGTTCAAGGTTAATTACTCCAATATTGTTTAAGGTCATACCAATTCCTTTTTTATCATCAATTTCTTCAGAAAGGGTTAATGATTGTATAAAATAGGTTAATGCAACACGTATATTTCCTTTAAGATAGGCTAGGCTAGCTATGCTATTTAAGGCTGCCGACACCCCTTTTTTATTACCGATATTGGTATGCAGGATGTAAGCCCATACATAACAAGCTTTTGCTTGGCTATGGTTACCCGTAATTTTATAATAATAGCCTTTGTTAATGTAGGCATTTGCAACGCCCTTGGTGTAGTTTAATTTAGTAGATAAAGCGATGGATGAATCGGCATAAATGAGCACCCGTTCAATATCAATATTTTTATATTCATATGCGAGTTGGCTCAAAGCGTCTGCCAATAAGGTATCCTTTACCGTTTGAGTGATGGCCAATAGACTATCAATTACAGGCTTGGCTGTTATCTTTTTACAGGTAAAACAGGCCATCACCAAAAGCACCAGTATCAGTTTAGTGTATTTGTTGTGCGGGGCTAAATTGAAGCTCATATAGATTGGAATAATAGCTTTTATTTTTCAATAATTCAGCATGAGTGCCTTTTTCCACAATTTCGCCCCTATCCATTACCACAATTTCATGGGCATGTTGTATGGTGCTTAAACGGTGTGCGATTACAATAGAAGTTCTACCCTCCATCATTTTGGTGATGGCGTGCTGTATCACTTCTTCAGTTTCATTATCAACTGATGAGGTGGCCTCATCCAATATCAATATTGTTGGGTTTGATACCATTGCTCTTACAAATGAAATCAATTGCCTTTGCCCAACCGAAAGGGTGTTGCCTCTTTCCTGAACAGGCTGATGATACCCATGAGGTAGTTTACTGATAAAAGGGTGTGCACCCAACAATTTAGCAGCTTCAATCACTTGCTCATCAGTAATTTTTGGATTATTTAGCTTAATGTTTTCCATTACGGTGCCATTAAACAAAAACACGTCTTGCAACACCACTGCAATTGATTTACGCAATGCTTTTATGTCGAGGCTTTGCAAAAGGTTTCCATCTATGGTAATTTCCCCTTTTTCAATCTCGTAAAAGCGGCTAAGCAAATTAATCATTGACGATTTTCCTGCTCCGGTTGCACCAACCAAAGCCACTGTTTTTCCAGATGGAACAGTAAGGTTAATATCTTTTAGTACATATTCACCTGGAAGATAACTAAACCAAACTTGTTTAAAATGAATGTCTCCTTTAATGTGTTTTAACAATAATTGCCCAGTAGGCTCAACAGCTTCGTCATCATCTGTCAGCTTAAATATTCTTTCAGCAGCTACCAGTCCCATTTGCATGGTATTAAATCGGTCAGCAAGCTGTCTTATAGGCCTGAAAAACAGATTAATATACATAATAAAAGCCGTAATCATACCAATTGATGCCGTGCCTTCAAGGGCGTTTTTTGAGCCAAACCAAATAATAAGAACAATAGAAATAGAAGCAATAATTTCTACCACAGGAAAAAACACCGAATAATATAAAACGGATTTAATGTTGGCGTCTCTGTGTAAGGCATTAATTTCTTTAAACTTTTCAAATTCTTTTTCTTCTCGGTTAAATATCTGAACCACTTGCATGCCTTGAATATGTTCTTGCACAAATGTGTTTAGTTTGGTTACCTGGGTCCGTACATCCTCAAAGCTAATCCTTACTTTTTCTTTAAAAACATACCCAGCATAAAGCAGAAAGGGGAGCACCGCCAAGCTGGCCAGCGAAAGTTGCCAATTGGTGCTAAACATAAAAATCAGGATAAATACAATTTGCAGTAAATCTCCTGAAATATTAATTAGGCCTTCACTAAATACATCGGCAATGGTTTCAATATCATTAACGGTGCGTGTTACTAGCGTGCCTACGGGAGTTTTATCATAAAACCGCATGCGTAAGCCTGTTAAATAATCATAAACCTTTAGTCGCAAATCCTTAATAACATGTTGTGCCAAGTAGTTGCTCAATATCGTACTCCAAACCTGCATGGCAGTTTGTAATAACAATAAAATTAAAATGAGTACACTCATGTTTACCAAACCAGCACGGTCGTTTTCTGCTATAAAGTGGTCAATGGTGTATTGCACTAAATATGGCCTTAATGGGCCTAAGAATGCCATGGAAATGGTTAGAAACATGGCTGTGTAAAGCTTTAACCGATAGGGTTTTGCCAAGGAATAAACACGAGCTAACACACCTACATTAAATTTTTTACCGGGTGTTTTTTCTGCCATGCAATAATGAGTGATAAATGTAAAGAGATCCGCAAAATAAGCAAAAAAACAGAAGCGTAATTAAGCTTGCAGGTTGTTGTAATAAATATTGGTTAAATACAATCCATGAGCAGGTACCGATTGGCCTGCTTCGCAACGGTTTTTACTTTCAAGTATATTCAATAAATCGGCTTTGGAAAGTTTACCTCGGCCTACTTCAATTAATGTTCCCACAATGGCGCGCACCATATTGCGTAAAAATCGGTTGGCTTTGATGGTAAAAATAAGTTTTCCATCTGTATAGGTCCACGTTGCTTCCATTACCTCACAAATAAAATTATTTACCTGTGTATGTACCTTGCTAAAGCTTTTAAAATCATGCTTTCCAATTAATAAAGCTGCGGCCTCATTCATAGCAGCCACATCAAGCGTTGCATATTGGTACCAGGCAAGTTCTAGCAAAAATGGATTAGGGGTTTGGGTAATCCAATACTCATAAGCCCGCCAATCCGCATCAAAACGGGCATTAAAATCCTCATGAACAGCTTGTACTTGATACACAGCAATGTCTTTGGGTAAAATGAGGTTTAACTTAAAAACGAGGTGTTGGTAGTCAATTTGTTGGTTGGTATCAAAATGCGCGTAAAAGTTTTTAGCATGCACTCCTGTATCAGTTCTTCCACACCCCAGCGTTTCAATTTTTTCGCCAAGCAACAAACTTAATTTCTCGTCCAGCACCCCTTGCACACTTTGCGCATTGTGTTGTTTTTGCCACCCGTGGTAATGCGTGCCTTTATAAGATAAATGAATAAGGTAGCGCATGGGTTGTTACACTTTTTCGTAAACCACAGCTACCCCTTGTCCCACGCCTATGCACATGGTTGCCACACCATAGCGCACGTTTCTTTTATGCATTTCATGAATAAGTGTGGCTGAAATGCGTGAACCACTGCAACCTAAAGGATGGCCCAATGCAATTGCGCCCCCATTTACGTTTACAATATCAGGGTTTATGCCTAAATCACGGATACAAGCAATACTTTGAGAAGCAAATGCTTCATTCAGTTCAAACAAACCAACATCAGCCATGTTTAATCCTGCCCTTTTTACGGCCTTGCGTGTGGCTTCAATTGGGCCAACACCCATAATAGCTGGGTCAACACCAGCAACACCTCTGCTTACAACCCTAGCAATGGGTTTAAGCTGTTGCCTTTTTACAGTTTCTTCACCTGCTAGGATCAATGCCGCAGCACCATCATTTACACCACTAGAGTTACCTGCGGTAACCGTACCTCCTGTTTTTTTAAAAGCAGGTTTTAGTTTAGCCAAGTCTTCAATTGTTCCCAATCTTGGGTGCTCATCTTTATCAAATAAAATGGGCTCTCCCTTTTTTTGAGCTACAGGCACGGCAACCATTTCCTGAGCAAAACGGTTAGCGGCATGTGCAGCAGCATATTTTTGTTGAGAAGCAAATGCAAAAAGATCTTGTTCTTCTCTCGAAATACCCCAGCGTTCAGCTACATTTTCAGCGGTTTCACCCATGCTGTAAGGATGATACATGCCTGCTAAGGTTTTATTGGTAAATCGCCAACCAATGGTGGTGTCATAAATTTCTGGGGTACGTCCGAAAGCTGTTTCAGCTTTGGCCATCACAAAAGGAGCCCGGGTCATGCTTTCAACACCACCAGCAATATAAATATCTCCATCACCTGCCATAATTGCCCTGCTGCTATCCAATATGGCTTGCAAACCTGAGGCACATAAACGGTTTACGGTATTTCCACCAACTGTTATTGGCAGGCCGGCCATAAGAGCTGCCATACGCGCCACATTGCGGTTGTCTTCACCCGCCTGATTTGCTGCCCCAAAAATCACATCTTCAATTTCATTCACATCAATTTGAGGGTTTCGGCTCATTAAAGCTTTAATAATAAAAGCCGCTAAATCGTCAGGGCGAACAGTGCTTAATGCTCCAGCATATTTGCCAATTGGGGTGCGTACCGCATCAATAATATATACAGATTTCATGTGTAAACTAGTTTATAATGATGATTTTAAAGATTAAGGTGTACAACCTGCAAGGGCTGCAATCACGTTGCAAATGTATCATCTTTTTAGATAATAGAAATTTTGAGGTACATTCGCAGTTAAATTAACAATTGTATGATTCAACGCATCCAAACCATTTACTTATTTGCAATTATTGTTTTGGCCTTACTCACTTGTAGCGGGCAGATTATTGATTTTCAAGAGCGTATTGCCACGGCTACCCGTGCAGCCGAGGTGGTGGATGCAACCACTCCCGCCCCCATTGATACCTTATATAAAGGTAAAGCCATTGCCTATACCCTAAATGCGATTTATTTTAATACCTATGTAAATGGCGATTTACAAGAAAGCCATATCCAATATGCATTAATCATTTTGGTATCGCTTATCATTGGGTGGACGTTGAATATTATTTTGGGCTTTAAAAATCTTAAACGCCAAATACAACACACCAAACTTAACTTTTTGGTAATTGGGGTTTATTTGGCTGCTGTATTGGCCACTGCCTTTGTACAAATACCCAATTTTAGTTTTACGGGAATGACCATTAAGGCAAGCCTAGGTTTAGCACTAATTATTTTTATGCTTTATTTAAACCTGCGTGCACTTTTGTTGCTTAAAAAAGACGATAACCTACTTAAAAGTGCCGATAGATTGCGTTAGGCGTTTAAAAGGAGTAAAAAGAATGTTTTAAGCCAATACCACATATTTTATATCAACATGCTAGAGAACAGTACACGAACAGAGTTGTCAAGTTTAGGAGAGTTTGGATTAATTCAATTGCTCACTTCTCATATTAAAATTCACCATGCGTCTACCCAAAAAGGGGTGGGCGATGATGCCGCAGTGCTGGATTTTTCAAGCAAAAAAACAGTGGTTAGCACAGATTTATTATTAGAAGGGGTGCATTTTGATTTGAGTTATTTTCCGCTAAAACACTTAGGTTACAAGGCCATTATGGTTAACCTAAGTGATATTTATGCCATGAATGCAACACCAACCCAAGTAACTGTATCTTTGGGTTTAAGTAGCAAATTCAGTTTAGAGGCAGTGGAGGAGATTTATGCCGGAATGTTAATGGCCTGTAACCGGTTTGAGGTAGATTTAATTGGGGGCGATACCAGTGCCAGTAAACAAGGGTTGGTAATTAGCGTTACTGCTTTAGGTGTAGCCAATGAGGATGAATTGGTGTATAGAAGTGGTGCACAAGTAAATGATTTATTGTGTGTTTCAGGAGATTTGGGAGGTGCCTATATGGGCTTACAATTACTTGAACGGGAAAAGATGGTGTTTTTAAGTAACCCTGAAGCCCAACCTGATTTAGAGGGAAAAGATTATATTATTGAGCGTCAGTTAAAACCAGAGGCCCGCAAAGATATTATCGCGGGTTTAAAAAGTTTAGGGATAAAACCAACCAGCATGATTGATATTAGTGATGGCCTTTCGTCTGAGGTCATGCACTTATGCAGCCAATCAGGCGTGGGTATGAATGTGTTTGAAGATAAGATACCACTTGACCCCCAAACCTATGATATGGCCAGGGAGTTTGATTTAGACCCAACTTTAACAGCATTAAGCGGAGGCGAGGATTACGAGTTATTGTTTACCATTGCTCAGGCAGATTTTGATAAGGTAAAAAATAACCCCGACATCACCATTATTGGCCACGTAACGGATGCAAGTGAAGGAATAAACCTCATTAGCAAAAGCGGCAACAAACATGCACTTAAAGCCCAAGGTTGGAAAGCATTTTAAACCACAACTAAAGGCTACACTTAAATTATGCCCCGTATACTAGCCATTGATTATGGCACCAAAAGAGTTGGATTAGCTGTTACAGATCCTTATAAGCTAATTGCAAATGCCTTAGAAACAGTGCATTCTAAAGATGTCATACAATACTTAAAAAATTACACAACTAAAGAAGAGGTGGAGTGTTTTGTAGTTGGATTGCCCAAGCGATTGGATGGTTCGGACTCAGACTCAACAAAGCAAATAGAAATTTTTGTAAATTCGCTGCGTAAAAATTTTCCAAACGTGCCCATTGAGCGTGTAGATGAGCGGTTTACGTCATTGATAGCAACAAGGGCATTGCTTGAAATGGGTTTAAAAAAGAAAGACCGCGCCAAAAAAGAGCATATTGACCAAGTTAGCGCAGTATTGATTTTGCAAACGTTTATGGAAATGAAAGGCAACCAATAGTAAATAAGGCTTTTGCTGTTTCCATGCAATTGGGCATGATTATAGCGGGCTTATAATTATAATTAGAAAATGATATTACCAATTGTGGCATATGGTGATCCCGTATTAAGGAAAAAAGGGGTTACAATTACTCCTGATTATGAAGGGTTAGCAACTTTATTAGAAAACATGTGGGAAACCATGTATGCCTCTCGTGGTGTTGGTTTAGCCGCACCTCAAGTGGGTAAATCTATTAATTTGTTTGTGGTGGACACGGCCAGCTTTGAAGATGAAAAGTACCCAGATCTAAAAAAGGTATTTATCAATGCAGAAATATTAGAAGAAAGCGGAGAACCGTGGGAGTTTGAAGAAGGTTGCCTAAGCATACCTTTAATCAGAGAAAACGTGAAAAGAAAGGAAAAACTTACCATCAAGTATCAGGATGAGCAGTTTAACTGGCACGAAGAAGAGTATGATGGCATAGCGGCTCGTATTATACAACATGAGTATGATCACGTTAAGGGGGTACTTTTTGTAGATTATTTAAGTGAGCTTAAAAAGAGGTTACTTAAAAACAAATTAATCAATGTATCAAAAGGTGGGGTGCAGGTAGATTATAAAATGCGTTTTCCTGCAACGAGGTAACCATGATAACAACATTCATTTTTTTTTGTATTTATGTAAATTGTTTCAGGCTTAAGCTTTAAACAATAAACCGCATTGAGCAAACTAAATTAAGAGCGGTTATTAAACAATCAACTATGCAACAACATTTTAATTCGTTACATTATTTTTTGCGTAATGCAGCCTATAACATTAAATCGCCTGAAAGTACTTTTTTATTAACAAAACACAAGAACACTTACGAGCCCACCACCTATGCTCAGGTGTTTGAGCAGTTAAATGCCATCTCGGCTTTTCTGTTAAACAAGGGGTATAAAAAAGGTGATAAGGCTGCTTTGGTCATTGAAAATTGTCCTGAGTACATTGCTTTTGACCAAGGCTTAATGCAATTGGGAATGGTTAATGTGTCTATCTATCCAACACTTGGCGAAAATGAGATGCAACACATCCTCAACGATTCGCAAGCTGTTGTTGTATTGGTTGGAACACCTTTCCTGCTTCGTAAAATCAATAAAATTAAAGCAAATTGCCCAAGCCTGAAATATATTGTAACCGTATTTGAGGATAAAAAAACAGATGATGCCATCTCCTATCAGCAAATGATTGAAGAAGGCAAGCAACTTTATCCTCAGCTAAAAGCAGATATCGAAAAACAGTTGGAATCTGTTACGTCCGATGATTTATCTTGTTTGTTATACACCTCGGGAACAACCGCAATGCCTAAAGGAGCCATGCTGAGTCATGGTAATTTTATGAGCAACGTAATTATGGCGGTTGATTTAATGCCCGTGGTAAACAAAGAATACCGTTTTTTATCTTTTTTACCGTTGTGCCATGTTTACGAGCGCACGGCTACCTATTATTTAAGCACGTATGTAGGCTGCGAAATTGCTTTTGCCCAGAGTTTAGAAGCACTAAGCAGCAATATTATGGAGGCACGGCCTACAGCTATTCTCACTGTACCACGTTTGTTAGAGCGCATTGAAGAGCGGGTAAGGAAAAACACGGCCAGTGCAGGTGGTATTAAGCTTAAAATATTTAATTGGGCATTAAAAACAGGCGAAACTAGGAGGCTTAATAAAGAGAATAAAAAAGGCAACGGACCATTATTGCAATTGCAATTGGCCTTAGCAGAAAAGCTGGTGTTCAGTAAAATCAAACAAAAGCTAGGAGGAAACATGGCTTTGATGATTTCAGGGGGAGGGGCATTGCCTCAACACGTGGGAGAGTTTTTTGGAAACATTGGGGTGTTGGTGTGCGAAGGTTATGGATTAACAGAAACCTCGCCTTTGGTTTCAGTGAATGAATTTCACCGCCAGGTTTTTGGTTCAGTAGGCCGCATAGGCAAAGGTTGCACAGTAGCCATTCAAAATCCTGATACCAAAGAAATATATACTAGCCAAACTTTTGATAGTTTTCAACCCGACTTTGAAAGCCCGGAAGGTGAAATTTTGGTAAAAGGCCCAAATGTAATGAAGGGGTACTGGAACTTGCCTGAACAAACCGCACAAGCCATTGATGCAGATGGATGGTTGCATACAGGCGATGTAGGCAAATTTTATAAAGGCTACTTAAAAATTACCGACCGCATCAAAAACATCTTGGTGAATTCATTCGGTAAAAATATTTATCCAACACCCATTGAAAATGCCTACCTTAAATCGTCAAGAATAGAGCAGATATTTTTAATAGGGGATAAGCAAGAATATTTAACGGCCATTGTTGCGCCAAGCAGGGAAGAAATGAAAGAAGTATTTGGGGTAACGGATAAATATTTTGAGGAAGAAGGCGATTTCATTCAAGACGAAAAGGTGTACAATTGGATTGAAGAAGACATGCGCAAATTTGAAAAAGATTTAGGCAAGTTTGAACGGGTGAAACACTTTATTGTTAAACGCAAACTATTTAGCCTAGAGGCAGAAGAAATGACACCTACGCAAAAAATCAAACGTAAAATCGTAGAGAAAAAATACGAAAGTGCCATCAAAGGCATGTATGTAAAGATTGTTGATTAAGAACGCTTATAGTTACCTAGAAATCCTCTTCAATCACTTCCTGCACGCGGCCTATTTGGCCATCTTCTAACCGCACTTTAATACCTCGGTGGTGCTTTGGTGCACTGGTTAAAATATCTTTTACAATACCTTCCGTTAAGTTGCCTGTGCCTTGGTCTTTTTTTAGGATGATGTGTACCAAGTCTCCTTTTTTAATATTTGCCCTAATCGTACCGTTCATTGTTGTATGCCCTCCTCACTCATTAACCACATCAATGCGCACATGGCCGCAGCGCCCAGTTCAAGCTCTCTTTTGTTCACTTTATCAAAAGTATCTATTGCGGTATGATGGTAATCAAAGTAACGCTGCGAGTCAGGCACGTAGCCAATTAATACTGTTCCTTGTGGGCGCAGCGGGCTAATGTCAGTACCTCCCCATCCTTTTCTAATTTGTTCTATGCCATAGGGTTTAAACAGGTCTTCCCACATTTTAAAATAAGGCACAGCCGTAGAGTCTTCAATGCCAAATGCTCTTGGCGTAAAACCTCCTGCATCACTTTCTATGGCGGCAATGTGTTTGGTGTTTTTGTCTAAGGCGGCAACACGTGCGTATTCATTTCCGCCTTTCACCCCATTTTCTTCGTTCATAAAAAGTACAGCCCTTAAGGTGCGTTTTGGTTTTAAACCCAACGCTTTAATTAAGCGAAGTGCTTCTAAACTTTGCACACAACCAGCCCCATCATCATGTGCACCTTGTCCATTATCCCAACTATCCAGGTGGCCGCCTGCAATAATAATTTCATCAGGCTTTTCACTCCCACGTATTTCAGCCACCACATTGTACGACAATACATCTGGTAAGGTTTCACACTGCTGCTTAAAATACATGCGTACTTGTCCTGATGTGCTATTTTTAATCAGGTTACTCAGTGTTTCTGCACCTTTGGTGCTAATGGCGCAAGCAGGTATTTTAGGTAATGAGTCATTGTAACGGGTCATTCCGGTATGTGGATTGTTATCATAAGCCAACGTTAATGAACGCACCACCACGCCAATAGCTCCATACCTAGCGGCCTCAGCAGGGCCAATGCCACGCTGGTCTCCTGCACCACCATAAGCTGATCCTGTATTAATTAATGTTGGGTCCAAGGGGCGGTTAAAAAACACAATTTTACCTTTCAGTTTTTCAGTTCCCAATGTTTTGAGTTCCGCAATACTTTTTACTTCTACTACAGCAGCCTCTATGCCTTTTGCAGGGGTTGCCACGCTTCCTCCCAATGCACAAATGGCCACCTCAAGTTTTTGTTTACCATGCACAATAATGCCTTTTTCTTTGGCTCCCCTCACCCAATGTGGTACCATTACTGGTTGCAAAAACACGGTGTCAAATCCATAACTTTTCATGGTGGCAAACATATAATTCACCGCTTGTTCAGCTTGGGGTGAACCACTTAGCCTACCGCCAATGTTGTTGCACAAATAATCCAATGTTTGGTAGCATTGTCCGCGCAACAGCACCTCATCATAGATTGACTTTAGGGTTGTTTTGTGCGTTGTTTGTTGGGCTATGGAGGTTACACCCCAAAGAATAGGAAGCAGAAAAAGGAACTTACGCATGTATGGTATTATTGCTTGATAAATTTAACGTATTGCGGAATTCCATCCACAATAACTTCAGCAAAATACAATCCAGGAGTTAACTTTTCAATAGTAATGGTATTATTGGTTACATCAGCTTTGTCAATAAGCTCACCAGCGATGCTATAAATGAGCACTGATGTAAGGCTAACGCTGGTTTCTAATTGCAACAGATTTGTAGCGGGATTGGGATACACGCGTACTTCATTCCGATTAAGCATATTTTCAGACATGCCTACCAAAGTAATGTCTTTTGAAGCCGTGCCTTGATTAATAATCCAATTCTTTGGGTCAATATCCATGCCCACCACACTTTTCTTTAAGGCCAGTTTATAATTATTCGATGGCAAGTTATGCAACACCCGTATAATCGTATCGCCTTGCGTGGTTCTTATCCTATATTCTAATGGCGTATTAAATAAAGGAGTAGCGGCAGAACTGGTAGTTTGGTTGGTTACAAAATACAAGGTGTCATTTAGCTGGTTCCATTTGGTGGTGAAAGTGGGAAACCCTTGTCCATAAAACCATTGGTTAAATACGCGGGTAAAATCTTTTCCAGTAAAGTTTTCCAAAAAGGTTTTAAAATCTTGTGTAGAGGCGGTTGATGAGCCAAATTGCTGCAAATAATTTTTTAAACAAGCAAAATACAAGGAGTCGTTATTTACCTCAAACCGCAAAATGTGTGCAAAGGCACTTGGTTTATCATAAGATAAGCGCGAGTCAAAAATCCTTTCAACATCCGTTGTGTCATCAAATGCAATGCTCCCACCAGCTTGCCTCATGATATTACCGTGTACGGTGTTCATTTCATTGGGAGCAGCGGTGGGGTTTAGCCATTCAAGTGCTAGGTATTCGCAATAGCTGGCAAAGCCCTCGTTCAACCAAATGTCTTTCCAGGTTTTACAGGTTACGTGGTCACCAAACCATTGATGCCCCAACTCATGTGCAACAATGCCAAAATTAATAATACCCATGCTGCTCATGGTTTGGTGTTCCATGCCTCCACTAAAAGGTGCCATGGCGTGGCCATACTTCTCTTGCCAAAATGGATAACGCCCAAACTTTTCAGAAAAAGCAGTAATCATGGGTGCTGTTTGGTTAAGCACTGGCTTTAATGAAGCAAGCGTTTGTGGGTTGTCATAAATATAGTCCTGTATCAGCAAAGAATCACCACCAACATAGGCATAGGTTTTATACTCAACATATTTTGCAACAGCAACAGAAATCAAATAATAGTCCACCAAGTAGTTTGATTTCCATTCGTATCTTACCTTGTTACCAGGTAACGTTACCACTTGTTTTAACAAACCCTGTGAGCCAGCCTTGTTTTCGTTGCTGGTGGTAATAAACGTATAGGTTGAATCTATTTTATCTTGTAACGATTGTTTGCAAGGCCACCACTCATAAGCAGAATAAGGCTGACTTAAACTCCAAGTGGCATTGTTGCCCCATGTGGTTGACGTTCCCTTGCTAAACCCTGCGCCAATAGCGGCACTGGCTTGTACAAAGGCATCGCCATGGTAATAAATGATTAAATCAACCAACTGGTTTTTAGTTCGCGAGGAAGGAAGTACCGCAATAGCAAAATGTTGAATCCGGTTTATGGCTAACTTTACACCAGCGTTGGTTAACACAGAATCAAGAATAAGCTGGCTATGTAATTCAAAACCAAATGAGTCCATTTTATTGGCGGTTACTTGAGCCAATGTTCTTACGAAGCCAGAAATATTGGTATTGTTGCGCTCCACATTCAAATCAATATGATGAAATTTCACATCATATTGATTCATTAAAAGCGATTGGCTTTCGCTGGCCTTTTTAGTAAGTACTTGCTGTTTACCTTGTTGTTTATGAATAGAGCAAAGATGTTGCGCGTTGAGTTGTAAGGCAAATGCACAAAAAGCCAGTAGAAATAATTTCATTAGTGAGTCTTAATAAAGGAAAGTCCCTTTTTTAAGGTAATTGGTTTTCAGCAAGGGGCAAATTTTATAACGTTCGTCTTTAGTGTCCTCATTTAAAGCAACTAAAGTTTCGTACACATGCTTAATGCCAATTTTATCAGCCCATTCAAATGGTCCAAATGGGTAATTGGTGCCTAGTTTCATGCTGGTGTCAATATCCTGCATGCTGGCTGTACCTTCTTGTAAGGTATAACACGCCTCATTAATAATCATCAATACAATACGTGGTGTTACCATGCCAACTCGGTCTTCAACTATCTTGTATTTCAAGTTTAATTGGGTGGTGGTTTGTTTCAACAAGGCTTCGTCTGATGACTGCAAAAGTGATAATTCAAGCAATTGACGATGAATAAAAGTAGGCAACGTGTTCATCCCGATTAAACAACATTCAACAGGTTTAGCATATTGATGTACCGCCATGGCCAATTGTTTTTTTACTGCGCCAACAAAAACGGTTTTCCCTTTTAGTCCTGCATAATACGCCAATTGGTTTTCATGGGAGTCAAAACTCAAATCAAAAATAACATCAAACGCATTTAAATTTATTGATGGTAAGTCAGTATCTTGTATGCTTGTTAATTCAACTCCCTCAACCGATGAAAACAATTGTTTTAACTCGTCAGTTTGTATTTTTTCTCCTCTTGCTAGAATGTTCATGTGCAGGTATTAAATTTGAAAACAAAGTTAACAAGCATACCCATATGGAAAAGAAAATAATTAGCAGCGCAGGCTCACCCACTCCAATTGGCCCATATAGCCCTGGAATATTAATTGGTAACACGCTTTACACCAGCGGACAAGTGGCCAAAGATGCCGTAACTGGCCAAATGATTCAACATGATATTAAAGCAGAAACCACCAAGGTAATGGAAAACTTACTAGCCATTTTGCAAGCGGCTGGCATGGATTTCACCCACGTGGTTAAAACCACCATTTACTGCACCGATTTAGGAAATTTTGCCGCCATTAATGAAGCATATGGTGCTTTTTTTACGGGAGATTATCCTGCTAGAGAAACCGTGCAAGTGGTAAAACTACCCCTTAATGCTAATGTTGAAATTAGCGTGGTTGCGGTGAAATAAATCTGTTTTGTTTTGTAATAGTATTGTAAATTACACAGGATAGATTTACTTAAACTCTTTGTAAAACAACGGGTTTTCTATTGTCAGAAAAAAAGGATGAAACCATTGCCCATGCAGTAATGTATTTCATGTATCACTTAAATAAAACATGAAAAAACAATTACTAACCATCGTTTCATTGCTAGCTGGATTGCTGGCAACAGAAGCACAAACAGCGCGGGTAATGGCCATACACAATAGTGCCGACCCTGCAGTTGACACCGTAGATGTGTGGTTAACCACACCATTAGGTAGCCTTAAATTAGTTGATAACTTCGGTTTCAGACAAGCTACAGGTTTTGTTAATGCACCTGCTGGAGTTCCTATCCGGGTGAGTTTTGCTGGTAAAAACTCTACCCAAATTACCGATACCCTTATTGGTTTTGGATTTAATCTTACTGCAAATGAGAAGTATGTATTGCTTGCCCAAGGTCATGTAGGCTCAGGATTTGCACCACAACAACCATTCAGTCTTGCGGCAATTGTACCTGCAACCGAAAGAGGCACTGGAGGTAAAGTTAATGTAGCCATTCACCATGGTTCAACAGATGCCCCAGTAGTGGATTTGTTTGCCCGCAATGCTGGTTCAACCGATCAACTTTCGTTGGTAACCAACGTAGCTTATGGAGCAACTACTGGTTATTTGCAACTGGATGAAAAAGATGTATTGGTTGATGTGCATGTTGCAGGAGAAGAAAACCCATTGCTCACCTATTCAGCTCCCTTAAATACCTTAAATCTTGGCGATAGTGGAGTGGTGATATTTGCCTCAGGATTTGTTAACCCTGCTGCAAACAAAAATGGCAAAGCTTTTGGTTTGTTTGCTGCACTTGCTAATGGCAATGTGGTGCCTCTACCAGCAGTTACAAATGCCCGTTTAATGGCTATTCACAACTGTGCCGACCCTGCTGCCGACTCAGTGGATATTTGGCTATTGAACAATACAACCAATACAGCAACGAAAATAGCCGCTAATTTCGCTTTCAGAAAAGCTACAGGCTACGTTGACATTCCTGCAAATGTGGAGTTAGCCTTGGGTGTTGCTTTGCCTGGTTCGGATGATAAAAGTGACATCATTTACACAGAAGATATTGGTGTATCTTATGCCGGCACTACCGCAGTTGGTATTGCAACGGGTGTGCTTGATACCTCTAAATTTGAAGGAAATCCAAATGGTATTGAAATGGGATTTCAGATTGTTGGAGTTACCGGTAAAGAAGCATCAGCCACCAACAATACCGTTGAAATTTTGGCTTACCATGGTGTAACTGATGCACCAACAGTAAATATTCGTCCAAAAGGAGCCACTTCTGGTTTTGACGACTTATCATTTGGTGATTTTTCAGGAGATACTTACACCTCGCTTCCTGCAACAGATGTTGTGTTGGATGTGTTCCCTAAAGGAGCTACCGCACCATTGGTATCTTACAATGCCCCATTATCAGCATTAGCAGGAAAAGCAGTGGTGGTTTTTGCATCGGGCTTTTTATCGCCAAACGCACCAGCTAACAAAGATGTAAACGGATTGCCATTTGGTTTATTTGTGGCACAAGCAAATGGTGATGTGATTGCATTATCACCAACAACAGGTTTATTAAACCGCAACAAAGATTTTGGCACAACTGTAACGGTTTATCCTAATCCAGCAAAAGAATTGGTAAACATCAGCTACACCAACCAAACTGCGCAACAAGTTACCGTAACGGTGTTTGATTTAGCAGGTAAAGCATTTTACAACAACACGGTACAAGGTGTTTCAGGTTTAAACAACGTGAGCATTCCAACCCAACAAATCGGACAAGGAATTTACATCATAAAAATCAGCGGAGACTTAGGTTCGAGTTTCAGCAAGGTTATCGTAGAATAGAACCCATTTTGTGTTATGATTAAAAGCCAATGCGCAAGCATTGGCTTTTTTTGAATTAAAAGATTGAGTTGTTTTATTGAAGGAAGTGTTTTTAATCGCAAGCTGTTTCTTACCTACAAATTTTCCTTCACAAACTGCTCGCAATAATCCTTAATCAGTTGCCGTACACGCTTAAATTCCGCGGTAATTTCAGCTTCCGTTCCAGTCGCTTTTGCAGGATCTGGAAAGTTGTAGTGCAACTTTTGGGCGTTGCTTGGAAAAAACGGGCAACGCTCTTTGGCATTATCGCAAACGGTAATCACAAAGTCAAAGTCTATAGCAATGTATTCATTCACATTGTTTGAAGTATGGGTTGAAATATCAATGCCATCTTCCCGCATGGTTTCAATGGCACGCGGATTTACACCATGGGTTTCTACCCCTGCGCTATACACTTGCGCTTTAGGTCCTGCAAAATGCTTTAAATAGCCGTCTGCAATTTGGCTTCTGCAACTGTTTCCTGTGCAAAGCACCAGTATTTTTTTCATAGGAGTTGTATTTAAAATAAGTGTCTTAAACCAAAAGCCATATTAGGTTAATGAGGCAAAATTTAGGATCAAAGCCCCATATCAATTGCAACACCACAACTGAACTGATGATAATAATTGGCTTCTTATATTTTGTTATAAATTGTTGTAAAGTCATTTGTTAGTATTAGCAGCATACGCCTGGGGTACAAACTTTTTGTGCGGCCATTTTTTCTGAGGGAATACCGCAATTGTCTTTGGCCAAACAGTCGGTTTGTTTGTTGGTTAACATAAATTTTCCATCTTCAAACTGTAAACCAAATTTTCCAATGGTTTCCGCTTGGTATTCCACTTCAATGTCCACGTCTTCTATGCCCAGTTTTCGTTCAGCCAGGTTAATAATGTTTAACAATTTTACGGGTTTTAAACGGTGTTCCATGTCGTTGGCATTCCACAGTTGAAAGCTAACCACTTGCTCATTGCGCACCACACCACCACAATCTATAAAATGTTTGGTAACCATTCCCACTTCTGTAACGTGAAAATGTTCAGGAACAACAGTTCCATTTTCCAACTCAAACGACAAGCGTTCAAGGTTGGGCAAAATGTGTTTAATTTCAGATAATTTCATGTTTTTATTGGTTTAGCAACACGTTGTTTTTTTAGCGTTTATGCGGTCTGCAATGCTTGCAAAATAATCCTGCAAAACATCCAGTGCTTTTTCATTAATATAATAACAAATGGCGTTTCCTTCAATGCTCCCTTTAATAAGGCCCACATTTTTAAGCTCCTTTAAATGTTGCGAAATAGTAGGCTGTGCCAAAGGCAACTCGTTTACAATGTCGCCACAAATGCAGGAGTCCACAGTAAGCAAATAATCCAAAATGGCAATTCGTGCCGGATGCCCTAGGGCTTTGGCAAGCGCAGCCAGGCTGTTTTGCCGCTCTGTAAAATAATCCGTTTTAGTTGCTCCCATTTGCTTAAATTTAATATTGCAATATTGCGATAGATAATTGAACAAACAAGTAAAAGGTGAGATTTTTTGAAAAATGCGGGGAGGGTTGATTAAAGACGATTAATTAGGCTAAGAGGCAGTATTTAGATAGTTGTTTAAGACAATAAAAGAACCAATAAATTATTAATACATAGAAACCTATCGGGGGAACCCACGCCCTCTGTTAGTTTAGGGCATAAAAAAACTCAACCAATAAATGATTGAGTTTTAAAAGTCGGGGTGGCAGCCCCGATACGTATCGGGGGAACCCACGCCCTCATGTAAGTTTAGGGCAAAAAAAACTCAACCAATAAATGATTGAGTTTTAAAAGTCGGGGTGGCAGCCCCGATACGTATCGGGGGAACCCACGCCCTCAGTTAAGTTTAGGGCATAAAAAAACTCAACCAATAAATGATTGAGTTTTAAAAGTCGGGGTGGCAGGATTCGAACCTACGACCTCCACATCCCAAATGTGGCGCGATACCAGGCTACGCTACACCCCGATTGATTAATAGAGTACTTTATTCTGTTAACCCATTGTGAAGGTTTAATATTCACAATATTTTCTTTCAAACTTATGCTAATTAGCTTGAAACAGCTTGCGGAGAGAGAGGGATTCGAACCCTCGATACAGATAAACTCCGTATGTCGGTTTAGCAAACCGGTGGTTTCAGCCACTCACCCATCTCTCCGGGCCTCCTTTTTCAGGGAAGGCAAAAGTAGTATTCCCCCAATAAACTACCAAACAATATTTTTATATTTTGCCTAAACTACCCCATTTGTCAGTTGTGATACAATTGTGGTAAATATATTGGTTTGATTATTTGATGGTTACAAAACACTAGCAACCGAAATATTGTTTTATTACGTCTATTACTTAAAGTTGGATTGATTATAGCTAAAGTATAACAACAATAAACAGCTTCACGTTAAAAAAATGCAGCGGTAAGTACCTGCTTCCATGTTTTAACGTTGTTTTAAAAGTAAACGTTTAACTAATACCATTATGGCAAAGGATAAACCGGTAAATTACAAGTTCAGAGACCTGAAAATATTTGGGTCAACAGAGTGGCTGGCCAACAACGAAAAAAAATATCGTTTGGTGTATGACGAGTCTGAATGTACATTTATGTATGCGGAGTTGTCTTTTTTTAACAAACTTTTTGATGAAGAGGATTGGGAAGTACGCATGAATTTAAAATGTGTGCAACAATCAGATAATTCGGAGATATGCAACTTGGTTGCCGATAGAACCATACGCAAAGACGAAAACATTGTTTACGTGCGCGAGGGTTGGGGCGTTAAAACGCAAGGTATTTATTGGAAAAAAGGCATCTACCGCTGGGAAGCATGGATTGATGGTGTGTTTGTTGCTGAGAAATTGTTTTATGTAGAAGACCAAGGCATTGTAACCGATACCGTTAACCCTTACTTTACCTTACAACAAGTAAAACTATACGAAGGGCCAGATAGCAATGTGCCTAAAAAAGACCGCAAATATGTGAGTGCGTTTAGCACCGCTGAAACCCGCTATGTGTGGGTGGAGTTGTTATGCGAGAACCATGTAAAAAGCAACGAAACCTGGCAGTGCGAAATGTTCTATTATTTTAGAACACACAGCGGCCAGCTTAAAGGCAGCATAGAGAAACTGATTGAGGTATCAGGTAAGGAAAGTACTTTTGAGTGCGCCATTGGTTGGGGAAGCGATTTAAAAGGCACTTGGGGAGACGATGTTTATACCGTTGATGTGGTTTTTATGGACCAAATCATTGCATCCATTCCTTTTGAAGTGGGACTAGACTTTATTTATGACAGTGAGCCTAAGCTCATGAACCAACTTAAAACAAAACCAAAGGTTATTGCAGATAAATCCACCAAACAAGATGATGCTTCAGTAAGTGCCATCTTGAATGAGTTGGATGGTTTAATTGGTTTAGATAGCATTAAGAAAAAAGTAAAAGAATACACCACTTACCTCAATTTTATCAAACTCAGAAAAGAAAAAGGCTTTGAAGACAACGATAAAATAAACCTACATGCCGTATTTACGGGCAATCCTGGAACGGGCAAAACAACCGTGGCAAAAATGCTGGGTAAAATTTACCATGAGCTGGGTTTATTAAGCAAAGGCCACGTAATTGAAGCCGACAGGAGTGATTTGGTGGCAGAATACATTGGGCAAACTGCCCCAAAAACCAAGGAAGCCATAAAAAAGGCAAAAGGTGGTATTTTGTTTATTGATGAGGCTTATGCCTTGGCCCGTAAAAATGACGACAGCAAGGATTTTGGGAAAGAAGCCATAGAAATTTTCTTAAAAGAAATGAGCGATGGCGATGGCGATTTGGCCATTATTGTGGCTGGTTATCCGGATGAAATGGCCAGCTTCTTGGAGTCTAACCCAGGGCTAAAATCACGTTTTAGCATGTATTATGATTTCCCAGATTACACCCCACAAGAGTTGATGTTAATTGCCAATTACACAGCCGAAAAACGGGCCGTTATTTTTAATGCAGAATCAAAAGAATACTTGTATAAAAAACTGGTTGATTCATACCGCGATAGGGATAAAACCTTTGGTAACGCCCGTTATGTAAATACCTTAATTGAAGATGCCAAGATGAATATGGGCTTGCGCATTATGGCGAGCGAACGGCCAGAGGAGCTTAGTAAAATTGACCTGTCAACCATTAAGGCGGAGGATATTGGAAAAATATTCGCGGCCAAAAACCGCAACATTGCAGACATTCCAATTGATGAAGAATTGTTGCGCTCTGCTTTACAGACCTTGCACAGCATGATAGGGCTTGGGTCCATTAAAAACGAAATAGATGAATTGGTGAAGTTGGTGCGCTTTTACAAAGAAATTGGAAAAGATATTAGGCAAAGTTTTTCGTTACATGCCGTATTTACTGGAAATCCTGGCACAGGAAAAACAACGGTAGCACGTTTGTTGGCTCAAATTTATAAAGCACTGGGCATTTTAGAGCGGGGTAATTTGGTAGAGTGCGATAGGCAAGCGCTTGTAGGTGGTTTTGTGGGCCAAACAGCCATCAAAACAAATGAGGTTATTAATAAGGCCATGGGAGGTGTTTTGTTTGTTGACGAAGCGTATGCCTTAAGTGAAGGTGGCGAAAATGATTTTGGCAAGGAAGCCATTGAAGCCATTTTAAAAAGAATGGAAGATGAGCGGGGAGAGTTTGTGGTGATTGTTGCGGGATACACTGAGAACATGAAACATTTTCTGGAATCGAATCCGGGTTTAAGCTCTAGGTTTGACCGCACCTTGTTTTTTGATGATTACAATGCCGAACAATTGTTTGAAATAGCCTTAAGGATGTTGCACAGCAATAGCATTACCCCTGATGCTGAAGCACGAGAGCATTTAAAAGCATACATGGACTTTTTGTACACCTCGCGCAACCAGTATTTTGGCAATGCCCGCAGTGTGCGTAAAACAGTTGAGGAGGCCATTAAAAACCAACACTTAAGATTGGCTAAAATAGAGGCAGCTGAACGCACCATTAGCATGATTCAGGAATTGAAATTGGATGATGTAAGTGAGTTTAAAATTGATTATGATGCCATACCAAGTAAACGTACTATCGGCTTTAACACTGGAAAAACAAGCTAGTAGGTTCACTTTATGAGTTATCGCAAAGTAGTAAACACGCTTGTTTTACTTATTTCTATCTTATTTGTAAATTTATTAACTAGCCTTATTTCCGATTTTGGATTTAGGTATTTAAAAAACATGGATGCAGCCAAAGCAACGCTTATTGGCATGTCAGCTACTGTTTTTATTCTTTATCCTGCTTACTCCTACATCAACAAATCAAGCGAAAAACTTACCAAAAAAATGTTTAATGCAGGTAAAAACGCAGCGGGAAAATTTATTGGTTTGTTGCTGGTATTTAGCCTAGCTATATTTCTGCTGTTTATAGCGTACCTAAAAATGTGGTTTAATGTATGGTACTGGGATGTTCTTGCAGCAAAATTTCATTTATTTGGGTAATAAACTGATTTTTAAGCACAGGCTTTACAATAATATGGTCAAATGCTTCTGAGGCATTTTCCTTGGTAATATGGCTAGCCATGTGCGCTGTAAAAGCAACTACTGGCACGTGATCAAGCTGTGGAATGGATTTAATATACTTACCTAGCCAAACACCATCTTCATCTCCTTCCAAGTTTACATCGGTTACCACGGCATCAAATGTTTCACCTTTTAATGAGTCTATCGCTTGTCTGGCATTGTTTACAATTTTATACGTAAAACTCCCCTTAAGATAAATCTCTAATAACTGTCGGTTAATGGGGTCGTCATCTATTGCGAGAATGCGTTTCATAACAAATATTTATACTACAAATATGCTACTTATTTTTTTATAATGCAAATGGTTTGTTAAAACCACAAGGCTTTAATGTTGCAGAATTCGTAAAGACCGTACTCCCCAAGCTCCCTGCCATAGCCGGATTTTTTTACCCCGCCAAATGGGTGTGAAGGTTGAGATTTTACCATCTCATTAATAAATACCTGCCCACATTCCAATTGGTTGGCCACCCGAAAAGCCTTTTCTACATTTTTGCTCCATACACTGGCACCCAAACCAAAGTGGGTATCGTTGGCAATATTAATGGCCTCATCTTCACTTTCAACTACAAAAACTGAAACAACCGGACCAAACAATTCCTCTTGATAAGCAGGGCTTTTAGGGTTGATGTTGCTTAAAATGGTTGGTGGATAAAAAAAACCTTGTGAGGGTACGTTGTTTTGTTGGTACACCATAGTTGCTCCCATTTGCACTGATTGCTTAACTTGTTGTGCCAATTTAACCTGCAAATCTTTGCGGGCCAATGGACCTATGTTTGTTGCTGCAAGCATAGGATTGCCAAGGTGCAAGGTACTTATCAATTGGGTGAGTCGTTCTGTAAAAACAGGGGCAATGCTGCTGTGCAAAATAAATCGTTTGGCCGCAATACAACTTTGCCCATTGTTTTGAAAACGGGCAGTAATGGCTTTCTCCAGAGCCAAGTCAAGGTCCGCATCATCGAGCACAATAAACGGATCGCTACCACCTAGCTCAAGTACACTTTTTTTAATTTGTTTGGCAGCGCTTGAAGCAACAATACTTCCTGCTTTGTCGCTTCCTGTTAAGGTAACAGCCTTAATAGCATCCGAAGCGATTAGTTCGCTTACCTGACTCTCACTGGCAAAAATAATTTGCACCAAATCACTGGGTAAGCCACACGCTTGTATCAGTTGTTGAATGGCCAAACTGCATTGCGGCACATTGGGCGCAGGTTTAACCAACATGGCATTGCCTGCAATAACCGTTGGAATTACACTTCTTAATATTTGCCAAAAAGGGAAGTTCCAAGGGAACACCCCTAAAATAATCCCCAAAGGTTCATAACTAACTTGTACCGTTTTGCCCGTATCTGCTTTGCTAATTTTTGGGGTGAGTAATGTTTCAGCATGAGTGGCGTAATACTCACAACCACGTGCACATTTTAGTACCTCTAATTTTGCTTCTGCAAGCGTTTTGCCCATTTCTAATGTAGCTAAAACAGCAAGTTCTTCATGCTTTTCTATAAGCAATGTAGCAAGCTTGGTAAAAAAGCGGCACCTTACCTCAACAGGCAGGGTACGCCATATGGCTTGTGCTTTTGTGGCATTTGTTAACGAAACCAATAATTCTTCATCCGACAAAAAGTCGAAATTGGCCAACACTTCTTCGGTATAAGGATTTACTGAGGTAAATTGCATGTTAAAGCTGTTGTTGGGATAACGAAATCAGTTCTGAAATGGAACACGTTTGTTGCGCTCCGGTAGCTAAAGATTTAACCACAAAAGTTCCTTGGTTCATTTCTTGTTCACCTGCAAATGCTGTAAACGGAATACCTAAAGCAGCCGCATAATCAAATTGTGCCCCTTTAATTTTTCCAATGTCTTTTTTATTCACCACATCAGGGTAAACTTCTGCTGCTATGCCAGCGTCTCTAAGTTGTTTTAAGGCGGGTAAACAATATTGTTGGGTGGCGGCATCTAAATGGCAAAACAATACCGCAGTGGAAGAGGCACGAAGTTGGGCAGGAAACAATTTCAATTCATCCAACACATCATAAATCCTGTCCAATCCAAAACTAATGCCCACGCCCGATATATTGGGCAAGCCAAATATGCCTGTTAAGTTATCATATCGGCCACCGCCACCAATGCTGCTTTTAAGTGTTCCTTCTGTGGCAACTACTTCAAAAATACAGCCTGTGTAATAACTTAAGCCACGGGCTAAACTAAAATCCAATGTTAAATGAGCTTTGGCATTGGTGGTTTTTAACAAGTGTAAAATGGTTTGTAATTCAGCAACACCTTTAGCCCCATCTGCTGATGTTTTCAAAAGACCCTGCAGTTGTTGTAGGATCACTTCGTTATCTCCTTTTATGGTAATGATTTCAAACAATTTATTTAACTCTTCTTCACTAAAACCTTGTGTGCGCAATTCATTCCGCACGCCCTCTTCTCCTATTTTATCTAACTTATCAATGGCAACTGCAATGGTACTCATCACCTCAACAGATTTTACCACCTCTGCAATACCTGCCAGCACTTTACGGTTGTTCATACGCAATTCATAAGCAATGCCCAACTTATTAAACGCCTCATCATAAATCTGAATCAAATCCAATTCGTTCAACAAACTATCGCTGCCTACCACATCTGCATCACATTGCCAAAACTCTCGGTAGCGGCCTTTCTGCGGCCTGTCAGCACGCCATACGGGCTGCATTTGGTAACGTTTAAACGGGAACGTAATGTTGTTTCTATTCATCACCACATAACGGGCAAATGGCACAGTTAAATCATAACGCAACCCTTTTTCTGAAACGTCTGAAACACGAAAGTCAACAGCAGAAATTTTCTGATCGCCATTTTTTTCTTTGATGTCTTTAAAAGCGTCTCCACTATTTAGTATCCTAAACAACAACTTATCACCTTCATCACCATACTTGCCTTCTAGGGTGCTCAGGTTCTCCATGGTGGGTGTTTCTAAAGGCATAAAGCCATATTTTTTAAATACCGTTTCAATGGTGTTTAAAATGTATTTTCTTTTTTGTACCTCAGCCGCCCCAAAATCTCGGGTTCCTTTGGGTAAAGAAGGTTTTTGTATTGCCATAAATCTGGCTGCGAATATAAGAGAGAAAATGAGATTCCGTATGGGCAAATCAAGTTCAGTACCTGTAAGTAAGGCCCTAAATGTTTCGAAAGAACTGATTTAATTTACTTTGTTGTTTTAAGGAGGTAAGAAGCTGTTTTTTTAAAGTAGTTGGGCATAGATTGTTCAGGAGGTTTTTTAGTAACAACCAACCAATGTGCCAATTGTATTAGTAATGGTTTTCGGTTTTTACCTTTGGTTTACTAATGTAAAATATGAATGATAGGAAAAAAAATATATTTGCAATGTAAATAACCCCAAAATTAAAGTATGATGACTGAACTTTACATAGAGATTTTGCAACAAGCGTTATCAAACCAATATTTCTGATAGATTATGCTGGTAAGTGTACTGTTAGTTGTCTACAATCTATTTATAGCTTTTGCTTCAGGGCTTGTTTTGGTAAGGCTATTTAGTAAGCTCTTAAATCTACCAGTTGGTATGAGCATTCACCCAGCCATCGTTGTATTGTTGGGTTGGAGTTTCATGTCGATATTGTTACAATGTTATCATTTGTTTTTCCCAATTCAGCTAATGGCCCATTGTTATGTTGCGGCTGTAATTGCTCTATTTGGTAGCATTTGGTGTAAACTATTGCTTAATGATGCCTTAGCTAGTTTGAATCAAATAGCCACAAAAAAACATTTAATATTTGGGTTTGGTTATCTGGTGATTTTACTCCTTAATATATGTACACGTAATGCCACTGGAGATATTGGGGATTACCATTTGCAAGCAATTAAGTGGATAGAAGAGTATGCTGTTGTGCCGGGAGTTGGTAACGTTAGGCGGCAATTGGCAAATAACAGCAACTGGTTTTTACTGAATGCGTTTAGTGGGTTATCTTTTTTAGGACTTCGGTCAGTGTATACGATAAATGCATGTTTAGCTTTTATGGTTGCACTGTTTATGCTGTCAGGGTTGAATCAAAAATTTTGGTTGCGGAATCTCATAATACTGCTTTATTTTATTATGGTGGCCACCCGAAAATATACAGGTGCTGTAACCAACGATTTAGCAATTACCGGAGGAGTTGTATTGTTATTTTGTTGGTTTGTTGATGTTATTCATCTTCAACAGAAACAACCGCTTCAGGTTATATTAATGATTGTAGTAACGGCTACATTGGTTACCTATAAATTAAGTGCTCTGCCACTGATGTTATTTGCTTTGGGCTTACTGGTATACTTGATTTTACATAAATATATGTTCACAAGGCAACTGATTGTTCTTGGTATTGTTGGTCTAGTTCTTTATGTACCTTGGCTTATTACAAATGTAATAAACAGTGGTTATATCATTTTTCCAATGGTTAATGGCAATTGGTTTGGGGTTGATTGGGAAATGCGTCCTGAAATCGTATTTTTTGAATTCTACAGCAACCTAGCTTATGCCAGAGCCCCATTGGTAGATATAGAAGTTGCACGCCACTACACATTGACGCAATGGTGGCCACATTGGATAACCAGCCTGGATTATTTTAGCATTATGCTTATGCTTACAACCCTAGTCATGTTACTTTTTTGCGTTATTCGTTTGGTTACAAATAAAGCGTTTAGGAGTTTTTTTATCAGCAATTATTACCATCTGATATTGCTTACTTGTACAGGCGCATTTATCTTGTGGTTTACCCACGCCCCTTCACCTCGTTTTATTTGGGGGTATATGATTTTTATTACCTCTACTGGTATTCATTTACTTTCTAATTTCTTACCGTTAAAACAATTGTTCAAGCATCATTTTAAGTTTGCTACGGTATTGTTATTTGGTTCATTGCTTTTATTTTTTACCTCATTTTATCCGTCAGGTAAACTGTTATCAGTAGCGGTTTTGCCCCCTCCATACAGCCAATCAGATTTAAATATGGTAAAAGTACAAAATGGGTGCTTGTTGGTGCCATCCGCTAACAGCCAATGTTGGGATGCCGCATTGCCATGCACCAGTTTACCAGACACCGGCTTGGTGTTTAGAGGAACAAGTCTTCAACAAGGCTTTAGAATTAAAAAGTAAGCAGTAGCTGGCTGGAATAGTCCAATTCTAGGGCATGTCTAGTGCTGCATTCAGGTACAGGAAAATATCATCGGGCAAATCATCGCCTGTTTTTTGGGCTCTTTTATGTCCCAAACGCACCACAATCATATTTTTTGCAGGGATAGCAAAAATGTATTGTCCCCTGATACCCCTTGCATATACAATATCCAATCCTTTGTGTTGCATTAACCACCATTGGTAGCCATATTGAGAGGAAGGGGCGCCACTTTGGTTCATGAGTTTAGCAGGTTGTTGGGTTTCGTGAATAAAGCTGCTATCCACCAGTTGTTGTCCGTTCCATTTGCCTTGTTGCATCAATAGCTTAGCTAAGCGGGCATAATCTCTGGCATTGGTGTACCAGCAGCAGCTTACTTTTTCCATGCCTTTATCATCCAAACTCCAATAGGCTGGATGCTCAGCTCCCATGGGCTTCCATAATTTTTCAGATGCATAGGCGGCTATTGTTTTTCCGGTTACTTTTTTGAGGATAATACCCAACAACTGGCTATCACCACCTTTGTAATGCCAAATTTTACCAGCTGGGGTAAGTACCTTGGCTTGTGATAAGGTGAGGGCATTTACATCAGGGCCATAATAGGCTTCAGCAGGCCAGGCCAATGGACTTACATAATCTTCTTTAAAATCCAGTCCGCTGCTCATGGTAAGCAGGTGTTGCAAGGTAATATCTCTTAGTTCATCGGTTTCAAACTCAGGAATGTATTTGCTTACCGGGTCGTTTACACTTGCTATTAACCCATCCTTAATGGCGCAACCAATTAACAAACCTGTAATGGATTTGGCCATGCTAAAGGAATTTACCAAAGAAGTGTCGCTGTAGCCTTCCCAATGTTTTTCATAAAGTAAACTGTCATTCCTGATTACCAAATACGAAACCGTTTGGTACTTTTCCATTTCCTGCAAATAAGCAGCACTTAAGGGTTGTTGGTTAAAGCGTGTGCTTTGCAGCCAAGGTTGTGGCATGGCATTGTTGATGGTGTTATGCGGAAATAGGTCAAGTTCATCAATATCAGGTCCCATTTTTCCGCTAAAAATGGTTAAGGCAAATACCCGGTTTAAGTAGCTTTTTCCTGCAATAAAAATCACTGCTTCAAATACCAAAACAATGGTTAGCAGTATGCCAAAAGTCCACTTAATTATTTTCATATGCCTGATGTGTTTGAACAAATATAATGGTTTACCCGCATTTAAAACCATCAGCAAAAAGCCTCATCTACAAAGTAAGCAATGATAAGAGTGAAAAGAAGGGCGTTTACTTTTTCTTAAAAATGGGAACGTTGCTGCAAGCTTCACCATACATAATGCTTTTAGCCAAAGGAGCAAGTTTATGGGTAATTTCTACGTAGGCACTTACTGGTACAGGTAAATCACCACAGCCCTTTACAATTACCCTAGCATCCCTAAACTCTTCCATATTTATTTTAGCCAAAGCATCTTGGTACAAGGTGCTATTTAGCAGGTCTAAATTGCCAAATACATAGCGGTTGGCAAATGGCTCAATATTTACTGCCAAAAGCATGTATGCCCAAGTAGGAATGATGGCATCTACAGAACAAACAAAGGCTACATTTTTTCCTGCATAGCTGCTCCAATCGTGTTCTTTTACGTGGGTTCTAAAATCTTTCTCTTTTAATATCATCCCCATAAACAGCCAAGGCTTAATATCAACAAGTACACGCTCTCCTGCATGGAAATAATCTTCCAGATTGAGCGTAATCAATCCACTGGCAGCTACTTTGTTTTCTATGGGTTCAAGTTGGGTAATTTCCATAATAAGATGGAACAAAGATAAGACAGTTTTGGTTCAGTTGACATACAAAATCTTGCCTCAAAGAGTTGTAAGTTTGGCATCTAATAGTTGAAACAGTGCCTCATTACCCGTTTGCTGGTATTGTTTTAGGTTGGCTTCAAAGTGGGGCAAATCAAACAAAAATGCCTTTAAGGAGTCTGCTTCAAGTGTAGGAAAATGACGCCCATAACCTAGTTTTTGCAGGTAAGCGGCATTCATCCATTGCTCAAATTGACCTGCAATAGGAAAAGCATAAATAGGCTTATGCAAATAAACAGCCTCACTAATAAAAGAAAAACCTCCGTTGGCAATTGCGGCTTTGGCTGAAACAAAGTCTTGAATAAAACCATCTTCACTAAACGATTTAAACTGGATGTTGCCGTCTTGTTCTTCTTTATTCATCCCATACACAATAAATGGAATTTGGGGCAGTTGTTTGAGTATTTTTTTCACGTTTAATAATGAGCTGGATGTTTGGTACATCAGTACATGATTTCCTGTGGTTGGTTTGGCATTTAAAATCGCATCTCTAATAATAGGAGGGACGATGGTGGTGTCTTCTTTGATTGGTTTGGCATCAAAAAAGCTGGTAATATAATACTGTTGTGCGCCCGGCACTTTAATCTGCACAATGGTTTTGGCTAGTTTGTAATGGTTACGTTCTTCAGGTGTAATATCAATATCTAGTTTACACCTGTTCATCACTTGCATATTGTCAATGCTGATAAGTGGGATCTGATTGAATTTAGCAAAAAAGTGGGTAAAAGATTCAAAATCACTAATGATTAAATCAGGCTTAAACTGGTTATCCAACAACAGGTATTGTGAGAAATTGTACAAGGCATTCTGAGGTGCTTGTTTCAGGTTAAGCAGGAATGTATTCAGTTTGCTGATTTGGGCATTTTTGTAGGCGAAATGCAGGCCCTTAATTTCGTGAACCCTGTTGCCAAATGCTGTTTTTAAAAACTGATAAGCCCTTGAACTGCTTACTACATGCACATCGTGATTTTTTAGTAAATGTGCAATAACTACCTTGCTTCGGGTGGCATGTCCCATGCCTTCTCCTGGCACTCCGTATAAAATTTTCATGGGTTTGGTTTGCGGTGGATGATGAGTTTACGTGTGGTATCAAAGTATAAAAATAGCAATGCAAAAAACAAGCCCATGCCAGCACCTGCGGTAACGTCTAAAGCACTATGCGAACCAATGGCCACCCTTGAAATGGCCACGGCAATGGCCCAAATAAATGGTACATACACATAACGGTGCAAGTGAATTTTTGTGGCATTATACAAGCCAAAAGCCAATATGGTGGCCAATAAAAAGGCATTAAACGAATGGCCTGAGGGAAATGAGTAACCTGCTTCCTCAACCCAATGCTCCAGCACCCGCTCATCAATAGCAGGAAATTGCTGGGTATGCTGTTTAACGAGGTTTGTAAAAAACAATTGGCGTTTGGCTTTGGTTAGGGCATAGAGCGAATCGAGTTGTGGGAGCAATTGGGTGCGTTCCAGCATATACAAATGGCTTGGCCTAGGTGCTTTGGCCAATGGTTTGGTAAGGTGTTCATTGGTATAGGCAAACGCAGATAATAATACGGTAAGTGCCACAAAAGATTTTAAAAAAGTCCAAAGTTTTTCTCGTTTGCGTTCAAAGCGTATGGTGTAGGCATAAGAAGCACCTGCAATAAGCAGTATCGTTCCATATTTGCCAGCCGACTCTGTAAGTGCATAAGCCAACGTAGTTAAAAAGGAGTTGGTAAAAATGGCGGTAAACGCCACAGGAATAAGCCATACAATGGCTATTAGTAGCAAGTAACTAAATAAAGCAATATAAAAGAATGACCGTTTGATGGTGCAACTTAAAAAAAATTGGCCAATTGAGGCAAAGGATTTTTTATACAGCGTCTTATTGTGTTATTTCTACCGAATGTAAAATTCTAAGGCATATGAGTTTATTTTTAATGGTTGATGAGTAGATTAGCCGTAATTATAACCAAAATGAAAAAATCAATTTGTAGTGTTCTTGCTCTTATATTGGCCTATACCTTATCGGCAACGCCATTAAATGGAGCTTACACCATTAACCCGCTTTTACCTGCAAGTACCACCAACTTTTTAAGTTTTTCTTCTGCACTCACTTACCTCACTACCACTTTCCCACGCAACGATGGAGGCCCTGCTAATAGCGGTGTTGTAGGCGTTTCAGGGCCAGTTACCTTCACGGTTAGCTCAGGCACTTACCAAGGGTTTATTGATATTCCTGCTATTCCGGGAATAAGTGCAACCAATAGGGTAACGTTTGATGGGGTTAATGCCGCCAATACCATTATTGATGTTGGAGCAAATAATCAGGCAACAGTGCTTATACATGATGTAAACTATGTAACGTTTAAAAATTTCACGGTGAATAATCCAGCAAATGGTGTTACAGCGGGTATTGCAATTATTGGAAGTACGTCAAACAATTCAGGCACTGGTTGCCGCATCAGCAATTGTATTATTAATCTGCCCAATAGCCCAAATAATTCCAGTAATGTAAGTCATGGTATTGTTGTGGCCTCCTTTTTTACCACATCACTAGATGCGCTTCAAGCGGATTCAATATTAATTGATAGCAACACGGTAAATGGAGGATACCATGCCATTACCATACAAGGGCAGTTTAATGTGAATTATAACAGGAATATGCGGGTAATTGGCAACAGGCTAAACGCACATCAAATTGGTTTGCAAATACAAAAGGTGTACACCAATTTGTTGGTAAGCAATAACACCGTAAATATTTATGAATCAAGCAACGCGAGTTTTGGCATACGGTTATTTGATTGTGATAATAAATTCTCTTCTTTTCCATCTGTAATTGCAGGCAACAAGGTAACCAATGCAAAGCATTGCGGAATTTATGTGGGTAAAACCAATTCGAGTTGGGCAAATCCCACATTAATTTATAACAATGTGGTAACGTGCCCAGCCAATTATGGTATTTACATTGCAGAAGGTGCTCCAAATTTTTCACCGTATATTACTGCAAAGTGTTACCACAATTCAATTAACATTACTGGCCCTGGTATTTCCAATACGCAAATTGGGTTGTTTTATGATGGGTTTTACTTTTATAGTGAGTTTAAAAACAATATTTTTAGCATATCTCCTTCAGCAGGGATGAATAGCATTCCAGCAGTATTTGGTGGATTAAATGACACCACTTATTTACCTGTTGATTATAACATTTTTTACAATGGGGTTAGTAATATTTTGTTTAAACGATTGGCACTAATAATTCCACCTTTTACTTATGGTTTAGTGAGCTTTACTGCTGCTGACTTTAACCAGACCAAAAGTGGTGGGCCTAATGCGATAAATATGGTTCCCCCGTTTATTTCGGATCAAAACCTAAACCTAACCAATGGCTGTTTGGTGGGAGCTAATTTGACATCAACGGTAACCCATGATATTGATGGAAAGCTTAGGAATGCACCTTCGGTAATTGGTGCTTTTGAACCACAAAATGATGTGAGTATTGATCAGGTGTATTTAACAACTCCTTATAGAAGCGGGTTGCAACAGTTTAAAGTAAGGGTAAAGTCTAATTCAAGAAACACCATTAACTCTTTTACGGTTAACTATCGTTTAAACAATGGAAGCTTGGTTAGTCTTATTTCAAATAGTACACTGAATTGTGGTGATACTGCATTAATTTCCTTCACAGGAATCAATCAAGTAAATTTTATGGAAGGGTTAAATAGTTTAACCGTTTATACTGCATCTCCTAACGGAGCTGTAGATACGTATCGGGCCAATGATACAAGTAATTTATCCATACAAACCATTACCAAACAAAATGGAAGGGTATTAAGCCTAGCCGGGGCTGGACAAGTTGCATTTGCTTCAAAGCCAAGTATGATAGGTGATTCTGCTATAAGTGTTTGCGGCTGGGTGAAGTTAAATGTGAACAATGTGGCGCAAAAATTTATCTCTAAATCATCTTCAACAGATGGTTTTGGACTTGGTATAGATAACTTGGGTAAACTGGATGCAGAAGTATGGACTTTGGCAAATGGCAATACCCCATTAAACTTGTTAAGCACAGGCACTTCATTTTCAAATAACTTTGTTCCCGTTAATGAATGGACACATGTGGCTTTTACATGGAAGTCAGGGATAGGAATAAAAATATACATCAATGGTTTACTTGCTGGTGAGTTGTCGGTTACTGGCTTAACTAGATTGAAGCAGTCAACTGCTGACCTGGTGGTTGGTAAGAATTCATTTAGCCCTACAAAATGGTTAAATGGAAGTTTAGATGAGTTAAGTATTTGGAACAGGGAGCTTACTCCATATGACATCAAAAATTACATGCACAGAACATTAAAGGGGACGGAAACGGGCTTATCAAGTTACATCCAATTTAATGAGCCAATAACAACCACCTTTTTTAACGATTTGGTAAGTTTATCGTCAGGTATTAAGGGTTCTGGTGTCAATCATCTTACATCCACTGCTCCTTTAGGTGGCGATACTTCTTTGATATTGTTAAATCAAACAAGCGGCAGTTTAACCAACACCAATGTTAACATTACAATGCTTGATGCTTTTGATAACGCTGTTGATGTTGGCATTACCGCAATACCTTATTCACCCAATGTTGCACCTGCTGCATCGGCAGTATATGCGGCAAAATATTGGGTTATTAGGCCATATGGAAATGCAGGGGTTTATCAGGCTACATTAAATATCACTTTCCCATCTGGTACACTTTCGCAAAACGACCCTGCGCTAGGCTTATACAGGCGCAGTGCCAATAGCGATGGCAATTGGACATTGTATAAAACGGCAACTTCTGTTACAAATACCACGGCCGCATTTACGGGTATTGATACATTTGGACAATTTATGATTGCCAGTAATGGAGGTTCCCCGTTGCCTGTTACGTTAGTTGATTATGGGGTAAAGTGGGTAAAGGAACATGCACAGGTGCATTGGAAAAGCGCAAGCGAGATTAACTTAACAGGTTATGCTGTTGAATGCTCATACAATAAACGTAACTATCAACAGCTTGCTATTATTCCATCGCGCAATAATGGTGGAAAGGCCATTGCAACTTATACGTTTGATGATAAACAATTGGATCAGGGTTATCAGACCTTTTATTATAGAATTAAATCTATTGACATGGATGGAACGTTTGCTTACTCACCGGTAATGGTGTTACATAAGGAGCAAGCAGCCAGCCAAATTTACCTGCAACCCAATCCGTTTAACGATGCGTTTACCATTAGCTGCGAACAAGCGTTAGAAGGCGTTGTTTACGTAACGTTAACGAATGCTTCAGGAGTATCTGTATACAAGAATCAAATCTTGCTAAAGACCCCTGTATCTTCGCTTACCATAGCTGAATTGGCTGACTTACCTGAAGGTATTTACTATCTCCAAATCAGCAACCAACAGCAATATAGGAGTGCGAAAATTGTTAAAGCTCCGTAGTAAGTTAAGCCAATAATTTATGCCAACTTACTTCAGTTGCTAAAATTTCTCTGATGCGGGAAATGGGTATTCTTTCCTGCAACATGGTATCTCTGTAACGGATGGTTACAGTTTGGTTTTCTAACGATTCATGGTCAACTGTAATACAAAAAGGAGTACCCAATGCATCTTGCCTGCGGTAACGTTTGCCAATGGCATCTTTTTCTTCGTAAAAGCAGTTGTAATTCAGTTTTAAATCGTCAATAATTTTGCGGGCTATTTCTGGTAAACCATCTTTTTTGGTGAGTGGAAAAATAGCCACTTTATAAGGAGCCAAAACAGGAGGCAAGGTGAGAACCACACGGGTGTCTTTTTTGTCGCCTTCGCCCACTTCTTCCTCTTTGTATGAGGCGCACAACACCGATAAAAACAAGCGGTCTAAACCAACTGATGTTTCAATTACATAAGGAATGTAATTGCCATAAGGCTTACCATTTTCGTCTAAATCGGCATCAAAATATTGCATTTTTTTGCCCGATAATTCCTGGTGGCTTCTCAAGTCAAAATCAGTGCGGGAGTGTATGCCTTCCAATTCTTTAAAGCCAAATGGAAAGTTAAACTCAATGTCAACTGCGGCATCAGCATAATGCGCCAGTTTTACGTGGTCGTGGTAGCGGTAATTGGCATCACCCAACCCCAATTTTTTATGCCAAGTTAAGCGGGCTTCTTTCCAATAGGCATACCATTGTTGTTGTGTGCCAGGGCGCACAAAAAATTGCATTTCCATTTGTTCAAACTCACGCATGCGCATAATAAACTGGCGTGCAATAATTTCATTTCTAAAGGCTTTACCTGTTTGTGCAATACCAAAAGGAATTTTCATGCGGCCTGTTTTTTGTACATTTAAAAAATTCACAAAAATGCCTTGAGCTGTTTCCGGGCGTAAATAAATTTTATCCGCATCTTCGGCCATAGCGCCCATTTCGGTGCTAAACATCAGGTTAAACTGTCGCACATCAGTCCAATTGCGAGTACCGCTTATTGGGCAAGCAATCTCGTGTTGTTCTATCAACGATTTTAGTTTGGCCAAATCGTTCTCCAATAATGCGGTATCTAGCTCGGTTTGTAGTTCCTGCGCTTTATTGGTTTTGCCGTCTTTTTCATACTTGGCTATTTTGTCTTCCAGTAAATTGTCAGCTCGGTAACGTTTTTTGCTGTCCTTGTTGTCAATCATGGGGTCGCTAAAACCATCAATATGTCCGCTGGCTTTCCATGTTTTGGGGTGCATAAAAATAGCGGCATCAATGCCCACAATGTTTTCATGCATCTGCACCATGGCTTTCCACCAAAATTGGCGCAGGTTGTTTTTTAATTCAGTTCCATTCTGGCCATAATCATATACGGCACCAAGGCCATCATAAATTTCACTACTCGGAAAAACGAAGCCATATTCTTTGGCATGGCTTACTACTTTTTTAAAAATTTCGTCACTCATAATTTGGCGCAAAATAAGGGCTTTAGGTAGTTAATGAAAATTTTTGCTCATTTATGTTTGCACACACATTAAATTTTGGTTGTTTTTTGCTAACCTGATTCAATAACCGAGAAAAAGTAATAATTTGCCTATTGTTTACAAAAGAAAGATGATAGTAGTATTGGTTGAGCATGACACCGCACGTCTGCGTTATGTTCTGTCTGAAGTGATAGGAAGGCGCTTGGGGTTGGAGTATGTAGTTACTAACCAGGTAAATGAGGTTGATTTTAGTCAAGCCATTGTTATTAACTATACCAAACGCACAATCGTAAATACCATTCATATTGTTCCTACGGGCTTCTTGGCGCAAACTTTTTTGGATGAAATTTCGCCAATTACCATAAGTCATGAAAAATGGCACACGGTACTGTGGCCGAATCATTTAGCAGCAAAAGATGGGGTACCGTTTGATTTGTTTAGTGCAGTTTTTTACCTTCTATCAAGGTATGAAGAGTATTTTAGAATAGAAACAGATGCACATGGCAGGTTTGAGGCAAGTATGAGTTTAGCTTACAAACAAGGTTTTTTGCAATACCCTTTAGTTGAACATTGGTGTGAAGAATTGAAAAAGGTACTAGAGAAGCATCATAATGCTGAGATCCGATTTAAGCGTCATCAGTTCAGTCAATTAAGTACCATTGACGTTGACTTTGCCTACTTGTATTATGGTTTAAGCCCCAAACGTTGGATGGCCAAGTTATCCTTATCAGTGGTTAAGCTCAATATCAAAGCAGTGATTAACCAATTGTTTGCTACTATTAACCGCAAATATGATCCATACAACAGCTATGAGTTTATTCAAGCTAATACAGATGCCCCAATTGCTTATTTTATATTAATGAGCAAGAATGGTGGTTATGACAAAAACATCAACCCACAAGGGGTAACCATTAAACGATTGATGCTTGCTCTGTCAAAATATGCAGCTTTTATTGGTTTGCATCCATCATATGGTTCTAATACTGCGCCTCAATTGGTAAAGGAAGAAAGTGAGCTATTGCAACAAGCCATTTTACAGCCAGTGTACCATAGCAGGCAACACTATTTACTACTCACCTTTCCGCATACCTACAATACCCTTATTAGAATAGGAATAACCAATGATTATACCATGTTATATGCAGATGAGGTTGGTTTTAGGGCGAGTACCTGTATGCCATTTTGCTTTTTTAATGTGGTAACCAATCAAGCTACGGAGTTGCTGTTGCATAGCACTTGCGTAATGGATGTTACGTTGTCTAACTATTTAAAAGTGAATACTACAAAAGCCAAACAAATGGTACAAGAGTTGATGGATGTTACCAAAAGATTTAATGGAAATTTTATTTCTCTTTGGCATAACAATTCTTTTACAAAGCAGGCAAATTCCCTAAACTTAAAAGAGGTATATTGCGCCCTCTTTAGCAAAACAAGAAAGCAGCCGTGATAAACTATTTAAGTAATCAGGAAATAGATAAGATTAAATGGGACAATTGTATTGAACGGTCGAATAACGAATTGATTTATGCGTACAGTTGGTATTTAGATAGTATTGCGCCTGGGTGGAGCGCTTTGGTGCTGAATGATTATGAGGTGGTGATGCCTTTGCCTGTTGTAACTAAGTTTTTCAACACCATTTATCAGCCGTTTTTTGCGCAGCAGTTGGGTATATTTAATACGCAGCAAATGCATGAAAAAACCATTGTTGATTTTATTCAAGCCATCCCCGCTAAGTTCAAATACATTAATGTTTGTTTAAATGAAAACAATGTGCTGAACTCAGATTATTATCATATAACCAAGCGAAAAAATTATGTGTTGTACCTGCATAGGGACTATACATTGTTATACAAAGGATTTAATGAACAGAATAAAAGAAATGTTCGGAAGTCTTTTAATTCGGGCTTAAGCATCAATACCGTCAATACTGATGCGGTAGTTGATTTTTATAGTGAACAAAAAAGCCGGACTACACTTGATGTAAAACCTCACCACTACAATCGGTTTAAATTAGTATTGCAGGAGGCTACTAAACGAGACAAATGCTTGGCGTTTCAGGTAACCAACTCGGCAGGTGTGGTGCATGCAAGTGCTGCATTTTACAAACAGAAAGGCAGAATCATATTCCAGATAGGCACTGCGAATGCAGCAGGCCGCGAATCAAAGGCTATGTTTTTTCTGATGAATCATGTGATTAAGGAGTATAGTAACCAAAATCTGATATTGGATTTTGAAGGGTCGGAGATTAATAGTATTGCTCGTTTTTTTAGTGGATTTGGGGCATCACACCTTCCGTATTACCGCCTTGTTATCAATCGGCTTCCTTGGCCCATCAGGTGGCTTAAGAAATAATTAGTATTGTGTAGGTTAATTTATATTATTGTAAGGAATACATTTAATTAGCCTATTGTGAAGTTTGCCGCTATTGATATTGGAAGTAATGCCGTAAGGCTTCAGATTGCTCGTTTAAACGACAATCCGTTGGAACCTTTTAAAAAGGTTGAGTTTGTAAGAATACCTATTCGGTTAGGGGTAGATGCCTTTAATGAGGGTAAAATTACCAAAGAAAAAAGGGCCATCTTTTATAAGGCAATGCAGAGCTTTCAACTGCTTATGGAGTTGTACGAAGTTGATCATTACATGGCTTGCGCAACTTCGGCCATGAGGGAAGCCAAAAACGGCAAAAAAATTGTGCAGAGGGTATTGGAGGATATTGGACTTAAGATACACATTATTGATGGTAAAAGAGAATCGGAGTTGATTTTGAAATCAATAAAACAACACCTTAAACCAGGTAAAAACTACTTAAGTATTGATGTGGGTGGAGGCAGTACCGAAATGACGGTAATTAAAGATAGGAGACCTTTTGATTCTGTATCATTTGATGTGGGCACTGTACGTTTATTGGATAATGCAGTAAAGAAAAAAAGTTGGGACGAAATTGAATCTTTTGTAAAAAGTCATATCAAAGATTTTAATGACGCAGAAGCAATTGCCACCAGTGGCACCATTAATAAAATTGCAATGATTATTAATCCTTCAACTGATCCGCATATCACCTCAGTTCAATTGGAAAATTTTTACAAGGATGTTAAAAAAATGAGTATGATTGAACGCATAGAAAAGTACAAACTCAACCCCGACCGTGCGGATGTGATTGCACCTTCGGCCAGTATTTACCTTAAAATTTTGGGTTGGGGTAATATTGAAAAAATGCATGCACCAAGTGCTGGTTTAAAGGATGGCATTTTGTATGAATTGATGGAACGGATTTAATTCAAGCACTTAATTAAACCAAGCCATCACCATATTGCCGAGTGCATACAAAGCATCTGAAAACAAGTACATCAGCAAACTCCATCCCGTAAAACTCAATAACATGTAACGTTTTATTTTCCACTTGTTCTGCTCAAAAGCAGCAGCTAAGATGGTACCAACCGGCACCGATAGGATAAGGGGAGTTAGAATGGCAATGCCAATAATTTCGTATTTAATAAAAAACTTCAATAATCTTCTGCGGTGTTTGCCAACAGGTTTAAATTGTTTGGGTTTGGGAGGAATTATTTTATGGTAAAGAAATAAAATACCATCCCATAAATAAAGGTAAAATATCACCCCTAACATGCCACCACCAACGGTGCAAATCATTAACTCTAAAAAATTAAAACCAGCAACCAACGCGCCTGAAACGCCAAATAAGTATTTTACTGCACTGGTTAAAGCCACTGCAATATACTTTGCTAAAAGTTCTCCCATTTACTTTCTACACTCAATTTTTTGTTAAATCTAACGATTTAACTGCATCTATTGCTTTGCGCACATTACCATATTTTTTTAATAATTGAAGCGCGCGCGATTCACCTACTTTTAATTCATCTACAATCATACGTGTGCCCCTGTTAATGAGTTTGTTATTAGATGGGTTCATGTCCACCATTTTATTTCCTTTAACACGTCCAAGTTTAATCATTAAAGAGGTACTAATCATATTTAACACCAACTTTTGGGCTGTCCCACTCTTCATTCGGGTACTTCCTGTAACAAATTCAGGTCCCACCACCACTTCTATGGGGTGTTTTGCCGCGGCAGCCACTTGGCTTCCTTTGTTGCAAACAATACATCCTGTTAATACACCATTTTTGTTGGCCTCAGCTAATGCACCAACCACATATGGGGTACTGCCACTTGCTGCAATACCAATTAGCACATCTTTTTTGGAGATTTTATAAGCCCTTAAGTCTTTCCAGCCTTGTTTGGTATCATCTTCTGCAAACTCAACAGCACGCCTTATGGCTTGGTCGCCCCCAGCTATCAACCCAATTACCAAATCAAATGGCACACCAAAAGTTGGTGGACACTCACTTGCATCTAAAATACCCAGCCGGCCACTTGTGCCAGCACCGATGTAAAACAATCGTCCTCCCACTTTCATTTTTTTGTATGCTGCTTCAACCAACTTGTTAATTTGGGGCATAGCTTTGGCAACAGCATTTGGAACGGTTTGGTCTTCTTTATTGATGTTAGAAAGCAATTGCCTTACGCTCATTTTTTCCAGATGGTTGTATTTGGAGTTGAGTTCAGTTGTCTTTGTGGATTTAAGAGACTTTTTGCCCTTTACTACTTTTTTTGTTGCAGCCTTTTTTGATGCAATTTTATTGGAAGTAGCTTTTTTTGTTGCAGTTTTTTTCTCTACTTTTTTTTTGCTGACAGCCATGGGTACTATTTTTATGCAATTAAGTGATAAACTTTCAATAAATACTGGCTTAAGGGGTTAAATAATTAACAACAAAAAGTAGTATGCCAATTGCCAATCCTTTAATAATCTCTTTTTTAGCAAACAGTCATCCTTATATTTGAAAACTGTAAAGCATTATTGATGAACCAAAAAATCTGGCAACCGTTTCTTTATTCTCTTTTAATCATCCTCGGCATTATCATTGGTATATGGATGAAACCTGCCGCTGGCGGGGGCATGTTTTATTCAAGCAAGAGTAAAATTAGCCAGTTGCTGAGTATTATTGGTAAAGCTTACGTTGATACGGTGAACGTAGATAGCTTGGAAGAAGTGGCCATTAATGATGTATTGCACCAACTTGACCCACACAGTGTTTACATTCCAGCTAGGGATTTGGCAGCGGCAAATGAAGGGTTAGAAGGTAATTTTGAAGGGGTTGGCATTGAATTTTCATTGGTTGATGATACCATTTTAGTGGCTAAAACCATTAAGGACGGTCCAGCAGAACAAGCAGGGTTAAAGCAAGGGGATAAAATTATTCAAGTAGACACTATAACAGTTGCAGGTGTGGGTATTACCAATGAGCAAGTATTTAAGCTGTTAAGAGGGGCATCTGGCTCTAAAGTTCGTGTAAAAGTGTACCGCCCTTACCAGGCAAAAATGGTGGAAGTAACCATTACCAGAGAAAAAGTGCCCATTTATAGTGTTGATGTTGCATTGATGTTAAACAACCAAACGGGCTATATTAAAATTGACCGTTTTGCTGCCAATACGCATCAGGAGTTTAAAGATGCATTAAAAACATTAAGGGCATCATCATTTAAACATTTGGTGATAGATTTAAGGAACAATCCTGGAGGGTATTTAAGCGCAGCAACTGCTATTGCGGATGAATTGTTGGATGATAAAAAGCTATTGGTATACACCAAGGGGCGTGCACAACAACGTGAAGAGTACAGGGCTGAGAACACAGGGGAATTTGAAGCAGGAAAATTGATTATATTGATTGATGAAGGAAGTGCCAGTGCCAGCGAGATTGTGAGCGGAGCTATACAGGATTGGGACAGGGGAGTGATTATTGGTAGACGCAGTTTTGGAAAGGGATTGGTGCAAGAGCCATTTGAATTGGCCGATGGGTCGGCCATACGGCTTACCATTTCGCGTTATTACACCCCAGCTGGCAGAAGCATACAAAAAGACTATGCGCATGGTTTAGATGCTTATGAACAGGAAATAACCAGTCGCTTTGATTTGGGTGAATTAAAAGGAGCAACAGGGCAAAAGATAAATGATAGCACCGTTTATAAAACATCAAATGGAAGAGTTGTTTATGGGGGCGGTGGAATTATGCCAGATATTTTTGTACCCGTTGATACAGGATACCTCAATCCTTTTTATCATGCCATATTTGAGAAAAACACCTTGAGCGGTTTGGGCTTTAAATATTTAGAAAGTTCACGCGAGTTGCTTAAACAAAAATACAAAACAGCTGGCATTTTTACGGCATCTTATACCATTAGCGATGCTTTATGGAAGGAACTTGTATCCACTATATCGGCAAGCCATAAAAATGAATTTAGCGCCAAAGATGTGCAACAAGCATCACAACAAGTGAAGTTACTGTATAAGGCATTTATTGCTCGTCAATTATGGGGTGATGAAGGTTATTATACTGTAATGAATAGTGAGGACAAAGTGATTAAAAAGGCATTAGAAACTCTAGGTTCAAATTATCAGTCGTTGCTTCAGTAGCCTTGATGCAAGGCTAACAAGTAATAATGGTTGAGCAATTGAACAATGCTGAAGCTTCGGTTTATTTGATGGTATCAACAATAGGTAAGGAGCGGTTTACTTTAAAGTAATTAAGCAATAAGCTGGTGTTTTGTTGTAATGTTGCATTATATGTAACTTCTACTCGCGATAATGACCAATGAAAAAATAGCCATAAAGGCGACTTATTTTAGTATTGTTGGAAATATAAGTTTGGCCTTAATAAAAGGACTTGCTGGTTTTTTTGGAAATTCATATGCACTCATTGCAGATGCCATTGAATCAACAACTGATATCTTCTCTTCTTTTCTAGTATTGTTTGGGCTAAAATATGCAAATAAACCAGCAGACAAAAACCACCCATATGGACATGGGCGAGCAGAACCCTTGATTACATTTTTGGTGGTCGGTTTTTTAATTACTTCGGCAACCATCATTGCTTATGAAAGCATTAGTAATATTGGAACCCCTCATGAACTTCCTCAGGTTTGGACATTATTTATCTTACTACCTTTAATTGTGTGGAAGGAAATATCATTTCGGTTAGTGATGAAAAAGGCAAAGGAAACAAACAGCTCTGCCTTAAAAGCGGATGCCTGGCACCACCGAAGTGATGCGATTACGTCAATTGCAGCTTTGGTTGGTATTTCTATTGCGCTTTGTTTTGGCAAAGGCTATGAAAGCGCAGACGACTGGGCAGCACTATTTGCTTCTGGTTTTATACTCTACAACAGTTATAAAATCTTCAGACCTGCTCTTGGGGAGATTATGGATGAGCATGTGTATGATGACCTTGTTGCTGATATTAGAAAAGTGTCTCTTACTGTAGATGGAATTATTGGTACAGAGAAATGTTTTATAAGAAAAGCTAGCATGAAATACCATGTTGATTTGCATGCAACAGTAAACGCAAGTATCTCAGTAAAAAATGGCCATGAAATTGCGCATCAACTAAAAGATACATTGCGACAAGAAATACCGCAATTGGGCCACATTTTAGTTCATATTGAACCAAGTGAATAGCAAAACAATTTATAAAAATACGCTAACTTTTGAAACCAAGATTGATTATTTGAAGGCTATGTGTACACGCAACCCATCGATAAAAATCGTTATTTGGTGGTGTAAATTACCTCAAGCAATGTTTGGCCAACAGCTTTAAGTGTATTTTTATCAATCACACTCATGTTGTCATTATGGGTATGCCAGTGTGTTGGGAAACCTGTTTTTGAAGCAGCATCATAATGGATGATGTCAATGGTAGGGATTTTAGCAATTTTATTAACGTAATAATGGTCATCAATAATGCCACCTTTATTGTAAAACATAAAGTAGTTACTGTAACCTAAGGCATGGCCTGTTTGCCATACTTGTTGCAAAATGGGTTGTGCTGCATTCACAGAAACCTCTTCCCATGCAAAGGTTGCGCCTGGGGCGCCAACCATATCTAGTAAAATACCAAAGGCTGCTTTGTAGTTGGGTTTGTGCAAGTTTGCACTCCAATATTGTGAACCTAAACAATAACTATTTTCATGCTCAGACTTGCCCAAATCTTCCGCATCAAACAGAACAATATCAACGCCAGTACTGGTTGGATTATTTTTAAGTACTTGTGCAATTTGAAGCAATACCCCAACTCCACTTGCACCATCATTTGCACCTAAAATAGCCTCATTAGTTCGGCTAACATCTTGGTCGGCATAAGGTCTGCTATCCCAATGAGCACATAACAATATGCGGTTGGTTGCTTTTGGATTAATTTCGGCAATGATATTTCGTACCTGCAGTTTTTTACCATCAAAATTGGTAATGGAAGTTTTTTGCTCAATTACGCTGCTGGTGTATTTTTTCAATTCGCTTACCATCCAATCACCACATTTTTTGTGGGCCTCACTATTGGTTACTCTGGGCCCAAAATCAACTTGTTTTTGCACAAAGTAATAGGCACTATCGGCATTAAATGCGGGTGAAATTTGTTGATAAGGCGCAGCGTTTTGGGTTTGTGTTTCTGCGGGCTTGTTATCAACTGGTTTTGGGTCTGGCCCACAAGCATTAAATAATGTTGATATGACTGCAAGGCCCAATAAGGCCAATGAATTAAAAGTCTTCATTTTTTAAGTGTTAATACTTAATTAGTTAATGTGTAGCTAGTAGCTTTTTTACCATCTTTAATTTCAAAGCCAATCTCTTTAAGTTTATCCCTAATTAAATCAGATGTGTTAAAGTCCTTGCGTGTTTTGGCTTCATTGCGCACGTCTAAAATCATATTCATCAGGCCATCAATTTTATCCGTATTCACTGCGCTTTCTTCTTTTAAACCAAGTATATCATAAACAATTTCATGCATGGTTTTCTTTAGCAATTCCTTATCCTCAGCAGTAATGGTTTCTTTGCCATCATTGATGCTGTTAATTATGCGAGTACCTTCAAAAATATGTGAAAGCGCAATGGGTGTGTTAAAGTCATCATCCAAAGCAGCGTAAATATTTGTGCGCAGTTCGTTAATGTTTGCAGTTGAAGTCAGATTTGTTTTAAGTCCTTCAATCAGTTTCATGGCATTCATTAATCGGGCAAACCCTTTTTCCGCAGCTTGCAAGGCCTCGTTGCTAAAATCTAAGGTGCTTCGGTAGTGGGCTTGTAACATAAAGAATCTCACCGTCATTGCGCTGTAGCCTTTGTCTAATAAAGGGTGGCTACCGCTAAACAACTCATGCGGTAAAAAAGAATTGCCCAAGCTTTTGCTCATTTTTTGACCATTAACCGTAAGCATATTGGTGTGCATCCAATAGGTTACAGGCGTTTTATGGTGGTTGCAAGCAATGTTTTGAGCAATTTCGTTGGTATGGTGCGTTGGAGCAAGGTCCATACCACCCCCATGAATATCAAATTGCTCGCCAAGATATTTGCGACTCATGGCAGAACATTCCAAGTGCCAGCCAGGGAAGCCTTCTCCCCATGGGCTTGGCCATTTCATAATATGTTCTGGCTTGGCCTTAATCCAAAGTGCAAAATCAAGTCTGCCCCTTTTATCATCTTGTCCGCCAAGTTCCCGAGTTCCGTTTAATAAATCATCTAGGTTTCTTCCTGTTAATGCGGTGTAGTTATTTTCTTTGGCAAATTTTTCAACATCGAAATATACCGTTCCATTGCTTTCATAAGCAAATCCATTAGCAATAATTTGTTTGGTCATTTCAATTTGCTCAATAATGTGGCCAGTTGCCGTAGGTTCAATGCTGGGCGGGAGTGCATTAAACGAAGCCATCATTTCATGGAAGTCTATGGTGTATCGTTGCACGATTTCCATAGGCTCTAACTGTTCAATTTTTGCCTTTTTACTGATTTTATCGTCCCCTTCATCAGTATCACTTTCTAGATGACCTGCATCCGTAATGTTGCGCACATATCGAACTTTATAGCCTAAATGCCGCAAATAGCGGAACACCACATCAAATGAGATAAACGTGCGTGCATTGCCCAAATGCGCATTGCTATATACGGTTGGTCCGCACACATACATGCCAACTAAATTGGGGTGTATTGGAACAAATTTTTCCGTTTGCCGCGTAAGCGTGTTGTACAATTTAAGGTCGTGGTGAATCATTACACAAAAGTAGTGGTTGTAAGCTACTATATTACATAAAAAAAGCACCTTATGGTGCTTTTTTAAGGAAGTTTTTAGTTAAAACGGTAAATCATCCGAAGCGGAATCAGCATTAAAACTAGGTTCATTGTCAGGATGGAATGGGTCAGCCTCAGCTGCTTGTGCTGTAGTTCCAGTACCTTGGATTTTCCAAGCACGTGCATCTGTGTACCACCTGCCATTGTATTCGCGGCTTTCAAGGTTTAAAGAAGCGGTAACCACATCACCAACGTTATAACGCTCTAATTCGTTTACTTTCTCATTCATGGTACTGATCATTACTTTTTTAGGGTAAGTCTCTTGGGTTTCAATAACAAACTCTTGTTTGCTCCACGCTTTACCTGCCTTGCTAACGCCTTCTGTTTTGTTTAGTTTTTGGATAATCTTTCCGGTGATATCTAACGCCATATAGTTAATAATTAATTGTTTAGCATATTATTTACCATTATTTAAAATGGATTATTTTCATGCGAAAATATCGGAAAAAACCATGTGTTGTATGCATGGTTGAAAAGATTTTGTGAATACCCCAGAATACTTGATATACAGCTGTAAAGAATCTTTAAAAATAAATCTTACACACAAAAATAGCAGTGAGCACACACACCAAATCAACTGTAAGCATAATGCCCAATGTGTAACGGCTGTCTTTAATATTTACTGAACCAAAATAAAGGGCCACCACATAAAAAGTGGTTTCAGCGGCACCTTGAAACAAACAAGATAATTGTCCCGCTAAACTATCTGGGCCATATGTTTTCATGGCATCCAGCATAAAGCCACGTGAGCCTCCAGCGCTAAAAGGGCGCATAAGCGCAACGGGTATGGCATTGATAATTTGAGGGTCAACCCCAAACACCGTTAATGCCGCAGAAACGCCATCCATAATAATAAACATCAATCCAGAGTTTCTAAAAATACTCAGTGCCACCAACATGGCTATCATATAAGGTAATACACGTACACCTGTAGTAAACCCGTCTTTTGCGCCAAATACAAACGAATCAAAAATGTTGGTGTCGTTTGCTTTAAATACCTTTTCCTGAAAGATACTATAGGCAACAATAGCCAGTATGATAAACAGTAACACCCCATTGCTTAAGTTTCCAGTAAAATGAAATTTTTCAATGCCGCTTAATCCATTTACATAAAACAATAAGAAGCCAATAATGGCACTTACGCCTGTAATAAACCCCACCACCACTAGGTTAACCAGATTAATACGTTGTTTAATACTAACAAAAATCAACGCAGCTATCGTTCCAACAAATGAGGTAATAATACAAGGCAACATGATATCTGCCGGATTGGTGGCATTTTGTGCCGCCCTGTATCCAATAATAGAGGTTGGTATTAGCGTAAGTCCTGCAGCATGAAGGCATAAGAACATGATTTGGCTATTGCTGGCTTTTTCTTTATCCGTATTGGCCTCTTGCATACTTTCCATGGCTTTGAGTCCAAATGGGGTAGCGGCATTGTCTAGTCCCAAAAAGTTAGCGGCAAAGTTCATGGTCATAAAGCCATAAGCTGCGTGGCCTTTAGGCAATTCAGGAAAAACCTTAACGAAAAATGGAGAAAGCACGTTGGCCAGTTTAGTAATGGCATTGCTGTCATTTAATAAATTAAGTAAACCACAGAAAAAGGTAAGGTAACCAATCAAAGGCAACCAAATTTCCATAATGGTGTTTTTGCATGTAGGAAAAATGCCGTCAGCCGCTTGTTTGCCTGAGTTTACCTGCACAATGCCATTATCAGCCAATAAATATGTGGTATCCCCAGTAATAGAAATGGCAGCTTTGCTAATTGATAGGGCATTGTAAAGCACACTGTCTTTTACTTGGATGTCGGCTAATGTTGCTTCCTGAACAATTAAAGCATCATGTTGTTTGCCATTTACCAAGCCATTGAGGGTATACACTTTGCCGTTAAGCAACATGTAAAAAATAAAAACTGCGCTACATACAATAATGTACGACCAAAACCTACTAAGTGCCATATTCCTGAAAGGTTAATATAACTCAATGGTAGAAATATAACAAAATATTGCAAAGCGAAAGTTGTGAGCAGATGTGGATAGGTGATCGAAAGGGGGTAATTGGGCTAATTTTACTTTGGGATTACACACATTAATCTATTTTAATTGGTAATCAAAAGGATTAACATGAATATTGTTTTATAAATGAAAGGAATTCACCATCTTATCATACTTGTTTTTATCGGCCAAATGGTGTCTGCCCAAAACTTTATTCCAAATGGAAGTTTTGAGCAATATACACAATGTCCGCAACGTAGGAACGATGGGAAACTTAGCAGCAAATGGGATACACCTACTGATGGGACTTCCGACTATTTTAATACTTGTGCACCAGCAGGCACCAGCACTTTCACTAGTGTAGATGTGCCAAATAACCTTGGTGGCACACAATCCCCAAGAACAGGAAATGCATACGCAGGTTTTTATGCATGCCAGAATTTCAATATCCCGCTTTTGGAATATAGGGAATATCTTCAGGTTACTCTAGACTCTCTACTGGTTCCAGGTGGTCGCTATCAATTCGAAATGTATTTAAGTTTAGGAGATTACAGCAATTTTGCCTCTAATCGGATTGGGGCTTATTTCTCAACCAATAAAATAAGTGCAGTTACAGATGAGAACCTAAATGTTGTTCCGCAAATTATAACCACCACTTACATTACTGATAAGGTTGGATGGACCAAAGTATCGGGAATTTACTTGGCCCAGGGTGGTGAACGCTACATTACTATTGGTGTGTTCGATAGAAGTGCTACACATACCACCATTGCAGTGCCAGGAGGCTCCAGCAGTTCTGATTATAGAGGAGTAGCTTACTATTACATTGATGATGTTTCTATGACTCGGGAATGTCCACTTCCAGAAAAGATATTCGGGAATGACATATCGTTATGTGTTGATCAGGTTAATCCTATTACACTCTCTGCTGCAACCCCTAAAGCATTGACTTATTTATGGAATACCACCGATACTTCATCCTCCATAAAAGCCAATCAGTCTGGAACTTATATTGTAAAAGTGAGTGCCCAATACTGTAGCATTTATGACACCATTGTGGTTAACTACATCCTTAATCCTAAGATTGATTTGGGTAGTGATACAATGTTTTGTGGTGCATTTAGCTTGCCTTTAGATGCAAGAAATGCAGGTAGTGGTTTTCTTTGGAATACGCTAAGTGTGCAGCAAAAAATAACAGTAACTGCCCCAGGAACTTATTTTGTGAGGGTGAATAATGGAGTCTGTTTTGGGTTTGATACCATAAAAGTGGGGATGGATTTGCCAATTTCGATTAATCTGGGGAATGATACCACCCTTTGCCAGGATGAGATTTTAAATCTGGATGCTTTTGCAGGTGCAGGAGTTTCCTATAGATGGAATACGGGTAACCTTGCACCTAAACAAAAAGTTATATCACAAGGGAAATATCAGGTAACGGCTACTAAAGGAGCGTGTGTCGCTAAAGATTCTATTCAGGTAACCTATCAGTCTAAACCTAATTTGTATTTGGGGCCTGATACTTCATTATGCTTTAACCAACTGCATAAACTCGAGAGTAACATTACAGCCAATGAATTCCTTTGGAGTACAGGGGCTAAAACCAAGTTTATTACAACCACATCAGCTGGAGAGTACTGGTTAAAAATAGTTAATGGGGTTTGTACAATAAGGGATACCATTGTTCTTCTACAAAAGAAATTACCTGTTGTTAATCTTGGACCAGATCGAAAAGTATGCAAAGAATCCTCCGTTACGATTGACTTAACCAATGAAGGCAGCGCATTTATATGGAATAATAACACAGCTCCTGGCTTGAATCAATTAAAGGCTCCTGGTGTTTTTACGGTGCAGGTATTTAACAATGAAGGTTGTTTTGCAAGTGATACCATTGTGTTAGATACTTTTACTTCACCAATTGTTTCTTTAGGTAACGATACCATATTATGTTATGATAAAGAATTGCAAGTGGATGCTGGAAGCTTTAGCCGCTATCAATGGCAAGACGGCAGTATAAATCGAATATTTACCGTAACAGAAAAAGGGGGAGTGCAAGTAACCGTTTGGGATGCCAATGGTTGTTTGGCTTCTGATTATATGAATGTAAACTATTTTATTAAACCCGATTTAAAGCTGGCTAAACTCTTGAAAATATGTGAACCAGATACAATTATTTCGGTGGCTGATGGCTTTAGCACGTATGTTTGGAGTGAAGGCTCAACTACTACTGATATTCGTATTGTGGATTATGGCAAGTATACCGTAATAGCAACTGACACGAATGATTGTCAGCTTTCGGCAACAATTGAAGTGGAGAATAATTGCCCTGGAAAAGTTTATGTACCCAATGCATTTACTCCTGAAAATAAAGACGGGCTTAATGATGAATTTTATCCAGTAACCATTAATATTAAAGAGCTAAAGTTTTGGGTATACGACCGATGGGGAGATTTGGTTTTTTATACAGATAAAATAGGTAAAGGATGGGATGGTACTTTTGCTGGAAAATCTGCGGTACAAGATGTATATGTATACTTGGTAGATTATGTGGCTGCTAATAATGTTAAAGGCAATCTAAAAGGCAATGTAACCTTGCTTAAATAGTTTTCTATAAACGTTAATTATTCGAATAAATAAAAGATTGATAATCGCTCATCATAAAATTAGGATAAACTAGACCTGTTTAAATTGTGAAAATTGGATCTTAAAGGTTATTCAGCAATTTATTAATAGATGTTTTTGCTAAGTCGAATGGTGTATTAGCTCTTAAATATGAAAATAATTAAAGTTTATATAATTTGTCAAATACGGAATCAGATTCCGTATTTGACAAATTAATAAATTCGATAAAACTAGTTTTTAATCATCCCAATATCATTCCAATTAAGTATATTAGTATTGTCAATAGCCGAGGATTTTCCAGTGTAAATTACATATGCTTTTTTAGTAGCCTTATTTATCTTTTTCCAGTAGTTAATACCTTTTAAATAATCGGTACTAAAAGTTGCAGCGGTTTTAATTTCTACAGGAATTACCTGAGACGATTGGTCAATTAAAACATCAATTTCGTTTCCAGATCGGTCTCTCCAATAGAATAAATTACCACGTTGACCATTGTTAAATCTAGTTTTTAGTAATTCCAAGATGATTAAGTTTTCAAACAAAGCACCCCTAAGTGGATGAGTATTTACATGTGATTCAGTTTCTAATTCTAATAACGAACAACATAAACCTGTATCAAAGAAATATAGTTTTGGCATTTGTGTTAACCTTTTACCAAGGTTGTTATAAAACGGTTGTAACCTAAAGGCAATAAAACTCGCTTCTAAAATACCAAACCAACTAATAATGGTTTTTTGATCTACACCTGTATCATTACTAATAGAAGTATAATTAACTTCTTGACCAACCCTTGTTGCACATATTTTTAAGAATCGTTGAAAAAGACCAAGATTAGCAATGTTTTTGATTTGCCGCACATCTCTTTCTACATAAGTTAGCAGATAGTTTGGATAATAATCAGTGGGTTTTATTTTTCTATCATATAAACGTGGGTATCCTCCGTTTAAAATTAACTTGTTTAAACTTTGTTTTCCGTATTTACTGTCTTCTAATTCTTTATAACTAAACGGAAGCAGGTGTATAAAGGCAATACGCCCAGCCAATGTTTGCGAAATACTTTCAAGCAACAATAAATTTTGAGAACCCGTGATGATAAACAATCCTACTTTATTAGGTTGGTCATCAATAACGCCTTGCATGTAAGATAAGAGCTGAGGGACACGCTGTATTTCATCAAATATGGCACCCGTTTTATACTGACTAAGAAATGCTCTGGGGTCTTTAGTAGCCAACAATACGTTATCTTGATTTTCGAAACTGATATAGGGCTTTTTAGGAAATAGCTCTTTAGCCAAAGTGGTTTTACCCGATTGCCTTGGACCCAATAAACCCACAGCCGGAAATTTTTTTGCCAGTTGTTTTATTTTATTGGTTGCTGCTCTTTGTATCATCCTACAAAGCTAACCAAATTTGTCAAATACGGAATTGGATTCCGTATTTGACAAAAAAATTGTTTATAATTTATTGATAATAAGACAAGTGTAAAATCACTGGTTTTAAATTGGATGTTTTTTATTTTCTCTGGTGCTGCGGTATGTGTCTTAATCTTAAGGATGATATTCTAAACAAAGGTTGGCTAAATCAACCAATGTTTTATAGTGTGGTTTTTATGTTTAATTCCTTCATTTGCTTTTCATCAATGGTGCTTGGCGCATCAATCATGATATCGCGGCCACTATTGTTTTTAGGGAAGGCAATAAAATCACGAATAGAATCTGCACCACCAAATAGAGAGCACAAACGATCAAAGCCAAAAGCAATGCCAGCGTGTGGTGGTGCACCATATTGAAATGCATTCATTAAAAAGCCAAATTGATGTTGTGCTTCTTCATCAGAAAACCCGAGTACTTCAAACATACGAGCCTGTAAATCCTTGTTAAAAATACGTACACTTCCTCCACCAACTTCCACTCCATTAATTACCATATCATAAGCGTTTGCGCGCACCTGACCCAAGGTTTCAAAACCGTTTAGTAAGTTTATGTCCTCCGGTTTTGGTGATGTAAATGGATGATGCATGGCAAAATGCCTATTTTCTTCTTCATTAAACTCAAGTAATGGAAAATCAATTACCCATAAGCAGCTAAATACATTTTTATCCCTTAAGCCTAAACGTGTACCCATTTCCAGACGCAGTTCGTTTAACGCCTTACGGGTTTTGTCGGCTTGGCCAGCTAATAGTAAAATTAAATCGCCTGGCTGTGCGTTAAATTTATCAGCCCATTGTTTAAGTGCAGCTTCATCATAAAATTTATCTACTGATGATTTTATGGTTCCATCTGTATTAACCCGCGCGTAAACCAATCCTGATGCACCAATTTGTGGGCGTTTTACAAAATCAGTCAGTTCATCCAACTGTTTGCGGGTATACTCAGCACAACCTTTGGCGCAAATGCCAACCACCAATTCAGCATTATCAAATACTGGAAAGTTTTTACCCTTTACCACCTCATTCACCTCCACAAACTTCATGTCAAATCTGGTATCAGGCTTATCACTTCCATAAAACTTCATGGCATCAGCATAAGTCATTCGGGGTAAATTGTTTATTTCAATTCCTTTTACTTGTTTAAACAAATGTTTCACCAATCCTTCAAACATATTCAAAATGTCCTCTTGCTCCACAAAACTCATTTCACAATCTATTTGCGTAAATTCAGGTTGACGGTCAGCACGTAAATCTTCATCCCTAAAACATTTTACAACCTGATAGTATCGGTCAAAACCGCTTATCATCAACAACTGTTTAAACGTTTGAGGCGATTGAGGTAGGGCATAAAACTCTCCAGGATTCATTCGGCTTGGTACCACAAAATCCCTTGCTCCTTCTGGAGTTGATTTGATCAGTACAGGGGTTTCTACTTCAATAAAATCCTGAGCATCCAAAAAAGCACGTGTTTGTTGGGCCACTTTATGTCGAAGTTGTAAATTAGCCCTTACACTGGCCCTGCGCAAATCCAAGTAACGGTATTTCATGCGCAAATCGTCACCTCCATCTGTATTTTCCTCTATGGTAAAAGGCGGGGTGATGGATTCATTCAATATGTTAAATGCAGTAACTACAATTTCAATATCTCCCGTGGCCATTTGGCTGTTTTTACTTTCCCGCTCCTTTACTGTTCCAGTTACTTGAAGTACAAATTCCCTGCCCAGTTTTCTGGCCTTCATGCATAGTTCAGCATCTGTATCCAAATTAAAAGCGAGTTGGGTAATTCCATAGCGATCCCTTAAATCAACAAAAGTCATTCCTCCTAAATCACGGCTTTTTTGCACCCAACCGCATAAAACTACTGTTTGGTTAATATGTTCAATGCGTAATGTTCCGCAAGTATGTGTTCTGAGCATGGTAAATAATTAAAGCTAATTGGCGCAAAAATAAGCAAACCAAGCTGATAATAAATAAAAGCCACTGATTAATTGATAATTCAGTATAATGATTTGATTAAAAAAGTATTAGCTGCACCAGCCTAAATTTTGTATGCTACTATAAGTTGGTTAAATTCATCTTTACGTTCACGCGAAAGGTGAACAATGGCACCATTTTCCATTTCAATGTGGCCACCATCCTGTTTAACGTACTGTTTAATTCGGGTGATATTGATTAGGTAGGAGCGGTGTATCCTGAAAAAACCGTTTGAAGGGTTCAGGTTGTTTTCGAATTCTTTAATTTTTTTACTGATTAAGAACTTTGTGCCATCAGCCATAAAAATATTGGTGTATGAGCCATCAGCTTCTAGATAAATAATATCCGAAGTTGCAATAAAAACTAACCCTTGAGCCATTGGTAAAGCAATTTTTTTAATCACCCGGCTTTCAATATTCTCCTTTAAAGTAACTAATTTTTCTTTGGTTTGAGTATGTCCGTTTAGCTTTATCACCTTATCAACGGCTAATTGTAGTTGGTCTATTTGTATGGGTTTAAGCAAATAATCAACAGCACTTACTTTAAATGCCTGTACAGCATATTCGCTATAAGCTGTGGCAAATATTACATCAAAAGTAATTTCATCAAAAAAATCAAGAAGTTGAAAGCCCGTATAGCCTGGCATTTCAATATCCAGAAAAACAATATCAGGCTTATGGTTATTAATGGCTTTGATACCCGATAGTACATCTTCTGCTGCTGCAACTACTTTAACATTAGGACAGTTCTCCGTAAGGAGCACTTCCATGATGCGTCTGGCTTTAGCTTCATCATCAATAATAACAGCAGTAAATATCTTATTCATATGTTGTTCACTGCAAATTAAGAGTTCATTTTCTAGTATCAAAACAATTATTGCTATTAATCATCAAACCAAACCTAATAACTACCATTAATATAAACGCAGTTTACCAACTGCTGTTTTGGATTCATAAACGTCATGTATCTCTATGCCTAATTAAATAGATGAGCTATATGAATTGAAAACGTACCTTGATGAATTCTTGTTAATATAAGTAGACAGGTATCTGCAATTTCGGACAATGAAATTACAGAAAATTATGAATTACATGCTACGAATCACTCTGATTGCTTTGATGATATGGGGTGCAATTTTAAGAAGCAATGCGCAAAACACGGTTCAAATCAAACAAATTTGGAAAAGGCAACTAAGCAACAACACCGGTGATGAAATTTTAAATGACATGGCTGTGCATCCAGATGGTACGGTATTGGTTGGCGGTAGATATACCGGAACTAGTACGGCTAATGTTGGCGGACAAACACTTCCCATCCCAGGGGCAAGCGATGGTTTTTTGGTGCAATACGACAAAAATGGAACTGCTAACTGGGCTTCACGATTTAGTAACAACAATAACGAATCATATTTTGGGGTGGCTTATGGCGCAAATAAAAAACCTTTTGCCGTAGGTGGCACAAACACTGGTATTGCCAATTTTTCGTATGCCAATTTATTGATATCTTCTGCTGATGCAGGAACAGGCGCTTTAACAAACAATACTTCAAGCAACGGCATAAACATAAATAACTTTTTTTGTGTTACTAGTGATGAAGCAGGAATGGTGTATGGCGGAGGTTGGTTTAACATGACTAATGCCAGCTTTTTTCAGTTTAATTTTGGCCGCACCCCAGCAGTATCATTGCTAGGAAACGGAACCCAACAAGCTATGATTGTCAAACACAATGACGACCGTACGGTAAGGTGGGTATACGGATTTGGCAGTACAGGCTCAGATCAAGTTAGAGAAATAGTAGTTTCAAATGGGTTTGTTTATGCAGTTGGTACTTTTCAAGGAACGGTTGATTTTAACTCAGGTGCAGGCACATTTAATTTAACGGCACCAACCGGAGTTGACAATGGATTTATACTAAAACTAGATACAGCGGGAACTTTCATTAATGCATGGTCATTGTCATCGAATAGCGTAACAAATATTATGGATGTGGCTATAAATGACGCAGGACATTTGTTTTTGGCCGCATATATTAATGGGCCAACTGATGTAAATTTAGGTGCAGGTACAAATACTATTAACTCTGTAGGTGGTGAAGACGCTTTATTGATAAAAATGGATACTACAGGTAATTTAATTTGGCACAGACAATTTGGTAATACGGGTAGCGAAAGAATACACCGACTTGCGCTAAATAAAAACTCGGATGTTTACATAGGAGGATATTTCACTTCAGCTTCCATAAACTTAGGTCATCCTACTAGCAACACATTAACTAATTCATCAACTACCTTAACTACCAACGATGCATTTTTAGCGGGTTACGATTCCTCAGGAAACAGTCTTTGTGCTTATCGCTATGGTAGTAACAATGCCAATGATAATATATTAGCGTTAGCTTTTGATACTGCGCAAAATTTATATGTAGCAGGTTATTTTCAAGGTGCTATAGAAACGGAATTCGCACAAGGTTATTCATCAGTTTCAACTGCCACAGGTGGATATGATGCATTTGTAATTAAGTACAATACCGTATGTCCTTATTTAGCTAAGAGTTTGCCTGTTGATCCTATTGTTTGTAGTGGGAAACCAATTCGAATTAAAGTAGAAGTTTTTGGTGCAAATTTGGCTTATCAATGGAGGTTTAATGGTGCTATTATTAATAATGGTGCAAAATATGCTGGTGTAAATACCGATTCATTATCCATTACCAATTTCCAAAATACTGATAGTGGTTATTATCATTTAAGTGTGAGCCGAAATGGTTGCACTACAATAAATACCGATAGCATAAAAGCAAAGTTAAACAATGGTGTTGTAGGAGTTAATCCTGTTTTATACTATAAGTTTGATGGAAATGCGCTGGATAATAATACAGGAATTGCAGCTATTACAAATAATACTCCTTATTCTTCCGATAGATTTGGAAATACGTTAAAAGCCATTAGCCAACAATTCTCTAATCTCAATATTGATATCCCCAATATTTCATCGGTAAATTATGTTGTTTCTATGTGGGTTTATCACACTTCAAGTGCTGCTCAAACATTAATATGGGGAGGTTCAACAACTCGCGAGTTGCAAATTTCAGATAATAAATTGGGAATGTTTAATGGCTCATCATTTATCGATTTTGGTTATACATTCAATATCAATACTTGGTATCATATTGGATATGTTAAAAATGGAAGCAAATGTGCGGTATATATTAATGGTGTAAAAGCTTATGAAAATGCCACTTTGCTCACTGCCGGAAGTGCAACAATTTCTTATATCGGAGGTACAACAGCAAGTGAAGGATTGCTTGGAAGAATAGACGATTTGAGGATTTATGATGCTGCATTAACGGATGAGAATATGCAGTCACTATACTTAATGCCACAACAAACTACTGACGAAAGGCAAATTACCAGATGTTTAGGTAGTAATGTTATTATTCAAACAAAAGTAAGCGGTGCACAAAGTTACCAATGGTATAAAAATGGGTCGGCACTGAGTAATGGTGCATTGTTTTCAGGTGTTACTACTGACTCGTTGGTAATAACCAACGCCCAATTAACTGAAAGTGGTAATTATGTGTTAAGGGCATTTAACGATTGTACAATGTTAGATAGCGATACTTCTAAATTATTCATGGGTAATATTCAAATTTCACAAAACTTGTTGGGCAACTTTTTATTCAATTCCAATATTACTGATGCCGCTGGAAATATAGTTGCAAGTGGCACTATCAATTATAGCAGCAATACCCGTTATTCAAACGGACAAAGTGCAGATATGGTTGGTGCAAGTGGTCGTACTTCAATATCTTTTCCATCTATTACAAACGATACACTTTCAGTTTCAATGTGGTTTTTTGGCATTGCATCATCATCTACTCGCACTTTATTATGCGGCAATACAGGCAACGTCCGTCATCTTGCCATAAACAATGTAAACAGGCTTGGGTACATCAATGCAGCTGGAACGTTTGTTGCTTCTACGCAAACTATTACACTAGGTGCTTGGCATCATATTGTAATAACTAAAATGGGCAATAACCAAAAAATTTATGTAAATGGTATATTGGTTTTAAATGACAATAGCTCATTTTTAAATAGCCTAGCAGCAAATGCACTTACACGCATTGGAGGCGCAACGGGCAACTTGGAGCCTGCAATGGGTAATATTGATGATGTTAGAATATACAATCGTGAACTGAATTTACTGGAGATAGCTGCTTTACAAAAAATATTTGAAGTGAAAACACATCCAACACCAGTATCTGCGTGTAATGGTATTGATAATATAGGGTTAAGTGCAAATTTTGAAAATTCGGATACTACCCAATACAGTTTACAGTGGAAAAAGGATGGAGCTTCAATCACCAATGGTACAAAATATACAGGAGTAAATGCAAGAGTACTTTGGGTAACAGCCGTTACTGCGGCTGACACAGGAAATTACATATTAGAAGCCATTCCAAACGGGTTGACTTGTTTGCCACGTCAAACCAATGCAGCCAAGCTTAGCCTTACTGTTCCAAATTCGTTAACAGATAGCCTGCGTTTGCACTTACGCTTTAGTGCTTCCGTAGCTGATGCAAGTGCCAACAAAAGAACACCAACCGCTGCTCCAAATATAACCTACGCTACAGATAAGTATAATGCACCAAATGCATCAGGGGTGTTTAACGGAACATCATCACATGTTACCTACCTTAATGTGGTGCCATCTACGTCACGTACATTTACAGTTATGGCTTGGTTTAAGGCTAATCAGTCAACAGGAGCAATCATCGGTAATGGTAATCAACTCCCAGGAGCTAATACCAGCGAGTATCACTCATTATTATTTATTGGAACTGATAATAAGCTGAGAGGCAAAATTTACAATGGTAATGTAACTACAATGGCATCAACCGTTGATGTAAACGATAACCAATGGCACCATGCCGCTTTGGTTGCTACTGCTTCCGAGCAATATTTATACTTAGATGGTGTACAGATTGCTACACAACCAACCACATCGGTTAGTTTGTTGAGCACTTATATGATTGTGGGTTCGATGTTTGGTGGGTGGCCTAATACAGTTGCAGGTTGGAATAATTTCTTTCAAGGTAATATAGATGAAGTTAAAATTTATAACAGATCGCTTAATGCAAATGAAATTAACCGAAGTGCACAAAACATGGGATTCGGCTTTGCATCTGACCAACTAATAGGTTTTTGTAACAATACTCCGGCAACATTAAATGCTCAGGCGGTAGGTTCAGGAGTTACCTACCAATGGTATAAGAATGGAACTGCAATAACTAATACAAGCAATATAACAGGCAGCAATACAGGTGTCTTAAATTTTGGTAATGTTACTACAGCAGATAGCGGCAACTACCAATGTGTTATCTCTAAGAATTGTTATAACCTGTTTTCTGATACCATAAAAGTGCAGGTGTTTTCTAATATTCCTATTGCTATTCAGCCACAATCAACCAGTATTTGTCGTGGTAATACGTTAATGCTTTTTACAAAAGCCAGTGGATCCGGTTTACAATACCAATGGAAAAAAGGAGGAGTCAATTTAAACAACGGAACCAACATTAGCGGTACTACGTCTGATACGTTGCGCATAACAAATGCAAACATAAACGATACTGGAGCATATTCGGTATACATCACCGATGCTTGCAACAATAACACAACTTCAAACACAGCCAATGTTACTATTAGCGAATCATTATTTCCTGGAGCAAACACAACTAGGGTTGTATATGCTTTAAATGCAAACGCAAATGCAAATAACGCGGCATTAAATGGATCACCATTCGGTGTGAGTGGAGCACCAAACAGGTTTAATGTAAGTAATCGGGCACTTAGTTTTTCTAGAGCAAATAGTAATAGGATAACTTTACCACAAAACCTGTTTGCATCAGGTAACGCAGCCTTTACTGTTTCTGTATGGTTTAAAACTTCTCTGGCAAATACCACCATGGGATTAATAGGCACTGCGAGCTCAAATCCAATTGCAAATCCAACTACAGGGTGGTCGCCAATTTTGTTTATTAACAATGCAGGTAAGCTTTCCGGAAAATTTTATGACGGAAATGGAGTAGCTCCCCAATCGTTCGCAACAGTAACTGATGGAAATTGGCACCAAGCTGTTTTAACTGGCAATGGTAGCACCCAGTCATTATACCTTGATGGTGCTTTTGTAGGGATGACCTCAGGAACGTATTCAACCAGTATCGTGCCATTTACGGTAATTGGGGCAAGTTATAGTACAAGTAACGGATGGGCAGGGCATGCGAATGGGTGGCAGTATTTTAATGGAGAATTAGACGATGCAAGATTTTATACCAATTCCTTTACTTTAGCAGAAGTTGCTACCCACTTTAACAGAATAGATATAAGTACCCAGCCGGCTGCTACTGTTACTGCGTGCGCAGGAGCTTCTTCACAAACTATTGGTGTTACTGCTTCTGGAAGTAACCTGTTTTACGAGTGGTATAAAAATGGTATAAAATTAGTAAATGGTACGAATGTATCAGGGGTAACTACCAATCAGATTACGTTTAACAATATTCAATCAAGTGATAGTGGCTATTACTATGTTCGCATCCATAACGGATGTAATTATGAAAACTCGGACAGTTCAAGGTTAATGATTAATAATATTCCAGTGATTACAACAGAACCAATGAGTCAATCATCATGTGTTGGTGGAAGTATTGCACTGAGTGTAGGTTCATCAGGTTTGGGATTAACTTACCAGTGGCAAAAAAATGGGGTTAATGTAAGCAATGGCGGTAATATTTCAGGAGCTACTTCTTCAATATTAACAGTTACTAGTTTGAGTAATGCAGATACAATGATGTATCGTTGTATTGTGACCAATACTTGTGGAACTGATACTAGCAACGCTGTAAAAATATCACTTGGAGCTTCTCTCCAAATACTACAGCAGCCAATATCACAATCAATTTGTGAAAACGGCTCAGTGATTTTACATGCACTTACCAATGATCCAGCTGCTAATTTTACTTGGCAACGTAATAACACCAATATTGGCAGCGCCAGCAATGATAGCTTAACCCTATCCGCGTTTAATCAATCATTAACTGGTAACTATCGCGTAATTATAAATAGTGCCTGTGGTGTAGATACGAGTAATAATGCAATGCTTACCTTATTAACTTTGCCACTTATTACAACACAGCTTAAAGCGGTAGTTGGTTTATGCGGTTCAAGTCCTGTCAACTTATCCATTGCAGCAACAGGTTCAGGGCTAAGCTACCAATGGCAAAAGGGTGGTGTTGATATTACAAATGCTACGAGTGCTACTTACATTAAAAATAACCCAACAATAGCTGACACTGGAAATTATCAGGTGATTGTTCGTGGAGCCTGTGGTTCCCCATTGGTTTCTTCGATTTCACGTGTCAACATTTCACAACCTATTAGTATAACTACGCAACCTATACCTTCATTGGCTATTTGCACAGGAAATAGCAGTTACGTGAATTTATCAATAACAGCAACAGGTAGTATCTTAGGGTATCAATGGTATAAAAATGGTAATCCAATTAATAACCAAACCAATGTTACCGGGGCAACGGGAAATAACTTACAGTTTTTGAATAGCATATTGGGGGCTGGTAGCTATAGCTGTAAAGTTTTCGGAGCCTGCGATACAGTGACCTCAAATACTACAGTTTTTGGTTATAAACAACCTCCCGCATTTTTGGCCTCTTTAGAGTCAAAAAATGTTTGTTCAGGTGGAAATATTTCTTTTAAAATAAATACAGCGAATGCTACTTCCTTTGCTTGGTTTATTAATGGCAATGTACAATTATTAGATGTGCCAAATAAGTTACAGGGAGCAACCACAGATTCGCTAACCGCGATTGGAATTACAGCGGCCGATATTGGAGGAAATGCAGCAACAATAAGTGTGCAAATATCAAATGGTTGTCCAAATCAAACAATAGTATCCAATACAGCTACATTGAGTATTGTGGATGGTATAACAATTAGTCAACAATCAGATACTTTGCTTGCTATTTGCCAAAACCAGTCGGTTCTAATTTATGTAAATGCAAATACTCAAGCAACCTATGTTTGGAAACGTAATGGTGTTGTTATACCAAACCAAACCAACGATACATTAACTTTTGTACCAAGTCAGCTTGATAATGGTTTTTATACCTGCGAGCTAAGCAGTCAATGTGGAAACATCACTACTGCTCCGGTTAGGTTAGAAGTGATCGCGTTGCCTAGTCCTGTTATTGCAAAAGTAGGCAACACATTGAGTACGGGGTTGTTCACCAGTTATCAATGGTTTAAGTCAGGCGTGGCTATTGCTAATGCTACTCAGCAAAGTTACAATGCCAGCGAGAGTGGATTGTATCGTGTTCGGGTTACTAGTTCAAAAGGTTGCGAATCAACATCTGATGAGTTCGACTTTATATTCACTGGTATAAATGACCTATTCACCAGTACAAAACGTATGGTGGTTTATCCAAACCCAACACAAGGCATGTTAACCATTGAAGCAGACCAAGTACCTTTGGCAGCAGTTGCCGTAGTGATGGATGTTACAGGAAAGGTTATCGTAACATTGCCTATTCAACAACAGCAGGTTGATGTGGGTACTATTGCTTCGGGAGTTTATTTGTTAAAAGTGACAAATATGAATCAAGAAAGCGCATTTGTAAGATTCACAAAGCAATAATAGATTTTTAGCCGTTCAACAAAGAATAACGTTCGTTAAAGTTAAGTAACTTGACAGCCTAAAGGCCACTTAGATAATAAGTGGCCTTTAGTGTCCAATATTTGAATAGGTAAATGTTATGGATTAGGTTATGTTATCACCTCATGAGTTAAACCAATATCGGGATATTTAAGGTTACTGTAGTTCCCGCAGGGGTGCCATCTTCACGTTGTAAGTCAGTATACAGTACTGATATTTGAACTTTTTTTTCAGCGTTTAATAGCTCTAGTCTTTTCTGCGTTGCTCCTGTTGCAAACGAAGTATAAGTGCGATTGCGGATGATGTTTAACTCTTGTGATTGTTTTCTACCAATCCCATTATCAGTCACTGTGCAAATTAACATATCATCATTTGTATAAGGCATGAAGCTTACAGCCAATTTGCGGTTATTACGCTTATGTAATAAGCCATGTTTAATGGCATTTTCAATATAAGGTTGTATGATCATTGCGGGAATTTTTATTTCATCAGTTCTTAGTTGAGGTGATACCGTTAAGGTGTAACTGAAATTTTCCTCGAAACGCATGGCTTCTAATTCAAGGTATAATTCCATTGCTTTTATTTCTTCACTTAATGTAATGTTTGTTTTATTACTCATGTCAAGATAAAGACGCATTAAATCGCTAAATTTACCTAGATAACTGTTAGCAAGTTTTTTTTCATTCGTAAGTATAAACTCCTGTATGCTGTTTAGGGCATTAAAAATAAAGTGAGGATTCATTTGCACTTTCAGTGCGGCAAGCTGAGAACTACGCAGTGCCACTTCCAGTTTGTTTTTTTCTCGTTCAAGTTTACTACGTTTGTTAATTACTTTAATCCGAATAATAAACCCCAAACTCACAAGTCCAAATGCTAAAAGTAGCACAAGGGTAATAAACCACCCTTTTTGCCAATAAGGTGAACTTATGGTAAATGTAGTTACTGCCGGAAACGTACTTTGTATGCCATCTTCATTAATGGCCTTAACTTCAAAAGAGTAATTTCCGGGTTGCAACGCATTAAACCTAGCAATGTTTTCACTTGAGGGTACTATGGTCCAATTGCTGTCTAAGCCAATCATTCGGTAAGCATATTGCATGTTTCCTCTGCTTGAAAGGGTGATGGCATTATAAGTAATAGCAATATTGTTTTGGTTATAATTAATGGTTTGGTAACCGTTTTGATAATAAGAAGAATCGTTAACCAGAAAATCAGTGATATATATAGGAGGGCAAACCTTGTTTGTTGCTAAACTATTCTGTTCAAACCATTGAAATCCTTTAGAGGTAGCTAGGTAAACCATTTTATTTTTGATGTGAATATCCATCACGTCATTTGTAACCAAGCCATCTTCTCTGGTAAATTGTATTAATTTTTTTGGCACGATTTCATATCCTTGCACACCTTTATCTGTTCCAAACCAAACAATGTTGTTATTACTTTTTAAGCAACGAATAAAATTTGACTTAAGCCCGTTTTGCGTGGTTAGGTTCAATCTTATAGAGGTGTCCTTTATGGCAAATAAGCCTTGTTGTACCGTTGCTACCCAAAGTGTGCCATCTGCTGACAAGCTCATGTCTGTAGCGTAAATATGATTGCCCTGTTGGGTTTTTAAGCAATGTTGTATGCCTTTTTTATAATAATACAACCCATCAACATATGCAATCCAAAAAGTAGTGTCCTGCTCGCGTATTTGTGCGGATGTTGTCCTTTGTGCTCTTAATGATACTCCTATATATGGTTCAGGAATATTTACATTATACTCATGAAGACTTTTAAATTTGAATTGATGATAGTAACATGATTGTTTGTTTTTATTATTTAACACGTAAAAGCTTTGGTAGTTTGAAGCAACTAAAAAATTGCTATACTTATCAAATGAAATATCTTTTACTGAGCTAAAACCAATGATATTCTTGATGATATTTTTTTTGTTAATGTCATAGACAAATAAATTGGTAGCTTGTCCATACAATAGGCCATTTTTTCGGTCAATAGCCAAGGCGTCCACATCCTTGTTTTCACCTGAGATGCTAAAACTATGAAGCAATTGATTTTTTTCAAGATTAAATACGGAGATTACCCCATTTCCACCAGCCAAATATAAGTTACCATCATTATGTTCTGCAATTTTAACAATACGGTTATTTGATAGGGCAGAGTTTTCATCATTTAACAACCAAACTTTATCAGATGGAATAACGAAGATGCCATTTTTTAAAGTGGATAGCCAATAGTTCCCTTCGTTATCTTTAGTAAGCCAAGATATTACATTACCTTTTAATAAATAACCTAATATCCTTAACTCTTGTTGGTCGGATTTAATGTGATATGCACCGTTATAGGTTAGTAACCATCGGTTTTTCTCATTAAAGGAAATAAAGTCAGTTACCCGGGATTGATTTTGTTTAAGTGCAAAGTTGTTTATTGGAATAAGTCCTTTGTCGGGGTCTAGTTTAAAAATGATATTAGGGTGTTTTGTTGTTCCAAGAATATAAAATTCATCGTCAAACCTTGAATAAGTTAGCATGTTTGAGGTGCCAAAGGTTCTTACTATCTTCTGGTTTTGTAGCAAGTAAATACTATCGCTAACAATCACCACATTTCCTTTTTTATCAGCATAAACACTCAAAATAAAAGTATTTTTAAACCTAGATAAAAAAAAGAATTTCTGTTTTTCAAAATCATAGTAACAAGGTGGATTTTTTTCTGAAATGATCCATAAGTAACCTTTATTATCAAGGCAAAATCTAGGGAAATTCGATTTGTAAATTTTTTCAAATGGTTCAAACAATTTCATAGAATCATGCTCTATGTAGAAAATCTGTCCTGCAAAGTTTAATGCCCAAATGCGCTGTTTATTATCTTCTTGTAAATAGGAGAAAGATTTCCCCCGTTGCCTAGGGTGATAGTAAGTTTTAAAGTGTTTCCCATCATAGCGGCATAGCCCATTATCTGTGCCAATCCAAACATAACCCCGCGAATCCTGAAGTATATTGTAAACTTCCATGCTAGGCAATCCGTCTTCCTCAGTAATGTGCCACATGTAAGGTTGTTGCGCACTAGTTTTAACAGCAAGCAACATCAATAGGTAAAAGTATAATCTCATTTTGTATGTTGCGCTAAAATACACATTATGGCTGATATATTTTCACACGAATATTTTATGCAATTGGCACTAAAAGAGGCCCAAAAGGCTTTTGATGAAGGAGAAGTGCCAGTTGGGGCAATTGTGGTTTGTAGCAATAAAATAGTGGGTAAAGGATATAACCTTACTGAACGGCTGCATGATGTTACTGCCCATGCCGAAATGCAGGCAATTACCGCGGCAGCCAATCACCTTGGAGCAAAATACTTAATAGATTGTACGCTTTATGTTACTTTAGAACCTTGCGTAATGTGTGGTGGAGCCTTATTCTGGAGCCAAATAAGCAAAGTAGTATTTGGTGCAACAGATGAAAAACGAGGCTACAGAAAAGCTGGAAACAGTTTGCACCCTGGAACGGAGGTAATAAGTGGGGTTTTGGCTGAGGAGTGCGGCCAGTTAATGAAAGTTTTTTTTCAAAAATTGAGGTAAACTTAATGCATTAAAAAGTGTTTAATCAGTAAATCAATTTATATTCGCTCAATTAAATAAAATAATTATGGCTTTTGAATTACCTAAATTACCATACGAGTTAAACTCGCTTGAACCAAACATTGATGCACGTACCATGGAAATCCACCATGGAAAACACCACAATGCTTATGTAACCAACTTAAATGCTGCCATTGCAGGAACTGATGCGGAAAACAAATCAATAGAGGATATTTGCCGCAACATCAGCAAGTACCCTGCAGCAGTTAGAAATAATGGTGGCGGACATTACAACCATTCCTTGTTTTGGACTATTTTAAGCGGAACCCCTTCTACACCCTCTGATAAATTGGCTGCGGCTATTCAGAATGATTTGGGCGGAATGGATAAGTTAAAAGAAGATTTTAATAAAGCCGCAACTACACGTTTTGGAAGTGGGTGGGCCTGGTTATGTGTTGAGAATGGTAAGCTGAAAATCTGCTCAACCCCTAATCAAGATAACCCTTTAATGGATGTGGTAACTGATTGTAATGGTACTCCTATTTTGGGCCTAGATGTTTGGGAACATGCTTATTATTTAAATTACCAAAACCGCAGACCTGATTACTGTGCCGCTTTTTGGAGCATTGTAAATTGGACTGAGGTAAGCCGCAGGTACGAAGCTGCCCTATAAGGTATAAGTTACATCAAAGAAAAACAAAAGTACTTATGAATGTTGTTGTTAACCTCAGGGAGATTGAATTGGTAGAACATCCTGAAACATTAAAACTATTTAGCCAGGATGTATTGGAACAAGTAGAAGACCAACGGGTAAGAAGGGTAAATTTAGACAAGGCGGCCACCTTAGGGAAGGTATCAAATAGCAAGGCCAATATTGTGTTAAAAACACCTTCAGGTTACAAGCGGATTCTTTCTAAAGTTTCTGGTGTGGATGCCACGCACGTTTGGATTGAAAACAGGATTATAATTCCATTGGCAGCTATTTACGCTGTTGATATTGCCTAATGGCAGGTATGATAAGATTTAACAAAAAAAGCGACCATTTGGTCGCTTTTTTTGGTTAAACAATCTGTTATTATTCAACTGTAACTGATTTGGCCAAGTTACGTGGTTGATCTACATTACATTCTCTCAATACCGCAATGTGGTATGATAACAATTGCAATGGAATACTTGCGATTAAAGGCAGCATGGCTTCTTCACATTCTGGAATATAGATGACATAGTCAGCCTGGCTCTTGATGTGCTCATCACCTTCGGTGGCAATAGCAATTACACGCCCTTTTCTAGCCCTTACTTCTTGAATGTTGCTAATTACTTTTTCGTAGTTACTGTGTTGGGTAGCAATTACCACAACCGGCATTTCTTCGTCAATTAAAGCAATAGGGCCATGTTTCATTTCTGCAGCAGGGTAGCCTTCTGCATGGATGTAGCTGATTTCTTTTAGTTTTAACGCACCTTCAAGCGCAATAGGGAAACCATATCCACGTCCAAGATATAAAGCGTTACGAGAGTTCTTAAACTCTTCGGCAATCGTTTTAATATGAGCGTCAAGTTTTAATGCCGTTTCAACTTTACCAGGTATTGTTTCCAATTCAATAAGCAACTCGCGCAAACGCTCACTAGTAATGGTGCCACGTTTTTGTGCAACAGAAAGTGCCATTAAAATAAGTGCGGTAACCTGAGCCGTAAAAGCCTTGGTAGAGGCCACACCAATTTCTGGTCCGGCATGGGTGTAAGCACCAGCATCTGTAATTCTAGGAATGGATGAACCCACCACATTACAAACGCCAAATATGGTAGCTCCTTTGCTTTTAGCCAATTCAAGTGCTGCTAACGTATCCGCAGTTTCACCACTTTGTGAAATAGCAATTACAAAATCACTTTCATCCAACACTGGATTCCTGTACCTGAATTCAGAGGCATATTCCACCTCAACTGGAATTCTGGCAAAGTCTTCAAATAAGTATTCACCCACCAAACCTGCATGCCAACTGGTACCGCAGCCCACAATAATAATACGTTTAATATTTTTGAGTTTGTCCTCAAACTTATCAATACCAGCCATGGCAATGGTGGCTTCATTCACGTGGGTTCTACCCCTAAATGAGTCAAGTATGGAACGCGGTTGCTCAAAAATTTCTTTTTGCATAAAGTGGTCAAAGCCGCCCTTTTCAATACTCTCTAAATTGATTTCCAATTCATGGATGTAAGGTGTTTTAACCGTATTGTCAATCGTTTTAATGGTGAGTTTATTTTTATCAATAATTACAATTTCACCATCATTCAAATAAACCACGTTGCGGGTATATTCTACAATTGGGGTCGCATCACTGGCAATAAAGTGCTCGTTTTCTCCAATACCCACAACCATCGGGCTACCTTTACGTGCACCAATCAAATACGTAGGGTCTTGTTTAGACAGAATAACAATGGCATAAGCTCCTATTACTTGGGTTAGAGCCATACGTACCGCTTCTTCAAACGAAACCATATTGTTTTTATGCACCTCTTCAATTAAATGAATAAGTACCTCTGTATCTGTTTCACTTTTAAACTCATGCCCGCGCTCAATTAAAGCAGTTTTAAGCGAGTGGTAGTTTTCTATGATACCGTTGTGTATAATAGCAAACTCTCCATTTTGAGAAAGATGAGGGTGCGCATTCACATCATTAGGAACTCCATGCGTGGCCCATCTGGTATGACCCATTCCTGTGTTGGCATGCAAGTCTTTTTGAGCAGCAAATGCTTCCAAATCGCTCACTTTGCCGCTCTTTTTATAAATATTGAGTTCTTTTTCGGGAGTGAGCAACGCTACGCCTGAGCTGTCGTATCCACGGTATTCAAGACGTTTTAATCCTTTGATGATAATCGGATAGGCTTCTCTATGGCCTATATAAGCAACAATTCCACACATATAGATTCAAAAATACTATAAACTTCCAATTTTCAAAATTATCTCTTCAATATCAGATTGTTTTCCCACTGCGTGAAGCACGGGATTAATTTGATTCATGAGCTGGGTAAATTGTTCAAAAGAGATGGCCTGTTCGCTATCACTTAATGCTTGAGCAGGCTCAGGATGCACCTCAACCAAAATACCATCCGCACCTATAGCAGCGGCAGCCAACGAAGCGGGAATAACCCTTTGTGCAGCTCCTGTACCATGACTAGGATCTATAATAATGGGTAAATGGCTTAGCTCCTTTATTAATGGAACAACACCCAAGTCCAACATATTGCGGCTACTTGGATCAAAACTTCTTACGCCCCTTTCGCACAACACAATGTTTTCGTTACCACCACTTAAAATGTATTCCGCAGCAAGTAACCATTCCACCACTTTTCCCTGAAATCCTCTTTTTAACAAAACAGGCATATTTACTTTACCCAATTCATTCAGTAAATAAAAATTATGCATGTTGCGGCTTCCTACCTGCAATACATCTGCATATTTCATCACCTCATCAAGCAGGCTCAAGTCTAAAATTTCAGTAACTACACGCATGCCATAAGCATCTGCTGCGCTGCGTAATAGTTTTAATCCCTCAGTTTCCAATCCCCTAAAGCTATAAGGCGAAGTCCTTGGCTTATAGGCTCCACCTCTTAAAAATTGTACACCTTGCTTGCTTAAAAACTCAGCTGTTTTAAATATTTGCTCCTCATTCTCTACAGAGCAAGGGCCTGCCATTACATTAAATAAGCCGCCACCAACAGAAACACCTTGTACAGACACAACGGTTTTGTCACGGTATATTTTTGAAGCCAATTGGTAGGGAGTATCAATGGGATAAACTTTTTCAATAAAATGAAACTGTTGCAACCCCTTATCCTGATTGTACTTTGGAGTAACAACCAAATTTAAGTGGGCTAAAAAATGGTAAGCCACCTGCTCTCCAGCCAGATAAGTAAACAAGCCAGAGAGATCAGCTTCCGATGGATTTGTTTTAAGTTGAATGATCACGATTATTTAATAACAGTGTAAGTAAGGATAAGTTTAACCTTACCTTGTGTTTTATCAGTATCCAAAATAGCCCGATTAGCCGTTATAGGAAAATCTTCAGGTACAAATAAGTTCAGTCCGTAGTTGATATTGGCTTTTGTCTGGTAATAAGTAGACAATAAGTTTTGCACATGTTTATTGATATTAAACGTATAGGTTCCAGTAGTTTTATCATAACCACCGCCATAATAAGCAGCACTCTCGCTAAAGTCGGCTATGGTTTTTCTAACTCCCAATGAATCTGAATCCCATAAATTTAAGCGGGTAGGAACAGCATATTTACTATCGCCCGTGTCCTTTACGGTAACCGTTAAACGGGCACTTTGAATAGCAATATTTTGTTTCTCGGCTATGGCCAGTAAATTAGGAAGCAAAATGCGGGTTTTAATTCCTGCAGGTTGAAGGTAACAAGTATTGGTGTGTACGCCACCATTGGCAGGTTGCAAAGCCGGAGCGTTAGCAAACAAATACTGATTGGTTTTTACCTCATTTGTTCCAGAAATGGGCAACTCAAATTTTTCATTCACCCCATTTTTTGAAGTGTACAATACAACGGCTGTTTGTGGATTATCTGATCTTAAATTAAAATAAGTCATCGCACCATCGCCTGACAAAAGACTCTGTGCCTCTGCAGAAATAAACAACCCCTTAAAAACGATTTTAAAGCTGGTTGAATTTGCAAGGGCAGAAGATGAAAGGTTTTGTAATTTATTAATGAATGCCCGATTGGTGAGTTTGATGCGCAATTGTGGTGCGTATCCAATTTTTACTGTCCCCACCGTAACATAAACACTGTCTTTGGTGTTAAATTTACCTTCGTAAGTACCCAATTCAGAAGAAAGCAGTTGGTATTTGCGGTTGGAGTAAAAATATTCCTTTAACGATACGGGTAAATCTTCATTGATTTCATAAACCCGCAAGGTTTGTTTGCTATCAACATTCCCATAAATGCCTTCTGGGCCAGCATAACGCAACTGTAATACCACGGAATCAATGGTGGCACCATTTAAGCTAAATTGGTTAAATGGAATGGTAAACTGGGTAATGAGGTTGGCTGTTGAAGTACCCAAAACAGGATCATTCATTTGCCCCAGTTTATAATAAGTCAGGAAGCGCGTATCAACACTATCCGCTTTGGAACTGTAAGTAACTAAATCAAACGTGTCAACCCTCACATCAAAACCGCTTCGGTTGCCAATTACTTCAGAACCAATTTCGTTATTTTCTTTTTTACATGAAATATGCAGGAGTGTTCCAATAAGGAATATCCCGATTAGTCGGGCGTTAATTTTGTCGCTCCAGCAAATTGTCATATAGCTTAATATAATCTTCAACGTATCCGTCCTCTTCTTTATGGTCAAGAATTACTTTATCTTTTTGTTTCTTTAAAAAGCTAGCTACTTCTGGTGCAATATCTGTGCTGCATTTTACAACAGCATCAGCATGGGTAATGCCTGATATGTACAAACCAGTGCATGAAGAATCCAAAGAGGACATTTGTTTGTTGTCAATAGAATTTAAACTCGCCTTACGCGCAAAGTCTTTGCCCAAACTGTCGTCAAATTGATTTTCAAATACACTGAAAACAACTTTTGAGTTTTTAAATACCGCTTCGTCCTTATAAATTGTTTTTAAATACAAAGGAATTAAACCAGTCATCCAACCTTGGCAATGTATAATATCTGGCTGCCAGCCAAGTTTTTTTACAGTTTCCAAAGCGCCTTTGCAAAAGAAAATGGTGCGTTCATCATTGTCTCCAAAAAAGGTATTATTCTCATCTGTGTAAACAAACTTGCGATGGAAGTAATCTTCATTATCCAAAAAGTACACTTGCATTTTAGCTTCCGGAAGAGAAGCTACTTTAATGGTTAGCGGATTATCATTGTCATCAATTGTAATGTTAATACCTGATAACCTGACTACTTCATGTAAACGATTCCGTCTTTCATTGATGCAACCATACCTTGGCATTAAAACTCTGATTTCGTTGTCTTTTTCTTGAATGGCCTGCGGTAAACGTCTGGCTAACTCGGCAACTGTACTCACTTTCAAATAGGGACTCATTTCTGACGAAATGAACAAAATTTTCTTCTTTGCCATAATAGATGTGCTTAAAAAAGTTCACAAAAATATATATAATTTGTGGAAATTTACTAATATACCGCCCGTTTTATTTTGTTATAAAACCTAACTAACACATAATTAACATTGTAAATGTTTATTTTTAAAGATGTTGAACAAATTAGGCAGCATATTCATCAGGTAAAAGCCGCTGGACACCGTGTAGGCTTTGTGCCAACAATGGGTGCATTACACAATGGGCATACTTCATTGGTTAAAGCCAGCAAAAAACATGCCTGCTACACAGTATGCAGTATTTATATTAACCCAACTCAGTTTAACAACGCATCAGACCTTGATAATTACCCAGTTAGTATTGAGAGTGATGTAAAGATGCTGATAGAAGCTGGATGCGATGCCCTCTTTTTACCAACCTCCGAACAGATGTATGGGTTGGAGTTAAAAGCAGAGCAGTTTAGCTATGGTACCATTACTGATGTATTTGAAGGTGCAAAACGCCCTGGACATTTTGACGGGGTAATTACCATTGTTGGTAAATTAATGGACATGATTACGCCTGATGAAGTATTTTTTGGACAAAAGGACTTGCAACAATGCATGGTGATTAAACGGCTGATTAAAACAAGCTATCCTCAGGTTAAGTTTAATATGATGCCTACCAAAAGAGAAAAAAATGGGTTGGCTATGAGTTCCAGAAATATGCGTTTAAGCCCTGCTGAGGCTGAGGTGGCATTAAGCTTATACCTAAGTTTAAAGGAAGTGGAAACGCAACTCAACAATGGTTTGCCGGTGGTTCAGGCAGTAGCCGAAGCCACATTGCGCCATTTGCAACATCCGTTGCTGAAATTGGAATACTTAAGTGTGGTAGCTGTAGAAACAATGGAAGAGGCTCATATACTGGAAGATAACAAGCAATATGCAGTAATTATTGCTTGCTGGTGTGCACAGGTAAGACTTATTGACAATATCCTGTTAACTCATTCCTGATTATTTTTATTTACTTTGATGCTATGCGAAAGCAAGAAGAATTTCTCCTCCAATCAGAAGCCATGGCTTTCAATCGCTCACATCGGGAGCGGATGCAGGTTAACGTGCATCGGTATGAAGAAGCCTTTAGCAAAGCAAAGAAGCAATTTTCGCAACTGGAGTTGGCCAGAAACAGGGCTGCTTACATCAAATGGAAAGCAACAGAAAACCTGGATAAATACCTGATTGAGTTTGAATCAAACGTGATTAGAAAGGGTGGGAAGGTGCTTTGGGCGGATGATGACAAATCGGCTTTGCAGGAAATTGAAACCATTTTAAAACGGGTTGAAGCCACCCTAGTGGTAAAGGCAAAAAGCGCCCTTGCTGAAGAAATTGGATTAACCAAACATTTGCGCAGCAAAGGAATAGAGGTTGCAGAAACCGATTTGGGAGAGTTTATTGTTGATGCTGCGGGTGAGGCTCCGTATCATAACGTTACACCAGCCATGCACAAGTCTAAGGAGGAAATTAGCCAGTTGCTAAATGAAAAAATTGGCACCATCCTGGAAGCAGATGCGGAAGAAATTACTAATGACGTAAGAACGGAGTTGCGGAACAAATTTTTAAAAGCAACAGTTGGTATTACCGGAGCCAATTTTTTGATAGCAGATAGTGGTATGGTGGGCATCACGGAAAACGAAGGCAATGCCAGGTTATCTTTTTCCCTTCCTAAAATACATATTGTAATAGCAGGCATTGAAAAAGTAATTCCATCCATTGCAGATGCCGATTTGTTTTTTAGTTTATTGGCCACTTACGGCACGGGGCAACAGCTCACGGCTTACAACAGCATTGTTGGGCCTTACACCCCCGAAGAAAAAGACAATGCACAGGAATTTTATGTAATATTGATTGACAATGGTCGGTCTAATTTATTGGCTCAACACGACCAACGTCAGGCATTAAGTTGCATTAAATGCGGAGCGTGCTCAAATGTATGTCCGGTTTTTCAAAACATTGGCGGGCATGCTTATGGCACCGCTGCAACAGGGCCAATTGGAGCCGTTACCACCCCTTATTTAAAGAGTGCCGAAGAATACAAACACCTTAGCTTTTCAAGCCCAATATGTGGCAAATGCACAGATGTATGTCCGGTTAAAATTGATTTACACAACCACTTGGTGCGCAATAGAAAAGATACTGTGCAACAGGGATTAATTAAGAACAGTGAAAAACTGATGTGGTATAGTTGGAAAAAAATCATGCTCAGTAGAAAAAACATGAACAAGGGTGTTTCCATCAAATCATTTATGTTGAAGTCGTTTTTTAAAACAGCCTGGGGCGAACGTAGGGAATTTCCAAAGTTGGCTGATAAATCGTTTAACCAACAATGGCGTGAACGTTTTGGGCAATAATTTTTGGAGTAATACAACAACAGGCGGCATGGGTTTACCCGTGCCGCCTGTTTCATTTAGTTATCAGCTAAAGTCAGATTAAAAATCCCTTCTTCTGCCGCTTCCTTCGGTACGCCTGCGCGCTCCTCCGCTATCACCACCGCGTGAACCGCCACGGTCTCCATCGCTTCTTCTGCGATCTCCGCCTCCGTATCCACCACGATCTCCTCCACGTGAACCACTGCGATCACCGCCTCCATATCCTCCACGTGAACCACCACGGTCACCACCGTAGCCACCACGTGAACCGCCACGGTCACCACCGTAGCCACCACGTGATCCTGAAGAGCCGCCTCTTGAGCGACCTCCGGCATTGTCGTTTCCGCTTACTTCAACCCTTACTGGGCGGCCTTTGTATTCGCTGCCATGCAAAGTGCTCATTACTTTTTCTACTTCTTCAGCATCCACATTAATAAAAGAATAAACTCCTTTTACATCAACACGGTAAATGTTTTTATGTGGTATTTGAGTTACCTCAGAAACAAAGTCTTTTAAAGAGCCAACGTTTAAACCATCTTTTTGGCCTATGCTTACGAATAAGCGAGTTCCTTGAGATGAACCATAGGTTTCGTTACCACCATCATTTTTTGAGTTTGCTGCTCCACGTTCCTGAACATTTAAATCAGGGCCGTTCATGTACTCAGCACTAAACCTGCGAAGTTCCAGTGATAACATTTTTTTCATCAACTCTTCTTTGTCTAATTCCAATAATGGTTTCAGGTGTTTTTCAACCACATCATCAAAAAAGGTTTCTTCAATTTCAGTTGAGTTAATGGTATCAATAAATGCCAGTAGTTTTTTATCACGAACCTCCATAGCAGAAGGAATCATTACACGAGCAAATTTGATGTTGGTTAGTTTTTCAATTTCACGCAAACGGTAAAATTCACGCACGTTTAACAAGGCAATTGAAGTGCCTAATTTTCCTGCACGTGCGGTACGTCCGCTGCGGTGTGTGTAGTTCTCAATATCATCAGGTAAATGGTAATGGATAACGTGTGTTAATCCAGTTACGTCAATACCACGCGCAGCAACATCGGTAGCCAATAAAATTTTAATGGCATGATGGCGAAAACGTGCCATTACTTTTTCGCGTTGTCCTTGGCTTAAATCGCCATGTAAACAATCTGCGTTATAGCCATCGCGTATCAGTTTATCACTAATGTCTTGCGTTTCATGTTTGGTGGTACAAAAAATAATGCCATAAAAACTTTCGCTGTTAAAATCAAGAATGCGTTTAAAAGCAGCATACTTATCTTTGGCATGCACCACGGCATACTCATGCGAAATATTTACATTACTTGAGTTGGCCTTGCCTACACTAATTTCAGCAGGGTCCTTCATGTATTGGTTGGCAATACTGCGAATTTCTTTGGGCATGGTGGCGCTAAACAGGCACACCCTTTTTTCGTCTGGAGTTACTGAAAGAATACCTTCAATATCTTCCCTGAAACCCATGTTTAGCATTTCGTCAGCCTCATCAAGCACTACGTAACCAATTGTTTTAATGTTTACAGCCCTGCGGCTCATTAAATCAATTAAACGGCCAGGAGTTGCCACAATAATGTGTGCTCCTCTGCGTAGTTCTTCAATTTGGCCAGTAATGCTGGCTCCACCGTATACAGATACGATACGAACACCTTGCATGTGTTTACTGTAGGTTACTAAATCTCGCGTAATTTGCATGCAAAGTTCGCGGGTAGGACAAATGATTAAAGCCTGTGTTTGTTTGGCATTAAAATCAATAAGTTGCAATAAAGGCAAGCCGAATGCGGCTGTTTTACCGGTACCGGTTTGTGCTAATCCTAGAATGTCTCTTTTGTTTTCTAAAAAAACAGGAATGGACTTTTCCTGAATAGGGGTAGGATTTTCGAAACCCAGCTCCGAGATGGCGCTTAAAACGGACGCGTTTAAGCCCAGGTCGTTAAATGTTGTCAATGTACGATTTTTGTTTGTTAAAATGAGCCGCAAATATACCCAAATAATTGATAATTAGTATTCTTTTGTCAATTCCAACAAATATCATGTTTTGTTATCCATACCATAAACCCTAATAAAACGTTACTTTTGTACTTAGTTATGAACATTACTGCATTATTAAATCAACGTATTTTAATACTGGATGGTGCCATGGGTACCATGATTCAACGTCATTCACTGGAAGAGGCGGATTTCAGGGATGCAAGCCTTGCCAATCATCCCAAACCTTTAAAAGGCAATAACGATTTGTTGTCGTTTACAAGGCCTGATATTATAAAAGGAATACACGCGCAATACTTTGAAGCCGGGGCGGATATTGTGGAAACCAATACTTTTAGTGGAACCACCATTGCGCAGGCTGATTATGAATTGGGCAGTGCGGAAGTTTGGAAAATAAACTACGAGTCGGCAAAAATTGCCAAGGAAGTGGCTATGGAGTATACAGCAAAAAATCCAGATAAACCACGTTTTGTGGCTGGTGCCATGGGGCCAACAAACCGCACCGCTTCTCTTAGCCCAGATGTAAACGACCCAGGGTACAGGGGAGTAACTTTTGATGAGTTGGTGGCTGCTTACAAAGAGCAAGTTAAAGGCTTGGTTGAAGGAGGGGTAGATTTGTTATTGGTGGAAACCATATTTGATACCTTGAACGCCAAAGCTGCATTGTACGCCATTGATGAGTATATGGAAGAAACAGGCAAAAGTTATCCGGTGATGGTAAGTGGCACCATTACTGATGCATCAGGCAGAACATTAAGTGGGCAAACTACTGAAGCGTTTTTAATTTCTATGCAACATGCCCCGTTACTGAGTGTGGGTTTAAACTGTGCTTTGGGAGCAAGCGCTTTGCGTCCATATTTACAGGTATTGGCTGGTAAAGCTCCTTTTTATGTAAGTGCCTATCCCAATGCGGGTTTGCCAAACGAAATGGGTCAATATGATGAAAGTCCTGCGGCCATGGCCAAACAAGTGGAAGAGTTTTGCAAGGAGGGTTTGGTAAACATTTTGGGCGGCTGTTGTGGCACTACTCCTGACCATATTAAAGCCATTGCTGAAATGGCCGCCAAATATGAACCACGCAAGATGCAGGTAGCTGCAAACTCATAATTTAAAGCGTATTGAATATGCAACTGATATTGGTTATTGTGTTGGTAATTGGAGCAGCCTTTTATCTTGGCCGTTCCATTTATAAAAGCACTCGCGGCCATGCCTGTGAAACAGGAAACTGTGGTTGCGATAAACCTGTTTTGAAACAAGAGGGTTAACCACATCTTTTGATTTCCCCCAATTTACTTGTGCTGGATAAGTTATAAATAGAACAAATGAAAATATTTTAGTATAAATATTTGGTTTTTAGAAATAAATAGTATATTTGGTATAACAAATTAACTATTTAAACTTATGAAAAAACCATTACTCATTTTCTGTTGCTTAATTGGATTAAGCGCATTTAACCAAGTCTCAGCTCAAAATAATTTAGACATTGTAAACAACACCAGTTGCGGTTTTCTTCTTTTGGCGGAGGAAACTCACCCCGTTACCTGTTTGCCCGGAACAAGTTCAACTACTCCAGTTGGTCCAACAAGTACTTTTACAGTTACCTTATCTGGTGCTCCCTATATTGTAAATAAGATTTATATTACAGACTGTGTTGGTGCTGGTGCTAAACTATGGGATTTCACCATGTGTGCATCTGATAACCGCTTGAAAAGAGTTTTACCAGCATCAGCGTGTTGTCCAACAGGCGCATCCATATTATTTACGCCAGCAACCTCAACAACTAACGCCCTTATTACCATTAACTAAATTCTTGTGTTATAAAAAGTACGTTTACAAGTTGTATGGTACTTTTTAATAACAATCAATAGGCATTAATAACCATAATTAATCATAACAATTAACGCTTGTCTTTTGGAGCAAGCATTTTTAACAACCATCTATAAAACAATTAAATTTTATGAAAAAACCTTTACTCATTTTATTGTGCTTAATTGGATTAAGCGCATTTAACCAAGTTTCAGCTCAAAATGATTTAGACATTGTAAACAACACGGGGTGTACCTATGTTGTTTTGGCGCAAGAAACGCATCCTGTTACATGTCTTCCGGGCGCGAGTTCAACTACCCCTGTTGCTGCCTTATCTTCATTCACAATTACCTTATCTGGTGCTCCTTATATCGTTAATGATATCATCATTACTGATTGTGCAGGTAAAACTTTTCACTTATGGGATTTTACCATGTGTGGAGGGGGTAGTCGAATAAAAAGAAGCATACCCGCTTCAACATGCTGTGCAAGTGGTGCTGGAGTTAACTTCACGCCAGCAACCTCAACAACTAACGCCCTTATTACCATTAACTAAATTCTTGTGTTATTAAAAAGTACGTTACAAGTCGTACGGGACTTTTTAATAACAATCAATAGGCATTAAATAATCATAATTAATCATAACAATTAACGCTTGTCTTTTGGAGCAAGCATTTTTAACAACCATCTATAAACAATTAAATTTTATGAAAAAACCTTTACTCATTTTATTGTGCTTAATTGGATTAAGTGCATTTAACCAAGCTTCCGCCCAAAATGATTTGGACATTGAAAATACTACTGGATGTAGTTTTAATGTTTCCGCGGGGGAAATAGATCCTATTCCTTGCATACCAGGCACGTCTTCAACGACTCCTGTGCCTGGAGGAGCTGTTTTTACTGTACCCTTTTCAGGAGCACCTTATGTGGTAAACAAATTTTACGTTAAAGATTGTACTGGAACAAACGGGGTTGCTTTATGGGATTTCACCATGTGCGGTGGGGGTAACAATTTGTTTGCTGTATTACCTGCTTCTGCCTGTTGTCCAAGTGGCGCGTCTATTAAATTGGTTCCTGCCACGCCTGGGGCTAATGCGCTAATCTACATTTTTTAGAGCAACATCATTTTATCAGATGGAGAACAAGTGGTGTAATCACAATTACATCACTTGTTACATGCCTATTTTCATTAACCTGCTCCCGATAAATATCCAATAAAAACCTTTGCTGTTAAAACCAGCATATTATTTAACACCAACAAAATAAACAATTAAAACTATGAAAAAACCTTTGCTCATTTTAATGTGCTTAATTGGATTAAGTGCATTTAACCAAGTTTCAGCTCAAGCTGATTTAGACATTAACAACAACACCACAAGCTGCAAGTTTCTTGTGTACAGTGCTGATTTTAACACGACAACCTGTTTAACATCAGCATTAACCATGACAACAGGTGTGCCGCCTGCAACAAGTTTAACAGTACTTCATACCGGGCTACCCTATCAGGTAGTTAAGGTTGGGGTGACAGATTGTGCCGGAAACAGTGTGGGCTTGTGGGATTTAACCCTTTGCGGATTTGGGAATGGCTTAACAGCAATTATACCTGCTTCTGCTTGTTGCCCTAGCGGTGCAACACTAACTTTTACTGGACCTACGCCAACAAACAATGCCATTCTTGACATTAATTAATACTTAAATTAACGCTTGTTGCATTGGCAGGCTTTTAACAAATAAATATAAACAATTAAAACTATGAAAAAACCTTTACTCATCTTATTGTGCTTAATCGGATTAGGTGCATTTAACCAAGTTTCAGCCCAAAATGATTTGGACATTGTAAACACCTCAAGTTGCGATTTTACAGTTTATGCAGCAGACATTGACCCTACATGTACATCTTCAACATCCGGTTCTGTTTTCGTATCCGCTGGTTCTATTTTTACATTTACGCTATCAGGTGCGCCAAGTGTAGTTGTTAAGCTTGGTATTGTAGATTGTGCAGGGATAAACTCTGTTGGTTTATGGGACTTAACCATGTGTGGATGGGGTAATAATTTAACAGCAGTTTTGCCACCAACTGCTTGTTGTCCAGTAGCTACTACAATTACTTTCACACCAGCAACTCCAACAACAAATGCAATAGTTACTTTTTAAATGGGATATTTGAAATAGACAGATTTATCATTAATAATAATTAAATTTATGAAAAAAATTATACTGATGCTAATGTGCTTAATTGGATTAGGTGCATTTAACCAAGTTTCAGCCCAACATGATTTGGATATTATAAACGCTTCAGGATGTGACTTTAATATTACGGGTGGTGAAATTGATCCTACTTCTTGTACACCTGGTATTGCCTTAACTAATTTTGCTCCTGCTGGAAGTATTTTCACTGTTGCTTATACCGGGGCACCCAACGTGGTGAATAAATTTTACATTACAGATTGCTCAGGTGCTGGAGTTGCATTGTGGGATTATACCATGTGTGGTTTTGGTCAGGTTTTGGTTGCAACTTTGCCTGGCTCAGGTTGTTGTGCGTCTACCGTTACTGTTGTTCTTTGGCCTGCAACACCAACAGCCAATGCTACAATACATATTTTTTAAGATATAGTTTCTTAACCTGTATTGTATCCATCGAAAAGAAGTTGCAATCCTAGATTGCAACTTCTTTTTATTTTAGTAGGGTAAAAAAACTATATTGCTTTTAAAACACCTACTTGTGAGCAATCCTTTTTTTAGAAAAAAAACCATCAATCAGATTACAGCGGAAGCTGAATCGAATAAATTAAACGAACACCGTTTAAAACAAACGTTAAGTTTGCGCGACCTGACCTCGTTGGGGATTGCGGCCATTATTGGTGCAGGTATTTTTAGCACCATTGGCAATGCCAGTGCCAGTGGTGGGCCAGCAGTTATTTTACTGTTTATTTTTATTGCTTTTGCGTGTTCGTTTTCTGCCATGAGTTATGCAGAATTTGCCAGCAGCATACCCATATCGGGCAGCGCTTATACGTACGCTTATGCCTCTTTTGGGGAGGTGATTGCTTGGATTATTGGTTGGGCCTTAATTGTGGAATATGCCATTGGAAATATTGTGGTGGCCATTAGTTGGAGCGATTATTTTACAGGACTCATGTCGGGATTGGGTTGGCACATTCCCGAGTATTTAACCATGGATTATTTGAGTGCTAAAAATGGGTGTGCTGCTGCACTTGGCCAATTATCAGCTGGGACACCGCTTACCCATTATTTGCAGGAGCAAATGGTGGCCTGGCAAACAGCCCCAGAAGTTTTTGGCCTTAAACTAATTTGCGATTTACCTGCTTTGGGTATTGTGTTTGCGATTACCGCATTAATTTACAGAGGTGTGCATGAAACCAAAACGGTAGGCAATTATTTTGTGGGGCTTAAGTTAATTGTAATTGTGTTGGTCATTATTGTGGGTGCGTTTTACATCAATCCTGATAATTGGAGTCCCTTTGCGCCAAATGGTTTTAAAGGGGTGTTACAAGGTGTGGCCTCCGTTTTTTTTGCTTACATTGGTTTTGATGCATTGGCTACTACTGCGGAGGAGTGTAAAAACCCCAAGCGAGATTTGCCCAAGGCTATGATTGCTTCTTTAACCATTTGCACCATTTTATACATTTTAATTTCTTTGTCATTAACTGGTATGGTAAGCTACAAGGAACTGGCCGTTGGTGATCCATTGGCACATGTGTTTGATTTGTTGCATGTAAATTGGATGAGCGGCATAGTGGCGGTAAGTGCGGTGGTGGCTATGGCCAGCGTGTTGTTGGTGTTCCAAAATGGGCAACCTCGCATTTGGATGAGCATGAGCAGGGATGGTTTATTGCCAAAGCGATTTAGCAAGATACACCCAAAGTTTAGAACGCCAGCTTTTAGCACCATTGTTACGGGTTTATTTGTAGCCGTGCCTGCACTTTTTTTAAACCTAAAAGAAGTAACTGATTTATCGAGCATAGGCACTTTGTTTGCATTTGTGATTGTAAATGCAGGAGTGATACAAATGGAATCGCACCGCAACGAGTTTCATACCGGATTTAAAGTGCCTTATATTAATGGGAGGTTGTTGATTCCTTTATTGTGCCTGGTTGGGTTATTTGTGTTTATTGTATTTGATGATACTGAAACTTTTAAGCACATGGGTGAACGAGAGAATTGGCCCACATTGGCGTTTTGGCTGCTGTTTGTGGTATTGGCGGTGCTTAGTTTTCTCAAACGTTTTAGTGCTATTCCTGTACTTGGTATGATTTCTAATTTTTATTTGATGACCCAGCTAAACTTTACCAACTGGGCTGCATTTATGATATGGTTAGGTATAGGGCTGGTGATTTATTTGTTGTATGGCAAACAACACAGTAAACTGAACCACTCAATGAAATCTGTGGCTAAATAGGTAACCCCTTCGCCTTTCTTCTAATCATTTACTAACTAATTTGTTTTAACGTGTTGTTCGCGCATGCTCCTACATGCGTTAGGCAGATGGCGTGCCTTATTAAGAATATATTAAGAAAAATTAAGTAACATTAAACAAAATTAAATTGTAATTAAACCGCACTACCTTTCAAGAAAAAACCAATAAAAGTCATAAACTTGATAATTAGTTGACAAAAATTTGACAATTGATCGGTTTAACTGCTACATGGTAAAAGTTTATTTGATGCTGGTTAAACAAGTTTTTCTAATGACATAAGTGGCTATTTGGGTTGGTTATTTTAGCAGAATAAACTAAAGGGTACATCTCCTATTGTCAGACGTTGACGCACCTTATTATAAATGTCGGGTGGTGTCTTCGGACTATTAAGACGAATAAATGAAAAGAATGACATGATACAACATGTGCCGATTCCAATCAGTTTTGCCTTTGCGCAGGTGGTTGTGGCGGTTCATGATATGCGAAACCATATAAGCCCCATTTGCGGGCGGCTTCTATTGTTTTGGCAACAATAATTTTTTCTATCTGATAAAAAATAAAAGACGACTATATGAATTTAACGATTTACAACCCAAAAAAGTCTTTAGCTCATTTGCTAAACACGATGAAACCAGCTGTTTTGAAAAGAGTATTCCTTTCCTTGATAATGCTCCTAAGCTTATCAAGTGCATGGGCTGTAACAATTACTTCAAATGCCACTGGTAACTGGTCGGCAGGTGCAACCTGGGTAGGTGGTGTGGTACCTGCGTCAGTAGATACGGTAGTTATAGCTACCGGACATACGGTAACATTGGATGCTAACTTTAACTGCCAGCAGTTAACTATTTCAGGAGCACTAACCATGAGTGCGAATGCATTAACCGTGGCTATTCCTTCTCAGAATAATGCAACATTTACTATTGCTGCTACAGGGGTGTTAACCATTAGTGGAGGAACATTAACAATAAACGGAAATTTTACTCAAACAGCAGGTGGCACTATTAATCAAAGTGGAGGTGAGATATTGGTTGATGGGAATAATGGAGGTGTTATAGCCACAAGTGTTGCTTCAGGAACAGCATTGGTAACTTTTAATGCCACAGCACCGGCTAATTTTAATCTTACTGGAGGTACATTTACTATTGTTGATCCTCATGCTGCAACTACCGCAAGCAATACCATTAGTTTTACAACAGGGGTTCATACTGTTGCTGCAACAGGCACACACACATTTAAGTTTGGAAATGGAATATCAACTGATGCAGGAGGTAATGTTGTAGGGTTTCAGATAACACCTTGGGTAAGTACTGGACTTTTTAAAACGAATCATGTTTTAATTGATGCTGGATTAGGAACCAATAGAAACGTAACCCCTATAGCATCCTTTGGTGCCTTAATTATTGCTGGTAACTTAACCATTACATCAGGAGAGCTTAGGCAAACAGGAACAACCGCCACTACTGGAGGAGTTTATGTAGCAGGAAATATTACCAACAATGGTACTTTAACAATTGTAGGTACTTTAATTTTGGGAAATTGTGTTTCTGCAAGTTCAACAACAGTAACACAAAGCGCAAGTACATTAGCGCAAACTATATCCGGTTCTGGAATATTTAGAAATGCAACTACATCTTCAACGGCTTCCCTTGCGGCTTTAACCATCAATAACTCTAATGTAACAGGTGTAATAATTAATGCACCTGTAGCTTTATCTTTTTCAGGTGCAGTAACCAATACCTTGGGAACAGTTAATTACAACAACAGTACTTCGGTTACTTTTCAAACCACTTATAACAATACAGCGGGTAATGTTACTTTTAGCTCAAGCACTCTCGTAATAGCAACAGGAGCATGGACCAATACAGCAGGAACGGTTACTTTTAATAATAATGCAACTTTAAATGGAGCCTTAACCTTAAATGGAGGCACTCTTTCAATTGCAACTGGGCGTACCTTGACCACCACCGCGGCAACCACAATAGCAGTAGCGGATGGTATTCAGGGAGCGGGCAATTTTGTGATGTCATCTTCTTCCGCATTACTTACTATTGGGGGAGTCGGTGCGGCAATTCAGAGTGGAACCGTTGGTGCTTCTATTAGAAATGCGGGTAGCATAACGATTAATACGCCTAATATCACTTTAAATGGGGGAACGGGTCAATCAACAGGAACAACATTTCCTACCAGCTTTACAACAGGTACAATCACGTGCAGCAGTACAGGTGGTACTACTATTACCCAAAGTACCAGTTTTTTTAACTTAACGGGAACAACTGTAATTTCTATTCCTGCGGGTGTTACTGCAACTATAATAAGCGGTGGTCTTTTAACAATGGCAAATGCAGCAGGTGCCATAACGGTTGCTTCTACAGGAACTTTACTTGTAAATGGTACGGCAACTTTTGGTTCAACAGCAACCATTACAGGTGCTGGCACATTTACGCTTGCTTCGGGAGCAACCTTATCTATCGGAAATACTGCGGGTATAACAGCTTCTGCAGCCTCAGGTTCCGTTCAAACAACCACTCGTAATTATAACAGTGCAGCAAATTACACTTACACAGTTGCTTCTGGAAATTCGGGTGATGGATTGCCAGCTACTTTAACAGGTGGAACAGTCACAACCTCGGGTACAACATTTACGTTAACTCGTTCAACTACCTTTAATAATTTAACCATTACAGCCTCTCCTTTTCAAGTAGGCACAGGTATAACCTGTACCGTAAATGGAACCTATTCAGCAGCCGGAGCTTTTAACATGACAGGTGCAGGAAATTTTACGGCTGCATCAGGTTCAACACTTATTTTGGGGAGTACATCTGCAAATGGAGTTTTGCAAGCAGGAGCAAACGGAAATATTCAGGTGAGTGGAACAAGGACTTATGCTCCTGATGTTAATATTACAGTTGGAGCTGCAGCTACAGCAACTGGTTCTGGTGTTGGAGGTTTCCCTTCATCAATAGGCCGTTTAACCATTACTTCATCAGCCAATGTTACATTATCTCAAGCAACTACAGTAACAGGCTTGGCTCTGCAAAGTGCAGGTAATTTGGTAACCACTACCACCAACTTGCTTACTGTTACAGGAACTGCAAGCAATAGTGTCAGTAGAACTTCTACTGGTTTTGTAAATGGGCCAATGGCTCGCACTTTCCCTACCAGTTTTAATACTCCTGGTGTGTATTTGTATCCAATTGGCAAAACCGCTTCTCAAAGTTTTGAACTATACAACCCAACTGTGAATGGTTTAGGATCTATTACCATTCAAGTGGAGTCATTTGGAACTGCTCCTGCTGGCGGAACATCGAGCACTGGATTAACAGGGGCTTTATCTACCCGCTACTGGCAAGTGAGTGCGATTACCGGAGCAGGAAGTTTAACTGGGTTAAGTAATATAAGAGTAACAGAAAGCAATTGGACAACCTTGCAAAAATTAGGTTTGTCAAGCACATTGAGTGGGGCATATGCTTCTATTGGTGGCTATGCATCTGGTACTACTTTGTTAAGTACTTCAGCGTTAAACCTAACCACGTTTGCGGCAGGAGTTTTTATTGGTGTAGCAAACTCCTCAGGATTAAATGCTGGATTTGCAGCTGGAACCTATGCCATTGGCCCAGGTTCATACTCAGGCTTTGCGGGCACATATACTAGTTTAGGAGCGGCCTTACAAGCCATGTCAGGCTTTAGCTCATTGTCAGGAGCAGTGGTGCTTGAATTGCAAACGGATTATGCACCAACCGTTGAAACTTATCCTATAAATTTTGGTACTAGTTTGCCAACTACCTTAGCCAATAATATCACTATTAGACCAAATTCGGGGGTGAGTACACCAATTGCTTTTAGTGCCAATGGAACCAATTTTGCCAATGCTGGGATTTTTGATTTTAATGGAGGGAAGTTTGTTACATTAGACGGGCGTCCCGGAGGAACGGGAACATCTCAAATGATTTCTGTTTCCAATACGGGTAATGGACCAGCGGTAAGGTTTATTAATGAAGCGCAAAATGATACCATACGGAGGGTATTGTTGCAGTCGAGCAATACACTGGCAACAACGGGTGTAGTTTTCTTTAGCACCGCTATTGCTTCAGGTACGGGAAATAACTCAAATGGAATAGACTTTTGTAATATCAATGCCAATGGGGTAAATCCTTATGGTATTGTTTCAGTTGGTTCTTCATTAACTGCCAATGAGCAAAACCGATTGAATGCGATTACCAATTGTAATATTTATGATTTTTACTCTGATGTGACATCGGTTGGAGCGAATGTTGGAATCAATTTGTCAACAGGTTCATCCGCATTTACCATTACTGGCAATAGTATTTATCAAACTGCTGATAGAACTTATACCAATAATATTAATGCACACAGGGGTATTCTGATTAACAGCTCCGCTAATAATTCAGGAAACTTTGTAATCACCAATAATTTTATTGGTGGACAGGCTCCTAATTGTGGGGGCATCTCCATGAAATATCTTACTGCTTCACCTATTGTTTCGGCAAATACCAATTCGTTTTATGCAATACAGATTGCGCAAACCACTACTGCAAATAACGCCACTAGCATCCAAGGTAATACAATCCAGAATTTAAGGATTGACGGTCAATCGTCTAGTGCAGGTGCGTATCTTTTTGTAGGGGTAATTTGTACTGCTGGCGATTTGAATGTTGGCACAACAACCGGAAATACAATAGGCTCAGGAATAGGAACAGGCTCAATCATTATCAATAACAATACCTCAACAAATTCTGCAGCAATTGCTGGGATTGATTTAAGAGGTTTGACGGCCAATGTTCAAAATAACACCATTGGGTCATTCACTATCTCAGGAACTTCTACTTCTCTCATCTCTTTTCAAGGCATTAGTATTAGTACTAGTGTAACGGGATCGCTTTTGATTTCAGGCAATACTATTGGAAGTGGCACTGCAACATTTGGCAGCGGAACAGCCAATAGCATTAATTTTACTTCGGCCAATATGCCAGTGCAGTTTACTGCAATTTTGAATAATGCAGTTCTACCTTCGATATCTCCTATCACTAATAATATTATTGCAAACATTACCAGCAGCAGCAGCGTTAACATTTCTTTTATGCGTGGAATTGTTCACAATACTTCGTCTACTTTTCCTGTTTTAGCGACTGGAAACGTAATTCGTAATATTACCAATGCATCGAGTTTACCGCCTCAAGATAACAGTTCACTTCAAACAATAGGTATACAACTTTCTGGTACAAGTGCTAATGGTCATGTATTTTCGAATAACCAAATACACAGCATTATCAATACCAATAGTTCATCACCAACAGGTGTTATAGGTATTTTTTATAGTGGCGGAAACGGTTTAATCAGTAGAAATTTTATCCATTCATTAGGTGCGAATGGGGCTCAAAGTTCAATTCGTGGTATTATCAACTTTAATGGTAATCCAACTGTTCAAAACAATATGATACGCTTTGGAATCAACCCTGATGGAACTAGTCAATCAACAGATTTGGATATTCAGGGGTTTCGCGTTTCAACAGCAGTTCAAGTTCATTTTTTGAATAACACGGTTTACATTGGAGGGGCTGGAGTGAACTCAGGGGCATCGAATACATATGCTTATTACAGATTAGGCTCTAATACAACTCAAGATAGCATCATGAACAATATTTTTGTGAATGAGCGCAGCAATGGTGCGGCAACAGGAACCCATTTTGCGGTGGTTTTTCCTGTGGCCAGAACAGCCACCAATATAATCAGCAATTATAATATTTACAGGGCAAGTGGTACAGGAGGCGCATTAATCAATATAGCAAATGGTGTTGGAACCTCATTAACATTTGCTCAATACCAGCAATCAATAGCCACTTTTACTGATTTAAATTCAGGAGTAAGCACTGGCTCTGATGTTATTTTTACTTCAGCTAAAACAGGCAGGGCAGACGGTGCAGGCACCAATGTAAGTTTGGCTTTGGCCAATCCGAGTGCTGCCAATGGAACAGGTATTGTGGTATCATCCATGACTGAAGATTTTAATGGTACAACTAACCGAACAGGTGTAAATGGCCAAGCTACCAATATTGGAGCCAGTAACACCGCTACCAGCATTACGCCTAATGAAGATATATTTGCCCCGGTAATTACTTACCCGGTACTTGCCAACAGAGGAGCAAGTAATTTAACGGTAACAGGTGTCACCATTACCGACCAAGGGACAAGCATTCCAGGAATTGCCAGTGCTAATAGGCCTCGTTTTTATTACCGCAACGCGAGTACATCAAGCACATGGGCTAGTGTGCCAGCGAGCGCTGTTAGTGGAAGTAATTATTCATTCACACTTGATTATAGTTTATTAACGCCAGCAGGAGCAAGTTTGGGTAATACCATTCAATATTATTTAGTAGCTCAAGATGCGGCAACTGCCGCCAACATCTCATCAAATCCAAGAGCAGGATTTGTCGGAACAGATGTCAATACAGTTACTACTGCTCCTACTATACCCAATTCATTCACAATTGTTCCTAGTTTATCAGGTACTATTAATATTGGAGGAACTGCATCGGCATTAAGTGGAGGTGCAAACTATGCTACGTTAACCGAAGCTATTGGTGATATGGCAGGCGGTCAAATCACTGCCGTAAGGCTGACAGCAGGAGGAAGTGGATACACTTCGGCTCCTACTGTTGTATTCACTGGTGGTGGTGGAATTGGAGCAGCAGCAACAGCTACCTTTGCCAGTGGTGCTGTAACATCCATCCTAATTACCAATTATGGGTCTGGTTATACCTCTGCGCCTAGCATTTCATTTACTGGTGGTGGTGGAACTGGGGCAACAGGAACAGCTATCCTTTCAGGGGGCTACGAAATTTCAGGAGCGACTAGTTTAAATCTGACCAGTACCTATAATTCAGCATTGGAAAATTACCCCATTGTATTTCCTTCATTGGCGCCTATCAATGCAAATGCAACGAATACGTTAACTGTTAAACCTGCGAGTGGGGTTACCACTACTATTAGTGGATCTGTTGCAAGTAATTCTTTAATCAGGTTAAATGGGGCAAGTTATTTAACTATTGATGGAAGCAACAGTGGTGGAACGGATAGGAGTTTAACAATTACCAATACGAACACAACTTCACCTACTGCAATCTCTTTAGTAAGTTTGGGAATAGGATCAGGTGCTACAAACAATACGATTAAGAATTGTAATATAAGTACAGGTATTGCAGCGGCAGCTTCTTATGGAGTTTCGATAGGAGGAGCAACTCCAGGAACAACAGGTGCAGATAATGATAATATAACTATTCAGAATAATCAAATATTAGATGCTAACACAGGTATTTATTGCAGTGGAACAACAAATGGTTCTGTAGGAGGAAACGACAATGTGAGCATTCAAAATAATTCGATTAGCTTCACTTCATTGCTTAATGGTTCATTTGGTATCAGGGTTGGCAATTCGCTCACATCTAATGTGAATCAAAATACTATAGGTATTGAAACTGGGTCGGCAACATCAGGGAATATAGCAGCCATTTCATTGGAACAAGGGTATATTTCATCAAAAGTAATAGGTAATATTATTACCAAAGTTCGTTCTTCAAACGCAACGGCACTGCCAATTGTTAGAGGTATTGTAATTGGAACTAACCAAACAGGAAGTGCGGATACAATTGCCAACAATGTAGTTTATAATTTGACTTCGCCTTATGCAACCACTAATGCAATTTCTAATTGCATTGGAATTACGATTGGTTGTGTTGGAGTTGCAAATACAGCAACAACAACTGGAGGGGTATTCGTTTATAATAATAGTATCAACTTATCAGGAACAAATGATAGGGCTATCGCTTCTCTCCAATATGGAGTCTATGTATCTTCCGCAGTTACAAGTTTAGATTTTAGAAATAATGTTATATTGAATTCTATCTCAAATACCAATGCTGGTGGAACTGCATCAAAATCATATGCATTTTATTCTGCCGCAGCCAATACAGCGTTCACCAATATCAATAACAATAACTACTTTGTTAGTGGATCTCAAGGGGTTTTAGCCTTTTTAAGCAGTGATGCTACAACACTAACTGCATTGCGTACAGCAACTGCTCAAGATGCCAATTCTATCTCATCCGATCCTTTATATAATTCGGCAACTAATCTAAGACCACAGTTATCATCACCGTTATTAGGAGCAGGTACTCCTATTGCTGGAATTACTACAGACTTTTTAGGTGTAACCAGAAATATAACCACGCCAAGTATTGGGGCGTATGAAAATGGAGTGGATTTAAGTGCGCCAGTTATTAATTATACGGCATTAACTAGCAATACTTCTTCAACGGCTAATAGAAGTTTTAGTGCAACAATTTTAGACTCTTCAGGAGTAAATACAACAGGGCCATTGATGCCTCGTGTGTATTTCCGTAAAAACACCAATGCATGGTTTTCAGACGCAGGTGTGCTAAGTAGTGGAACCAATAAAAATGGAATATGGAATTTCACCATTAATACCATCACTTTAGGGGGCCTTGTGGCTGGAGATTCGGTTACGTATTACGTAATAGCGCAAGATATTGCTGCAACGCCAAATATTGCGGCTGTTCCTGCCTCAGGTTTGGTTGCCACTGACGTAAATACAGTAACAACAGCCCCAACAACTCCTAATGTATATTATGTTGTTCCAGCATTAAATGGAACGGTAAATATTGGTGGTAATGGCACGGGCCCTAGCGTGGGATGTACCTACGCAAGTTTAACAGAAGTGTTTGGTGATTTAAGTGTAGGCAGGGTTCGGGCAATTCGCGTAACGGCTGGCGGATCAGGTTATACCAGTGCACCAACAGTAGTATTTACCGGAGGTGGTGGAACTGGTGCTGCGGCTACTGCAAGATTTTCAGGAAGTGGAGCTGTGAGTTCAATTGTGATTACCAATTATGGAAGTGGTTATACCAGTGCACCAACCATTAGCTTTACGGGAGGTGGTGGAACTGGTGCAACCGCAACAGCCATATTATCTTCAGGTGTTGATATCACTGGCCCTACAATACTCTCTCTTACATCAACGTACAACACTACAGACACTGTTGAAGCATATCCGATTGTGATTCCTTCATTAAGTAGTAATGGAGGTTCAACTACCAATACCATAACCATTATGCCTGCTAGTGGTGTTACAGCAAGTTCTATCAGCGGTTCATCAAGCTCTGCCATTATTGATTTTAATGGCGGAAGTAATGTAATTATTGATGGCCGAGCAGGTGGTGCTGGAGCTATTGTATTAACCATTGAGAATACGTCAACTACTACAACAGCATCTACTTTAAGGTATATCAATGAGGCGTCAAGGGATACGGTGCGTTTTTGCCATGTATTAGGAGCTGGAACAGGTGCAACAACATCGGGTAATATTTTAATCAGCACTACAACAGGGGCCAATGGAAATGATAACATCGGGATTACTGATTGTAATATTTCCAATTCTGGCGCAAACTTACCTATAAATGGTATATATAATGTTGGAAGTACTACATCCGCAGCAACCTACAACAATGGTGTTTACATTAACAATAACAATATCAGTAATTTTTTTAATGCAACGGCCAATTCTTCTGGAGTTGTTTGTCAAACAGGTACTGGTGAAAATGTGGTGACGAATAACCGCTTTTTCCAAACAGCAACTAGAACCAATACAACAGCTGCAACGCACAGAGCATTATGGATTACACCAAATACAGGGTCACTCACTTTAGGAAGTAGTAACATCATTACAGGAAATTATATTGGCGGTAACGCTGCAAATGGAACAGGAACCTATACACTTGCTGGTACAACTGTCCATACTTTTACGGTAATGGATTTATCGGTGGGTCTTGGTACACCCACTTCAGTGCAAAACAACACCATTACTAATATTAACATAAGTACCGCTTCTCCTGCTGCAGGTGCATTAACAGGCATTGGTATTGCCAATGGAAACGTGAACTGTGGAAATACCACAGCAAATACAATAGGATCAGCCACAACAAATGGAGCCCTTACGTTTACTACAACTGCAAGTGTAGGTGGTGTAACGGGTATCACTATTACGGGGGCGTCTACCAGTGTGGATACCATTCAAAACAATATTATTTCGGGTATTGATATAAATGGTTCAGCAGTTAGTGTTTGTAATTCGTTTGTAGGTATTGGTTCAGGTGCTGGAGCTTCGGTCTTGATTTCGAATAATACCATAGGAAGTGCCACGCTTGCCAATAGTATTAATGTAATAACTGCTTCAACAAGTGCTTCAATTTGTCCAATGCGTGGTATCCATACCACAGGCGGTACCAATGTTACTATAAGTAATAATTTGGTGGCGAATCTTAACACCAATTATGCTGCTACTGGAACTCAAGCATCCTCATTAGCGGGGATTTTCGCTACTGGAAGTACCACAAATACCAATATCACCGGGAATACAGTTAGAAATTTATCAACCGCAGCGCAGGTTACCAGCAGTGGTGTTGCTTCTTCGGCTTTATTGGGTATTTCAGTATCTACCTCGGCCGGTACAGCAAATGTTACAAACAATAACATTCATTCTTTAACTTTAACTGGTAGTTCTACAACAGCCGCTGTGGTTGGAACAGGTATTATCTTCTCAGGATTAGCAGGAACTGTGAGCAAGAATTTTATTCACTCACTTGATTTGACAGCGATAAACAACGCGGCCATTATTACAGGCATCGCTGTATCTGGAGGGGCTGCTACTTATTCAAATAATATGGTTCGATTGGGTATTAAACCAGATGGAACTGATTTTACAACAGGTGCACAGGTGTCAGGTATTTCCAAACCAGCTTCTGCTGCTAATAATTTCTTTTTTAACTCCGTATATATTGGTGGAGCTAACGTAGTAAGCAGCAGCAATACTTTTGCATTTAGAAGAACCACTACTGGTGTTGACAGTTTGTACAATAATATTTTGGTAAACGAACGCAGCAATGCAAGTGGTGCAGGTAAAAATTATGCCATTGTATTGAATGCTACCACCACCATGCGCAGTGATTACAATATTTTCAGATTTTCAGGAACAGGAGGGGTGCTTAGTTCGCTGAACGGAGGTACGAATGATTCAACGACATTACAATCGTACAGGGTTGGTTTGGGCTTAACCCAAGATATGAATAGTGGTGTGGGTAATCCTAATTTTGTAAATGCTACTGGAAATGCAAGTGCAGTCAACTTAAAAGTAAGTGGCACCACGCCTGCAGAAGGTGCTGGTTTTGCAATTGCATCCATAGCGGATGATAGAGAGGGAGATATAAGAAGTAGCAATACACCAACGGATATTGGAGCAGATGCCGGAAATTATACTGCATCTGATATTTATGCACCAATTATTACCTACACGAATTTGGTGAACTCTGGATCGCTTGCAAATAGAACATTGGTGGCAACCCTAACTGATGTAGGTACAGGCGTTTCATCTGCTAGCGTTTGGTTCAGGCGTTCAGCTCCATCCGCTACAGCTTGGGCTAGTGCCGCAGGAACGCTTAGTACAGGAACTGCCAATAATGGAACTTGGTCGTTTACTATAGACTATAGTCAGTTAAGCTTAACGCCAGTGGCTGGCGAAGTTTACCAATATTATGTAGTGGCACAAGATGGAGCCGGAAGTCCAAATATTTGGTACCAACCAGTAGTGGGTGCATTACATTCCAATGTAAGTACACAAACTACTGCACCAACAACACCTAGTAGTTATACCATTTTAAGTCCATTAGGAAGCACCTCTTTTACTGTAGGCTCAGGTGGCACTTACCCTACCTTAACAGGAACAGGAGGATTATTTGAAGCTATTAATGGAGCAGCTTTGGCGGGTAATACTACGGCACAAATTATCAGCGATATTACAGAACCAGGAACAGTAGCATTAACCAATGCAGGTATGTCAGGTTTTACGTTAACCATTCAACCTGATGCTTCTTTACGCACTTTAAGTGGAACTACAGGGGCAACCACTACACCATTAATCAATATAAACGGAGCTCAAGGTGTTATTATTGATGGAGGTGCAAGTAAAAATTTAGTTATTCGCAATTCCAATGGGGCTACTCCGAGTGCTACAGTGGGAGCTACCATCCAGTTTGCCGGAGGTGCCAGCAATGATACGTTGAGAAATTGTATTATCGAGGGTAATGCCTCAACCACAACCATAGGCACAATTATGTTTGGCACAGGAGCAAATTCTAATATTGTTTTAACCAGAAATAGAATCCGATCAGCTAACGCATCCATAACCAATTTGCCTGCTAACGCGCTATATTCAAATACTGCAACCAATACGAGGTTGTTTATTGGTTCAACAAATGCGGCTGATAGCAATATGATTCATGATTTTTCGAATGCAGGTATCTTATTTGCTTCAGTTGGTGATTCAATAAATGTTAGAAACAATCAACTTTTTGAAAGAGTTGGGGTAGCAACACATTCTTATGTAAATATTATTGGTGCTGGAAATGCGCATACTGTTAGTAATAATAGTATCTATCAAGTTGGAGGTATAACACATTCAGGTGCCATTACGGGTATCTCAATAACAATTTTCGGAAACGGGCATACCATTAACAACAATAATATAGGAGGTTCTAATACTTCAAGAACAGGAAGTCCATTGATAACTACCTTGGGGATTAATGCCATTGTAATTACTTCGGGTATAGGAACACCTGCCAGTATACAAGGAAATACAATATCAAATATTGGTAGTGTAGGAGGAAGTGTTGCCACAAATGTTGTAAATGGAATATTAGTAAATGGAGGAGATGTAAATATTGGAACCATAATAGGTAACACATTTGGTGGTGGAGCAACAGCTTCTGATACAATTATTAATGGATATGATAATGGTATAATTAATATAGCTGCGGGCAACATCGTAAATGTTTCAAATAATACCATTGGTAATATAGCCTATTATAATAATGGTGGTGATCGAACATGTGGAATTTTTATTGCTAGTGGAACAACAACCGTTAATGTAAGCAACAATATCATTAGGGATATTTCTTCTAACTCATCCTCAACAGGTAATTTCTTCACTCAAGGTATACAAGTAGGAGGAGGTGTAACGGTTAACTTAACTGGTAATACTATTTTTAATATTAACTCTACCAATACTGGAACATCCGCATATAGATGCGCAGGTGTATTTATTAACGGGGGTACAACGGTAAGTGTAGATAGAAACAGGATATACAACATTACAGCTGCTGGAACAGCGACAGGATCATTTGCACCAAATATTTGGGGAGTATTCTTAAATTCTAGCGCCCCAACCCAACTAAATATTCGTAATAATCAAATCTCAATCACGGCCTCTGGTGCTCCTTATTTGATAAGGGGAATTGAGATTGGAGCTGCTTCACCAACCGTTAATATTCACTATAACTCAATAAATATTGGTGGCTCATCAACTGGTGCAAATAGTACTTATGCATTATTAAGAAACACTACTGGTAATACACTTAGTGTTAGAAATAATATATTCTATAATAACCGTTCAGGATTGGGAAGCCATTATGCAATAGGATCAGCATCTGCCACAGTTACTAATTTTACCAATAGCAATAACTTAATGGTAGCGCCAACAACAACGGCTATTGCAGAAGTACCTTCAGGAACAGCAAGAACCTTGACAACTTGGAATACCTTTTCAAATGGTTCAGCAAACAATGCATTTGATTCAGCAACGGTAGTCGGAACTTCTTTGTTCCCATCTTTATCGTCTGGTAATTTAACAACCAACTTGTGTTATGTTTCCAATAATGGAACACCAGTAACAACAACAGTTGATTTTGCAGGAAATACAAGAAGCTTAACCACCCCTGATATAGGGTCAGTTGAGTTTTCCTCACCTGTTGGATCCCCAGTAATTAGCGGTCAGCCTAGTGTCCCTGCCGCTTTTTGCACGGGTAGTGGAACGGCAACCTTAACCACAACGGCATCGGGATTAGGACTAAGTTACAGGTGGCAAGTTAATTCAGGTAGCGGCTGGTTAAACATTGGTTTAGATACGGCCGTTTATACTGGAGCAGGTTCGGCATCATTAACGGTTACCAATCCTACCGTTGCTTATAATGGAAGGCAATTGAGATGTGTAGTAAGCGGTGGTTGCTCTCCTGCTGATACCTCGACAGCGATAACTCTTTCCGTTAATCCAGTTATAGCAGGTAATACCATAGGAAGCAATCAAGGCATACCAAGTGGTGGAACGCCATCAGTATTAACCGGATCAACTCCATCAGGAGGTTCAGGTACTTATACTTATTCTTGGTTATCTTCCACCACCTCAGCTACTGCAGGTTTTGCTGCAATCAGTGCTACCAATACCCAAAACTATGCACCTGGATCATTAACGCAACCTACTTGGTACAGAAGATTGGTTACGTCTGGTGGTTGCTCCGATACTTCGGCAGCAGTAGCCATTACTATATTGTCTAGTAATGCTGATTTAAGTGCCATGACCATCAGTTCAGGTACGTTAAGTCCAACCTTTGCTTCAAGCACTACGGCTTATACCGCCAGTGTAAGCAATGCAACAACCAGCATAACGGTAACACCAACAAGGGCTGAAGCCAACGCCACCATAGAGGTGCGTGTAAACAGTGGCACTTATGCTGCTGTAACCAGTGGCAGCCCATCAGGCTCATTAGCCTTAAATGTAGGCTCAAACACTATTGATGTAAGGGTAACAGCCCAAAATGGCACTACCCAAAACACTTATACGACAACAGTAACTAGGGCAGCATCAAGTAATGCTGATTTAAGTGCCATGACCATCAGTTCAGGGACGTTAAATCCAACCTTTGCATCAGGTACTACTACTTATACCGCCAGTGTAAGCAATGCCACAACCAGCATTACTGTAACACCAACCAGGGCAGAAGCCAATGCCACCATAGAGGTGCGTGTAAACAGCGGTACTTATGCTGCTGTAACCAGCGGCAGTCCATCAGGTTCATTGGCCTTAAATGTAGGTTCAAACACTATTGATGTAAGGGTAACAGCGCAAGATGGCACTACCCAAAACACTTATACGACTACAGTAACTAGGGCGGCATCAAGCAATGCCGACTTAAGTGCCATGACAATCAGTTCAGGTACGTTAAGTCCAACCTTTGCTTCAGGCACTACGGCTTATACTGCCAGTGTAAGCAATGCCACAACCAGCATTACGGTAACACCAACAAGAGCTGAAGCCAATGCCACCATAGAGGTGCGTGTAAACAGCGGTACTTATGCTGCTGTAACCAGCGGCAGTCCATCAGGCTCATTGGCTTTAAATGTTGGTTCAAATACCATTGATGTAAGGGTAACAGCCCAAGACGGCACTACCCAAAAAATATATACTACAACAGTAACCAGGGCAGCATCTGTTAGCATCAGTTCAATAGCTAAAGGTACCCCAAGTGGCGCAATTACCAGCACTACATCGGTAACTTACCATGTAACCTTTAGTGCGAGTGTAACAGGCTTAAGCACCTCTAATTTTACATTAACAACTAGTGGCGTAAGCGGTGCAAGTATTACTTCTGTTACAGGTTCAGGGGCAAATTACAATGTACTGGTAAACACTGGAAGCGGAGATGGAAGCATTACGTTGAACTTAGATAATGAGACAGGGTTATCCTTAGTTGTGAATACTGCCTTACCATTTGCAGGCGAAACCTACACCATAGACAAAACCTTACCAACAGTAGTAACCCAAAATTTCACCTTATATTTATTAGCAACAGGCTTTGGAACGGCAACTGCCAGTCAGGTGAACAATGGTTCAAGTGATGCATCGGGTATTGCCAGTTTAGCAATAAATACCACCAATTTTAGTTGTGCCACTTTAGGAGCCAACACAGTAACTTTAACAGTAACCGATAATGCTGGCAACATTAATACAGGTACAGCTACCATAACGGTATTAGATACCGTTCGCCCAGTGGCGGTTACCCGAAACCGCACGGTTTACTTAAATGCAGCAGGTACAGGCACTGTAACACCAGGTCAGGTAAACAATGGAAGTACCGATGCTTGTGGAGTTGCCGCTTTTAGCTTATCACAAACTAGTTTTACTTGTGCCAATGTGGGTACACCAGTAACAGTAACCTTTACGGTAACAGATGTTAGCGGCAATACCGGTACAGGCACAGCCACCGTAACGGTATTAGATACCGTTCGCCCAGTGGTTGTAACGCAAAACCGTACAGTTTACTTAAGTGCCGCAGGTACAGCAACGGTAAGTGCAGGTCAGGTAAACAATGGAAGTACCGATGCTTGTGGAGTAGCCGCTTTAAGTTTATCCCAAACTAGTTTTACTTGTGCCAATGTGGGAACACCAGTAACGGTAACCTTAACGGTAAC
>CALRXU020000002.1:0-315634 GCA_943372215.1 Chitinophaga pinensis | reverse complement strand
AAAGCTAACCTGTTGCCGATTGTGTGTGGTGATGTAATCCATTTTACAGCAACAAAAAAACAACACATCAAGCGTTGTTTCTTCCACATTTTTCAATAGTTTTACCATGCCGATTGTGAATTGGTTTTTTCACACTCTGACGTTAGCGGTCAAAAAAAAAAGACGACAATGACAATAAAATCAAAATTTATATTAGGGCTGACGATTCTTTTTCTTTCATGCGGAAAGCGAAATGATAAAAACGAAACAAAATTGAAAGAATCAATACATGTGAAGGATTCCATTGTTGAGACAGCTAAGATTGACACAACAACAAAAGTCCAAACAGACCAGACAGTTTCACCGAATCAACAAGAACTGAATAAAGCTCTTGCTGACCCGACAATTGATGAGTATTACAAAGAAATCTATAAGCAAGAAAAACTAATTACTAAAGACGACAATAAAATACTTTCAATTACTGAAAAACTATTTACAAATGACTCTGACAAAGACCTGTTTTTCTTTATCGTCTTTACAAAATCAATGAATGGTTCAGACGGTTTTTATTCTGAAGCTGTTGGACTTTCAGCTTTTGAATTTGTTACCAAAAAGACTGAATGGTTTGCTGACTATTTTAATATTGCACTCAAACTGAACGAGAAGGACATGGACAACTGGGCACAATATGTTTATGGAGAAATTCAAATTTCAAGAGAAAACGAAGAGAAAAAAGCGATTAAAGAACTTGAAAGTCAGCTTCTCGAAAATATTAAGGGAGCAAGAAAAGAGTATGAAAATGTAATTAAAAGATTTATTGAAAAAGTAAAAAGCACGAACCGCTAACATGGCTTTTGTGCAAGTGGGGCTGACGGAATAGATTGAACATTTATACTTTTATTTGGTTTCTGCACTAAATTTGAACTTTGGCGCTTTTTAAACCCCGCCTTCGCATTTTATGGTAAAAATAAGTTATAATATGAAAAGACTAACAACAACATTTCTTTTAATTCTTTCTTTGACTGCATATGGACAAGAAAAAGAAAAGACGACTTTAAATGTTACGGGTGTGGCAAGAGTAACGGTAAAACCCGACCTAGGAGTTTTAAATATTTCCGTCTCAGAAGTCAAACCAAAAATGGGTGACGCAATTAAAGGACTTGGAGACAAATCAAATTATTACAATGAATTGCTAAAAAAAATGGGGTTTAACGAAAAGGACGTGAAAACGACAAGTTTTGCGGTTTCGAAAAATCGAATTTACAAGGACAATGAGTACATTGACAGTGGATATATGGCTTCTCAAAACATTAGACTTGAATTTGTTTATGACCAGAAGACACTTCAACAAATAGTATCTGAATTTTCAAAAAGTGAAAAGCCCATTGACTTCAGCTTTGATTTTGAACTATCAGAACAACTAAAACAAAAAGTTCAAGCACAAATAATTGACTATGCAGTTAAAGATGGCAATGAAAAGGCTAATGGCATAGCAAAAGCAGCGGGACTTAAACTTGTAAAAATAAATGATATTACATATGGCAGTTATGGGCGTGACAGTGGCATGGAATTAGTTGAAAAAAGACACATTTATGCTGCTGCGGCAATGGCATCTGGTGACGGCTCACAATCATTTAACTTTACACCAGACGACTTAATTTTTAGAGACACATTGACAATAATATGGATAGTGGAATAAGAAAAACGCACATGTAAGCACCTACAAGAAATTGTCGGTTCAGTGCTTAATTGAAGCTTTTCCCATAGCTCACATACTTCCCACAACCGGGACAAGTCCTATCATGCGTGTGTAAAGTTATCATTACAGGTGTACCTCTAAAGTTTATTTCTAGTCAAAGACCACACTCATCCCCCCTTTTTTGTAAAAAAGAGTGTTTTCCCTAAAATTTTAGTGGGTTTCTCCCTAAAAAAAAGAGTGTTTTCCCTATTGTTTAAGCCAATAGGTTCATTTAGTTTTGACATATTGTATGTAAACCAATGAGCATTTAATCGTGTTATCGAAACGTATTACCACCAACAATTAACCCGTAGCAATAATGTATAAGCTAACAATTTTTCTAGCCCTTAATTAGATTCCTATGAACAAACCTGCAAAAAACAAAACAACCATTAATACACGTGAAGAATTAATTTATGCTTTGTGTGAGGCCGCTGAAATTGAACATGGACTTACCTGTGCCTATTTGTTTACGGCCTTTTCCATGAAAAGATTTTTGGATGAAGGTATTGATGAAATCCAGCAGGACAAAATCAGGAACTGGAAGTCGGTAATCCTTAGGGTTGCTCACCAAGAAATGGAACATTTGGGTATTGTATGCAATATGCTCAATGCCATTGGAGGCCCTCAACATTTTAACCGACCTAACTTCCCGCAATCAAAAAAATATTACCAAACTGCTGTTGATTTACAATTGGCCAAGTTCTCATTAGATACCATGGCTGCTTACATGGCCTTTGAAAAGCCTGAAATTACTCCGGGAGATAACTATAAACTGAACCGTGCACAAATTGTACCTGAGCCTATTTTAATTCATGATGGACATACGGTGCAAGAATTGTATGAGGCTATACTGAACGGATTTATTACCTTAAACGCCAAAGGGAATTTGTTTATTGGCAACCCTAAGTCGCAAGTAATTGATGATGATATTGTGGTGGGTTTTTCAAACAAAGAGTATGGCGTAACCATGGAGCCAGTAACCAACCTTGATGAAGCCAAAAAAGCCATCAAACTTATTATTGAACAAGGTGAAGGTGTTATTTTGCAAGGTGGAGCCGTGCTCACCGAAAACAAGGCACTTACCAAATTGTACGAAGAATTTGATAAGCACATGAACGCTTTAAACAAGGTGGTGTTTGAAGAGGCTGACTGGACAAAGGCCATCAAACAAGTGGCTGCTGATGCAAAATCTATAGCAACTCTGCTTAAGGCTGCCATTCCACACATCAAAACAAAACCAGCACACCAAGCCATTTTAAAGGCCGCTTATGAGGTGGTTGATAACAGCACTCGTGATTTAGCAACCGTAAGCAAGCAACCCTATTCAAAAGCCAATGCTGCTAAAGCTGGTAAATTGAGGGATACACTCAACCAAGCAGCCATTAATGATGCTGAAGGTGTAATTATTTATGAAATTGTAGCCGAAAAAGACTGCCATTACATCAAATTCTGGGAAGTGTATCAAGATTTGAAAACGGAACTTTCCAAGTCACGTGGTTTTAACCCGAGTCGTGCAGTGGTAAATAATCCAATGCTGCGCAGACACGAAGATACGATAGCAAGTAAAGCAGTGCACATTGTTGAATATCCTTATACACGAAAAGTATTGGAATTGTTTAATGCAGGTTACGAAACCATGGTTGATATGTTGATTATTTACTTTGCCAATTCAGGCGTTTCGAAAGCGGAAAAAAGTGTTTTGGTGAACACGGCATTTTTTCCTTTTATGACCATGTTTATACGTCCTGTTGGTGAGTTATTGAGCATGTTACCTGCAACAGCAGATGCTAAAAACCCTTTGGATGCACCAAGAGCGGGAGGCTCCTTTGAGTTTTACATCAACAATGCTTTTATGACCCGCACACAACCAAGCTGGATTTACCTGCATGAAAGGATTGAGCAAATGGTGGCTTTAAGTAAAACCATACAAAAACCCGATAGCGAGTTAAAAAAATACATGCCGGCCCCTAGTTTTAAATACCTCACCGAGCAAATGGAATTTTTATTTACCAACCTGAAACGCATCAACGAAAATTTTGCATCAGGAATGAACATTAAGTCGTAAAGCCATGTCTACAACAACCAATTATTTATTGCAATTTAAAGGATGGGCCCAAGGGCGCATACCAACTGATCCTGATCCAAGCAACGAGCCAAGAGGTGTAAGTGGTTATACATTTGCCTTACCTGGTGAACCTGATTTGGACCGCATCATTTATTTTCAACCCGGTAAAGGAATTGTTCAACGTTCCCACACCCCTCCTATTGGGGTGCAGGTAACAGGTGGGTTTGAATTTGTAACTAAAGGTGAAGGAGGAGATACTACATTTGTAAGTAAAACACCCATCACCGAAGGACATCCCCTATTTAATGCTCGAGTTAATTTATTAAACGATTCCGTATTTGACTCAAGAAACAGTACCATTATTTACAATGGATTTGGGGTAATGAATCCATTTATATTAAGTATTGAAGGAAAGGGATTATCCATTAACCGCAGGTTTTACCCTGACCCTACCAAACCGCAAAACGACCTTGAAAAATACAGCATAGATACCCTTACCCCTTTTATGCTCAATACGGTGGTGATGGACTCCGTTGAAATGATTTTAAATACCGGAGTGCTTGACCGCTCAGCCTTTAGAAATGAACGATTGGCGTTACTCCGCAACGACTTAGCCATATTAGTGGGCAAGAAAACCAAGAGTAAAAAGGAACTGATAGAGATTGCTGCCTTGGAAAAACGCATTAGCGAACTTGAAATGAATGACCCCAGTAACAGGAGAACAAGGCAGATTGGCACCCAGGTATTGATTAATTACCCATTGAACGCAGAAAACGCAAAATTGGGCAATCGTACCATTAAGCCAACGGCAGACTGGCCAACCATGATTTGGATGGGTGGTTGGGATACTGATTCTTTAGGGTTTTACATTTATGGTACGGTGCAAATTATTATCCAAGATAAAACGCCCATATCATAACAACTAAAAAGCCTCTTCTTATTGTGATTCCAACTTTTAGTTAAATAATAAAGGACTAACCCAAACTGTGTACTTTAGAAATAACCTATTTAAATAACACATCATGCAAAACGGGAAATTTATTGACTTATTGGTGGCTTATGGCCCCGGCATCTCCTTTGATGACATGGCCCTAGTTATTATTCATGCAGCAGAAAAGTCGCTGGCTGCTGGGGCAAAAGGGGTTGGTTATTTGTATTCTGCAAATTACGGACAAACAGTAACCATTGAAAGAACTTATTTTACCAATGGGTGGAACACCAACACTACAGGAGCTAATCAGGCCCAAGTGGTGATGGCGGTGGAAGCCTTTTTGGGAACTCCGGCCTACCAACACTTGCAGGGTATACTTCGCATCCTACCTATAACCACCATGGATTACAATACCGTTCCGCAATGGAATGCCGATATCCACATCGGAATTATTTATACTGACCTGAAAAGGATAGAGAATTATCTGATGAGCGGATGGGATGTTCTTGGAATTCAAGACCAACACAGTGATGCTCAAAAACCATATGCCATAGGAGGCACCATTGCAAATATGGGGCCAAGTGAAAATGATGCGATACAGCAGGGATTGATCACGCTGGCAAAAAATTATCCTTCTTCCTAATGGGAACTAATAAACAACGTGCTACCGCGCGAAATGAAATTCAGCGGAGCTAATCATCGCTGCCACCCGAAACAAAGTTAAGCGGAGCAAATCTTTTCTTGTGTATAAGTAAAAGCTAAACAATTCCCTTGGTTATCTCATTTCATGAAAACAAACCAGCGGTTTCAAATTTATCTTTCTAAAAAATTCAGTAGATTTGATAAATATTCTTAACTGCATCCTCACAGCTTACCATTGCTAGCAATTCTAAAAACAATGCCTGAAAACCAATTCCTGACATACCAAAAATTCACTGACGAATCCGAAGCTAAGGAACTAGCAGATTTGCTGACGAAGAGCAATATTGAATTTTTATATGAAGACAATTACACCAGTATTGATACCACCTTTACAAATAGTGAACTGAACAAAGAGTACAGGGTAAAATTGAAAAAACACGACTTTGAAAAAGCAGACAGCATGCTATTAAACATAGCTGAACAGCAACTTGACACCATTGACCCTGATTATTACCTATTTGGTTTTACAAACCAAGAGCTCATTGACATTTTAATAAAAAGTGATGAGTGGGGAAAATTGGACTACTTATTGGCTCAAAAGATTTTAAAAGACCGTGGACAGGAAGTAACAACAGCATCACTTGAAGGTCTTCGCGAAAAAAGAATGGATGAACTCGGCAAGCCAGAAGTCAGTCCGAAAGCTTGGATTATTGCAGGATATATTATGTGTATTTTAGGCGGATATGTAGGGCTTTTTATAGGATGGTATATCATTTCTTTTAAAAAGATACTCCCCAATGGCGACCAAGTAAATGGATATTCCATGGAGGACAGAAAACATGGAAAAAGCATTTTAATTTTAGGAATTGTTTTCCTTATCCTATGGACAACGATAAGCGTATTTATCCGCTATTAAAGCATGGCAGGTAACATTAACTTAGTAATAGGCAGGTGTAAATAGGGCGTTTAATCTCACCTTTAAGGCGTAATTCCTCTCCCCGATTTTGCCAAGCGTATTTTACCTTTACCCCCGTTTTTCCCGTTTCGTACCCCTAAAAAGGGTGTTTTAGAAAGGAAATACCCCCTTTTAGAAAAAAGAGTATTTACCCCATGAAAAAAGGGTATTTTCCCTATTGTTTAAAAAACAGGTTTGGGGTAGGTTTGAAGTGAAAGAGAACAAGTAACAATCTTAACAACAACATTGAACAAATTAAAGTCGGAATGAGTAATAAATACAACGAAATAATGCTTAGCAAAAATATTCGTAGTATTGTGTTACAAGCTCAATACTGCGAAACTAGCGAAGCTATTTCGCAAAATATGGCGAACAAAGCCAAAAAGTTTTAGAGGCTTTGCTTGACAAATACGCAGATGAAGGAATTGAGAACCTTGAAAGCATAGAAGTATTGAGAGTAAATCCATTTGACGAATTTGGTTCACCTATTGAAATTATCAATGAGTTTGGCAGCAAAGAAAAATATTTGCAAGCCGTAAAAGAATTAGAAATTGAATTGTATAAAAATGTAGGGTAGTTTTTAGGGACATTTGCGACCTTGGTGACATCCAAGATCGTCACTATAGTCCCAAGAGTCGCTAAGAATACGAATGAAAGAAGAAAATAACACTAACAAAGGGTTTATTCCATTACATGGTGGTTATAAACATCTCATAACTTATCAGAAGTCTGAAATCATTTATGATGGTACCATTTACTTTACTAAACGATTCTTTCAAAAATACGACCGCACCATTGATCAAATGGTGCAGGCAGCAAGAAGTGGTAAACAAAATATTGTAGAAGCGAGCATGGCCTCGGGAACCTCCAAAGAAATGGAAATTAAATTGACTAATGTTGCCAGAGCATCTTTAGAAGAACTGAAAATTGATTACCAAGATTTTCTGAGGACTAACAAATTATCCATTTGGGATAAAGAGCATAGGCTAACAACTAGATTTAGGGAAATAAATAAGACACCAAATGCTACTTATGAAACTTACAAAAAAGCCATAGAACACGAGCAACCAGAAATTTGTGCTAATTCTATGATTTGCTTAATTAATATTGTTAGTTATCTGTTGGCTCAGCAAATAAAATCATTAGAAAAGGCATTTATGAATGAGGGTGGCTTAAAAGAAAGAATGACAAAGGCAAGAATAGAAACGAGGAACAGAAACAAATGAGCAACATAGGAGGCCTAATAAAAAGTATTCAAAACATCATGTGGCAAGACCCATGCTACCGCCCAAAACGAAGTTCAACGTAGCTAATTCTCTTCACTCCCTCACAAAAAGCCTCTTCCAATAACAATACCCGCGTTTTTCCCGTTTCGTACCCCTAAAAAGGGTATTTTAGAAAGGAAATACCCCCTTTTAGAAAAAAGAGTATTTACCCCATGAAAAAAGAGTGTTTTCCCTATTGTTTAAAAGCAAGGTTTGAGATAGGTTTGAAAAAAGAAAATTTAATCATGCGATTAAAATGGTAGCTATGTGAAATTGCCTCCACTATCCCCATTTTAGTTGCATATGAAGGTAACATGCATCCTTAAAACGAATTGCAGCCAATGCATTTTGGAAGTTAGGCTTCGAAGCAGCAGATTTGACGATTAAGTTGACCAAAGCGGATGTAGAAAAAGCATTAAGAATAGACAAACACTTTAAAGATGAAAAACTTATTAAAACTTTTTTTGGTGTTGCTGTTAAGCGTAGCAACAACAGAGTACTCCTTAGCACAAAAAAGTAAATCAAGGAGCAGTTCTAGTTCGACAAGATCTCAATCGGTAAAAGGATATACCCGCAAAGATGGGACGAAAGTAAAACCATATAAAAGAAGACCAAAGGGAACAAAAAAGAAGACTAGCCACATCTACCAGTTAGAAAGACGACAACTTTACGCTTTGAACTTTAAAAAGAGTTTGCCAGTCTTTTAACAACTATAAATGAAGTTCGGATTCCCAAAAAAAACTTTAAAAATGAGAACAACAAAATCCATAATTCTAATCACTTTAACCACCCTATTAATTGCTTGTAGTAGTGATTCAGATGAGCCAAATCCTAATTCTTTAGAGCCCAAAAAAGTTTACATATTATCTGTAACCGCTACACCAACAACTCAAGAGTCAATAACAATTAAGAATAATTCAGGAATAACTCAAGACATATCAAATTGGAAACTTGGTGACAAAAATGCTCCAGATGCATACAATATACCTAAGGGGACAAGTCTTACAAACAGTCAAACAAAAACATTTTTAGGCACTACACTTGGGTTTGGAATAAACGACAACGGAGAGACAATTTACTTAAAAGACTCCACAGGCTCAATCATTGATACTTGGTCTAATTAATGGAAAAAGACAACGAACAAAAAAAACTTGGAATTTTGGACATTTTGGTTCTAGTTCTTTCTGTTTATGTTCTTGGGTCAATAATCGTAGATACATTTTTTAATCTCCCAAGCGAGATTTCTAAAATTCTTGGATTTCTTGACAACATCATATGCATATTTTTCATCCTAGAATTTTTCATACGATTCTTCAAAGCCGACAATAAATTGAGATTTATGAAATGGGGATGGATTGACTTACTATGCAGCATACCCAACATCGACATTTTAAGAGCAGGAAGAACACTTAGATTAATAAGAATTTTAAGAATCCTTCGGGCGTTTCGTTCGACCAAAAACATTGTTAATCATATATTTAAAAGTAAGGCACAAGGAGCATTCACGACTGTAATTTTACTCGCATTACTCCTAGTGGTATTTTCATCAATATCTATACTGCAATTTGAGAATGACCCAAATAGCAATATAAAAACAGCAGAGGATGCTCTTTGGTGGTCATATGTTACGATAACTACAGTAGGCTACGGAGACAAATTTCCTGTAACAACTGGTGGTCGTATTATTGGTGTATTATTAATGACCGCTGGTGTTGGACTGTTCGGAACATTTACAGCCTACGTATCATCGTGGTTTTTAGCAGACAAAAAAGCTGACAACTAGCAGAGATTGATTGGTAATAACTTACTAGCCACAACAAAATTTTTGTTTAATGGTAGCTAAAGTAGAACAAGTGATACTCCTGATAGAATTAGCGAAGCTAAATCTATATTTCCCCCATCGCTACCACCCGAAACGAAGTTCAGCGGAACTCGCCCCCTTCGGTGTGAACAAGAACAAACACAACAATAGCCAAACTTTATCCATTTTTGCAAAAATCACATCAATATATTAGCTTCGGAAAGATGAAAAAACACATTTGGACCATTACAAATACATTACAACTTATTATCATAATATTTTTAGATGTAAAACATGTTTCTGCCGGTAAACATCTGATAGAAATTTTAGTTCATATTGTTGTGACGTTGTTTCTTTATCCATTACTACTTGCTGCAATATTAAACGCTGTTATCGCAATCTTCCCCTTGGAGAAAAAACAGTATTGGAACCGATTCAAAGGATACTACAAATACGCGCTATTTATCGTACTGTTTTTTTTCCTTACTGGTAATCTTAGTTTACTAGCTACAGGTATGAGATATTAAAAATTAGCGAATAGTTAAGTGTTTATAATCTCTTCCCCCATCACTCCCACCCAAAACGAAGTTCAGCGTAACCAATCCCCTACGTGTGGTAGTGACAAAAGCTAAATACAGTTACAACATCAAACCATTTGCTTGTGGGCTTCGTTTTTACTTTCTTTGCTTAAATGACAAAAGAAATTGTAGTTAGCGGCATTAGGCCAACCGGAAACTTACACTTGGGGAATTACTTTGGGGCAGTGCGCAATTTTTTAAAAATGCAGCATGAGTACAACTGCTACTTTTTTATAGCTGATTACCACTCGCTTACCACCCACCCCAACCCTGCTGATTTGCATGAAAATGTAAAACAAGTGTTGGCTGAATACCTGGCCTGCGGCATGGACCCAGAGGCTTGTGCCTTATACATCCAAAGTGATTTACCTGAAATTCCAGAGTTGTACATGCTGCTGAACATGCATGCTTACAAAGGAGAATTGGAGCGTGTAAGTTCATTTAAAGAAAAAGCCCGCACACAACCTGATAATATCAATGCAGGATTGTTAACCTACCCAGTGTTGATGGCGGCTGACATCATCATTCACAAAGCCGTTAAAGTACCCGTTGGTAAAGACCAAGAACAACATTTGGAAATGGCCCGCACCTTTGGCAACCGCTTTAACCGCATGTACCAAACGGAATTGTTTCCTGAACCACACGCCTTTAATTATGGGGGCGAACTGGTGAAAATACCCGGTCTGCAAGGTGGCGGCAAAATGAGCAAAAGTGATGGCGATAACAACGTAATCAACTTAATTGACAGCCCCGAAGCCATCAGAAAAAAAATGAGCCGCGCGGTTACTGACAGTGGCCCTGTTGAACAAAATACCACGCCAACCCCTGCCGTGCAAAACCTGTTTGATTTGCTCAAAGTGGTTTCTACACCAGAACAGTTGAACACCTTTACTGCGGCTTATGCCAATTGCACCATCCGTTACGGAGACTTAAAAAAACAATTGGCAGAAGACATCATCACCTTCCTTACCCCTATTCGTGAGCACATTGAAGCCATTAAGGCAGACGATGTGCTGCTGGCTAAAGTAGCCAAACAAGGCGCTGAAAAAGCCCGGGAGAGTGCTGCTAAAACCCTGGCAGAAGTGAGGCAGGCAGTTGGCTTTAAACGTTTCTATTAATACCATAACAGATTGGTCGGTTATAGTATTACAATTGGTATAATTTGACATCTTGAAGTTTATGCTTACATTTGTCTGGTCGTGAGAAAATTACTTCACCTAGCTGTTGCTTTATTTTTATCCTGCTGCATTGTTTGGGGATATACTGGCATACATGTGTTTAAAATGGTTTGCTCGGCAGAAAACGGCAAAGCCGTGGTATCATTTACAAATGTGAGCAATAGCTGTGAACACCACCAGCAACCACGCAAAAAAAGCTGTTGCAGCCATGAGTCGGCTCCGCAACAAGAAGTAGCTAAAAGCTGCTGTACGTACTCCTATTTCCATCAAAACATTGAAGACGAATCAGTAACCACCCCACAACAAAATAGCACCAACCATTACCTGCAAAGTATTGCATTAAACAGCATGGTTTGTAACAACCTAAACCCACTTGCTGTTATTCGCTTAAATGAGGTTAAACCGCCTAATCCGCCACCTGCTAAACACCCTAAGCAGGGCTATTTAAGCCTTATTCAAACGTATTTAATTTAGCATGATATAAATAATCAACTGGTGTTTATGCAGTTATTTTTTATTTATTCATCTTTATTAAATCAATTCAATGAAAATTTTCTTGACAATAGTTACCTGTTGTTTCACGTTGCTAGTTAACGCACAGGTAAAAGGCGTGGTAAGCGATAAAAAAGACAGCAAAGCCATTATAGGAGCCAGTGTTTACTGGTTACATGCCAAAAAAGGTACCAATACCGACCTCAACGGTATTTTTGAAATTGCCCTTCCGGCCCGTTTGCCAGACACCCTGATTATTGCTTACACGGGTTATGAAACAGATACCTTGTTTGGACTAACCAGCAGCAAAGAAGTGGTGATACGTTTACGCCCCGATAATGAGTTAAAAGAAGCTGTGGTGCGCGAAGAGAAAGCAGCCATGAGTATAAGCATGATTGACCCATTTAACAAACAAACACTGGGCAAAGCTGAACTAAAAAAAGCGGCTTGCTGCAATTTAAGCGAAAGCTTTGAAGCCAATGCAACGGTTGATGTAAGCTACAGCGATGCAGTGAGTGGAAGCAAACAAATTAAGGTATTGGGCCTTGACGGAGCTTATACCCAAATGCTCACCGAACAAATGCAAGGGCCACGTGGCCTAAGCACCAACTTTGGCCTTACCCACATACCGGGCACTTGGATAGAATCCATTAGCATTACCAAAGGGGTGGGCAGCATTGTAAATGGGTACGAAAGCATGAGTGGGCAAATTAATATTGAATTGGACAAGCCTGAAAAGGCTGACCGGTTGTTTATTAACGCCTATGCCGGAGATTTAGGCAGGCTTGAAACCAATGTGCATGTGGGGCATCGTTTCAATAAAAAATGGAGCACTTTATTGTTAACCCATGCCAGTACTTTTATCAAACGAAACGATTTTAATGACGATGGTTTTTTGGATATGCCTTTGGGTTACCAATACAACCTGATGAACCGTTGGAAGTATGAAGACCCGGGTAAACTCATGGCCAGTTTTGGTGTAAATGCGTTGGTGGATAACCGAATAGGAGGACAAACCAGCTTTAACAACAAAGCAGAAAACGACAACCGCCAAATTTATGGGGTAAACATTAACACCAAACATTTGGAGGCATTTAGCAAAGTGGCCGTAGGGTTTAAATCACAACCTTATAAAAGTTTGGGCTTAATTACCACCGCAAAAGCTTACGACCACGATGCTTACTTTGGCTACAAAACCTACCACGGCACGCAACAAACCCTGTATGCCAACCTCATTTACCAAAGTATGATTGTAACTACTGACCATAAGTTTAAAGCTGGGGTCAGTTTTATGGTTGATGGTTACCGTGAGCATTACAACGATTCTGCTTTTAACCGCACGGAACAAGTGCCGGGTGTGTTTATGGAATACCATTACGATATGCTGAATAAAATTAGTGTGTTATTAGGTGCTCGTGCAGATTACCACAACATGTTTGGGCCTTTGTTTAACCCGCGTTTGCATGTAAAGTACCAGTTGGCCAAACAAACCGCTTTACGGGTAAGTGGCGGGCGCGGGCTGCGCGTGGCCAATGTGTTTATTGAAAATTCGGCTGCCATGGCCAGCAACAGGGAGGTGCGTGTGCTGGAGAAATTAAACCCAGAGGTGGCCTGGAACTATGGCACATCCATCACCCATTTTGGTAAAATTGGCAATGGAAAAATAACGGTTATGGTAGATTATTACCGCACTGATTTTGAAAACCAAGTGGTGGCTGATATGGATGCCAATGCCCAACAATTGTTGTTTTACAACCTGAACGGACCATCATACAGCAACAGTTTTCAAACGGAATTAATTTATGAGCCCATAAAAAAATTAGAGTTTAGATTGGCTTATAAATACCAGGATGTAAAAACAACCTACCGTGAAGGATTGCTTACCAAACCTTTGGTAGCAAAAGATCGGATATTGTTTAATGTTGCCTATGCCACCCGCTTTGATAAGTGGAAGTATGATGCTACTTTTAAGTGGTTTGGACAGCAACGTTTGCCACAAACACAAAGCAACCCAGACCACCACCGCATGCCAGCTTATAGCCAACCTTATGTTACGGTTAATGCGCAAATAACAAGGGCATTTAAAAAATGGGAGTTGTATGTAGGTGCTGAAAACCTGTTTAATTTTATGCAACACCACCAGATTGTTGATGCACAAAATCCTTTTGGAAACCACTTTGATGCCAGCATGATTTGGGGCCCTATTATGGGGAGGATTATTTATACAGGAATTCGGGTAACGATAAAGTAAATTATGTATATCCGTTTTCCTTGGTAAGTTAAACGTCCTTAAACAATCAGTTATTCCTTTTGCTGGGGCTTTGCCCCAAACCCCAGTTACCTTTTTTCTTAGATAAAAAAGGTAACCGAAAAAATCAAGGCTGCTGAGGTTTTTACTAAAGGCTACGTATTGTTGTTAACCACACAATCACAGCCGCTTCGCTTCGTGATTGCTTGCCAAACCCTGCGCTCAACAACAATACTTGCCTTTTACATAAAAACCTCAAATGCCGCTTTAAAGTGCATTGTTCATTTACCGTTGAAATAAATTAACCGTCCTAAACTGTAGATATCCTAAGGTACGGTTGGCAGCAGAGCTTAATTGAACATTATGCTCTTGTAAAGCGAGGGCAAAGAGTTATCACGCAATATGCTTAGGAAAATTTAGTTTGTATTATTTACGATTATTTACCCGAGTAAATTTTATTGGTAAAGAAACGGATATATATAAAATAGTTAGTATTTAATCAACTTGATGGCACTTGTGGTGCTTTTATCATTTACGCGAATAAAATAAACCCCAGCTGCAAAGTCATCTGGGTTTAGGGTTAGATTCTCTTTTACCACCCATGTTTTTACCACTTCACCTTGCATGTTGATGGCCTCTACTTGCATTTCACCAACTTGCTTAAACTGCAACACTGCGCTACCTGTGCCTTGTGCAAATGCACTGGTATTGCTCAGGTTAAACAAGGATTGTTGCACCACATCATTAATGCCTGTTGGAAAAGAGCCAAACTTGCGTGCATTAAACTCTTGAGCCAAATACCACCTGTTTTTGCTGTTGTTTAAAATGCTGTCTGCATCATACATCAACCTAGCTGCTTGTGGCAAAGTGGTTGAAGGGCTTAATTGAGGGATGATGGCCAATAACAACTTCAGGCACTTGTCCTCTCCCAAAGCCTCTGAAATATTATTCATGGCACTGCTCCATATTTCGCTATCACTGTAATAATCGCCAATCCTATCGGTATAGGTTTTGTTGGAAGCACCGTTTCTGCCATTCCAAAACTCATTATACCCATCCCAACTAAAAATTCTTTTCCAATTAAAAGGGTTTATCCGTTTTGAATAGGCACAACAAAAGGCATCACAAATTCCTTCTTCCAAGGCCCGTCTTTCGTTGGCAACAATGCCATCAGCATTTAAACTAAAAATCATGGCATGTGTGTATTCATGCACAATTACATCGGCATCTTCTGCATCAGGAACGCCACCTGTGCCAAAACTCAAGGTAGTATCAGGCGTAAATGTAAAAAAACTTTGATCGGCAGTTAACGCATGGGCATCCACTCTTATCTGAAAATTTGCCAAATTATTATAACCCAATGTTTGCATGTACAATTGGGTAGCATAAATGTGGTACAAAGCCATCACGTCTTTAAACCCACTTTGTTTGCGGGTAAACATAAAACTATCGGTAGTTGAAGTTGCAGGAGCTATTGAGGGACCGCTAAAGTCTTCAATACGGGCAAATTTATGTTGTAAAACAAACTTACCATTATCGTATCGTGCAGGCATGGTTACCAATTTCCGCTCGTTGTTGATTAAGGCATAGTCGCTATCGTTAAAATGTTTGTAAGTGCCATTTTTTCCGTACTCAACACCAGCCGTGGTAAGCGGGTCAGGATTAAACACCCTTGCTTTAATAATGGTATCTGTAAAATACAATTTATTATCCCTGCTAAACACTGTTTGCCCTGAAACCGTATTTAGTGTAAACATGCCATCAGCTGTTTGGGCAACAGTTTGCAACAAGGCATCGCCATTTACCACCCAATAACTTTTTTCAAGCGCTTGCTTTGTTGGCACATTAAAATTGTTGGTATTGATTAAGGTATTAAACGTATTGAGCACCTGCCCTTTGTGGTTGGTATTTACTTTTAAAAATGCCCCATAAACAGGCACTCCCAAGTGGTATTGCTGGTAAAAATAGTGGTTGCCTATTTTACTGCTAGTTTTGCTCACCAGCACCAAGTTTGTGTTTAACGGATCAGGATTTTCGGCATCCAACACCTTATCAGTTAATGTTTCTGCTTGGGATGCAAATCTTGCGGTTGCTTGTTTTTGCAATAATTCTTCCGCAATTTGTTGCTGAGCAAAAACCAACTGAAAGCTTAAAACTCCTAGTATTGTTACAATCAATCTCATAATTCCGATAAATTTATCAACTCAAATAAACGTTTATTTTTAAGGTTATTCAATAGCTCTTGGCTTTTATTTTTCCTTACTTCATAGATACTGATAAATTGGTGTTGGTTGTATTCATGGCTAATCATTTTCACGTCAAATTGTTTGTATGCCTTATACAATTCATTTTCATCCACAAAGTTACCCGTTACTTGCACACGTTCTGTAATCACCAATTCAAGCACTTCTGCTTGGACCAATGCGAGTTTTGCGGCTTCCCCGTAAGCATGAATCAATCCTGGAACACCCAATAACTTACCCCCAAAATACCGCACCACAACTACCAACACATTGGTAAGCCCACTGTTCAGTATGCTTCTTAAAATAGGTTTCCCCGCTGAATTGGCTGGCTCTCGGTCGTCATTGCTTTTCTGCACTTCGCCCTTTGGACCAAGTTGGTAAGCATAACAAAAATGTGCTGCTGCATGGTGTTCTTTTTTCAGCAACAACAATTGTTGTTTAACCTGTTCTTCTGCCGTTATGGGAAAAGCAAAACCAATAAATCGGCTTCCTTTGTCTTTAAACTCTGCGGTTGCTGGTTTTGCTAGAGTTTTATAAGTATCGTCAATTGGCATTACTGATAAAACGAAAGGATAAGGATAGAAACAATGGCCAAAACCAATCCAATCATTTTTTTGGTGTGCAATTGCTCCTTAAAAAACAACCATCCTACTAAAGCAGTGGCCATTAATATGCCAATATTATTCATGGGTAAAGCAATGCTCGACTCTTTAAATGATTGAAGGGTTTTTAATAAAAAATACATGCTGAAGTAATTGGGAATACCCAATGCCACACCCCAAAGTAATGACTTTACACTTACTTTTATGCGCATAACTAGGAGAAACAACAAACCCAACACACATGCTGTTAAAAACACCACACTCAATATGGAGTTGGTATCAGCGGGAGGGATAAATTGTTTGTTAATGATGGTAAGCAACGTATCAATACAACCACTGCCAACAAATACCAAAAGTGGTAAATACCAGAATTTTGCTGCATTACCAGTGGTTTGAATGCTGGTGATAAAATACACTGCTGTTAATGACAATGCTATGCCAAGTGCCTTGTAAAAACCTAAACCCTCATGGTGAACAATAACCGCAAACAGCACCGGAATGGCTACTGATAATTTAGCCGCTACCATACTGATTGAAACGCCAACTTTTTGGGCAGTTTGTGCAATGCAATAAAAAATGCTGATGAACAGAAAACCCAAAACAAGGGTATATGGAAACCATGCTTCTGTGTAAAATGGTGTTGTAACAATGGGCTTATCAGACATGAGGTTGCCCATGATGGTACAGGTAATGTAGTTGACCACAATGGCTTGCAGGGTATCTACTTTAAATTGCTCAAACAGTTTAAAGTAGCTTACTACCAAAACAGAAGCACAAACGCTTAGTATTAAATAAATCATGCGGAATAATAAATGTTTAATTGATCGTCACCCAATAAAATGGAATCCGCCACCTGATGCTCAAAAACAGGCGACTTCACCCCATTGGTGAGTATTTTGGGAGCAGTAAAAACCTGCGTTTCATCCCATAAATGGGCATTGATAAACGTTTGCAATAACTTGGTGCCACCTTCAACAATTACAGATTGCATGTGTTGTTGGTATAAATGGGTGATGATCTGCGTTAACAAGCCTTCACCCCGATTAAGCTCAATATACTTTAGCTGTGGTTGCGTTGACTGTTGTGGCAATGCACCTGTAAACACAATGGTAGGTTGGGAGCCATCAAACACTTGGCTGTCCGTGGGTATACGGTTGTTTACATCCAATACCACACGTACCGGATTTCTGCCTTTCCATTTTCTGGTATTGAGTTGCGGATTATCGTTAATTGCGGTATTGGTACCTACCATAATGGCATCTTCCCTACCCCTTAACTGGTGTGTGTACATTTGCGCCAACTCTCCCGTAATCATTCGTTGTTGATTAAACACCTCCTGAGAAATTCCATTGCGCTCAGGAGCAATAAAACCATCTGCACTTTGCGCCCATTTAAGAATAATATATGGCCGCTGCTTTTGATAGTAGGTGATAAAACGTTTGTTTAAAGCCTCACATTGTTTTTGCAATACACCACTGTTTACCTCTACCCCATGCTCCTTTAAATAAGCTATACCTTTGCCAGCCACTAAAGGATTGGGATCAACCATACCAATTACCACATGCTTAACGCCTGAGCGAACCAGCAAATGAGAGCAAGGTGGCGTTTTACCAAAATGGTTGCAAGGTTCTAGGGTAACATAAACGGTACACTCCGGCAATAACTCCTTATTTTTTACTTGATTGATGGCATTTACCTCCGCATGGGCTTCACCAAACTTTTGGTGATACCCTTCGCCAATAATACGCTGTTGATAAACCACTACCGCACCAACCAGTGGGTTAGGAGAAACATTGCCCTCTCCCTGTTTTGCCAATTCAAGCGCACGCTGCATATAAATCTCATGATTCATCACCCAGCGAAAATAAGGTTTTTGTATCTTGCTCCCATGAATACCGTTCAGGCAAAAGATTATTTTAGTGATTTTACCCAAAAACTCACCACTTTATACGATGCGGATGAAGCAAAAGCCATTACCCAACTGGTTTGTTCGGAGTTGCTGCTGATAAAACCTCACCAACTGCAAATATTGAATAAAACCCTTACTGAACCAGAAATTCAGTCCTTTAACACCATACTTGATAAACTGCTAACTGGTGAGCCATTGCAACATGTGCTTGGTTACAGTTGGTTCTGTGGCTTAAAGTTTATGGTAAATAAAAATGTGCTCATCCCCAGACCTGAAACTGAAGAGTTGGTTGAACTTATCCTGAAACAATATAAAAACAGTGCCGCTCAACACCTTGTTTTTATAGATTTAGGCACAGGCAGCGGCTGCATACCCATTAGCATTAAAAAAAATATTCCTGAAGCAACCGTAATTGGTATTGATATTAGCCCTGAAGCGCTTGATGTGGCTAGGCAAAATGCCAACATGAATAAGGCAGCTGTTGTATTTGCTCAAGTAGATATGCTAAACCCAGCTCAACTCAACAAGTTTATACAAGAACAAACACCGTTGGAACAGCAAAAATTGGTGTTAATCAGCAACCCACCTTACATTAAAGCAAGCGAATCAGCCCAAATGCACCGTAATGTATTGTTGTTTGAACCTCACACTGCATTATTTGTGCCAGATGAAGATGGGTTAAAATACTACAAAGCCATTGCAGATTTGGATGTTTTTTCTGGCAAGGTTATTGATAGTGTGTGGCTTGAGATAAATCCGCAACTTGCAGATAAAACAACATACGTGTTTTTGGACAAAGAAAAAATGTATGTTATCAACACGTTAACTGACTTGCAGGGCAAAAAAAGATTTGTGCAATTATTTAAAAAACAGAATTTTGTCGAAATTACCACATAACACTATTAACAACCAAACATGAAAAAACAATTACTTTCCCTATTATTATTAGCCTCATCTTATGGCTTTGCTCAAATAGCACCGTCAGATGTAAACACCCCAAGTGCTTTTTATACTTTGTATGATGATTTCCCTAACCTCAGGTCGGGTTACACAGAAATGAAAATGTGGAAACCTTCCGTTGCGGGATCTGGAGAAACAGTTTGGTATAGCTTTGTACCCGGCTACAATAGTTCAAAGGTGATGAATGCTGTTGCATTTAATAACATAGACCCAGCAAACCCACTTTCAGATGTTACCCGAGTTGAAAGTGTAAGCCAAAATGGAAATTCGTATGTTTTTACAATAGAATTAAATGATGGTGGCACGTGGGGACCTTATGAACGTAATACCGTTTATTTTGATGCCAACGGCAAAGACACTGCATGGACTATAGCAGAACACAACGGTACCTTTTATGAACTCTCTTATAAAATCACAAAAACTTTTAACGCTGCGGGCAAATTAACCGCCTCTTACCAATATGGATATGATGCAGGAGATTGGAAGGAGTTTCTAAGAAGAACAATTACTTACAATGGTAATCAGAGAACCAGTGATAAGTTTGATAGCGATGCAGCAGGCCCAAGAGTTGATGTGGGAAAATATGATTACATCTACACCAACAACAAGTTAGATAGTATGGTATATTCTGAGAATGGACAATCTGGATTTACTGCAACTAAGACTTACAAAATGGCTCTTGGCACCGATGGCGCTATTAATCAAATAAAAGCCTATGAAATCCCAAATGGCAAAACAGCATTTGAGTTGTCTTACAGAGCCGTTTTTACTGGTGGAACTGCTGTAGGCTTAAAAGAAGTAAATACCAACGAAGTGGCTGTTTACCCTAATCCAGCTTCAAATCAATTAACCATTCAAGTAAAAGATGCTGGTACATACAGTGCCAATATTGTTGATTTGCAAGGAAAAACAGTTTTAAACACCAACATCACCAAAGAAGAGTCTACTGTTAATATTAGTGCGTTAAACAACGGATTGTACTTTTTAGTATTGACTGATGCAACTGGGAATAGCACCCAAAAAAGATTGGTTATTGCCAAATAACACGACACTTTCTTCATAGATTTTATACAAAGGCAACCATAAAGGTTGCCTTTGTGTTTAGCGGAGGTTGTATTTCGCCTTTTTTTTTGTTGATTTGTCCTAAATAATTAAAACCTAAATGAAAAAACTCTCAAGCATTCTCTTGATTCTATTTATTTCCGTAGCTTTTGCTCAAGCCCAATGGGTTGAGCAAAAATCGCCTGATGGGAAGTTTACTTATAAAACCGTTAAAAACGACCCGTTGGGTGTGCGTATTTATACCTTACCAAACGGATTAACGGTAATGCTTTCGGTAAATAAAGCCGAACCAAGGATTCAAACCTACATTGCCACCAAAGCTGGCAGTAAAAACGACCCTGCTGACAACACAGGATTGGCGCATTACCTTGAACATATGTTGTTTAAAGGAACTGACCAATATGGCACTAAGGATTGGGCCAAAGAAAAAGAGCAATTGGATAAAATTGATGCCCTTTATGAGTTATACAATAAAACCACTGATGAAAAGGCACGTAAAAATATTTACCATCAAATTGATTCAGTTAGCGGTGTTGCCAGTAAGTATGCTATTGCCAACGAATATGATAAAATGTTGAGTACAATAGGAGCACAAGGTACAAACGCATTCACCTCGCTTGAACAAACCGTTTATGTAAATGATATTCCACAAAACCAGTTAAACAGTTTTCTTACCATTGAGGCAGAACGTTTCCGTGCGCCTGTTTTGCGTTTATTTCATACAGAATTAGAGGCCGTATATGAGGAAAAAAATATTGCACTGGACAACGACAGCCGTAAGGTTTTTGAAGCCTTAATGACCAATCTATTTACCAAACACGCGTATGGTACACAAACCACTATTGGTACTGTTGAACATTTAAAAAATCCTTCATTGGTTAAAATCCGCAATTATTACAATACCTATTACGTGCCAAACAACATGGCCATTGTGCTTGCAGGTGATTTTGACCCAGACCAAACCATAAACTGGATTGCAGAAAAATTCAGTTACATGAAACCTAAAGATGTTCCACCTTATGTTTTTGAGCCAGAACCAAAGCGCAATGCACCAACTGTGGTTAATGTTTATGGGCCCGATGCTGAAAATATAATGATTGGATTTAGAACAGCAGGAGCCAATAGCAAAGATGCCCAATATGCCACTCTGTTTGATTACTTATTGGCAAATTCAAAAGCAGGACTTATTGATTTAAACCTGGTGAAACAACAAAAAGTATTGGCTGCATCTTCTTCAGTTTGGATGAATAAGGACTATGGCATTCACTTTTTAACAGGTAAACCTAAACAAGGACAATCATTGGAGGAGGTTAAAACCCTTTTATTAGAGCAGATTGAAAGTATTAAAGCAGGAAAGTTTACTGATGATGACTTGAAAGCCATTATTAATAATTTTAAAGTAGAGATTATACGCAACAATGAGAGCAATGAAGGACGCGCCAGCACCATGCTGGATGCTTTTATTGTTGACAAACCATGGACAGAACAGGCCAGTTTACTGAATAACTTATCAAAAATTACCCGCCAAGAAATTATTGATTATGGCAATCGTGCTTATGGCAACGATTATGTGGTGATTTATAAAAACATTGGAGAAGACAAAGGCACTGTAAAAATTGAGAAACCACAAATTACCCCTGTTGAGGTAAATAGAGATGACGTGAGTCCATTTGTTGAAAAAATAAACAACTTAAACACACCACGTATTGCACCTAAATTCCTTGATTTTAATAAGGATGTTACCAGGGGCATGGTTGGTAAGAAATTACCTATTTACTACATTAAAAATAAGGACAATGCCTTATTTACCATGTACTATGTATTGGATATGGGCAAGTTTAACAACATTAAACTTCCTATAGCTGTTCAGTTATTGCAATATTTAGGTACTGATAAATATACCAGTGAACAAATTAGTAAAGAGTTTTTTAAACTGGCTTGCGATTTTAATGTAAGTGCAGGTGATGAGCAGGTTTACGTATCGTTAAGCGGTTTAACGGAAAACTTTGATGCTGCATTAAAATTGTTTGAACACTTACTGGCCAATGCTAAACCAGACCAAGAGGCGCTAAACCAATTGATTGAACGAACGTTAAAACAACGTAAGGATGCCAAATTAAGTAAACAGGCTATTTTTTGGAACGCATTGCGCAATTATACCATGTTTGGCAAAAACAACCCTACCACTTACAACCTAAGTGAAGCTGAATTAAAAGCATTAAAAGCCGATGATTTGGTAAACATGATTAAACAATTGACTTCGTATGAGCATACTATCTACTATTATGGCCCGCAAGAATTGTCAGCTGTTACTTCGGCTTTGGATAAAAATCATAAAACACCAGCCAAATTAATGGCCTACCCTAAAGCAGTTGAATTTACCCGCAATGAAACAGCAACCAACAAAGTATATTTTGTTAATTATAAAATGGTTCAGGCTGAGATACTTTGGTTAAACAAGCAATCACAACCATTTGATAGCAATTCATATCCAATCATTACCATGTTTAATGAGTATTTCGGTGGCGGCATGTCGTCAGTGGTATTTCAAACCATTAGAGAAAGTAAGGCATTGGCCTACTCTACTTTTTCGCGTTATGCGGTGCCTCAAAAGAAAGCTGATCCTTATTATGTTATGGCATACATTGGTACACAAGCTGATAAGTTAAATGATGCCGTGCCAGCTATGTTAGACTTATTAACTGCTTTGCCAAAATCGGAAGCAAGTTTTAATGCAGCCAAAGAAGCCGTTAAACAACAAATAGAAACACAACGAACCAATAAAGAAGAAGTGTTTTTTGCACTGATGGGAGCTAAAAAACTGGGATTAAATCACAGCACCAGTAAGGATATTTATGAAAACATTGATGCGATATCTTTTAAAGATATTGATACTTATTTTAACAATCATTACGTGGGTAAAGCTTATCATTATGCAATAATGGGCAGCAAAGAAAAAATTAACCTAAATGATTTGAAAAAGTATGGTGAAGTGGTAGAGTTAACTCTGGAAGATATTTTCGGATACTAAAATCGTTTTATTTCTTGCCTGCAAAAGGCGGCACCTTTCAGGTGCCGCCTTTTGCGTTTTTTTTTCAACCAACCATCCTTATATTGCACACATTCAGCGCACCTCAATGAAACATGTTGTTTGTGGTATTTTCTTTCTGCTTTTTATAACAACTGCGTTGGTTGCACAAACAGCCGATACGCTAGCTGCTGAAAAATGGTATGCCAAATATGATGTATCTTTCCAAAGACTACCTAAAAGAATGATACCTGTATTTACAGCTGATGCAAGGGCACATCGGCTGCAATTGCTAAAAACAACCCAAGGCACCCAATTTTTTACCAGTATGGGCATGCAATTTCCCTTGGTAAATATTAATGCGTTAGGCAAAACCCTACAATTTAGCGTAGCATCAAGTGTTTACACCACACTAAAACGATACACCAAAAGAGGGGAAACAGTAAATGTAGATTACTTTGTAGACTTCTTTTTCGACTTAAAATTATCACAATCATGGTATTTGAGAAGTAGCTACGGGCATACTAGCCAGCATTTAAGTGACGATGCAATTAATGCCGGTTTAACACCAATAAATTACGTAAAAGACTATGTTCAATTGCACAGTGTACACCGTCTTTTAAAAAACAACCTTTTATTGTACGGTGGCTTTTACTATTTTCATAATTATAAAATCGGGGAAATGAACTTGGCAAAAAATCTTTCTGGTAGTGTATTGTTACACGCAGGAGGTGAAATTACTTTGTTTCAATTTAACCCCTCAAATGCCATTTATGCAGCAGCTGACATTAAATTAAGAGAAGAGTTTGATTTTGGCAATACACATTGTTTGCAGTTGGGGTATAAATTGCACCAATCAAACCAAGAACATTTTAGGCTGGCATATCAGTATTTAGGGGGCTATGAAGAACGAGGCCAATTTTATAAACAACAAACAAACTTACACACCATAGGTGCTTATTTTGATTTCTAATGCTAAAAATTAAACTCACCTTTTTGTCATTGCTATTTGCCTTGTTGTTGTTTGGACAGCAGGCTGACTCAACTGGTAAGAAACCGTTTCTTACTAAAAAACGCGCAGTAGCGGCTGGAATAGCTCTACAACAGCTGGGGAGTTTGTATGTTGAATACAAGTGGTGGTGGGAAGGTGGGTTTCATCCGTTTATTTGGTTAAATGATGGTGGGTTCAATAATTACAGTTATGGGATGGATAAGTTGGGACATGCCTATACCTCATACCTGTATTTTAATGTACTTAATGAAACCATGAAATGGGCCGGTTATGATGAAAAGCAACGGCTGATTTGGAGCACTATTTTACCTGTTTCATGGGCATTGAGTATTGAATTAGGAGATGGATTTACCACTTGGGGGTTTTCTGTACCAGATATGCTATTTAATTTAGGAGGTATTGGATATGGGGTTTTACAGCAAAAAGTGCCATACCTGAAAAACATCAACTTTAAATACAGCTACTTTCCCTCTAAAAAATACAAAGAAGTTAATGGCAACCATTGGGTACTTACCGAAGATTATAATGGGCATGCTTATTGGCTGAGTTTTGATTTACACAATATGTTACCCGGCAAACTCGGCAGTAATTGGCCAGCCTGGCTTAATATTGCAACCGGATACAGCGTTGATAACTTCAGGTATAAAGAGGGTATTTCCATCCAACGGGAATTTTTATTGTCATTTGATATTAACCTAAATGGCATTAAGAGTAAGTCATCAACAATAAATGCCACCAAGGCCATTGTTAACTTTCTTCACCTTCCTGGCCCGGGGATGAAATTTTCAACTGATGGAAAAACACAGTATAAACTGTTTTTAGTAAATTGATTTTATGGAATTGACAGACAAAATAGCCGTTATTACAGGAGTAAGTAAAGGAATAGGATACCATACTGCTAAACTTTTATTGGAAAAAGGAACGCTGGTTTTTGGCTTGGGCAGAAATAAAAACGACATCTCGCACCCAAATTACACTTTTATCCCTTGTGATGTAAGGCAATTGCATGACGTGGAACAGGCTTTTAAAACCATACTAGCAAAAACCAATAACCAATTGCATATCCTAGTAAACAATGCAGGATTAGGCTACTTCGGTTTTTTAGAAGATATGCCCATTGAGCAGTGGGACGAGATGCAACAAACCAATGTAAATGGCGTATTTTATTGTTGTAAACAAACATTACCCATTATGAAACAACAACAAAGCGGACACATCATTAACATTGCCTCAACGGCAGCATTAGAAGGAATGCCACAAGTGGCCGCTTATTGTGCTACTAAGTGGGCGGTAAAAGGCCTAAGCGAAAGCTTGTTTAGGGAGGTAAGGGACTTTGGCATAAAGGTTACCTGCATTTATCCTGGTAGCGTTAAAACTGATTTTTTCAGAAATAGCCCAGGTATTCAACCGCATGATTATATGCTAATGCCGGAGGATGTGGCAAGCAACATCGTATACGCATTACAAATGCCAGCCAATTTCCATACTGTAAACCTTGAGATAAGACCATTGCAACCCAAAGGCCCCAAAAAATAACAGCAAGCTGATTGTATGAATTTAAAAGTTAAACAATTTATTGATGTTTACATTGGCAAAGTTATTTTGTTGGTTAACCTTATTGCGGTGCGTGGTTTGGGAATATTGTTAAGAAGAAATCACAAACTTGATGTAGCTCCAAAACATATTCTTGTTATAAAAATACTTGGCTTGGGTAGTGTTATTTTAGCCAGTAATGCCTTGTTTAGTTTAAAGAAAAAACACCCTGATGCCAAGTTGATTCTTTTATGTGGCAAGGGGATTTCAGCCGGAATATCACCAATGGAGTTATTTGATGAGGTTTGGGTAATTGATGATAAGAATTTTCTAACATTGATTAAATCAGCAAGCAAATACCTTTATCAAACCTGGGGATTAAGAAAACTTTGGGTAATTGATTTGGAAGTGTATTCCATACTCACCACTGTTTTTGCATCATGGACCTGTGCCATTAATCGTTTTGGTTTTCAATTGGATAAAACCAATTTTAGAAATTACCTGAACACCCATAATGTTTACTTCAATCAATTTATCCAGGTTGGTATAAACTACCAAAAACTGGTTGAAGCAGCAGGTGTTAGCGAGTTTTCACGCTTCAGTTTTCCAGAAAAATTCCATTCAACTGCTCCTAAAAAAACTGTTGCTATTAACAATACCTGCAGCGATTTGGGCGGTGATATGCGCAAAATGCCTAATCAATTATTGGCTGATATCTGCCGCTATATATTACAAACGTCACATTATCAAATTGCATTGGTTGGTGCACCTTCTGATGCTGAACAGAATAATCTATTTATTAAAGACTATCAATTAAACCCTGAACGAGTAATCAATGTTGCTGGAAAATATAGTTTTGAGGAGTACTACCGTTTCCTTGGATCAGAAGTTAAATGCATGCTGTGCATTGATAGCGCCCCTTTACATATTGCCCAGAAACTTGATTTGCCAACCTTCTCCCTATGGGGACCTACAAGTCCAGTGCAACTGCTTAGCCAAGCCAATAACACCTCCTATTATTACTTGAATAAGCCCTGCTCACCTTGTATACATCATACAGAGGTTATTCCTTGTGGGGGAAACAATATTTGCATGAAAGATATGAATATTATGCAAGTTAGCCCTTACATTGACGCAATCCTTCAATAACAATATCATGAAAGAATTATCCAATACCCAATACCAACGTTACAAAATCCTTGTATTTGCAATCAGTTTTATTGTACTGCTTAGCAGGGCATTGTTTGTATCCTGTTATGATGAGAGCAGGGCCCGCAACCAAATTTATGGTGATGGCTATAGTGATATCAATACCATTTCTTCTGCAAAATACTTTTACGACAGTGGCTTTGTGAAAACGGCCTTTTTACCAGTGCACGATTATTATCCCAAGTTGTTAAGCCCAATCGTTTATACGCATTATCCCGCAATACCCAATATTTTGGCTGGCTTTTATGCTGTAATCTTTAATTCCTACCAAGAATCCGTTTTACGGATTGTGCCATTGCTAATGGCTGTTTTTTTCTTCTTTTTTATTTTCCATGTATTAAAACAAGTGACCCAAAACAACACCCAAGCTTTTATTGGTGGTTGTAGCATAGCATTGGCCAATTATTATATTGCTTGGGGCGATAACCTACACCAACACCTTTACGGTGAACTGTTAAAGTGGTTGTACTTTTATATCCTTTATATCTACCATAAAAATGGAGCTACCAACAAATGGTTATTTGGTGTGCTTTTACTAATAATGATTATTGAAGTAAACATTTCATTTGAGCAGCCTGTTTTTTTAGGGATACTAACCCTCGGTTTTTCTATCATTTTTCACAAACGTATTTTCACCTTTGAAACCATTACAGCAGGCTTAGCAGTGCTGGTAGGATTTGGTTTACACGTGGTGCAAAATGCCGTTTATTTTGGTAGCTTTTCGCTTGCCATTGAAGATTTAAAACATGCCCTTTTATTTAGAACAACAGGTGTAGAAATAGCCGGACAAAAGGCAGAATCAGCTTTTGAACCATCGCAATACTGGCAAATCCCTTTCAACTGGTTTAATCGCATGGAACGATTTTATTTGCTCCCAGGATGGTCAGTTATTGTGTTGGCTTACTTTGCATTAAAAAACATGAAGCAACATAATCTACTGTTGTATAAAATCATTTGGGCTTTGTTTTTTGCTTCCATTGCTTGGACATTTGTAATGGCGCAACATGCATTTATTCACACCTTCACCAACAAACACTTTTCTATTTGGTATGCATTAGTTGTTGCCATAGGTTTTCCCTTATTTATTGAGGCATTTAAACAAGCCTGGAAAATGAAACAGCAAGGAAAGGTGGCTTTCTACACGTTGTTAAGTTTATACATGCTGGCTATGTTTGTTACACAACAGCTTATTCCAGTATTTTTTACGTTTGGGCTGGGATACAAACTTTAACAACTACCACTTAACAACATTGGCAGCAGATAAGCTGATGGTGTGTTGACCTGCTTTAAAACCATTACCAGAAGGTTCGCAAACTACAAAATCCATATCAAAAACTTTGATATCGCTTTTGTTGCCTTTTTTCCAGCTTTCTACTGCAACATTCATGTGTGCAGCATTTGGATACATTAACCCTATGCTTTGTAAATTGGCTACCTCGCGCACCAAGTAAGCAAATAACATGGAACGGTCTTCACAATCTGTAAAATCGTTGGCCAATGATTCTTCTGGGAACGAAAACTTCTCATGGCCCAATACATCTATATCCTTTGCATAACTTAAACTTTGCACAAAGGCTAATAAGAAGTTTACTGTTTTTTCTTTGGATAAATAGGAGGTTGCTTCTTTTAATTGATTAATTAAGGTATGTTCTCCTGTTTCAGATAAGCCGTAATTCAAATAAACTTGGCTCATTTCAATATCTGGCAAATCTTTGTAATAAGCCACCAACGAGTGATTGTAGGTTGCTGTAAAAAAGTACACATTACCTTCATATTCAAAAGGCAGTGTTTTATGTACCATACGCTTTGGCAATACCGGAGGCCTTAGTTTGTTTAAACGCATACTTTTGGCCTGTTCATTAATAGGCAAAGCAACTGAGCGTTCTTCTCCAGGTTCCTTTGATTGGTTAAAACTCAAATCATAGTACCTTTTATTGTTTTGGGTTACATACAGGATGTTTTTTATGGAAAAATTGGTATAGCCATATAAGGTAATTCCTTTATTGCCTATTCCAAGCATCACATCATACCCTTTAAGACTAAGAGCAGCATAGGTAAACAATTGTTCGATATTGGCATCGTTTTCTTTGTTTAATTCTCGGGCAGCTTTTTGCACCATAAACAAATAGCCCACATCATCCAATTGCAATTGTTTGGCATAACCATTTGCTTGTTCAGTAAACAAAACCAACTCGCTATCCTTTAACAAGCGTGTTGATTTTTCTTCCACTGGAATATCACTAAACAAGTATTCGCGCTGAGTATAAAAATCGCTGGATAGATTAAATTGTAATAACTGACCATAAAAATTAACTGCTAGTTTACGCAAGGCATTTTCTCCGTACGACATCGTAACAATGCTCATGAACATTGCTGTAAAGAGCATTCTTTTAACCAATATGTACAATTTTATAGTCATTATATTTTACTATTTATCAGGCATATACAATTATGTTTACATTTAAAATGTAATTACGTAACAATTACATAACACAAATATAGCCTAAATAGTATCACCAGATTGTCAATAAAATGACAAATAGTAGCCTAAAAATATAATTGATTGAAAATAAGGTGATTAATTTATCAGAAATCTGATAAAAACGAGATATGGTGGATACCTGGGGTATAATTTTTGGCAATTAACTGCCTGAGGCTGTGGTAATGGTGTTCATTACCCATAAAATCTATTGCACTACAATCAACCAACAAAATACGCAGGTGGTTATTTGCATGTATAAACTGTAAATAAGCATCACTAAGCTGCTTCAAATAATCATCTGAAATCTGTTGCTCGTAAGCTCTTCCTCGGTTAAGAATGTTCCATTGCAGCTTTTGTATAGGGTTATGCAGGTAAACCAATAAATCAGGCTGCCTAATTTGCAAATTGATAATCTCAAACAGCTTCACATATAAATCATATTCATCGTCATCCAAGTTAATCTTAGAAAACAACAAACATTTGGCAAAAATGTAATCGCTCACCACCCCTGCACGAAACAAATCCAGTTCCAGCAGTTGTTTTTTTAGTTGATTAAACCTTGCAGCTAAAAAGCTCATCTCTAGGGGAAAAGCATATCTTCTGGCATCCTCGTAAAACTTCGGAAGGAACGAATTGTCTTCAAACTCTTCTAGGATTAGCTTAGCCCCAAAATCAGCACTTAACTTATTGGCCAATGAGGTTTTCCCGGCCCCGATGTTCCCCTCTATTACAATAAACTCATGTGCTGGTTTAATTATCATATGTAACAAAAGTGCGGTAAAGTAATAGCAGTTTAACTACAATTTTTCCACGGTACTGTTGTCCTTACAGTTTGCCAATAACATCTTAATGCTCAACTTTAATGTTGGATGAATTAACTCAGGGGCAATTTCAGCCAATGGGATAAGGGTAAACCTACGTTCATGCAGAAGTGGATGAGGGATACTTAAATCCGTTTCTTGCAACACCAATTGATCGTAAAACAACACATCAATATCAATGGTTCGTGGTGCCCATTTGTGGTGCCTAACCCTACCCATGTTTGCCTCAATGCCTAATATGGTATGCAACACTTCTGTTGGATTCAAGGTGGTTTCCACCAGAAGTACCTGATTTAAAAAATCTTGCTGGTTGGTATTGCCCCAAGGTGCTGTTTTATAGATGGATGATTTTAGCTGCACCTCCCCTACTTGTTGATGAATGAGTGAAGAAGCTTGTGCTAACAATTCAATACTCAGGCCCTCATTGCTGCCTGTGAGCAAATATACTTTAGCCATTGGCTTTTAATACAAATTGCACGGTAACGCGTGTGCGCTGCTCCAGCAAAATGGCCTTATGGGTTGTAAATTCTCTAATTGCTTCTTCTGTGTGGTTCATGATGGTAAGCAATTCCACCTGCTCATTTACCCGCACATTGTAATGGATATTTAACTCACTTTTGAGCTTGTCCAACTCTTCGCCTTTGTTATCAACGCATACACTAAAACTAATGGCAGAATTTTGCATGAGGTTAATGTTGATGTTGTGCAGGGCAAAAATCCGAAAAATATTTACCAGGTTATCCTCCACTATAAAGCTAAAATCCTTACTAGAAATGGAAATTAATGTTTGATTACCTTTGGATATAAAGGAAGGGATGCTTTGCTCATGTGCATGATTGCTCACCACTGTTCCTATTGCATCAGGGTCTAGGAAAGACCGCACGTGCAATACAATATTTTTGCCTTTTAATGGTTGTATGGTTTTAGGATGAATAACAGTTGCGCCATAGTAAGCCATTTCAATTGCACGGGTGTAGCTTAGTTCGTTCAGTTTAATAGCTGTTGGAAATTTTTTAGGATCTCCATTCATTACTCCGGCCACATCTTTCCAGATTGTTACACTTTCAGCATTTAAACCATATGCAAAAATAGCTGCACTGTAATCACTACCCTCTCGCCCCAATGTTGTGGTATTGTGTTCCCTATTTTGGCCTATAAACCCTTGTGTAACTACCAATTGCTTGGACACGATGGGTTTCAGCTTTTTGCCTATCATGGCTTCCGTTAAGCTCCAATCCACTTTTGCATCGCGGAAGGTAGCATCTGTATTGATGAAGTTTCGGGCATCCATCCACCTATTTTTAATGTCCATCTGATTGAGGTAACTGCTTACAATACGAGTACTGAATATTTCCCCGTAGCTCACAATTTGGTCGTAGTTAAAATCATACGAACCTTCACTACCGGCCTCCAGCAAACATTCCAGCTCAACAAAGAGGTTTTCGATGTCATTGTAGGCATGGGTATCCGTTTCATTTAACAATCCACTAATAATCTCATCGTGGTATTGTTTAATTTCAAGATATAACTGCTGTTTATTTTCCTTATCGTTATGATAGTGTGCATAAGCTAATTTTTCTAATGCATTGGTTGTTTTACCCATTGCCGAAACCACTACCAGAATAGGCTGATTGGCATACTTTTTTAAAATTTCAGCTACATTTTTTACTGATGCTGCATCTTTAACTGATGCCCCACCAAATTTGAATACTTTCACGATAACAACATTTACAAATGAACCTGCAATATACAACCTGAATGAAATAATTGCTTGCGGATTTGCTCAACTTAAGGCTTCCCTTATATTTGCTGGATAAACAACTAATAAAACAGGCATGAGCAAATTTAATGTAACCACCTTAGGGCAGTTTATTATAGAGCGCCAAAATGAGATTTCAGTAGCTAAAGGCGAGTTTTCGCGTTTATTGCGTGATATTGGCATTGCGGCAAAAACCATAAGCCGTGAGGTAAACAGAGCTGGATTGGCTGAAATTTTAGGTGATGCTGGTAGCGAGAATGTACAGGGCGAAGACCAAAAGAAACTGGATGTAATTGCCAATGACTTGGTAATTGATTGCTTAACCAGAGGAGGTGAAGTATGCGCCATTGCCAGTGAAGAGAATGATGAAATGATTTACATTCAATCTCCGGTGAGCAATAATGCAAAATACGTAGTAGCTATGGATCCCTTGGATGGTTCAAGCAATATTGATGTAAATGTTTCAATAGGTACCATATTTAGTATTTTTCAGCGGGTTACACCAGTAGGCACCAAACCTGACTTAAGCGACTTTTTTCAGCCTGGCAATAAAATGCTTGCAGCTGGATATGTGATTTATGGAACCAGTACCATGTTGGTTTATACTACCGGTAATGGTGTAAATGGATTTACATTAGACCCTAGCATTGGTGAGTTTTGCTTATCGCACCCTGATATGAAAATACCAGCAATGGGTAAAACATACAGTTACAATGAGGGCAATATATTAAGTGCGCCAACAGGGGTAAAAGAATACATTACCTGGTGCCAACAAGTTGACAAACCAACTAATCGCCCGTACAGTGCTAGGTATATTGGCAGTATGGTGGCTGATTTCCACCGTAATTTATTAAAAGGTGGTATTTTTATTTACCCACCTACGGCAAAATCACCCAACGGTAAATTGCGCTTAATGTATGAGTGTAACCCTATGGCGTATATTGTTGAACAAGCAGGCGGCATAGCAGATACAGGCAATGGTCGGGTATTGGATATTGTTCCAAACGATTTGCACCAACGTGTGCCCATTTACATGGGCTCAAAAGACATGGTAAAACAATTGTTAGAGCTACTAGAAAAATAAAGAATTGATTCCAAAATATTCAAAAAAAGCCGCAATGCGGCTTTTTTTGTTATTGATACTCGGGTATAACTCAGTATGGCTATTTATTATGGTGTTGAACTACCTGAATAAATCGTAGCATGTTGGTTTAGCCGTAATTAATGAAATGTTTTAATGCAAAGACCCTATTTAAATTAGAATAGGCCATTTATTTCTGCATCAATTTTACTGATAACCGTTCCTAAATCTTCTGGATGATCAGCAAAATTAAGATTGTCCACATCAATGATAAGGAGCTTATGCTTATAGTTGCTAATCCAAGCTTCATAGCGTTCATTTAAACGCCTTAAGTAATCTAATCGAATGCTATCCTCGTAATCCCTTCCTCGTTTTTGAATATTGTTTACCAAACTTGGAATGGAGGCACGCAAATACACCAACAAGTCAGGTGCTTTAATGGTTTGGCTCAACGACTCAAACATTTTTTGGTAGGTTTCGTAATCGCGCGTACTCATTAAGCCCATGCTATGTAAGTTTGGCGCAAAAATGTGCGCATCTTCATAAATGGTTCTGTCTTGTATTACCTTCTTTTTACCTTTTTGCAGTTGTAAAACCGTATTGTAGCGGCTGTTTAAAAAGTAAATCTGTAGGTTGAAGGCCCAACGTTGCATATCCTCATAAAAATCGCTGATATATGGATTGTCCTCTACATCTTCGTAATGCGGTTCAAATTTATAATGACGAGCGAGTAAAGTGGTTAAAGTAGTTTTCCCTGATCCAATATTCCCAGCAATAGCTAAATACATAATATGTGTTACGTTACTTAAACCACAAGTTTATGCTTTTAATACGAAATACTAAAGCATGTGGATATTTTATCTGCACTTGTTATATCAGTTGCGGATTAATGCTTTGCATCTTTCTTGCAACAAGGGTTTAAATTGTCGTATGCTTTGGCATCAGCCAATTGCCCATCAGCATCATATCCTGATTTTACAATGGCCAAACGTATCTTTTCAAGTGTTGTTTTATTGGGATCAAAAGTTACGGTAAGTATTTTAGAATCTACATCTAGGTCGCTCTTTTTCACTCCCTTTTCATAAGCCATCGCTTTTTCAATGGTTTCTTTGCACATGTCGCATACCGCGCTGGTTTTGATTTTTACCACATACATGCCATTAACTACAACAATATTGCTATCAGTAGGTTGTTGGGCATAGGCTGATACAGCAGCAGTAGATAATAGCAATAACAGCATTAATAAATTTTTCATATATAAACTTGTTTGAACAAAGATGGTTATTCTTTTTGTTAATCCAATGTTAAATAGGGCAATAGCTTATTATAGGTGCTATCTTGCAATATCACAATCTTTTTCAAGTCTTCAATTTTTTTAAAAGCACCGTGTTGTTTGCGGTAATTGATAATAGCATTTGCCAGTTTCGATTTTACATATGGATTCTTCTTCAACTCCTCTAATAGCACACTATTTAGCGCTAAATACCTAACCCTTTGCACATCAGCATGTATTTTACCTTCTAATTCCATTAACACATCTTCATCCATCCCGTAAACTTCCAATAATTGTGCGGTGTTAAAGAAACCACCAGTACGCTGCCTGTAATCAATAATCTTTGCAGCCATTTTGGGGCCTATCCCATACAACGCAACCAGTTGTATGGAGTCTGCCGTGTTAATATCAATAGAAACACTCCTTGCCCTAGGTTTATCCTCAAATTTTAGCCTTGATGCTGTATTGCTAAACGCGGGCTTGTTCTCTATTTGCACATACGGAACTAATTTATCTATCAGGTTGCTATCCACTCCATAAATCTTATACAAACTTTCAGCACTTTTAAAATAACCTCCTTTGCTGCGGTATTTTAATATTCCCTTAGTGAGTTTAGGAGTAAAACCTAAAGCCATTAACCCAGCAGAATCAATGGTGTTTGGATTAAAAAAAAATAGCTCATGCGCTACTTTGTTACTTGAGTCTTGAGTAATAATGGCATGTGTATTGTTTCCATTTTCAGGTGTTCGTACTGCTAATTCGGCAATTTTTAGGTTTAGTAATTGCGGAGGAAAAAGGAGTCTGTAAATTTGCGGAAGCCATGCAACAACTGCAATCAGTAAAACAAGGGCATAAATTCCATTACGCTCTAGCTTACTGAACACAAAAAACTGTTTGATTAAGTTAACTGTTTTTTTTATCTCTTTCATTACGCTCTTTTTGATCCCTGCGCACAAAAAAGTAATACAACAATACCGCCACAAAAATGCCAAAGAAGGCTTCTGTAGCCATCCAAACCCAAAAATTACTTCCCCAATCCATTAGTATAAAATTTACAACAAAGATGAACCTTTAATTTGAATTATGCGGTGTTACTTGCAACAACTGTTGCTCTACAATAGCCAACCCTTCCTCAAAACGATGGGGTTTATACCCTAATTCACGAACTGCTTTATCAACATGAAAACCTGTAATAGGTGGGCGTTTTGCTGGTTGCTTAATGCCTTCACTGGTTGATAAATTTAACAAGGTTTTATCTAGTTTAAAGTAATTGGCCACCCGATATACCAAATCAAACACACTCATGTAATCAATACCGCTAATATTATATACACCGCGGGCCATTTTATCAGCAGCCAATACACAACCTTGGGCCAAATCTTCTGCCAGTGTAGGCGTTCTAAACTGATCGCCAACTACGTTTAATGTTTTGCCTTGTTCTAAATTGGTTTTAGCCCACAATACAATATTGCTTCGACTCATGTCTTTAACCACACCATAAACCAATACAGTGCGCAAAATTGCCCAACTTTTACTATTGGCCATTATTTCCTGTTCAGCTTTTAATTTACTGTTTCCATAATAGCTCAACGGATTGGGTATTTCATCTTCAGTAACCGGGCCATGCGTACCATCAAAAATAAAATCAGTTGAAAGGTGTATCAAATGCGTATTACTTTTGTTACAAGCTTCAACCAGGTATTTTACTGCTTCAACGTTTAACGCATCACATCCTGCATGGTCTCCTTCACAGGCATCTACATTGGTCATTGCGGCTGTGTTAATTACCACATCTGGTTTAATCCCTCCAATAATGATTTCAACATCCTCTTTATCTGTAACGTCAAGAGATAAGTAGATGTAACCCTTTTGATTGCTGTACCTGTCGCCTCCTTTTGCTGTAGCAAAATATTCAATATCAGAACGGGTTTTGTAGTAATCAGTGAGTTTTTGGCCTAATAAGCCATTGCTTCCAGTAACGAGTATTTTCATTTTAATACGTGGTTGGACCAATTAAACTGGTCGTTTTTTATCTTCCAAATATATCCATCTATTACGTAATGCACAATTTGAGGCAGCGTGAGTAATGGAACGAGCACTTTTAATACGTTATCATTAGCTTGGTTATAAAATGAACTCATAAAAAAGAAAACATCTTCATGTTCATTCCAAACCCATGTATCCCAACATAATTCTTCAATATAAGCAAACGCCAATATTATTAATAAAAACCAAATTAACTTTTTACTTTGAAATATTCGCTTTAAAAATCCATTTCCTTGTGATATGGTGCTTTTTTGGTGCTTTTTATTTCCCCATATCCATATTAGTGCAATATAGGGTATTCCATGAGCAATAACGTTTAGCAATGTAAACACCAAATCTCCGTTAAAGTACACTATACCAAAATACCAGCTCAAACCTGTACCTACAATTATGATGTTTTTTGTTACGTTAAACGCATGTTTGTTTAAAACCAGGTATAACTCCTTTGTAACATAAACTACAATTAACAACACGTAAATTAAATGAATATAATTATTGAACTGAGCTGCATTAATTATTAGAAAATCGCCTTGCATAAACCAACTGAAATTACGTTGGGGGTTTAAATGCCAGTATATGATTGGAAGTATTGTTGTAGCGTAAATTGTTATGGTATCAATGTAAGTTGATAGTTTTAATGAGTCTTCTTTACCTGAATAAATTCTCATAAATCCATATTGTTGCCTGATAAAATGAAACACAGCTAAATAAGCCAATAGACTCCAGAACAACGACACACTGTAATTGTAAAGTAAGACGCTTACTAGTAAACAAACACAAGGAATACCCAGCAACAAATTTCGCTGTTGACGATAAGTATCCCAATCAAAATAGGTACGATATAAGGTTGAGTAAACATGGGCTACATCAATACACATAATTAGAATTACCCATGCAAACACAGGCATTTCTGATGAATATTTATATGCATCTGGCAAAAAGGCTACAATTATTAAACTGATGAATGGGGGTGCTAACACAAACACCCCGTCCACCCATTTATTATATAGATATTTATACGTTAGCTCCATATTGCTTAATGATTTCATTAGCTGCATTAATACCTTGATGAAATGCTTCTTCAAATATGGAAATACCAGAAAAATCGGTATGGGCATATTTTATCCTGTGGTGAGCGGGCTGTAAGGAAGCCAACTTCTTTTGATAACCAGGTTCTGGAAGAACCATGCCATGCCCCCAAACCCAAACATCTATTTGTTCAATATGGTTCACAATATCTAAATGGGCCCTTTCCAATTCCTTCATAATTATTTCTACCCAGTCTTTATGACTAAGGCCCAAGGCCCTTTGCCTTTCTTCGGCAGCGGATTTATTGCAGAATGGATAATAAAATGTTAACACGTTTTTATCTGAGGGTTGGTTAAGATGCTGCTGGGTAGCATTGATGTAGCCAAGCCCGGCATTGCCATATATTACATTATCCCAACTTAATGGCAATCCTTTTGCGTACTCAAAAAAACGTTTTACAGTAATATTAGCAACCATCCATGGCATTGCATTTGCGTTGAGTTGTTGATGAGCTAATAGTTCTTGTTCAACAATATGTTTGTTAATGAAATTTGGGGTAGCTAAAACTACTACATCAGCTTCAATTAAATGCGCATCATCTCCATTTAAATAGGTTACTTCTATTTTCTCTTTTTGATTTTGTTTAACACTGTAGGTAAGCGCATTGATGATAATTTGGCTTTCAAGCCCCTTTTGCAATTGATTTACCAACCAGTTATTGCCCTCGGGCCAAGTTAAAACATCGTCATGACTGGCATTATCTGCTTTACCTTTTCGTGCGGCAAAATAGTGGATACCCGCCCAAGCAGAAACTTTATCAATACCAGCTCCAAAATCATCTTTAGTACAATAATTCAAATACCAAATTAGGTGGGTTGAGTTGTAGTTATTTTGCTTAAGGTATTGTTCAAATGTAATTTCATCATACCGTTTGTAGGTATAATCATTGCTGCATTTATTTACAGGAATGCAAAAAGCGTCTTTACCATCATTACCAATTGCCTTGCGATAGTTATCCATTTCACTTAAAAAGCGTTTGATCTGCGCCTGTTCTGCCAAAGGCACACCAAACTTGGGTATAAGCCCTTCCTGCCAATAACCGTTTATAAAAAGCCTTTCCTCTGGATCAAAACACAAATACTCTTCATTATAAATAGGTAAACCTTTTTTATTAAATCCAGTGATTACGCCACAAGAATGCAGAAACGACAATAGTTCTTTATCAGCGCAATCGGGTATTGGCAAATAATGTGCGCCCCAAGGGTATGCTGTAATTTCATTCTTTCCTGACAAGGAGTTGCCTCCGGGTGTGTCATTCATTTCAAGTACCACAATATCTGTTACCCCATTTTTTTGAAGTTGCCTGGCTGCCGATAAACCGCTGACACCTCCACCTATTATCACTACTTTTTTAGCCGATTTAGTAAGGGGTAATTGGGGAATTTCTCTCCTTAACTGATGTCCTTTTGTTGCATTTGCTCCTAAAATACTCCCTTTAATATGGGTGTATTTTGATTTACAAGCAAGTGGAAGCAAGGTAAAAGCTGCAACTTGAGCTATGAAAGACTTTCTACTTATTCGATTATTGGTATTTGCGCCACTCATGCTCAAAATAATTAACCAACACCTGATTATTTAATTTATTTACTTCAGTATGTATATTGGCTATATCAGGCGGAAATATCTGCATTTGTTTAAACACCTCATTGGTAACAAACCTTGTGCTTACACTAAAAGTATCTGCTGTAACAAGCTGCTTGCCTTTATATGCTATATGAAATCCCCAATCGCCAAAGGATGGCACATATGCGTGATAGGGTATGGTATTAAAACCAACACTTTTGAGGGTGTTGTTAATGCACCAAAAAGAAGTACGCGCAATAAATGGCGAGGTTGATTGAATTACCGCTACACCATTATCTGAAAGTGACTGTATAAGTAATTTATAAAACGTTTGGCTGTACAACTTACCTACTGAATAATTGGATGGGTCTGGAAAATCAACAATAATGCAGTCAAACTTTAGCTTGTTTTCTTTAAGCCAAATAAATGCATCAGCATTAGTAACTTTAACCTTTTTGTTTAAGAATGCATGCTGATTTAGGGTTGTAAGTAGTTCATTTGTGGTAAAGAGGTTTGTAATTGCTTTGTCTAAATCAACCAAAAAAATCTGTTTAACTTGTTTGTATTTCAACAATTCCCTTACAGCTAAACCATCCCCTCCCCCTAATACCAATACATTTTCTGGACTTGTTTGACTTTGCATGATGGGATGCACCAATGCTTCATGATACCTGTACTCATCACCAGAACTAAACTGTAAATTCCCATTTAAGTAAAGGCGCAAGTCTTTTTTGCTTTGCGTAAGTACAACTCTTTGGTATGGCGTTGATTTAGCATAAATTACGTTCTCTTGATACGCTGATGCCTCACTCCAACTTAATAATTCATTTGCGTATGTAAAACCCAGTGTTAGCGCAATCATGCTAACTATTGCAATAAATTTAAGCCTGCCAGACCATGCTATTTCGCCAGAGAATCGGTTGCATACAATTAATGCTACAAGAATATTTAATATCCCGAAAAACAAAGAAGTACGCAACAACCCCAAGTAAGGTACCAACACTAAAGGAAAAATGAGTGAAGCCAATAATGCACCTATATAATCGAAGGTAAATACTTTTGAAACAAGCTCTTTAAACTCATACTTTTTCTCCAAAATTCTCATGAGCAATGGTATCTCAAGCCCAACTAATATTCCGGTAAAACCCACTAAGCTGTATAACACAAGCCTAAAGTACGACAAAAAACCAAACAACAAGAATAGTATAGTGGAAGTAAATCCCCCCACTAAACCAACCATTATTTCTATTTGAATAAACCAGCTGAGTAAGTTGTGGTTAAAGAATCGTGACAGGTATGAACCAATGCCCATGCTGAATAGGTATACGCCAATAATGGTCGAAAATTGAGTAACAGAATCACCCAACAAATAACTGGCGGCTGTTCCTGCCACTAGCTCATATATTAAGCCACAAGTAGCTACAACAAAAACGGAAATTAATAATAGCATATGGCTATTAAATTCACGTTTGCTTACTTTGGGGATACTATCCATGAATGGCTGACGCGATAATGATTGCTACACCGAGAATAAATGCAGCAAATACAATAGCTACAGCAACATTTTTGTGTTCTACAACTTGTTTCCATACATTTTCTGGTGTAATTTTTTCTAGTACCCAATAAGCACCAAGCAAAATTACAATACCCAATGATGCATATAGAAACGCTGCAATTACGTATTTAAGGTTTATTAAATTATCCATGTTGTTATTTATTTATGGTAAAATCTTGTTCTATTGTTATGGTTTTTTCCAGCCTCTGTATGTTCAACCTCATCTGTGTTAAAAACACGCCAACCTGCATAATTAGCATAGTTGAATATAAGCAACATTACTATTAAAAATATGCTATACATTAATTTATTTCGTTCTTCTGCTTTGCTTATCATAAGTTCCAAATTGTTAATTTAGGCGAGAAATCACTTCCCATCCATCGCTTTTGCTCAAAAGCATACATTCTAAACACCTGAATAACAGGTATAATAATACCTAACAAGAAAAATAATGTGAAATTAGCCCATAAGGAAACACCTTGTATTATTTCAATACCGAAACTCACGTAAACAGATGAATTGCTATTCCAGGTAGGATAAAGATTTAAATGATACCGACCAGGAGGAACAGATGAAATAATAATGTAATCCTGCCTAGTTCCTTCTGACCATGCACCTTCTGAATCCGTTCCAGAATAAAATTCTAGCGATTTTGCTCCTTCAAATCGTTCTCCTGTGGCCTCGTTAATTAGCTCAAAGTTTAAATCGAACCAATCATTGGTTAAAGGGGCATACACATTAAATTGCAGGGCAGTTTTACCACCAGTAACTTCAAAATTATTGGTTACTATCACTCCTGATGAATCAACATTTGTTTTTGAGTAACTATGGTCAAATATTTTCTTTTCCTCTGCCGGAGACTTAATAATATATTGCCCAAACAAAAGAATAAGAATAAATACAAAAGTACTTGCTAAAAGAAACGAAACATTGGCAGAAACTGGCATTAATTGCAAAGCACCAATTCCTTCGCGCTCTGGAAGCAAACTGGTTTTAAATGCTGCCTTAACCTCACTCGCGTTTATCCCCACTCCTTTACTCCATATCAGTTCGTTTTCGTCTTTCTCTCTGATTAGCATGTATGGGGGCATAATCCACTCCACATTTACTTTATTTTTATCGGAGAAAATATCATGACCAAATTCTCCTGCCGCATATTTTACAGTACTCTTATATTTATTAAACTTTTGGTATGATTTGCCTTCAAACTCTACTATATCTGAAAAACTTGAAGGAGAAAGATTGGGATAATTTTGCATTGGCTTAGCAAAAATCCAGTGTCCATCAAACTCTGTTAATGTGGCAAATCCCTCATATAAATTAAATAAAGTATACTCTCTCCAAGTATATCCTGACCCTATTTGACTCCTTACTGCAAAACCAACAATTTCATACGTTACTCCAAACAAAACACCTTTAGTATTTAGTGGTAAATCGGGAGTAACAACCTCATTAAATGAATGTACAAACTTATACCCCAAACCTTTTTCACCCACATAATAACTTTTACAGTGCATACAAGCATATGCCTGAGCCGTCCTATGCAACACATTAGTAACCTTGTTATTACAACGCGTACATATTAATTGGTTTGGCAAAGGTATTGTATGTGATTGTACTGTTATTTCAGCCATCTGCTTTCCTCATGTTTAATAATTTTAACTCACTATAATGATACCGTTGCCCCACATAAACATCATTATTCATCCTGCCAAAAAACAACCCAAAAACGAATTGTTTATCATTGGCAAAATCACATGCATCAAAGCTCATATTATAAGATTGTATATCAAATACTTCCCCCTCCATTCGGGTCATTGTATTTCTTTGCTTGCTGTTTAGGTAAAACAACTTATTCGTTTCTGGAAACTCAAAGGCTCTGCCTAAAGTAAAATCATAATCTGACTTTTTAAGGGTATGTGGATTTTTTTTACAGATAACATATCCACCCGGTTGATCTAATAGATACAACACATTTTCATCATTAGCGTGTAAAAACCAGAGGTTTCTGTTGCCGTTAGTTAATACAAACTGATACCTGCCAATAAAATCATACGTTCTGTCTTCAAAACTAAGTTTAGTACCAAGCGCAAATGGCGTTAAATCTTCAAATATCTTAAATGATTCTTCAGGTTTGTTTTGGGAATAGGATACTCCTTTGTATAAAATACTTTGGCATGCGGGACAAACATATGCCGCTGCCAGGTTTGATCTAAATTGATGCGTTAAATTGCACACTTTACACATACGTTATCTGTTTAGTGTTGTTCTTTTAACTTCAATTGGGTTGAAATAAGCATGCACACTATTAAAAATCTGCTCAACCTTATCATCATTTTCCCTTAGGTAATTAGACAAAAAAACGTCAAACGTAATCATTTCAAACTCAGGCCAAGTATGTACACTTAAATGAGATTCTGTTAAACACACTACAGCAGTATAACCACCACCCTCAAAATCATGATAAACCTCTCCAACCTTTGATAAATCAAGAGAGCTAACCAATGAATCAATCAACATCTTAAATGAATGGCTTTTTAGCAGTAGTTTGTTATCAATTGTTTTAAACTCTGCAATAACATGTTTACCTGGTTTATACTTCAACACTTAACAAATTAATGTGGTTTATAAAGAAAACGTAATTATAAAACACTGTTATAAATATTGCAAATAAATATTTTTGGTCGCGATTTCACTCACGTAACTTTAATGGGTATTTAGGGTTTACTAGCAATTATTCATAAAATCAAACTATTGCTTAAGTCGGTAAAACTAGAATAATCAGAGGTCAACTCTGCCACTCTGTCAGAAAAAGTCTTATATTTGCACCTCGAAAAAACAATATATGAGAGGATTAGTAGGCGATATACCAGTAGAAACTGCCACAAGAAATTTATACATAGAAACTTACGGATGTGCCATGAACCTTGCCGATAGCGAGGTAATGGCCAGCATTATGCAAGCAGAAGGGTTTAAAACAACTGACGACCCCTTAAAAGCTGATGTTGTTTTTTTAAATACTTGTGCCATTAGGGATAATGCGGAAGCCAAAATTTGGGGCCGCCTGAAAGAAATGAAGGGCAACAAGCGTAAAAACCCAGGGATGATAGTTGGCGTAATGGGCTGCATGGCTGAGCGACTAAAAACTAAATTGCTGGAACAGGAGCAATTGGTTGATATTGTTGTTGGCCCTGATGCCTACCGTGATATTCCCAAGTTAATACAACAAGTAGAAGAAGGACAAAAAGCGGTTAATGTGTTATTAAGCCGTGAGGAAACTTATGCTGAAATTACCCCTGTGCGTTTAAGTAGCAATGGTGTTAATGCATTTGTTAGCATTATGCGTGGCTGTGATAACATGTGTTCGTTTTGTGTGGTTCCTTTTACAAGAGGCCGTGAACGCAGCCGTGAGCCTGAAAGTATTGTCAGGGAAGCTACTGAATTGTATAACCAAGGATACAAAGAGGTTACTCTTCTCGGCCAAAATGTAGATTCTTACAAATGGCAAAATGAAGCGGAAGATACTCTTTGTAATTTTGCACAGTTGCTTGAAAAAGTTGCGCTAATTTCTCCTGAATTGCGCATTCGTTTTTCTTCATCACACCCTAAGGACATTACGGATGAAGTGCTTTTTACCATGAAGAAGTACGACAATATTTGCAAGTATATTCATTACCCACTGCAAAGCGGAAATTCGCGTGTGTTAAAGTTAATGAATCGTACCTACGATAGAGAATGGTTTATAAAACGCCTGAACCGTATTAGGGAAATATTGCCCCATGTTGGGATTAGTACAGATGCCATTGTGGGTTTTTGTAGTGAAACCGAAGAAGAGTTTCAGGATACCATGAATATGTTCCGTTTAGCACAATTTGAATTTGCTTTTATGTATGCCTATAGCGAACGTCCCGGAACTCTTGCTGCGCGTAAATACGCAGATGATATAACAGAGGATGTAAAAGGCCGCAGGCTGGCTGAATTGATTGCACTTCAAAACAAAATTGGGCTTGAGAAAAAGCAGCAATATATCGGCCAAACCTATAAGGTGCTGATTGAAGGATTTTCAAAGAAATCAGAGGCTGATTTAAAGGGGCGCAATGACCAAAACCAGTTGGTGGTTTTCCCTGCGGGTGAAGGCTATGGAAAAGGCGATTACGTAAATGTACTGATTGAACGCTGCACCATGACGAGTTTGTTTGGCAAAGTAGTTAAAGAGTGAAAACTAATTAGATATGCCAGCAGTTACATTAAAAAAAGACGTACTATACAATACCATTAGCAACTTAATAGAAAGTGCTAAAATGGAGGTTGCTCAATCGGTTAATTACGCCATGGTGCATACCTATTTTTTAATTGGTAAAATGATTGTTGAGCATTTACAAAAAGGGAATTTACGGGCATCATATTCAAAGGAAACCATACAAAAGTTATCGAGTAAATTATCTCGAAAATTTGGAAAAGGATTTTCTGTAGACAACCTTGAAAGCATGCGTAAATTCTACGTTTCATATCAATTTCGAATTTCCGAGACAGTGTCTCGGAAATCTATTAAACCAGTATTTACATTAAGTTGGAGTCACTATGTAAGGTTATTGCGCATTGACAACCCTGACGAGCGCAATTTTTATGAAATAGAATCTACTCAACAGCAATGGTCGGTAAGAGAATTGCAAAGACAGTATGACGCAGCATTGTATGAAAGACTGGTGTTAAGTAAGAACAAAAAGAAAGTAAAACAACTTGCCACAAAAGGACAAATTATTGCACATGCAGATGATGTCATTAAAGAACCTTTAGTACTTGAGTTTTTAGGATTAAAACCCGCACATTCATTTAGCGAAAACGATTTAGAAACTGCCATTATCAGTAAACTTCAGGATTTTTTACTCGAACTTGGAAAAGGATTTACATTTGTTGCACGCCAACAACGCATCACATTTGATGGTAAACATTTTCATATTGATTTAGCGTTTTATAATAGACTGCTCAAATCGTTTGTACTTATTGATTTAAAGATAGGAGACTTAGAACATAAGGACATTGGTCAGATGCAGATGTACGTGAACTACTACGACAGAACAGTGAAGATGAAGGAAGAAAACAAAACGATTGGTATTATATTATGTAAGGACAAAAGCGATGTTCTTGTAGAATACACATTACCCCAAGAAAACAAACAAATTTTTGCAAGTAAATACCAGTTGATTTTGCCTAAAAAAGCCGAATTAAAGAAGTTATTAAATTCATAAAATGAATTTCCGAGACAGTGTCTCGGAAATTCAAAATTACCCTAATGAATACTCACAACCTCAAAAATCAATTTAATATGATAAGCTACTTTAATTTGTTAACTATTACTTTTAATAGGGTCGTAAAACTTACTACTATTAATGTTTTAACATATGTTCATAGAGAGCATGGCAGAAGTAAAATAACTGAAAGGATAATACATCGCTAAGTATTGATGAGACATTTTGTATTATATATTCCAGCTATTATCATTGTTGCAATTGCGGTGTTTTACACCTGGCAATATACTAAGGTTGCGCTAAAATACAATTTTGCACACTCCAATAAAACGTTGGTTTTACTGGCCCCAAAAGCATTTAAAAGAACTTACGAGCCATTTCTAAATCAATATTTCCCCTACTTTAAAAACCTTGACGAAAACGGCAAACAAACCTTTTTAAAAAGAATTGCTCAAATACTCCACGAAATTGAAATTGTAGGCAAAGATGATTTAGAAGTAAATAACGACATGCGGGTGTTATTAGCAGCCACACTTGTTCAAATTACATTTGGTTTAAAAAGGATTGGCTTACCGGGATACAAAATGATTCATGTATATCCATCGAGCTTTCATATTCGCAATTACAATGATCCAGTTATTGCAGCTACTTACAAAAGGAATATCATTTCGCTATCGTGGATTCACTTTGAAAAAGGAATACTTCATGAACAAGATGGAAATAACCTTGGTGTAAAAGAATTATCGTATGCATTGGAAAGAACAGTAAGAAACGGTGAAATGTTTGATTTGCACTTTGCCAGCTACCTTGATATTTGGCACGATTTAGTAAAAAAACAGAGCACTGAAACACTACAACCTTTTTATGAATTTATAGGAACAGAACCTGATGACAATAACTTTTTACTGGCCAATACAGTGGTGTTATTTTTTGAAAAATCTTTTGAATTCAAACGCCATTTTCCTGACATTTACGCACACCTTTGTGTATTGCTCCATCAGAATCCGTTGAACATTACCGAGAATTATACCTACACCAAAAGCTGGTTTAAAGCGCATACCTTAAAGCATGAATTACCCGATAGTGTTATTCCCACATTTCATCATAACATTTGGCATTGGAGCTACAATGTTTTTATCATTAACTTGTGTGTAAGTCCACTGGTTATTTATTATTACATGCTGCCTAACCATTTCATCAACCTACTGGAAATTATGATCGCCATTATTGCGCTATCTATTGTTACGATACCAATTGCAAATTACTACAATAACAGGCATAAACTTTTTAGCAATGCTTTTAAGGCGTTTAGCTTCAATTTATTTGGAGGAAGCCCAATTGCCATTATCATTTTAATGCTGATTAATGATATTATACCAATACAAGCTTCACAAGTAGAAGAGCATCAAATTATGAATGTGGTTGCCATAACCTATAGTGGCAGAGGAGCAGCCCGCATTAGCGATTACGAGTTTACTTTTGCAGATAGTTTCTTAATGAATTATCCTTATGCACGCAGAATAAAAGCGGAGTATGTTGATCATACCACTGACATTGAGAAAGGCAAAATAGCATTTACCTACAGACGCGGATTATTTGGCTTTAACTATATTGAAAACAAACAGGTGATTTATAACCCTGATTACTACTACTAATTTACTACAATGAATATACAAGAAATAAAACAACGATTTGAAATCATAGGCAACTCTCCCCTGCTGAATATCGCCTTGGAAACAGCGGTAAAAGTGGCACCAACAGATATTTCAGTACTCATTAATGGGGAAAGTGGTGTGGGCAAAGAAGCCTTTAGTAAGATTATTCATGCGTTAAGTAACCGCAAGCATGGAAATTTTATAGCTGTAAACTGTGGAGCTATTCCAGAAGGCACCATTGACTCTGAATTATTCGGGCATGAGAAGGGTTCGTTTACTGGAGCACATGATACGCGCAAAGGCTATTTTGAAACCGTAAGTGGTGGCACCATATTTTTGGATGAAGTAGGCGAACTTCCGTTGGAAACGCAGGCTCGTTTGTTAAGGGTATTGGAAAGTGGCGAATTTATTAAAGTGGGTTCATCAAAAACACAAAAAACAGATGTGCGTGTGGTGGCAGCAACCAACAAAGATTTGCTTGAATTGGCCTCAAGAGGGAAGTTTAGGGAAGACTTATACTATAGGCTAAGTACTGTACCCATTAAAGTACCACCTTTGCGTGAACGCAAAGAAGACGTTCATTTGTTGTTTAGAAAATTTGCTGCTGATTTCTCTGAAAAATACCGTTCAAAAACAGTGGTGCTTGAGCCAGATGCGGCACAAATGGTGGTGAATTATAGCTGGCCGGGCAATATTAGGCAACTTAAAAACATTGCTGAACAATTGAGTGTGCTTGATGAAGATAAGGTTGTAAACGCATCTGAATTGCAACGCGTGCTGCCTGCCGAACGCCAAAGCCTACCTATGCTAATGGGAACACAGGTGGACAATAGCATGAGCGAACGTGATATTTTTTACAAGGTGCTTTATGACATGCGCAAAGACATGAACGATTTAAAAAGCATTGTTTTTGGCATGATACAAGGTGGAACGCCAAATGATACAATGGGAAACAGGGCAGCGGTTAATAACATGGGCATGATGAATGAACAGCTGGCACCATTGGTAAACAACAACCAGAACTTTTATCATCCAACCCCACCTGCACCAAACATGCACCCCAACAATGGAGTGAACCAAATTATTGAAATCAATGATGCCATGCCTGTTCCTGAATCTTTATCCATTGAAGACAAAGAAATAGAACTGATAAAGAAGGCGTTAAACAAATACAATGGGCGTAGAAAAAAAGCGGCACAAGAATTGGGTATTAGCGAGCGTACCTTATACCGTAAAATTAAACAGTACGATTTGGAATAATCTCTTAACCTTAATTAATATACATAACAAGCTATGAAGAAGATACTATTGAGTTTATTAGTGAGTGGACTATGCATTTTAAACAGCAACGCCCAAGATATTGATGATGTAAGTGGTAAAACGTATTATTATTTTGATGTAACCACCAAGAAAAAAGTAAAGGAAATTTTTCACCACATTCAAGAAATCAGGGTAAAAACCGATAACCATGGAAATACCACTGATACGCTCATTTACATTAAAAATGGGCCTTATACCCGATACCATGAAAATGGAAATTTGGAGTGCAGTGGGTTTTATAAAAATGGGCAAAAAAATGGCACGTGGAAGTTTTATTCACCAAAAGGAGTTTTATTAAAAACGGAGCAATGGGATATTGATCAGCTTATTAAAACAACCGTAAACAAAGCTGCCAATAAGTAACTGTTGTTTTTATTTTCCTAAAATGCCAAACCAGATTTAGCGGCCATAGTTAGCTTTTGCCGATAGGTAAACTAGATTTGGTGCGCTCTGTACAATCAATTTCGCAATTAATCGTTTATTGCGTAAATTGGTATTCATCATGAGTCCTTTTAGTTATATTGGTTTTCGCAAAAAAGCATTGCAATTGTGCCTGCTTGTTTGGCTTCCCAATATTTTATTGGCTCAGCAACAGTTTAGCCGAAACAGCTTATACAATCCTGATAATAAAGGAGATGAATTTAGTGCTGTATTTAAAGTAATAGAAATTCCAGAGTTTAACCCAGACTCGTTGGAGCATGCTGTTTGTATTGAAAATGGCCTAAGAAGCTCGCAATACCTAAACATAGAGGATTGGTTAAGCATTAAAGATGAAGTTAAGGTAACTGGCATTGCTGTGGTTTTTTCTAAATACCCCGTAATTAATGGCGTTTACCCAAAGTTTCATCCGTTATTGTGCAACAGGCTCAAAAATTTATTTGAGCTTGACCCAACTTTAAATAAAAAAAACATCACTTGGGAAATGATTTTGCAAACCAATTGCATCAACGATTCGCAAGTGGCTACTCTATTTCATGGCGTGGTCATAAAATACGAAGAGCTAGAAAGTACCAAACACCCAGAAAAAGTATTTACCATAGACAGTCTTTACACCAAGCCATTTTCGGCCAATACATCAAACCCTGAACAGTTGGTAAAAGAAGGCGCAACAAGTACATTTTTTCCTGATTCATTCATTTCCAGTTTAAAAGACAAGCCTTATACCGCACAAATAGACTCCATGATAGGTTATCTTGAAACCAATTTAAAAGCGGATTCTGTTGCTAATATTCCCTCGCTACCCAACACTGAACTTACTGATAAGGAGAAACAGATTCTTTATTTGATAAAACGATACGAAGTGTTTAAACAAGACAATACTGTAATTAAAATATTAAACAGAAATAACTGGAAAAACAGCCTTGTAGTGGCTGACTGGACAGGCAGCATGTATTCCTACGGTTCGCAAGTATTGGCGTGGTATATCTATAACCAGCAGTCTGATAAAATAAAATACCTCACCCTTTTTAATGATGGCGACAATAAACCCAATAAACAAAAGAAGATGGGCGAAACCGGGGGGATATATCATTCTACCGTGAATAATATTGAACGCATTGCCCAGTTGTATTATTTGGTATCAATAAAAGGTACAGGAGGAGACGGCCCAGAAAACGACATAGAGGCATTATTAGCAGGCATGCGCCAGTTCCCCAATTATGACGATTTGATTTTAATTGCTGATAACTACGCCTGCGTAAGAGACATGCAATTGCTGGATTCCATTAAAAAACCTGTACATGTAATTGCTTGTGGCTATCATCCCATGGTTGGTATTAATCCCCAATTGGTTGAAATAGCCCAAAAAACAAATGGCTCATTACATACCTTGGAAATGGATATGGATGATATGAAAGACGTTAAAGTGAAAAACAAAAAAATCCAGTTCCAATCCAATGAAATACCTGTAAGCACATTGCCATGCTTTGAGATGATCAGCCCTGATGCGGTTATCGCTGCCGACAACATCAATAAAAAGGTTTATACCAATTTAGACTCCATTAAAAAAGCAGGCCCACTTGGGCATCAACTTGATTTGAGCAATCAATCATTAACCAAACTGCCAAGGCCCTTATTAAAACTTGAAGCCTTAAAAATACTAAACCTAAACCAGAACAACCTTACTGAACTGCCAGATAAAATTAAAAACTTATCAAACTTGATAAGCCTTAGTGCTTGTTGCAACCAGTTAAGCAAGATTTCCCCTGAAATAGCAGAAATTCCCTTATTGGCCAAACTTGATTTATCAAACAATAACATTGACACCTTGCCCACCAATTTATTTAACCTCACTTTCTTAACCAGCTTAAACCTTAATGACAACCAAATTCGTTATTTGCCACCAAGGCCAGGATGCAGAAAACTGGAGTACCTGTTTATTAAAAACAATAACTTAAAGGCATTACCCGTTGGCATTGGGGCTTGGCGCAAATTAAAAGCACTAGTACTGGCTGATAATGAACTGAGCGAATTGCCAAAAAACGTTGGCATGTTGGCCAAACTTGAAGTGCTTGATTTATCCAACAATAACATTACCAAGTTACCCAATTCCATTGGCAAACTCGCCAATTTAAAAGCCATTAAACTGGTGGGAAACCCCATAAGCCAAGAAGAACTTTTCCGCATAAAAACATTGTTGCCATCTGCCGTAATTGAACTTTAACTTCAATAAATGATTCAGTATGTTTAGGCACAAATTGCCAACTTAAAAACATTAGTTCCTTATTGTTATTATCTCATGCAAGAAATGTTATTTTTGAATCTATGACGAATGAGCAGATTGCCGAAAAACTAAAATGGTATGCTGATTTAAGTGAGTTGCACAATGGCAATCCATTTAAAATAAAATCATACGCTGCGGCCTCTTTTAGAATTGATAAGTTACTGGAACCCCTTGCAGGTAAAAGCATTGCAGAGCTTGAAAAAATTGAAGGAGTGGGTAAAAGTGTTGCCGCCAAAGTATTTCAACTGAGTACAACAGGCACGTTTGATGAGTTGCAACAAATGGAACAAGATACTCCATTAGGTGTACAACAATTATTTGCAGTTAAAGGCATTGGCCCTAAAAAAATTGCTTACATCTGGCAACAATTGGGCATAGAAAGCATTGGAGAGTTATTGTACGCCTGCAATGAAAACCGTTTAGCCCAGGCAAAAGGCTTCGGGTTAAAAACACAAGAAAGTGTAAAACAAAGCATTGAATTTATTTTTGCCAATACCCATAAATTTCATTACGCCAAAGTAGAAGAGCTTGCCAACCAACTGGTAGATGCATTTAATGCATTTGATGGTGCAACCAACGTAAGTTTAACAGGGGCTTTGAGGCGAAAGTGTGAAGTGATTGAAGTGATTGAAGTGTGCGTTGCCATTTATGGCGATGAACAAGAATTGGCGCAATACATTGATGAAAGATTATCGCCTGAACAGCTTGAATTAAATGCCTTGGACATTACCTTTACCATCAACCAAAACATCCCCGTGCGGGTGTATTTTTGCAGTGATGATGAGTTTTACACCACTTTGTTTGAAACCACCGCCACTGCGGCACACCTTCAGTTGCTAAAAAACTTAAAACCCGATTTTTCTTTTAACAACGCAGCCTCAGAAGATGCTATTTACACAAGTGTAAACATTCCGTACATAGAACCTGAAATGCGGGAAGGATTAAATGAGGTAAATTTAGCTGTGCAAAATAAGTTGCCCAAGCTTATTGAACTCAGCGACCTGAAAGGCATTTTACACAACCACAGCACCTACTCCGATGGTTTAAACACCCTTGCTGAAATGGCCAACTACTGCAAGGAATTGGGCTATGAATACCTAGGCATTTGTGATCACAGCAAAGCCGCACAATATGCTGGCGGACTTAAGGAAGAGGAGATTATTAAGCAACATGCAGAAATTGAAATTTTAAACAAACAACTATGGCCTTTTAAAATTTTTAAAGGTATTGAATGTGATATATTGGGTGATGGCAATTTGGATTACTCCAATGACGTATTGGCTACTTTTGATTTTATTGTAGCCAGTGTACACAGCAACCTTAAAATGACTGAGGAAAAAGCCATGGGCAGGCTGCTTAAAGCCATTGAAAATCCATACACCACCATATTGGGGCATCCAACAGGGCGATTGTTATTGATGCGGGAAGGTTATCCCGTTGACCACAAAAAAATGATTGATGCATGCGCAGCCAACAATGTGGTGATTGAAATCAATGCACACCCCTACCGATTGGACTTGGATTGGCGGCACATTGATTATGCTTTGAACAAAGGCGTAAAACTGAGCATTAACCCAGATGCACACCATACAAAAGGTTACCATGATATGTATTATGGCGTTTGTGTAGCCCGTAAAGGCGGCTTGTATAAAGAGATGTGTTTAAATGCCATGGGCTTATCAGAAATTGAATCCTATTTTACACACAAAAAGCCCAAGTAGTTTATTCCATGTAATTTGCTTACAAGGCGCATGGTAATTTATGTTATTATTGTATTGATATTTTGACAAAATTCCTCATTATACGTTTTAGTTCCATTGGTGATATTGTGCTAACCACACCCGTTGTGCGTTGCTTAAAACTGCAATACCCCACCGCTGAAATTCATTACTTAACCAAACCAGCTTACGCCACTTTACTCACGCATAACCCATACATTAAACAAGTACACGTGCTGGATAAACCCTTATTGCAAAAGGTGGCTGAGCTAAAACAACTGGGGTTTGATTATATTATTGATTTACACAACAACCTTCGTACACGCATTATAAAAAGTGTAATTGATGTACCTGCTTTTAGCTTTAATAAACTCAATATTGAAAAAGCCCTAGTGGTTCAAACCAAACAATTTATGCTGCCCCACGTACATATTGTTGACCGCTATTTGGATACGTTAAGCAGCTTCGGTGTGGTAGCTGATGGGCAAGGACTGGATTACTTTTTTCCGCATTCCTTGTTGCAAGAGTGGAATATGGAAGAGGCCGTTCCCATGGAAAAATATGTGGCATTTGCCATTGGGGGCCAACATGCCACCAAACGCTTACCAACAGATAAAATTATAACCCTATTAAAAGGAATAAGTCTTCCTATTGTGTTGCTTGGTGGTAAAGAAGATGCAGAAACAGGAAACGAAATTTTAAAACAAACCAATAAAACAGTCATTAACCTCTGCGGTAAACTCTCCCTGCACCAATCTGCTTATGTGGTGAGCAAAGCCACAAAAATAATCACGCACGATACAGGGTTGATGCATATTGCTGCTGCTCTTAAAAAAGAAATTATTTCTATTTGGGGTAATACCATTCCTGCATTTGGCATGACACCTTACTATGGAAACGCGGCCATTAAAAACAACCAATTTGAAGTGCAACACCTGAATTGCAGGCCCTGCTCTAAAATAGGCTTTAAACAATGCCCTAAAAAACATTTTAATTGCATGAATATGCAACCCATAACGGCCATTGCACAGGCCGCTAATGAGGTGTGATAATTATCATTGCTGCGGCCTTTATTTTACAGTAAGTTTGAGCAACATGAAACACGATATTGCACATGCTGATGATATAAAATTACTGGTAGATACCTTTTACGAAAACATTAAACAAGATGCGTTATTAGCACCTGTTTTTGCCCAACGCATTGCAGATGATAAATGGCCCATACACTTAGAGAAAATGTACCGCTTTTGGGGAACTTTGCTTTTACAAACCCAAAACTACAATGGCAGTCCGTTTGATAAACATGTGGGGTTAGGGATTGGCTTTCCTCACTTTGAGCAATGGGTGGCTTTATTTGGCAAAACGGTAGATGCATTGTTTGAAGGCGAGGTAGCTACATTGGCTAAAGAAAGGGCCAACAACATTGGGTTGATTTTTTCACACAAACTGGAATCAATGAAGTGATGGTTATGCGGATTCCAACTGAAACCGCTTTTGTTGCACACCATCAACCATCACATCTTCTTCAAACATGGCGCGTGGCCTAACCCAAATTGCACCATAACCATAATCAGGGCTTTCATACAAGGCTTTATACACCACTAATTCCTCAAGCGTTTCGCTGTGGTGCGCAATGCCGATTACTTCATATTGTTTGCCTTTGTAGTGGCGGTAAATTCCCAACTGCATATTTATTCCTCTATCAACTCTAATTTTTTAGGGTCATTAACTTGGTAATTATCGCAGTTAATTTCTACACTCAAAGGCTTGGAAGGGCTTTGCCAAAATTGGTCCACTTTTACAATGGAGGTATCGCTGAGCGCATTTTTCATAAATGTACCAAATATGGGCATGGCCATGGCACTGCCGCTACCCAAACTCATGCTCCTAAAGTGAATGGCTCGATCTTCAAAACCTGTCCAAATACCAGTAGCCAAGTGTGGGGTAATGCCAATAAACCAGCCATCGCTGTAATTTTGTGTAGTGCCAGTTTTGCCACCAACTGCTCCGGGTACTTGGTACAAATACTTTACTTTAGCAGCAGTACCATGAGCCGTTACTCGCTCCAACATCTTCTCCATAATATATGCCGTTTGCTCACTCATGGCTTCTACCTTTTTAGGAACAATTTCACGGATTACATTCCCGTTTTTATCTTCAATACGCGTGAGGTAAACAGGCTCTGTCCAAACACCTTTATTGGCATAAGTGCTAAATGCTCCTACCATTTCGTACACACTAATATCAGCCACACCTAAAGCAATAGAAGGGTAAGGCGGTAAATCGCTTTGTATACCCATTTTGCGGGCCAATTCAATTACGCTGTTTGGCGCACTTGGACCCAATTGTTTCATCACCTGCATCACAATATTGTTAATGGACAACTGCAATCCTTTAAACAAGGTCATTTCAGGGTCGTTGTATTTGTCATCAGCATTATCAGGCGAGTAATTTTCATAATCTTCAAACACCACCCGCTGGTTGGGCACTTTGTAGCAAGGACTCCATCCATTATCAATAGCTAAAGTATATACAATAGGTTTAAACGTAGAGCCAACTTGGCGTTTGGCTTTGATGTTTACATGGTCGTATTGAAAATGTTTGTGGTTAATACCGCCAACCCATGCTTTAATATGACCGGTTGAGGGATCCATGCTCATTAAGCCCGCTTGCATAAAATATTTATAAAATTTAATGGAGTCCATTGGGGTCATGATGGTATCCACTTCGCCACGGGTGTAAGTAAATACTTTCATTTTAACCCGTGTGTTAAACACCTTTAATATTTCAGCTTCAGAAAGCCCTGATTGTTTTAATAAACGGTAGCGGTCGCTTCGTTTCATGCCAGAAATAACCACTTCATTAAACTGCCCCCAAGGGTCTCTTCCCTTCCAATGCTCATAAAACTTTGCCTGCATAAACTGGGTGTGCGTTTTTACGCTTTCTTCAGCCATGGTTTGCAACTTGCTGTTTATAGTGGTATAAATTTTAAGCCCGTCTTTGTAGAGGTTATAGCCGTTCTCTTCGCACCACGTTAACAATTCCCCGCGCAAATGCTCCCTAAAATACGGAGCTAGTCCTTCGTTGTGGTTTTCCTCGCTGTACTGCAATTCAATTGTTTTTTTTGATAGGGTATCGTATGCTTCGCGGGTAATGAAATCGTATTTGCGCATTTGGTTTAATACGGTATTTCGCCTGTTTAATGCATTTACAGGATTCCTTACCGGACTGTATTTGGTTGGTGCTTTTAACATTCCCACCAATAAGGCTGCTTCCTCCTCATTTAAATCTTTTGCCGACTTATTAAAAAAAGTTTTTGCAGCACTACTTATCCCAAATGAGTTTCCACCAAACTCCACCGTGTTAAAATACATGGTCATGATTTCATCCTTGGTGTATCTTTCTTCAATGCGCACTGCCGTAATCCACTCCCTTAATTTGGTTGTGGCCTTATTAAATACGTTATTAAATCTTTTTCGTGGAAATAGGTTTTTTGCCAATTGTTGTGAAATGGTGCTGGCACCTCCACGCGTTCCTAAAAACAATACAGCACTTGCAAAACGCCTAAAATCTATACCCGAATGGTCGTAAAAGCGAACATCCTCCGTGGCCACGAGGGCATTTACCAGGTTGGGGCTTATTTCCGTAAAAGCAATATTTGAACGGTTTTGCAGGTAATACTTTCCAAGCACCACCCCATCTTCTGCATAAATTTCGGAAGCTAAATATGTTTTAGGGTTTTCCAATTCTTCGAGTGCGGGAAGCTCACCAAACCAGCCCCAGCTTACGGTTAATACCAATAATGCAAAACTCAACAACCCTCCTAAAGTAATAATCCACACCCATTTTAACCATTTCATGTATGGATTTTTAATAAAGTAATTGGCAAAACTCACTGCTTTTTTTGTTTTAAAAGTGAAGGTAACTGTTGGCTAAAATAAGTATTATATGCTTCAATTTTTCTGTCCTTCAACATTTTTTTGAAATAATCTGTTGATACCACAAAATGCTGGAAAGTGCTTTGGTCTGGAATTGCGGTTTTATAAAATGCGGTGAGATTTAGCCCATTCATGTATTCAACACCTTTTGCAAGCAACGGAAAGTCCCTAACGTACATAATCTGGTAGCCGTCAGCAGATAAAATGGTATTGGCCCGCAACCCTTCAAATTGGTGAAACTCGTCATTATAAGTAACAATCTTTTGGAGCAAATCATTCATATCAAACTTTTCTGCTTTGATGGCAAAAACATAATAACATGGTAATTCCGGCTCCAAGGTAAACTCTTCCTTCTTTACCTCTGCGTTTGTTTGGGTGCCATTTTTTTCAACATAAGCCATCCTATCTAATATCGCTTTGGCTTGTTCGGCTACATCTGTTTTAGGGTATGCCTTTACAATTTCTTCCAACTCTACCTTAAATACACTTAGTGAATCTGTTTTGGCAACACACAAGGCATATAAAAAATCAAATTTTGCCTGCATGGCATTTCCGCTGTATTTTTTGTCGGCTTCTCTTTTGCCTTGTTTGGTGGCTTGGTAATCTCCTCTTAAGTAAAGTGCGTATAGGTTTTCATACGCTTTGGTAATTTCTTTGTTGGCCTCATCTGCACTGTTCGGAGCCGATTTATTCTGTAATATCAAGGCATAGTTGCTCTCCGGATATTTTTTGATTAAAACTTCTTTGGCTTCATTGGCTTTTGCGGTTTGCTTAAGATTGTTATTCAATTTGTACAGATAATACAGCACCTCTGGTTCGTACTTATTTTCAGGAAATCTATTTAACAAAGTATTGTAGGTTTTTATAGCCTCTTTGTCGTCTTTTAATTTCTCGCTGTAAATCACCCCAAGGTTATAGTAAGCCTCTATGATTTTATCCGTTGATTTTTTTCTTTCTTCATCTGTGTAAGGAATGTCTTTTATCCAATCAGCCCTTTCGGCATTAACATCGGGTTTTCCAGCAGCTACTTCTTTACCAGCTTTGGTATTTCCTTTTCCTGCTAACGAATCTGGTTTTGCGCTTCCTTCACCAGCCTCTGCTTCCTGGCTCTTCGGCTTTTCCTTGGCTGCAATACGCCAATAATCTTCATTTTCGCGTCTGCCCCATTTGCGTGCGCTAAAAAACTCTTGTTTACCAGCATTTAATACACTTGGATTATAAAAATACCATTGCCCTTGCTCTCCACCTAAATTTGGCAACCCAGCTAAGCCTCCACCAATAGGTTTATTCAACTCTGCTTGTTTTTCTTGTTCCTTTTTAGCTAACTCATTTTTTGCATCAAGATCCTTCTTAAGTTTTTGTGCCAATATCCAGCCATCCACTTTTTTCTCCAATTCACTTTTACTTAATTTACTTAACTCTTGCAAACTGTCCTCTCGCTCAATGGTTAATATATTCTCAATTAACTCACTTAATACCGTTTTTTTGGTCTGCACCCTCTCGTAGTCTTTATTGTCTTTAGGAATAGCAGCCGCAGCACTATCATAATAAGCCTGTCCGAGTTTATAGTTTGATTGATCTAGGTAGATATTACCTAAGGCCAAGTAGCTGGTGGTTTTCTGGCTTTGATTTTTGGTGCTATTGGCTACTGACAGTTTATAATGTTTAATGGCATTTACCAAATCGTTATCACGATGCTCAACACGAGCAAGTTCATAATAAACCTGGTCATAAAAACCTTCGTTTTTATCATCCCTTAGCATGTGTTTAAGGTTACGTTTTACCTGTTTAACCTCTCTTTTATTGTTGGGGTCGTAAGTTCTGGTCAGGTTTAAATTGGCATTAAACTCAAAATCATAAGGGGCCAGTAATTTAATTACTTTCGAAAAATGAGCCTTGGCATTGGGAATGCTGTCATTTATTAAGTCCAATTGGCCCAAAATATAATTGTACCGTATTTTCTCTTCCTTAACGGTGGTATTGTCTAAGGCTACTTTTAAACGCTGTGCTGCTACATTATACTTTTCTTGTTTAATAAAAACATGGGCCGAAGTCGCATAAATAAACGCTTTTTGCTGTTTGGTTATTTTTGCTGCTTTGTTCTGTATTTTTTCTGATGTTCTTTTTTTACCCAATAATTTTATCGGGTCAATCTCATTAATTAGCAAACCCAAAACAGCCTCGGCCTCGCCTGTTTTTTTTAAGCCATCATAACAAAGTGCTATCCATGCGGTAGCCAATCGGTTTAAGTCTCCATCCTTGTATTTTGAATTGATGTATTGAAAAGTTTCTAATGCAGCAAAATAGTCCCCCTTATAAAACTGGGCCTTACCCATCAACAGATAACTGTCATCTGTATAAGCACCCACGTTATGGGCCTGAATTGCCACTGAAGTTTTTTTAATAACTTCGTCCATGGTGCCACCTATGCCTTTTGAGGCAGCTTCGTCTGGCAAAATAAAAACAGGCAGGATTTTGTTAAAATCATTCACATTGCCCTTTTCAAACGCTTTTATGGCATCGTTAAACTTTTGCTCTGCATTAAAATAAACATTGTAATGCCCAGTAAGCGTATGCCACTTTCTATTTAACCACTTATTTTTGTTTGGATTACAGGAAACTACCACCAATAACATTGCTATTGGCAACCATTTATATATGGGATAAAAGAGCTTATTGCGCAAACTATTAAAATTGCTGGTTAGAATACTTAACTTTGAAAACGCAAATTTATTTTATTGCTTCACACTACAAAATAAAGTTACGGCCTATTTTGGGCCATAATGCCATTGCATCATGGAAAAAAAGAAAAAGAAACTTATACATAAACTCAAAAACCGATACCGGATTGTGTTGATTAATGATACAACCTTTGAAGAAAAGTTCTCATTGAGCCTCACTCCCATGAATGTTTTTGTTGGTTTTAGTAGTTTCTTGGTATTTTTCACCATTATTATCTCGCTGTTAATTGTATTTACCCCCATGCGAGAATACATACCCGGTTACAGTGATCCTGATATGAAAAAGGACCTCGCTAAAACCCTTTACAAAACCGATTCCCTGCAAAAGGCATTACAAGATAAAGACTTGTATTACAAGAATTTAATGAATATTGTAACAGACAAAATACCGGATGAAGTACCCAAAAACGATAAACATTAAAGCCTTATTAAACGTTTACAATCAACGAATTGGGCGGTAAATTGGTAATTTATTTTTTTTTGTTAGCTTTGCTTTCTTAGACTTAATATTATTTACACCCTTTAACATTAACATCATGGCTTTATTTAATAACAATAAAAATACGACAACGGCTTTCAATCCCAATACACTGAATATTATTAATAGTGGTACACAAATTATTGGGGATGTAAACTCTGATGGAGATATGCGCGTAGATGGAACCATTAAAGGTTACCTTACCTCAAAAGCACGTTTGGTACTTGGACCAACAGCCATTATCGAAGGTGATGTTAAAGCGGTAAACATCGAAATATCGGGAGAAGTAAACGGCAATACTTACGCTAGTGAGCTATTAACGGTTAAAGCCACTGCTAAAATAAATGGCGATATTATTTCGAACAAACTGATTATTGAGGCCGGTGCCACCTTTAACGGCTCTTGCAAAATGAATAAACCTAAGGAAGCCTCCTTAACCAACACAGGCAATCCTACTAAAGCGCACCAACAAACAGCAACCAAAGAAGCCGTTGCTCAATAAATACGCAAAATATGTTGGCTTTGCTTTTCAAATGATTGCCATTTTTGTAGGGCTATCATTAGGGGGTAATTGGCTTGATAAACATTGGCATCTAAACTTTCCCTATTTAACCTTAGCAGGGGTATTGCTTGCATTAATAGCTGTGTTTTATTCCCTATTCGCACTTGTAAAGTCCGATGACTCCAAATAAAAGCATGTATTCCTGCAAATTGCCCCATACATTTGTTTATTATAAACAAGCTTTTTACCCTTTTGGAGTAAAGTCTAACCCACTGCCCAAGTAATGACTTTTATCAGATTTTATTTTTTCCTACTGGCTTTAACGCTTTTCCAAATTGCCATTGTTTGGGCTTTACCAGAGCTATTGCCCGTTAACGATACTGTTAAAGCCATCATTTTTCTAGGTGTTTTAACCGGGGCTATATTTCCTATTGCCCACATGGGCGCTGGCAAAAAAGATGGTTACTTATTTATTACCACAGCCTACTTAAGTATTGGGCTACGTTTTATATTGAGCCTATGCTACATTATTGTTTACCGATTTACACGCACCGAATATCATAAAAGCTTTATTCTGGCTTTTTTTATCGCATACATTTTTTACACAGTGTTTGAAATTACAAGCTTAACAGCTAAATTGCGCCCCGATATAAAGAAAAAACCAAGCCGTAATGACGTTACTAACGAATAGATTTTCAGCCAAAAACAAGCTTTTTTTAACTCTATTTTCTGTTATATTTTTTTTAGCAAATGTTCCCGTTTTTGCACAACATGACGATAATCATGGTGCACAAACTGAAACTGAAGCAACAATTGTTGAGGCTGATTCAAATGCAACCGGTCATTCCGAAGCAACTGCAGAAGGCGGTCATGGTAAAGAGGAAAAATTTAATACCACCGCTTTAATTATGGAGCACGTTTCGGATGCGCATGATTGGCACTTATGGGGACATACTTCTATTCATTTACCAATAATATTATTAACCGACCAAGGTATTGAAATGTTCTCGTCAGGTAAATTTGATCATGGTCATGCCATTCATCAGGGAACTTATTACAACTACAAAAACATTCACGAAAAAATTAAAGTGGTGGATGCTTCAGGTAATGTTGATGAAGTAGCATCTAAAGGTATTTATGATTTCTCGATTACAAAAAATGTAACCTCTTTATTATTGGCGGTTGCATTCCTATTGTTGATATTTATTAGCATTGGCAACAGCTATAAAAAGCGCGGCATTGGTGCACCAAAAGGATTGGGAGCTTGGCTTGAGCCTATTATTATATTTGTACGCGATGATATTGCACGTCCAAACTTAGGCGAAAACTACCACCGTTTTATGCCTTACCTGTTAACGGTGTTTTTCTTTATATGGATGAACAACGTAATGGGACTTATTCCATTCTTCCCAGGAGGGGCAAATGTTACTGGTAATATTGCTGTTACCCTTGTTTTGGCTATCATTACTTTTATATTAACCAATATTAATGGTACAAAAACCTATTGGGGACATATCTTTACCCCGCATGTTCCAGGCTGGTTATGGCCATTAATGATTCCGGTGGAAATTATTGGTTTATTTACCAAGCCATTCGCTCTAATGATTCGTTTGTTTGCGAACATTACCGCAGGACATATTTTAATTTTGAGTTTAGTTTGTTTGATTTTCATATTCAAATCACTGGCTGTAGCTGGCGTTTCCGTTCCATTTATCGTTTTTATCAGCGTAATTGAAATGGTGGTAGCTTTCATCCAGGCGTTTATCTTTACCATCCTATCGGCATTGTATATAGGCATGGCTTTAGAAAAACCACAACATGACGATCATCACTAAACATTAATTTTTGAATCTTTTTTTGTTAAACCAAAATAAATAAATACAACAATGACAGGAAGTATCGCTGCAATCGGAGCTGGATTAGCTGCAATTGGTGCAGGCTTAGGTATCGGTAGAATTGGTGGATCAGCCGTAGAAGGTATTGCTCGCCAACCAGAAGCCGCCAACAAAATTCAAACTGCAATGTTAATTGCCGCAGCCTTCGTAGAAGCTGTAGCACTTTTCGCAGCAGTAATTGCTTTGTTAGGCATCAATTAATCTCAGTAGTAAAGCCCGATGGCGATTTACGAATCTAAGTCGGGCTTTCTTTTCCGTTTTAAACATTCAACAAAAAAGAAACACATTTAATTCATATGGAATTAGTTACCCCAAGTATTGGTTTAATTTTTTGGTCAACATTATCATTCTTAATTTTAATGTTCCTATTAACCAAATTCGCATGGAAACCCATTACGAGTGCGCTTAAAGAACGCGAAGAAAGTATTGAAAATGCATTGAAGCAGGCTGAAGCAGCCCGTGAACAAATGTTGGCTTTAAAAAACGACAACGAGCGTTTGTTAAATGAAGCCCGCGCAGAACGTGATCGTTTGTTAAAAGAAGCATCGGAAATTAAAGACCAGATATTGGCCAAAGCAAAAAGTGATGCCAAATCTGAAGGCGAAAAAATGATTGCCGCAGCTAAAGACGCCATAGAACGCGAAAAACTAAATGCCATGAACCAATTGAAAGCCCAGGTAGCTGTGTTATCGGTTGATATGGCCGAAAAAGTATTGCGTAAAACATTGGCAGACAGAAGCCAGCAAGAGGCTTTTGTAAATGAAAACTTGAAATCAATCAGCTTAAACTAAGATGTCAGAGTACAGGGTAGCAGCCAGATATGCCAAGTCTTTATTAGACCTTGCAAAAGAACAAAATAACGTTGATGCGGTGTTAAACGACATGCGCACATTTGCCCGTTTAGTTGCGGATAACAAAGAAATGGCGTTGTTGTTAAACAGCCCTATTATCAACGGTGATAAAAAACTATCAGTACTAAAGAGCATTTTTGAAGCTAGTTTTCAAAAAGTAACCATCGCCTTTTTGGATGTTATTATCCGCAAAAAAAGAGAAGCATTTCTTGAAGCGGTAGCCAATGGGTTTATTGAGCAATTTAATACCCTAAACAACATTGCAACAGCTACTGTAAAATCAGCTGTGCCTTTAAGCGATGCTGTGGTGGCTGAAATTAAAAGCCATATTGAAAGCCAAACAGGCAAGGCAATAACCCTTACGGCAAGCGTTAACCCCGACTTAATTGGCGGTGTTGTTGTGCAAGTGGGCGATAAACTATTTGATGCAAGCGTTGCAGGCAAATTGGGAAAATTAAAACACGAATTATTAAACAGTTACATTTCTAAATAAAACAATTTATGGTAGAGATCAGACCTGATGAGGTATCTGCAATTATCAGAGAACAACTCAGCAGCTTTAAATCAGAAGCTGAATTAGAAGAAGTAGGAACCGTACTCCAAGTGGGTGATGGTATTGCACGTATTTATGGTTTAACCAAAGTACAAAGTGGTGAGCTTATAGAGTTTGCTAACGGTGTTCAAGCCATTGTACTAAATCTTGAAGAAGATAACGTAGGTGCGGTATTATTAGGTTCATCTGATTCTATTGTAGAAGGTGATACTGTTAAACGTACAGGTCGTATTGCTTCTATAAAAGTAGGTGAAGGCATGTTAGGCCGTGTGGTAAACACATTGGGACAGCCAATTGATGGTAAAGGACCTATTACTGGTGATTTATATGAGATGCCACTTGAGCGTAAAGCTCCTGGTGTAATTTACCGTGAACCAGTTAAAGAACCACTTCAAACAGGTGTTAAAGCGATTGACGCGATGATTCCAATTGGACGTGGACAACGTGAGTTGGTAATTGGTGACCGTCAAACAGGTAAAACTGCGGTATGTATTGATACCATCATTAACCAAAAAGAATTTTACGAAGCTGGCAAACCAGTATATTGCATCTATGTGGCCATTGGCCAAAAAGCTTCTACTGTTGCTCAGGTTGTAAAAACCCTTGAAGAGCGCGGAGCAATGCCTTATACCGTTGTGGTAGCAGCATCATCATCAGATCCAGCTCCAATGCAGTTTTTCGCCCCAATGGGTGGAGCTTCAATTGGTGAGTTTTTCCGTGATACCGGCAGACCGGCCCTTATTGTTTATGATGATTTGTCAAAGCAAGCTGTGGCTTACCGTGAAGTTTCTCTTTTGCTAAAACGCCCTCCTGGACGTGAGGCATATCCTGGTGACGTATTTTACTTACATAGCCGTTTACTGGAAAGAGCCGCTAAAATTATTGCCAACGACAGCATTGCGCAAAACATGAATGATGTTCCTGCTTCTATTAAACATTTAGTAAAAGGTGGAGGTTCATTAACTGCATTGCCAATTATCGAAACACAGGCAGGTGACGTTTCTGCATATATCCCAACAAACGTAATTTCAATTACTGACGGACAGATATTTCTAGAGTCGAACTTGTTTAACTCAGGTGTTCGTCCTGCGATTAACGTAGGTATTTCGGTATCGCGTGTGGGTGGTAATGCACAAATTAAATCCATGAAAAAAGTGGCTGGTACCCTTAAGTTAGACCAGGCTCAATATCGTGAATTAGAGGCTTTCTCTAAATTTGGTTCTGACCTTGATCCTGCTACCAAGGCTGTACTTGCAAAAGGTGCCCGTAACGTGGAAATTTTGAAACAAGGACAATTCTCTCCGTTAACCGTTGAAAAGCAAGTAGCTATCATCTATTTAGGTACCAAAGGTTTGTTAAATAAGATTCCTGTAAATAAGGTTCGTGAATTCGAAAGCGAGTTCCACCAATTTATGGAAAATAAACACACCAATATTTTGGCTGACTTGAAAAAAGGAAACTTAAGTGATGAAGTTACAGGTGTTTTAGAAACTGTAGCAAAAGAATTATCAGCAAAATATAGCGCGTAAGCGCATTTTAATAGTTAGCAAATGAGTGGTTGGTGGTATGTCAACCATTCATTTGTCAACTCATCAACGAGATAAATATGGCAAACTTAAAAGAGGTACGCACCAGGATTACTTCGGTAACATCAACTCAGCAAATTACCAAAGCCATGAAGTTGGTAAGCGCAACCAAGCTGCGCAGGGCACAAAATGCCATTACCCAAATGCGCCCTTATGCTGAAAAACTGAATGGTATTTTAAGTAACTTATCAGATAGCATTGAGGTAGATTCTTTGCGGGTGTATTTTGCACCGCGAGAGGTAAAAAATGTATTGCTTGTGGTAATTACCAGCGACAGGGGCTTGTGCGGTGGATTTAACAGCAGTGTAATTAAACTGGCCAACCGATTGGTAGTAGATAAATATCAAGGTAAAAACATTACTATTTTGCCTATTGGTAAAAAAGGCAGTGAATTTTTTGGACGTACCAAGGTAAAGGTTGATAATACCTTTAAAGACACCTTTTTAAATTTGGATGGAAACGCTGGATTTAATATTGGTAGCTTTTTGCTGGAAGCATACGGTTCGGGTAAATATGATGCTATTGAATTGGTGTTTAATCAGTTTAAAAATGCCGCTACTTTAATACTTACCAACGAAACCTTCCTTCCTATTGATGCCAATAAATTAGGCAAACAACAAGCCAAAAAGAACGACTATATTTTTGAGCCGTCAAACACTGAAATACTTGAAGAGTTGATTCCACGTATCCTAAAAACTCAACTTTACCGTGCCCTGCTTGACTCTTTTGCATCGGAGCATGGTGCAAGGATGGTGGCCATGGACAAGGCAACAGAAAATGCCGGTGACTTGTTAAAAAGCTTGAAAGTAGAATACAACAGAGCCCGTCAGGCTGCAATTACCACCGAAATCTCTGAGATTGTTAGTGGTGCAGCAGCCCAAAGCGGAGGATAATCTTAATTTATTAAACTATTTTTACATAGCCGCCACCTGCAAAGCAGGTGGCGGCTATTTTTATAAACAATTAACCTAATCTTCATTAGGGTGCACCGTTTATTCATTAAATTGCGACACTTATCATACAATATGAGAAAACTATTATTTACATCACTTGCCGCTTTATTAGGTACCAGTGCATTTTCACAGGTTATCATTTCCTCAACAGGAGTTGCCGCCACTGAGAACTTTAACACATTGGCTACTACTGGAACAACTAGTACCAGTTTGCCAACTGGTTGGGCATTTTTAGAACTTGGAACAAACGCAAACACAACTTATGGGGTTGACGATGGCACAAGCACTTCTGGTAACACCTATAGTTATGGTACAGGCACAAACACTGATAGGGCATTTAGCATGTTATTAAGTGGAAGTTTAAGCCCACGAATTGGTGCATTTTACGTGAATCAAACTGGGGCAACCGTAACTTCAGTAACCATTTCCTTTACTTGTGAACAATGGCGCAGAACCAGCCGATCTCCTGCTGGCAGAGACACTGCCTATTTTTCCTATGGAATAAATAAAGCTTCAATTGACACCAATAGTGGTACTTGGGTTAGTGTGTCTGACTTAAACCTAATATCCCCCACTACTGGGGCAAGCGGAAGTCTTAATGGCAACAGCACTGCAAACAGAACGGCTATTACTTATACTTTCCAAGTAAACTTAAATAATAACGACACATTAGCGCTGCGCTGGATTGACGCAAACGTAGCTGGCGGTGCCGATGATGGTTTAGGAATTGATGACTTTTCTATTACTTTTAATGCAAATACTCAAGTAGGAATTCCACCAGTATCGAACCTTGTTTTTACCCCGAATACCACTACCAGTGCAACCATCAGCTTTAATAAAACCAATTATGTTGATACTGCTTACAGCACGCTTGTATTTGTTAAACAAGGTAGTGCTATAACCCAAGGAACACCAAATATTGGTGTAAACAACTACACCGCCAATACCAATTTTAGTACAGCGACTTCAATATTTCAAAATGATGCCAATGCAAAATGTGTATTAAACGGTGATGATTCAACTGTTTCAATTACAGGGCTTGTTGCTGGAACCACCTATCATGTATTGGTGTATGTGGTTCGTAATGCAGATTCAGTTTATTCCACAGCAACCATTGGCAATGGCACTACTGTTGCCGCTCCTGCCGCAGTTACATCACTTGGTGTAAATACCCTAAACTCGGTTAGTGCGTTGCGCGTGCAATGGACAAAACCTGTCGCTTATAACAACGCCAATAGTACAACGGTGGTATTTGTTAAAGAAGCCTCAGCAATTAGCAATACAGTACCCACAGCATTAGGAACCACCTTTATTGCTGATACGCTTTTTACAGGAAACGGCACGCGTTTTACCAATGATACTTTTGCGCGTTGCGTTTACAATGGTGATAGCAATACCGTAACTGTGGTAGGTTTAAACAACAATACTTTTTACCATGTATTGGTATTGCATTACCGCCTCACAGACTCATTGTATTCAAATGGTGTTGCACAAAGCGGCAAAACACCTAAGGCATTGCCACCAGGTGCAGTTACTGCTGCAACCTTTACGGGAATTGGCATTACGCAAAACACCCTAAATTGGGTTAAGCCCGCTACCTATGTAGACAGCACCATGTCTGTGCTGGTGTTTGCGCGCAGAAACACTGCTATTAATATTGGCACACCAACTTTTGCTGCAAATGCCTATACCGCCAACAATAATTTTAGCCTAGCTCAGATTAAGTATGAAAATGACACCAATGCAAGATGTGTTTATGTTGGTGATGGCAGCAATGCAACCATAACAGGTCTTGACATAAATACCAATTACCATTATTTGCTATTAGTGATTCAAGGTGTTGACACGCTTTACTCAACAGCACTAACTGCTAATCAAACCACAAGAGCCCTCCCAGCTGCTGCAACCAATGTTACTTTTACAGCAACCACATCCAACTCAACAACTATTTCTTGGAACAAACCTGCTGGTTATGCCAATAACAACTTTACAACTTTGGTCTTTGTTAAAGAAGTGAATGCCATTACCCAAGCCACACCTTCCTTTAATGCTTCAGTTTATGCAGCAGATAGCACTATGGGAATTGGCACTAAATACCAACATGATTCACTTGCATTTTGTGTATTTAACGGAGATACCAATAGGGTGGCAATTGGTGGTTTAAAAGTAAAAACTTTATATCAGGCATTGGTATTGGTTTATCGTGTAGATGATTCGACTTATGCAACTGGCACTACAGGAAACACCACAACTTTAGATACATTGCCGCCACCACCTACCTATCCAAACTATCTTATCAACCAGATAAACAAAACCAACTTAACCACAGGTGTAGCTGATTCAACAGGCGTTAAAGTAGCCTTAAGAGGTCGTGTACTTGGTTTTAACCAACGTACTACTGGTGTGCAATTTGTAATTAGTGATGCTACTGGAGGTATTACGGTGTTTAACTCCGCCAAATCATTTGGTATTACCTCAATTGCCGAAGGTGATAGTATTTATGTACAAGGAACCGTTGCCACTTTCAGAGGGCTAAACCAAGTAAATGCAGATACCATTTGGAAAGTAACAGGTGGGGTAGCAAACTTTACTCCAACTGCTGTTACAAGATTGAATGAAAACTCAGAAAACATTTTGGTGAAGTTAAGTGACGTGCGTTTTGCCGCTGCACCGACCGCAACCACCTTCCCTGCCACAAGCACCAACTTTTTAATTGTAACAGCCAATAATGATACCTTTACCATGCGTGTGCTTGCAACAAGTGCTTTAGCAGGACAACCTGTTCCGACAACACCAACATTTAACGTTACCGGAATAGGTGCTCAGTTTAGCACTTCAACCACTGCTCCTTTTGCTTTTAATGGCTACCAATTGTATCCAAGAGCCACTAATGATATTTCAGAGGTAACACCACCAAAAGTACCACAACCAGTGAGTATAGCCAGCATAAACAAAACAAATACAACCACTGGTATTGCTGATTCTTTAAACGCTAAAGTTTTTGTTAGGGGTGTAGCCATTGGCTTTAACCAACGTGCAACAGGTTTGTTATTTGTAATTGATGACGGAACAGGAGGTATTAGCTTGTTTAATAACAGCAAAAACTTTGGTTATACCGTAAAAGAGGGCGATAGCATTTATGCGCAAGGCACCATTGCCCAATTTAGGGGTTTAACACAAATAGCATTGGATACGTTATGGAAAACTGCTGGTACAAGCAATATTTACAACCCAATTGGAGTATCTGATTTAAGTGAAACTACAGAAAATAAATTGGTGCGCTTAAATGGGGTAAGTTTTGAAACAACCCCGACTGGTAGCACCTGGCCTACTGCAAACACAAGCATCAATATTGTAACAGCAAACAATGACGTGCTGGTGCTTAGAATACTTGCAACAAGCGGCCTTGCTGGTAAACCTTTACCAACTACTGAAACCTTTGATGTGATTGGGTTAGGTGGACAATTTACAACGGCAACTGTTCCTTTAGATGGTTATCAAATTATCCCTCGTGTTGAAACGGATGTGATTGAAGGCAGTGGGCCAACTGACTCTATTGGTGGGTTTGATTTGGTAAGCCCTGCTAATAATACCATCATCACGTTGGATTCTCCTTATACCTCTGTAATTACCATTAGCTGGCGTAAACCTGAAATATTCGGTAATGTAGATTCTGTGCTTTATTATTTTGATGTTGATACCATCAATGGAGACTTTACAGATCCTTATATTTCTCTTGAAACATCTGGAGACCGGAATGATACCTCAATTACGTTGACAGAACAAGATGTTAAAGACATTGCTGATAATTTGGGCATGATTCCTGGACAAGTGTTTTATGGCAAATGGCAGATTTATGCAGAGAGTGTTTCAAATACGGATGTATTTAATATAAGCAATCAAACAAGAAATATTACCATTGATTATGTGCTTAATTCTGGCTTAAAAAACATCGGCTTTACACAGGTTCCTACAGTTTATCCTAATCCGGCTTCAACCGAGTTAAACATTACCTCTAAAGAATTGATCAGCAGTATAAAATTGTTTAACAACATTGGGGAGCAAGTTCTTATTGAATTGAATACTGGGTTAACCACGAAACTTGACATTAGCGCGCTTAACAAAGGACTTTATTTTGTTGAGGTTAGCGGCACAAACGGACAACGTTTAACAAAACGCATCCTTATTCAATAATTTAGCGTTTATTATAATATCCCCCCAAAAAGCACCTTTAGGTGCTTTTTGGGTTTTGCAACCTTTCCAATTGATTAGTTGACTTGGTTATAAACTCGAGCTATGACAAAAAAACTACTCACGCTATGCTCCATTTGTATCACCATACATACAATGGGACAATCCCTTTTTCCATCGGTTTATCAACGACCTGCTACTGGCTTCGAAAAAATACGAAATGAAAATCCTTATATTATTCGTCAACAAAAAGTGAACGACAGCATATGGGTAAATGCACAACGGTTTAGTTGGGCACCAGGACCTGATGCGGCTTCTCGTTCGGCTAATGGCATTTATAATTGGGTGAATAATACCTGGCAAATACTTCGCTTAACTTCAAATTCATTCTCTATAAATACTGATAACCTTCCGTTAGCAGCTATACAGCAAGATGAGTTAAACGTTGGTTCATCAAGTCAAAAAAACAAGTACCGTTATACGTATGCTTATTACTCCAATAAAATATTAAACAGTTTAACAAGGGAAAGAGCCATAGACTTCAATGGCAATAACTATCAACTGGATGAGTTCACCGCTTATTATTATAACCTTGACGGTACGCGTAAATATGACAGCTCCTATTATGCGGAGATAGACCAGAAAACGGTAGTCTATTATACCTATAACAGCAGTAAACAAATTACAGGAAGTGTTTTGTTAGATGCTGTAACCGGTGATAGCTTAAGTAAATCCTCTTATCAATATCAAGCGGGAAACCTCACCATTGCTCATCAAAGTAGTTTTAATCCTGATACTGACCAATGGGAAACTACCAATGCAGATACCTTAACTTACATCAATAATAAGGTAAGCAACAGGGTGGTGTATGGATTTAGCTCAATCAATGGTGGCTCTTTTATGTTTCAGCCCATACAAAATGAAACCTACCAATACTACCCTGATGCCACGATAAGTACCATTGAATCAAAGTCATGGCAAAACGGAAATTGGGCCAGCTTTTATTTGTATAGCATCTTGTATGATGGCAAAGGAAAACCATCCATTGCCTTTCGAAAAAGTGCCATTAATGCCACAACATATGAAGCTGTGGCTTCTTCTAGGTATTTATTCGAAGTATTAAGTGGCTTTACTAATCAAATACTAAACGGGGAAGCGATTGATATTTATCCCAACCCTGCAACAGCTCAAATACATATTGGGTTAAACGGCAACCTCACCAATGGTAAGGTTAGAATTACAGACTTACTTGGACAACAAGTGCATATTGCATTGGTAAACGATAATCAGGAATTAGTTGTTGATGTATCAACGCTAAAAAATGGCATTTACCTAGTATTTTTGGAAACGAACCAAGGCACATCTGTAGCAAAAAAAATGGTGGTAAGCCATCCATAACTGTAGCTCTAGTCCTGAAAATGATTGCCACATTTAGCAACAAGATTTATTGTACAAAACAGTCATTACATGCAACACTTCTTCATTGGTTAGACAAACACCTATCCCCCTAAACACTAGTGTTCATTTTCATGACGCTGCATAGTGGCCTATAGCCAGTTTTACGTGTGAATTTATAAAAATAAATGAGGCCTTTTTTGAGCAACCTTCTCTTAATAGGCCTTGTCTAATGGATAACTAGAAAATAATAAATTATGAAAAAAAACAACCTCAAACTACTTTCTTTAATCTTTCTCTCATTGGTTAATTTGGCATCTGTTCAATCTCAACAAATTTTCCAGCCAGTTCTTCTTGGAATCGAGGCTTTAACAGATACCTCTAAATTTTACATCATTCAATATCGCTTAACCAATGGTGACACCACATGGATTAATTCCTCCAAAAAAGTGGCGGACCCATTGCCTTATAGTGGATACTATAAATCTAATATTGATTATTATTGGGTAAACCAAGATTGGTTACATTATATTGAAAAAAAAGATAGCTTAGTTGTGGATGGTCAAAACCGTCTGATAGAGGTTTACAATTTTACCCTTAATGCATCTGACCCTGGGCTTAGTTCTTGTCAAAAAACGCTGAATACTTATGAGAACAATAAGTTGGTTAATATTCGCATGCAAACATCAGCTGCGGGCTCTCTCAATACATTTGTTGATTTGAGCAACACGTTTCGTAAATATAATGCAGAAGGGCAGCGCATAGAGGACAGCCTTTACATTTATAGTTCAAACAAAGCCTCTAAGACAGTGTACATCTATAATCAATCAGGTGAGGTTACATTCAAATTCACCACGGCCTTCCCAACCAATGATACCACATATAGAGGTGTATATACTTACCTGAACAATAAACTCATTACTTCTTTTGAAGAATCATACAACAAAGTGCTTGGAAAATGGGAACCTGAGTATAGTGATACATTAGATTATAACACTGCCGGCTTAGTTTCAAAACGAATCCAATATGTATTAATGACCGAACAGAATCAACCAATTCCAACCTTTCAACCATTATACATTAATGATTTTTTTTATCATCAGGATAAGCGAATTGATTATACCCTTAGTCAATCATGGGACAAAAATTCAAAAAAATGGAATAAAACCTCTAAAAGTATCTATATGTATAATGCTGCCAAAAATAATGAATTGATGCAGGTTGGGAGCCACCCTTTTGTTGGAGGAAACTCCTATACTCCTATTCCATACAACAGGTATACTTTTGGCACGTATACTGGTATAACAAACAACGATATATTGCCGCAACCTCCCGTTGTTTATCCCAACCCTGCAACAGACCAAATACATATTGGGTTAAACGGCAACCTCACCAATGGTAAGGTTAGGATTACAGACTTACTTGGACAACAAGTGCATACTGCATTAATAAACAATACTCAGGAATTGGTTGTTGATGTATCAACGCTAAAAAATGGCATTTACTTGGTATTTTTGGAAACGAACCAAGGCACATCTGTGGCAAAAAAAATGGTAGTTAGCCATCCATAACTGTAGCTTTCGCCTTGGCCCAAACCACAATTGCATGTTTGAGTAATTGCCCACTTAAAATTGCCCATTTTGATTCCTATATTGCGCATACGTTAGTATTGAAAAAACAGCAACAATCATGCGACATGTATGGAATAGAGTCATTTTGAGGCTTCTTTTACTGGGCTGTGTTCTGCCCAATGGCCAACTCTTTGCTCAAGATCTGATTGTAAAAAACAATGGCGACAGTATTTTTTGTAAGATTAATACGATAGCGCCATTGTATTTGACTTATGTGTACACGAACCAACATAAAACCATAAAAAAAACCATTCCTTTAAAAGAGGTTAAGGTTTATTTATTGAACGCCTTTAAAGCAGATAGTGCAGGGCTTGCAGCCGCAAACCCAGCAACCAACAAACACCTATCCAGCGGTTTCTTTTTATCAGGTGGATATGGGCTTGGCATGCTCAATGGGCCACAGCCGCAGAACCTTCCCCCTGCTTTAGATGATTACTTAAATGAGCTGCGATCCGGAAAAGCGTTTCATGCAAATGTTGGATACTTTCCTAAAAAAACAATTGGCATTGGTGTTCATTTTAGCCGTTTTCGTACAACAAACGAAGAAAACATCATATTGGTAACTAACTCACAAGGCACCATGCTAAGTAAATTAAGTGACGATATACGGATTAGGTACACAGCACTTTGTTTACAAGCTAAACTTGGAGAAGTTACTCAAGTGTTTAGCCTGAATAGTTCATTTGGTGTTGGATATAGTAGCTATTATAATGAAGCATTTTTAATTGAACCATTCATTATAAAATCGGCCGGTTTAGGAACACATGCATACTTATGGCTTGAAGTGAATTTTAATACTCACATTGCTTTAACGGCTGGAGGTGGACTCTTTTTTACAAAATTTAGCGAGTTTGAGATTGATTATTACACCCGAGGCAGTAAGTCTGTTTATACACCAAATGAACCCGATAATAACAACCGTTATGATTTGTTTGGAGGTGTGCGCTACAAGTTTTAAAACATCTGTATAAAAGTTTTACCTTTGTTCATCAATTTCTTTTCATTTGAAAAAACGACTTGCATTCATTATTAATCCAATTTCAGGAGGTATTAACAAATCTGCCTTCCCTCAACAGGTGGCACAACTTTTAAATGCGGATTTATTTGATTACGAATTGTTCTACACCACTTCAACAGAACACAATAAGCAATTGGCACAACAGTGTGTGGCTGAGCGATATGATGTGGTTGTAGCTGTTGGAGGCGATGGCACAATAAACAACACTGCTAAATATATTGCCGGAACGGAGGTGCATTTTGGATTGATTCCGCTTGGCTCAGGTAATGGTTTAGCAAGACATCATCAACTCAATCCAGACATTAAAAAAGCGTTACAAACCTTAAACCAATTTAATACGGTGAGTATTGATACTGGTACTGCCAATGGTACATTTTTTATTAACCTTGCCGGTGTTGGGTTTGATGCACATGTTAGTTGGATGTTTGCTAATGCACCCAAGAGGGGTTTTGTGCAATATGCTAAAATAACATTAAGTGAATTTGCCAAGTATCAATCTCATGAATATGAAATTATGATTGATGGCAAAATCATACATGAACGCGCATTTATTGTTTGTGTAGCCAATGGCTCGCAATATGGTAATAACGCTTTTATTGCCCCAACCGCTTCTACCACCGATGGTTTGTTTGAAGTCACCATTATTAAACCATTTAAAATATGGCAAATGCCTAGTTTAGGAGTACGTATGTTTAATAAGTCGCTTTTAAAATCGGCCAACACCATCAATTACAGCGGCAAGCATGTTGTTATTAAACGATTACAAGATGGCGTGGTAAACATTGATGGCGAGCCCGTTATGATGCCACACGAAGTTGATATCAAACTGATTCATCAAAACCTAAAAATGATTGTACCATGAGCAATAAAAATAAACACAGAGATGGCATTGTTTACTCCACCAATAACGACTTTGATTATACCACTGAAGAACAAGATAGCTATTCAACAATTGAACCGCAGCAACAACAGCTTAAAGTATACTTGGATAGAAAAGCGGGTGGTAAACTCATATCCCGCGTAACGGGCTTTATTGGGAATGATGCTGATATGAACGAACTTGGTTCAAAACTAAAGAAGTTATGTGGCGGAGGTGGCAGTGTTAAAGACGGAGAAATTTTAATACAAGGCGACCACCGCGATAAAATCGTAAATTGGCTAACCCAGGAAAAATACAAAGCAAAAAAGGCTGGTGGCTAACTCACTTATTAATGCTATTTTAATCTTTTATATGGGTTATCTTTAATCTGGATAGCTCATATTCGTTTACCTAATTTTAATATAACCATCGTATGAAAATATTACTGATTGAAGACGAACCAAAGGTTGCCTCATTTATCAAACAAGGATTAGAGGAACAATCATACACGGTAACCATTGCTTATGATGGATTTTTTGGGCACAAACTTGCCACTGAAAACGAGTTTGATGTGATTATTATGGATTTAATGATTCCATATATGAATGGGTTAGAATTGTGCAAAAGACTCAGGGAGGAAGACATTAAAACGCCTATTTTAATGCTTACTGCTTTGGCAACCACAGATGATAAGGTTGCGGGACTTGAGATAGGTGCTGATGATTACATGGTGAAACCTTTTGAATTCAGGGAATTATTGGCAAGAATAAAATCGTTAAGTAAACGCTTTACTGACAATGTTCACTCATCAAAAGTGCTTAAAATTGCGGATTTAGAAATGAATCTCGACCAAAAAAGTGTAAAACGATCAGGCAAAAATATTGACCTCACAGCTAAGGAGTTTTCGCTATTGGAGTTTATGCTACGCAACAAATACAAAGTGGTTTCAAGGGCTGAGATTAGTGAAAAGGTTTGGGACATCCACTTTGATACTGGAACCAATGTAATTGATGTTTATGTGAATTTTCTCCGCAAGAAAGTGGATAAGGACTTTGATAAAAAACTAATACATACGATGGTAGGTATGGGGTATGTAATCCGAGCTGACGAGTAACCTATTCTTAAGCCTCCCACATGAACATTAAACTTACTTTAACCATTAGGTTTGTTACCTTAGTGGTGCTTTTATTAACTTCTTTTTCTTTGGTTGTTTATTATTATTATAGCAACTACAGAAAAACAACTTATTACGAAAGGCTATTTGAACGAAGTAGCCTTATTACACGCCTATACATTGATTCGATTGATTTAAAAGAAGCCGATAATCAGTTATCACCATTTGATTTATTTAGTATAGTTGTTTGGGATAAATCTGGGCTACTATTTAGTGAAGACAAAAACCTCATGTATGTTTCGGATGAGATATTCAATCAAATTAAGCCCAAAAATACCATCACCATTTTTAGGGGAGATACGGCATTGGTTGGTTTTGTTTATTCCTATAAAAATAACAATTACACCGTTATTGCTTCTTCCTTAGATAAAATAGGCCGAAAGAAACTTGATTTTTTAAGTAATGTAATCCTGTTCTCTTTGCTTATTGGTTTGGTAATTACAGCAGTTATTGGCTGGTTTTTTGCCGATTTGTTGCTACGTCCAATACAAAAACTTATTAAAGAAGCGGATCAAATTAGTATAAGCAACCTGCACAAGAGGCTGCTTATAGGCCGTAACAAAGATGAGCTGGCTGATTTAAGCCAAACATTTAATAACATGCTTGATCGCCTAGAAGCATCGTTTGTAATGCAAAAAAACTTTGTTTCCAATGCTTCACATGAGTTCAGAACCCCGATAACGGCCATGAAAGCTCAGATAGAAGTGATGCTTTCGCAAGAAAGAAGCAAAGAAGAATACATTAGCACCTTAAAATCATTAGAAGAGGATATTGACCAATTTATGCAATTGGTTATTAGTTTAAGCGAGTTGGCCAAAGCTGATATTGCAGCGCAAACTAACAGCTATGAAAAAGTTCCGTTTATAGAAATGGTGGCTGAATCGCGGGCTGAATTGTTAAGAAGTAAATCAAGGTATAAAATAAGCTTACAAATTAACAGTTTACCTGAAACAGAAGACGAAAACTATGTGCTTGGTAATGGAGTTTTAATTAAATCGGCCATTAAAAACCTGATGGAAAATGCCTGTAAGTTTAGTATAAACCACCAGTGTGAAGTCATTATTCTTTTTCTTGAAGGCAAAATACTCATTACCATTGCTGATGAAGGAATTGGGATACCCAACGATGAACTTCCTCACATTTTTGAACCCTTTTACCGCGCTAATGATACCCGAGGTATTGCTGGGCATGGTATTGGCTTGTCGTTAGTAAAAAAGATTATAGACCTCCATCATGGAACCATTAAAGTAGAGTCTACTCCCTCTATTGGAACAAAAATGATAGTGAGTTTTCCGAATATTAAACCTGATAATTAAACTGCAGTTTTAGAAAAGCCATAGGGGCAATGTTTACATCCATTTTTACAGCAATATCCGCGAAGTTTATGATAGGCTTCTGTAAATACCCATTGGCCGTTTTCATTAATGTAATAATGCTCTCCTTGTACCAATGTTTTTTTGACAAAACTGGTTTGTGTTTGTTCTTTTTGATTCATTACTGGTAATAAAAATAAAAATCTCCCGTAATATAACCTGCTTTAAAAGTACCCTTTAATGCACCGGTTTGGTCGTACCTATTAATGGTACTTTTTTGCACATAATCAATGGCATCACCCACATAAATTTCTTTGGTCAACGAATCAATATTAAGCGCCCAATAGTTGTTTCTGAAAGAGTTAACGAACGGTTCTTCTTCTAATGCATTAGATTTAATGGCATGCCGGTAAATGCTTTTGTTAATCCAATAAAGCATTCTTTTTTCAGTGTCTATCCGTAATTTAATTGGACCATGGTCGCTTTGTCTTGAAACGAGGAAATACTTTACCACCGAATCCAAATCCGGGTTTATGAGGGTAAGCCTTCCGGGCTCTTCTGCTGTTGATGTTTTTTTACCTGATGCCAACACCCACAGTTGATTATCTGCATCCAGTTGCAGGCTATTAGAGCCATAACCTACAGCAATGCTATCCATTACGGTATTACTTCCTGTATTGATGATGTAAACGTAAGAGGTAGATGCATTGGTTACGTATAGTTTGTTTTTATACAATACCAATCCATCGCAGTTGCCTTGAATTGGAATTGTACCAACTATTGTTGATGTAGGTAAATCTACTACTTTTACCCCTCCACCATAATATTCAGAAACATAAGCCATATTGTTTTTAACAACCATATAACGTGGCGATTTAAAGCCTGTAATGGTATTTATTGAAGCAAGTGTATTGAGGTTTATGACTTCTATTTTTTGCGAATTATTTACGATTAGATAACCGAGGCTCCCATTGCGCTGCATAGACTGCAACACATCCCCCAACTTGCGTTTATTTACACTTTCAAAGGCATTAAAAGACAATGTCTGGTTTTCAAAATTATAGTAATCAACACTGGCATTGCCTGACTGAAAATTACCCTCATTTAATATAAATAAACCACCCTTAACACTTAAAATAACAGGCTGAACAGGAGTAATATTAGGTTCTGGCTCACAACTGTAAAACAAACTTCCCGATATAAAAACCGCAAGAATAGGCACCATTAACTTTATGGCTTTTTGCTGAAAACTAAGAAGTGCTGGAAACTTAAGCATAGTTGGCTGTTTATATCGGGAAGTCAATTATTATGGACTAAAGGTTGTATTATTCAACAATTAAACGTTTAACCGTACTGCGACCATCTGCTTCAATTTTAATGAAGTAAACACCTCTTTGCCATCCTGACAAATCAATCATTTCGGCAGTAGCTTGGTTATGAATTAGTTTACCTGTTAAGTCAAAACATTGAATGTGAACTTGCTTAAAGTTTTCTTGAACGGCCACCTGAACAAACTGTTGAGCTGGATTAGGATAAACAGACGCCTCTAAAGTATGCTGAACTGTTAACAAGCCTGTAGCAATATCACGTGTTACTAGATTATCAATGGCAAAAAATGCTGGAGTATTCATCCCAAATTGACCCACATCACTTGAGGTCAATTGAAATAAGATACTATCCACATCACCCAATGGCTTTAAATCAACCCAACTCCAAGTATCTGATATGTTTCCATTCTGAGCCAAATAATGTTGCACGCTATCCGTATTTACCCCATTTTTAAAGCCTTTAATTTTTAGCAAGAAAAAATCCGTAGCACCAAACTTTTTAGCAAAGGCATCACCCCATTTCATGCTTAAATACGCATAATTTGAATTGGTTACATAAATGCCATCCAATTGTTTACCCAGCGCATCTCCAGCTAAACGAATTACTGAATTCTGTTGCACAATGGCATAATTTGCAGAACTGTCATAACCTCTCCCTGTAATGGCTGTGTATATCTTAGATCGGCCATTTGTTAAACTATCTTTTGCCACATCCTTTTTATTAGAAATGGCAAACCCTTTACTCCAATAGTCGCCAAAAGAAGCTACTGTAAATGAAGAAGCAAAAAGAGCATTGCCACTTTGGTATTGTTTAGTTAATACCGCTGATGGTTTGTTCCAAAACCTATTGGGTTGCAAATTTAAGTTTTCAAAATCCGCAGTATCTGTTTTAGTTATTACATCATCTATACAAAAAAACGTAGGGGTATTTATGCCAAACTGCCCCACATCACTTGAGTTGAGTTTAAACAACAATGAATCTACCAATCCCAATACTGACAAATCAACCCAAGTCCAGTTTTTAATGATGTAATCTTGTGTATTATCTGCAAAACGGTAATCTGCCAAATAAAAATTTACACTATCACTTTTCACTGACCCATTTCTCCAAGCTTTTACAGTAAGCACAAAAAAATCAGGGTCGTTGCCAGATGCGCCACCAAATTTTTTCGAAAACGCATCTCCGTTTTTTATAGTCAGCGCAGGATAAGTTCCATTGGTTACATAAATACCTTTGATGGAATCAGCACTACCTGTTATAGCTAAAATGCTGCCTTGTTGCCCAACCGCATATTTGGCTGATGCTAAATTGCCAGATTTGGCGTACGCCCCATACAAATTGGTGGAGTTCCCAACACTGTCATTCTTAATCGTTGAATAAGCCCAACCATCGCTCCAATACCCACCAAATGAGGTGTTGTAAGTATTGTTAAAAGCAGCATTTCCGCTGGTAAACCTTCCGCTTACTGCGGCACCGGAAGCGTCTTCAACACTGTTTGCTGATAAATTAATGTTTTCAAAGGAGGACACCGTTTGCGCTTTTGAGGCCAAGAGCATTCCAAACATCATTGCTCCAATTAGTAATTGTTTTTTCATGAAATATAATTGTTGTTAGTAAGTAATTCCTATAGTAATTAAATAGTTTCTTAAAGGCATGGGGCGAGAAGGTAATACCTGATACTCCTCTGCCATTATATTGTTGCATTGTACTTTTACATCGAGCCGCACTTGCTTTATTTTGCAGGCATATCCCATAAAAGCATTCGTCAACACGTAGTCATTGAGGTAGCTGCTGTTGTCGCTGCTGGTAAAACGGTATCCCGTGTAAGCCAATTGACAGGCCACATAATATTTGTTGTAAATAAACTGAAGCCAATGTCTATGTGTAAACCGGGGAATGTATATCAACTGTTTGCCCACTGTTTCGTCTCCCGGCAAGTATGCCTTTTGGTTGGTTGATAAAACATAACTAAAATCGCTGGTCCAATTCAGTTGTACTTGTTTTAAAATGATTCGGTATTTAAAGTCAAGCTCCACTCCCCTGCTCCATACTTGTTTTACATTACTAGGGCTCCAACTTCCACCATTGGGTTGCCACAATATCCAATTGTTGGTGTTGCGGTTAAATGAACTCAACTTGCCAATAACATTGCTCCTGTTTTTAAACCATGAGGCTTGCACACCAAGCTCTTGCTCCCAGCCACTCTCTGCTTTTAGATTTGGATTTCCGGTAACCCAATACAAATCATTAAAAGTAGGGAGGCGGTAAGACTTATTTGCATGTGCTGAAAGTTGAAGCAGTTTGTTTAACTTCAATGAAGAGCCAATACCAGCCGTAAATGGCAACCACTCTGCATCTGTTAATTCTTGCCTTGCGTTTAGGGTAACCAACCACTTGGGATGAAGTTTTATGTTAGCAGAAGTAAATGCGGCAAGGCTGTTTCGTAAAGCAGCTTTGCGGTAATTTTTATTGGTTGCCGTTGTTCGGGTATAGTTTAATCCCGCATTAAGTTGAATTCGCTTAGAAATAATTTGGGTGTGGTCCAATTCAGTTATCCAGGCCGTTGAATGGCTAATGCCAGTAATATCAGTTGCAGGGTCTTGGTAATTGAGCATTTCAGTGAGCAAAGCCCCACGCACAATGGTTTGTTTTTTAGCTGTTGCATGTTTCCACTCAATAGCCAAGCGATTACTTTCATCCATTTGATAAGCCGCATTTACATCCATCCCAATAGTTGGTGGGATATTTCTATCCGAGTAGTGGTACCAATAACGCATGTTCAATGTTTGTGTTGCATTAATTTTATACCCAGCTTCAGCCATCACCCCATTGGCCTTTGTTGATGCATTGCGCAGCCGTTGCAAAGGTGTATTTGCCAAAGTATAGTTATGAAACTGAAAATCGTTCTGGGCACCAGAAGTAAACGCTTTTAACTTGAGGTAATAACGTTTTTTACCATACGCAAAACCAAACCAATGTTGTTGCAAACCAAAGCTACCAAAACTCGATTCGTAGTTTAAGGTCAATGGCTTTTCAAATGCAGCATGATTGTTTAATAAAATAGCTCCACCAATGGCACCACTGCCATACAGGGCAGTATTGCCGCCAAATTGTACCGCTACCTCATTCATAAACCCAGCAGGCAACAAGCTAAAATCAGTTTGGCCATTCATGCTGTTTTGCAGGTTGATGCCATTCCATAAAATGGCCGTGTGTTCAGCTCCTGCTCCTCTAAAACTGGTGGTGGCCAATTGCCCCTGACCATACGCTTTAACAAAAACAGGTGAGCTTAAGGCAAGCAACTGAGCCATGCTTTGCTGCCCAAGTATTTTTTGAGTAAGTGAATCAACCAACACCACTTTAACCCCAGTATTAAACTGCTGGAAACGGTTGGCTTTGGCTTCAAACACAGATAGTTCCCTTATTGCTGTATCAACAGGCAGTTTTTGGGCTGATAAACAACCGCAACCGACAAGCCATACAAAACACACAAGGGTTAACCTTTTCATTTTTTTGTTTTAGGCAGCAACAGGAATTGATAAAGGAATAACGATGCATAAAAATGCCATTCCCCGATCGCTTCTTTTCCCGAAAGCTACTTGGTAAAAAATCTTCTTTGGCAGGTCTTCTGACTTATACCAGTTTTGTTTGTCTTCCCAATTGCTTGCGCAACAAGTGACTTTGTGGTTACAAAACCTTTAAGCCTTTTCAGGCTTGGTAATTACAGCAGCGGGTACTGTTCAGGTATTTCACCTGATTCCCTATTAAGCGTGGCAAGAATATTGCCAGCACCAAAAGATGATGCAAATGTATTTTATTATTTTAATTTTGTGCAAGCAAGCTTCAACAAAATACGTCAACCACTGATTCCCGTAGCAAAAAAAATGTTTAACTTGCCAATTCACTGCATCTAAACACCCATTATTAAAATCTATTTTAATACACATGATTTATAATAAAGCACAACAAACACTAAACTACTGGGTAGTTGCCTTGGCAGCAATAACCATTCTGTTTGCGCTTTTTTATACAAATGAGGCATTGAAAAAAAGTGGCTATGCTTCTGATAAACAAAAAAAAGTGCTCATTCAGCTCACATTGGGATGTTGCGTTTGGCTTGGATATTTAACCATTGCATCGCTTAATAATGTATTTAATCAATTTGATCTTTTTCCACCACTTATTATGCCATTGGCCATCCTACCTCCATTACTGGTATCGTTATGGCTCACTTTCAGCAAAAAAACAACCCTTTTTCTGTTACATGTTTCTCCTCAGTTTTTGGTTGGTGTTCAATCGTTTCGAATTGGAGTAGAACTTATTTTGTGGCAATCCTTCCTTAATGGCTATACACCTATACAAATGACACTGGAAGGTTTAAATTTTGACATTGTATCTGGTTTACTTGCTCTAATTGTCCTGTTTGTTGGTTTCAAAAACAACATCCCAAATCGTTGGATAATTATTGGCTATAACTTTATTGGCTTGGGCCTTCTTATCAATATTGTTGTTATTGCTATTTTATCTGTCCCCTCACCTATTCGTTATTTTATGAATGAACCAGCCAATATACTTATTGGCTATTTTCCCTATATTTTTATTCCAGCAGTGTATGTACCTATTGCATACACTTTCCATTTTTTTTCCTTGAAACAACTTCAATTATTGCAGAATAAATAAGTAAACTTGTGCTATGAGTAAAACGGACACCAACTATATTCAATCATCTACCCGTATATTTAAACAATACAAAGCTCTTGCTGAAAAAGCCTTTAACCAACTACCCGAAGATGCTTTGATGTGGAAGCCTGATGCAGAAAGCAATAGTGTTTACTTAATTATCAAGCACATGAGTGGCAATATGCTTAGCCGTTGGACTGATTTTTTAACCACAGATGGTGAAAAAGAATGGCGAAACAGGGATGAGGAATTTGAACAGGAGCAGTCCATGACCAAAATTGAGATACTGGCAATGTGGGAATCTGGTTGGGCTTGCCTATTTACAGCTATTGAACCTTTGCACGATGGTGATTTGAGCAAAATTATTTACATCAGGGGTGAAGCCCACAGCGTATTAGAAGCCATCAACCGACAAATTGCGCATTATAGTTATCACGTTGGCCAGTTGGTATTTTTGTGCAAGCAAATTCAGTCTGAGCAATGGCAAACCCTCAGCATTGCACGAGGCAAATCAACTGATTTTAACAACAACATGAAAAACGAGAAATGATGTTTATGAGTAACTCAAAACTGATTATGATAAAACAATTGTTTATGGCATTGCTTGTAATCCCTTTTTTGTTTGCATGCAACAACAACCCTACTTCCAAAAATGCAGCGGCAGGGGCATTATCAACCAACCAGCTGAATAAAGAACAACTTGATTTTATTACGGATTTTGCGCAAACACAAACAGGTCCGGTTTATATGCTAAGCACTTTTAGGAACCGCTATTTTAAACCTACTGACCAAAAAGAAGCCGACAAGTACTTTCATAAAAAAAAAGAACCCAAATACGCCAAGGAATTGGTGATTGATAATACCACGGAAATACAAATTGACCCACAACAGCCACTGCAAAATATTCATTGGGTAACTGATGAGGATGTGCAGGCTTGCAATAAACAACCGGGTGGCACATGGCCTTGCATGGAAAAACAATACCAAACGGATTGCTTTTTTTACCTGAGTGTTCCATTGATTAGCCAAGATGGAGAATATGCATTGGTACACATCAACTACATGCATAAAGACACCAAAAAAAGTTACGGTGGCGGACGTATTTTTGCCAAAGAAAACAACAAATGGAAAGAGATTGCCTTACTTACCAACTGGGGAAACCTTCCTAATTACTAAACACTTATGAAACCACTATTATTATTACACGGAGCATTGGCCAGTAAATCGCAGTTTGATGCCTTAACACCCTTATTACCAGATTTTGATGTACACACACTCAATTTTAGCGGACATGGGGGCAATCCTATTCCATTAACGGGTTATTCGTTTGATACTTTTGCGGATGATATTTTGCGATATATTGACTCCAAAAAAATTGACCGCATTGCCTTATTTGGGTACAGCATGGGTGGTTATGCTGCCTTATATTTTGCCAAAAAATACCCCAATCGGGTGGAACGCATTTTTACATTAAACACCAAGTTTAACTGGGATCCTTTAACAACAGCCAAAGAAACAGCCATGCTAAATGCTGAAAAAATGCTTGAAAAAGTACCCAATTATGCCAATATGTTAATGATTCAGCATGGGATGAACATTTGGAAACAAGTGCTTAAACAAACAGAAGACATGATGAACAACCTAACCAAACATGTGGTGTTGATTGATGAAGATTATAAACAAATTACTTGTCCGGTTATTATCGGTGCTTGTGATAAAGATACCACAGCCACGCTGGCAGAAAATTTACACATTTATCAGTTGTTGCCCAATGCTGGTTTTTTTGTACTGCCAAATACCGCCCATCCTTTTGAAAAAGTAAACCTAACCATACTAAGCACACAAATTAAATTGTTTGTGGGTTAAATGTAAAACAGCAAACCTTAAAGACTGAGTTGCTTAAGATTTATTTTGCAATTCATCCATCCAAAACATAAACGGAAGAAATGTTTTAAGTCCTTCCGCAATATAAATATCACCTGTTTCCCCTTGTAGGATAATCCGCATAGGCTGCTTAAACTTCATCTCGTATTCACTCATGCTTTGCAAACAAGCTCCGCAACTCATAATGGGTTCTTTTACCACATAGTCCCTTGCTTTAACGGTAATGGCCATGGTTTTAATGGGTTCGTTGGGATAATTTGCCCCAGCGCTAAAAACAGCCACCCTTTCGGCACATAAACCACTTGGATAAGCGATATTTTCCTGATTGCTTCCTTTAACCACAATGCCATTATTTAATTGTAAAGCACAGCCCACATAAAAATTAGAATAGGGAGCATAAGAAGATCCAATGGCTTGTTTTGCCAATGCCAACAACTGACGGTCAGATTCCTGCAACTCGCTCTCATTAGTATATTTTTCTAATGTTGATGTTCTTTTAATTTCTTCCATACCAAATGCCATTTAAAATATCAAGTAAAAGTATAGTTTCGTGCCATTAATAACAACATTGCAATGAAAAAGATATTGGTAATTGGTGCAGGACTATCATCATCCTATTTAATTAAGTATTTAATTGAACAAGCTGCTGAAAACCAATGGGCAATTACAATAGCAGATAGCAACTTGGATTTAGCTATGGCAAAAGCCAATGCATCGCCTTATGCACAAGCCATTGCGCTAAATGCGAACGACCAGTTTGAAATGGACCAAACCATTGCTGCGCACGATTTGGTGATTTCATTATTACCTCCGACCATGCACGTAGGTGTTGCTAAAATATGCATTAAATATAAAAAGCATTTAATCACAGCCAGCTATGTTAGTGCTGAAATGCACCACTTGCATGTTGAGGCCCTTAAAGCAGATGTGTTGTTGTTAAACGAATGTGGACTAGACCCAGGCATTGACCATCTTTCTGCCATGAAAATTATTGATGAAGTAAAAGAAACTGGTGGTTCTATACAAGTATTCAAATCGTATTGTGGTGGGCTAATTTCACCTGAATTTGATACCAACCCTTGGAATTACAAATTTACTTGGAACCCCAGAAATGTGGTTTTGGCCGGACAAGCCACCGCAAAATACCTGGAACAACATGAATTGAAATTTATACCCGCTTCACGAATTTTTTCTCAAACAGAAGCGATAGATATTACTGGTTATGGTGCTTTTGAAAGTTATGCCAACCGCGATTCATTGGGATACATTAAGCCTTATGGCATAGAGCAAGCACATACCGTTTTGCGTGGTACTTTGCGCAAAAAGGGATTTTCTGCCGCCTGGAATCTACTAGTTAAGCTTGGGCTAACAGACGACACCCAAGTGATTGAAGATGCAGATAAACTGACCTACAGAGAATTGGTAAGTGCATTTACACCAGGCAACGCGTTGGAGCAATTGGAAGAACGCGTTTGTACCTTTTTAAACATTAGCCCTGAGAGCGAATTATTTAATAAGCTAAAGTGGCTGGGGTTATTTGATTCAACCCCTATTGCATTGCGTGAAGGAACTCCTGCTGCCATTTTGCAAATGTTGTTGCAACAAAAATTGAAATTACAAAAAGGCGAATTGGATATGATTGTAATGCACCATGTATTGGAAGTAACCTTGCAAGGAAAACCTCAAGTTATTAAAAGTTCGTTGGTGGTAAAAGGAGAAGATGAAGTGTTAACCGCCATGGCCAAAACAGTGGGTTTACCTATGGGAATTGCAGCTAAACTGGTACTGAGCAATCAGGTAAAACTGCGTGGTGTGCAAATTCCCGTTAACCCAGTTTTGTATAAACCCATTCTTACTGAGTTGGAACATTACGGCATCTCTTTTATTGAAGAGGTGAAGTAAAAAACTTACTTCACCCCCTCCAATAATTCCAGCAAGTCCTCTTCAACAGACTTTTTGGTGGTTTCCACAATTTTACCCTTTAATTTTTTATCCTTAAACAGCATAATCACGGGTACGTATTCAATATTTAATGGAGTAATATCGACACTGCTGCATTTTTTGCTTCTATCAACACCTATAAGTTCCACCTGATCCCAGCCCAACAAATCCAGCACTTTAAACAGCTCTGGCACCAACTCACGGCTGTCGCTGCACCAAGTGCCCAATACCACCAACACGCTGCATTTTTTATGCTCTGACAGGGATTCAATCACACTCATGGCAGGCTTATAAGCATTGTAGTTTTTAGCAAACCAACCAAAGGCTTCCAATTCACTTCGCTTTATTTTACCTTCAAGCACTTGCGTACTATCTTTTTGTTGTGCCATACCCTGTAATGAAAATAACAGTCCAAAAACAATAAAAACTCCAGTTACTTTACCCATGTTATTTTTTTGCCATTGCATTGTCAATCAATAACAACAAGTGCTCGCGGTGTGCCTTTGCTTCTGCATTTACAGCTACACCAGCCAATAATTGTTTGATATTTTTTAACTGACCAATTACGGCTGATTTGGCCACGTGGTCATACGAATTATTGGATTGATTTAAGTCTGCAATGGCGCATAACTCTTTCACATATTGTACTTGCAAATTTTGGCGGAATGTATTTACCGGAGCCGCAATATCCTCTTTAAAACAAGCATTGGTTAAATCGGTTAGCATATCTACCACGCTATATTTATTGCCATACAAACGACTATCTGTGATGCGCTCCATAGTAGTAGGAGCCAGTAAATGGTCAATCACCATACTTTGCATCATCAACACTCGGTCGTGTATTTTAGGATCATCAGGGCTACTAAAAAAGTTAAAACCTCTGCGTTGCAATTGTAAATTTTGGTATAATCCATTTGCAGCATCAAATGCCTTAGGGCTAAATAAATGTTGTGATAAGGCTGCCATGGCTCTTTTTTGCTCAGCCAATGGAACTGGGGTAAATGCAGGCTTGGTACCTTCCATGTTTCTATCCACATATACCCCACCAATGTATCTTGATATGGTTTGTGTGGCATTCAACATCTCTCCCATAGAAATGGCATAGGCTTGTCTTAACTCCTGATTGCTTTTACCCGCCCCCGTATACCGTTTCATCAAATCAGGAAGCATTTTATTTACCAACTTAATGCGGTCAATGCTGTAAGTAATGGCATCATTACTAAAATCATTCACATTTACACGTGGATCCATGCCTTTTCCAGGTGCACGCATATCATCTGCATCATTGCCAAATATCAACGTGCTGTCTGTTGATTTGCTCAATATTGCAGTCAATCTTTTTTCTTCTTCGGTTTCATCAGCCAATGCCTGGCTGTATCCATAAGTGATGGCCCAAATATCATAAGGCCCTGGGCGTGTAGTAAAATAATCGCCTTGTTTGGCTTTATCATTGGCCAAATTCACAGCAGGGTATTCCATTACACTGGCTATTAACCCATATTGTCTGGTTAAAGCGGTATTATGTGCCTGAGTAGGATTCCACAATTGACTGGCCTTCATGTTGTGCATTAAACCCATGGTATGACCCATTTCGTGCATAATTAGGTAATACAAAGATTGTTTCATGTACTCACGTTTCTCAAAATCACCTAAGCCACGCGCATCAAGCACACTTGAGCCAAACAATGCACTTAAGTGTAAATGGTGTCCTGCTTCGCAAACCTGCATATTTGGGTGGGATTGCTCATAACCCAACATGGCCGGTGGAGCTGCTTCAAACAAACGCTCTTGGTTAATTCTGTTGGTAATAAAAATATATTCCAACATAATATCTGCGCCTAAAATCTCTCCACTTCTTGGGTCAACAAAACTTGGGCCATAACCACCAAAAGGAGGCTGTGGCGAAGAAGTCCAACGCAGTACATTGTAGCTGATATCACCTGCATCCCAAGTTGCTGTATCTGGTTGTTCAAGCACCACCACCGCATTTTTAAATCCTGCCGCTTCAAAGGCAATATTCCACTGCTCGCCTGCCGCTTTAATAATGGGCCTAAACTCTTTAGGCGTGGTGTTTTCTATCCACCATGTAATGGGTTTTACAGGTTCTGAAACAGCAGCATTTTTATCCTTTTTCTCTAACCTCCAACGGTGAATCACATCTTTGTAGGCAATGCTATTGGTGGTGGTCATATCATTAACCTGTTCTCCAAAATATCCAACACGTTGGTCATCTCGTCTTGCGGGCATTATGGTATCTGGAGCTTTGATAAAACTATGCTGGTAAGTAATGCTTACTGACCTTGGGTTGGCAACTTCCTTACCACCTGATACCAGTGGGGCTGGATTATCATACACATACTCCACCACAATGTCGGTATTTGATGGGTAGTTTCTGGTTTTAATATACTTGCTTTTTTCCTTGTTTAATGAACCCAACAAACTCATTTGTCCCATTGGCCCGGGGAACGGTGTTGGTTTAATTTGACTCATATTTTCTCCTAAAAATATGGCATTGGCATCAAGTAACATGTTGCCATTTTCTTCGGCTATAATTTTTTGGCTTACCAAAGTGGCATTGCTGATGTTTGCATTTGATGCCTTACTGATAGCATTGGCGGGATCAAAATAAAAACCGGTATTTTGTTCAACAAACTCTATCCGATCAAAATACCTTTTTATGGCAAACACCATATTGTCCCTAAAACTTCCCCTGAAGTGGCCTGCGGCCACTACCCCATTTTCAGTATAACTAAAGTAAATAAAGGCTTGGTTTAACTGCTCCTTTTTCACCACCATAAACATGGCTCCTGTAACGGTATCCTGATAAATAGGAAACAATCCATCTTGCTTTTTGCAGGTTTTCACCTTGTCGGCAATGCTGGTTTTAGCACTGGCTGGTTTTGGTGGTTCAACAGGCTTTTTCTTTTTGGCATACGCTGCAAAAACCACTAAAAAACTTAGGGTGAGTAATGAAATTTTCTTTGTCATTTTTATAGAATAGTTAATAAAAACGAACATAAGGCATTTTTACGATTAATAATAACCGCTTATAGAAAATATATTACAGAAGTAGTGGGCCAAACAGCACCACGGCTTCAAGTATTAAGAAAACATTTGGATTGGGTTGCTAAAAGTATGAACAATGCAAAAAAGTTAATTTCCAACACCCTTTTTAAGGGTAAAGCCAAAGGTGGTGCCTTTGCCAACCGTGCTTCTTACATTAATGGCCTGGTTGTGGGCCTCAATAATGTGTTTTACAATGGCTAAGCCTAAACCAGTTCCACCTCCACCACTTTCGCGGGCACGGCTTTTATCGATGCGGTAAAAACGTTCAAATATTCTAGGCAAATGTTCTTGCTCAATGCCTTCTCCATTGTCGCCAATCTCTATCAATATGTTTTCATCCATATCATAATACGCAGCGGTGGTTGTACCCATCTCGCTGCCATATTTAATGGCGTTAATTACCAGATTAACCACCACTTGCCTAATCCGATAACGATCAGCATACACATAAAATGGCTTGTTGCAACCCTCTTTAATAATTAACGCAATGCCTTTGTCTTTTGCCCTAACCTCCAGTTGCTCATATACATCCTTCACCATGGCATTGATATCAAACCGTTCCATTTCCATGTGTAACTCCCCGCTTTCCAGTTGGGATATGGCCAATAAGTCCGCCACCAAATCACTTAACCTATCGGCACTTTTAGCTGCTTTTTGTAAAAAACGAATGTTTACCTCAGGGTCGTCAATGGCTCCATCAATTAAGGTGTGGATATAGCCTTGTATATTAAATATGGGTGTTTTTAACTCATGGCTCACATTGCCCAAAAACTCCTTCCTAAACTCAGCCAGCTTTTTCAATTCCTCCAATTGCTCCTTTTGATCACGGGCCCAGTTAATTACCTCTTTATTCATGTTGGTAATGGGGTCGTTTAGCAAGTTGTAGTTGCTTAATTTGGCATCGTACTTTTGGGTTTTTAAGCTGTGTATGGTTTTATATATGAGTTTTATTTTGCGGTATATGAAGTACTCTAGGCTGTAAAAAAACAGCAAAAAACTGAGTACAAAAACAAGCACAAAAACCGTCAACATCGTTGACGGCTTAAAATGATCAATGAAAAAAAGGCAAGAGACAATAAGTATTGATAATACAAATGAAACAGAAAGCGTAATATAAATAGGCTTGGGATTCCGGATCATATTTCAAATTTATAGCCCACTCCTTTAACGGTGCCAATAAAATCATCGCCTATTTTTTCCCTTAACTTACGGATGTGAACGTCAATGGTTCTATCAACCACTAAAACTTCATCGCCCCAAACCTTTTCCAAAATAAACTCTCTGGTAAACACTTTACCTGGTTTGCCAGCTAACAAATACAACAATTCAAACTCTTTGCGGGCCAATTGTATTTTTTCATCACCTTTATATACTAAAAATGTTTCACGGTCAATGGTAATATCTCCGGCTATTATTTTTTGCTCAACCACTTCTTTGCTTTTGCGCCTAAGTATGGCATTGATGCGGCTTAATAACACCCTTGGTTTAATAGGCTTGGCAATATAATCGTCAGCACCAGCATTAAAACCAGCTATTTCGCTGTATTCCTCGGCACGAGCAGTTAAAAACACCACAAATGTTTTAGCAAACGTACTGTCAGCCTTAATTTGTTTACAGGCCTCAATACCGTCCATCACTGGCATCATCACATCTAACAGAATTAAATCAGGCTTTACTTTTTTACCTACCGTAATTGCTTCCTGTCCATTATGGGCCAAATGCACCTCATAACCTTCTTTCTTCAGGTTGTACTGAATAAACTCCAAAATGTCGTTTTCATCATCAACTACCAGAATTTTGTGCGTATTTTCCATGTGTTATTTTTTTTGTAACATTCGATTAATATTATCATTCCAATATTACCGCAAGTTTAATTTAATGTTAAGCACCAAGAATACCGCACAGCAAATCACTAACAATAACCTAACCTGTAACTTATTGAAGCAACTCTCCCAATTTTTTGCCCAAAGCTTCACCTCTTAAGTTTTTGGCCAGTATTTTACCCTCACCATCAATTAATAAGGTAAATGGAATAGCATCTATATTGTACAAACTTACCACACTTGAATTCCACTTCATCAAATCGCTCACGTGCGTCCATAACAATTTGTCGTCATTAATGGCTTTTTGCCAAGCATCCCTATTGTCATCCAACGAAACACTAAATACTTCAAAACCTTTAGCCCTGTATTTGTTATAAGCAGCTACTACATTGGGACTTTCTTCCCGGCAAGGTTTGCACCAGCTTGCCCAAAAATCAACCAATACCACTTTACCTCTTAAGCTTGAAAGGGATACCGTTTTGCCGAATGGGTCTTGCAAAACAATGTCGGGTGCTGTGCTTCCTATAGCAGTTTTTGCCAAACGCTCCACCTTTTGGTGCAATTCCTGGGCGTATTTGCTTTTGGCAAACTTGCTATACAACCTGTCGTCTGTTTGCTTAAAAAACTCAAAATCTGCCTGTGGCATTAAAAAATTGGTAGCAAAGTATGGTACTAACGAATTGTCATATTCAGCAATGGTTCTTTGCATTTCGATTACACGGGCTTGCATCAAGCTGTCATATTGTTCACGTATCTGGTTTTGTACACTAACAGGAGGCATTTCATCGCCATAAGTGGCAAATCGTTGTTCTATTCCTTTTACCAAATCCATGTATTTGGTATTTACCTTTAACAACTGCTTTAACTTTTCCGTTTCAGGGCTACCAGCCACCGTAAATTGCTCTGGTTGCTCTGCATTGATATTCAACACCATTTCGTCAGTAGAATCCAGTGCGATTACCACTGCACCCTTGGGCATTTGAATGATGCAGAAAGTAGGTTCAGTTACCACTCCATTTAACTCAAAGCTGCCATCAGACCCAACGGCTGATGAATCCAAAAAAATGAGTCCTTTGGTGGTTAACTCTTGTATAGTAACGGAACTGGCTCCTAAATTTTTGATGTTTCCTTTAATCGTAAATCCTGCTTTCTCAGTTTTTTCTGAGCAGGCGAAAAAAAGTACCGCAACTAATCCGATAAAAATATTTTTCATACCGATTTTTTTTAACTGTTATTGTTTAACTTTTGTCTAATGTATCTTTTACCATTTGGCTGGCCACCTTGGGGTCTGCTTTCCCTTTGCTCAACTTCATCACCTCTCCCATAAATAAACCCACTAAGCTTACTTTTCCGGCTTTGTATTCAGTTACTTTTTCAGGGAATTTAGCAATGGCTGCATCAATCCATTGTTGCAGTTCATCACTGTTGCTTTCTTGTATCAAGTTAAGCCCTTCGGCAATTTGCAAAGCCGTTTTATCGGGTTGCGCTATAAATGCGCCAAATACTTTTTGCGTAGCCGCTGAATTGCTAATCTTACCCGTATCAATCAAACCAATAATTTCGGCAATCTGATCAGGCCTTAACACAAAATTGCTGATTTCAATGGCGTTTTCATTCAAATACCCCTTTACTTGAACCATTACCCAGTTGGCTGCGGCCTTGGTGTTTGGTGTATGTGTAAGTACTTGCTCAAAATATTCTGCTACCTCACGGCTTTCAGTTAAAACCCCTGCATCATAATCACTTAACCCCAACTTGGTGGTGTATTTAGCAAACAAGGCTTTGGGCAGCTCAGGCATTTGTTGCTTTACCTCCTGTATAAACTCGGGAGTAATGTGCAAAGGCGGCAAATCAGGCTCTGGAAAATAGCGGTAATCGCTTGCCCCTTCCTTAGTACGCATTACAATGGTAACACCTTTGGTGGCTTCGAAGGTGCGGGTTTCTTGGTATATTTTCTCGCCTGTCTCAATGGCTTCTATTTGTCTTTTTATTTCAAACTCAATGGCGCGTTGCACGTTACGGATGGAGTTCATGTTTTTAACCTCCACTTTTACGCCAAACTCCTTCGCTCCTTTTATTCTTACGGAAACGTTGGCATCGCAACGCATGCTGCCTTCTTCCATGTTGCCATCGCAAATACCCAAATAACGCACCAATTTGCGCACTTCCGTTAAAAACTGGTAGGCTTCTTCCCCCGATCGGATGTCGGGCAATGAAACCATTTCCACCAAAGCTGTCCCTGCACGGTTATAATCAATCAAGGTATCAAACACATCCTGGTCGTGCATACTTTTACCCGTATCTTCTTCCATGTGGATGCGTATTAAGCCAACACGTTTTTCCGTGCCATCTTTCAGCTTAATGTCGATATGCCCATCTTCGCAAATGGGTGTATTGTGCTGCGAAATTTGATAACCTTTAGGTAAATCCGCATAAAAATAGTTTTTACGGGCGTAATAATTGTGGGCAGCAATATTGCAATTACAAGCTACACCTAGCTTAACGGCATATTTAACCGCCTCTTTATTGTGCACAGGTAAGGTGCCGGGATGACCTAATGAGATTGGGGAAACCAAGGTATTGGGGGCTACTCCGTATTCTACGGCATCACCGCAAAATGCTTTACTTTTGGTAAGCATTTGGGCATGCACTTCTAAACCGATAACCGCTTCGTATTTATCGTAATCTACGCTCATTATATGTTTAAGTAAATAATGCGCGAAAATAAGGATTATATTCAGTTATTGGACGTTATTTATTATGAATATACACTTACTTACCAGTGGTTCTTTGGCAGGCTAAAAGTCCTTAAACAATTTAGTATTCCTTTTACTGGGGCTTTGCCCCAAACCCCAGTTACCTTTTTTCTTAGATAAAAAAGGTAACCGATTCCGATAGCTATCGGAACAAGGCTGCTGAGATTTTTATTAAAGGCTACTTATTGTTGTTAACCGCGCAATCACAGCCGCTTCGCTTCGTGATTGCTTACCAAACCCTTCCCTCGACAACAATATTTGCCTTTTACATAAAAACCTCAAATGCCGTCAGTTGGGACGATGCGAATCGCTGCTCGTAGCGAATCAAGTCTGTTAAACGTAGCCAGACAAGTCATCCTTATCTGAGTTGGTAGATAAGTGGATAATATTTCATTTATTTACATTGAAGGTATCGGCTTAGCCAAGTAAACTGTGCACCAAATCAACGTATTGCTGCATGGCTTGCTCTTTGCTGAGGCCTTTTTTGCCTGCCCAGGCATTGTACTTAGCTGCCGCTATAAAGTCAAACATACCGGGCTTATCTCCATGCACATCTCCAACCGAAGCTTGTTTATGCAGGGAGTATAGGTTTAACAGCACATCATTTCCAGGACGTTCTGTTAAGGTATGCACATCTTTTGATGCTTTTTCAAATTGCTCTTCTAATGTCATTTGCGTTGTTATTTAGTTATTGGTTGATAAAGTTAGCCATTTCTCGCATCAAACAAATGGAAAATTCACCTGATTAACGAATTACTTTATCAACCAATAACCGTTATACTAAAAACAGTACTTATTTGCTTCAATTAATGTTGCTGCCACATTTCTACGGGCATCCTTGCAGTTAAATGGTTCTGTTTTGGTGAATCGTTTTAAGCCCAACAACATCATGCGTTGTTCATCACCGTGTGCAAAACTGTTAATGGCCTCTTTGCCATTTTTATTGATGCGATCTGCGGCATCTGTAATAAATACGCGCATCATATCCAACTGCACTGCACAAGCAGCTTCTCCGCGCATATCCACCAGTTTCTCTACCCTCAACTGCAACGACTCGGCAATGTATAAATCAATCAACATATCCGAAATGTTCATCAACACTTCTTGCTCTTTGCCCAAGTCCATCATCAATTTTTGTGCTGCACCGCCAGCCACCATCAATACCGCCTTTTTATAGTTTTGTAGGTATTTTTTCTCCTTGCTAAACAACGTTTCTTCTTGCTCACTAAAATCAGGAATACTCATTAACTCCTGCATCACCTTCATGGCTGGTTCCATCAAATTGAGTTCACCTTTCATGGCGCGTTTTAGCATCATATCCACGGTAAGCATGCGGTTAATTTCGTTGGTACCCTCAAAAATGCGGTTGATGCGTGAATCTCGGTAAGCCCTTTCCATTGGCGCATCAGCACTGTATCCCATACCACCATAAACCTGTACGCCTTCATCTACCACGTAATCCAGCACCTCGCTACCATTTACTTTAAGCATGGCTGCCTCAGGGGCAAATTGCTCTACTCCTTTTAATATGGCTTTTTCATGCGTCATGCCTCCTGCTTCATAATCATGAATGGCATCTTCAATGTTTTGTGTAGCACGGTACAACGCACTTTCGCAAGCATAAATACGGATGGCTTGCTCAGCCAATTTGTACTTAATGGCTCCGTATTTTGCAATAGGCCTGCCAAATTGGTTGCGCTCGTTGGCATATTGAATGGTTTTACTGGCTGTTTCCTTAGATGCACCCAAGGCTGCTGCCGCCAATTTTACACGGCCCATGTTTAAAATATTTACGGCTATTTTAAACCCATTTCCCCTATCGCTTAACAGGTTTTCTACCGGCACTTTACAGTCAGTAAAAAACACTTGGCGGGTTGATGAGCCTTTGATACCCAGTTTATGCTCTTCTGGATTTAAAGTAATGCCTCCAAAATCCTTCTCTACAATAAATGCGCTCAGGTTTTCATCATCATCAATTTTAGCAAACACCGTAAAAATATCAGCAAATCCGCCATTGGTAATCCACATTTTTTGGCCATTTAACACATAATGTTTTCCATCATCAGTAAGTTTGGCCTTGGTTTTACCTGAGTTGGCATCACTTCCAGCCCCAGGCTCAGTTAAGCAATAAGCCCCTTTCCACTCGCCATTGGCCAATTTAGGGATGTATTTTTGTTTTTGTGCTTCGTTACCATAGTATAAAATAGGCTGTGTACCAATGCCTGTATGCGCAGCAAATGCCACCGCAAAAGAATGACCAGCACCAAGTGTTTCAGTAGCCAACATGCCTGTAACAAAGTCTTTCTCAAAACCTTCATACTGCTCAGGCACATTCAGCCCCAAAAGCCCCAGGTTAGCCGCTTTGCTCATCAGTTCAACCATTAACCCTTCTTCCTGCGCATCAATGCGATCTAAGATTGGCCATACTTCTGTTGCCAAAAAATCACGGCAACTTTGGGCAATCATGCGTTGTTCTTCATTCCATTCTTCAGGAATAAATACATCATGTGCAGAGGTTTCTTTAATTAAAAACTCTCCACCCTTTAGTGCTTTTTTAACTGCTGTTTCCATATCGTTATTTTATATTTTTACTTAATTATAATAATTCATATACCCCTGCTACGCCTTGGCCACCGCCAACACAAGCGGATACAATACCGTATTGTTGGTTGCGCAACCTCATCTCGTCCCATAACTGTACACTTAATTTTGCACCACTGCAACCGAGTGGGTGTCCAAGTGCAATGGCACCACCGTTTACATTTACAATTTCAGGGTTGATATCAAGGGAACGCAACACGGCCAATGATTGTGCCGCAAACGCCTCATTTAATTCAATTTGTTGTATTTGACCCAAGCTTAATCCCGCTTGTTTCAATGCCAAAGGAATGGCCTCAACAGGGCCAATGCCCATAATGCGAGGTTCAACACCACTGGTGGCATAACTCATGAGCCGGGCAATGGGTTTTAAGTTTAATTCGTTCACCATCCGCTCACTCATTACAATAACAAACGAAGCGCCATCGCTGGTTTGCGAAGAGTTGCCTGCTGTTACAGAACCTCCATTTTTAAATACTGGTTTTAGTTTGGCAAGGCCCTCCAAACTGGTATCTGCTCTTGGCCCTTCATCGGTATCTACCACAAATGATTTGGTTTTCTTTTTGCCATTTGCATCTATGTAGGTTTCTTCAACGGTAATGGGCACAATGTGGTTTTTAAATTTACCTGTTTGAATAGCTGCTAATGCCTTTTGGTGAGAAGCAAACGCAAAAGCATCCTGATCCTGACGGCTGATGTTATATTCTGTTGCAACTGACTCAGCCGTTGCCCCCATGCTGCTGTACCAATCGGGATGATTTTTGGCAATATTGTAGTTTAACACGGTTTTCCAACCAATAGTAGGCACTAGGCTCATGCTTTCTGTACCGCCTGCAATAATGCATTCAGCCATACCCGCATGAATTTTTGCAGCCGCAATGGCAATGGTTTCCAACCCACTTCCGCAATAACGGTTCACCACCATTCCTGGTACTTTAATGGGCAATGAGAGCAATGAAACCATACGGCCCATTTGCATGCCTTGTTCTGATTCAGGTACGGCATTGCCCACTATTAGGTCGTCAATTCTTGATGGATCTAAGGCAGGAACTGATGCCACCAAATGTTTAATCACATCGGCAGCCAAATCATCAGGTCTGGTAAACCTTAGGCCACCTTTGCCTGCCTTACCAACCGCTGTTCTAAATCCCTTTATAATATATGCGTTCATAATATGTTGCTTTGGGTTATTAATTTCTTAATGGTTTTCCTGTTTTTAACGTGTGTTGTATGCGCTCCAGGGTTTTGCGTTCGCCACATAAACTCAAAAAGGCTTCACGCTCTAGGTCAAGTAAATATTGCTCGCTCACCATTTGCGGATAACTCAAATCGCCACCGCACATAATCCATGCTAATTTTTCTGATATTTTTTTGTCGTGCTCACTAATGTATTGCCCTTTTAACATGGAGCTGGCTCCGATGTAAAACATGGCCAATCCAGCTCTTCCCTGCACCTTAATATCATTGCGCATGGCGGGTTGGGTGTATCCCATTTCAGCCATTTCAAGCACCCGTTGTTTGGCATCGGCTATTTGCCTGCGGTCGTTAATACTCACCCTGTCATTTTTTCTAAATATGCCCATATCAAAAGCCTCTCCCGCTGAAGTGGCTACCTTTGCCATGGCAATATTCATGTACGCATTTTGTAAGGTGTTTAACTCAATATCTCCTTTTTCATACGCATCACTTGCACGCAGGGTCATTTCTTTGGTTCCGCCTCCGGCAGGAATTAAACCAACCCCCATTTCAACCAAACCAATGTATGTTTCTGCTGCTGCCTGCACTGCATCTGCATGTAAATTAATTTCACAACCGCCTCCCAAACTTAAGCCATGCGGGGCAGTAACCACCGGAATGGATGAATACCTGGCACGCATCATGGTTTTTTGGAACGAACGCACCATGATGTCAATTTCATCATACTCTTGGTCAATGGCAAACATCAGCAACATGGCCAAATTTGCTCCTGCTGAAAAATTGGGTGCTTGGTTGCCGATAACCAATCCTTTAAACTCTTTCTCTGCTATTTCAATGGATTTGTTAATGGCCACCACAATCTCACTGCCCATGGTGTTCATTTTGGTTTGAAACTCCAGGTTCAATACGCCATCACCAATATCATGCAAGGTTGCACCGCTATTGCTCCACACTTTGTTTGTTTTCCTAATGTAATCCAACACAATCAACTCGCCCGAACCAGGAAGTGGTTTGTAGGTTTTACTTGGAATGTGGTAATACTTACGCACCCCATTCTCGGTTTTATAAAATGTAGTTGCACCAGAGGTCAACATATCGTCTACCCAACTTGCCGGTTTTCTGCCACTTTGTTTGATTTGTTGCAAGGTGCTTTCTACCCCTAAAATATCCCACACTTCAAATGGGCCCACGTCCCAACCGAAGCCCGCACAAACGGCTTCATCAATGCGGTATAAATCGTCAGCTATTTCGGGAATGCGGTTGCTGATGTAAGCAAACAAGCCGTAAAAAGTAGCCCGATAAAAATCACCTGCTTTGTCTTTTCCGGCTAACAGTATCGGGAAACGTTTTTTTACTTCCTCAATGGGTTTGGTAGCCTCCAATGTGGCAAATTTTGTTTTTTGCTGAGGTGCATATTCAAACGTGTTGAGGTTTAATGATAATATTTCTGTTTCTCCTGTTTCTTTTTTACTCTTTTTATAAAACCCTTGTTTTGATTTATCGCCATACCACTTATTTTCATCTAATTTTTTCAGGTATTCAGGCAATTCAAACAGGTGTTTCGATTCATCGGTTTCCGCATCTTTAAGCAGGTTATTGGCTACTTTAATTAAGGTATCAATCCCTACTAGGTCAGCTGTTCTAAAAGTGGCTGACTTTGGACGACCAACTACTGGGCCTGTAAGTTTATCCACTTCTTCAACAGAGAGGTTTAACGAGGAGGCCGCATGCAGCACTTCCATAATAGCATACACCCCAATGCGGTTTGCAATAAATGCTGGGGTATCTTTACACAGTACCGTTGTTTTGCCTAAGTACCTATCGCCATAGTGCATAAAAAAGTCGGTAACATCCTGGCGGGTTAAAGCGGTAGGAATTACCTCAAGCAATTTGAGGTAGCGTGGTGGATTAAAAAAGTGGGTACCGCAAAAATGCACCTTAAAATCATCGCTCCTGCCCTCTAGCATCAGGTGGATGGGAATGCCTGAAGTATTGCTGCTGATTAAGGTTCCTGGCTTGCGGAATTTTTCTACAGCATCAAACACTTGTTTTTTAATGTCCAAGTTTTCTACCACGGCTTCCAACACCCAATCACAATCGGCAATGCCCTTCATATCATCAGTAAAGTTTCCTGTTGTAATGAGGTTCACTACTTTGCTGTGGTACACTGGTGATGGATTTGATTTAAGCACGCTTTGTAAAGCATCGTTTACAATTCTGTTACGTACTGCTTTACTTTCTAAAGTAAGTCCTTTGGCTTTTTCTGCTTCGGTTGGTTCTTTGGGCACAATATCAAGCAATAGCACTTGCACACCAATATTTGCAAAATGGCAAGCTATGCGTGATCCCATTACTCCTGAGCCTAAAACGGCTGCTTTTTTAATTTTGTACGTCATATCGTCAAGCTGATTGGCTATTGTTAAATTTTGTTTCTATGGCTATTGCCGTAATTTCTTCCAACATGCGGTGAAAATTTTCCATTTCTGCAGGTGAGTATCTTTCTGCAATAAGGGTATTAAAGTCTTTCACGGTTTTTTTAGAGATTTCTTTTTTCTTTTTTCCTTTTTCGGTAAGCATCATGCGCACTACACGGGCATCTTGTTTGTCTTTTTTACGCTTAATAATGCCTTTATCTTCCAATTGATTCATGGTGCGGGTTAAACTGGTAGCTTCCATCCCTAGCAACGGCCCAATCTGGGTTGAAGGAGTTCCTTCATGGCTATCAATGTTTAGTAAGATAAAACCCGTAGTGGTGGTTAAATCATGGTTTACCGCTTCATTGTTATACATGCGACTAATGGCATGCCAGCTTTGTTTAATTCGGGAACACGTGGTTTCTTTTCTTGGCATTTAATGCAATTTAATGTTCGAAGTTAATTATTTTTTATTATGCATGCATAATATTATGATAAAATTAAACTTTTATTTCGTTTCGATAAATATGTGCAATTAACTGTTCATTCAGCTTAAGTATTTCCCTTCGCCTGAGGCTGAGTTTAGGGGTGAGTTCTCCCCCTTCTATGCTCCAATCTTTGTGCAACAATTCAAAGGCTTTAATTTGCTCATATTGTGCCAAATCTTTATTGGTAACATCAACTTGCTTTTGCATTTTGTGTTTGATTACCTCTTGTTTAATCATCTCTTCGTTGGTGGTATAAGCAATTCCATTTCGATCACACCAAGCCCTTAATGCGGCAAAAGCCGGCACTATTAATGCTGCGGGAAATTTATGCCCATCGCCAATTACCATGGCCTGTTCAATGTAAGGTGATTCTTTCAAATGATTTTCTATGGGTTGCGGGGTAATAAATTTACCGCCTGATGTTTTAAAAATTTCTTTCTTTCTGTCAGTTATTTTCAAAAAACGACCATCTACCAACTCCCCAATATCTCCAGTTGAAAACCAACCATCTTGAAGCACTTTGGCCGTTTCTTCGGGTTGTTTATAATAACCCAGCATGATGTTGGGGCCTTTTACCAATATCTCGCCATCTTCGGCAAATTTCACCTGTACATCCTTAATTACCGGACCTACCGTACCAAACTTAATTGAATTGGGTTGAAAGGAATTTACCGCCACTACCGGAGAGGTTTCTGTTAATCCATAGCCTTCCAACACATTAATACCAGCGGCTGTAAACACACGTGCCAAACGAGGTTGCAGGGCCGCTCCACCCGAAATAATAAACTTTACTTTACCTCCAAGTGCTTCACGCCATTTATTAAAGATGATTTTATTCGCAATCTTCAGTTGAAATTCATACCACCAACCGTTGGCCCCATTTAATTCGTACTTTAAACCTAAGTTTAATGCCCAAAAAAACAGTTGCTTTTTAATTCCGGTTAGTTCATGCCCCTTTGTTACAATGCGCTCATAAACTTTTTCCAACAAACGCGGCACGGTGGCAAAACAATGTGGTTGTACTTCTTTTAAGTTATCAGCAATCTTCTCCATAGATTCTGCGTAATAAATGGATAACCCATTATACAAATACAACACAGTAAGCATGCGTTCAAACACATGGTTCAATGGTAAAAAGCTAAGCACACGAGAATCCGTATCAAAAGAGGCTGCATCCTTATTGGCAATGGCATTACTTAACAAGTTGTTGTGTGAAAGCATTACGCCTTTTGGATTGCCTGTAGTACCTGAAGTGTACAGGATGGTGGCGCAATCGTGGGTGCCAATGCTGCTCTTTATTTCTTCCAGCTTATCTTTGTTTTTGCAGCTTTTACCCAATTCAAGCAACGATTGCCAACTGGTTACTCCTTCTAATTGATCAAAAGAGATGATGCCTAATAATCCGGGAATTTCTGATTTAACCTGATTCACCTTATCATAAGCTTCTTTGCCGGGTACAAACACATACTTTACTTCGGCATCATTTAATATAAACACCAAATCCTTTTGGCTAATGGTTGGGTAAATGGGCACATTGATACAACCCGCTTCCATAATACCCATATTGGTCATTACCCATTCAGGCCGGTTGGGCGATATGATGCTTAATTTATCTCCTTTTTGCAAGCCCATATCAAACAGGGCGTAACTAATTAAATTTGCATCTTGTGCCACCTCTTTTGCACTAAAACTGGTCCAAACATTATTAACTTTATAGGTTAACATGTCTGATTTGTTGAAGAGCTTCTCATACCGAGGAAGCAAATCAAATAAGCGGGTTGGTTCCATAAAATCAAAAATAACTAAATTTTATTATGCATGCATAATATTTTATACTAAATTAGCATAATGTTTTTAAATAATCAAATCACGGAGCAATTAAAAATTACCACTCCGGTAATTATGGCTCCCATGTTTTTGGTTTCTAACGAAGCCATGATGCTTGCCAGTATACAACAAGGTATAGCGGGTTCTTTCCCTTCACTCAATTACCGCAAAGAGGGTGAGCTTGGGGCATTGCTGCAACGGTTAAATGCGGCATTAAATAAGGGTGGAGGCGGCACTTATGGGGTAAACCTCATTGTGCAAAAGAGCAATCCGCTTTACGAAAAGCACCTGAAGGTGTGCGTTGAAAACAAGGTTCCTTTTTACATTACCTCGTTGGGTAGCCCCAAACAAGTGATTGCGGAAGCGCATGCTTATGGTGCAAAAGTTTACTGTGATGTGACAAATATTGAACATGCAAAAAAATGTTACGATTTAAATTGTGACGGTTTTATTGCAGTTGGGCAAGGTGCGGGCGGACATGCGGGACCTAATCCATTGCATATATTGATACCATCATTAAAAAAACATTTCCCGGATAAACCTGTGATAGCGGCAGGTGGCATTACCAACGGAACGGCTTTGTTGGCCATGCAAGTTTTAGGTGCAGATGCGGTGTCTATTGGAACACGGTTTATTAACAGCACCGAAAGCCAAGTGAATGATGCGTACAAAAATGCCATTAAGGATGCACACATGGATGATATTGTAATGACGGAAAAATTATCAGGAACACCTTGCACCATTATTAATACTCCTGCTGCGCAAAAAATGGGTTATACGCAAAACTGGTTTGAAAAATGGCTGAGCAACAATCCCCAAACCAAAAAGTGGTTTAAAACGATTATCCAAATCAGGGGCATGAAACGCTTGGAAAAATCAGTGCTGCCCAACAATTACCAAACCTTGTGGTGTGCCGGAAAATCGGTGGAGTTGATTGATGATGTGCTGCCTTGTGCAGAGATTATTGGCAATATTAAAAGGGAGTATGCCTTGGCGCTTGAAGCCATAAGAAAATAACCAGCCTACAGATTATGATGAATAAACTATTATCTATTGCCCAAAAGGCCAAACATTCGCGGTTTTATTTGTGGTTGTTAAATCAGGTGTTGTGGCGTGTTATCCCATTTAACCATGCACACAAAATTTGGATTGAGGAGTTATCAGATACCACAGTACGTATTCAACTGCCGTATATCCGCAACAACCAGAATCATTTAAAAGGCATGCATGCATGCGCTTTGGCTACTTTGTGCGAATATGCTTGTGGCATTGGTTTAATTACCCGCTTGAATCCCGCTAAGTTCAGGCTGATTTTAAAAGACATTCATGTGGATTACCACACCCAAGGTAAAAGTGCCGTGAACGTGGTATTTACCTTGCCAGAAACACTGTTTAAACAAGACATTCTTGAACCATTGCAACAGGAAGGTGTTGTACTGAAAACCTTTGTTACGGAAGCGTTTGACAGCACCCAAAAATTAATTTGTACCGCACAGGTTACTTGGCAACTGAAACAATGGGATAAGGTGAAGAAGGGATAAGCTGAAAGGTTTATTTTTTTACCCTTTTAATGGCATGTTGTATTTCCTGTTTTGTCTTTTACCAACGGGAAGCTTATTGAACACATGCTTGTTTGTATAAACAGCCTGTTTGTTGGGATGATTGGTGCCATTAACCTGACAACACATTATAATCACATTAAAACATGGCTATTTATTAATTTATTTTATCCTTTGTTGGAAATACAAAACCTATGAAAAAAATTGCATCTATTTTATTTGTTGGAGTGGTGGTATTGTTTTTTGCTTGCAAAGACGAGGATGAAACAAAGACTCCAACACCTTCTAACGCTGAGTTAATCACTTCAGCCGCTTGGAAAATCAGTAACTACAGCACTCCAGCAACAGATTCCCTGTCGGTTGCGGTGGTAAAGGGCTGGAATGACGACTTAAAGACAAACGTGTTATCAGTAACCTACAATGCAAATGGCACCTATGTTTACAGTGACAGTTCGGAGTATGGTACTTGGGAATTATCAGGCACCAATTCAGTGCTGTTTGATAAAGGTACTACCAACCAACTTACTGCTACCATTAGCAACCTTACCGCAACTAATTTTGCACTTACTTATCCATGGAAAATGAGCAGCACGTTAACCGTAAATGTTACGGAGACTGCTGTTCGATAAATTGCATATAAAATCACTTTTTTAAAGGGTCGTGCTTTGGGGTGCGGCCCTTTTTGTTTGGTATAGATTGTAGCTTGTTTACATGGTGTTGTTTATGGCAGGTTGTTTAATAAATAGTTCCTGCTTTTGTTGCACGCATTTAGCGGGACTCGGGGATAACTTGCTAAGCCCTGCCCAAAACCAATACCTTGTTTGTTAGATAAAATAAATTACTGATTAAACTGAGTCGTGCTTTCAATACATTGCTTTTGATGTTAAGGGGCGTTGCCCCTTATACCCCAGTTACTTTTTGTCTTGATACAAAAAGTAACGAAAAAAATCAAGGCTCTGATGGCTATTGCTACAAACTACAGCATTTGTTTTGCCACGCAATCCAAGCCGTCCCGTTTGTGTTGTTAATGTGCAGCGGGACTTCTGGATTACTTGCTATGGCCAGCGCAAAACAAATGCCTTGTTTGTTACACAATACCCATCAAGGCCGGTTTTTTGCTGCTGTATTAATTTCTTTTTATGCCTTTCCTAAACGACCTATAAACATGCCGCGTGAAACACTTGCGGCTGGTATCGCGTTGGGCTGTGGTATACTTGAAAAGAAATTGGATACACTGCGCACCTCGCAGCATCCCTGCTAACGGCATTTGAGGTTTTTACGTAAAAGGCAAGTATTGTTGTTGAGCGCTGGGTTCAGTAAGCAATCACGAAGCGAAGCGGCTGTGATTGCGTGACCAGCAACAATGCGTAGCCTTTAGTAAAAAACTCAGAAGCCTTGTTCCGATAGCTATCGGAATTGCATACTTTTTTTATCTAAGAAAAAAAGTATGTGGGGCTTGGGGCGAAGCCCCAGTTAAAGAAATCAAGGCCAGCTTTTAGAGTAAAGATCAATGAAGTTGATGCAACCACAACCAAAAAGGTTGTCGGGTTTGGGCTGAAAGCCCAAGAGTTGAAAAGTGTTGTTTTTGATAAAGTATATTACCGATTAAACTGAGTTGTGCTTTCAATACATTGCTTGTGTTGTTAAGGGGCGTTGCCCCTTTAACCCTAGTTACCTTTTGCTTAGATCAAAAGGTAACCCATCCCGATAATCATCGGGACAAGGCTACTGACCTGTTTCATACAAACTACGGTATTGGTTTGCTGCGTTATCCCAGCCATCCCGCTTCTATTGCCTGAGTTTAGCGGGACTCGGGGATAACTTGCTAAGCCCTGCCCAAAACCAATACCTTGTTTGTTACATGAAACAGGTCAGATGCCATTTGGGGGCGTATCTATAGTCGCTGGCATGCCGATTAAAATATCCGACCTATAAGCATGCCGATTGAAATAATTTTGGCTGAAAGCCCAAGTGCTAGCCAGTATTGTTTGGGTTAAAATGAACTAACTTGTTGCATTTCCATTAAAACCTCATGCCCTTCTTAAATGCCCAAAGCCTCATTTTCCCGTTTCATACCCCTAAAAAGCGTGTTTTAGAAAGTAAATACCCCCTTTTAGAAAAAAGAGTGTTTTCCCTATGAAAAAAAGGGGTTTTTACTCTTGATTTGGATGAGGTGTTTGTTGTAGGTTTGAAGAAAGGAATGAAGCAAGCAACTTTAACCAAACAACGAACCCAACAAAAAAATAAAACTAAATGAATAGAAATATTGTACACTTCGAGATTGGTAAGTTCGTTCGCATCATGTGCCGTATTGGTAAATATTGTGCACCTTGCCAACAAACTAGGTGCGCAGATAAGTAGGTTATGCACAAGTATTAATAGCAGTTTAAATATGTTGAACGATCCAAATTTTTTCTGGAAGAATTTCAGACTCGGAACCGAACTTCAGATCTCAGGGTCCTTCATATATAACGCTCTCTACTTTTTTGATAAGATGGAGTATTTTTATTATGAACACGAGTGTTTTGAGTTCTTATATAATGCTGCGGTCGGTATTGAAAGACTAGAAAAAATCGTAATTGTACTACTTGAACATGATGAAAGTGAAGACCAAGAAACGTTTGAAAAATCATTAATCACCCACGACCATCTTGAATTACTCAATCGGATAAAAAAGCATAAACCTATTAACCTAGGCAAAACGCACAATAAGTTTTTAAACTTACTAAGCACTTTCTATAAATCAACCAGATACGACAGATTTGGAATTGCTTCGGTTTACCATCGAAATCAAGACAAGGAGCAATTAATAGAATTCATTGCGAGCGAATTGAAGATACAAATAACTGCTGAACAAATGTTTCCAACAGAAATTGATGAGAGAATAAGAAAGTTTATAGGCAAGACAATCCTGACAATTTCCTCTAAATTGTATGAAATTGTTTATGACAAAGCTCATGAACTTAACTTATATACCTATGAGATTGAATCTCGTTCAAAGGCATTTAAAATATTTATGGAAAAGGGATGGTCTTTTTCTGAAGAAAAGAAACTAAAAAGAGAAATACTAATATACCTTATTAATAAAAAGCAAGTTGACCCAGTTATTGAATTTATTAAAGATATAGAACCTCTCGAATTTGAAAGTTATGACACTCACGACTATGTTAAATTCTTACTGGACTTTCATGGTAGACGACATATGATTGAAGAACTGGAATACATATATGAAGAAAACGGCTACGACAAATCAAGAACTGAAAGAGTAGATTTACTTGGATCCGATGATATCTCTTTCGACACATCTTATGAGGACGAGTTTAAATAAACCTGCGCATAACACGAGCCGTGGCGCAGTGTTCTGTGTTTCAGTATTTCATTTACGTAATTCTATTATCTTAGTAAGTCAAATTTTCGCTCGCAATCGCCAACTGCACTAAACGTGGGAATGTAAGGCGTAATTGTAACAACCGACAGTGCAAACAAACAATGACAATGCAAACAGGAAAATCAACAGTAAAAACAATTTTTGACGGGACAAGAATATTCAACATTCCAATCTATCAACGTTCTTACTCGTGGGACAAGGACAACTTACAAGACTTTCTTACCGATCTCGTTAACCAATATAAAGATAGAAAATATTTTTTAGGCTCTTTCTTATTCCATATTAACGGGACACGAGAGGAGTTTACGATAATTGATATAGTTGATGGACAGCAACGCTTAACAACCTTTATAATTTTCATTCAGACACTTATAAAAAAATTGGTTGAAAAGAACTCCTCATTAGTTTCTCAAAGAACTCAACGGATTTTCATAAAGGACGAAGATGTTTACAAGCTTGAATTATCGAACGAAGATACTTCTTTTTTACATAATTATATTCTTTCAGACTATCCATTTGACAAAGTAAAAACTAATACACCTGCCCAATCATTATTACTTCAATCAAAAGTATTTTTCACAAATCAACTCAATAATTTTGACACTGACACTTTAGAAAAAATATATCAAACATCAACAGAAGCTGATGTTTTGCTTTATGTGGTTGAGGAAATAAATTATGCAACGCAAATATTTGAACTTTTAAATGATAGAGGAAAGCAACTTACAGACTTAGAGGCGATCAAGAGCTTCTTAATGTATAATGTCGGTTTAGTTTCCAAAAATCCTAATCAACTAATAAAAAATATTCAAAGTTGCTTTGGAGAAATATATAGACTTATTGAACAAAACGAACTTAATGAAAAAGATGTTCTCCGTTATCATACGATAGCCTTTGAAGGCGCGGAAGAAGATCCTAAAAAATTTATTAAAACAAAAATTCTTGGCTTAATAAAAATCGAACTCCCAGAAATGGTCATTAAAACAATTAATGAATATGCTATTAAACTTAAGGAAAGCTTTGAGGTATTTGTTCAAATTCAGAAATTAAAACCTGTAAACTCTGAACTAAGCAAACTCTTCATGATTGGTAGGGTTGCACCTTTCTATCCAGTTCTAATGAGAATAAGGAAAGAGGATGAAAATTTATTCGACACTTTACTTCAAAACATCAATAGTTTTACTTTTAGGGCATCACTTATTGGACTAAGGAGCAATGCAGAAAGTCAAATAAACAATGCACTTAGGGACAACAAAAACCTTCTTGACATTGTAAATTTGACAAAAATAATTATTGCTGATAATTGGTGGAACATAAATGAAAGAGCAAAAGAGACACTTATTAGTAAATATACTTATCATTCATTAGGTAGTAATATTTTGAAATTCATTTTGTTCAGTTATGAGAATAGTTTACGACAAAAAAAAGGATTTCCATTACTTGGGTTTACTGAATATTTTGCCGAAAACGAAAGAGAGAAATTAAGCATTGAACACATAACTGCACAAAAAGCAAAAGTTTTACAATATGATAAAGACTTTGAAGACAATTATTTGCACAACATTGGGAATTTAGTAATAGATTGTAAAGCTTCTAATTCAAGCAAAGGCAATAGAAATATTGAAGACAAAATGGATGCCTATCAAGCAGCCCCACTTATGTCTCAAAACGAATTGGACAACATAAACTGTGATTGGCAAAACTTGACATGCGTAAAACAATATATAGACAAAAGAGAAATCATATTAAAGGAATTCATAAAAACACATTTTGACTTAGTATGACATAAGAAACAACCACCACTAGCAAGCGTTAGGCAAAATTGGTGATTCAATGCTTCGTAGGGAACTAAGTTTTTCTTATTGGTTTTGGTATTATTTTGGGCTAAATTTGATAAAGACATTTTAACCATGACCAAACTAGCCTTAGATACTAGATTATACACGTTTATATGCATAGTAAAACTCCGCCTATACACTGGAAATAATAGTATTGGCGAAAGATTGTAGTTAAAATAAACAAGTTAGCGGTAAAGGAGGGAAGCATTTTTACCGATATTAACAAACACAAATTTGGAATCACAAAGTACATATGGCTGTTTTTCTGAAAAGGGACAAAGTAATTTACCTGAAACTGACGGACTCCTATCAATTATTAAATCTGGTGTCGAGCCTAAAATATTTATAGATAGTTGTGTTTGCTTACACATAATTAAAGTTGTTGACTATGGGAAAAAGGCGACCAATATTGACATCTCAAAAATCTTATCTTTAAAAGAGTATTTACATAACAAACCTATTACTATAAGTCCCTTCTTTGGACTTTTGGAGCTTTGTATAAAAAATGGTTTTTTTGACAGAACCAAATTCCGCGACTTTAAAAACAGAATTGACTTTTTTGAACAAATACCATTAAAGGAGTTTAGAAAATTTAAATATGATTTTAATAGAGACTTTTTTGTTCTAAAGGATATCTCGCTTGACTTGTCTAACCCTTACAAAGCAATTGAACCCTTAATAATGAATAACTATTGTGCATTACTCAAAATACGGAGTATTGCAAAAACAAATTTGGCAAAAGAATATGCAGAAACTAACATCAATACTTTCCTCGATTGGATGGCAAAGGATCTGAATAGCATTCGTGCAGTAGAGTATAAATTAGCCTTAAATATTTTCGGTGGAAATTCAATTTACAGGAAAATGATTGGCCTTGACTGTAAGGCATACGATGTAAAAAAGAAACTAATCGGAACATCATGGGACATATTTCACGCAAAAACAACATCAAATAGTTTTCGGCTCTTTCAAATGCTGAACAAAAATATTTCGCCATATTTTCTTACAAGTGATGCGAATCTGTTCAATTTATTTAAAAACTTTAGTTTGACCCTAATAAAAGACGGAGGTGATAGTTTTACTTCATCATTCTTAATAAACTCCGACTTTTCCTTCCCCCACTTAGGCAACGATTTTATTGACAAACAAAATACTAAGATGCTGAATGTATTTATTGAAAGAAGAAATAGCACATATGAGTTTGACAAATTAAAGGTGGACAAACTCATTAAAGAATTAGAGTTAGAAAATGAAATCATTCACGAATAACAAAATACAATAAGAAAGTCAGCCTCCAATATGGGCCTAGTAAAAGTTGCAATTCAGCGGTTAAATGAAACATTTCCTCTAAAGCGGAACAAGTGCTTTCCCGCCATGCAGGATTCAATGCAAGCAGCAACTATGCAAACAGCAACAAACACAAAAAATTACGACCTTTGACACATGAAAGATTTGTTTCCATTTTATACGATAGGAGATTTTTTGAACGAGCCATCAAACCGAACTGAATTTGAAATAATGGCGTTTGACAACATGGAAGAACCTAACGTGGACGACATTCATAAGCATACTTTTTACGAAATTCTTTGGACTGAAAAAGGAATGAGTAAACAAACGATAGATTACAAAGAGTATCAAGTATTGCCCAATAGTTTATTCTTTATTTCTCCCAACCAGGTTCATCAGTTTGAAGAGTGGAAACCATTAACGGGTGGTACCATTCTTTTTACAGCGGACTTCTTTTTGCTGAACCATAACAATAAGGATAAACTTTTTGAGTTGAGTTTTTTAGATAACTTTTACGCCAACCCTTGTATTCAGTTGGGTAAGCGCAACTTTGCAGACATTAAACAAACCATTTCCCTCATTTCAATTGAGCAAAAACGAAAGGATAAAAGCCAAACGATTACACAATCATTGTTGCATATTTTATTGGCTCAAATCCAGCGATGTATAGACACCGAAGCCGAAAAACCAATTTCAAAAAAGTATCTGGTGGTTTATAAGCAATTCAAAAATTTATTAGACAACCATTTTCAAGAAAACAACACCCCTTCATTTTTTGCGGAACACCTAAATATTACAGCGCATCATTTAAACCTGATTACAAAAAATGTAACTGGCAAAACTGCCAGTGAGGTGATTAGAGCCAGAAGCATTTTAGAAGCTAAACGTTTATTAACGTTTACGGAGTTGATCGTTTCTGAAATTGCCACCCAACTCAACTATTTTGATAGCTCTTACTTCTCTAAGCTTTTCAAAGCTGAAACTGGCCAAACACCAATGGTGTTTAAAAACCAAATGTCCGAAAAATACCGAATAAGGTAGTTTTAGCCATACCAGCAAGGGCATCTTTCCTCTCATCTTCGTGGTGTCAATAATGACAAATAACTTTATACATTAAAAAGATGACTGAGCAACAAATTCAAAGTTCCGTTGAGGAAATTGTGGCACTTGCCTTATCGGGTAAAGGTGCTGAAGCATGGGAAAAATTTTATGCCGAAGAGGTAGAAAAAGTTGACTTGGATGGGGTAAGCATCCAGTCGAAAGAAAAGGTTTTAGCAGCTAACCAAACCTTACTGAACAACATTACCGAAGTAAGAACTTACGCACATGGAGGCACTTTGGTTAAGGGCAATCGTAGTTTTATTGTATGGGATGTTGATTTTGATGTAACAGGTTTAGGAACAATCAAAACCACTGAAGTGTGCATTCAGGATTGGCGGGATGGTAAAATTATTAAAGAATGTTTCTTTGCTTAAATCCAATTACTATGACACAAAAAATTTGGTTTATTACAGGAATTTCCAGCGGATTGGGCAAAGCACTTGCCCAATCTGCAATTGAACAAGGTGACTTCGTTATTGGTACTTTTCGCAGTCAATCACAAGCCGACTCTTTTAATGACTTGCACCAAAATAACGCATTTGCGTTGGCTTTGGACTTAACAAAACCAACAGAAATTGAGCACGCTTTTAAACATGTTACAGACAACTTCGGGAAAGTTGATGTGCTGGTAAACAACGCTGGTTTTGGTTTTGCAGGTGCCATTGAAGAAACAAGTATAACAGAAGCCAGAGCAATTTTTGAAGCGAACTTCTTTGGTACGTTATACCTGACTCAAACTTTTTTACCATTATTCAGGAAACAAAAAAGTGGCCATATTATTCAAATTTCTTCTCACGGTGGTTTTAAGGCATTTGCAGGGTTTGGTATTTACAATGCCAGTAAATTTGCCTTAGAAGGTTTTAGCGAAGCATTGGCTCTTGAAGTTGCAGCTCTTGGCATAAAATTAACCATTGTAGAACCTGGCCCTTTCAGGACAAACTTTGCGGGCAGTCCGTTTAAGCAAGCCAAAACAATTATTGAAGACTATAACTCCACAGCAGGGGCATTTAGAGAAAGAATGAAGCAAGTGGATGGCAAACAAGAAGGTGACCCAATAAAAGCTGCACAAGCAATTATTGATGTAACCAAACTTGACACACCACCGCTACGACTGCCCTTAGGGAAAATTGCCATTATTTCGTTAACAACCAAGTTAGACAGTGTACAACAAGATATCAATCGCTTTAAAGACGTTGCCGAAAGTGTGGTGTATTAGCGAAGGATTCATCCTCTGCTCACATGCATCTTGCAAGCGAGATTGAGTTGTATTGACTTCATCTCCACTATTTTTAAGACTTAACCAAATTGTTTAAAAATGCCTTATTTTTGAGTAACAAAACGTAGATTTTAGAAAAACTATCGTTGGCAGTATTTTTTGAGGATTATATACCTTGAAACATTTGAGCATTTAACGAACAGACAAATTATTAACTTTGAAACCATAAACGATAAAAAAATGTTTGGAATATCATACATCAAATTCGACTCAATGACCTATGTCATTCACTTCAAAAACGGACAAGTTGCAAAAGAAGGACGTGGACTTTCTTTCTTTTACTTTGAGCCTAACAGTTCTATTGCAGCCATTCCAATGGGCAGTAACGACTTGCCTTTCATCTTCAACGAGACAACAAATGATTATCAAAGTATTTCCATTCAAGGACAAGTAACATACAAAATCGGAAACCCAAAACAATTAGCCGAACTACTTGACTTTACAGTTGACAGTAATGGAACTTACAAGAAAAACGATTCTGAAAAATTAAACCAAAGGATAATAAACGAAGCTCAGACAGCAACATCCTCTTTCATCCATGGTCTTGGGCTAAAAGAAGCAATCCGTTCTGCAAAGACGATTGAATCAAAAATAGCAGAAGGACTTCAAGCATCTCAAGCAATTTCAATTCTTGGAATTGAAATTTTAACTGTAAATATTCTTGCAATCAAAGCAACTCCAGAAATGGCAAGGGCATTGGAAACAGAAACAAGGGAAAAATTATCGCAAGAGGCAGACCATGCAGTTTACGAACGTAGAAATTTTGCGGTAGAACAAGAACGCAAAATTAAAGAGAGTGAACTAAATACAGAAATTGCAGTAGAGGAAAAGAAAAAACAAATTGACGAGAAGAAAATGGAAGCCGAAGTTCAAAAAGCCGACAGCGACCGCAAACTTCGTGAAATGAAAGTTCAAGCAGACATTGCAGTTGAGAACCAACGCAAACTTCTTATTGAACAAAAAACAGCCAATGAAAGAAAAGAAGCCGAAACCCAAGGTTTTGTAATTGAAACAACATTGAAACCTTACAAAGACATTGACTGGAAAACCTTAACAGCACTCAACAACAACCCTGACCCCAGATTTAATATTGCACTTGCGTTTAGACAACTTGCAGAAAATGCAGACAAAATTGGCAACTTAAATATTAGCCCAGAACTTTTAGAATCGTTGCTCAATGAGAAAAAGGAAAACAAAAAATGAGTATTGAATACGCAATCATAGTCAAGAACAAAACACGACTTGAATCACTGATTGAACGGTTCAATACAAAAGCCCAAGCGAAGTTTTACATTGAACGGTCGGGCGGTAATTTTGAGGACTATGAAATTGAAAATTTCAATTTCCATCAATCCCTTTCATCCGTTCAGCGACAACTTTCAAAAGTCATAAAAAACAAAATTATTGAACGCAGTTTTCTTCCTTCTTTTTTATTCAGTGAAAATCAAGTTGTTATTGTAATCGGACAAGACGGACTTGTTGCGAATGCAGCAAAGTATGTAAATGAAATTCCCATTGTTGCAGTCAATCCAGACATTGAACGCTATGATGGTTTTCTACTTCCATTTAGCCCCGAAAATTTTGTTCATGGAGTTGAAAAAGTAATTTCTGGCAATTACGATTCTCACATGGCAACACTTGCAGAAGCAAGGTTGAATGACGGACAACGACTTTTAGCTTTCAATGATTTATTTATTGGAGCATCTTCTCACATTTCTGCACGATATAAAATTTCCTACAGTAAAAAGACAGAGGAACAATCATCATCGGGAATTATTGTTTCTACACAAGCTGGTGCAACAGGTTGGTTAAGTTCAATTTTCAACATGACATTTGCAATGCATAAGTTTATTGAGAAAGACGACAAAAAAAAGAAAGTTGCAAAACTCAAAGACAATCAATTAATGTTTGTTGTTCGAGAGCCATTCCAAAGTAAAAAAACACAAACCGATTTAACAGCAGGTATTTTAACCGAACAAACAAAACTTGTAATAGAATCATTTATGCCTACAAATGGTATAATATTCTCTGACGGAATTGAGGCGGATTTTTTAAACTTTAACTCTGGTAGCATTGCGACAATTGGAACAGCAAAAGAGAAAGCTAGGCTCGTCACTTTGAACAAATGAGCTTTCACGGACTAAATAAAAAAGTCTACCCAAAATATAGACCTTATGGAAATTATCATCAGAGAGCCAAGACGATTTTTCGGAGAAGATTACCAAATAACAATAACGGATACGAATGAACAGTTTGAAGGCGAAAATATTGGTTTCTTTATGTTCGATCACATCATTCTTTCTCAAGGACAAAGACAAATCATAACAGCGAAAAGAAGATTTAAGCCTTTTAGGAAGATGCATTTTGATATTGTTTACAAGGAGACTAAGGGCCATTTTAAGCAGTTGACTTGGTTTAAACCATCTTATGAAATGGTATTAGGTAACTTAACATATGACATCATAGCACATTGGGGTAAAAAAGTTTCCATTTTTGATGGCAGCAAACAAATTGCGTCTATCGTGCAGGTAAATGACATTTCGTTTAATAACAATGACACCCACAAATTATTGGTAAATGACAACATTGATTACGTCCCATTAATGCTAACTGCCATGATTTTAGATGCGCCAAACAACGAAAGCTCTTCAAATAATATGTTAGTCATTGATTTGGGAAATATGTCAGGAGAACAAAGAGCATTTGATTACCATTGGAAACCAAGTGCAACTTCGCAGCGAATCAGCCCCTAGCTCACCCGCAAACGACATCACCCCTCCCATAACCAGCCAGTTAAAATAAAACCGCTCCCACTCAACAAATCTAATGTTGGTTTGTTATGTTCTTATTACTGAACATGGGAAACATGAAATCAAGTTATTTTACAGGTGAAGACATCACCAATATGGAGCAACGTTACAGGGCTGCCTTTATCAACTCGTTAAGTGGTTTTAAGAGTGCTTCTTTAATTGGAACCATTGACAATAAGGGAAATACCAACTTGGCCATTTTTAGTTCTGTGGTGCATTTAGGCGCTAATCCTGCTTTAATTGGTTTCATCAACAGACCAGACTCTACCAGCAGACACACTTTGGAGAACATCCTAGAAACAGGTTTTTTCACGATTAACCACATCAATCATTTTATTTATAAAGCGGCTCACCAAACCTCTGCCCGCTACCCCAAGGAGGTTTCTGAATTTGATGCCACAGGCTTAACCACTGAATTTGGTAACCAATTTAAGGCCCCTTACGTAAAAGAAAGCCACATTAAATTTGGGTTAGCGTTTGCCGAAAAACATGACTTGAAAATTAATGGCACCATGTTAATTATTGGCAAAGTGGTGGAAGTAATGCTTCCTGAAGATTGTTTAAGCCCGCAAGGAGCCATTGATGTTGAAAAGGCATCCACCATCACCATATCTGGATTAGACAGCTACCACACCACCCAAAAGCTGGCACGCTTATCCTACGCAAAACCAGACAAGGCTCCGGAGGAAATTGTTTAGCGGCTGGCATGGAAAAACAAGCAATCAATTTGGTTTGGTTTAAACGCGACTTGCGTTTTACGGATCACGAGCCACTTTACGTTGCGCAACAATCCAAACTGCCCCTGCTGTTTGTTTACATCTTTGAACCTTCGGTTATGGCGCACCACGACAGCGATGTGCGGCATTGGCGTTTTGTGTATGAATCGCTGAAAGAAATGAATGCCAAATTGGAGGCATTAAACGCACAGGTTTATATTTTTCACCAAGAGGCTGAATATGTATTTAAAAAATTGTTAGAGGTATTTTCCATCCAGGCTGTTTTTTCCTCGCAAGAAACCGGAAACGGACTCACTTATGCAAGAGATAAAGCCATGAAAAACTGGTTTGCAGCCCAACACATTACCTGGAACGAATACCAAACCAATGGGGTGATACGTGGCTTAACCTCCCGAAAAAACTGGGAAAAACGTTGGAAAGAAACCATGACCGCACCGCCAAAATTGGTGGCTGAGCAAGGCTGGAACTTGGCGCATTTGGATGAAACCACTTACCAACAACTTAAGGGTGAGCCATTACAGGTGGACATCATTACCCGCAATAAAAACTTTCAGGAAGGCGGTGAATCATGGGCTTGGAAATACTTGGAAAGTTTTACCAAAGAGCGTTATGTCAATTACAGCAAACACATTAGTAAGCCCTTATTAAGTCGAAAAGGGTGCAGCAGGCTATCACCTTACTTAACCTATGGCAACATCAGCATGCGAATGGTGTTTCAGTTTACCATGCAACACTACAAAACCGCTGTAAACAAAAGAGCCATCACCAATTTCACCTCCCGTTTACACTGGCATTGCCATTTTATACAAAAATTTGAAACTGAATGCAGGTATGAGTTTGAACACATCAACCCCGCTTACAACCACCTTATCAAACCTAAAAACGAGGCGTATATCAACGCTTGGCAAAACGGGCAAACGGGCGTTCCCATTATTGATGCCTGCATACGCTGTCTGGTTGCCACGGGATATGTAAATTTTAGGATGAGGGCCATGTTGGTTTCCTTTTTTGTGTTTAACCTTTGGCAAGACTGGCGCGACCTGCATTTTTTGGCACGACAGTTTTTAGATTATGAGCCCGGCATCCACTACCCACAACTGCAAATGCAAAGCGGCACAACGGGCATTCATACCTTGCGCATTTACAACCCCATTAAAAACTCCGAAACACACGACCCAGAAGGGTTGTTTATCAAACAATGGGTACCTGAGCTTAAAAATATCCCACCACACCTTATCCATGAGCCGTATAAACTCACTTACATGGACCAACAATTGTTTGGTTGTGAAATAGGGAAACATTATCCCTTTCCCATTGTTGATATAGAAGAAACCAGAAAAAAGGCCAGTGATATGGTATGGAAATTTAAAACCAGGGAAGATGTGAAAATAGCAGGAGAACGATTGATTGCTAAACATGTAAACCCTTCAACCACCAATTTAACCCAACAAGCCAATGGCAAACGCGCTTAAGCTTATTGCATGCCTGGCTTTACCGCTTATGGTAGGTGCCGCAGCCGGATTGATTACCGCACCAAGCATCACCACTTGGTATGTATTGTTAAACAAACCTTCTTTTAATCCGCCCAATGGTTTGTTTGGCCCTGTGTGGACTTTACTTTATTTGCTCATGGGCGTATCGTTTTATTTGGTGATAAAACAGCCCAACGTGCCTCGGAGGTTAATTGGCATTTTTGTGATCCAACTTGTGCTTAATTTTTTGTGGAGTATAATCTTTTTTAATTTCCACCAATTGGGATTAGCCTTTATTGAAATGATGTTGCTTTGGGGCAGCATCGTGGCCATGATGGTATTGTTTTACAAGGTGAATAAGCTGGCAGCCCTGCTAAATATTCCTTACTTGCTTTGGGTGAGTTTTGCAGCCTTGCTGAATTACAGTATTTACAATTTAAACCTGGTATGATGCGTACTTTTTTAAGGGCCAAATGGCAAAACCTGATTATGGCCAATTATGAGATAGACCCCGCCATCTTATTGTCCTATTTGCCCAAAGGGGTTGAGTTAGATACTTACCACGGAAAAACCTTGGTGAGTTTGGTGGGCTTTTTGTTTAAAGACACTTCCCTGTTTGCTGTTCCCATGCCGCTTATGGGTACGTTTGAAGAAGTGAACCTGCGGTTTTATGTGGTTCGTAAAGTGGGCAATGAAACCAGGCGTGGAGTGGTATTTGTGAATGAAACCGTACCCAATAAACTGGTGGCCTGGGTTGCCAATAAATTGTACAAAGAACATTACACCGCCATACCAACCAAACACCAATGGAAACTAAGCCCTGATAAAAAAGAAATACAGTACCAATGGAAAGTGCAATCCCATTGGAACAGCCTGAGTGTAGAAGCCTCAGCGCACAAACAACCCATGGAAGCCGGTAGCGTAGAGGAATTTATTTTTGAGCATTATTATGGTTACACCAAGGTAAGTGCATTACAAAGTATTGAGTATCGGGTGAACCACCCCAGTTGGGAAATTAACCCCATTCTGAGCCACCAAATTACTTGTGATTTTGCGGCTTTTTATGGAAAAGATTTTGCCCCTTTAAACAGTACCAAACCACATTCCGTAATGCTTGCTGAAGGTTCTGCCATTAGTGTTGACTGGAAAAGAGTGGCCTTTTAAAACCAAATGGCATGAAAGGTGTTAAAAAGACAAACCTGCCCACCAAAATTTGTGTGGTTTGCAACAGGCCATTTGTGTGGCGCAAAAAATGGGAGAAAAACTGGAATGAGGTGAAATATTGCAGCGACAGGTGCAGAAACAACAAATAAAGATGGCCATTGCGGAACAAAAGACATTGCGTTTAATATTGGGGGATCAACTCAACAGCAACCATACTTGGTTTGATACCGTTGATGATGCGGTAACGTATGTGATGATGGAAATCAGAACAGAAACCGATTACGCCCAACACCACATCCAGAAGGTGATTGGATTTTTTGCCGCCATGCAACAATTTGCCAAGTTGTTAACGGGAAAGGGTCATCAGGTTATTTACATTTACCTGAATGATGCGCATAACTTACAACGCTTTGATTTGAATTGTGCGGCCTTAATTGCCCAACACCAATTTACCAAATTTGAATACCAATTGCCCGATGAATACCGCGTTGATGAACACTTGAAGTTGTTTGCAAGTCAATTAAACATCCCTACCAGTACCATTGACACCCAACATTTTTATACCACCCGCGATGAATTGAAGCACTTGTTTACGGGCAAAAAAACATACCTGATGGAAACTTTTTACCGCTACATGCGTAAGAAGCACCGGGTGTTAATGGCCGATGAAGACAAACCTTTGCACAACCAATGGAACTTTGATGGAGACAATCGCCAAAAATTACCTAAGCAACACAAACCTGTTTTACCTTACTTGTTTGCCAACGATACCCGTGAGATTGAACAGGCCATTTTACAAGCCAACATCAACACCATTGGAACCGTTGACAGTGCAAACTTTCTTTGGCCCATAAACAGGACACAATCGTTGGAGTTGCTTCACTTTTTTGTTGAACACTGCCTGCCCCTTTTTGGTACGTTTCAAGATGCCATGGCTCCGCAAGAATGGTCTATTTACCATTCGCGTTTATCCTTTTCCATGAACATCAAATTGCTTACGCCTAAAGAGGTTGTTGATAAGGCCATTGAAGCATATCAACATCAGCCCGATAAAATAGCCTACCACCAATTGGAAGGTTTTGTGAGGCAAATTATTGGCTGGCGCGAATACATGAGGGGCATTTATTGGCTGAAAATGCCAGAGTATGCCACACTCAATTATTTTGAACACACGTCCAAATTACCTACTTGGTTCTGGACAGGACAAACCAAGATGAATTGCCTGAAAAACACCATCACGCAATCGCTAACATTTGCGTATGCCCACCATATACAACGGTTAATGGTTACGGGCAATTTTGCGTTATTGGCCGGTGTGCACCCCGATGAAGTAGATGCCTGGTATTTGGGCATTTATATTGATGCCATTGAATGGGTTGAAATCACCAATACTAGAGGTATGAGCCAGTTTGCAGATGGCGGCATCGTAGGCACAAAACCTTACGTAAGCTCTGCCACCTACCTCCACAAAATGAGCTCATACTGCACAGGATGTTATTACGACAAATCGAAAAAAACTGGAGATAAGGCTTGTCCGTTTAACAGTTTGTATTGGAACTTTTACGATAAACACGAGGCTAAACTTGCTAAAAATCCTCGCATAGGCATGATGTACAATGTTTGGCGAAAAATGGAACCTGATGCAAAAGCAGCGTTGCTGGCTCAAGCAGAACATTACCTGTTACACCTAAATGAATTATAAATGAAAAGAGCAATTGTATGGTTTAAAACAGATTTGCGTTTACAAGATAATGAAACGCTGGTGCAGGCCATTGCCCAAAGTGATGAGGTGATACCTGTTTATTGTTTTGATGAGGCCCATTTTACCACCAATGAGTTTGGGTTAAAAAAAACGGGAAGCCACCGATTGCAATTTTTACTGGAATCATTGCAGGATTTGGATAAAAACCTACGGGACATGGGTTCTGGATTGGTGGTGGTTAAAGGCAATCCAGTTGTGGAGTTGGTGGAATTGGCTAAAAAATACCAAGTGAAAAAGGTATTTGCCAAAAAGGAAGTGGCCCATGAAGAACTAACCACCCAGCAAGAACTGGAAAAAGAGTTGTGGAAGTTAGGTTGCTCTATTGAGGTGCATAGCACCAGCACCTTGTACTACGCGCAGGACTTGCCTTTTTCCGTAAAAGATATCCCTGATGTGTTTACCACCTTTAGAAAAAAAGTAGAAAAAGAGGCTACCATTAAAGGGGTATTTGACAAACCATTGCGCATCAGCTCTCCTCCTATTGAGCCTGTGCAGTGGCCCTCGTTCCCTGATTTTTCGTTGCAGCCAATGCCCACGGACAAAAGAGCTGTGCTTCCATTTAAGGGGGGAGAAACAGCCGCATGGGAGCGACTCAACCATTACTTTTTCGCCACCAAATCATTGTCAACCTACAAAGAAACACGCAATGGAATGATTGGAGCGGATTACTCCTCAAAATTTTCGGCATGGCTTGCCATGGGCTGCATTTCGCCAAGAAGCATTTATGCTGAAATCAAAAAATACGAGCGCGATATCCAAGCCAATGATTCTACCTATTGGTTGGTATTTGAATTGTTGTGGAGGGATTATTTTCGGTTTGTTACTAAAAAATATCCCACAGGCTTTTTTACCAAACAAGGCATCACCCAAAATAAAGACGAAAAACGTGTGCACAACAAAGCCATTTTTACCAAATGGGTGAACGGCCAAACGGATAATGATTTTGTTAATGCCAATATGTTGGAGTTGCAGTTAACCGGATTTATGAGCAACCGTGGCAGGCAAAATGTAGCCAGCTATTTATGCAATGATTTAAAACTTGATTGGCGTTATGGTGCCGCTTATTTTGAGCAACAACTCATTGATTATGATGTGTGCAGCAACTGGGGAAACTGGGCCTACCTGGCCGGGGTAGGAAACGACCCCAGGGAAAACAGGGTATTTAATATTGAAAAGCAGGCGAATGAATACGATAAAAATAAATTCTACCGAAACTTATGGCTGAAGAAAATTTAATTTGTGCATACAGCGGATTGCCTTCTTTAGCCAGTTTTATGGCAGCCCAAGAGCAACAAAAACCTGTGTTAAAACCAACAGAAAAATCCCACCTAACGGAAGTGGATAGAGATAGGATTATACAAATGGCCTGGGAAGACCGCACCCCCTTTGAGGCCATTGAATTTCAGTTTGGATTAAAGGAAAAAGAGGTGATTGAGTTTATGCGTAAAAACTCTTTGCCTTCCAGTTTTCGGATGTGGCGCAAACGCATGCAATCGCGTAAAACCAAACACATGGCATTGCGCCAGCAAACCGTTAACCGCTTTAAATGCAGCCGCCAAAAAGGAACCGGCAATAAAATCAGCAAGCGTTAGGGTTGTTTGATGAGGGCAGGGTTATGAGTCTTGACTTTTTTATCAACCCTTTTTGTTAAAGCCTGTCCCGATTTCGGGACCAAAAAGGTTGTCGGGTTTGGGCTAAAAGCCCAAGTGTTAGCGAGTGCTGTTTTTTGATAAAGAGTTACTTTTTCAACAAGGTTAATTCCTATTATTTTAGTTAAGGGGCTTCGCCCCTTTTACCCCAGTTACTTTTTGTCTTGATACAAAAAGTAACGAAAAAAATCAAGGCTACTGACCTGTTTCATACAAACTACGGTATTGGTTTGCTGCGTTATCCCAGCCATCCCGCTTCTATTGACTGCGCTTAGCGGGACTCGGGGATAACTTACAAGACCCCACCCAAAAACCAACACCTTGTTTGTTACATGAAACAGGTCAGATGCCGCTTAGGGGATTGTTTGCGAAGAAAATGAATGACCTATAAGCATGCCGCCTGAAACACTTGTGGCTAGTATGGCGTTGGGCTCTGGTAGCCTGTGGCGAGTCCCGCTAGTTGCGTGGCAACATAGAGAGGGATGGCTCCACAGGTGCGGGTTACTAGCCTGCTTAGTGTTTCAAGGCAGGGTTATGAGTCTTGACTTTTTTATCAACCTTTTTGGGTTAAGCCAAAAAGGTTGTCGGGTTTGGGCTGAAAGCCTAATTGCAAGCCAGCGTTGTTGTTGAACAAGGCCAGTTTTGTAGTTCAGGGTTTCTCCCTGTTAACCCGAGTTACATTTTAACTCGTTATACTTATATTTATTTGGCCTCGTTGATTGCTAAAGCAATTTTCTCAGATCAAAAAGCTAACCCACCTGTTAAACATCCCAGCACCAGTTTTTCCAGTTTCGTACCCCTAAAAAGGGTGTTTTAGAAAGAAAATTAAGGGTTTCAGGAAGTAGTACATGATTGCTATTGTTTCAATTATGTTCTTTGATTCATGTTTGATAAAAATTACTCGAATTTTTATACATATATCAAATATCAATTTAATGTAAATAGTCTGTGTTAGAGAACAGGTAAATACCAATTCTTATAAATCGTAATTTAACAATATATACAAAATGAACATACCAGAAATTTTGACAGGACTTCCAAATGATGTAATAAACCAATTAATGACTACTGAAAAAGTTTATTATTTCTCGTTTATTGCTTTTAAAGGAGGCTGTGGTTCAAGTGGACAAAAAGAAAATTATTGGCTTGCATTAACAGACAGAAGGGTGATGTACAAAACTAAGGTTTCTGAGTTAAAAGGTAAACTAGAAAGTTTTGTCGAAAAAAACGGTGATTTACCATTTGACAAAATATCATTCATTGAAGTTTCCGAGGGACAAGAGGCTCAAGGTTGCAGTACCAAAAAAGCTTTCCAATTAAGGATAAGTACTTCTGGTGGAACAATTGTAATACCAATTCCTACTAAAGAAAAAGGATATGAAATCAGAAAAATATATTCAGAGTTAAGCCATAAAGAATGATACCAATTTTGACAATACCACTCAATTTAGCTTTGATATTTATCATAAAAATATATCAAAAAACAAAATTCAGAAGTTATTCAAAATGTTTGCACTATCCATCGTGTTCTGAGTACGGTATTATAGCTTTGAGAAAATACAATTTCTTTAAAGCTATAAGATTAACATTCCTTAGATATAATGATTGTAACCCTTTTTCTAATAGACCATATATCGATAACCCATAGATTAAAATCCTAGTATGCATTTGGTCTACCAAAGAACAGATTAGTTATTGCTTCAATAATTATTTAACTAGTTTTTTTTGATGCAGTTAGAAATATCATTTTTGCCTTTATACATTTATTAGCACCGTTACCACACGAAACTAAGGTCAGCGGAGCTCATCCTCTCTTCTGGCAGCAATGAGGCTAAACCCAATTGTGAGTAAACTTTGGAACTTCAAATAACATTGATTAGACTTGAGGCATATGAAACAACATACTTTTATATTAATACTATTGGCTTTATTATATTCGCTAAATGGACTTGCGCAAACAAGCTTGCCAAAAGACTATCATAACAAAACGATTAAAAGCAAGCAAAGATTGACTGCGGCTTTCTTCTGGACATATCTTGAACTCAATATGCCAGACAGTGCGTTAAACTATGTTGACAGCAATTATTTGGCCAACAATCCTTCTATTAAAGCAAAAGTATTTTTAGCTGCAAAGACCATTTCTCCAATTTATAAATCATGCGCGCCTAAAGGAGACGGAGTAATTACTTATACAGACTCTACCAATATTGTGTCCGTGTATTATACAATATTACCTACCCCAAAATTTGCCATGTGGCTTTCATTTAAACAAGGAGATGAAAATTCAAAAATCTTACACATTGAATTTAAAAATGAGAAGCAACTCGCTGATGATAGAAAAAAATGGGAAAAGCATAGTAGTGATAAACCTCCGAAAATTCCTCCACCAATATATAAATAAACAATCCCGTCATCCCCCTAGCCCACACGTATTTTATCATGCATTTATAAATTATCATATTTCACCCACATCCCACAAGCGGCAAAAATCACCTACTACCCAAAACACCAAAAAGTTTAATTTATACTTAAAAATCACAATAAAACAACTTTATAGTTGCATTTTAATAAAAACGTTGTACTTTTGAAGCATTAAACCCAATTATGAGTACGGAAACAGAGGTTGCCTCTTTTTTAAAGGACTTCAAGGAAAAGATGAAGTTTTGGGATGTGCTTTTTAGAGACGATAGAGGCAAAAACACCCAGGCACTCTTAGATTTAGAACTTCGCCCTATAGAACGCAAAGCCATTTTGGAAACACTAGAAACCAAAGATTACAGCGAAGGACCATTGGCAGAGCAACTCTATGGAGGTGCAAACATGTGGGTGTTTGGTAAAACAGTGAAGAAAAAGGAAGTCTATATTAAAATTACTATGGGAGCAATGGGCAGCAGTGTCATCTGCATTTCCTTTCACTTGGCACAACACAACATGAATTATCCTTTAAAATAAAAGAACTATGAAAAGTCCAATAACAGGTGCAACAATGAAATTGACCAAAGAACGCAGGTCGATGGATTTTAGAAAGGAAACATTTGAAATTGTTTTTCATTATTACAAATGTGAAGATAGTGGAGAACAGTTTACCACCACAGCATTAGATGAGGTGAACATGAATCAGGTGTATAACCAATACCGCAACAAATTTAACATCCCGTTTCCGGATGAAATCATCAGCATTCGTGAAAAATATGGTTTATCAGCTGCAAGGATGTCGGAAATTTTAGGGTTTGGTGTAAACACTTACCGCCAGTACGAAGCAGGCGAAATGCCCAGTGTAGCCAACGCTAAACTGATTCAAATGGTGGACGAGCCTACCATTTTTGTTGAAATGGTAAGGTTGTGTGCCACATTAGATGATAAAACCAAAGCCAAAAATGCGCAAAAAGCACAGTTGCTGGCAGACGAAAAGAAAAAGAACATGTTTGATTGGCACTACAAAGAATATTTATTGGGCAATCATTTAGCAGATATTTACTCAGGTTACAGAAACCCCAACTTTGAAAAATTTACGGAAATGGTGGTTTATTTTTCGGACAAACTAGCACCATTTAAAACCAAGATGAACAAGCTATTGTTTTATGCTGATTTCTTCATGTTTAAACAAAGTTGTTTTTCAATAAGCGGTGTGCGTTACAAAGCCATTGATATGGGACCAGTACCCAACAATTTTCAAAGCATATTTGAGTATTTGGCCAACAAAAACGACATCACCATTTACACCACCGAATTTGCAAACGGCCACACGGGCGAGCAATTTAAAGCAAACAAAAACAGGAAGTTTAATGCAGCATTGTTTTCAGAAAACGAATTAAACACCTTAGAAAAAGTAGCCAATGTGTTTAAAGAAACAAGCACCAACAACATCATTGAATTAAGCCATTTAGAAGAAGCTTGGAAGAAAAATGCAAAAGACAAAAGCGTAATCAGTTATGAATATGCTTTTGAGTTACATCATATTTAGCGTAACGGTATCAATTAATAAGGATTAGTAAAAAGAGTTAAAGTAATAAAGCTATTAGATGTTCGGTTTTGGTTACATTTGGAATAATCATGCAACCAGACGAAAGGATTAGCCAGCAGCAAAGGATTATATCTTATTCTGCATGGATCAGGATTTTTTGTCAACTTAAGGTTGGTGTTGCAAAGTATGAGTGTCAAACAAATTAGGGTATTTTATGACGAGCATTAAACAGACTATATTATCATTTACAATTGCCGTTTTCGGACTGATAGCTTGCTACAATAATAGCAAACAACATAATACGGAAAATATAGCCACAACGATTGACACCTTAACAGGTGCTGCTACCGCTATGAATACTGTAGATGATGACACTATTACTTACGACTATTCTATTTTCCCTATTGACAGTAACTTCTCCACTAAAATATTGACTGTTGGGACATTTCATAGTGAAGAAGTTTGGGATAATGCTAGTAAAGAAAAATGGTTGGGACTCTTTCACGGTAAAGCAGGTTTTTATCTTGCAGAAACAACATTAAAAACAAAAAAAGTGTATGATGGATTTGTTGACGATAATGAAACTGAAAAATCAGGTTGGGAAGTTCAAACTATAAACAAGGACACTTCAATTATTTTAATTGAGGCTTCAAAATTTTTAACACCTCATAATGTTCAAGAAGCCATTCTATCAAAAAAACAAATCTTACCTGGCGATACATTACGAATTAGCTATTTAGGCATAAACTATGAAATAATTGCGATTGGCGGCAAAAAGAAAGTTCAAGACGATCCGGAATGGTATGAAGTTTGGAATTACAAACTTTATTTAACTGCAACAATCAAAGGACAACAACACACAAGCCTTCTTGTTGCCCAACCAAGTTTTAACGACCAAATGATAGACTTAATTTTTGCAGGCGACATTGATGGAGATGGAATTTTAGACTTAATAATAGATACTTCAAGCCATTACAATGCAACGAGTCCGACAATTTATTTATCAAAACCAGCAGACAATGGAGAAATAGTAAAGCCAATTGGAGGGCATACAAGTGTTGGATGCTGAAAGAAAAACAACCAACAACATCAATGCCATTAGCTCACGTGTATTCCCAAAGTTTCTTCCTTGGTTACAAACCACAGCTCTGCGCCACCTCCTTAAAATATCCTTGAAATTAACCAATCTTATGGTCTTCCGTTTTTTCCTCTACAAAATACATGTCCACTTCACCTTTGTTTTTGGCATTGATTTTTCCACGGTAGGTACACGTAAATTCACGTTTAATTAACTCATAAGTTGCTGCACTGATATTGATTTTCCCAGCCTCGCTGGTGCTTTCCATGCGGCTTGCCGTGTTTACGGTATCGCCCCAAATGTCATATGCGTATTTTTTTACCCCCACAATACCTGCCACAACTGGGCCGCTGTGTATGCCAATACGGATTTGAAACTTGCCTTTATTTACCTGCATGTAGGTATTGATTTCCATTGCCGCTTTTACCACACGCTGGGCATGGTCTGACGTTTCGTTGGGCATGCCACATACTGCCAGGTAGGCATCGCCTATCGTTTTTATTTTTTCCAGTCCATGCCGCTCAATAATATCGTCAAAAGCGGTAAAGTTGCGGTGTATTTCAGCCACCAAATCTGTTGCTGTCATTTGCTCACTTAAGCCGGTAAAGTTTACAAAATCTGTAAACAACACCGATACATGGTTGTATTGCCGTGCTGCCGACTGTCCGTTTTGCTTGAGCTCAGTAGCAATTTCTTCGGGTAAAATATTCAACAACAAATCGTCTGATTTTTGTTTTTCAGCAGAAAGTTGTGCCGTGCGATCTTTCACCATACCCTCCAAGGCCACATTTTGGTTTTCCAGCAATTGTTTCTTTTCTTGTTCCTGTTTAATGGTTGTTGCCGAAAGCTCTTGTACCTGCAATAACTGTGCAGATAAATCTTTGTTTAAACGGGCAAATATCCACGCTTGGTATATTGACATGGTGATGGGAATACTCACAATATCCAATAGAATAACAACACCCAAAATCTGAGCCATCAAGGAGTTTGCCGAACTTATTTCAATACTTCCTGCTACAGCACCTAAGATGGTAATAGCAATTAATGAAACCAGAAAGAAGCCAAAGCCTATTCCTAAAAAAAGTGCTCCTCTTACTTTTTTGATGATTGCCCTGAACAAACTGATTAAGCTGTACCCTGCAGCATAAACCACCAATGCAATCATAAAAATATCTGTTTCATGCAAATTTGTGTACCACATAAAAAGACTTCCCCCAAATAAGAACAAGGGAATCATCCACCAAATCTTCTTTTTAGTATTAAATAAAATATGAATAAACATGGGGAAGGTTACACAGGCAATATTAGAAAAGATAAAAATAGCATCCCCGAACCGATAACCCAAGTATGGGTTGTTGCTATAGATTACCCCAAATATAGAAAGCCATATTCCGGCAATAGATACCATAAATAAACTAAACCATAAATTGGAAGCATTTTGCCTGTAAAACAGGTAAAACAAAAAATGAAGAAAACCCAAGGAGAGAAAAAATATGGCAAGAATGGTTAAAATCATTGTACTTATCACATTGTTTGCTTCACTATCTTCAATCGTATCGTCAGCAATTCCAACGTTGAGCTCAAACCCAAAATCATCATATCCATCCTCAAAATGAAACTTGGCGTACCTGATGGCCAATACATGTTTGCCAGTGGAATTTATATTCACTATAAAAGGGGTCTTACGAGGATTATAGTATTCGGTGCTATCCTTTCCTTTGATGACACCATAACTTTTAATTTGTTTCCCATCGAGGTAAATTTCTGACGCTCCCTTTTGGGAAAATGAAAAAGCCAAAGGAGTATTCAGCCAAGATGAATCAACCGTGAAAGAAAGCCTAAACCATCCTATGCCATTGAGCAAACTCGAATCAATATCTTCAGGATAAATCTGTTTCCAGTTCTTATCATTATAATCTGGCTTGGCCATATCAGCCGAATCATTGGGAGAAAAAGCCCAAAGTGCCTTATAAAATACTTTATTGATGCTATCTATGCTTAACGACACTGATGGCGTTTTTTTAGTTACCTCTCCTTTTTGTCCAAATACTTGAATAACAGGCAAACAAAGCACTAGCCCTAAACATAAAAGCGGTATGGCTCTTTTTTGAATTATTTTATGAAACATCATCTTTTGTTAATTAATTACAATCATTTGAAACCTTTATTTATTGATGCTTAAAGCACCATTGCCATTTTTAAAACTTAGGCTTTCTTCCCCTCGCCTATTGCTTAACTTACTCAACCGTTTGCTTTATACCAGCTTTTCATGAATGGCTTTTGCCACGGCCTCCGTCATAGAAGCCACATGCAGTTTGGCATAAATATTTTTAATGTGTGTACGAACGGTTTCAAAGCTGATGTTGCATTCGGAAGCAATCATTTTATAACTGAGGCCCAACGTAAGCTGTTTGAGTATTTCCCCTTCCCTTGGTGTAAGCTCATAATTGTGAGGAGTTACCAATGTAGGTTTATGGTGTGCAAACATTTGCAGCACTTTTCTTGCAATAACAGGGCTCATTGGTGCACCACCATCCATCACCTCTTTAATGGAATCAATCAGCTTATGGGGCTCTGTATTTTTGAGCAAATAGCCATTTGCCCCGGCACAAATTGCTTCGAAAATTTTATCCTCGTCTTCAAAAACAGTGAACATTATTATTGGGATATTTACCCCATTTGCACGCAACGTTTTAACGGCAGCTATACCATCTGTTTCAGGCATATCAATATCCATCACAATGAGGTTAGCCTTGCTGGCATTTACTTTATACACCACATCTGTGGGTTGTTGAAATGCCTTCACTATTTCTATACCATCAACCAACTCAAACAGCGTAGTCAACGATTCTATCACCCTTGGGCTATCATCAAAAAGGCATATCCTGATTTCCATGGATCGAAGATAAATTTGTTTGCTGAATAAAAAATCACCTTTTAGGGGGAGAGTGGAATAGTTAAAGCAATGGAAGTGCCTTTTTCGGGTTGGGTAACCAAATGAAATGTGGCATTCATCTGGTGAGCCCTCATCCTCATGTTCAATAGCCCATTTCCTTCTTGTTGCTGGGCGTTTATAAACCCAATTCCATCATCTTTTATCACCACCACCAACTGCTTTTTTTGGTATTTAATGAGCAACTCAACATGTTTAGCTTGCGCATATTTGGCTGTGTTATTTAGAGCCTCTTTACAAATTAAATACAAGTTTTTTCGAATGATAACGGGTAACACCATATTGGCTATTGCATCATCCGTGTAACAGTAAAAATGGGTTGTGGTATGCCCAAACCGTTCATATCCAAAATTGGCTATGCGTTGAAAGAGTTTTTCCGACTCATCATTTTTAGGATGGGCAACCCACACAATATCTGACATGGATTCAATGGTTTCGCGTGAAGTGTTGCCAATTTTAGCCAGTAACTCTGTGGCGGTTTTTAAATTGTTTTGCTCAACACTTAACCGACACGCTTCACTGTAGAAAGAAATACTGCTTAAAGCAGCACCAATTTCATCGTGCAAATCAGATGCAATATGCAGGCGGGTATGCTTAAATAGCTTCATGCTTCTTTGCTTTCGCAGCGAAAGCAACATAAACACTCCAATTGCTAAAACCATCAGCAGGAGTACCACCAATAATACATACAACAACATTTGCCTTACAATAGATTACCTGATGCCAAATTAACAATAAATTGTACATCCCCATAATGTGGTATTCACAATCCTGTTTTAAAATTTAACTTTGATGTATGAAAGTAAAAGAAGCCATTGGGTTTATTATGAACAAAATGAGTAAAGAGCTTCCCCAAAACCTTTACTACCACAGCATTTTACACATCAATGATGTGATGGAATCTGCAAAAAAACTTGCTTCGCTTGAAAACATTGGGGAATATGAACGCAACTTGCTGTTTACGGCTGTGGCCTACCACGATTGTGGTTTTATTTACCAAATGAATGACCATGAGCTTAAAGGATGCGAAATAGCCAGGGAACTCCTGCCCGGTTTTGAATATGCGCCAGCAGAAATTGACACGATATGCAACATGATTCTGGCCACTAAGATACCACAATCGCCTAATAATCTGCTTGAAGAGATTATTTGTGATGCTGACTTGGATTACCTGGGGCGTGATGATTTTTGGGAGATTGGCGGCAAATTATTTAACGAGTTAACTGATTTGGGGGTATTGGAAAATGAAGAACAGTGGAATAGATTACAAAAGAAATTCCTGAGTAATCACCAATATTTCACCAACAGTGCCAAAAGCCTGAGGGAAGAAACAAAGCTTAAATATCTCGAAAAAATTAATATTATTGTTGAATCATATCAATAAACTAAATAGTTCAGTTTTATGCCATCTATTATACTTGTACCAACAGATTTTAGCCAGGTTACAGAATGTGCTGCTATGCATGCAGCTACAATTGCCCAAAAAAGCGGTGAAGAAGTTTGTTTGTTTCACGTAATTGACAAAACAACCAAAGAAGATTTAAAAAAGAAAAAAGAAGATGAGCAATACTTGGAAACCAAGTTAAAACGCTTGTCTGAATTGATTGCAAGCCGTTATAAGGTAACTTGCTCTTATAAACTAAAGGAAGGCAATATTTTCAACACCATTGGCGAGATGGCAGAAGAATTGGGTGCATCCCTTATTGTGCTCGGAACACATGGGGTGCAAGGCATACAACGTTTGGTTGGTGCGTATGCGTTAAAAGTTGTATCATCCAGCAAGGTACCTGTTATTATTGTTCAACACGAGTTGCCTAGCGAGGCCGGTTATACCCGCATTGTATCGCCTATTGATGCGAGTGTGGAAACCAAACAAAAAACCATGCAAACCATTTCGTTTGCTAAAATGCTAAATGCCAAGGTATACTTGTTTAGGCAAAAAGGGTATGATGAATTGGTGGACGACCGCATTAAACTAAACCTGAATTTTGTTAAAAAATACCTAACCAATCACGATATTGATTTTGAGGTAATTGAACAGGAAACCTATACCAAAAGTTTCTCAAAATCATTTATTGATTATGCCAAATCTATTGAGGCTAATATGATTATTATTCTTACCACCAACGAAAAAGGATTAAAAGACATGATTATAGGGCCTGAAGAGCAAAATGTAATTAACAATGAAGCAGGCATACCAGTGATGTGTGTAAACCCATTGCAAAATATTTACGTTACTGATCGTTTGGCGTCAACGGTAAACCTTTCATTTTAAGCACGCTTTATTGATGCTTTTCTGAGGCAGTCTTGCATAGCTGATAGCCTACCAGCTTGCTGGTGCTGGACAGACTTATTGCCGCGAAGAGCATATTTATGGGTATAGTTGTTTGATTTCCCGCATTCTTAGCGGAGCATGATTCTATTTACATCATAGAACAACGAAGATGGGAGTTGATGATTCAATTCAACAACGGATTACCCACTAAATGGCATTTCGCTACTCCTTACGTTTACCCCCTTTACCAATAGCCAAATGCTTAACGCAAGCTCAAATAACCCACCAGGAACAGAGCATGCAAGTCCCCAAGGATAGCCAAACAATTCCAACAAGGTGCCTGTTACAAAAATGGCATAACCCACCAATCCAAATTGGGGCAAAATCTTTGGGACAAGGCTTGTTTGAACCAACACCAAACATAAAGCTATACCACCAGCACCCCAAATGGCCATACCTATCTGGTAAGCATAAAAGTTGCTTTTAACAGCAAGGGTTTGTATGGTATTAACCCACAATATATCTGGTGGATTTGTTTGCATGGCCTGCTCAATCATGCATGCGGACAGCATCAAAAAAAGGCCACCCAAAGCCAATAGCAACGTTGCTAAAAGGCCCGAGCTTAAATAAAAGTATGAGCCTATTGGCTGAAACGGTTTGATGAGGTAAAACATGCTCACGAGCAATCCGATGTTAAACAGGGTATGTAAAAAAGTAACCAACACCCCTCCCGTTGCAATTTGGTTTTTATGGGCAATGATTTCAGCTGGTGCAGTACCAAGTGTTTGCAACACTTCCATAAGCCCTATGCCAATGCCATAAGATAAAAAGGATATGAGGAAACATGCACCAAAAATACGCGCTGCCAATTGCTTATTCATCATATTTTACGGGTTTTGGTTATTCAACTTTAATTGTCTCGTTTAATCACTTTAACCACTTTATAATCAACCATACCAGAAGTTATTAAACAGATGATGAAGTTAGATTTGGTTTCAATGGTGTATGAATTAGCCTTCAACTCCTCTGCCATATTTTGTATATTACTAGATTTTACATTGAAACCTAACACGTGGATGTCTGCACTCTTTTTGTAGGCTAACTTCCATGGATTTTTCCCACATTTTTCCATTCTTTCGCCAAATAGCCTACCCCCATTTTGAAAAGGTTGGGTTTTGGTGTTTACAGGAAACTGTTGAACTGAGCATGAGTTTAATACTATTGCAAGTAGTGCTGCCATGCAGGTAATTTGAATTGTTTTCATGTGATTTATTGAAAGATGAGTGATTGATTTTTTTTTATTCCCCAATGAATGAGCCAACCCGCAAGCAACAACTCCCCGAGGGCCATAGGCAAAGCCAGCACGGCATCAACGGTATCTTTATACAACTGGTAAGCAGGAAAAAGCAGGTTTAGGGTGTTGGATATAACGTAACAAAGCCCCGCAAAATTTGCTACATAACCAATTATTCTGGGCAAAAAGCCACATTGGTAAACCAATATGCCCAATAAAAACAAATGGCATCCAAATACAATAAGCCCCCACGACCATGTGCTTAAAAATAAGTTCATGTGTAGCATGATTATTTCCGGGTTCTGAGGGCTAAGTTTTAACAACTCCAACACGTTTAATAAGTTAAACAGTGAAGCAGCCAATACAGCTGCGTAAACCAGCCTGAACATGGTGGTGATGGAGGCTAAAGATTGGTTTAAGTTTTTAAACAGTTCATGCAATGTCCATGCAACAACCACATCCAATACCATAATTGCAGTAAAACAAGCTATGGTTAGCCTAAGCAGGCCATGAGATTGCTGCAATTGTTGAAGTGTGGCTGCTGCATGGTTTGCTTTGTAAATTACGTTAAACGCATAACCATACCCAACACCTGCAAAAATAGCCATGATAAGGAGTGAGCTGCCCGCCAACAGGGCCATTTTTTTTCGGTGCAGGTGTTCAAGCGAATTCATATTTATAGGTTAAGGTGTTTAACAATAACTAATATCACGCGAATGATCATAAATAGGTAGCTTACTTTCATTAAAAGTATAAACGGTACATCAGGTTAGGAAAAAATCCGAATTGTTTAACGTGATCTACACCATTGGGTTTTCTGGAATCATAAAACTCAGAAATTCTTGCTTGCGTTCCGGTAAGGTTTTGCAAGTTTAAATACAACTCATGTGTTGCTTTTGGTTTATTCCATTTATAGTTTACAGATATGGTAATTTCGTACACATCGTCAATTTTATCGCGGTAAGCATTTTTATAATCCCAAAACCTGTTAGCTGCCGGGTCTACATCCAAGTTTCCATTGGCATCGCGTAATAACAATATTTGTCGTTGGCCTCCAGCAAAAAACAATTTGGCATTCAGACTCAGCACCTGATTTTTCTTCTTACCCAAATTGACAAAATCTTTACCTGCAAGCATGTTTACCAAGTAATTGCCATTGTAAATGGTATTCCGTTCAACCCCTTCTAAGCTTTTATAGGTGGAGTTAAACAACGATCCATTGATGAGGAAATAGTAGTTATCAGCAAAAAAACGTTCCAAGGTAATTTCAAGACCATAGTTTTGTCCGGTTCCTTTATTTACCAAATCTACATAACGAAAATCGTTGGCTTCGTTTATGGTGGCATAATAACTGGTATCGTTGTTTTCAACAGGTAGGTCGTATAAATATTGGTAATAAACTTCTGCTTTTAACCGCATGTTTTTGGATAATTTTCGCTCGTAACCCAACACCACGTGATCGGCTTTTAACAAACCAAGGTCCTTATTGGGCTCGGTGGTGTTGCCATTGGCATCGGTTACTTTTGTAAAGTAGTTGTGCACACTTTCCATGGCACTGTGTTTTCCGTACCCAATGTTTATGCTGTTGGAGCTATTGAGTTTGGCTTGAAAAGCAATGCGTGGCTCAATGGTGCTTTTGTTATTGTACAACACATTCATGTTGTGGAATCCGGCCACCATGGTAATAAAGGGACTAAAGCGGTGTTTCCAATTGACGAAGTTACGCAGGTTAGCAATCTGCTCATTCCTATCTACCAATGAAACACGTTGGTTGGTGGTATTCAGTTGGCTGGTATTCATATCAAAAACAAACAAGGCATACTTGGTACCGGCCTGTATGGTATTTTTAGCATCTATTTTATTGTTGTAAGTAACTGCTCCGCGATACACACTTCTGCTTAACCTGTTTTTGTAATTCAATAGGCGGTCGCCCACAGAGTCAGATACATTCCCCTGTTGGTCCTTTACCTGAGTGGTAATTGTTCTGTAAATATCTTCTAAAATGCCATTGTTTGAGTATGCAACAGTGGTTGACAGGTAACTCTTTTTGTTTAAATTAATGGTGTGGGTTAGCCCATAATTGGCTAAGAATGCATCTTTATCATAATCTTCGCTTAAACGGCCTGTTGTGGCTTTATTGGTTGGGGTAGAAAACACATCGGGTCCAATACTATCTAGCCTGAATCCGCTCAATCCTCCCAATCCAAACATGGAAAACACACCTGCTTTTTTAGTAGGGAAAACCAGTTTAAAGGCTGCATCCTGAAACTTAAGGGCTCCTGGAACTTCTACCAACCCTAAATCACTAATTAATGAAACGGTAGAATACCTATAGTTGACGAGGTAAGAGCCTCCGTAACCTTTTTTAAATGGCCCTTCTAAGGTGATATCTGTACCAATAATACCAAATCCTAAGGTGGCTTCAAATTTTTGGTTGTTACCTGCGCGCAGTTTCACATCATACACACCAGATAACACATCGCCATACTCAGCCGAAAATGCCCCAGTTGAAAAATCAGAAGGTGCCAACAAACTGTTGTTTAATGCACTAATGCCACCTTTTACCCCATTCTGGTCGGCAAAGTGTGTGGGGTTGGCTATTTCAACGCCTTCTAAACGCCATTGCATGTATTTGGGTGAATTGCCCCGAACAATGATGTCGTTTTCGCCATTTTGGGAGTTGGCCACACCCGCAAAGTTGTTCAATATCCTGGCAGGGTCGTTAAAACTACCCACGTATCGTTTTGAATCTTCCAACGAAACGGAACGCGTGCTGATCATATTCATCTCATTGCGTGCACTGCCTTTATCTATTCCATTGGCAGATACCACGGCTTCATCCATCTTCACCACCGACTCCTGTAAACTGATGTTTAATACCGTTTCTTTTCCTGCGTTTAACTGGATATCAGGAATGGTTTTGGTTTCGTAACCGAGGTAGCTAATTTGCACGGTGATGTTTCCAATGGGTACTTTTTCCAACTTAAATTCACCGTTAACATCGGTGGATGTTCCCATCACCGGATTGCTACCCAGTATTTTAATCGTTGCCCCAATAATGGGCAATTTGCTGTCTGCATCTAAAATGGTGCCTCTAATGGTTTGGGTGAGCACCTGCGCGTTTATACATAGGGCAAAAACCAATACCAAACTTAGTAAGGAAATTTTTTTCATAAATAGGTTGCTTTGTTTTAGTGGGGCAAAACTCTATCTATTTGATTTTTCCTGCGATTGGATTAGGCAAGGAGAGGGAAGTTGTCTGCAAAAGGGGCAAAATCATCTGCATAATGGCTGCTGGTAATTGGCCTTTGCGATGGGTTTGTTTACGTTTTGTTGTTGATGGTTTGAAAAAACAACTCTTTGTAGGTATCTGAAATGGGAATGATTTGGTCAGCTATTTTAATGCGGCTGCGCTCAATGGATTCAATTTTATCAATGGCCACCATGTATGATTTATGTACCCTGCATACCAAACTGGGGGGAATTAATTGCTCCAGCTCTTTAAAGTTTTGCAGGGTCATTATTCTTTTATTTACCAAGTGTATCCTGCGGTAATCCCTCATGCCTTCAATGTATAAAATGTCTTTAAACGATACTTTTTCGAGCCTATTTTCTGTTTTAATAAAAATAAAATCAACCGCAGGAGGTTCAGCAACAGCAACCGCTAAGCCTTTTTGCGCTTTGTTTACTGCCTGTAAAAAACGGTTAAACGTAAATGGTTTTAGCAAGTAATCAGTAACATTTAACTCATAACCTTTTAAAGCGTACTCCTGGTAAGCGGTGGTAAGAATTACTTGGCTGCTAATGTTGGCACTCTCCAGCAACTCAATGCCAGAAAGTTCGTCCATGTTAATGTCCAAAAAAAGTAAATCAACCGGGTTGGATTTGAGGTACAATAGTGCCGTTAATGCATTATCAAAAGTGGCCACCAAGTTTAAAAAAGGCAGTTTATCTACAAAGGCTTTGGTGCGCTCCATAGCCAATGGTTCATCTTCTATAATAATGCAATTACAATTTTCCATGGTTGATGGTTAACACTACACTGTACAAATCGTTGGTATTAGACACTTCCAGCACATGCTGGTTGGGGTAAAGCAAATGTAGCCGTTTTTCAATTAAGGCATTTCCCAAGCCGTGGTTATCTTGTTGCAGTTTTCGGGTTGAATCAAATTTATTGTTACAAACCAACGTAATGCGCTCTGGGCTTATTTGCACTTTAATTACAATGGCATCGGCTATTTTTTTGTTGTTGGTGTGTTTAAAGGCATTTTCAATAAAAGGAATAAATACCATGGGGGCTATTAATCGCCCATTTGCCACACCCTCCACTTCAAAGCTCACGTAACTGCTGTTTGAGGTGCGTATTTTTTGCAGGGCGATGTACTTTTCTATGTATTCAATCTCTTTGGCCAGCGGTATCATTTCTGCTTTGGTTTCAAACAACATAAACCGCATAATGTCTGAGAGTTTGTTTAAGTAATCGGAAGCATCTTCTGCGTTTTTTATAATCAGCACATCAATGTTGTTAATGGTATTAAACAAAAAGTGTGGGTCCAGTTGCGATTTTACCAGTGCCAGTTCCATTTCGCGGTTTTTAAGTTTAAGGTCTTCTTTGAGTTTAACCTCTTCAAACCAGGTAATAAAGCCCCTAATTACCAAAGCAATTACTCCAGAAATGGCGGCAATAAATGCCATAAACAGGATAATGGCCGTAATGTTTACCTCCTCATCTTCTTCGCCAAAACAACTCGGATCTTTTGATATGATTACCCAATACATCAAGCCATAACCCACCATAGCAGCACCAAGCGAGATGATGCTTCCATACAAACCAGCCAATACAAACCTTTTTTGTTGCAAGTAATGTTTAAATAAAACCCCATAAAATAAGTAGAACGCAATGGCAGAAGGAATGAGTGCAAAATAAATGAGGGTGTGAAACGCGTTTTGTATTTTGCCTTCAGAGACTGCTCCATCATCGCCAAACAGCACGCCCAGTATTACCATAATTAAAATAAAGTAACACAGCCAATAGCCAATATGTAATAATACGACAACTGTTTTTTTCATTGCACCGTAAAGAGTGAACTGCAAAATTGGGATTTATTCTGTTGTTATTGTTAAAAATATGCAAAACGGGGTTATCTGTCTGCAAGTTTGGGGGTTGGTTGAGTAGTTGATTGGTTGAATGGTTGAGTGGTTGGTTGGTTGATTGGTTGGGTGATTGGGTGGTTGATTGGTTAATTGGTTGAGTGGTTGAGTGGTTGAGTGGTTGAATGGTTGGTTGGTTAATGGTTGATTAGTTATATGTTGATTGGTTTGGAGTTGATTAGTTAGTGGAGGGGAGCAAGGTTACTTTAATTCTAGTTACTTTTTTCAAGTAAACGACCTATAAGCATGCCGCTTGAAACACTTGCGGCTGGTATGGCGTTGGGCTGTGGTAGCCTGTGGCGAGTCCCGCTAGGTGTGCGGTAACATAGCGCGGGATGGCTCCACAGGCGCGGATTACTAGCCTGCTTAGTGTTTCAAGGCAGGGTTATGAGTCTTGACTTTTTTATCAAACTTTTTGGGTCAAAGCCTGTGCCGATTTCTCGGTACCAAAAAGGTTGTCGGGTTTGGGCTGAAAGCCCAAGGATTGAAGAATGTTGTTTTTGATAAAATATATTACTGATTAAACTGAGTTGTGCTTTCAATACATTGCTTGTGATGTTAAGGGGCGTTGCCCCTTTAACCCCAGTTACTTTTTGTCTTGATACAAAAAGTAACGAAAAAAATCAAGGCTACTGACTTGTTTCATACAAACTACGGTATTGGTTTGCTGCGTTATCCCAGCCATCCCGCCTCTATTGCCTGCGTTTAGCGGGACTCGGGGATAACTTACTAAACCCAGCCCAAAACCAATACCTTGTTTGTTACATGAAACAGGTCAGATGCCGATTTGGGGGAGTATCTGTAGTCGCTGGTTTCCCGTTTAAAATATCCGACCTATAAGCATGCCGCTTGAAATAGTTAATGGGTTGTCGGGTTTGGGCTGAAAGCCCAAGGATTGAAGAGTGTTGTTTTAAGTAGTGTTACATCAAGCAAGATGAAAGGCATTTCCTAAGGAAAGACATTTACCTGATAAAAAAGAGTATTTACCCTATGAAAAAAGGGTATTTCTACTCTTGATTTAGGTTATCCCTTTTTCCTATGTTTGATAAATCATATTAGCCATAACAAGTTGCCTGCAACTAAAAACCAATTCATTAACTTTAAAACTTAACACCTATGTTACCATTTGAAAATTTTCGATTTACCAAACAAAGCGAGGGGGTATTGCGAATTACTTTTGACTACACACGTGTAGTGAGGGGATACGACCATGCACTTGTATTAATTGTTGAAGAAGATGGGACTCGAGATCGCTGGAGTTTGAAACAAAGAAATTACCTTGCTTCAAGTAATGGCCAGTCAATTGGAGCTACTCGTCTTTCCTTTTACAATGAAACTTATAATGATTGGCTTACAATTCCAACCAATACATCTGGAGATCGAGACGACCATGGTAGAAGATTATTCTTAAAATCTTTGCCACAGCCATTAGGAGCAAGTCAGGTTGTGATTAATGGTTATTATGACCCAACTCAACCTGATAATGGAAATGGCTTAGAGTTTTATGCAATTGTTGCGATTGTGGCTGAGGCGAATGGTCATCCAGTTGCATTACTTGGTGATTATCATATTAGCCCAACTTTAAGAAATGTGTGAGTTTCTTAATGCCACATCAGAATAAAATCGGTCCATTTCTCTAAAGGGACAGCTCCCATCCATTTCGGTTGTTTGTGGAAAAGAATCCAAATTTCTTATTGTGGGTTCATTTCCACCAAAAGCTAATCCTTTTAAAAAGCCTTTACCCCATTTTTTTCGTTTCATACCCCTCACTTCGAGTACCTCAGTGAGCGGGGTTAAAAAAGGGTATTTTCCTTAAAAAAAGGGTGTTTTCCCTATTGGTTAAAAGCAAGGTTTGGGGTAGGTTTGTTAGATGGAATTTAATCTAAAATTTAATTAGAGTCAGAGGCGACACTACTTATAAAACAAAAATGTGTAAAATTGCATCCATATACTCCAATTTTAACGTGATATGGATGCATTTAGCATCCATATAAACAACTTATAGGGCATTTTAAAGACGACATTGAAACAGACATTTTACATATTGACTTTAATTTTGGGACTTTTAAGTTGTAACAGTCGGACAGAAAAAACGGTTGACTCAACTGTGACGAAAACCGCTGACGATAAAGTTAAACTGCATAAATTAGAAAAACTGTTTGTGGTTGGTGATTTTGACGGTGACAGAAACCAAGACACAATCTTTCAACATAATTTTTCAAGACTGACACAATCTGAAATTGAACAGGCAGCCGACCCATTTCAAAATGAATGGGACACAGTTGTAAAATGGTTTTACGACCAAGACGCAGACTTGTATTTGACAATTAATAAGAGTGGCAAAGACTCATTAAGTCTTGGAACAGCACAAGGACTTTACTGCTTAATAAATATTGGTGACAACAATGCTGACGGTAAAGACGAAATTGCTCTCGTTATAGACTATTTAGATTTTAGCAGAGTGAACAGTTGTAAAGTATATTCATTATGCGGAGACAAATGGACGCTATTGAAACAATTCGGAATTCACGAAGATGCTTTTAATTTCACTTCTGAAAAAGCTCCGCTGTTTAAAATCATTAAAGAATATTTAGAATTTGATAATGACAAATGGGTTTATAAAGACTATTCACAAGACGGCTATGACAATTCAGAAGATGTTGGGAAAATGTTGCCTTTAAAACTTGACAAATGCAAATAAAAACGCCCTATAACAGCACCTACAAGAAATTGGCGGTTCAGTGGTTAAATGAAGCTTTGTGCTTCGTATCAAGTTCAGTGGTGGCAGACAGTTTTCGTCTTCGAAATCGCCAACTTCTTGTAGCTGCCAAACGTTAGCTGCCATATTAAAAAAATGAAGACACTCTTAATAATACTACTAACAACTATTGGATATTGTGCCTCAGGACAATTAAGTAAAACGTATTTATTCGTAGGAACTTACACAGACGGAAAGCCAGACAAAGGAATTTACATTTATGAGTTCAATTCTAAGACAGGGAACTTAAAGAATGTGTTTAGTGGACAAAATATTACCAATCCTTCATTCCTGACATTGTCACCTGCTGGTGATTACTTGTATGCCTGCACTAACACAAAGCTCCCGGAAGAAGGAAGTGTATCTGCGTTTAAGTTCGACAGTATTAATGGTTCATTGACATTCTTGAATAAACAAAAGAGTGGCGGTGAAAATCCAGTTTATTTAACCACAAGTAGAAATAACGAATTTGTTATTAATGGAAATTACACAGAAGGAACCGTTTCTGTATTTAAAACAAATTCCGATGGTAGCTTAAATCAATCTTCACAGCTAATACAGTTTCAGGGAGACGGACCTAATACGAGAAGACAAGACAAAGCTCATATACACGCAGCCGTATTCTCACCTGACTTTGAATATATTTTCTTTCCCGATTTAGGAGCAGATAAAATTCGTGTTTTCAAATTCAATTTACAGGACGACCAACCTTTAAAGTCAATAGATAATTATGACTATACAACTGTTTCAGGTAGCGGACCTAGACATTTCACATTTCATCCAAACAATCGTTTTGCATACTGCATTGAAGAGCTAAGTGGGACAATTACTTCGTTCAAGTATGACAGTGGGAAGTTAGACAGCATACAACGAATATTTTCCTACTCCAAATTACAGGAAGAATACAATAGTGCAGACATTCATATTTCTCCTGACGGACTCTTTCTTTACGCTTCCAATCGCTGGGACAACGAAAACACGATTTCAATATTTTCAATCAACCAAGATAATGGCAAACTAACTTTAATCGGACATCAATCAACTTTTGGTGACCATCCGAGAAATTTTACAATTGACCCGACAGGGAATTTTCTTATCGTAGCAAATCAGGTTACTAATAACATTGTTGTTTTTAAACGAGACTTTAAAACAGGATTGTTAACCAAGACAGGAAAGAAAATTAAAGTACCAAGACCTTCATGCTTACAAATGAGAAAATACGGCAGCTAACAGCACCTTTAAGAAATTGGCGGTTCAGAGGTGACATGAAGCTTTCCCGCAAGCGGGACAGGTATAATGATGAGTATTTCTTAAATTCCCTTGGTCACAGACCGCAGGTCTGCGACAGCCCATTAAACAGGCTGCGTTTTGTTGGCTTTATCTCCACTATTTCCCAAGCTCTTGCGCTATCCATTAAAAATATTCTATTTTTGAGTTACCAAACGTTGTTTTTAGGCCGATTGGCTTATGCAGTAATTTTATGATAACAGTTAAAAATCAATTTGCTCTTTTATTATTGGTCTTATTCTTTGCATCATGCAATACTGAGGCTGGAAAAATCAACGACAATAAAACGAGGAAAACAACAGCAGACACGATCATCAGATACTTTCCTGAAAACTATGAAATCATTAAAGAAGACTCACTTATTGACGAAAATGAAGGAGTGCGGGTTGTCATTCAAAGAGAAGTATTGATGGATAAATTTGTTACGCTCACCTACGAACTTGACAGCTTTAACATTGCAAAGGATATCTATCGGGACTATGCATCAACTATTATGCTTTATAAACATGATACATTGGTTTGTAGGCAAACATTTACTAAAGCTGACTTCCCCCAAATTGGAGATGACGACTTTTATAAAAAAGCCATCACACACAACACTTGGCTAACCAACTTCGACAATACAAAAAAAACGGTGCAGTTTTCTCATGTCATCTCTGTTCCTGAAACTGATTGGGCTTATGATTTTACTATCACCTTGAGTGACAGCTGTAAATTTAAAAGTGAGTTGGAAGACATTGAGTAGCGCAAAATCAATAAAAAGTAATTTTACGTAGTTTTCTTTATCTTGGCTATACTAATTTCCTTTAATATTACCTGCGACAAACGCGAAAATATTGGCAGAAATTCTATGATGCAACAACACGACATAAAAACATTTGATGACCTAAGCGAAAAATATTCGACTTGGATAATAAAATATTACTCGACAACATTTGGAATTCCTTTATTTTTAATTTGGTATACAGACAATGACGAAGCTAGCACCACGAAACTAATGACCAATAAAAGCGGAGATATTTTCGCCACTAATTCCTTAACTAACTTTAAGACTGCGGTTATATCAGAAATTCAAGATTTAATAGTTTGCGAGAACATTACTTCTTGGCTAGACAATTTCGGTAATTTAGAGGTGGTTGAATCCTGCTATTATGACATTTCTGAACTTGAGAATGAAATTGCCAAGAATAATTTAGACATTCCTGCAATTGAAAGTTTCACCAATTTTATAAACCTGTTTGATGACTTTGTTAATCAAGACGTAAAATACGCTAATCTTCAAACATACATTGACAACGAATTAATAAAAGAAACTTGGGATTATTTTTATGAGTACATTTTTTGGCCAAGGTTCAACGACAAAGAAAAGTTTGAAGCGTGGGACAGACCGCCATTAGTTATTGATACAAAGGAATTATTAGTAAAACTAAAAGACGTTGTAAACATATTTGACGACTACATTAAACCAATAGAAAAGGCTTCTCAGACAAAAATACTTGGAGAATGAAACAATTTTATGAGTCTTATAAAGACTTTTCAAACCACTCGACACTATTGAGAAATTAGTTGGTCGCTAGCTCATTCACATCCCGCAAGCGCAACAATTATAATAGTATGCATTTCTAAAGTTTCCAAGTCACAAACCGAAAGTCTGCGACAGCCCATTAAACAGGCTAAGTTTTGTTGGCTTTATCTCCCCTGTTTTCCAAGCTCTTGCGCTATCCAGCAAATACCCTATTTTTGAATAATGAAGTTTAATTTTAGGCAAACTCCCACTGTGTGCAATGTTGAACAATGATGATTGTAAACGAATTTAATACGGATAAAGGACTTTACATTTTTGAATTTGACAACTTTGATACAGACTTTCATAGTCACCCTGCTATTGAAATTATTGAAGCCAAAAAAGGAACTTTTACCCTTTGTACAGAAAACGCTCAACATCATGGGCTACTATTTGCAGTTATTCAAGCCAATCAGAAACACAAGCTTTCTTCAATAAACTGTGCATTAAAAGTAACGATGATAGAACACCATCATCAACTGGTAAAAGACCTATTGTTTCAAAATAACATCAATATCAACCATGGTTTTTATTTTCAAAACAACCTTCCTGACAAAAAAAATATCACCCGAAAAATCGTTCAGACTATAAAAAACAACCCTGAAATAGTTGAATATGACGAAAGGATTTTAACAACAATCAACTACATCAACCAGAATAACCTTGAATATCACCAAATGATGAAGACATTAAAAGAAGTTACAAACCTTTCAGAAAGCAGGCTTTCACATCTTTTTAAAACCAACTTGGGCATCTCACTAAAAAAGTATCTTGTTTGGGCTAAGTTAAAGTCAACAATCAAACTTCATTTGAATGAACAAGACGATTTATTTTCTTCGCTAATTAAAAGTGGCTTTTATGACCAGCCACATTTTAGCAAAAGCTTTAAAGCCATGTTAGGCGTAAAAGCATCAAAAGCATATAATAGCAGAACCTTACAAGTTTTAAACACCATCGCATCTTAACTTTGCCATCATTATAAAACAAATTATGTTTAACAATATTAGGGCAATACAAAAGGGTGACTTAGAAGATCTTAAAACTGTTATAGAAACTAGCGGACTATTTCCACCAGACCTACTGGAAAGTATGACGTTAGACTTTTTTACCAATCCGAAAACACAAGACATTTGGTTAACCAAATTAATTGAGCAAAAGCCTGTTGCTATTGCATATTGTGCTCCAGAAAGATTGACTGCAGGAACATCTAATTTATACCTTATTGCTGTACATAAAGACCATCAAAGCAAAGGGATTGGTGGCGAGTTAATCAATTCTATTGAAACTTTATTAAAACTAGATGGAAATAGGATTTTATTGGTTGAAACGTCAGGTTTACCAGAATTTGAATTAACACGTAAATTTTATGACAAGTGCAATTATACCCGTGAAGCCGTTATTCGTGACTTTTATAATGAAGGAGAAGATAAGGTTGTGTTTTGGAAAAAATTAATTTAACGAACACACCTAAAGATTGCATTAAAAGCGATAACCAATTCTACCATGTTTGTATTTTCTTGGCCTTTGCCCTATCCAACAAATACCTTATTTTTGAGTTATAAAACCTGGTTTTTAAAAGGGCTGACGTTGGAAGCTTTCTATGAAAACAATGCAATCAATTCTTAAATGTACCTTAATAATTTTCTCGTCAATTATAATTGCGAGCTTATTTGGTGCACTTCATAATCAACTTTCCTTTTCTGTTTCCACAGAGTTTTTTGAAACCTTCTTATTTAGAAACTTTGGAATAAATGAATGGAACTTGAATAATCCGAGAATAGGTGCTGCAATTGTTGGAATTTTAGGCTCTTATTGGGTTGGATTTTACTTGGGACTCTTTTATGCTGTCATTTTTCTATTTCTTAAAACGAAAAATGATTTAAAAAACATATTCATAGCTATCACAATCAATATCGGAACAGCCTTTTTAGGGAGCTTAACGGGTTACCTTGTTTCCTCGTTTTTAATTCCTCCCGCACAATCTGGTATTTTTGTCGATTTTGGTACTACCAATCCTGAGAATTATATCCAAGCAGCGTATATGCACACTGGAAGCTATTACGGAGGTATCGCTGGATTAATTCTTGGCATCATTTTTTTATTAAAAGTCCAATCCACAACGACAACAGAAAAGAACGGCCTACAGCAGCAATAGATGTTCTCACTAGCTCAAACGTATCCCGCAAGCGGAACAATTATAATGGTACGTATTTCTAAAATTTCCTTTGTCACAAACCGCAGGTCTGCGACAGCCCATTACACAGGCTGAGTTTTGTTGGCTTTACCTCTCCTATTTTTCTGGCTCTTGCGCTATCCATTAAAAATATTCTATTTTTGAGTTGTAAAACTTAGTTTTTAAAAGGGCTGACGTTAGCTGCAAGGCAAAATGACGACACTACAAACAATGAGCGAAGACAATTTAAACTTACTTTTTTGCTACTTGATTTTCGGGCTGACACTTGGTGTTTTGACCATTAGAAGTAAAAACCGACAAAAAACGCTAACTATAAATTTGTTAGTGGTGGGACTTTATAGCGGACTTTTCTTTTACAACTTATCATTCAACAGTTCGGGTGGTTCGGGGCTTGTATGGCTTGTGTATTTAATGTTTTTAATTGGGCTGCATTGGCTAATAAATTTGATTGGGATAGTTTTAAGCTTTACTAAAAGACAATGAAATTTATCTCTCGTTTGTAACAAACCGCAGGTCTGCAACAGCCCATTAAATACACCTGCTGAATAGGCTGAGCGAATAATGATTGGAAACTCAAAACTCTCAACAGTGTTGAGAGAAAGCAATAAAGACTGAAAAAACAAACAATATGGACATCATCAGTTATAACAACTTCTACAAACTAAAACTGGAAGACTTTATACCAAACAAGGAAGATATTGAAAAACTGGAAGACTGGGAATTTATGAACGCCATTTGGCATGGAGAATCAATTGGTTTCACTGAGTGGCTGCAACTCTCTGAAGAAACAGAAGAAAAGTCAATATCAATTGACCTAAATGACCTTTCAGATAATGCCATAAACAAAATAATGACTACATTAAAGCTTAACTTAACAAAAGGAATGACCAAGGACAATGTTATTCAATTATTTGGGCCGCCTAAAAATATTGAATCCTTCGTTAGTGACAGGTTAACTCTGGATTACATCATTGGTTCTACTGAAAAATATTATTTATCATTGACCATAACAGATGACGAGGGATTAATCTATGTAGTCCTAATGAATCATTCAGCGAGTATACATGACTTAGCACAAAAAGCCACTACCTAACTGTACATTTGCAGTAGGATTCCAAAGTGCTTCTATGAATCTTGTGTACTTCAAAACACCGCCTCCTCAAATCTATAAAATCATATAGGCTACTTTAAAGAATATCAACGATGGAGATCACATATGATCAAATAGGAAATGGATATAATGCTACCAGAAAGGCTGACCCCTATTTAACAGCAAGGCTTTTGCACCACTTACAGCCTAAAACCGACAAGCTTTATCTTGACATTGGTTGTGGCACCGGAAACTATACCATTGCTATGGCAGAAAAAGGATTCCCATTTACGGGCATTGAACCTTCTGAAAAAATGCTTACGGAAGCCAAGGCACGAAATCAGCAGATCAATTGGGTACTAGGAACGGCTGAACAGATACCTGCAGCGGACAACCAGTTTCAGGGCATTATTGCTACTTTAACCATTCATCATTGGACAGACTTAAAAAAAGCATTTACTGAAATAAACAGGGTGCTATCCGAGAACGGAAAATTGGTGTTGTTTACATCAACGCCTGAACAAATGCGCGGTTATTGGCTCAACCAATACTTTCCAAAAATGCTTCATGCTTCCATGGTTCAAATGCCATCGCTTTCAAACATACAAGAAGCCATCGAACAAACAGACCTTGTTATCACTGACATTGAAAAGTACTTTGTAAAAGACGACCTGCAAGACTGCTTTTTATTTATTGGAAAAAACAGGCCAAGCCGATACCTTGACGAAACAATCCGACAGGGGATTTCATCGTTTTCATCTTTAGCCAACATTGAAGAAGTGAAACAAGGATTATCTGCACTTAAGCAGGACATAGACAGTGATGCTTTTCCCAAAATTAAAGCCCAATATGCAAACGAATTGGGCGACTACCTTTTTATTACCATGGACAAAAAAGGCAGCAAGTAAAATGGGGTTGGCAATAGCTGGCTTTAGCCTTAAATTGCAATCTTTAATTAAAAAAAAAGCCTTACCAATTCAGCACTCGAATAAAACCCAAAAACTATGCGCCAAAAAACATCTTCCTTATTGATTGCAATGTTTGTGATTTGTATTAGCTGTTCCAATGTGAATAAACAGAAAGACAAAGTATCGTTTGTTTTTGACCAAGAACACCTTTTATCTGAAACGCAAATAAAACAGTTTGACAACATCTTTAGGGAGCATGAAAAACGAACAAGCAATGAAATTGTTCTAGTTACAACTCCCGATTATGGGGAAGATGAAAACATGCTTCAATACGCCACAAACTTTGGACAGAAGCACGGGATTGGCAAAAAAGAATTAAACAATGGGGTGGTTATTGCTTTTAGCATGGCAAAACGTGAAACAAGAATTGCTACAGGGTACGGAACAGAAAAAATCCTTACTGATGAAATTGCCAAGGGAATAATTGATAGTTTGATGATTCCGCAGTTTAAACAAGGAAAAATGGTTGAGGGATTATGGGCTGGAAGTAAAGCAATAGTGGACTTTCTAGATAAGCCTGAAAATAAGGTTACCAATAACAGCAAGAACAACAAATAGCCGTAACGCTTGAAAATAAGGGAAACCCAAGTAACAAAGTACGATTCAAATTGACCACAAACAACGCTATGAAAGATCAAACCAAACACCCATGAAAAAAGCCTTTGAGTTTCTTACACAAATTAAGGAAAACAATAACCGTGAATGGTTTGCTGTACACAAAGCTTCATACCAAGCCATTATGGAGGAAAACAAGGCCTTTTTCACCCAAATTTATACTGACCTTGGCAAACATGACGGATTAGCAGGAATGCACCTTTTCCGCATTTACAAGGATGTGCGTTTTGCCAAAGATAAATCGCCTTACAAAACCAATTTGGGCGTTGGGTATTCCAGAACAAAACCCTTGTTGAGGGGCGGTTATTACATTCATTTAGAGCCCAACAACAGCTTTGTGGGCGGAGGTTTTTGGGGGCCAAATCCGGCTGATTTGCTGCGCATGCGTAAGGAGTTTGAAATGGACCACACGGAGATTGAGCAAATTACCCATCACCCTACCTTTGTAAAATACTTTGGTACACTTGAAGGAGAAGATGCAGTGAAAACTGCCCCCAAAGGCTTTGATAAAAACCATCCTGCCATTGACCTCATCAAGAAAAAACAATTTGTGGTGCGGAGACCATTTACGGATAAGCAAGTGTTGTCTGGGCGTTTTCAGCAAGAAGTGCTGTTAACCTTTTTAGCCATGAGGCCATTTTTTGATTACATGAGCGACATCTTAACTACGGACTTAAATGGGAAATCGTTGTTTTAAAACAAGTATCACAACATGGCCATTGCACTAGCCCAATTATGAACACATTGAGCTGTGATGAAATAAGCTTTAATTTGTTTTGCTCAAATACCCGTTTGCCATTATATTGCCACAACACCCACATTAAACAACTGAAATTGATGCTCACTCAATTCAAAAAACACTTCATCCTTATTGGGATGACCCTTTCATTGCTGTTTCTTATTTTAGCTGGACTAAACTACCCTGGCGGTGCGCCCAATAACCCTGTAAGTATTGGTTACCACTGGACAGAAAACTACATCAGTAATTTATTGGGCAAACAAGCCTTAAATGGCATGGACAACACGGCAAGGCCCTGGGCAATTGTTAGCGTGTTTGTTTACAGCTTTACATTGGGGTTGTTTTTTATCCAATTCTCTAAAAAAATTCCTATGAAAAGTGCCGCAGTGGTTATTCAATATGGAGGAGTTGCCTTAACAGCATTGGCTTTTTTTATTGTTGTGCCCTCGCTTCATGATGTAGTGGTAACCATTAGCAGCATATTTACCCTAATTGTTTTCTTTTACATCACCGTAATGGTGCTTAAATCGAGGTTATTGGTATTTAAGGTGTTATCCGTGTGTTTCTTATTGTTGTACTACTTTGTTTGCTACCTATACTTTACCCGAAGTTACCTGAATTATTTGCCGCTGATGCAAAAAATCATTCATCTTGTTCAACTCATTTGGGTAATCAGTTTACACTACTTTACCCTTAAAAAGGATTTTGAACATATTACCCAGTAAACAAGGTTTACAGCCCATTTAATGATAACTTGAGCACCATTAAATGTGCTTTTACATGAAATTAAAATAATGACTACCAATGGAATTTGAAGAGATTTTAATTTTAGGGATTATTCCTTTGGGAGTACTCCTCATTGGCTTGTCTGTATTTAGAAAGACCAAGGAAGAAAAAGAACAAGATAAAAGAATAGCGGAAAGCCTGGCTGATGAATTGATATACGACCCAGAAACAGGAATGAGAATCACGTTGGAACAAGCAGAATCAGGTTATGCTGTAGCTCACATCAACCCCAATAGGTTAAAAAGCAAAGCTGAAATTGACAAGTATTATTTGGGAGAAGACAAAGCCATTGAAGAACTCAACAACGACCTTATCAGAAAAGGATACACCGCCATTTCCTTAAGTGATGAACAAACTGATTTCCTTGAAAAATCTCATATTTTATCGAAATATGATGACTGGTATTATACCGATGCATTTACATTCAATGAGGGTGAATCCTTTATCTTTTTCCCGCATGTTACGTACTTTGGAAGTGAACAGCATATGGGTTACGATGAAACACAAATCATGTTTTGGATTGAACACAGTAAATTATCTGGCCACATCTACCTCAGAGATAAAACAAGCATTGAAGCATGGATAGACTTGATCAGCAATGATGATGAAATCAAACTTGACAACTATGAAACTTTTGTACACCAACGGCCAACAAACATTATCCAAGTACTAAAAGTGTTAAAATTGTTTGAAAACGAAACAGGGCTTGAAATTGAAATTAACGGTAACAATTTGTTTATTAAAACAACGAAACTTGCCAATACAACTGATTTTATCAAGGTAGAGCATTTGATAAAAAAAGTTGCTTAATATTCGGAAGTGCTTTAAATAGCAATAATCAATCAACAAAACGATATGGAAGAAAACAACAGCATACAGGAAATCTTTTTTAAATTTTTACAACAACTGCAATATGACGAGAAAGACTTGGACTATTCCGTTGTGCCCAAACACATTGCTGCGGTAAAAACATTAGCCGACATTGGCAACTCCGGCATTCACATTTTTGATTTTAGCAAAAAAGAAATCTTGTTTTACTCCGCTAACTTTGGGAAACTACTCGGCTACTCCCCAGAGGATTATGCTGAAACCAGTCACCACTTTTTTGATGGTAAAATTCACCCTGAAGATAAACATGCACTGGCATTAAATGCCGTTTCGGTACTAAAAATGTTTATGGCCTTTTCCAGTGAGGAGAAGTTAACCCATAAACACATCAAAGAGTATCGGATGTTAAACAGTGAAAACAAGTATGTGAGGCTTATTGAGCAATATCAGTTATTGGAATTGGACAAAAAAGGCCAGCTATGGCTGATGTTGGGTATTGTGGATATTTCCCCCAATCAGGAAGAACAAGATGCCATAAAAAGCCAGTTATTGAATTTTAAAACGGGTAAAATTATTACTGTTGATGCCTCTTCAACCCTACAATTGGAATTAACCAAAAGGGAATTGGAGATTCTTAAACTGGTAAAAGAGGGCCTTTTGAGCAAAGAAATTTCGGATAAACTATCCATAAGTGTGCACACGGTAAACACCCATCGCCAAAAATTCCTTGGCAAACTGGGCGCCAACAATTCCATGGAAGCCGTTACTTTTGCTTCTAAACTGGGGTTGTTAAACTAAATATACTGATTAATCAGTATTGTTAGAAATTGGGGTTAGGGCCACTTTTGTGCGGTCTAATGAAGACACCCATTTTATGAGATATTTATTTTTTATTGCTACCCTGGTTCTTTCAACTACAAGTTTATTTGCACAACTCACCCAAAAAATACGCGGAACCCTTGTTGATTTGGCATCCAACAAACCCATTCCGTACGCCACCATTATTATTCAACAAACCACACCAGCCATTGGTAACACTAGTGATTCAGCAGGAAATTTCACTTTGGAAAATGTGCCCGTTGGCAGGTATAACTTGATTGCCACTTGCGTAGGTTATGAGCCTGTTATTGTTCGTGAAGTGGTGGTAACCTCTGGTAAACAAACCTATATTACCGTGCAGTTAAAAGAAAACGGCTCATTACTAAACGAGGTACAAGTAAGGCCAAGGGTAAACAAAGGCAAGCCACTTAATGTAATGGCAACGGCAAGCGCACGGATGCTAAGTGTGGAGGAAGCCAAAAGGTATGCGGGTGGTTTTGACGACCCAGCCCGACTGGCCACCTCGTTTGCTGGTGTTGCCGGAAACACCGGGCAAAATGGCATTATTGTGAGGGGAAATGCCCCCAAGTTTTTACAATGGAAAATGGAAGGTATTGAAATTCCCAATCCCAACCACTTTGGCGATTTGCAATCGTTTGGTGGAGGTTTATTAACCGCCATGAGCAGCCAAATGTTGGCCAACTCCGACTTTTTTACGGGAGCCTTTCCCGCAGAATACAACAACGCCCTATCAGGTGTTTTTGATATTGCCATGAGAAAAGGAAACAATGAAAAAAGAGAACACGCTTTTCAGGTAGGTCTTATTGGGATTGATGCTTCTTCTGAAGGCCCTTTTAAAAAAGGAAGCCAAGCCACTTATTTATTTAATTACAGGTACTCAACATTAGGGTTATTAAAACCCTTGTTACCTGAAAATGCCAATACCATCTCTTATCAAGACCTCTCTTTTAAACTGCACTTCCCTACTAAAAAACAGGGCGTTTTTACCGTTTGGGGAATAGGATTGATAGATGGTGCAGATGCCAAAGCCAAAAAAGACACCTTGGAATGGAAATACATTGACGACAAAAAGAATGATAACATCAAACAATATACCGGGGTGTTGGGCAGCAGTCACCAATATTTTTTTAAGAAAAATGCCTATGTAAAAACAACCTTGGCTGCTACCGGAAATAAAACTGACTGGACAGCCCAAAAACTTGATGCACAACTAACCTTGCAACCGTACAGCAATATTGCCATTACGAATTCAAACCTCATTTTATCTTCTTTCGTCAACCAAACTTTTAATGCCAAACACACCAACAAAACAGGGCTATTGCTAACAGGCATGAGGTATGATTTGTTGTTGAATAAATCCCTGACCAACAATGCACCTCCAACAGAAATTGTCAACTCAACAGGATTTAGTTCGTTGCTCTCTGCTTACAGCAGTTCAACCATTAAACTAACTACCAAATTGGCAATGAATGTTGGTGTAAACACCCAACTTTTCACCTTAAATAACAATTATACCATAGAACCAAGGCTTGGTTTTCAATACCAAGTAAACCAAAGCCATGCCCTTGCTTTGGCTTATGGCTTGCATAGCAGGCTTGAAAGTTTAAATTATTATTTCAACAGCTCACTTAAAACAGGTGAAACAGCCGTGAATAAAAATATAGATTTTACCAAATCACACCACTTAGTTATGAGTTATGATTGGAATGTTACCGATTTGATTCATGTAAAGATTGAATCTTATTTCCAGCACTTGTTTTCAGTGCCTGTGATGGCCAATAGCTCCTTTTCATTGTTAAACCTTCAAGGGGATTGGTTTTTTGCGGAGAAGCTCCAAAACACGGGTGAAGGCAGAAACTACGGGCTTGATATTACGTTGGAGAAATACATGTCAAAAGGATATTATTACCTATTAACAGGTTCCGTATTTGAATCGAAGTACAAAGGTGGGGATGGCGTTTGGCGCGATACCCGATTTAACCGAAATTATGTGATTAATTTTTTAGTGGGTAAGGAATGGCAAATGGGTAAAAACAACCAAAATGTCCTTAGCATGAACTTGAGGGCCACCAACCAAGGAGGAAACCGTTACTCTCCTATTAACCTTGAAGCCTCAACATCAGCTAAGGAAGTGGTGTTTGATGAATCAAAAGCATTTACTAAACAATTTGCCCCATCATTAAACATCCATTTTACAGCAAGTTACAGTATCAACAAAAAGAACAGCTCACGCGAAATTACATTGAAAATATTAAACGTTACCAGCCAACCTGATTTTAATGGATACAAATACAACTACATTGACAATACCGTGGATAAGGATTTGGCAACAATTATGATACCGAATTTAAGTTATAAAATTACCTTTTAAACACCAACAAACTGGATTAAACTACTGTATTAACAACGATGGTTGTGTATACGTTGGTTAATTGCAAATTTCGTCATTATTAATACAATGCACATAAACCTTAAAGCATTTTGCAGGAGTATTGTCCCCTTCACAGCAGCAGAACTTGCGCTTATTGACGACTACTTTGAGGTTAAGACGTTAAAAAAGAAAGCATATTTGTTAGAAGAAGGAGAAATCTGCAACTTCATTGGCTTTATTGCAGAAGGCTCTATCAGACATTTTCATTTAAAGAATGGCCACGAAAAGACTTTTGACATTTCATTTGAAAATACCTGGGTTACTAATTTTCAAAGTTTCACCCATGGCACAAGTTGCCTCATTAACTTACAAGCCATGGAAAACACCACCCTGTTGATCATCCAAAAAGAAAGTTTGTATAAATTGTATAAGCAGTGTAGCAAATATGAAACTTTGGGTCGGCTTATGGCAGAAGAGGCGGCCCAACGAGCTACAGAAATAGCCATGTCGTTGTCGTCTGATAAACCCGAAGAGCGCTTTCAACAGTTATTAAAAAAACAGCCTAATCTTTTTCAACGAGTTCCACAAAAGTACATTGCTAACTTTTTAGGCATCAGTCCTGAAAGTTTAAGCAGAATTAGAAATAGAATTTTAAAAAAACTAAAATCTTAACCTAAGTCACCGTATAAAATTTCTTATCTTGCTGTTTTAATGTAAACAACCTATGGCAGCAAAAACAATACAGCAATGGTTTGATGAGTATGCAGAAAGTCATCAGAACCACACCAACAAACTCATCCACTGGATTTGCATTCCGGCTATATTCTTTAGTATCGTGTGTTTGCTTTCGCTGGTGCCTGTTGCTGGAGTGCTTAATTTGGCTGCTGTTATCATGCTTTTTGCCACGCTGTTTTATGCACGTTTGTCGCCAAAGCTTGCCGTGGGTATGGTGCTGTTTTATGTGTTGTGTTTTTTAGGGGCAAAGTGGTTGGGCGCATGGAGCATTCCACTATGGATTACTGCCGTAACTATTTTTGTTGTGGCTTGGATTGGCCAGTTTATCGGCCATCATATTGAGGGCAAAAAACCTTCGTTTATTAAAGACCTTCAATTTTTATTGATAGGCCCAGCTTGGCTCATGGGGTTTGTATATAAAAAGCTAGGCGTTGGGTATTAAAAAGGCCCTTTACCAGCGGTAAAGAGCCCTATGTAATATTGTGCTAAATTGTGATTAAACCAATGTTTTCGCTTGCTCTAACGCAGCTTGCAGCCCTTGTAAATTGTTGCCTCCGGCAGTGGCGTAAAATGGTTGCCCGCCTCCCCCACCTTGGATGTGTTTGGCCAACTCTTTTACCATATTTCCGGCATGCAGTTTTTTATCGGCCACCAAGTTATCGCTGATGATTATGCTGAGCATGGGTTTGCCATTTAACTCACAACCCAATACACAAAACAGGTTTTCTATTTCTTGTTTTAATTGAAAGGATAAGTTTTTTAATTGCTCCGCTGATGAAATGGTTATTAGTTGAATGAGTTGATTAGTGGAGTCTTTAGCCACTACTTTGGTTTTTAGCTCTTGTTTAATTAAGACCGTTTTTTCGTTTTCAAACACCTCCAGTTTTTTGTGCAACTCGGCTTTATCAGCCAGCAATTGCTCCACTGATTTTTTCAAATCTTTGGCACTTAGCAGTTGTTTCAACTCATTCACTAAGGTGATTTGGTTATTGGCCAACTCTTCGGCTGCATCAGCAGTAATGGCTTCAATCCTGCGCACCCCGGCTGCTACGGCACTTTCACTCACTATTTTAAAATACCCAATTTGTCCCGTTGCTTTTACGTGTGTACCTCCGCAAAGCTCGCGACTGTAGTGTTCATCAAACGTAATTACCCGCACACTTTCCCCGTATTTTTCACCAAACAACATCATGGCACCCATGGTTTGCGCTTCTGCTATGGGTACATTCCTGCGCTCATCTAAGTTGATGTTCTCCCTTACCTTTTGGTTTACCATATGCTCCACTTTCGTTATTTCTTCATCCGTCATGGCACTGAAATGCGAGAAATCGAAACGCAAATATTCATTATTTACGAGACTGCCTTTTTGTTGCACATGTGTACCCAATACACTGCGCAAAGCCGCATGCAACAAATGCGTGGCACTGTGGTTGCTCTCCGTGAGTTTACGTTTGTGTGCATCAACGGTGGCCGTAAATACCGCTTCTACATTTTCTGGCAATGCTTCGGCAAAATGAATAATGAGGTTGTTTTCCTTTTTGGTATCAACAATAACTACCCTTTCATTTACATTGCTGATGCTGCCCGTATCGCCCACTTGCCCGCCACCTTCCGGGTAAAAAGGCGTTTGGTTAAACACCAATTGGTAACTTTCTTTTCCTTTGGCTTTTACTTTACGGTATTTAATGATACTAATTTCTGCTTCGGTAACATCATACCCTAAAAACGTAGTAGGATGTTCTTCGCCAATTACCACCCAATCATCCGTGGTTAATTCCGTGGCTTTGCGGCTGCGGGCTTTTTGTTGTTGAAGGGCGGCTTCGAAACCCTTCAAATCAACCTTCCATCCATAATCACTTAGAATAAGTTGAGTTAAATCAATTGGAAATCCATTTGTGTCGTACAAATAAAAGGCAGCATCTCCAGGCAATGTGTAATTTAGTGGATGCTCTATCGGTTCATTAAGCATTGCAATACCATCTGAGTCCATTTTTGGCTCATCATTTGCAACAACATACTCCATCAATAAACTTATTCCATTAGTAATAGTTTTCAAAAAGCTTATTTCCTCTTCCCTAATCACCTTCTGTACAAATTCTTTTTGGGCAAACAATTCAGGAAACACATTTTTAAAACTATCGGCAATCACCTCATCGGCCAGCTTGCACAAAAACGGTTCTTTAATGCCTAAAAACTGGTATTGGTAACGCACGGCCCTGCGCAATATTCTTCGAATCACATAACCCGCACCATTGTTACTTGGCAATTGTCCATCAGCAATGGTAAAACAAATGGCACGGATGTGGTCAGCCATTACCCGCATGGCAATGTCTTGTTTGGTATCGCTAAAAGCGTATTTAACACCTGAGTGTTTTTCGATGTATTGAATGGTGGGTACAAACACATCGGTATCGTAGTTAGATGATTTGCCTTCAATGGCACGCACCAAACGCTCAAAACCCATTCCGGTGTCTACATGTTGGGCAGGGAGCTTTTCTAATGAACCATCAGCTTTGCGGTTAAACTCCATAAACACATTGTTCCAAATTTCAATCACCTGCGGGTGGTCGTTGTTTACCAAGGTTGCGCCATCAACTTGGGTACGCTCGGCATCGGGTCTTAAATCAATGTGTATTTCAGAGCAAGGACCACATGGACCTGTATCGCCCATTTCCCAAAAATTGTCTTTTTTGTTGCCGTTTAAAATGCGTTTTTCATCAATCCACAACTTCCAGTTGTCAAAAGCCTCTTGGTCAAAAGCCAACCCTTCTTTGGCATCGCCTTCAAACACGGTTACATACAGCCTGTCTTTGGGCAGTTTGTACACGTCAGTTAACAATTCCCAAGCCCACTCAATGGCTTCCTTTTTAAAATAATCGCCAAAACTCCAGTTCCCCAGCATTTCAAACATGGTGTGGTGGTAGGTATCCACGCCCACTTCTTCCAAATCGTTGTGTTTGCCGCTTACACGCAAACATTTTTGGGTATCCACCACCCGTTTGTATTTGGCTGGTTCGTTGCCCAAAAACCAGTCTTTAAACTGGTTCATGCCCGCATTGGTAAACATTAAGGTGGGGTCGTTTTTAACCACAATTGGGGCTGATGGAACAATTTGGTGGCCTTTTGAGGCGAAAAAATCGAGGAATTGTTGTCTAATCTGTGCGCTTGTCATGTATCTTTAATTCAGCTACTTGTTTTAATTGGTATTGCTTTAAGAAGTGTAAAGGTTATTTTTGCTGCTTGTTTTTAGCAAAAAAGCATGCATATTGAGCATTCCTTAACAATTCAGGATGGCAAAAATAAAATACTTTTACAATCCACATAGCTTAGACTTTGAGAAAGTTGGAATAAACGTGCGTGCGTTGGCATTGCGTATATTCGGTTTTCTGAGTGCAAGCATTGTGGCTGGTGCAAGTTTACTGCTAATTGCCTATAACTACATTGATTCGCCCAAAGAAAAGATTTTAAAGCGTGAGCTGGAAAACTACGAGCTGCAAACCAAACTGCTGAACAGCAAGGTAGACAAGCTTTATGCCGCTTTAGACGATTTAAAAGATAAGGATGCCAGTATTTACCGCGCTATTTTTGAGGCTGACCCAGTAAATTATAAAACCACCAAAAACGGAATAAACAACTACAAGGATTTGGAAGGTTTTGAAAGCAGTGAAGGCTTAATTTTATTGAGCCAGCGGGTAGATGAGTTGGGCAGGCAGGTTACCATCCAAACCAAATCTATGGAGCAACTGGCCAAGTTAGCGGCCAACAAAACCGAGTTTTTGGCTTGCATCCCTGCTATTCAACCCGTTACCAACAAAAACTTACGCAGCATGGCCTCTGGTTTTGGTTACCGCTTGCACCCCATTTACAAAACGTATAAAATGCATACGGGCATTGACTTTACTGCCCCAACCGGAACGCCCATTTATGCCACAGGTAATGGGCGTGTGGTGCCTGCACCTGACGGAGCCAGTGGCTACGGCAACCATGTGGTGATTGACCACGGCTTTGGTTACAAAACGTTGTATGCGCACATGTACAAAAGCAAGGTAAAAATGGGGCAGCGCATCAAACGCGGGCAATTAATTGGTTATGTAGGCAACACGGGGCTTTCATCAGGGCCGCATTTGCATTATGAGGTGATGAAAAACGGTAAAAAAATCAACCCGATTAATTACTTCTTTAATGATATTACGGAAAGTGATTACGTTTCTATGCGTGAACTTGCTGAAAGGCCAACACAGTCCTTTGACTAGGTTTTACCGAATTTAGTGAACTCCTTACCTAAAAGATCACACAGGCAAGCAGCCGCATGAAGGTGTAACTTTGCCATGCAGCAAACCGCTTCTTTGTTTAAGCAATCACGCTTCATCAATCATCAACAACGTTCCGTTTTGGCGCTATAAGGTCAAGAGTTTTCATTTACCTCATCCTATTATTAATTGCGTTGGCTATGGATTAATATCTGGGGTAAAAACTGATGAACTTTATTTCATATTATTTATTATGATAAACATGATGGAAGTGTAAAGTGGTGAGAATTGCCTCAAGTGTAAATTATACAATTAATCTGGTTAGTTGTGTAATACATGGGGCTGTAAATAAAATCACCTTTGTAAGGTGAAAATTATTTCACGACTTATCTACGCATCATGAAAAAAAAACTACTCCTATCAATAGCCATTGTTCTATTGTTTTTACCTAAAATAAACTATGGGCAAACGCCAAACTTAGGCACATCAGCGGGCTTTGTTATCTTCACCTCTGTTGGTGCAGTAACTAATACTGGCATATCACAAATTACAGGACATGTAGGCTCTAATGTGGGCGCAAGCACCAATTTTGGCAATGTAAATGGGGTCATGCAATCGCAGAACTTGGCCACAGCAACTTGTGCCTCTGACGTGTTATCTGCTTACAACCAATTGGCCGCAACTACGGCTACTTTTTTCCCTTCCTCATCATTAGGTGGTGATACTTTATTACCAGGGGTTTACTCGGTAACTGGTGCTTCAACCTTAACCAACACCCTTACTTTAAATGCGCAAGGAAACCCCAATGCATTGTTTATTTTTAAGTTGCAAGGTGCATTTTCCGCTGCGGCAAATGCCAAAGTAAGGCTTATAAATGGGGCATTGGCTTGTAATGTATTTTGGAAAATAGAAGGCTTAACCAGCTTGGCAACAGGTGTTACCATGCGTGGTACTATTATAGCAAACAATGCGGCCATTAGCATGGCCGCAGGCGATACGCTTGAAGGCAGGGCTTTTTCAACTGCTGGGGCCATATCCATTAATGGGACAATGGCTTACACACCTTTGGGTTGTGGAAGTTCATTTTTAACTGGACCTATTGCTCCACCATTGGGTACCACCGCCAATTATGTGTTGTTCTCTGCAATTGGCCCGGTAACCAATACAGGTGCAACACATGCCACTGGTGATATTGGAACCAATAGCGGGCTTACTACTGGGTTTAATCCCTTGTTTGTAAATGGAACCATTCATCCAATCCCAGATGGTTCTACCACGCAGTGTGCAACAGATTTAGGGATAGTTTACACTTACTTAAATGCGCTGCCCGCTGATATTGAATTGCTTTATCCTGCACAGTTTGGCAGAAATCTAGTATTGACACCGCATACTTATTTATTAAATGCGGCTACTACTTTTACTGACACCCTCTTTTTAAATGCACAAGGAAATCCCAATGCCATATTTGTAATTAAAATTTACGGTGCCCTTTCAACCAGCACTTACTCAAATGTGGTGTTAACCAATGGAACACAATCAAGAAATGTGTATTGGCTGGTAAGCGGGGCAGTAAGTATTAATGATTACTCCATTTTTAGGGGAACTATTATTAGCAACAATGGAGCCATTAGTTTTGCAACTGGAGCCACATTAGATGGTAGGGCATTAACCACAGTTGGTGCATTAAATGTAGCAGCAATTACCGCCAATGCACCAAATGAGCCATTTGTGGTAACAGCTCCAGCTAATAAATTACTTTGCATAGGCGATACTGCTCGGTTTATCGTTGTGGCATCTGGTACGAATTTAACCTATAAATGGCGCAGAGGGAACATTGATTTGGTAAATGGTTTAACCATTTCAGGGGTTAACAACGATACATTAACCATTTTCCCTGTTACTTATGCCGATACCGCATCAAACTATAATGTGGTGATTATTGGCAATGTAAGTCCTAGTGATACAACTGATAATGTCTGGTTAAGAATAAACGCCCCAATCATTATTACAGAACCCAATAGCCAAACCGCTTGTGCAGGTGCTGTGGTGAGGTTTATTGTTGCCTCCACAGGAACGGGACTTACTTACCAATGGCGTAAAGGAACCGTAAACCTGATTAATGGCATACACATACAAGGTGCAACCAGCGATACGCTTACCATAAACGGAGCCACAATAAGTGATACTGCATCAAATTATAATGTGATTGTTTCGGGCATTTGTTCGCCTAAAGATACTTCCAACAATGCTTCATTTTATTTAAACAACACGGAAATCAGTGTTGAACCATCTAGCCAAAATAGTTGTTTGGGCAGTGCGGCTTCATTTATAGTGAAAGCAACGGGTACAAATTTAACCTACCAGTGGCAAAAAGGGAATGTAAACTTAATTAACAGTGGAAACATTTCGGGTGTTACTGATGATACGCTTACCTTTAATGCCACCACCTTTGCGGATACCGCTTTTAACTATCGTGTGATTGTTTCAGGCACTTGTAATCCTAAAGATACTTCTGTAAATGTGTCGTTACGGATAAACAACCAAACAGTAATTACTACCGAACCTACCAACCAAGCAAGTTGTATTGGAAGTCCAGTTCGTTTTGTGGTAAAAGCCAATGGCGTTGGATTAACTTATCAGTGGCAAAAAGGAAATATCAATTTAATTAACAGTGGAAACATTTCAGGTGTTACTGATGATACGCTTACCTTTAATGCCACCACTTTTGCTGATACCGCTTCTAACTATCGTGTGATTGTTTCAGGCACTTGTAACCCTAAAGACACTTCTGTAAATGTGTCGTTACTGATAAACAACCAAACAGTAATTGTTACAGAACCTACCAACCAAGCAAGCTGTTTAGGAAATCCAATTCGTTTTGTGGTTGCTGCTTCGGGTGCGGGATTAACTTATCAGTGGCAAAAAGGAAATATCAATTTAATTAACAGTGGAAATATTTCGGGTGTTACTGATGATACGCTTACTTTTAATGTTCCGACCTTTGCCGATACCGCTTCTAACTATCGTGTGATTGTTTCAGGTACTTGTAACCCTAAAGATACTTCTGTAAATGTGTCGTTACTGATAAACAACCAAACAGTAATCATCACAGAGCCTACCAATCAAATAACTTGTACTGGAAATTCGGTTAGTTTTATAGTAGCAGCTTCGGGTGCTGGATTAACTTACCAATGGCAAAAAGGAAATATCAATTTAATTAACAGTGGAAATATTTCAGGTGTTACTGATGATACGCTTACTTTTAATGTTCCTACTTTTGCTGATACCGCTTCTAATTATCGTGTAATTGTTTCAGGCACTTGTAACCCTAAAGATACTTCTGCAAATGTGGCGTTGTTCATCAACAACCAAACGGTAATCACCACAGAGCCTAGCAACCAAATAACTTGTACTGGAAATTCGGTTAGTTTTATAGTAGCAGCTTCGGGTGCAGGATTAACTTACCAGTGGCGTAAAGGGAATGTGAATTTAACAAATACTGGAAACATCACTGGAGCCAACACAAGTACGTTAACTTTAAATCCCGTAAACATAGCAGATACAGCCAATGATTATGATGTTATAGTTACTGATTTATGTAACTTTAAGGATACCTCAGTCAATGTATCACTCACGGTTAACTCACCAGCAGCCATTATTAGCGTGCAGCCTGCAAGCCAAACGATATGCGAAGGAAATCTAGCCAGTTTTTCAGTTGTGGCCACGGGTTCAGGCTTAAATTATCAATGGCGTAAAGGAAATAGTAATTTGATTAATGGTGGCAATATTTCAGGTGTTTTTACTGCTGTACTTACCATTAATCCTGCCGGGGCAATTGATTCAGCTGATAATTATCGTGTGCTTGTAACAAGTGCAACTTGTCCTTCAACGGTTACTTCTGTCAATGTTTCATTAAACATAAGCACATCGGCAGTTATTACTACCGAACCAACAAACCAAGCCACTTGTGTTGGTAATCTGATTAGTTTCAATGTAACTGCATCAGGGTCTGGAATAATTACTTACCAATGGCGTAAAGGAAATGTGAACCTAATTAACAGCGGCAATACTTCAGGGGTAACAACCAATAACCTGGTAATTAACCCAATTGGTGTTGCTGATGCGGCCAACAACTACAATGTGATCATAACTGGTGGTTGTTTATCGGCTGATACTTCAGTGGATGTTTCATTAACTGCCAATGAAATTCCGGTTGCTGTGGCATCAGGCACTTCGCCTGTTTGTATAGGTAAACCTATTAATTTAACGGCTCAACCTTTACCTAATGCTACTTATAGCTGGTCAGGACCTAACGGCTATTCTTCTTCAAGTCAAAACCCTACGGTATCAGCAGCAACCTTTGCCGATTCAGGATTTTACTATTTGATAGTTACTCAAAACACCTGCAACTCGCCTACTGTTGCTGTAAACATCAGTGTAATTGAATGTCCAAACATCTCGTTAAACATTCCTGAGGGCTTTTCGCCAAATGGAGATGGGGTGAATGATTGGTATGTGATAAGAGGCTTAGAAAACTACAGCAATAATTCCATAAAAGTATTTAACCGCTGGGGAAGCTTGGTATTTGAAAGTAGCCCTTATAACAATGATTGGGGAGGTAAGTCAACTTCTTCTATCAATGCGGGCGGTGCAGATTTACCAATAGGTGTTTACTTTTTGGTGTTGGATTTAGGTGATGGCTCAACCGTTAAAAAAGGAACCATTTACCTGAATAAATAATTTTAATACAACAAAATAAACTACAACGTATCATGAAAAAATTGAATAGAATAGCATCGCTGGTTGTTTTAACCGTTATCGGTTTTAGCACCTATGCACAACAAATGCCCATGTACACGCATTACATGTACAACACCTTGGTAATTAACCCTGCTTATGCAGGCAGCAGAGATGCACTAACCGTAACTGCACTGCATAGGTCGCAATGGGTAGGATTTGAGGGAGCACCTACTACACAAACATTAACTTTACATGCGCCACTTACCAACCAAAAAATCGGGTTGGGATTGGCCGTAATGAATGATAAAATTGGCCCCATCAACAACTCAGCAGTAAGTGCCAATTTTGCTTACATGATGCAGTTAAACCGAAGCTCGAAATTAGCTTTAGGTTTAAGTGGTGGTGTGAATATGTTTAAGGCAAATTTAAGTAAGCTTAATTTAGACCAACAAAATGATCCTATCTACCTTAACAACATCAATAATAAAATAACCCCTGATTTTGGCTTTGGGGCTTATTATTCAAGAGAACGGTTTTATACTGGAGTGTCTGTGCCAAACTTATTACAAAATACGTATTCAAATGTAAAAGACGCTAAAGGAACTACAGTAGAAGGAAAGGAACAACGGCACTACTTTTTAATAGCAGGAACCATGCTTAAATTAGGCAGTAATTTGGCCTTTAAACCTACTACATTGGTAAAAGTTACCAGTGGTGTGCCCATACAAGCTGACTTGACAGCAGCATTTGTTATTTCGGATGTTTTTTTGTTGGGTGCCATGTTCCGCTCCAACGATGCCATAGGCGTTTTGGTTGGGTTTGATATTGCCAAACAATTGCACTTAGGTTATTCCTATGATTGGTCTTACGGATTAAAGAGTTCAACATACAACAATGGAAGCCACGAGATTGTATTGCGCTATGACTTCTTACTGAATAACAAGAAACAAATACACTCACCAAGATATTTTTAACCTGATAAAACAACTACATATGAAAATAATTATACCCATCATGTTTTTGCTGGCAGCTAGCTTCCAGGCAAATGCGCAATCCAAGTCGAGTAAGGAACGGTTAGGCGATAAATATGCCTTTAGTTACTCTTATGACAAAGCCATAAGTGCTTACTCCAACACCAAATATTTAACCATTGCAGGCAGCCGAAACTTGGCCATGAGCTACCATAAAATGAATAAGGATTTGCAAGCAGATTCCGTATACAATACTTACATCAATTCTTCAAACGAGATTATTCCTGAGGATTTTTACAACTATGCACAAGTACTCAAAAACAATGGTAAACAAAGTCAATCCATTTTATGGATGGATAAATTTGCCGCTGTTAAACCGAATGATTTGCGCGCAATTGACTACAATACCAACAAACAACAGTATGCTATTTGGCTAATTGATAACAAGGTATTTAAAGTTACCCCCCAGAATACAAACACCAATGCAGAAGACTTTGGCCCCGCTTATTATAAAGATAAAATCGTTTTTGCATCAAGCAGGGCTGATGGAAAAGCCTTTCCTAAAGAGGACAATTGGCATAAACAACCTTACTTAGATATGTATGTAGCGGATGTAAACCAAGGACAATTAACCAACCCAACTAATTTTAGTGCTGAACTAAATGGCAAAATGCATGATGGCCCGGCAAGCTTTAGTAAAGATGGCAAAACCATTGCATTTACCAGAAACAACTATGATGATAAAAGCAAAGACAGGGTTGTGGAATTGCAACTGTTTTTTAGCACAAACACAGATGGCAAATGGTCGGAACCAGAAGCTTTTGCTTATAACAATACGGCTTACTCTGTTGGGCATCCCAGCTTATCAGCCAATGGTAACACCCTTTATTTTGCCAGCAATATGCCGGGTGGTTTTGGCAAAGCAGATATTTATAGAACTTCCAAAACCAGCAGTGGCGCATGGTCAAAACCTGAAAATTTAGGTAATAAAATAAACACAGAAGGCGATGAAATTTTTCCGTTTTTTGAAGAGAACAGCAACATGTTGTTTTTTGCCTCTGATGGCAGATACGGCTTAGGCGGTCTTGATGTGTTTATGAGTCAACTCAATGGAGCTGAAGTAGGCTATCCAATTAATCCGGGTGTGCCATTAAACTCAATTGATGATGATTTTTCTGCCATAGTTAATGATAAAATGACCAAAGGGTATTTTGCTTCCAACAGAAGCAGTGGCAAAGGCTCTGACGACATTTACTCGTTTGAAATGCCCAACAACCTAAAGAACAAAAGCATTAAAGGAGTTGCGATGCAAAAAAATGGCAGCCCAATTAATAATGTGGTTGTAACCTTGTTTGATGCAACTGATAAAAGAATTGATAGCTTTTTAACCAATGAAAAAGGGACTTATGCGTTTAAAGTGGAAGCTGATAAAAACTACAGTCTGGTAGGAAAAAACAGCAATTATTTAGATGGGAAAGCCATTGCATCTACTTCAACCATTGACTCTGTTATCATTGCAAACATCACTCTTTTAAAACCACCTATTGCAGAACAAATAAAACCCAAAGCCAATTTAACACAAATATTGGAGTTGAATGAAATATACTTTGATTTGAATAAGTCTGATATACGAGAGGACGCCAAAATAGAATTGGACAAGATTGTAAGCATCATGAACGAGTATCCAAACATGGTGGTAAAGTTGAGTTCGTACACCGATTGCAGGGCAACCCAACGGTACAACCTCATCTTATCAAACCAAAGGGCTGCGGCTACTTTAAAATACATCAAAAAACGCATTGCAAAACCCATGAGAATTTCAGGCAGAGGGTATGGAGAAACCCAGCTCTCAACTACCTGCCCCTGCGAAAACGACAACGTAACCAATTGCACGGATAATGAATACCAAGTGCAACGGAATACAGAGTTTTTAATCGTAGAATCAAAATAGAAAAACTGTTTACAATACAATCCTAGTTAACGCCCAAAGGCGGCCCCAAAAGGGCCGCCTTTGGGCGTTTTGTTTAACCAATGATGCCAAATCAAACAAACGCAACCCCTGTTGCAGGTTATTCTTACTCCTGAATAAGGCAATTGGGTGGTGGGGTAATAAACTTCAATTATATTTGTTGGCAAACAATGGCACGTATTAATAGGCATCACGTGTACGTTTGTATCCGAATAAAATGACCGAAATAGAAAAAAAATATTTCACCATTGGCGAAGTTGCCACCCAATTGGGCGAGGCCGCTTCCCTAATACGTTTCTGGGAAACCGAATTTCCGCAGCTTAAGCCATTAAAAACCAGCAAAGGCACACGCAAATACAGCCTTAAGGATATTGAGTTATTGCAATACATTCACTATTTGGTAAAACAAAAGGGCTACACCCTGGAAGGGGCTAAAGAAGCCTTAAAAGACGAGAAAAAAATGGCCAACAAAGCGGAGTTGGTTGCCAAACTTAAAGAAGTTCGGGAGTTTTTAACACAATTGAAACAACAACTTTAGTTGCTATTTAGTATTATCGTAGTTGAGTTTAACGGTTAATGCGCATTACGTTCATCCTTTTTCTGTGTAGTTTTTTATGGGTTTGTGGACTGCATGCCCAACCCATCCAATTGTCTAATATTCGCTCATGGGGTGTTAACGAAGGCTTATCTAACAAACATATCCGCGTTATTGCTGAAGATGCCGAAGGTTTTATCTGGCTGGGCACATTAACAGGTCTGGTGCGTTTCGATGGCCGAACTTTTGTGAATTTTAAACAAATTGCCCCATCGCACCCATTGGGTTTTGACATGATTAATAGCATATTGGTGATTAAAAACACCATTTGGGTAAGTAGCACCAGCGGCCTTTACCAATTAAGCAGTAAAAATTATACCCCACGTAAAATCTGTTTGCCGCTTGGCCCAAACCACTGTACATCCAATATTGCCATTGACCAGATGCTGCTGATGCATACGGGAAGCATTTTATTTGATGGCACAGAGTCGGAAATCTGGATTATGGATACAACTGGGCGTTTTACTACACTTAAGAACCCCATAAACAAGTCATTTGGCAAAACCTATGTTTACACTACTGATGGGCATGGGGATGTTTGGTTTTGCAACGCAAACAATGAAATTTTTTGTTTAAACCCATTAACCCTAACATTTACGTTTGCCAAAAAGTGTCCATTTGAAATAATGGGTATTTATTATACACCCAAGTTTGGGCTTACCGTTAAGAACAAACTAGAGATGTTTGCATTTAAGCCGCAAACCAACCAATTTATCCCGTTTAATAATAAGTTGTTTACAGATGTAAACACCCAAGCCAAAGAATTGGAAAATGGTGTTTGGCAAGCCCGTAACAGGAAAGAGCTGTATTATTTTAATGAAGATCAGGTAACTGATTTTAGTTACATTTTTGACAAAATACAAGAATCAGGGCTTATTCGGATAACGGAAACCCGTATTAAGGATCAGCTTTGGATTGGCACAAATTATGGTTTAATTAAGGCTGATGTTTCTAATCACTTGTATCCGCGTTTCTCGGTTGAAAAAGGAGTGGCAAGAAGAGAATTATCAAACAGTGTGCGGGGTATGGTGGAAGCGGAAAATCGCGACCTTTACTTTGGCTCATACAAAGGGCTGTTTAAAATACCCTACCCCTACCAAAATAACAATGCGGTACAAGTACTTTTTGACTCTGTAGATGATTATATCCCATACTGCATTAATGCTGATAAAGATTGGCTTTGGATTGGTATTGAAGGGGGTGGACTATCTAAGTATAACATTAAAACCAAGGTACAAAAGCGGTTTAAAGTTTCTACCTACCCAATTAATAACAGGTTCATTATCTCCATGTACAATATTCCGGATAAGCCTCAAATTCTGCTGGGTACATATGAAGGTGTAATCTTGTTTAACACAAAAAAAGAAACGTTTACACGTATTCCATTAACCTATAACTCTGTCAATTTTAACGATGTCAAAATTTTTCAGATTACCCGTGTAAAAGAATTTTACTGGATATGCACCAGTAAGGGTATTATTAAGTGTAGCAGTAATTTTAAAGTGGTGGATTGGATAGATTTAAAGCAAAGACAAGTTACCTGCTTGTATTATGATACGTTAACCAATATGGCGTGGGCAGGTACTTTAGGAGATGGCATCTTTTGCATCACCCCTGATAAAAAGTATATTAATTACTCTTTTAAAGATGGGTTACCAGATGACAATATAGCCTCCATTGCCCCAATGGACAATAAGCTTTACATTGGCACCTACTACGGATTATCGGTATTTAACCCTGAGGCAAAAACATTTAGCAATATCCACACACAACAGGGCATCAGCCATAATGAGTTTAACCACGGTGCTTCTTTTATCTCATCAAGCGGTGATTTATTTATTGGCGGTATTAATGGTTATAACCAGATTAAAAGGCATAATCCAACATTTGCAGATAACAATAAGCTAAAAACACCATTTATTGCTTCAATCTATTTATTAAACGGAGAAGAAGAAACCACAATTTACAACAGCAAGTTGTTGCCTGATATTTTTATACCCAATAATAATAAGGTAATTGAGTTTGAGTTTGGTATGGCTGATTACCACGAGCCGGAAAGATGTGTTTACGCCTACAAACTGGAAGGCGTGGATAATGATTGGGTTTATTTGGGCAATAGAAACAGCTTTAGAATAACCGGATTAAAGGCGGGGACTTACAGGCTTCTGCTAAAATCAGCGGGTAGTACGGGTAACTGGAGCGAAATGCCCCAACTCATCACCATATCTGTTGACCAAAAGATGTATTTAAAATGGTGGTTCATTTTGCTGGAGGTTTTGGCTGTTGTAATTGCCGGAGTGAGTTTTTACTTTATTAAATTAAATCAGGTAAAACGCATGTTTAATTTAAGGCTACAAATTTCGAGCGATTTGCATGATGAAGTTGGGAGCATATTAACTGCGGTTGGTATGCAGGCTGAGGTGCTGCAACATGTTAACCAAAACAACAACAATAACCAATTGCAGCAAATTGCTGAAACCAGCCGTCAGGCGGTTTCTAATATGCGTGATGTGGTGTGGAGTATTGACGGGCGGAATGATAAGGTTGTGAATTTGGTGGACCGCATGAGTGATTATTTATTGATGATGTTTGAAAACACAGATGTTCAAGTAGAGTTTAATCCTGAAGTAACCAACCAGGAGAACATTTTGGATTTGATTACCAGACAAAATACGTATTTAATTTTTAAGGAAAGCATTAATAATATTGTTAAACACAGCCAGGTAAAAAACATTAAAATAGTGCTTAACATCACCCCAAAAATGTTGTTTATGGAGATTAGCAGTGATGGCCTGGCATATGGAGAAGCCAAACCAGGCATGGGCATTAACAACATTAAAATGAGGGCGCTTAAGATGAAAGCGGACCTCACTATTGATGTTGAGAATCATTATAAAACCACCTTAAAAAAGTTGTTTTAAGTACATGTTTATGTATTTTGGCGTTTCATTAATTGTGTGTAAATAACATTAATTTTACTGGATGATTCATTTACTTCTTATCGAGGATGATTTAAAAATACAACGGGCATTATCTCAGTATATTGGCTATCAGGAAAATTTTAGCTTAATAGGTACATATTCAAGTGCTGAAGAGTTTGAAGCAAATCCGATTTTATCTGAGCCAAATATTGTTATTTTAGATATTAACTTACCTAAAAAATCGGGCATCGAACTAATACCCGTTATAAAGCTAAAATATCCAAATTGTGCCATTTTAATGCTAAGTGTAAACAATGATAATGAGAGTGTATTCAAATCATTGCAAGCCGGTGCTGACGGATATTTAGGAAAAGAAACGCCACTTGATAAAATTAAAGACGCAATCATTGATTTGCACAAAGGTGGCTCACCCATAACACCAGCTATTGCTCGTAAGGTTTTTGATTATTTCAACTCCAAAACTACTTTTCAAGAGGACTTGATCGAGCGTGAAATACAGGTGGTAAATGGCATTTTAAAAGGCTTAAGTTATAAGCTGGTGGCGGCTGAAATGGACGTATCTATTGATACCGTTCGGAAATACATTAAAAGTGTTTATCGCAAGTTGCAAATTAACAGCAAGGGCGAGCTAATGGCTAAGTATAGAAACAACTAAAGGGCTTTTGCGTCAGCCAACATTTTTAGCAGTGTTGCTTCTTTGGGAAAATAAGCAAGCGCCCTATTTGCATAGATGATTGCTTTCTCTTTGTTACCAGTTATTACCATGGCATTTACCAGCAATTGGTGAATGTTTAGGTTATCATGATTTTGGGAAATAAACTGGTTGGCGTAATACTCGGTTTCTGTTAACAACTGTAAATTGTAGCTAGTCATTACCATTAACTCCAAACCGAGTAAATTTTGTGGCTGCAATTGAAGTGATTTTTCAAGGTACTTTTTGGCCTGATTAAAATCGCTTAAACTAAAATAGGCTTTGGCTAAATCAAAATTGGTGTTAAAAAAATACGGGTAAATGTACACTGATTTTTCCAAATGGGTAATGGCGGTTTGCACCATTTCAACCGCTTTGTTGTTGTCTTTTTCATTGCTAGCAACGTAAAGTAAATTTAACGCCAATAGGTTATGTGCTTGCGCGGAGTTATCCAAGTGCTTAATATCATGTGTCATTAAAGTGATGGCATCTTTCCATTCTCCATTTCTTGCCACCGCTTTTATTGAAAATAACACCAGCAACAACAGCACAACAAACTCTGCAAACTTAGGTTTTAACCAGTTAAATCCTGGCTGCAAAGCAGTAAAAACACCTGCCAACAACATACAAAAACCCGCTGATGCCGTGAAGGCCAATCGCTCTCCCACCATGCCTGCAACCAACTCTACACCATTGCTAAACAATAAAATACAAACCACATACCAAGCAATGCCTATGGCTATAACCACGTTTTTATTGCGTTGCCAATAGGCAATAATCACTAGCAGCACATAAAACAATAACGACAGCCATACCTTTGGATTATTCAAGTTGGTTGTTTCTATTGTTGCATATCCATAATAAAAAGACAACTCATTGGGGAAAATCATTAGGCGTGCGTACTCATACAATACAACCAACCCGGTACTGATGGTTTGTGAGATTTGATGCGGTGCAACCAAGCTGTTTTCAATATAGTTTAATGTTCTGCCCTCTTTTATGCCATTGTTTTGTTCCAAACTACCTACGTCTTGATACGATTGCGTTTGCTTTGGGGCATCAAATGCGGCTACGATATTTTGGCCAATGGTTGAATGTGTTTTTTCATTGGTTACTACTAATACCAATGGCATGGCAAATGCCAAAACAAGTGCCGCACTTCTGGCAAGTGTTAATGTTTGTTTATTCAGGTATTCTTTGCCTACCCAGAAAGCAGAAATGGCCAATAGCGACCATTGATAAATAGGTGTTTTAAAAAAGTAAGCGCTAACAAGTACTGTAATTGCGGCAAGTAAAAGTCCATAAAAAGGCTTCTTGCTGGTTAGAAAAAAAAACAAGGCAATTTGAACCACAATAAGAATAGCTGCCGCATTACCATTCAACCAACCAAAAACAGCCAGCACAATTAGGCTAACGATTAAAATCAATACATCTCTTTCTGCCCGTTTTATCATGGTATAGATTATCCAACTGTTACATAACAACACCATTGAAATGGCATCTTCATCATCTGCGCAAATAGCCAAGACCACATTTAACAACAGCAGAAAAAGGCTGGTTAAGCGTTGGTTATTGCGGTACACAGGAATAAGCAACGCTAAAGCAATGGCCGTTAATATATTCTCCTGAGCATACAATGACAGGGCAAATACCAACCCTGCAATTGGCAGCATAAAGTATGGGTTGGAAAATACCTGAATGAACTGTTTTATTTTTTGTTGGTACAGGTTACTATTTAAACAAACGTAAGCAAACAGGTACAACACCAATGAAATACCCAAAATATAACAGGCGCGTAGCCAAAGAAAATCAGCCGCAATAAAAGCAGCAGGTACTGCCATAAACAAGGCACTTATTAAAGCCGCTTTAAACGATGTTTTGTTAAACAGGTAGTTTATAATGGGAATGATAACCACCAAAGGATACACTGACTTTTTAGAGAGCAAAGCCAATATGAAAAACAATGATGCCCCGATTAAATTTAACCAGCCCGATTTGCTGACATATTTATGGGCGGCCAATGCACTGCATAAGGCAAACAACAATGCCAGTATTTCATCGCGGTTTTTAATACTGGCCACTACCTCTGTATGCACCGGGTGAACTGCAAATAAAAGGGCGGCCACTATTGGAATAAATGCATGATAACCCTTAAACCAACGCACCAACAAGGTAAAAAACAATAACACCGTTAATACATACAATAACACGTTGATGAAGTGACTTGTAAACGCACTTTCTCCAAAAAGGGAATGCTCAATGGCAAATGAAATATGGGTAACGGGTCTGTAACCAAAATTAATATCACTGTTATTGGAGTAATAGTTGCTTTGCAGAATATCCTTAATAGCTGTTATCCCTTTGGAGGTATAAACGTGGTTTTGGGTAACTAGGTTATCATCCATGTTATAGCCATTAAATATGGTATTGCCAAACACCAACAGCACCACTACAGCTAAAATCAGGTATTGCAGGTTGCGTAATTTATGGCTCGCTTTTAAATCAGTTGTTAGCATGTTTACTTGTAACGGTTGTTAATCTATTAATCGTTTTAGCTTCCAAACCCTATAGTTAAAGTAGCTAGTAATGGAGTACCAAGAAAACCAGTTTCTTTTAAAGACATAATCTTTATTACAGTCGCTCAAGGCTTGCACATAGTTGGTGTAATAAGAATAAAGCAATGATGTTGGCTTTGAAAATTGTAACATGCTTAACTCTGCAAAATGAATAAACACCACTGGGTATTTACCATTGATGATTACTTCTTGTTTATTATTTGCTTCAATTTGGTAACCTTCAAAGTTCCAACCTGCCAAGTTGCATCCTTTATGTTTAATGATGTGAACACCTTCAAATTTAACTGGAAACAAATCAAGGTACTTTTGGTCATCAAACAAACCTCGGCTGGTGCTTTGGGTGATTTTGTATAAGCAGCAATTTGCCCACCAATTTAAGGCTTCAACGGCATTTTTACTTGCGCCAATAAATCCTGCATTAAACAACCCTACCCGGTAATTTGCCTCTAGCCAATTTTGGTCCTTTTCAGGATTTGACTGATAAAAGTGTGGGGTTAACAGGACATCATGTTTATCCAATTCATCAAACAAAAATTGTGGGTTTGAATAAAAGTAGGTGTCATTATCCACGTAAATTACTTTTTCTGCATGGTTTAACAACAGTTTAACAAAAACAGGTTTTAAACCCCAACGCAATTTGTTGTGATTGTTTTGGTACTTTTTAATCAGCTTCAACCCCACCCCATCTGTTATGGCATTTAAGGAATACTTGGTAACATTATCAGGCACCTGAGCCTGATTAAGGCCTGCGTCATCAACCACCAATACATGCAACGTACACCCAAATGGCTTTAAGCTATTGGCTAATGCATACGTTTTAAACAAATGCGAGGCGGTAGATATGGTACAAAATATAGACAAGGTAATGTGCTTACGGCAAATATACTGGATTAAATTGTTCGCTTTAATTTGGTTTTTACTAGTGTAAAAAACGAAACAGCCCCGTTTTTTGGCGGTATTTTTTCATAAAACCAGCGTAGGTAACCTGACTATCCGCCTTATACGGTATGCGTTTCAGCACCTTTAGGCTGGGCAAGCCATTTGCGTTTTCAAATAATTTGTGGGCGGTATCATTAAAAAAATGTTCAGCACTTAATACATCAATTTCATCATCTGCTTTATAGTAGTGAACTAAGTTCGCCTTGGCTGATAACACACTCACTGAGGCTGCGGGTCTTATGGTATTGGTTTGATTTGGCAATGAACCATGAAAAATATTGTGCGCAAAAACCACTGCTGCCCCCCTTTTCATTGGAATTGCCCGCAATAGTTTGGTTACATCAGCAAAGTTAATGTACACGGAAGGCATGTTGATTGATCTTAAAGAGTCAAACCATTTATGGGTACCTTCAACCACTTGTATGCATCCGTTGGTTTCATCTACATCAATTAAGGGACACCATACACAAGCGGATTGGTAAATGTTTTCATCCACTACATTCCAGTCCTGATGCAAAGATGAAACACTTGACTCCCCAGTTCCTTTTACCAAAAAAGCACCTCCTCCTGTTCTATACTCTTTAAACACCTTGTTCAGTGATGGCTGGTAAATTTCTACCAAGGTTTTATCTACCAACTCATTTAGTGCAGTTTCTTGGTCTTTTATATTGGAGTAAATTTCTTTTAGTTCCTGAATGTTTAGCTGTTGATACAATTGGTCTATTCGCTCCAACTGTTCCTCTGCCAAAAAATTATCTAGCACACAAAATCCTTTGGTATCAAAAGTTGTTTGCTGACTAGGGTTAATAAAAAGTATCATTTACTTATTTGTTTAAACTTGCATCCCATACTGGTGTACATTTTCCAGTTTGGCTCATTTGTTATTTTTTGGCTATCCATTGCCAGATTGGCCAGGTATTATCCTCCCAATGATGGTAAACGTGCACCAACGCAGGCTGGTAAACCGTTTTAAATCCATCATCTGTAATCAATTCCTTTTGTGCATCAATCTGTACACCATTGTTGTTATAATCAGCAATAAAGTTAAATTTTTTTGATAACAAAGGGTGGTTGTTTAACCCAAACTCCCAAGCCGTTGCAATTAAGGTTCCTTGGTCTCTGGTTTTCCAGTTGGGCAATGTAAATATGTGCATGGTTTTATTGTGCCAAGCTTGTAAAAACTCGTGGCTGCTGTCGTTAAATAAAAAAACACCTCCGTTCCAATGCTGCCAGTTTTTATCTTTTACTTCAATGCTAAAGGTATCATTAATGTATTCAACCAAGTGATTACATTCATCAAACCAGATGTCTTCCCCTTGTTTGTTGGTCCACTTTTTGGTCCATTTGTGATACACTAAACCCGTTGCCTTCTGCATCTTTTCTACATCCACATCATACATCACCACCTCGCCTGTAGCAATATGCCATGTTCTGGTGATTTTGTTAAAATAAAATTCCTCATTTAATTTAAAAATATGACGGCTTAGAAAAAAACGGATGGCTGTTATTATTTTAATGACCCATTGTGTCTTTAATTGGTCGAACTCAAATTGCAGCTTTTTACCCATTTCCAACAGGTGCGGACTTGTAATGGTTACTCCATTTACATCACGCATAAACTGCTCAAACTTATCCCTATCTGCCTTGCGGTTTTTTAAACAATTGCAGTTAACGGCATAGGAGCTAAACTTGCGTACTTTACAATGGTCAGGTGCGAAACGTATTGGGGCTAAAAATTCATTAAAAATATCATCACAGGCTGAGGAAACAGCCACCACATCGGTATCTAAGTAGCAATAGGTGTTTCCTTTGGGTAAAAATAAGTGTATGCCTGTTTTTAAATAAATACTGGCTTGGTGATGGTTGTAAGCATCGGGAGTTTTTACATCAATAACCTTGTGGTGATTAATGGGCAGCTCATTTCTGGTTGAGTCGGTGAGTACCCAAATCTCTTTACTAGAGTATTTTTTCAGGTACGTTAACGACAAATGCAGTGTTTCAATATGTTCAGTTGCACCACATACCACAAATACAAACACCTTCTTAGCCATGTTTTATTGATTTAAACCAATCTGTCATTTCCAAAATTCCATCCTCAATACGGCACGCAGGTCTGTAACCAATGTATTGTTGCAGCTTACTGGTATCGCTATGGGTTGATATCAACTCATTTGCAGGTAGTGGTTTAAAGGTTGTACGCAAAGGTTTGTTTAAGCTTTGAGCGATTAACTGGGCATAATGACTTACGCTAACAGGTGAACCATAACCAATATTAAACACTTGGTGTGAACCCATTGGCTCTTTTTGGATGTGGTTAACCAGTTTTTCTATGCACGTTACCACATCACTAACATGGGTAAAATCTCTATACACGTTACCCTGATTAAACAAGGTAACCTCATCTCCCCTTTCAATGGCTTGCATAAATTTATAGGCAGCCATATCAACCCGGGTAAAGGAACCATACACCGTAAAAAAACGCAAACCAATGGCCGTGATGCCGAATTGTTTGCAGTAATTTTCGATTAAGGTTTCGCTCATTTTTTTGGTGGTGCCATAAAATGAAAGTTGGTTTTGGGTATTTGCATCTTCCTGCATAACGCTTTGGTTGGGAGCATACACCGAAGAACTACTGGCGTAAATCAGGTATTGTACCCCATTTAAACGGCATTGTTCCAGCACGTTTAGTGTTCCGGCTACGTTGGTGTTAAAATATTTCTCAGGGTGGGTTAAAGAGCCTGAAATACCCGTTTCTGCTGCCAAATGGATAACCACATCAGGTGTTTGTTGGTTTATAAATGGCTGGTGTATGTTATGGTTGTAAATGTTTTTCAGGTTTGTTACGCGAGCCAATTGTGAAGCTGTTAATGCATCCAATACATCAAATGACCATACATCAAATTTTTCTGAGCATTGTTTTTGTAAATGATAGGCAATAAAACCAGCCCCTCCCGTAATAAGCACTTTAACCATTTTTGCTGCGTAGTATTTTCCTGAGCAATATAATCAGTTCCGTTAATCAATCCATTGGCTGAACCACTTTTCCATGATTAAAATTTTCCAAAGTTTCCAGTTGTAACTTTGGGTAAATAAATCATCCAGGTAGCTTTGGTTAATTATTCCAAATTTAACCAAAACACTATCAGATAGTTGAGACTTATAAAAATCTAAATCCATGTAGTAACTATCCGGCCCTACAAAGCCTTGCTTCTTCCTTTCCAGTATTTTTTCAGGCAGGTACATGTTGATGTTTTTGTACAATAAAAACTTGGTTTGGCTCGGTTTATAGTAGCTGCTTTCTGTTAAGGTAAATATTTTTTCTATTAACAAGTGGTCCAAAAATGGCACACGCACCTCCAGCGAGTTTGCCATGCTGGCTCGGTCTATTTTAGTCAACACCAACTCGCCCATAAAACATTTGATATCTAAATATTGGATTGATTTTAAGGGCGAAAGTGATGGGTTAAAGTTTTTCCGATAAAACCAATGCACATCATCAGGAATGTATTGGTGCAAATTGGGGTGTAGCATTTTCCTCAACTCTTCCGCATCAAACCAGCCCATGGCCATGGCCTGCGCATAAAATGCTACGGTATCTGTTGGGGTATCTGCTTTAAAAATGCGGTTGAACCAATTGCCTTTTTTTTGTTTGGCCATAAAATCATGTTGCCAGGTGTACCCACCAAACACTTCATCAGCCCCCTCACCGCTTAACACTGCTTTTACCTGTGTTCTGGCCAGTTTGCTCACCATGTAAGTTGGCACTATGGAAATATCAGCTATTGGTTCATCATACACGCTTGCCATTACATCCACATATTTCAGGCTATCTTCATCAGCAACAATGGCCTTGTTGTTCACGTCAAGATGGTTGGCTACTATTTTGGCATATTTATCTTCGCTGTTTTCCCAGTTTAAAAAACCAATGGAAAAGGTATTGGGATTTAAGCCCATCCGTTTCATTAAATACACCAGCGCACTGCTATCGTATCCGCCACTTAAAAAGGATCCCACAGGCACATCTGACCGGGTATGTTCTCTTACGGATTGCAACAATATACGCTGCACTTCAGCTACCAATCTGCCTTCTTCAAAAGAGACATCATCCGCTTGCAGTTTAAAATACTCGGTTTCTGCTATGGTTAAATTTTTGGTATCAATTTCTAAAAAACAAGCAGGAGGTACTTTATAAACCTGTTTCCATATTGTTTTGGGCGAAGGAATGTACCTGTAAACAAAGTAGTCTGCAAATGCACTAAAATCCACTTCTTTAGGCACAATACCTGAGGCCATAATGGCTTTTAGTTCAGAAGCAAAAATTAAACAATTGTTATGTTTGTAATAGTACAATGGTTTAATGCCGAACCTATCCCGCACCAAAAAAAGTTTGTTTTTAGTTTCGTCATACAAGGCAAAAGCAAACATACCTTTAAGTTTATGGATAAATTCAATGCCCCAGGCTTGGTAGGCTGTCAATAACACCTCTGTATCTGTGCCTGTTTTAAAAGAATAGGTTGCGCTTAATTCAGCCTTTAGTTCAAGGTAATTGTAAATTTCTCCGTTAAAGGTTATCCAAACATTGTTATCTGCATTAAGCATAGGTTGTTTACCCGCTGCTGTTAAATCTAAAAAAGATAACCTGCGGTGGCCGAATGCCAAATGCTGTGTGTTGCTAACATGCACCCCTCTGCCGTCCGGACCTCTATGTGCTAAAGTATCCAGCATGGTATCAAACAATGCCTTGTTAATGGGCGAGGATAGGTTTATCTGACCAAGAATACCACACATGAGTTAGTTGACGTTAAGTTTATAATAATACAATCCATATTGTTGGCAAAATGACCCTTTGGAATAAACGGGAACCAATATATTACTATTAAACGTAAAGGGGAAACTGCTGTTTGTTAAAGGGACAACAGGACAGTTAAAGTTTACTAAAGGCGTATGTTTTCCTCTACGCAATGCAATCAGGTATGATTTCTTTTTGTTTAGAAATTCAAAAATCAACTTACAGATAGCAGGCTTTTTAAGTTTAGTTTCATCAGTCATATAGTGAACCAACTCCGAGGAAATGAGTGTTCTACTATTCCCAAACATTCTTGGGGTGAGTTTAATCGCTATGTTTTTTTGATGTGTATTTTTTTGCAACCAATTGTAATCAGCTATTGAACCATCTTCGGTACTTATTATAATTGTTGGATAGTAAGGGTCTATTAAATAGTAAAGCCCATCAATTAAAACCAACGGATAGGAATGAACTCCCTTTACATGAATAGTTTTTACTTCTAGATTTAAAAACAACTTCACCATTTTTGCAAAGTATACCGTTCTATCTCCGCACCAAACAGCTCTTTTATTCGTATTGGCAACTTCAAACATTTGCTTTAAAGTAAGGTTTGACCAATTAGGTATTGCAACTTTGCTACTGTCTTGAAATAGTGAACCTAAGAACTGAAATGCGCAATTGTTATAAACAAATTCAGCCAAATAAATTGCATTGATATAATTGGCATATGCGCGAGGATGCCTTTGGTTAACAGAATCAATTATCAATTTTAATTGCTCAAATGCAACTTCATAACTTGGTTGACTTACAAGTGTATCGGATATAAAAGTACAGTTAAAAGTAGTGAACTTAGTAGAGTCGTTCATTAAAAAATCCTGACTACTTAAGCCCCCTAGTTGGTTGTAAAACAATTTGGTTTTTTGATTGCAGCCAAACAAAATTGTTACAACGGCCAGACTAATAAAAACGATTTGAGCTTTAGTTAACATGTATGATGTTTTACTTGGAATAAATTACCCTACGACTTTTCGAATCCAGGTAAGTACTTTTAATTCTTTACTTTGTTGATACAAGGGTTTTTCCTTAAAATTCCGACCAAATATAAGACCGATTTTGAAAAGCAATAGGTTAAACCAAAGTGGAATGTAATGAATGAACATTTCTCCCATAACTACTTTTAAAAAATACCTAACTTTAATCCACAACCACTGCCCTTTTGACTTTATAAAACCCACCACATAAGGATGAAGCAACAATAACAAACATAAAAAACTTTCATGTTTAACGATAAGGATACTCATAAAAATAGCACTAACAACAACGTATATGTTAATCAGCTTATCTGTATTGCTGTTTGTTGGGTTTGGCTTAATCAAGTACACGTAGGTATAGGATATGCATAAAGCTGTAGCAAATAACATTGTTAACGCATTCAAAGAATGGCTCAAGCCTGCAATGCCAATAAACAGCACAAGCAATAATGCAGCTAGTATTTCTACTCTGTTTATTATTTGAGGAAATTTCAGATAGCTCGATGGTTTAAACGCATTTATTCCAGCCTTTGCGTCATTTTCAAAATCATTTATTTGATGAATTAAAATATCCCTAATACCAATTAAGTATGTAAAAATTGGAAATAAGATAAAAAACCAAGGCAGTTTGTTAAAATCACTTAAATACATTAACAATATCAGTATCGGTACCAAATGCGCATAGGCGGCATCAATTAATACCCCCCCAAAACCACGTTGTTTAAACCGAAATGGAGGAGCAGAATAAATGAACAACAGTATAAATTGAATGGATAACAATAAGGCAAGCATTGTTGTTACCTTCATAACTAAAACTAAACCAATAGCCCAAGTAATTGCGATGAGTAACCAAACTAACCAAGGCTTTACTATGCTCGTGATATTAAATTTTAGTGCAATCGAATCTGCTTTAGCATCAAAAATATCATTTAAAAAATAGCCTCCAATTCCAACAAGGAAATAGGCCAATAAAATTGGCATAAACGAAATGGCTACTGCATAAAGATTAACATCTAACAACAGTGCCAACAGCAATAAGAAATTAACATACAACATCATATTGTATGTAAGAAATGACCTTAACCGTTGGACTATTTGTTTAATTGGGATGTTCATTCTTTTATTACCAATCTTGGGTTACTTCTAAAAACCAAGCTGCTGTTAAACATGCTGAGCCACCATAAAAATTGCGATCTTTTGAGGTAAAATAACGGTAAGGCTCAACACGCATTTTACCATTTTCAACCAACCGTATGATGTTTGCTTTTGCCTCTTTTTTTATATCCTGTATATTTAAATAAGCGGCTGTCAGATAAATTAACAAGTAATCTGTTGTTGTTGCTTTTACCAATTCTTGTTGCAGGAATACATGCATGTCGTCTTTTAAAACCTCAAATCCGCTTACACCATGATGATAAGCCCTAGCAATGTGGTAAGCAATAACCAGTTTATTATCGTAAAAATAATGGTGATCGTTTTGTTTTTTCCAAAGTGCAATGCACAAGGCAATTGTTTTTTCTGTTTTTGGTGTTTGCCCCAGCAACAACAACGCGTTTGCCATTACCCCCAATTCAACATCATTGGGGTGCAACATTCCCGCATTTAGCGTATTTTTGGTTTTTTGGGTTTGAAACAACAACTGCATGAATAACAGTGGTGATTTTAACAACAGGCGAATGGTTGGTGTAAACCATGTATAAATCTCACCTTGGTTATTGATGTTGTTTAAAATAATGCTTTCGTGTTGGCTAATTGTTTTTTGATTAAGCAATACCCATGAACAGATGGCTGTATCATCTACATCAGGAGGAACAGGATTGCGGCAATTGTTGATGTGCCAAAAACGCCAGGTACTGTTTGTTTCTTTGGTATTTACTAAAAACTGCACCCCATTAGCAATGAGTTGGTCATAGGCTGGTTGCTTACAACTGATTAAACTGTACATTACGTTTGCATGGATAAACGGAGAAGGATAGGTATAATGCCATGCCACTTCATCTATTTTGGGATACTGCTCAACAGTAGCAAAATGTTGGTATTTTTCCATGGTTTCTTCCAGCAGGCTTACTGCTTGCTGTTTAAGCAAAGCCAATTGCTCCACCCACAATCCGTTGGTATAAATGGGCATGCTTTGTAACCCCCTTACATGGCTTGAGTGCTTATATACCGGCTTAAATGATGCATTTAACGCTGCATAGGGAAACTCCTCTAAAATAACTTCAAGGGCTATTTGAGCTTCTTGTTTGGCCAAAGTAGCGCCAATGCAATAGTGTGGCCCATACCCAAATGAAAGTATCTTGCCACTCGTGCGGTTCAAATCAAACTGATTGGGATTTTCGAAAACGGCAGGGTCTCTGTTTGCAGCACCAATTGCCAGCGAAATATTGGCGTTGGCAGGTATTTTTACTCCGCCTACTTCCACTTCTGTTTTGCTTGTGCGCTGAATAATTTGGGTTGGAGCCTCTAACCGCAATGTTTCTTGTATTAAATTTTCTATAAATTGAGGCTGGTTTTTAATTTGATTGAACAACAGTTTATTGCGGTACAATATCAACAAGGCAGAGGTAACCAAATTTGGAGTGGTTTCATTGCCACCAAGTAACAATACCTTGGTTAAATTTAACAGGCGTTCCTCATCAGTAAAATCAACTTCTTTATTCAAAAAAAGCGAGGCAATACCAAAGGTTGAACCCTCATGGCGGGCTTTGTCAATCCATCGTTGTACCATTGGTTTTAGCTTGTCCCATTGTTTGCTGGCAAAGTTGGTATCGTAAATGGATTTGCTTAACACCACGTTGGTTGACCATTCTTTTAACTCCTGCACTGAGTCTGGCTTTATACCCAACAAATTGAGGATAACCAAGGTAGAAAAAGGCATGGCTATATCGGCCATCAAATCAACCTCCACCTTGTTTTTAAGTGGTTCAATAATGCGTTGAAAAATTTCCCTGTTTTGCAGTTCAAGGCTACTCACCCTTTTGGTGGCAAACATTCCCGTATCACCAGCCAGTATTTTTTTATGTTTGGTATGATTGGGGGGATCGCAATTTAACAATATCGGATCAAACGGATGATCTCCTTCTGATGAAAACAGTTGGTAATTGGAAAGTATGGATACAATCTCTTGATAACCGATAATGAGCCAAGAGTTGGTTGCTTCCAAGTAATGCACATTGCCCGTTTTTCTCAGCTCATCATAATACTGAAATGGGTGTTGAGCAAACTCAAATCCTGTTAAATCAATCGGTTTAGTTATCTTATCCATTGCCACCTATTCGCCCCTTTGTTTTAACAATATATGCCTCATTGGCCAAGTGGTTAAACCGTTCATGCAACAGCATGGTGCAATCTTCGCCAATTTGATGACGGAGTTGAGCGGTGTTTTCTGTTGCAATTTGCAGCAGTTGTTTGGCCACTTCAGCAGAGGTAGAGAAAGAAGGAAACCAATTGGAATGGTGCATTTGGTTAATGAGGGACTCGTACTCTGGAAGAGATTGCTCTCCAAACTCAACCTCCGCGGCCAATTCATTGTCTCGGATGCCTCCGGGTTCAACCAATTTTACGGTGATGCCAAATTGCTCCACCTCGTACATTAGTGATTCTGTAAATCCCTCTAATGCCCATTTTGAAGCATGGTACATGGATAACATTGGAAAAGTAGTAAGACCACAAAGAGAAGAAACATTGATAATACTTCCTTGCTGTTGCTGCTTCATCTTGGGCAATATGGCACGTATGGCATAAACAGTTCCATAAAAATTCACATCCATTTGCCTTCTCATTTGCTCATCTGTGTAGCCTTCTAATGGGCCTGACAATACAAAACCCGCATTGTTAATGAGTAAATCAAGGTGGTTAACGGTTGAGGAAATGTGCGCTATGGTTTGTTTAATGGAATCAGGGTTTTCCAAATCCATTTGGTGGTAATGTACATTGGGATGGTTAAATCGGGCTGTGCCATTGGATAACATATTGCGTGTTGTGGCATGCACCGCCCAGTTGTTATCCGCAAAACACGTTACCAAGGCCCTGCCTAGGTTTGATGTCCCTCCCGTAATCAGTACCGTTTTATGCTGGTTCAATCCCATAAACTTGCCTCCTTCGTTGCTCCCCGTTAGATAATGCTTGTGTAAACTCGGCCTCGGTAATTAATTGGTTATGGTTGGGTACAAAGCCAATGGAATGTTGGTGTTGAGGTCGGTTTTTAAAATTGAGGTAATTTGTTTTCATAAAAAAATCTTCATTGATTTCAAACACTTCAAAACCTTTATCGGGGTTGGCTTTATCAAAATAATAATAAACTGGTTTGGTGTAAGTAGGCCCAATTAAAATTTGTAATGCATAACGTGGAGCATCCGATTTATTGATGTCTGAAAAATGAATCACCCCATCCTCAAATATTACGGCCTCTCCTGCCTTGCAAGATATTGGCTCTAAATATTTATCAATCAGAGAACTTTCAAAATTGTTAAAATAATAAGGCACATCTAAGGTAGCAATATCAGGAAGTATTTTATGGCTTCCTTTAACCAATGCAATTGTTCCGTTTACAATGGTGGTATCAACCAAAGGACACCACATGGTAAATGAGGTAAAACGCTCCTCCTTTACATGGGTCCAGTTTTGGTGTATTTCAAACTTTCCAGCACCTGGTGGTTTCACATAAAAATTGCCATTCCAAACATGGTAATCAACAAAATGATTTTGCACGATGGGGTTAAATACACTTTTAAACAGCTCATTGGTGGCTCTTTTGTAAGCCTCATTAGTATCTAAAAATGTGCAGTGATAGTTAGAGGCTCCCGCTCTTTGGGGAGAATACCCATCATCGGGTTTTAGCAATAATAACTCCTTTAAAATGGCATCTACTTGGGTTTTGTCTAACAATTGCTTTTTAACAAAACCATGTTGGATGTAGTGTGCTTGATCTAAAGGAGACTTGAACAGTTTTTGGGAAATCATTTTTTAATTATATGATAAACAAATTTATAAAATTACCTATGCTATCCTATCAGGTTTTAGGTATTGGCCTGTTTACGTGTTGCAAATTCCAACATAAACTTACGTTGTGCTTCCTCGTACAACAGAAGCATGGATTGGTTTGGTTTACTCAGTCTGAATTTATTTCCATCAGTGTGATGTCGTTTAATGTTTGCAAATTCGGAGTTTTCAATCCGCGTAAAAGTAGCCAATTCATGGTATCCATCGTTTGTAATTAAGTTAACACCAGGCAGTACTGTTTTCATGCCATTACTCAGTTGAAACATGGTCCATTTTAAGTCCCATGATTTGGGCTGTTGCCTGTTTCTGATTAAAGGTGTCATAAATGCCTCATGGATTACCAGTAATTGCTTAAATTCGTTTGAATCGGTAAAGGTATCCCAAAAAGAAAAATCTTTGGGCATTTTGGTCCAGCGGTCTGCCCATGTTGCCCATCCCCAATATGGTAAACCTATTGGTGCCTTAAAATAGGCGTTTTCATCTGCCGTAGCGCCTAAGTTTGTGCCCACAATTGACCCAATGGATTTATCATCCCGATATTTATCAAGCATGATTTCGCAATATTCAAAAAAGCTTTCTGAGGGGATGGTGTCGTCTTCAAGGATAATAATTTCCTTTTCTCTCTCAAAAATAACACCCAAGCCAAACGCAAAAATGTTAACAATACCTTGGTGACTTGGCGGTTCTATGAGTTCTACTCTATTGTTAAAGTGAGCTGTTTCAATTTTAGTTTTTACCTCGTTATAGGCATTTCCAATACTGGGACTTCCAGGTTTATCCATAACCACATATAAACAATGGGGATTGTATGCCGCAATTGCCTGGAATATTTCCTGCAACACGTGTGCCTTTTGATAAACAAACAGGGCTACTGAAGTGCGTAATTTTTCCATTGCTTTATTATTTGTGTTTAGTAACCAACAATGTAAATTCATTAAACCTGTCAAAAGTTACTTCATTATGTAGAAGTAACTCTTTAAAAAACTCATCAACAGCTTCTTTACAGCAAACAAATTCAAGGTAATAATCATCAATAATCATTACACCGCCCTTCATTAAACGTTTATAAGCCAAGTTGAGCGCTTTCAATGTTGGCTCATAAAAATCTACATCTATGCAAGCCAAAGCAACTTGTTCTGGTATGTCTTTTTCTGTAAGGTCAAAAACATCTCCTTGCACCAAGCTGGTGTACTGTAGCAACTGATGCTCTTGCAACAAACCCTCCACATTTGCTTTATAATCTGCAATGTTGTTTGTAATGTTAAAATAAGATACAAAGTATTTATCCTTTTGCTCGCTTAAAACATGGGTGGGTATGCCTCCGAAAGTATCATACACAAACAACCCTGCATTGTTATTGATATCCCGCATACAGGCACTCATGAAGAGTGTTGAGCCTCCATGCCATGAGCCAAATTGCAACCATGCGCCATGCTTAATGACTTGGTTTGTTTGAATTAACCTGATGTATGCTTCATAAAAACTTAGTGGAAGCAACGTATATTTTGCTAACGGGAATATGTCTGCCTTTAAATCGTCTAGCGTATTATAGTTTGATTTAAGCACTTTAGGCGCAATCTTTTTAATGATTTGCCTAGATAAACTTAAGGAATTTGTGGTAAGGTTATGTTTGATGAATTCCTGCAACATCTCAACCACCTTGTCTTCCAAATCATCCTCGTAGTTGGACAGGGTTACAGGCATTGGTTTGTTACTCCATTCATTTAAAGCCAGTGTTTCTCGATGTGCAAATTTGCTTTGGGTTGCCATATACGAAGCCCCGTCTCCATCCCCTGCATTATTAATTAGGTTATACTTAGGAACAATGCAGTATCCTTTGTTTAACCAAACATCAAGCATCCATTGTACATCCCAGGAGTCTTTATTGCCATTTAACAACGAGTTAAACACCTGATGCCAAACACCTTCGTATTTCTTTGAAATCTGCGCATTGAGCGCGGTATCATTTAATTGCCACGTGGTGTAGTTTGGGTTGAACTTGTTCCATGCACGTTTCCATGTGGCCCATCCCCAACAAGGCAAGGTAAATTTAGAAAAAAAATAAGGTGCATGATACTGCCCGGTATTCGCTGCTAACAAATTTGTACCACTAATTTGCATAATCCTTTCATCATCTTGATACAGCTCTTTCATATTTTGACAGAACATAAAAAAGGATGCATCGGGAATACAATCGTCTTCTAAAACAATGGCAAAATCATGTTCATCAAAAACCAGATTTAGCCCATTTAAAATATTGGTTGAAAGCCCCAAGTTAAATGGCGAATAATGTTTGTAAACAGTAGCCGTCCAATCAATTTCCTCCGTTATTAATCGGGTTTGGCTGCACAAATCCGTCTCAGCATTATCCCTAGGGCCGTCAGCAAAAATGTAGATTACAGTCGGGCGAATGCGCTTGATGACCTCCCACAATCTTTTGGTTAAGTCGGGTCTTTTATAGATAAAAATTGCTATTGGAATATTCATCATTGTTTATCCTTTAATCCAGTAGGCCATGTATCTTCCAATCTCTACAATAGGTTCTTCTATCCGGTATTTCCCCCTGAATGCCATTACTGCCTGTTTGCAGTTTAAGTTTTTAATGTTGTAATCGTTAATCAGTATGACTCCTCCTACAGTTACGGCAGGGTATGCGGTTTCCAGCACGGTTGTAGTGGCTTCGTAAAAATCAACATCAACGTGCAGAAAAGCGATTTTATTGAGCGGTTTACTTTTTAAGCTTAAACGCACATCTCCACATAAAAAATGCACGGTTGAATCAAAAAAATTAAAGCTGCTGAGCAATTGAATAACGTCCCCGATTTTAGGCGGATGAATATTAAGGTCCTTTGCCGCCTTAAAAGTAGCTAACTCTTCAGGATGCATTTCAATGATGTTAAAACGGGGATTCACACCAAAGAAATCAGCAAGTAACATGGTTCGGTTTAAAACAAACCACTTCCTTGCAAGGTACTTTCTTAATAACACCGCAGAGCCACCTTTCCACACACCACACTCCAACACATCCCCTTCAATTTTATTGGTGTCTATGTAATCACATAAGTCTTTAATATACTTTACTTCTGATTGGTGTAAAAGGACATCGAAGTTGTGGTGAGTTAGAAACAAGGGGAGGTCATATTCATTTACCCCTTCAGGAACAAATGTTAAATCAGGTAACGGCATGTTATTGTTCATTGTTTGTCTCCTTTAACTTGTGTTACCGTTAATTTACATGACCACTTTTACACCACTCAACCACCTTTTCAACCGTATTGATGTGCGTATTGGTAATTGATAATGTGTTTATTAAATAGATTGAATTTGTGGCATTACCTTGATAAAAACCCGGGCAAACAGGAACCAAGTGTTGAAACAGCGTCAACTCTTTCAAAGCATTATCCAGCAACCCACCACGAGAGGTTTGCTTGTACCCATTTTGATAAGCCGGCAAATCCATTAACAAATTAATTTTCCTGTAACTGCTGTCTTTAGCTGATACGCAGTACTCAATTTGATGTGCCTTATTGATGTAAGGTTCCTTAAACCAATCGGCCAATACTTGTTTATAGGCCGCCTCTTTGATGTAATACAGGTTTCTTTCATCAATAAGGTTTTGGTTTACATCAAATTCCTTATAAATCATTTTATTTCCATCAAAGTCAGGGGTTTTATGATGCAACTTGGCATACTGCTTTGATTCAGGTAAAGCTAAAAACTCCGTTGGGTCAGGCTCAGTAACTTTAAAATAAAGTCCGTAAACAGGTTGGTTTTTTTGGGGCGAAAACTTAATGGCAAATGTGTATCCGCTCCCTCCATTCATCACATTAAAATCATTGGTACGGTTTAGGTATTCTTGCTTAAAATACTGGCTACTGCTTGCGCCCAACACCATCGCGATTTGTTCAGGCAAAATTTCGCTAAAAAAAGTGAAATAACACTTCAAGGAAACCAACTCTCCATTTAACACGTTTAAGCCAACATAACTTTTGTAGCCACCTTGTTGTTGGTTACAAAGCGCTGTAATATTGGCCAAAAAATCAACCATAAAAGGCGATTGTAAAACCGTTATTGCCCAACTATTTGTTTTTTTCTCGTTCATTTCTCGTCAATTGTAGCGCATCTTGTTCTTACACAGTTAAGGTTCTCTTTTGCCAACCCACTTGATAATTACCCAATACCTTGAGCGGGCTTTTGATGTGGTGTTTAGCCCTAAAGTCATCAACGGCCTCCTTGCAATCGGTATTTGGCAGGTTATAATCATCAACAATTATCCAACCACCTTCGCTTACCTTATCGTAAAAGCAGGCCAAACAGTTAAGTGTTGATGCGTAAAAATCTACATCAATATGCAACAAACAAATGTTTTTGCTAGTAAACATCACATGGGTTTCTTCTATAAATCCTTCCACCACCGTTAATAACTGATTTAAACCAGCAGCTTCAAAAAGCGAAACAACACCAGCTTTTGTTGGCGCTTCCGTTCTGCGTAAATAATTATTAAACCACTCATGTGCTAAAACCTCCTTAGGGCTAGTAATATTGCTTAGGTTAAATCCGGAAAAGGAATCAAACAACCACCATTGTTTTTGCATAGTTAACTCTTCAAACAAAGCTTTCATATAAAGCGACCCACCTCCACGATAAATGCCAACGTTAACCACATCTCCCATTACATTTTCTTGCTTAATTTGGGCGGCAATATTTTTAAACGCATCAAAGTAGGGCATTTCAATAAAGGTTAATCTGGTGGTATCATCAACCAGGTTTTCAAACGCAGCTAATGATTTAACCTGAACAGGAGGTTTTATCAAGTTCAACACTTCCTCTGATGACATTTTATCAACCATTTTCATGCTTTGAGTCATTATTAGTCTGCCAAACAAATGCAGGAAGTAGTGCACCTTGTATATTAATTGAGCTTAAATCAAACAGTTTCCCGTTTTTATAATAAAGTGGTTTAAACTTTGCTACATCTTTAAGCGCATAAACCACTTCAATGGCATCTGAATTTAACAACAACTGTTGATCCATGTTTTCCATGGCATGTTTTACGCCTTTTAAGAACCAAACATGCAATACATAAACTTGTGAGTTGAAAAAATGTGCAGGTATGATACAACTTAGTTTCACTTTATCTGCGTTTTCATTGCTATTAAAATCATCCCGCACAAATGCTGATGACGATAAAATAATATCCCCTTGAGCATTGGCTATACTTATTAAAACATCAATGGTTACCCCAGATGATAATTTATCGTAGCTAATTTCTAACAGGGTTTCAATATCCGTTCTGAGTGTTGCGTCCACGTTTAATAGATTACCCTGATAAAGTGCCACCTCTAAGGCGTTAACATCATTGCTTGGTGTGTACTTTGTAAAGTCTGTTATTGAAATATGATTGGTGTGTACATCAGTTATTGTTTCGGTTAAAACCGCCTTTTCAAAATAGTTTTGTAACGATATTTTTTTGCTGGAAACATCTTGCAACTTCCCTTGTTGTAAAAACAAATATTTTTCGTGAATCTCCAATTCCCTTTTATTGTGGCTAACCAATATGATGGTTTTTTGCTGTTTGCTTAGCCAGTTCATGCGTTGTTGTGCTTTTGTAACAAATTGCGCATCGCCAACATTCATCACCTCATCAAACAAATAAATGTCAAAATCAAGATGGGCCATGATGCTAAATGCCAAACGCAAATACATGCCATTGGAATAATTTTTTACAGGTTCGGCAATAAATTTTCCGATCCCGCTAAAAGCCACAATTTCATCATAAACGGCTGTAATTTCCTTTTTAGTAAAACCCTGCAACTGTCCGTTTAAATACACATTTTCTTTGCCAGAAAGTTCAGGATGAAAGCCAGCGCCAATATCTAAAACACTGGCTACCCTGCCTTTAATGATTACACTGCCCGATGTTGGTTTGGTTATGCCTGATAGTATTTTTAACAGCGTACTTTTTCCACTGCCGTTTGGCCCTATAATACCAATACTTTCGCCACGTTTAACCTGAAATGAAACATCTTGAAGCGCCCAAATTTCGTTCGTTTCTTTGCCGTTATCGTCTGTTATTACATGACGAAGCTCAAACTTTTTCGATAGGTTTTTAACCTCTATTACCACATCATCCATCAGGTAAAATCACTAAATTGGTGTTCCTTTTTATTGTAAGCATACATCCCAAATGCACACAATAGCAGTACCATAACAAACGAAATCAACCATTTGGGATTAAATGGCACTTCATTAAACAATATCCAACGCCAAATTTCCACTACATTGGCCATGGGGTTATAGTGTATTAAATCGTTTACTTGCTGAGGCAACAAGTCGGTTGTAAAAAAAACCGGGGTAAACCATATGCCGAAATAAACCACAAATGGCAACACATGAAACAAATCGCGTTTTTTATAGGCAAATGCAGCCACCCAAAAAACCAGTGTTAACGCACAAATTGCATTAAATAAAAGCACCAAAGGAATAAAAACAATTTGCCATGAAATGGGCATACTATAGTAAACCATTAGCAGCACAAATACAACCAAACTAATGCCCAGCTCTGCCATGGCCACAATTACTTTTGAGAGTGGTAGAATGCTTTTGGGGAAATAAATCTTTTTTATAATGCTTGATGACTCTTGAACACTGCTACTACCCGCATGAACGATATAAGAAAAAAAATTCCATCCCAGCAGGCCACTCAACACATATAAGGGAAACGGAATATCACCAGTTTTCCATTTTAATACGTAACCAAAGAAAAAAGAAAAAATAACCATTGCGGTAAGTGGTTGCAATAAACTCCACCCAATGCCTAACCATGTTTGCGCATATTTCACCTTAATATCACGTTTGGCAAATACCCATATTAATGCCCTGTACCTCCATATTTTTTTTATGTAGGTGGCAAATGAATCTGGTTCGGGTGTTATTTCCTGAATAAAACTCATACTGGGCAATTGTGAGATGCTACTTGTTTGAAGTGGTACAAATCAGTTTTTTTTGAATAATTTGAGTAATAACCAATATAATTGAATAAACATTTTTGCCTTGCTAAGAATTACTCATCTGCTTAACCCTGTAAAAGTAACCAATCCTACTGATTTATTCAACTATCAGTATGTTACTTTTGAGAGTTTACTTCGTGCAAAAAAGCATTGCAATACCAACGTAACAGTACGTTTATGCACTACCCAGTATGAAGAGGACAAGCCTGTAATTCCCGCAGCATTTACCGTACTTTCAAACTTGCAACGTTCTGTTTTAGACATAAATACGCAGCTTACAGGCAAAAAACTACCCCTAATAGCTGATGTATTGAACAAGTTACCGGAAGCAGGGGAAACTGACTATTACATCTACACCAACATGGATATTGCAGTGATGCCCTTTTTTTATGATGTAGTACATCAATATGTACTTAAAGGGCATGATGCCATAGTGATTAACAGGAGGCGCATTAGCAAGCGGTTTAATCGTGTTGAAGATTTACTCGAAATGTATGCTGAATTGGGCAAATCACATCCGGGTTTTGATTGCTTTATTTTTAAAAAAGAACTGCTGAACCAATTTGTTTTTGGAGATATTTGCGTGGGCATACCATTTATTGAGGCCGCCTTTGTGCACAATATTTGCGCATTTGCCTTAAACCCTTTATTTGTAATGGATGCTCATCTTACCTTTCACATTGGTATGGATGTAATGCCTGCCAGAAACAAAAACTATTATTGGCACAACCGTAATGCATTTTTTAAAACTGTTTACCCTGCATTAAAACCGCATTTTAAACTGGCTAAATTCCCTTATGCAACACTGCCAATGCATTTGCGGGCATTAAAATGGGTGCTGAACCCAAGTTTGTTTACGCGCAATTATTTGCAACTGGAAGTGCAAGGTGTGGGCAACAAAATAAAGTACTTGCTTAATGAAATCAGGTGGCGTGTATTGCAGCGTTAATGTTACAAATACCCATTTAACAACTTGCTTAATTTTTCGCTATTGGGCGCAAATGCCAATTTGGTGAGTTTATAAAGACCAAACGTATTGTTTAAGTTTTGCTCAAATGTGTAACCCAATGCTTTATTGTATGCCAATGCGGTGTGATTATCCGCTTTCACCTTGGCAAAAATGGCATTTAAATTTAACGTATAAAAGCCGTAATGCAATATCAGCAGCGAAACACCAAAAGAAATACCAGTACCAAAATACCGTTTGTCAGCTATAAAAAGTCCGGCATGGGCCGTTTTGGCTTCATCATCAAACTTATTCAGGTGCGTTAACCCAATTAGCTGGTTGTTGTAACGGATTACAAAGTAGCAATTGGTGTTTTGTGCCAAGGTTTTAAACCACTCCTGTTGTTCAACGGCAGTGATGTGCTGGTTAAATTCCATCATGGCTGTTATTTCAGGGCTATTGCGCCAGCTCCTTACCAACTCCAGGTGGTGTTCCTGCAACTCTTCCAATGTAATGCCAAATCCACTAATCATGAATCATTTCTCTTATAACCACCTCGTCTAATTGTTGGTTCTGTATCCAAATGCGCCTAATGTATTCTCCTATTACCCCTAATGAAAGCATGATTAAACCTGTTGAAAAAAAGATGGCCACAATTAAAGTAGTAAATCCAGATACAGAATCATACACCAGCTTTTTATAAATGTAAAAACAGCCAGTAATAAAAAACACCACTGACAAGAATAGCCCTGTTCTGCTAATTAACTTTAACGGCAAGGATGAGTGCAGCAACAAAATATTGATGGCAAAACGAAACAGCTTGTACATGGAATACCGAGACTCAACGCCTTGCGCTTGTCTATGCTCAACCACACAAGCCCCTACCTTATTGGTACTTAACAATAAAAAATCGTCAATAAACAACACTTTCCTTTTATTTTGCTTAAACAACTGTATTACGGGGCTTTTCATTAACCTGCATGAGGTAACCTGCGAGTAATTTTTGCCTTGCAAGTTTAATAAAAACTGCAATAGTTTGGAACCCATATTGCGCACCAGCGAGTGTTTCTTTTTCAGGTAATTCCCATACACCAAATCGCAGTTGTGTTGCTGCATATAATCAATCAAATCATCAATAATGGCTGGGTTGTGTTGCAAATCATCATCAATGGTAGCTATAAATTTATTTTTACAATAATGTAAACCCGTTGCAATGGCGGTATGCTGGCCATAATTTTTAGCCAATGTAATAATGGTATGCTCAAATGGTTGATTTATTAACACCTGTTGCAACACCATTAAACTCTCATCAATACTGCCATCGTCAACAAAAATAACAGTTGCTTGGTGGCCAGATTTGTTTACCCATGCGGCAATCTGCTCAACCAATTTACCAATGGTTTTAGCAGAGTTGTAAACAGGTATTACCAAATCTATATTCATGGCAAATAAATGGTTTCTGTGGTTAAATAATCAGGAATAACTACCAGGGCTGATGCCACTGAAAATCCAACGCCAAACCCACACAACAAGGCCAATTGTCCATCGGCTTTATTGGATTGCAAATAATGGTGTAGGGTAACTGGTATGCTTGCAGAGGCTGTATTGCCAAAATGGTGCAACGTACTTGGAGCATCTTTGTTTGCAACTGCTAACTTTCTGGCAATGGCATCGTTAATAATTTTATTGGCTTGATGAAACACATATACATCGGCATTGGAGCGGTTGGCAAAACCTAACAATTCCTGAACGTGCGAAGGCACTGTTTTAAGCGAATAATTGAATACATCAATACCATTTAAGCGCATATAGGATGCATCATTTTTCTGCTCAACATAAATGGCATTGCGGCCTGCGCCAAAAGTTTCCAAATTAAACCAAGAAGTTTGCAAATCATTGTTATTGCACTCAATACCCGTTACGGAAACTGCATCCGAAAAAATAGGTACCGTTGTTTGGTCTGTTGGTTCAATTAGCTGCGATGATAGATCGCCACAACACAAAATGGCCTTTGCCCCACTTTTTCTAAATCCATTTAGCAAGGAATAAACCACGCTTAAACCATACACATAGCCAGAGCAGCCCATGTTTACATCAAAAGCAATGGTGTACGAGGGCATGCCCAAAACCCCATGCAACTGGCAACTGATGGCGGGTACATTTGTGTAGGTAGTTTGGGTAACACAAATCAGCACATCAACATCTGCTATATTCCAATTCAGGTTACTCATTAAAGAGGTTATTCCTTGTTTAAATAAGTTTACAATTTTGGTGTCAGCAGCAAAAATGTGGCGGTAACGTATTCCAGTTACTTCAATAAAATGTGCCCTTTCCTGCTCTTTTATTAAATTCAAATGCAGGTTATCTTGTTTTAAACTGGGCAAAACATTTACAATCCCACTTACGCTTATGCCATTAAAGGATGTTTTAGCCATTCCTCTTTAACTCAATTAATTCAAACAAATCATGAATAGTAACAAGTTGAGCCAACTCAGAAGCTGAAATCAACACATTAAACTCCTCATTTAACCGTGATACCAACAACAATGCGTTTAAAGAACTCCAGGTTGGGATTAACCTAAATTCCATGTCTGGCTTAACATCAAGTGTCCCAGTCATTAACTCTTCTGTCAAAATCTTAAAATACAACTCACTGCTCATTGTTTTGGCTAAATTCTCTTTTCAAACTTAATCAATACAAGATTTAAATTTCAAAAGATTTGATACATCAACATGTACTAAGCATTTTCCTAACAAATAACCCACATCATTTTCAAGTATAAATTACTGGAAACCATATATGAGCAACCTTCCATAAAAATTGCTATACAGTTATTTGTAATGTAGGTGAGTTATAAAAGTGTTAAAACAGGGCTTAAGCTCCTTCAACATGCATGGAAGTATTGAAGTTTAGCTATTTTTACCTCGATAATTTGTTTATAAAGATGAAAATTATTTTTACAAAAAAGGCCGCTTACAAAACCCTTGTAATGTTATTTTTTAGCACCCAATTTTTACTGCTAAAGGCACAAGTGAGTTACACTCCGCTCACTCATATTACCGCCTTTTACATGAATCAGGCAGGTGCAACCTGCGATGGGAAAATAAGAATCAAATTCTTGTTTCAGGAAAACAGCCAAAGGCATCAACTATCTAACCTCACCTTTTATTATCGCAATAAAAGCAACAACTGGGTAGAGTTTGCTACGGTAATTAATAACTCTTCTAAAGATTTGGATTGGAATGAATCTTACTGGGGTGCATCAACCCAATACTCTATGGATAAGGCAAATGGTTCCAACCTTACTTTAGGTAGTTTTACCAATGACAATAACTTGCGTTATATTGACTTTGACTGGAACAATGTGCCTGCTGATGCTTTTGGTAATGGATTAATTACCATTTCTTCTAGAGGTTCTTTCGGGCCAACTTCAAATTGGAATGAAATATCATCTACTTCTCAAATTAACATCCCACTACCAACCTTAACCCCTCCTGGAAATTTTGCAGCCACAAACGGCACCCATTGTGCCAAAGTAGCCTTGAGTTGGTCGTTACCCAGCAGTTTTCCTTGCTCATATAGAACATACATTTATAGAGAAAATGTAGAAATTGCCAATGTTGCGGGAACGGTAACCAGTTTTGATGATACAGCTACTATACAAGGCCCACAAACGTATTATGTCAAAGCCATCCATAAAACCACCAGCACGCAAGGAGAAATAAGCAGTGTGCAGTCTAATACGGTTGTTGGCGCACGAAACGCATCCGCTACCTTATCCAACAATATTAGTGCAACAGCCACCCGTTGCGATGGCAAAATTTTGGTTTCATGGAGTTTTTCAGGCACAAATCCACCAAATTTTAAAATATATAGAGACAGCTCTGCCACTGGCTCATTCCCAGAAGTTGCTCAAGTGAGCGGCTCATCAAGAACTTATTTGGACGCGCCTCCAGGCAGAGAAAAAACCTATTATTATAAAATAGGTACAATAGGAACATGCGGTGCCAGCATTACTCCTGGAATTTTTGATGGATATGCTCCAGATATTCCTGCAAAACCTTCAAATGTAACGGCAACAATAAACACCACCACCAATAGGGCCACAGTTACATGGGCAGATAACTCTAACAATGAAACTGGGTTTATTATTGAACGAACCATACAGGGCGCGTCAGGCAGTACCCAGTTTAACGTTGATGCCAATATTACTACTTATACGGACAATACCATTACCACTTGCCAAAACTATATTTACACGGTTAAATCAATAAACAATTGTGCTCCACTTGGCAACACTGCGGTAACACCAAGCTCACCAGTAAGGCTATTGGTAAACATCAATACCAGTTTTGATAATACCACCAATATACTTGTGGCATCAAAAGGATACTTTACCAATATGGTGCAACTGGAATGGAAAACACCCAATATTGATTTATTAACCAGCTATCGCATTTTTAGAAAAGTTTATGGCTCAACCAGCGACTCTAGCCTAATAGGCTCCGTTGGCCAAGGCCAACTATTGTACACAGATAACCAAGCGGTATCTGGTGTACTTTACAAATACTCTGTAGTTGGTGTATTAAATTGCGCAGGTGTTATTTTATACAGCAATGTAACTGAAGATATTGGGTTTAGAAGTGCATTCGGCACGGTATCAGGTAAAATAAGCTACCAGGGAGGAACGGCCTTGCAACATGCCAAGGTCATTGCTTCGCCAAGTTCAGCCAGCTTTATTGGTACTGCCATTTCATTGCCTAATGGCACAGCTAACATGCAAGTACCTTCGGGGTTAACTTTTGATAACGGCATTACGGCTGAATGTTGGTTTAACCCAACCAACATATCAGGCACAAAAGATTTAATCAAGTTTCAATCAGGCATAAAAAGTTTCACCGTTCGTGTAATTAATGATAAAATTAATTTATTGGCCAATAATGGTTCAAGCACCAGAAACTTAACGGGTACTACTGGCTTTTTAGCCAACAACTACAACCAAGTAACGGCCGTTTTTGCAGGCGATTCAATGATGATTTACCTAAATGGAATTAGGAATGCAGCCGTATCATTAAGTGGTTTCACCCTTTTACCATTAAACAACTCATCAGCTACCATAGGCAATGGGTTTGTTGGTAATGTGGATGAGGTACGATTCTACAACAGAACAAAACTACAAACAGAAGTAACAGAAGACTTTAGCCGAAGAGTTGACCCAGATGATGACAAACTCATTGCTTATTACACATTTGATGAAAACATTACGGGTTACAATGGATTTTTTGATTACTCAAAAGTAGGTACGGTGTTTAATGAAAACCATGGAACCATGAGTGGAGCAAGCTTTAACAGCAATATCCCTTCTACTTCGCAATTGGCTTTTGCCAGTTTTACTGATGCATCTGGTAGCTTTTTAATTACCAATATTGGCTACGTGGGTACGGGTCAAATTTTTAACATCACCCCATCATTCTCTACGCATAGTTTTACGCCTTCGTCAAGGTCAGTATTTATTGGCGACAATTCTATTGTACACAACCAAATTGATTTTATTGATAACTCTTCTTTCCCTTGCAGCGGGTTTGTGCGTTACATCCCTATTGGCGGTGCTCCTTCGGGCTGTCCGGCTGCTGATATTAACTTGTACGTAGATGGTGTGCTGCAAACAACTGCAGGAGGAGCTCCCGTTGTTACTGATGCGAATGGAGCTTTTAATTTTGAAGTACCTATTGGCGTGCATACGGTAAGTGTGGGCAAAACAGGGCACGTATTTAGCCAAGGCAGTTTTACCAATAATTTCCAAAATGCTACCGCTGGTATTCAATTTGTTGATAGCACCCTTATTAAAGTAGTTGGACGCGCAGTTGGAGGCCCAATTGAAGCAGCTAAAAAAATTGGGTTCGGCAAATCAATAAACAATATTGGCCGAACCAGCATCACCTTCAAATCTCAGGCACTTGGTGGTTGCGCCACATTAACACGTATAACCAACGACACTTCTGGAGAATACATTGCTTATTTACCACCACTCATTTATACGGTTGACACACCAAATATTCCTTCTAATCCTATAGTAAGGTTTGGCGTACAATCTATTTTAGACTTACGCAATGCGGTAAACAGAACTATTGAAAGAGATACGCTTAGGCTTGCCAACGGAACCATTACCAGAATAGATACATTTGGTTACCAAGCAAGAAGAGACTTTATTTATTACGCAACGCCAAATTTATTTTTTGCCCGAAAAACCAACAAAACACCAACTGATACCTCCATGATTGGAGAAACAAGTATTGTTATGGATTCGGCAACCACGATTGCATTAGTACCAAATCCATTCCCATATCCTATTTTTATGCAACTAAAGGTTTATACCGCCAAAATATATGCGTATGATCTTTATGTAAACAGAGATGGAGGGGGAGCAGGAATTATACAACAAGTTCCGCTGAATGGTTCCATATTAGTTACCAATAATCTTGCTTCTTTAGACTCAAAAACACAGGTACTTGATGTGGTAAATGGAACTGCTGATTATTCATTCCGAGGCGGAACACCCAACCTAACCACTGACCCTAATCCAGCGAATAGTTTTACCCAAACCTTATCAGCTGTATTTTCAACAACAGGAGCCAATGGCGAAAGGTCTGTGCAATGGCTGCCAAATGCGGGCGGCACACCATACAGGGCTTACTTGTTTGGCGGACTTGCCAAGGGAACAAACTTCATTACCTCAGGCCCACAAAAAGTTGATTTCATTTTGCGTGACCCTCCTGGATCAGGAAGTTCTGCCACTTGGTCTAAAGATTCGAGCTATTCAACCATAACCAGGTTTTCTAAATTAGATAATGAAACAGGCAACTTGGAGGTTAATATTAATATTGGTGCTAAATGGGGCGTTTCGGCTGGTATATTTGTAGAGGCCGAAACTGAAAATGAAATTGTTGGTAGTGCTGGAGGAGGATTTGAAAAAACCAGTGCCGTTGGCGATAATGGAGAATTGGTTACCTCTATTAGCTCTTCAATAAGTATTAGTACAGGCAGCGGCCCTGATCAAGTTGGACATAAAGCAGATATTTTCTACGGGCATTCCACCAACTATACTTTTGGTGCAATGGATGCCATTCGCCTAATTCCTCAAAGCAAATGTGGCGGCACTACCCCATGTGGTAATGTTACCGCTAGCGGTTATAGAATAGGTCGCGACATTGACCTCTCTTTAAACCCAAGCGGTATTAACACCGTTTTTGCATATACCACACAAGAGATTGAAGATATTGTGATACCTAATTTGGTTATGGTGAGGAACAATATTTTTAAAACAGCCAGAAGACGCAATGGCCAACTAAAATACACCAACCACTACACAGATTCAAGTGCCGAAGATTTTGATCAGAAATTTGCTACAAACAATGATGATCCTATTTGGGGAACCTTAAGAAACAACAACCCGGCTTACGTACAAAACCCAGAGGATTCTACTGGCCCAAGTTACACGTATAGAAGAGATAGCTTGTATCAAATTGATTCGGTAAGGTATTATAACAACCAAATCAGGATTTGGAAACAAGCATTGGAACAAAACGAAAAAGAGAAATATGATGCCTTTGTGTTAAATATTGGAAGGGTATTGAGTTCTGCGACAAATACTAGTATTGGTAAGGCCTCCATTACCAGAGAATTTAGCAACAGAACCACTGATGAGAAAACACGGTATGAAGAAATTTACCTCGGAGGTACTTTCTCTGCTGGATTCGTTGCCTTGTTTGGTGGAAGTGGTATTGATTTATCAGGTGGATTTACCATGGGCGAAACGAACATAAGTGATAATGGAACCAGTATTGAAACAGGCACTACCTTTAGTTATACCTTAACGGATGGTGATGATGGCGATTTAATTACGGTGGATGTGGTAGACCCTAAAACTGGCAATGGCCATTTGTTTAAATTGGTTGGTGGACAAACCACTTGCCCTTATGAAGGTGAAGTTTGGGCTAATTATTACCGACCAGGAGATAGTGTAAACACTGCCACCTTTTATAAAAAAGGAGAAAGTGTAAAACTAGCCAATGGAACGGTGCAGAGGCACAAACCACGTATTCAGGTGCCACAACCTTTTAAGTTTAATGTGCCAGCCAATGAGGCAGCTACTTTTACCTTACAATTAGGCAATATCAGCGGTTCTAATGACGACCAAGATTATGACTTACGTGTGGTTGAAAGCAGCAACCCCAATGGAGCTGTAATTACCATTGATGGACTTGACCCGAACAGAACATTTAAAGTGCCTTATGGCGCCAGCTTTAACAAAACGTTAAGCGTGCGCAGAGGCCCTGAGTTTTATGATTACGACAGCTTGCTGATTATCCTAAAATCACCATGCGATGATGACATTGCTGATTCTGTTTACATTTCAGCGCGTTTTATCCCTACTTGTACACAACCGTTATTGTTTGCACCAGACGATAAATGGACCTTAAACAATAGCTTTAGAGATACCCTAGATGTGGTAATTGCTGGATACGATTACAACTTTGGCGGGTTAAAAAACATTACTTTCCAATATAAAGAATCATCAAGCTCTACTTGGCGTATTCTTGAAACATTTAAGAAAACCTCATTAGATACCAATGATAAGCTGATTCCTGTTATACAACCTTATATTGATTATGCATGGGATATGAGCCAAATAACAGATGGCCCTTACGATATTAAAGCCGTGAGCAATTGCCGTGCACCAGGTTATGCAGATGCGCAGCTTGAATCGCCAATATTTAGTGGTGTGGCTGATCGTATTAATCCATCTCCTTTTGGTAGCCCATCTCCAGCCGATGGTATTTTATCGCCTAATGATGAAATTAGCATACAGTTTAATGAGCCAATAGACAACGCCTCGTTAAGCTTTGCCAATTTTGATGTGCGTGGTGTATTAAATGGCAGTGCAGCACAAAAAACTGCATCTATTTCATTTGATGGAAACAATGACTACTTAGAAATTCCTATTGGCTTAAACTTAAACGAAAAATCATTCTCGCTTGAGTTTTGGGCTAGAAGAGGATCATTGGGAGAGCAAATCATTTTCTCTCAAGGTTCTGATCCAGTAAGGAATTTTGCGTTAGGATTTGATGCCGCCAACAAGTTGTATTTTAGAATTGAAAACAACAGGGTTACTGCAAACACCGCAGTTACGGATACCACCACCTTTTTCCATTATACTGTTTCATACAATTACACTTTAAATACGTGTGAATTGTTTATGAATGGCATTGTTCAAAACACTGGAAACACACAACTGTTTGCAAGCTACAGAGGTGGTGCGGATAAAACCTACATTGGTAAATCAGGTTACACCAGCTTGTATAATTTTAAAGGAAACTTAAGAGATTTTAGGTTATGGACCAAGCCTCGAACTTCATCAGAAATCCTCAGTTCTATCAACAATAACCTTAAAGGAACGGAGCCTGGCATTTTGGCCAATTGGCGTTGTGATGAAGCCGATGGAAATGAAGTGAAAGATTACATTCGCTCAAGGCATGCAACCAAGTTTAACGCAGTATGGGAAATTAACCCTAAAGGTAAATCGTTTAGAATAAACACGGAACCTTTAACCGTAAATGCTGCTGATTTGGTTTACACCAGGGAAAATGATTTCACCCTTGAATTTTGGTTTAAAGGAGCTAATACCACAGGTGTTTCTACTTTATTCTCTAATGGTCGCGGTGACTCTACTGATTCGAATCCAGAACTTAAATGGAGCATTGAAAAAGACGCTAATGGCAAAATTATTGTTACACATTTAAACAGGCGTTTTGAAGCAGTAACCACCAATTTCTTTGATGGCAACTGGCACCATTTTGCATTGGTAATGCAACGCGCTACCAGTCTTGCAGCCTTTGTTGATGGAAATCAGCAAAACAACACTGCATCAACCAACTTTGCGGAATTTGGCGGAGATAAGTTTTGGATTGGTGCAAGGGGCTTTCAACCACCAGCACAGCCTGAGGTAATTGACCGCAAGTTTAATGGTTATGTGGATGAATTTAGGCTTTGGAACACCGCTAAAAACCAAGAGCAAATTAAACGCGACAGGTTGTTTAGGTTACAAGGCAACGAAGCAGGCTTAATTGCTTACATCCCGTTTGAGCTTTATACCTTAAACCTTGGTGTACCTGTATTAACGGCAAATGTCTCGGATATTCTTAAGCCAACCCGTTCAATACTGTTTACCACAGCCTTGGGAAGCGGCACAAATGCTGAAACTCCTACCATTAACTTGCCTAGACCAGTTGAAGCCATCAACTTTAACTATGCCATTAATAATGATAAAATTATTATTACGCCAAACACTTTACCAGGGTTAATTGAAAACATTACCCTTGATGTTACAGTTAGGAACGTAAAAGACCTAAGAGGAAATACAATGCAATCGCCAAAAACATGGATTGCCTATGTTGACAAAAACCAAGTGAAATGGCTGGAGCAGGACTTTACTTTTGAAAAGAAAAAAGGAGTAAGTTTAACCTTTAATGCCACCATTGTAAATAGTGGCGGAGCGGCTAAACTATTTAATATTGGGAATTTACCTCCATGGTTAACGGCCAATATTACCTCTGGTTTAATCTCACCAAATAGCTCACGTGTTATTCAGTTTACAGTAAACCAAAACGTAAACATTGGCAGCTATGAAGAAGATGTGCAAGTAACAACCGATTTCGGTTTCCCTGACCCGCTTTTGGTTAAATTAAAAGTATATACAGAAGCTCCATCATCATGGACTGTTAACACCTCAAACTTTACCAACTCTATGAATATTGTGGGTCAAATAAGGGTGAATAACATCATCTCTACCAACCCTGATGATAAACTTGCAGCGTTTGTAAACGGCCAATGCAGAGGGGTTGCCAACTTGCAATACTTCCCGCAAATTGACCGCTATTATGCCTTTTTAACGGTATTTAGTAATGTGAGTTCAGGTGAGCAGCTTGAGTTTAAAATATGGAATGCCACAGAAGGCAAAATACACTCAGATGTTACGCCACAAATTAGCTTTGTTACCAATGCACAGCTTGGTACCATCACTACACCTCAAATATTTAATGCGTCTGATAAACTTACCCAATATATTCCTTTATCTATTGGCTGGAACTGGGTTTCGTTTAACCTAGCCATGAGAGACTCTAATGACATTAACAGGTTGTTAAGCAATGTTAATTTAGGAAGCGGTGCTATGCTAAGAAGCCAAACCTCATTTGCTGATTACAGCCCTGCAAATGGTTGGGTTGGTGAGTTGGCAAATCCAGTTGCTGGTGTTAAACCAACCATATCATACCGCATTAGAAGCAATGTTAGAGATACCTTGATGCTATCTGGTATAGAAATTGACCCAACAACAAGACCTATCAGGCTTGATTCTGGATGGAACTGGATTGGATTTATCTCGCAACGCAACTTAAGTTTGGCTGAAGCATTCTCTTCGTTAAATGCCACCGCAGGAGATTTGGTTAAAAACCAACAACAGTTTGCCATTTATGACCCAACTATTGGATGGATTGGCAGTTTAACGGCCTTGTTACCATCTTCAGGATACATGTTTAAATCTGGAAATAACAACACATTTATGTATCCTAAATCGGCCATGTTTGCCAAAACAGGAGTTAAAGCAACAACTTATGAAAGCGACTACTTTAAACCGAACTCGGCTAGATTTGACAAAAACATGAGTGCAGTAGTTGAAGCTGGTATTTGTCAAGAAGCATTGGTTAGCGGAAGATTTAGTTTAGGAGCTTACCACAACAATGAATTGCGCGGAGCTACTGCTATTACTCCTATACCTGCAAAAAACAAAAACCTGTATTTTATCAATTTTGCCGCCAATACAGAAAACGAAACCATTACCTTTAGGTTGCTTGATGAAAAAACAGGAGAAACTTATTTGCTAAATGGTAGTGTTGATTTTGCCACCAATAAATTAATGGGTAATTTAAATGAGCCAATAAAACTTGAGCCAACCCAACAATTTGACTGCAACAACTTTAAAACGATAGCAGGCCAGCCATTAGAAGTGGTTGTTTCGCCAAATCCATTTAGCAATAATGTAAGCTTTGAAGTGAAGGGTGCAAGCAATGCAACTATTGGCATTAAGGTGTATGACATTTGCGGCAAACTGGTTGATGAATTTACCCATGCACCAATTGCACAAGGCAATGTTTGGATAGATTGGTCGCCTGCTGCAAGAGGAGTAAATCTGAATGAGGGTGTTTATTTTATAGAGTTAACACAAGGTAGCACCATTTCAAGAAAAAAATTAATTAAACAATAACTAGAAAGCTGAAACAAATACATCTATGAAACTTAGAATTTCGTTTTTAATCATTGCAATTATTGCTTTACAGAAAATTACTGCTGCGGCACCACCTCCCACATGGAGTGTAAATCCACCCAGCTATCAGTACTCCATGACGGTAACTGCAGTTGCTGAAATCAATTGTGCTGAACTTGCCAACCCAAGCAACCGAATAGGAGCATTTGTGGGCAACGTTTGCAGGGGAACTGCGTTAACCAGCAACATTATTAATGGTAAATACATTGCTACAATGACCGTTTACAGCAATGTTCCTGATAATGAAAAAATAACTTTGCGTGTGTACAACAGCGTTACAGATGTTATTTTTAATGGTGTTGATACCATTGCATTTCAGGAAAATGCAACTTATGGCGTATCAAGCAGCCCGTTTGTGCTTAGAAACAACAATGCTCCCACGGCTATACAGTTAAGCAATACTGCTATTAATGAAGGGTTGCCTGTGGCAAGTGCAGTTGGCAACTTAACCAGCACTGATGTAAATATGGGGCAAACACATACTTATAGCTTGGTAAGTGGTACTGGAAGCACCAACAACAGTTTGTTTAGTATTGTTGGAAACCAAATCAGAACGGGTATTGTATTTAATTATGGAGCCCAAAATAGTTACAGCATTAGGGTTAGAAGTACAGATAACTTGAACTGTTCTTTTGAACAAACATTTAGCATAACCGTTAATGATGTAAACACTACACCTACCAATATTTTTATTACAGACTCAACGGTGGATGAAAACCGTCCGTCACTTTCTGTGATTGGCACATTCTCAACATTGGATAATGACGTAAACGAAACATTTAGTTATGCATTGGTAAGCGGTGTTGGTGCTACGGACAATGCAAGTTTCAATATTAATGGCAATGCATTGCGTACTTCCCTCCCATTTAACTTTGAGATAAAATCATCATACAGCATTAGGGTAAGGGTAACAGATGGTGCAAGCAATACGTTTGATCGTGTCCTGAATATTTTGGTGAATGATGCAAATGATGCACCAACCAACATCTCCCTTAATGGAAACCCCAATGGTGTTTCATTTGCGGAAAACAAACCTTTGGGAGCTTTTGTAGCAACCCTTACCACTACCGATGAAGACGTGAACAACAGCTATATCTATAGTTTTGTGAACACCTCTGGTAACAATAATAGTGATTTTGCAATTGTTGGAAATCAGCTTAGAACCAATAACCTGTTTGATTATGAAACCAGACAGAATTATGTGGTGTTTATCCAAACAAACGATGGCAATGGAGGATTGTTTACCAAACAATTTTTAGTTACAGTATCTGATAGTAATGATGCACCAACTGGATTGGCTATTTCTAATACAAGCATTAGCGAAAACCAATCAACAAACACCTTCATAGGTAAATTTACAGCTACCGACCCTGATGCAACTGGAACATACACCTATAACTTAGTAAGTGGAGCAGGAAGCGGTGGAAATGGTAGTTTTAGAATAAGTAATGATAGTTTGTATAGCAATGTTTCATTTGATTTTGAAAACGCAGCAAGCTTTAGCATTAGGGCTAATGTAAATGATGGAAGCGGAGGTAACTTTCAACAACAAATTACCATTACCGTGTTAAATGGGAATGATGCACCAACTGATATTACGCTTTCTTCAAACCAAATTGCCGAGAATTTGGCATCAAATGCAACTGTTGGCCAACTATCAAGCAATGACCAGGATGTTACCAATACATTTGTGTACACGCTTGTAAGCGGCACCGGAGGAACAGATAACAACAGCTTTAATATTTCAGGTAACACATTACGTGCATCCGTTTCCTTCGACTTTGAGACCAAAAATACTTATAGCGTTCGCATCAGAACAACTGATAACATTGGTGCTTCTTTTGAAAAAGTTTTTACCATTAATGTTACCGATGTGGTTGATGCGCCCACCAATATCTTAATCTCAAACGATTCGATTAATGAGAATTTACCAACCAATACCCTTATTGGCACATTAAGCAGCATTAACCAAAACGCCAACCTCACGTTTACTTACGCATTTGATAACAATGTTACTGGAAACGACAACAGCAGTTTTATTATATCTGGAAACGAATTGCGAAGCAATGGTGTATTCGATTTCGAGACCAAAAATGTGTATTCATTATACATTTCAACCACTACAGGCAATACCACGTTTACCAAGCTCATACAAGTTTATGTGCGCAATACCAATGATGCACCAAACAACGTTACCCTGAGCAATGTTAGCGTTAATGAAAACAAGACAGCTAATTCATTTATTGGCAAACTAACCACTACCGATCCCGATAATAATCCAACTTATACATATAGTTTGGTTAATGGTGTTGGCTCTACCAACAATGCCAGCTTTTTAGTAAGCAATGATAGTTTATTTACCAACGCTGTTTTTGACTTTGAAAACCAACCAAGCTATTCTATCAGGCTACAAACCAATGATAATGCAGGTGGAACTTTCCAAAAAACATTTACCATAACAGTAGTTAATGTAAATGATACGCCAACCAATATTACCTTGAGCGAAAGCAGCATTAATGAGAATCTTGCAGCCAATACCAACATTGGCTCATTTGCCTCAACCGACCAAGACACCAACAATATCTACTTTTATACTTTAACAAATGGAACAGGAAGCACAGACAATGGAAACTTTACCATTGTTGGTAATACCTTACGTGCTACCAACACCTTTAACTTTGAAGTTAAAAACAGCTATAGCATTCGTGTAAGAACCACCGATAACTTAGGGCTTTGGTTTGAAAAGCAATTTACTATTGGCATTAATAACTTAAATGATGCACCTACCAATATTTCATTGAGCAATGATTCCATCAACGAAAACCGTGCCGTGAATAGTTTAATTGGAATCCTAACTACCACGGATGAAGATGCCAGCAGCGTGTTTACTTATAGTTTTGCCAATATATCAGGTAACAGCAACAACTTGTTTACACTTACAAATAATCAACTTCGTACCAATAGCATTTTTAACTTTGAGCAGCAAAACACTTATTTTATATATGTGCAAACCAACGATGGAAATGGCGGTACATTCGTTAAACAATTTCAGATTAATGTTAAAGATAGTAACGATGCACCTACGGATATTGCTTTAAACTCTTCAAACATTGCAGAAAACAGACCGATCGGAACATTTATTGGCAGATTTAGCAGTACCGACCCTGACCAAGGCAATACTTATACTTATAGCTTGGTAGCAGGATTAGGGAGTACCAATAACAGCAGCTTTTACATTAATAATGATAGTTTGTATAACTCAACTGCGCTCAATTTTGAATTGCAAAACAGTTTCTCAATAAGGGTACAAAGCACAGATAACGGGGCATTGTCTTTTCAGAAAGTGTTTACGATAACCGTAAATGATAGCAATGATTTGCCAACTGGATTAACCTTGAGTACATTGTCTGTTAATGAGAACATGCCCGTAGGAACAAATATTGGCACATTAAACACCATAGATGCTGATGCTGGGCAATCCTTTACTTATGCTTTGGTTGGTGGTGCTGGCTCAACTGACAATAACCAATTTAGTATCCAAGGCAGCTTATTAAAAACAAATGCTGTTTTTAACTTTGAAAACAAGAGTACCTACAAAATAAGAATTCAAACCAATGATGGAAATGGTGGAACGTTTACTGACACCTTTAACATCGCAGTGCTTAATGTGAATGATTTGCCCACAAATATTCTGTTATCAAACAACAACGCTACTGAAAATAGAAACATCAACACTCTGATAGGTACACTTACAACAACAGATGAGGACGTAAACACGTTCAACTATTCATTAGCCAATATTGGAACAAATGATAATAGTAATTTTATCATCAGCAATAATGAATTAAGAACAAACGCCTCTTTTAACTTTGAAGCCAAAAATCTTTACATTATTCACATTCAAACCAATGATGGCAATGGTGGAATGTTTACCAAACAATTCTTAATTAATGTTACTGATAGCAATGATGCCCCAACTGATATTGCTTTAGAAAACAATGTTATTGGCGAAAATCTTCCTATCAGCACATTCATTAGCAAACTAGGAACTACAGACATTGATGCCGGGACATCAACCTTTACTTACTCATTAGTGAACGGTACTGGCTCAAACAACAACAGCAGCTTTGCCATTCGTAATGACAGCCTGTTTACCAATGCCATATTTGACTTTGAACAATTGGCTGTTTTTAATATTAGAATCAGAAGCACAGATAATGGGTTGTTGTTTACTGAGAAAGCATTTACCATTAACATTAGCAACGCAAATGATGCACCAACAGCTATAACTCTTAACAATACAGTAAGTAAAGAAAATGTAGCCTTACGCTCAAGAATTGGAGAGTTTAGCACCGCAGATCCTGACAACGCAAATACCTTTAGTTACAGTTTAGTAAGCGGCACAGGTGCCACAGACAATGCGGCCTTTTTTATTGCCGGAAACCAACTGCAAACCAATACTGCACTTAACTTTGAAAGCAAACAGTCGTACCAAATAAGGGTGAGAAGTACTGACAATAATGGCCTTCTTGTTGAAGCCAATTTTACCGTAACTGTTGCAGATAGCAATGATGCACCTACTCAAATTAGCATAAGCAACAACAACTTTGCTGAGAACAGGACCTTTGCAAGTTTAGTAGCCACGTTTTCAACAGCAGACCAAGATACTGGAAGCGTTTTCACGTATTCGTTTGTAAATATTCCAGGAAACGATAACAGTGCATTCTTTATTACAGGTAATGAATTGCGCAGCGGCTCCCCATTTGATTTTGAAACCAAACGCGTGTACAATGTTTATGTGCAAAGTTCTGATGGGCTTGCCAACATTAGCCGCCAGTTTGTGATAAACATCACCGACTCTAATGATGTGCCTACAAACACCTTGCTAACTACCAATACCGTTGAAGAAAACAAAATACCAAATACCTTTGTTGGGTTGTTTTTTACAACTGATGCTGATGCATCAAATACGTTTAACTACGCCTTGGTTAATGGGACTGGCGCTTTAAACAATAGCAAATTTAAAATTGCAGGCGACACTTTATACACCAATAGCATATTTAATTTTGAAACCAAAAACCAATACAGCATTAGGGTAAGAGCTACTGATCAAGGAGGACTCTGGTTTGAAAAACAATTGGATATTTTGGTTACCAATGCCAATGATGCACCAACTGATATTTTATTAAGCAGCAATGAAATAACTGAAAACAGACCCAATAGATCATTTATTGCCAACTTATCATCAACAGATGAAGATGCAAATAACTACAACTACACACTGGTTGCAGGCGTGGGTTCAACCAACAACAGCGCTTTTGTTATTCAAGGAGATCAGTTAAGAAGCAACTCCTCTTTTAACTTTGAACACCAAAACCAATATAGCATAAGAATACAAACCAATGATGGCAATGGTGGAACTTTTGAAAAAGCATTTACCATCAACATCCTTGACAGCAATGATGCCCCAACGGACTTCTCTTTATTGAAAACAACCATCCGTGAAAATGCACCTGTTGGTAGCAAGGTAAGCGATATCATTACTTCTGACCAAGACTTGGGCGATTTCTTCACGTATAGTTTTGTTAATATTTCAGGCAACAACAACGATCAGTTTTTCCTAACTGGAAATGAATTGAGAACGTCTTCGGTTTTTGATTTTGAAACCAAAAACTACTACTTAATTTACCTGCAAAGCACTGATTCAAGAGGCGCATCAATTACCCGACAGTTTATTATTAACGTTGTAGATAGCAATGATAAACCAACGGCTTTGCAGTTAAGTAACAATGCCATTGCCGAAAATTTACCATCAGGCTCATTTATTGGATTATTAACTTCAACTGATGCAGACCAAATTACCAACTTTAATTACCAATTGGTTGGTGGCGCAGGATCAAACAATAACAACAGTTTCAGGATTTCTAACGATTCCTTGCTAAGTAACGTGGTGTTTAACTTTGAATCGCAAAAGACATTTAGCATCAGGTTAAGAACCATTGATGTAACCAATGAGTTTTTTGATCAACAGTTTACCATCGAAATAACAGATGCCAATGATGCTCCTACTGCTATTGGTATTTCCAATGCCACTTTGGATGAAAACACTCCTGCAAACACCACCGTTGGCGTTTTAAATACCATTGATATTGATGCTGGTGATGTATCTACCTATAAACTGGTAAGCGGAGTTGGTGCTATAGATAACAGCTTGTTTAATATTGATGGCAATAAAATAACAAGCAGTTTCACTCCTAATTTTGAGGCAAAAAACAGCTATTCAATACGTGTGCAAGCAAAAGATAAATTTGGTGACTCAACGGAACGAAGCATAGCCATTGCCATTACAGATAAGGTGGAGAAACCAACCATCGTGGACCAAACCTTCAGCGTAAAAGAAGAAGCCCTAACCAATGCCTCAATAGGCAATGTAACAGCAACTTCTCCTGACGCAGGTGCTAACCTTAAGTTTAGCTTTGTTGGAAACACCAATGAATGGTTTGCAATGAATGAAACCACCGGAGAAATCACCCTTATTGGCAAATTGGATTACGAAAAACAACGTCAATATAAACTTGTTGTAATTGTTAAAGACGACCAAACAACACCATTTTATGATACGGCAACCATTACCATAGATGTGATTGATGAAATAGAAACCAAACAAGCACTTCCTGCTAACAATTACATGTCGCCAAACGGTGATGGGTTGAATGACTTTTTTGCCATAGAAAATGTGCAGTTATATGCTGATTATAGTTTAACCATTTATAACGAAGGAGGCATAGAAGTGTATAAAGTACTGAGCAATTACAATAACGATTGGGATGGTACATACAGCAATAAACAATTGCCAACGGGTGTGTATTTTTATATTTTCCGCAACCCTAAAACCGGAGCCGAGTTTAAAGGTTCTTTAAACATTATTAAACAATAACTAGCTAACATCTTACAATTATGAGAAATTCATTAAAACTATATGTTGCGTTCTTGCTTACCGCTGGTATGTTAAACCAAGCCAAAGCACAAGACCGTTCTTCTTTCTACACCAACTTATTAAATCCGTTTCTGATAAATCCTGCAATGACAGGCAGCACGGATAACCTCCAAGCCATTTTTAACGCCAAAACATTGATTGGAGGCATTGAATCATCGCCACGTACATTAAACTTTGGCATCCACTCCCCTTTTGCAAACAATACGGGTATTGGAGCAAAAGTAATCAGCCATTGGGTGGGTGCTTTTCAAACTATAAATGTGGAAGGAGCCTACAGCAAAATGGTTCGTTTAACCAACGACCAAAACCTTACCTTCGGTTTAAGTCTTGGCATTGTACAAACCAATTTAAGCACAGAGTTGTTAAATAGCTCTGTAAACCTGGCTGACCCAACCTTAATCAGCAATGATTTAAATAAAATCCGCATCTCATCAGGAGCAGGTGTTCGTTACCAATATAAAAAGCGTTTGGAATTGTATGCGTCTTCACCAATGATGGTAACAGGAGATGAACCATTAAGCAGCTTTTTTATAGCAGGTGCAAACTACACCTTTCCAGTTGGCGCCAATGCTGATTACAGCATTAAACCAATAGTAAACTATTACAACATGGTTTATTCGCCAAAAATGGCCGATATATTGGTAAATGCAGGATGGAATGAAACCGTATTTTTAACAACGGGCTACAGAACCAATGGTACTGTTGTTGGTGGGGTTGGATTTAACTTTAAAAACGTGGTAATTGGTTATAACTATTACCATCAAACAGGCGACTTGAGCAGGATAGCCCAAGCACAAAACGAGATAGCACTTGCCTTTAACTTTAAAAAACCTGAAGCCAAAACAAAGAAAAAACAAGAAGCCGTTAACGAACAAGTGATTCAAGATCAAATTGATAAAATTAACGATAAGATTAATGGGTTAATCAATATTGAAAAAACCAACCCTGGCTTGGTAAATGTTAAAAATGAATTGGTGAAATTAAACCGAGAATTAGAAAAAATACTAACGAAGTATAAAATTGAGAACATTGAACAATTAAAGAAACTGAAAGAACTACAAATTAATATCGAATTGCTAATTGCCAAATACAATGATTAAGCGTTCCATTTATTTACTGCTGTTTTTTATAAGTGCAGCCCACGTAAGCTACTGTCAGGTTAGCAAAAAAGACAGTAGCAGCGCGGAAATTAAGCAACAGGCTATTGAAATGCGCGAAAAGCTAAACAAGTACATGGCTGAAAGGCTTGGGACTACTAATAGCGGTAGCGGCAATTCCAGCTTAATTGACTCCATTGCCAATATGTTTGCAAAACAACAAATGGAGCTTAAAGAGCTTAAAGCCAAGTTTGAATTATTGGAAACCAATTTAACACAAGGCAAATACCCTTTAAATGCAGGTACAAAGCCTGATTCTGTTGTAAAAAGCAAGCCAAACGGAAAAGGTTTTACCCGCAAATATGATCAGCCTAGTGATAAACGGCTTATTGTTTATTTCCCGTTTGATGTATTTGACTTAACTGTAGAACAAATACAGGTGATTAAGCAGTTTATGGCGGCACAAAAGGACATTCAATCCGTAACCTTGCATGGTTACAGCGATTGGATTGGAAATGAAAACCACAATAGACAACTTAAAGTAGACAGGTGTTTATCCGTAAAAAAACACCTGCCCGCTAAAAAAACAATTAGAATATTTTCTCACGTTAAATGCAATGCCTTACTCGATACCGCTCCTGAAGATTGCAGGAAGGTAGAAATTATTGTAAACTAGAGTGATTCCCTATTTTTACTACTAGGATATAGTTTCCGTTCAATTGCAGGTTTACAAACTTCCCTTATCTTCGCACCCATTTTAAGATAAAATAGAATCACCATGGAGAACAACGAAGTTATTAAGCAATCGGCCATACACTTTGATATTGGGCTGGATAAAGAAAATTTACCCGTTAAAATACAATGGAATGCCGATGATGCTGACGCTGAAGGCTTGCAAGATGCCAAAGCAATAATATTAAGCCTTTGGGATGGCATTCAACAAAATGCACTACGTATTGACCTGTGGACCAAAGATATGAATGTGGAAGAAATGAATTTATTTATGTTTCAGACATTAGCCACGTTAGGAGATACTTATGAGCGAGCCACCAATAATACAGAAATAGCAGAAGAAATTCGTGAATTTGCCCACCATTTTGGGCACAAAGCTGACGTATTCGGCCCTGACCATAAACACTAATGCTCCTGATGGCAGCAATGGGTTTACGGCTATTTTACTATATTTGACAGCAAATGCTTAAGGCACTTGCTTACTTACTTATTCCGTTTTCATGGCTCTATGGTAGCATTGTTTACCTAAGAAAAGCCCTTTACTCTTCGGGAATACTATCCCGCAACACCTTTGATTTCCCAGTAATTTGTGTGGGAAACCTTGCGGCAGGTGGTACAGGCAAAACGCCTCATATTGAGTGGATGATTCAACAACTTTCAACCACTTATAAAATTGGGGTAATTAGTCGCGGATACAAACGCAAAACAGCTGGTTACTTATTGGCTGACGAACAAAGCACAGCGCACCAAATTGGTGATGAGCCTTTCCAGATTAAGCGCAAATTCCCTGACACAGCTTTGGCTGTGAGTGAAAACAGGGTGTTAGGCATCCCCTATTTATTGGGTGATGCACCTGAAACGCAAGTCATACTCATGGATGATGGATTTCAGCATTACAGTGTAAAAGCTGGTTTTAACGTAATCCTTACCAATTACCAACGCCCCTATTATGCCGATAGGTTATTGCCTTCGGGTTTATTAAGAGAAAACGCTTCATCAGCCAATCGGGCGCAAGCCATTGTGGTTACCAAATGTCCGCCCGAATTAAGTGCAGAAAAACAACAGGAAATTGTTAAACGTATTAACCCATTACCGCAGCAAGGGGTATATTTTAGCTGCATTATGTATATGGACTTGGTACCTGTTACTGAAGCGGCCAATAAACTTGGCATGCCCCCAAACAGCTCACCAGTTGTGGCATTAACCGGTATAGCCAAGGCTGGTTTATTTCATCAGCACATACAAACCTTATACACACAAGTGTACCCATTGGTTTTTCCTGACCATGCTACTTACACCAATGACCGCATTCAGCAACTTGCCACAGCAGTTGCAGCAAGGCCAAACAGTGTGGTAATCACCACTGAAAAAGATGCCGTGAAATTACAATCGGCTGACATTTTACCCCATATTCAACACATTCCCATTTGGTATATTCCAATTGGCATTTCGTTTTTAGGAAATCAAGGAGAAGCTTTGCTCAACGACATCAAAGCTTATATAGAAAAAGAAATAGCAGCCGCATCACACCATTAAGCAACTACAACAATGAAAAATATTTTACACCTGTTTCTTTTGTGTTGCCTGAGTCTAACCTCTATGGCACAAGGCAAGTTTAACATGGAGTTGATTAACCGTTATCAGGACACTTCACTGCCTAAATTGGGCGACCAAATATGGAATGATGTAGTTGGCTGGAAAGACACGATTAAAAACCGTGAGTACATGATTGCGGGTACTACAGATAGCATTTACTTTTTTGACATCACCAACCCATCAAAAATAGTAGTTTGCGGGCGTTTTTGGGGCACAAACACTGGCTGTATTAACAGGGATTATTACCCTTACAGCCACTACATGTACACCACCAGCGACCAATGCAAAGCCCCAGGTAATTTGCAAATTTTTGATATGCAATACCTCCCCGATTCCGTAGTAAAAGTATACGAAAGCGACACATTAGGTACATTAACACACACCATCACCATTGAGCCTGAAACCAAAAGGCTTTACATGAATTTGAATAAAATACGAAATACTGTAACCGGGCAAACGGAAACTTTTGCCATGGATATTTTATCGCTTGAAAACCCTATTGTCCCTAAAAGAATAGGCCGTTTGGTTTACCCTGCGCCATATTCAGCAACAAGGGTGCATGAAAGTTACGCTAGGCATGATACCGTTTATTGCAGCAGTGAAAACGCAGGATTGTTTATTTGGGACATTAAAGACGCTGCAAATCCGGTGTTGTTAAGTGCCATTACACCTCCTTACCCACAAAATGCTTATAACCACAGCAACTGGCTAGATAGCACAGGGCGTTACTTGCTTTTTTGTGATGAGACACCTGCTGGAGTAGGTATGAAAATTTATGACCTTAAAAATATTAGAGAACCCAGAATAGTTGGAAATCCGTTTAAAGAGGAAGGCTCACCACACAATGCTTATTGGAATGGCCGATATGCTTATGCCAGCATGTATTATGGAGGTGTACAAGTGTATGATATGAAGGACGTAAATAATCCGAAAATTGCCGCTTATTATGATACCTACCCCACTCCTTATGTGGATGGATACAAAGGATGCTGGGGGGTATGGCCCTTTTTACCTTCTGGCATTATTTTAGCAAGTGACATGAGCAATGGATTATTTTTATTGCGCATGCAAAAACCAATAACGGGTAAGTATGAAACAACAAAGGAATTATTGCCCCTATTGGCGCACCCCAACCCATTTACCAGTAAAATCAGGTTTGAAACATCCCAACTAAAAAGTGAACAAGCTTATTTGGAGGTTTATGATTTGCAAGGTAAACTTGCGGTGCAAAAACAATTGCTGTTAACTGAAGATACCCAGGAAATAGAGTTTACCGAAACCTTAACAAGTGGACTCTATTTTATGAAGGTAATAACACCTACAGCCATTTACAGCACCAAATTAGTGAAACAATAATTTGAAAACACCAATATATAGTACCTTTCTCTGGCTTTTCGTTGGGCTGCTATCGTGCTTAAGTACGCATGCGCAAGCACAAGATACCATAAGAAAACATCCTGTAAAGTACATTACAGAGGAACAAATCAACAACAACAGGCAGCTTTATTATACGGATTCCAGCCAATCTGAACTGGAAATGATACACCCACTTTATAGAAACCAAACTGTTTTTCAAGATTTGGGAAACATTGGCACTGCAAGTAGGAACATGGTGGACCCATTTACCCGTAACACGGGTTTTTCTGGTGCAAATAATCCTTATGAACCCTATTTTATTAATGGCAGCAAAACAAGGTACTACAACTCAACCGTGCCTGTAACTGAATTGTTTTATGCCCAAGGCAAACAAGATTTATTATTGCTTAAAGCCAAACACAGCCAAAACATACTGCCGCGTTGGTCCATAGGACTAGATTTTCAACGGTTAACTTCAGTTGGCTTTGTGCTCAGGCAAAAAACAGGATATTACAACACCCAGTTTAACACCCGTTATTTCTCCAAAAACAAGCGATATGAATTGATTGCGTATGTATTATGGAACAGGGCTATTACACAAGAAAATGGGGGCATTGCCAGCGACTCTGCCTATGAGGCACTAACAGGCATTAACAAAAGTGTACAGGTCAATTTATCCTCTTGCGAAAACAGGATTAAAAACCGCAGTGGATACATTAAACAATATTACAAATTTGGCAGTCCGATTAACTTAATTAGGGGGGAGGATACCTTGTATGACTTTAAAAGCAACATGCAAATTTCCTACTCGTTAAAAGCAGAAGAAACCTCATCCATTTTTATTAATAATGGCGACTCTTTAAATACATTATTGCCAAACCGTTATTACAGTTTAACAGATGCCACTTATGATTCGCTGTACAATGGCATATTAAACAACAGAGTGGACGTGCATTTATATCAGGAAGTACCAGGTGAAAAAAAGCGGTATTTGAATCTTGGTTTAACCCACCAATTGATAGCCGTGGGACAACCTGCTTTTACCAGAAACTATCAAAACATCATTGTTGATGGGCAAGCAGAATGGACCAACTACCGCAACAACTCATTCAGTTATTGGGGAAAAGCAAACTACGTAGCAAATGGGTTTAACAATGGCGATTATTTGGCCAATGCTGTTGTTTCTTATAAGGCATCTTTCCCAATAAACATTTTTGTAAGTGCATTAGCTCAAGGGTTTAAAGCTGATTACAACTTACTCAAATTCTCATCAAACCAATTTATATGGGACAATAATTTTAAACAAGTGCAGGTAAAAACAATGCAGTTGTATCTAATCACCCGAGGATTTAGAAATAACTTTGTGATAAACATTGCCCATAACCTAATTGATGATTATGTCTACCTGAATAACAACCTACTTCCTGAACAGGCCACGGAGTCAGCAACATTAACACGCATTACTTTAAGCAAAACATTTCAAGTGGGTAAGTTCTTTTTTAACCACAAAGCCATTTGGCAACAAAGCAATGCCAAGTACCTTCCAGTTCCTGAAATTGCTGGTGCAATTAGGTATTATTTTGAATCGAAATTGTTTAGCAGCAAAATACAAATTGGTATTGATGCCTTTTATAACAGCAGTTATTATGGCATGAGTTGGAGCCCCGCAAGCAGGATGTTTTATGTACAACAAAACACTAAAATTGGCAACTATGTATTGGTTGACCCTTTTTTAACCATGCAAATCAGCAGCTTTGTACTTTTTGCCAAGTTTGAACATGTCAACCAAAACATTGTAAACGAAGGATTTTACAGCTCGCCACACCATCCGCTTTCACTACAAGCATTTCGCTTTGGAGTAAGGTGGAGAATGTACAATTAGGTTTTCATTTTCTTCTTTTTAGCCGAAGGAAATAGAATGTTGTTTAAGATTAAACGGTAACCCGGAGAGTTGGGATATAAGTTTAAATCAGTTGGTGGCTCTCCTACTTGGTGTTGGTAATCTTCCGGATCATGTCCCCCATAAAATGTCCAGGTTCCTTTTCCACTGGTGCCATGAATATACCTGGCCTCTCCTAACGTTTTGGTTTCGCCCATTACCAGCACATCACTTTTAATAAACTGCTTACGATACGCAGTGGTTTGTCCATAAAACCCTTTAATTACCTTGGTGTGGTTTTGGCAAAGCATGGTAGGAATAATATCCCATTTTGCTGAAAATTCAAACAAGGTAAATACATCATTCTGCTCCGTTATTGGTCTAGTTTCAGGCACATTATCAATGTATGAATACTCGTACTCATAAGGATTCATTTTTAGCTTAAAATCTTTAAATGCAAACGTGTTATTAAAGTCTAGTTTTGTATCCGCAAGATAATCTGCGGGGTCTCCGTCAAACATGCTTTCACAAATATCTACCCCATCAGCAGCCAAGGCTATATCATAACTATCCGTTGCGCTGCACATGGCAAACAAAAATCCACCACCGGCCACATATTCTTTTATTCGTTTAGCCACGGCTAATTTTAATTCACTTACTTTTTTGTACCCATGTTTGGCAGCCATGGCTTCGTTTTCACGCACCTCTGCCTGATACCAAGCACTGTTTTGAAAAGACGCCCAAAACTTACCGTATTGCCCTGTAAAATCTTCATGGTGCAAATGCAACCAATCATAGGTAGGCAATTTGCCATTTAATACTTCATCATCAAAAATAGTTTCGTAAGGTATTTCTGCATAAGTAAGCACCATGGTTACCGCATCATCCCAAGGCTGTTTTGTTTTTGGTGAGTACACCGCAATTTTGGGCGCCTTGTGTAGTTTTACCAACTCCATATTTACATCAGCTTTGCCAATTTCTTGCAGTATCATGCTTACCTCAGCTTCACCAATCACATCAAAAGTGATTCCGCGTATTCTGCATTCCTTTTCAATAACATCGCTATGGGGCAACAAAAAACTCCCATCGCGGTAGTTTAGCAGCCAGTCCACATCCAAATCTTGCTTTAACACCCAATAAGCTACTCCGTATGCCTTCAAGTGATTTTTTTGATCAGTCCCCATAGGAATCAGCAGCCTGCTGGCCTGCCCATATAATCCTACAACGAGTAAAAGAACCAATAATATACTTTTTTTCATGGTTGTCTTGCCTTCCAAATGATTGTTGGTACCCTTAAAACGTAAACTAGTTATTAATATTTTGAGGTTGCTGGTTGTGCCATTTACCTTGCTTATTCATTACCATTTCTATCAACTCACGCACAAAGCCATCCCCACCTTTTTTTTCTGAAACAAACAAGCTAATATCTTTAATCTGGTGATTGGCATCAGATGGGCAACAAGGCAGCCCAACCAATTGCATCACTTCGTAATCAGGCAAATCATCTCCCGCATATAAAATGTCGTATGGGGTAATCCCGGTAACTTTACAAAACTCCGTTAACGTTTCAACCTTGTTTTTTACCCCCAAATAAATATGGGGTATTTTAAGAAAACTAAGCCGTTTGTGTACACCAACTTGATTACCCCCACTGATAATAGCCACTTGATAGCCGGCTAGAAGTGCCCGCTCTATGCCATACCCGTCTTTGATATTAAAACTGCGCGCTTGCTCTCCACTTTCCAATGCAATAACTGTTCCATCAGTAAGCACTCCATCCACGTCAAAAACAAAGCACTTAATCCGTTCTATAACCTTTATATCTATACTCATTTTGTTTATTGGTAAACCTCGAATTTACATTTTTTTTTGTTGGTTTAACGCCTGAATACTTTTGGTGAACAATTGATACATCTTTAACCAATCTGGATAATCCTTTAATAGTTGTTCATGCAGGTGTATGGTTCGTTCGTCTCCCCTAATTGCAGGACCAGTTTGCAACAACTCCGGGTTATTTTGGGTGGCATTGGTAGCGGTTTGTAGCAACAGCGGTTTTAACAATTCATAAGGCAAATGGTGCTGCTCCAACAATTGCTTGGCTAAAACAGCCAAATGATTGGTGAAATTATTGGCAAACACGGCCGCTACATGCAGGGCTTGCCTCTGTTGGGTTGAAGCCATGCTCACCTGTGTGGAGAGTTTCCCTGCCAATGCCAACAACAATGCAGCATCGGGTTCATTGTTTGCTTCCACCAAAAACGGAATATTGGTAAAATCAGGTTGGTTACTTTTTGTAAAGGTTTGCAGTGCATAAAAAACACCATACCGCTTTTGGTTACTTAAGGCCATTAAAGGTGTGCTCCCTGATACATGTACCACCAATCCATCCACCACCAATTGCCTTGAAACCATTTCTATGGCCTCATCTTTTACGGCCAACAAATAAAGGTCGGCATCCTTGGACAACTCATTAATAGCCTGATAACAATTGGTATGCAGCCTGCTTGCAAGCTTTGCTGCATGCTCATTTGTGGGGCTATAAACTCCTTGAATATGCAGCCCCAATTGGGCAAATGCAATACCCATGGCAGTAGCCACATTTCCTGAACCAATTATAATAATATTGTTGATGGGCACCTGGTATTTGATTTATCGCAAATTACCACATCAGGCGGTATCTGCCAAATTTCAATCTAAACATTCCCAATAAACAATGGCCTAAGCTTTGGCCATTCTTTTGCTTTCCGTTAACCTTCTGGCAATGGCTAATAAAAACCCGATAATCATAATGATAGTTCCTGCCCACACCAAGTTAATCCATGGAAAAACGATGGCCTTCATAATGATGTAATCACCACTTGTGTCTTGCTCTGCCGTTTCAATGGTAATGGTTTTGGTTTTAGGATTTACACCCATAAACTTAAATCGGAGTCTAGCATCTTCAACAATGCTCTCAAATTTCACTTCTGAGTTATCACGAATACCATACATAGGTGATGCCTGATAAACACCATTTAAGGTTACCACTTTTAGCTCAGCGGCAATCAATAAACTGAGGTTTTTAATATCAGTAGCTTCTTTTGCGTTGGAATTTACCTGTTCCAATATGGCATACCCGTTGTTGGTAAAAATAGTATCCCCTGGTTTTACTTCATGCAGCTTTTCATGCACAAATTTGGTTGATTTTTCTTTAGGTACTGAACTCACATAAGTAAACACATCATGGCTCAAGTAATGTTTGGTATCCGGATTTGCTACCAACCCCATTTTAGGGTTAATCTGGGCATTGGGAAACAAATCAAACTCATACTCAACCTCGTTACTTTTATTAATTTTTTTATACCGTACCTGATAGTAATTGTTTACCCAATTTACAGAGTCTGCTTTGTATTCAATTTCGTATTTATCCATGCGCAGCGGCTTGCCCCTTTCAAGAAACACGTGTTCACTATTGGCTTGCGCATCAAACTCGGGATTAAGTTGCATGCCACTCTGGTTAATGGAAATAACCCTTTTATTGGCCGAAGAAACCAACACCCCAACCAATAAAATACCAAAACCGATGTGTGCCACATGTGAACCCGCCATCTTTACCTTACCAGTAATATAAGGCACCATAGCCGTTAAATTGGCAGAAATAGCGAAAACAGCCCCAAACATAAGGCCTACGTAGTACCAGTTATTTAATTCAAACAAAAACATGGCTCCAACCGACAACACCACTGCAATTGCCGCTTGGGTAAGCAAACTAATGGCTGCTTTTTTGCTATTGGTTTTGTATTTAAGCAATTGCCCAACTCCCATTAGGGCAGCAATTAAAATAGCTAAGGGCATTTGCCATTTGTTATAATGGGAAATTACATCGCTTGGGGGGGCCAAATTTGTTCCAAATATTTTATTAAATACAGGAATAGAAGTGGTGGTGATTACCTGAAATGCAGAAATTACTAGCACCAACGACCCGATAAACATCCAAAACTCTCTGGTGTAAGCATCTTCATCTTTACTGCTTCTCGGAAGTTCCTTCCACCTAATGGCTAACATGGTAATTGATAGCACTACAAACATGCCTAAGAACACCAACAATTGGCCACTCATGCCCAAATCGGTAAAGGAATGCACGGAGGCATTGCCAAGAATGCCGCTGCGTGTTAAGAAGGTGGCATACAACACCAAAAGAAACGTGGCCATAATTAGTATCATGGATACAATAAGTGAGTTTCCTGTTGTTTTATAAACAATCATTACATGCACCCCGGCTATTAATATTAACCAAGGTACCAAAGAGGCATTTTCAACTGGATCCCAGGCCCAATAACCGCCAAAACTTAAACTCTCATAAGCCCAAAAGCCACCCATAATAATTCCGGTACCCAACACCATTACACTAATTAATCCCCAAGGTAAGGCAGGTTTAATCCATCCTATAAAATCCCGTTTCCACAATGCTGCTATGGCGTAAGCAAAAGGAACAATGGTGGTAGCAAAACCAAAAAACAACGTAGGAGGATGAATAACCATCCAATAATTTTGCAACAGCGGATTTAATCCGTTGCCATCTTTTATCTTGCTTAAATAATCTGCTTGTTTAAAAATTGGGCCTTCAACGGCATTGCGCAACAACTCAAAAGGACTACTGCCCAACTTGTAACCCAATATTTTCACCCCAATTAGCATAGAGGTCAACGCAATTTGGCACAACATCAACACCGCCATCACCTCAAACTTCCATGTTTTTGCGGTGCGCAATAAAATGTTTCCAATAACCACGTGCCAAAAAATCCACAACAAAAAGCTACCCTCTTGTCCTTCCCAAAAACAAGATACCATGTACTCAAGCGGTAAATCTGTAGAAGAATGTTGCCAAGCATAATGGTACTCAAACAAATGAAGCCTAATAATAAGGAACAACATGAATACGATACTAAACACGGCTACCGTATGCGTATAAAAGGCAGCAGTGGCTATTTTACTCCAAGAGGCCTGTTGCGGATTATTGGCAGCAAACAAGTAAGCAATAGTGGCAATAATGGCTGTGCCAAAAGAAATGGTAACGGCTAAATGGCCAAGATTTCCATAGATAAGGTGTTCTCCAACAAACTGTATTTCGTTCACTATGCTTAAAATTAATTACAAGTTGCAAAAGTAACAATACTTATTACAAATAGCTGAGGCTTGGTGCTTATTTTATGCTTTATAACCAAGCATTATACAAAGCCCGCTTTTGCTAAAAAGCCTCGCCAATAAAAAGGTAAACGCCAGTACCCTCGCGGGTAAATGCCAAATCGCCCCTTAAATAAATATCTTTACTTTTAAAAACAAGGTAACGAAGCCCCAAACCAGCAGTCGCTTTTATATCGTAAAAACTAAACTCATTTACACGAGGTTCTACTGAACCTATTGCTGTAAACAAGGCTCCTCCTAACCGTTTGCTAAACGGAAAAGGTAAAAACCGGTACTCTGCCTGTGCAGCCAAATAGTTTTTATCCCTAAAGCGGCCAAGGTAATAGCCTCTCATCATATTTTCCCCTCCCATTAAAGCCAATTGGTTAAAAGGAATATCGCCCGTATTAAACTGACCAAGTACCTGAAAAGCAACAACCTGGTCTTTATGAAACCCCTTATTGAAGTAGCGGGCATCAAACTGAAGGTTTTGAAACGAGTAGTCGCTGCCCAAATAGTCGCCATAATTTAAATAAGCCAATTCAGCAAAAATGGCCTTTCGTTCATTTAACACATTATGCCTGCTATCATACACCAAACCCATCCCTAAAGCTGTATTGGCTGAGCCATTGGCGCCAAGTGGTAAGGTAATGGGTGTTGACTTGGGCTTACCAAACTGCACATTATATAAGTTGTGGTAATCAAACTCAATACCTGCAAAAAAATGTTTGTGTATTTTTTTTAGAAAGCGTTCTCTGATTTGCAGACTAGCGCTATTAATCACTTCATAATTTTCTTTTGCTGCCTGATTTCCCGTGCCGTAAAACTTTAAAGGGAAATACTGAAACTTTACTTTTCCCAAAAAAAAGTACTTATCCTTGTTACCATATATGGCATGATCTAGCCAAATGCCGTATTGCCTTTCCTGCGTATAGAAAGTAAAAGAAGTAATTTCACTTAACCGATTGCGTTTATCATTTTTGGCATAAAACAATACCACGTTAATTAAACCCAACTCCCATTTGGTTTCTGGAGTATAAGCAATGGTTGGATAAATTAAATAATTGGGTTTTGATGTGGTATCATCCAAGTACTTGTCGCTAATCTTAGCGGGGAGTGTGCGCAGTTTATCAATATTATCTTTGATGACCTGTCCATAAGCCAAGTTGCTTATGGTAATTAAAAAGTAAACAACAAAAAGACCTCTCAAATAATCGTGGTTAAGTTTGAATGAATAAACAATAAGAATGGTATTCTGTTTTATAGTGCCTGAGGAGCCTGTCCTTCGTTATACTTACTAGGGCATTTTAACAGAATTTTGTTAGCTTCAAAATAACCTTCCTGCATATTGCCAATAATTACAACTTTCTCGCTACGTTCAAAATCAGCAGGTTCTGGCGCATTGTAGATAACTTTACTTTCAATACCATTTTCATCAATTAAATAAAAAGTAAACAAATTGGCATTTTCTTGTGGATTATATACCCTAGGCTTTTCTTTATTTAAAACACCTACAACATGGTATTCTTTATCAGGATTTTTAGCAGCAACTGTAAACCCTTCATAAGTACTGGCATCGCCATAGGTAGAAAGAATTGCTCCAATAGAAACGGCAATAAGTACAATAACAACAATATGTATTTTTTTCATGTTATTTCTTCTCCTCCATTTTTCTTAACTTAATATCAGTTGCAATGAGGTAGGCAACAATACCTATAAAAACAAGGGCAATTACACCCACCACTACTTCAAACTTTTGGGTAGATTGCTCAGGTTGCATTTGCAATAAAACTTGTATTAATGCTTTATTCATGTTCAGTTCTTTTTAGTCTTAGGATTTTTCTACGGATGTTTAAATCGGCTAACCAATACCCGAGTAATGTCCATCCCACAACAGCAGGATAAAATATTAAACGTAAGCGGTTATCTAAATCATACGCATTAAATCCGGGGTTTCCACCATTACCAGGATGCAAACTATCTTTTATGCGAGGCAGTACAAAAATAAGTACCACAAAAATGGGAAAACAGAAAATGTTGTAAACAGCAGAAACACGCGCGCGTTTTTCATCATCCTCAATGCTGCCGCGCAAAACAAGGTAGGCAAAATACATCAACATCCCAATGGCTGCGCTGTTTAACTTTGGGTCTGATGTCCAATAAGCGCCCCAAGTGTTTTTAGCCCAAACCATCCCAGTGGTTATTCCAATCATCCCAAATAACACGCCAACGGAGGTCAGTTCAGCCGATTTAATATCTGCTTTTATATCGCCCTTATTTAAATATTTTATTGCCTGTACCATGGAACCCAGCAACAACAAAATCATTCCAAACCACATAGGCACATGGTAAAACAGGTTACGTATGCTTTGTTCCAGTATAGCCAATTCGGGTATTGGCGTTAATAGCCCCCAAACAAGTGCGTACAGTACCAGTACTGCTCCAAGTATTTTCCACCATTTTATCACAGGGCAAATGTAATTAACTCTTCAATTATTTTTAAGCCGTTTTTTGGTACAATATTTTATCGTGGTGTGTAGGTGCTATAATTAACTCCTTCACCGCCTTTTGTTTCCTTGCTTTTAAACCCAATAATATAAAAGTGGGCAACAGTGGAATCACCAAAGATGCTAAAAACCACCAGCGGCCCTTATAGCCCTTATCTTTGGCAAGTTCAGCAGTTGCTATGCCTATACCTATAAAAACTGGATAAATTAAAAAAACTTCCATAACAAGAACTTTACCCAGCAAATTTAACGCTTAACCTTTTACACAACAACCCGAATAAAGGCTTATCGGCATGATTTTGCTTAGGTTAGCTTTAGTCAGATAAGCCGTATATGCTGGCTTTGGTACCAATACCTAAATAAAACAAATCCTTAAGCCCCATATTTTTATGATTATCCCAATAAGTAGTAATGTACCTATCATTGGTATTGGCTTCTAGGTAAACCATCAATAAATCCTTGCCCTTTTTGTTTTTAAAACGAACTGCCGTATTAACACCTACGTGCAACCTAATTGCCGTTGACCACCAATAGTAGTCCTCGTCATACTTTCTATAGGATGGCATAGTAGAATAGTGCTTGCCTAAATTATATCCCACAAAAGTAACAGGATTAAAGGGTAACCAAGTGCGTTTTGAACATAACGGTACTTTAAAAGGCAACCAAGTGAACCGGTAAGTAATTTTATCTAAAGGGCCTCCATAACTATGCGGCACAAAGCCATAGAGAAGCTCATGTTGTAATTTGCTGTTTTTGTTCTGAAGGGTTACACCAAATGTCAAAAAACCAGTGCTTCCTGCAAACTGTCCCGTTGCAAGCAATTGTTTTTGCCCGTGAACGGTTTGTATACTCCAAAGTAATATCAGGCTAGAAATTAAGCTTTTCATAGGTTAATCTGCCATTGAAGATGGTGATTTTTAAACAAGTTCTTGATTTTACACTTCCTGGTATAAACAATGGAATCTGGGTATCAGGCCTTACATCCACTGCTTGGTTGTGCAAATGGCCATTTAACGTAGCAAGCACCGGGGTTTGTTTGTTGGCATTGGCAATCATTCTAACCAGTTTGTCTTTCAGGCTCAAATCAAAATCCCTATCCCAATAAGGAACATGGCTGGCCAGTATTACACTTGTAAAGTCTCCTGTATTTTTTAACTCTTGGTCAATCCAAGGTAAATCAGGAACCTTACCATTAAACTCATACTCACGGCTATTTGAATTGAAAAATATAAACTTAACGCTATCAACTATAAAGCTAAAATTGGGCTGGCCATACATATGTTCGTATGCTTCCTCTCCATTGGCAATTACATCGTGGTTACCAACCGTAACTACAAATGGTTTGTTTAGTCTTTCCATCTCATCTGTTGCCCACTCAAATTCTTTTAACAACCCATGGTCAGTAATATCGCCCAAGTGAAGCACAAAGTCAACTGATTGATCCTTATTAACAAGGTTCACCAACTTGTTTAAATAGTCGTATTGCAAATGAGAGTCACCAGTTACAATAAAAGTTAATTTTTCATCATTGCCCGATGTAATTTTGTTGATGTTGGTATAGTTTAAACGATCCCTGCTTTTTAAGCTTACGGATTGGTTTGGGTCATACTCGAACTGGCTGCAACCTTGTATTGCAACAACCAACACTAAAAAAATAACGCAGAAAGGTTTCATTGTGTGAGTAGCGTTTATTTGTTATACAACTACCTCTGCAAAACTAATCAGCCCCTTTTATTCTATTACGGGCAGTAGGTGGTTAGAATTTTACAGTAGGTGAACAATCTATTAATTTATGTTAATCACTTATTATTGCACTCACCTTTTAGGTGAAAACAATAATCAAAGTGGTAAATACTTCCCTACAAATTACAGCCATCAAAGATGTAAACAATAACAGCAGAAGCATCTACTTCGCTTTTAATAAAAATTTTACATATCAGGCTGGTCAATACATTACCTTACTACTAAATATAAATGGACGGGAAGTACGCAGGCCTTACTCGCTTAGTAGTTTTAACGGAATAGACCCGTTGCCATTTATCACGGTTAAATTGATTGAAAATGGAGAGGTGAGCCGTTTTTTACACCACAAAATACAAATAGGTGACACATTAAACATACTTCCTCCAAATGGCCGATTTACCCTACCCGTCATTATACCTTCCACCTTATTTTTTTTGGCAGCGGGAAGCGGAATCAGCCCAATTTTGGGATTGGTTAAACAAGCTCTTTTTACTTCAACGTCAACCATTGTGCTTGTTTACAGCAACCGTAGCCGCGAGCAAACCATTTTTTTTGATGAGCTTCAAACCCTACAACAACAATTTGCAGCTCGTTTTAGCATCCATTGGTTATTTAGCAATGGCAAAAACCTGAACAAGGCTAGGCTTAACCGCTTTTTGTTGGAAGAACTGGTGAAACAAGAATTGGGCGAGGTTTCAGATCAGGTTTGTTTTTATATGTGCGGCCCCTACGTTTATATGGAAATGATTGAAATTACGCTACTCACCAAAGGTTTTTCAAAGGCACAGATGTATAAGGAAACTTTTAGTGAACCAGAGGATGATGACGAAGATGATGGAGCTTTGCTGGATGAAGAAGAGAAACCAATTTATGTAGATGCCACTGTTACCATTGAACTTGCAGGCCAAACCCATGTGATTGAAGTAAACGCATCACAAACAATTTTGCAAGCAGCTTTGGCACAAGACATTCCGCTTTTATACAGTTGTAGAAAAGGCATGTGTAGCACATGTACGGCCCAACTAAAAAACGGGAAAATTCACATGCACTACAACCAGGTGCTTACAGATAAGGAAGAACAGGAAGGCCGCATACTTACTTGCACAAGCCACCCCTTAAGCCCTGAACTTACTATTAGCTTCGATGAATGAGGTGTTCAAAGGTTAACTCCTTATCTTTGCCTTTATGAAATTAGATATTTTAGCTTTTGCAGCGCACCCTGATGATGTTGAATTGGCGGCAAGCGGCACCGTACTTGCACATTTGGCACTTGGAAAAAAGGTTGGTATTGTTGATTTAACCAGGGGCGAACTAGGCACACGCGGTTCTGCTGATTTAAGAGATATTGAAGCCGCTGCATCTTCTAAAATATTAGGCCTTACCGTAAGAGAAAACTTGCGGATGCGAGATGGTTTTTTCAGCAATGATGAAGCACACCAACTTAAAATCATTGAAATGGTGCGCAAGTACCAGCCAGATATTGTATTGTGCAATAGCGAATTTGACCGCCACATTGATCATGGCAAAGGCGCTGCCTTAGTGCATGACGCCTGCTTCTTAAGCGGATTGCGAAAAATAAGCACCAAACACCAACAAAAAGAACAAGAACCTTGGAGACCTCGTGCCATATATCATTACATACAAGATTACTACACCAACCCTGATGTTGTTTTTGATATTACTCCCTATTACGAAACCAAGTTAGCCAGCATCAAGGCTTTTTCATCACAGTTTTACAACCCAGATTCCACCGAACCTGAAACCCCCATTTCAACAGCTGACTTTTGGCCATTTATAGAGGCACGTGCAAGGCAATTTGGACGATTGATTAACACCACTTATGGTGAAGGTTTTACTGTAAAGCGGCCAATTGGCAGCAACAATCTATTGGAATTGTTGTAACCCAGTCAGCATTATCCTATTTAAATTAGTGTAAGTTTTTCACCTCCAAGTTGCGCCCGTTTGTTACACCATGTAACTGCTTAACTTATTCTTTCTACCTCAGGCAATAAACCAAACTGGCTAAAGTGGTGAATAAAGTGCTTATAATGAAACCAGAGCCATTCCTGATAATTGAGTTCCCCGAATACATTGTGTAGCCGTTTTTGCTCAACATTGCCAGCAAAAGATTGGTGAAAATCTTCCATTTCTTGTTTAAGAGCAACAATAGCCACCTCTAGATTAGGATGGATGTGTTCCAAAGGACCATCAGGTAGTGCCACATTTTTAAATCCTTTTTGCAAGGGCCTGTCGCTTAATAAGGCAATGGTCTTAATTTTCTCTACCTTATCAACCGGACTGGCCAGCACAAGTACCCTTTTTCCACTGGCTACTTGCAAGGCCAAAGGCATGTGTTCTACCATTTGTCTGGCATCCATGCTTCCCCATTTTGGTGTAACATCAGCGGTAAAATTCTTGAGTAAGTTAAATGCTTCCACATCTAAAAAATGACGCAACTCTTCAATTGTTTTCATGTTACTTAATTTGAAAGGGTAAGGTATATTTTTTTTGTTGCATTTGGTACTGCAACTGATAATTACCAGGCTTTAACGAATTGGTTTGATTCAACGCAACCCTAAAACAGCCTGCTTTTTCTATGGCTACAGTATGGTTTGATAATGGTCCATCCTTTTCATTAACAATAGCAACCACCAATTCTGTTGGACTAGTTACATTTCCTGCTAAGTGTAAATACTTATTATTCAGCTTACACACATTAAAAATGGTATCCGTGTTTTGTGCAACCGCAAATTGATAGAACAACAACAAATCAGGCACACCATAACCCGCATAAATTCCAGGCTCATCATAATAATTGCTGCTTAAGGCCAATAGTTGCTTAATTTTTTGTTGTGGTAAACTTTTTAATACAGGCCATAAACAAGCAATGCCGCCTGCAAAAATTGGACATGCATAGCTGGTCCCATTTCCTGTATGCACATTTCCGTTAGCCGAAACCACATAAACAGCTTTCCCAGGAGCCATCAAATCGGGCTTTAAATATTTGCCACCCTTAACCCCTGTTGAAGAAAAATCAGCCACAACGCCATCTGCATCCACTGCCCCAACAGTAATCACCTCATCTACATCAGCAGGAAAGGCCATGATTTTCCAGTCGTTATCGCCTTCGTTTCCTGAACTATTGATTACCAACAAGCCCTTTTCGGCAGCCATCTTCGCCCCCTTACTTATCCAAGCACTTAGCTTAAATACCTCCTTATGAGAATGATTAAAACGTTCATCGTCAAACTCTGTATAACCTAAGGAGGAGCTAATAATATCAGCACCAGCACTATCTGCAAACTCAGCGGCCATTACCCAATAAAACTCTTCCACCGGAAACTCTGTTCCTGCATCTTCACTCCTTAATAATAGATAAGAGGCTTGAGGAGCAGTACCCACTAAAAAAAAACTATCATTGGCAGCCATACAACTCCACACAGCAGTACCATGCTCATCATCATCAAAAACCTGAAACTCTTGGTCTACAAAATCGTAAGTAGCCATTACCCGAGGCATGGCATTTTTTAGTACTTCAATCCTATCTGCATGTTTAAACCCAGCATCAATAACAGCTACCGTTACTCCTTGGCCCAACAACCCACTTTGGTGCAATTGATTTACACCAATCATATTGATTTGCCACCAAGCTTTCCCATATACGTTTAAGGTGTCGGGTTCCTTATTTGAACCCAGCATGGACAAATCTGAATCTATTGTTTTTTTTGACCGTTTGTAGGCATAACCCACCAGTTCAGCGGCCCTTACGCCATAAAGTTCTTTTAAGCGTTGCTCTTCATTTTTTTTATCACTAAAAACAATGGCACAATTCAGCCAACGGCTAACTCCTTGAACAACAAAACCGGCAGCTGTTAAGGTATCTAGCAAAACCCTGGAAACAGGTAAGTCTCTTTCATCTATAATTATCCCTTGCAGTTGCTTACGCTGAATGGACTTTTCTGACAAAAAAGAGGTGGTATGGTTATAATGGTAGGCTTGGTTATCTTTATGCGCAAAAAATACCACATACTTATAAATCATTTGCCTTTCGGCAAAAACCTGAAAAGTTAACCCCAATAAAAAGCCAACCAATAATGCCTTTTTCATACCTTAAGGCTGGTAACTTTTTAACTTAAGCCGATATCGAAATCCTTTTGTTCCGGCAGTTTGGGTGTTTAAGGAGTCAAACAAAAGCTGAACCAACCCAATATTTTTTGCATACCGCTCATAACGTTTAATTTCCTCAATAATATTTTTAACATTGTATTGGTCAATTTTGATGCTCTCTGAAGAAGCCCCATTAAAAGCATAAGGTTGTTTAAATTCTTGCACACGATAAGATAATGGCTCTTTTCCATTGTACATATTGCCGTTCCAACTGTTGCGTTCTTTCAGTGGAAAAACAAGTTTTACATACCTTACATTTTCTTCAACACGTTGTATTTTATTGTTTACGTTCTGCACCACATACCTTTTTACCGGTTGCCAATTTTCGCCTGTATCACTTACGCTAAAATAACGGGAAACAACATATTCTAAATTCCCTGTTCCATCCACTTCCGTGTCAGTAATGGTTTCCTTGTAACGGTAATAAAATGTATCAATGGCTTGTGTTGGCCCATTATCATCATAGGCAATGGAATCTACATCATAAATCCAGGTACTGCCCAATTTAATGGGATAGTATTCAGCCCCGATGGAGCCCACGTTATCTTCCTCTTCATTGCGGTTGCAAGATGCCAGCACCAAAGTCGCTATTAACAAACCCAGCAGTTTTTTCATGTTTACCTAACGAATATAACCCCTATTAATTATTCACCCTTAATTTACCTCAAAACTATGTTCAATCCAGCCCCCACCAATTACATCATCCCCTTCATAAAAAACAGCTGATTGTCCAGGGGCTATGCCTTTTACATCATCATTAAAAATAACCTTCATGCGGTTGCCTTCTTGGGTAATGGTACTTGTGGTCCCCGCATTTTTATACCTGATTTTAGTAACAGCATCCATTGGTTGATCCAATTGCGCATATTTACCTAAGTTCAACCCACGCACCCACATCCCTTTGCGGTTTAACTCTTCTTCCTTACCCAAAACTACGGTATTGGTTTCGGGTTTAATTTCAAGCACATACAACGGCTCACCCACAGCCAATTCAAGGCCTTTGCGTTGGCCTATGGTATAAAATGGATAACCGCGATGTTTACCCAACACTTTACCTTCTTTGTTCACAAAATCACCACCATCAACCCGCTCTTCCAAACCATCAACCCTGCGTTTTAAAAAGCCACGGTAATCATTATCGGGCACAAAACAAATCTCATAACTCTCACTTTTTTGTACCAACGCTTCGTAGCCCATATCTAGGGCCATTTGCCTGATGGCGGTTTTACGAAATTGCCCCAAAGGGAAACGGGTTCTTTCCAAACTCTTTTGTGTTAACCCCCATAATACATAGGATTGGTCTTTATTCTCATCAAGGCCTTTGCTAACAATATACCTGTTATTTTCGTTGCGCACGTGCGCATAATGGCCTGTTGCCATAAATTCGCAATCAAGTTGATTGGCTCTTTTTAATAAGGCCTCCCATTTGATGTGGGTATTGCACAATACACAAGGGTTTGGGGTTCGCCCAGCCAGGTATTCGTCCACAAAATTGTCTATAACAAAATCGCCAAACTCATCCCTGATGTCTAATATCATATGGTGGATACCGTGCTTTACGGCAATGCTTCTGGCATCGTTAATGGAATCCAGGCTGCAACAGCCCGTTTCTTTTTTGCTACCTCCGCTTGAGGAGTAGTCCCAGGTTTTCATGGTTACCCCAACTACTTCGTACCCTTCTTCTCGCAGCATAACGGCTGCTACCGTGCTGTCTAGGCCACCGCTCATGGCCACTAAAATTCTTCCGTGTTTACTCATCGTTTCAAAACATTTCAGGGTAAATAGCCCTGTTGATTGAACAAAATATTAATTATTGATTGTCAAAGGTAAGGGGGATTTATGATAAAGTTTATCAAATATTTTTATACGCTGGTTAAACCTTTGCTATTATTGTTTATCTTAAACAACAAGCTAAAACAATATAGATATGAAAAATTCAATTAAAATGGTTTGCCTTGCATTGGTACTGATGCTTGGCTCTAATGTTTTTGCCCAAGGGCACAAGGGGCACAAAGGACAAAGAGATAGTGCTTGGGTTAAGATTAGTGAACGCTTGCAACTAAGCAACGATCAGAAAACAAAACTGAAAGAGATTTCGAAGCAAAACAAGGAAGAAATGAAAGCCTTGCGTGAGAGTTTGAAAACGGCCTCAAAAGAAGAGAAAAAGAAAGCCCTTTTGGCCCAGCTTCAAAAGAATGATGCCCGGGTAAATGCCATTTTGGATGAAAAACAGCAGGCTGAGTACAAAAAACTGAAGGAAGAGAAAAGAGCAGCCATGAAAAAACGCAAGCTGGATCATAAACAAGCTAAACCTCAAAAAGGAGAACCAGAAGAAGACATTTTAGAAGAAAGCATATTATAATTAACAGAAACGGGGTCTTTAGGCCCCGTTTCTGTTAATACCCACTTAGTGAATCAAGTGTAAATTTGATTTGACCATCAAAACCTGACTATTGCCCCAAAATAGTTCGTAGCTTGTATATTTGTGTGGTCATGATTAATCAAGCGGAACTTACTAATAAACTAAAACAACAAGCATTGGCCTTGGGATTTAAAGCTGTTGGAATAAGTAAGGCCGATTTTTTAGCGGACGAAGCTCCGAAGCTGGAAAAGTGGTTATCAGCTGGTATGCAAGGAAATATGCACTACATGAACAACCACTTTGACAAACGTTTAGACCCTCGTTTATTGGTTGATGGGGCAAAAACAGTGGTATCCTTAATTTATAATTATTACCCGTCAACCCAACAAACCAATACCCCTAAAATAAGTAAATATGCTTATGGAGAAGACTACCATCATGTACTAAAAGAAAAACTGGCCGAACTGTTAGCATGGATAAGGACAACTATTGGTGAGGTAAACGGAAGAGCTTTTGTTGATTCTGCGCCAGTGCTGGAGCGGGCGTGGGCCGCCAAAAGCGGCTTAGGTTGGATTGGTAAAAATGGCAACCTCATCAATAAAGGCAGTGGTTCTTTTTATTTTTTAACTGAATTAATTATTGATTTAGAGCTGCAACCTGATGGCCCCGTTACTGATCACTGTGGCACTTGCACGGCCTGTTTGGATGCATGCCCAACCCAGGCCATTGTTTCACCAACGGTTGTGGACGGAAGCAAGTGTATTTCTTATTTTACCATTGAATTAAAAGATGCCATTCCATTGGAAATGAAGGGAAAATTTGATGATTGGATGTTTGGCTGTGATGTTTGCCAGGATGTTTGCCCCTGGAATAGGTTTGCAAAACCACATAATGAACCTAAATTTGAACCCATTAAAGAAATATTAGACTTTACCCAAAGTGATTGGATGGACATTACAGCGGACGTTTTTAAAAAAGTTTTTAAAAATTCAGCAATTAACAGAACCCGATACAACGGTTTAAAAAGAAATATTGACTACCTTTATAAATAAGCCAGTTAACATGAAAGGATTATTGAGTTTTTTCGCGATTTGTGCATTCCTAATACTGGGCTCTCTAAACATGGCCTCCGCTCAAATTATCCAGCAAAATCCGAAAAAAATTGATTTCGGTATTAAGGGAAGCTTAAACTTTAGCAGACTTAAACCAAGGTACGATAAGTATTTAGGCCAGACAAAAGGTAGCCTTGGGGCATTTATCAACTACCATATTGACCGTTACACAGCCATTAGTTTTGAGCCAACTTACACATCATGCTCCTTTAAAGAAAAGCAAGCAGACAACCGTTACTCTTTTGGTTATCTAGACTTTAACCTTAACACGTATTTTAACGCATTTAGAAGTGATGATATTTCTCTCTACTTTGGCTTAAGACCTGCCTTATTGTTGAATCCAAAATCTGAAGTACTTGTTGATGGGGATTATATCAAATCGGATGTGCCAGGTTTTAAGAGTAAACAAGGGGACTGGGATTTCGGCATAAACCTGGGTATGGCTGTGCGGTTAACCAAGGTGGTTACTTTTGAGGCGGGTTATTGCTGGAGTGCTACTAATAAAACAACCAACGACAGGGTACAGGGAAGGCCTTCATTGGTTGAACTGACCCTCAAAATTAATGCTGTTGATCTTAAAAACGTGCTGGATAATCAAGAAATAGGTACCAAAGAAAAAATACAATCTTATAGAAAAGGGGCTCTTTTGGTGATGCTACCTACATTGACCGAAAAGGAACTGGCTCGTTTTACCAGTTATGGAGACAAAGAGTTTGCCCGAAACGAGATAAAAATACGCAACTTAAAGGTGATTCGTGAGTTTAGAAAACACTATACTTTTACTCCGGTTTACTTTTTTATGGATAGTGACGTGGATAAGGTACTGGCCAACTCAACAACTGGTATTTTCGTAAACGACAACTTGGAAAACGATACCTCCATCCAATTGGCAAATCCGTCTAACTTTTTTGTGGCCAGTTTTTGCAATGATTTGTCAAGTTATACCCAGCGCATTAGTTATGGTTTGTTTATTTACGACAATAAAATGGTGCAATTGGAAAAACCGTTTAATGTGCCCAGCCAAATGTTTGGCTTATATACTTCTGGCGACCCAGTAAACTACTTTAAAACCAAAAGACAAAGCTACATTAACATGCCTTTTGACCGAATGATTAAGAAGTTTAGTGCACGCATGACTCGCTTTGCTGAGTTTGAATAAAAGGATGGCTTAGTTGAGTCTGTAAAAGCACCCCAGCAATACATTAGATAGCTATTGCAGCACAGTTAGTGGGATTATCCAAACAATAGGCATTTGTGTTGTAACGCCTTCAACAATAGCTTTACACCTCTAAAAAAAGTTTTACTTCATTCACAAGCTCCATTTCTGTAACATTTCTACCAACTCTAACAACATTGATTCTTTCTTTGTTGTTTTGTCAATTATCTCTAAGTCAAAATCGTACATTAACTCTTGTTTTCCCAAGTAATTAAAAGTTGAGATATAAATTAACTTGTTTCCTTTTATCAACCCTATTGCACAAAGATCCGCCTCCCAGTAATCAACAACTTCGACTAAGTTAAAATTGATTGTCAATTTCAATCTTTCAATAAGTTTTAATATAGTGATGTCCTTTTCCATTTATTATAGATTATTTCCATCAGACATCCACACTACCACTACTTCATCGTACTATCTAAATTAATAAGTAACGTAGGCTTATTAACATCCCAGTAACTTTTGGGTGTACGAAAAATAATTTTGTGCTTGGTATTATTGATTAATTCATATTCAATTTTACTTAAATATATCAAAACCGAATCATTCCGTACTGTATCTATTTCTGTAATATAAGAAGATTTAATTATTGCTGTGGTAGAATCTATCTGATGGCTACTTTCATTAATGGATAAATAGTCCCCAACATACCCATGCACACCAGTGTTATATTTAAACCAGTAAAGATTGCTTTTATCATCAATCTTCATTGAATCAATGAGTATGCGATGATAACCAATGGATTCATCAGGTTTTAGGTCAAAGAATACACTTTGACCAATAAATATAAATGCAACAAAAACAAGCAGAATGATTGGTATTAATAGCTTTTTCATAGAATATTCTTCAATTGTTTTCTCTTATGCATTAACCTAGCAATTCACTCCGTTAATCTCTTTTCCCACCTGATGGTGAAAGAACGGTTATTTTCTCATACCAAAATATTCTTGCTTTTTCAGGCATTTCCTTGGAAGAGTAAGTTATTGGCAATTCCTTTTCTTTTGAAAATGTCCCAGTTACTTCTACTTCAAAAGGAAGGTCAACTCCATTCCATAAAGCATTTGCATGTGTTAAACTTTTGTCAGTAGGTTCTAAATAAAACCGTTCAACTCCTTTCAAGAATTTCACGTTTTTAAATTTTGATTCAAACCATTGCGGGCAACCACAAGCTATTGCGGCATAAGAAACGGTAATGGTAATTTTTTTGCCCGATAATTTGTTTCTCATAGTATCTTGAGGATTCAAAGAATCATAGTTTGCAACAATAGGTGCAAATTTTCCTTTACCCTCTACACCACTTAAATTTTCATGTGAGCTACAACTAAGCAGCATATAGATAAACAGCGTAATTAATAACATTTGTAAACCAATAAGTTTTTTATAATATAAAAAATTACCTCATGAAGACCAAGTTAAAACAAACCGTTTCCCCAATTTATTCTTTTCTTTTGACCACTCTATACCTTAGTAACCCCTCATTTCTAATATTCTTCCCCTAATATATTCTACCTTTTGAATATCTTCACACTTAATCTTATCCTTTTGTAACACCAATAATGCTTTTTCCAAGTACAAGAGTGTATTTTCATTAGTGATTCTTTTACTTTTAAAACTATTTGGGTTCACATTACATGTTGAAATCTCAAAACTCGAAAAATAATCTGGTGAACTCATTGGAATTGTATCTTCGTCAATATCCTCATCTAGGGTATTGATTTTATCAAATGTTTCTTGGGGTAAAATAATGTTAAAAACCCAAATATCAGAATCATTGGGAACAGAATCAACACTAAATACTATGGTTTGTAAAGGCCTATCCCTTGCACCAATACTCTTGAGTTGAATAAAATCCAATAAGCAAGGTTGAGTGCAACCAACAGCTAGTGTAAAAGCCATGAAGTAAAATAAAAACCTAGTCATAATAATTACTGTTTAGGGGTTGAGGATTTATGAAATGAATAACTATCATTTATGGCTTCCAAATCACCACATTACTTGAATCGAAATAGTTTCTATTCACAGAAACTTCGTCACCAAATTCAGTTATTTCCCAAATGTACGATTCATAAACCCCTACCCAACACGTATCTATGTATTCAGCCAATTGAAAAGCAACATCGCTTATCTCAAAGTCGCTGCCTTCTAAATCTCCATAAATTAAGAATGGTTTATTTAAGATATGAGTTAATGTCTTTGGTGATTTTTCTTGAACAAAATCTACACTCTTGGTTTTACCCAAATAAAAACACTTTTTTTGATTAGGCTGTTTCTTAACTCTAATCGTATAAATTTCTTTTTTCAATGGATATAACTGACAATAATTGCTAATGGAATCTAATACCCGATTAGTTAATCCTGTTTGAACTTGCCTTCTACCAGCATTACAGGCTATTTGCAACATAGCCACCATAAGTAAAAGTATGGTCGTTTTAATCGGTTTCATTTAATAAAAATTAGTGTTATCCAAACAATATACATAAGTACTGTACCTCCTCCTTTTTTCTGCCAACGGATATTCGTTTTATCTAACTGTACTCAAGGCCTTTAGACCAATTCTTTTATAATTTAACCTATAATATTTATATTCATCTGCATTTGCGATCGGCCTTATCAAAATAGCTACTTTAGTATCTAATTCATTAAGGCTATCTGGTATAGCTTCTGCACCAACGTAAAGGTACAAAGAGTCTGAAGTTTGTTTATAATATAATGTTGTTGAATAAAAAAGCAGATTTCTCTTTTTTATTTCGTCATCAATAACGTCAAGAGGAGTTGCGGATATCACAGTCTGTTCATGAGCTCCTCCAATACCCCAACTGTGAGAATATATATAAAGCTTTTGGTTCAACTCTTTATAGTTTAGAATGTCAACATTCCACTTAGCCAATGCTTCTCGGTGTTCCATATTTACAGGTGTATTTGTGCATGCCATGGCAACAAATAGCCAAAGACAGATTGCTCCAAATGATGATAATATTTGTTTGCTCCTAGTCATTTATTACGCCTCTTTGTCTAAGTACTTAATTCTGTTTGAGCTTACCTTTTACCAGCATTACAGGCTATTTGAAACATAGCCACCATAAGTAAAAGTATAGTTGTTTTAATCGGTTTCATTTAATAAAAATTAGTGTTATCCAAACAATGCACATAACTACTGTAACGCTTGCTTTTTTCTACCCTCGGGTCTTCCGAATGCTAGCGGCCTATTTGTATAGGGTTGTTTAACAACACATTTCACCTTTTCTTATACAATTCTAGTGCATGTTCTTTATTAATTTACCAAAATATCTATATCGTTCTTCTCTTCATTAAATATTTCCCCATTGGTTTCTTTTAAAAAATTAGCAATCTCATATTTATCTTCAATCTCTTTTGCAAAGCTCCGGGTTGCCAAACCTCGCTTATCACCAATATCAATGGTATAAAAGCTCCTTTCCGAATTGTTAAAAAAACTTACTAAAATTCGGTCGTTTTCCTTCAGTAGAGATGCCCCTGTATTTTTTGGATAACCAATTGGTTTGAATTGCCGGTAGGTTGACAAACTATAAAAGCTATTCTCATCAGGTTGTAAAACCAATATTGTTTCATAAAGCGATTTTGAGTTGTGGGGTTTTGAGTAAATCTTTAAAGCCAACTCCTTATAAGTGGTATCAATAATAACAACCGAATCTGCTTTACCTACTTTAAATTGTGCTCCTTTAGCGATGTCTTTAATTTCAATCCAATCATCCAGCTTTCCAAAGTGAGTTGAGTCTCTTATTAACCGAATTGAAAAACCCTTGAAAACTGTATCCAAATTAACATGGTTATCTATGCTTACTTTAGGCTTTTGACAAGATAATATGATAAAAATAACAAGTGCAATAAATGGAAGCGCTTTATAATTCATTTGTGCATATTTTATGTAGCTTACAACAACTTGTGTTATTTTCATAAAGTATCCTCCTCTTGTTTTTCTCTTATGCATTGACCTAGCAATTCACTCCGTTAATTTCTTTTACCACCTGATGTCGTTCAAATAACTGTTCCAAAATTATACTCAGCAATCGTACCTGCTCTGCCCATTGTATTTGGTCGGAATACACCAATTGCAGTTGCTTTTGTGTTAATTCTAAATCTCTTCTTTATCCCAATACTCGAGTGAATTCAGAAGGTAATTTCCTAGTGCTCCTTTATGGATTAACTTTTCTTTAATTTTTGGTTCAGATAATACTTGTTTAGCATAAGATATCATTTTTCTTTTGTTTTGTGAATCACGCATATCTAAACTACTAAAATTAGCCCAATTATAAAGAATGTTATTAGGCTCAAGTTCAGATGCTCTTTTCATCATATCCAGAGCTTCCTCTATCTCTATATCATAATACCATTCAGAAATACGAGCTATCTGTCCAATGTAAAAAAGATACTCAGGGTTATTAGAAAACTTAACGTATGATTCAATAAAATACTTCTTTAATAATTCTGCGTAATAATCGTGATCATTAAAGTCGTATTGTTCTTCAACTAATAAATTCATAAGTAAGTAATTCATACTTAAATATGCATCTATGCTATTACTATTTTGGTTAATAGTTTCCTGCATTAAAGCAATAGCGGATTTCCAATCTTTGCTTTGTTCTAGTTTTGATAACTGTTCTTTCCAATTCATAACTATACATTTATGGGATAAACATTGTACCAATTTTCGGGACTCCATTAACCACAGATCCTCTAATAATGACATTGTATCCACCAACATTAACAGAAATATTATTGAAAACCCCACTTGATGGTAGTTTCCCATTTGCTGCATTTAACACCGATCTAAAAGTATTTTCATACCCTCCAAGTTTTGTTACTAATGGATCAAGTTTATGTGCAACTTTAGCAAAAATGTGGGTAACTTTATTCTTCATTGCATAGGCTACCGCATCATCGATTGTTTTTGAAGAAAACTGAGTAATTAGTTTGGTACCTGTTCTTGCGGCCACATTACCAACTTTGCCAATTACAGCCCTTGAAGAAAGACCGCCTAAACCTGATGTAGCAACCGTTGCGCTAAACTCTGCAAAATACATAGCTGCATCTAACCTGCTTTTGTTTGCACTAATTCCTTTTTGCAATTCGCCTCCAAGTCCCCTACCAGGTACAGGTGAATTATCAGGTTGCACAGGAAAGCTATTTAAATAAGCCCTTTGCGCTGGGTCAGTGGTTTGGTACTCTTCTACAAATGTTCCCCTTTCAGTTCTATAACCTACAAAAAACTGATCCGCTCCAGGAGCTTCTGTCTTTAACAATACATTATCATTCTTGTCTAATAAGATATAATCAGAGGTTTTCATCCCATCTGGATCAACTTTATTTACTGGATTACAAGCCCCGTAATGGTAAATACTAAAGCTTTCCTGTTCATCATCTGCCAATGGGTCTTCCGAATGCCAGCGGCCTATTTGTGGGTCGTAATACCTGGCCCCATAATCGTTCCACTCCAAATTATTGCGCAACACCACCTCTTTGCCATTGTATTGGTTGTAATCGTTTGGCCCGTCAGGTGCAATATACTCCAATCCTTTTATATTTAACCCATAGGGGTAATAGTGGTTTTCTTGCACTATGCGGGCCAACATGCGTTTACGCTGCACAAACAAGTCATCGTAAAACACGGTTTGCCCATCTTTGGCCGTAAGCAACACCTCTGCCTTTACTTCGGTATCGGTGTTTACTATATATTGCCCCTCCAACTTTTGCCAACTGCTGTTGTAATAAGCCCCATACACATGCCCATTTTGGAAATTGCCATCAGCATCATACGTGCGTATCACCATGGCACCTGCCCGCTCCTCCTCATTGTTGTTGTTGGGGTTAATCAGTTGCAACAAATACCCCAAAAAGTTAAAACTAATCATGGGCCCGGTGTAATGGGGCGTGCCTTCCCCATCGTAGGTTATGTACCCGGCCGAAGCCCCAAACAAACTAAAAAAAGGCACTTCGCCATTCAGGGCATTGGGTGCATTTTCTACAGCCGCTTGGTAAAACACTTCTGCCTCAATGGTATCTCCTTTTTGTATATCAAATAGTATATGTGTGCCCTCCGCATTGGTTACCTTACCAGAGTAAATGCTTTCCGGCCCATCAGGTGCTTGGTAGGCTTTTTCCATGTTGCGTATGGGTGAATCCCAACGGCCAAAAACGGGCTTTTGGGGGTCTTCCATGTCTGGCACATAAGGATATACATCCACCTCAGGATTTTCATAAGTACACTTCCACCTGCCCTCCTTATCCAAATCCGGGGTATATGTCATCCGTACATTCCCTTGGTGGTCCTTATAATCGTAGTGGTATAAAAAATTGCCGGTATAAGTGGGTGGGGTATTGGCAGGTGCTCCTGATGGGTACGTTTTTTCGGCAGCAAGCCTGCCCTCCTCATGTTGTATGGCATCCAAATTCCCATTCAAATAAATAAACTCCCCGTAATATTGGTGGTGCTCCTTAAGCAGCCCCCCTTGGTAAAATTTGCTCTCCCACTTTTTTCCTGCGGCATCATAAATGTGTTGCAACACATCCCCATTTGCCCACTCTAGTTTTATGGGCAAATTCAGGTGGTTATAAGTAATTTGGGTAATGTTTTTGTTGCGGTCAATCACCATGTTGCCATTGGCATCGTAACTGTAATCATCGCCAGTTTTGTTGTTGTCTGTTAAATCATTCAGTTGGGTGGTTTGGTAAGTGGCCAAATCGGTAACGCTTTTTAAGCGGTTGCCATCATAGGTATAACGTAAGTCATCAAAATTACCATACACGGGTTGCCCACCTGCTATTACAGGGGCAGTTACCCCATCGTGTTTCAGTTGTAAAATATTGCCATTGTCGTCATACGTTACATCAAGGGCATTGTACCGCCCGTTTTCACTGGTTTGTGGTTTGCTGGGGGTAACCTTGCTGGCCCCAAAATAAGTGGCATCAGTAATGCGGTTTAACTCATCATAAGCAAAGGTAAAGCCACGCACGGCCTCATCCCTGCGTGATACCCAGTTGTAAGCACTCAAGTTGCCATTGTATTGTTTAGTAGCAGTGGTGGTACCGCCCACATTGGTATTGCTAAAAGCATTTTCATATTGAAAACCCATGGCAAACAAATCTTCTTTGCCAAAATTGTTTACATCGTTAATGGATTTTAGCCAACCCCTGATGTGGTAGGTGTAGTTGATGTGTTGTAAAAAAGGATGGGTTTCGTTGTACGAATGGATATTTTTTACTGTAACCTGTCCCACATCATTGTAGGCGGTGTTGCTCAGCAACATTTCTGTCATCTGGTCGTATTTAATCCAGGCATTTTTTACACGGCTGTTTTTATCGTAATTAAACTTGCGCACCAACTCTTTAGGTGTTTGGGTATTGTTTAAAGCATGGTAGGTTTTGGTTTGTACAATTTGGTTGGTAAAACTGTATTGGTGTTCAGTAGCCACATAGCCATCTCCCCCGGGCAAGGATTGAAAATTAAAAATCACCCGTTGGTCCACATCATAATACATCACCTGTTGGGTCCAAGCAAAGGTGGTGGCTGTTAACGCCACCTTGTGTTTGATGATGGTGGGCAGGGTTTGGATGCGTTTACTGTACTCGACTGTGCCAAACTTACCTGAGGCAAATACATCATAATCATCCGTACCATCATTGTCCACATCATAATCATCGTAATAATATACGCTTAACGTATCCAACAAACTGGTGGGAAATGCATCACTGGTATAACCAATACCGGCATTTACATTGGTTGGAGCTTCAAACAAATTATTGGTTTGGTTGGCAGAGTTTATATCGGCTTGCAAACTGGCACGGGTGGCTGTATTGTGTTGAAAAGTACCCGTATAAATTAACCGCCCCAACTCATCATACTTGCTGTAAAACCATTTGTTGGCCGCACGTAAGTTATTATCCTGCGTTAACACAGGCCTGTCCAGCAAATCATAAACCAGGTAAATGGTATTGCCCCCGGGCAGGGTTTTGGCCACCAAGCGTTTTCGTTCATCATACGTATAGTTAAAGCAGTATTTCTCCAATACATTTATGCCCGTAACAAAATCATACCCATTGGCCGCCAGCTTTTTCACCCCTTCAGGCGGCACTACGCAATTCAACACCCCATAATCGCCATAAATGTAATAGGTATCCAGTTTGTCAATACCCTTATGCAATCGGTTTAAAATCAATTGCCCTTCTTTATTGGTAAAACGGGTGGTGAGGCGGTTGTTTTCATCCGTGATTTCTTCCACCAACAACGACCCATTATCGTAGTAATGCGGGGTATAGGTGTAGGTGTTTTGCTGGTTGTTAAAAATCTGAATATGGTCAACAAACACCTGGTGGCTGCTTGGCCCGCTTAGGCTAATGGTTAAGGGAACCAATCCTACAGAAGTGATGTTAATGTTTTGGTCAAAATCATGCCAATTGGAGTAGAAGAACATGCCTACATCAACCGTTTTTTGTGCAACACCATTCAGGGATAGGGTTAAAAAATTACTGATATACTGGGTGTTTCTAAATTTAAAATTAACGCGGTAGCTGCCAGGGCCTAAATAAAACGTAATGGGTCCGCTGGTGCTTGGAGTATTAAAAACATAAGCCGTTACATCGCCAACAGGTGAATTTGGACAAATGGGTTGCACATTGCTTTGTAACCCATGCGTATTGTAATTAAAGGCACAATTGTTCCAATTGCCCGCCATGGCAGGGTTGTTAAAATCCATCACACAAGATGGTGGAGCTGACGAACTGGTTTGATTTCTGCCCAAAACGGGGCGTTTATTGCTATAATCATACCCCATGAGCATCACTTGGTCAGCAGCGGTATTGGTGCGGGTATTTTTTCGGATGGTGCGCCCTGTTCCAGGCTGAAAATTGGGGCCTTCAAACCCTTGTTCCACTTCCCTATTTAACGGAGATTGTTCCATCACCACCTCGCTGTAAGCATGGGTAGTTGCCGCCACTCCTGTTAAGCCACTGCTGCTATAATACGTGCCTTGTGCCGTTGTTGCATCGCCTATATAGCCGCCTGTGCCCAAAGCACTTCTAAAAGGCAAATAATTGCGGGTGGGCCTGCCAAATGCATCATAATAAAAAGGTGTTACCATATCCCGTTGTATGGCTGCAGTACCCCGTTGCACCACCTGATCCGTATAACCCAATCCATTGTAATACGTAATCTCTTCCAGCACACGCGTATTGTCGCCAAGGGCGGTATTTACCCCTGCCTCATTCATAAACAATTGTTTGGGGGTAATCACGTGTTTATAATTTTGGCCACTGCTTTGGGCAAAAGCCATCACAACAACTCCCCAATAAGCTACAGTTAAAATAATTTTTTTCATGGCAGTTGGCTTATCTAAGGTTATACTTTACCAAGTTTAATACGGCACCTTTATGGTCCTTAATTACATTTAAACGACCAAAGGCATCGTACCCAAATGTTTTTAAGGTGTTTTTTTCGTCCGTTTCTGAAAGTGGGCCAAAAAACGGGTGATGGGTATAGGTTTTAATGGTGGCATTGGTTGGAATTACCTGCACCTCATCAATTACCCCAGTGCCTCGTATTTCTACTATTGAGGCTGCATAAAGCTCAATGGTATAAACCATCAGTTTCCATCCAAAACCTGCATAAGTCTCTTCAAAGTTTGACAACACGCTCCCATTTGCTACCAACACATTTGGATTGGTAAAATTGGTTTTCACCCAAAAACTTACCTTATACTTGCCTGCGTTGGTAAGCGAGGTGCTGAGGGTATTGCTGTTACTTAAATTAAACCCTTTTAATCCGGTACGGGCATCAGCCACAATGCCACTAGTATTAAAAACAAAACGCCCTTTGGCCAAGCTGTTTTCAAAACTGGTAAATGCCATATTTGGTGCGGCAACATTGCTGGCAATGGCCATTACCTTACCCAAATCATCGTCCCACAAATACGCCATGGCTGGCGATTTATAGGGCGTTGCGCCAATCAATTGGTTATCGGCATTGTACTGATAATTTACCTTGGTGGTATTGGCTAAAGGAGTAACATTTCCGGCACTGTTGCCAAGCGGAGACAACTCTGTATAAGATACTTCCTCTGGCAAGCTGGTATTGGCATTTAAGTAGTTATAAAGTGTCAACTCCGTGTCCAAAAAGTCTTTCCATGTTCTTTCAGATATGGGAACATTGGGTAAAAAATAAGGGTAAATGGTGTTACGCCACACCTGTTGTTTTCTAATGGTTTGGTTTTTACTGTTGGTTATGGTGGTTTCATAAGGCAACAGTTTATCGTAGGTATAGGTTTCAGTAGTGGTCATAAAATCAGCCGTAGGCACGCCATTGATGAGGTTATACGTTTTGGTGGTTTTAGAGGATGGTCTGGCTGCGCCAGGATGCACCCTGGTGTATTGAATGGTACTGATATGTGTACAAATATCATTCACATTAAAAATACCCCCATAGCTAGAGGCAGGGCCTGTGTAAAAAGTGTACACTTTAGACATTGCTGGCATTGAAGCATCCCTCACATAATCAGTTTCTAAGGTGATATTTCCGTTGGCATGATAATGAGCTTCTTTTAACAGAAAGCCATTTGACCAAGACTGGGTGTTTGTAAATGGTGTACTAGGAGGGAAACGATAGGTTAACAAATAGTTCATTACGGCCCAAATCTGCGTAAGAATAGTCGGTGGCAAATCGGTTTGGTTCCAATAGGTATACTCAGTTCGGCCATTATCCGCATTTACGTTTGTATTGCTTTTATTGCGAACCACCACTTTATCATACCCAACGGTGGAACCCATTGCACTGTTGGATAAGGATACGTTGCCAGTAGTTGAACTCACCACTTTTATACAATAATCAGCAGGATTGCTTAGTGAAGAAGCCAAATAATAGGAATTGGGTTCGGCCATGAGTTTTCCCCCTTCATATTCAAACTGTTTAATGGTAAAAGCAGTAGTTCCTTGCTTTTCAAAATTTTTAATCTCCTTTATACGTACCCCGCCACCCACTCCTGAAACCAGGTTGAAGTTATAATCATGGGCTTCAAAAGTAAATTCAGTATAACCTTTTGTTGGATAAATAATTTTAGTCAACATACCGTAAGTTGTCTTAACCGGGTCTGCTGTCATATCCACAATTGGATTCGCATTCTCATATGCCGGATGTAGTGGATTACCATTTGGTAAGCTAAGTAATCTAGGTGCCCTAAAAGGATGTTGGTTATTATTAAAGTACCCAAACACATCATTATACCCAGATAAGCGCGCTGGCAGCAAGCTTTGGTTATAATAACTCAACTGATAATTATTGGTGGTGGCTCCGGTAGTTACATCCAAATCCGTTACTTTGGTTAACCAAAAGCGGTCTTTGTCTGCCTCCACCAAATAATCAAACACCAGGTGGCGGTATAGCACATTGTTATGCTTGTATTTTATTTCTTTCAGGGCTTTAATGCCTGAGGGAATTCCAGCATCAATGTAAATAAACTCAATATCGTAGTTTTTATAGATAATGTGTTGCAAATGTTTAAAACGTCCTTTAATAGAACTCATATTGGTACTTATGGTCAGAGAGCCCATCATATCATTTAAGCAAGCCCCAGAAATACCAATACTATGCGCTCCACCTTTGTGGGTAACGTACTCTGCATCATAACTCAAATAAGTAAAATTAATCTCTTCAGCAGCATTGCCATTGGCAGGTTTAATGCGGCTTAACCAAAATGATGTTGCAGCCTCAGGAGTTGAAGAAAGAGACCCTGGAATACCAAAAGCACCTCCATAGATAATTGTATTTGAATTTGTAACCTCTGTAAACTCTACTTCATTATCTAAAAAATAATATTGGTTATTCGCAGCATCCGTAATTCGCCACTCTGGAGTTTGGCCTTTGCTTGGGCCGTTGGTTACTTCAATAAACATGTTTTTTTCAGGGAACTGTTCTATTACACGTTGTTCTGTAAAATTAAACTTGCCACTGCCTCCAGGTATGTTGTAGAAAAAATTATCCGGCTCCACGTCATAAACACCTGTTGAGGCTTTAGCCCTGAATAAACAATCAGGGGCATCGGTTGGCCGTTCATTGGTGAAATAATACCCATCATGAAACGCATCGGGAAAATTGGACCCAAAAGCACCAAAATCCTCTCCTCCTCTGATGGTGCGGGTAATTGCTCCCCCTGCGCTCAATGCCCAATTCATCCCCACCATGCTGGGCATGTCATTTAGCTTTACTCCACCCGGGTAGTAATTTAAGGATAAGGGCAACTTAAAGCCTGTAGCCGTTTCCAGCGGCATTAAAGGAATGGAAACTTGCGGCATCCCATTGTAATACGTAACAGGAACATCACCAAACCTGCCCAACGAAATGGCATTGTGGCTGGGTTGTACAACGGATGGCAACTTGTAATCGGCTTGGGTTTGGGCTATACTGTTTAACGAAACAAGCAATAAGCAGCACAACGCTGACTTGGTAAGGTAGTTATACTTCATGGCGCAACAAAAAAAATACATTATCATCACAAACAAAACTATTTTACATAAAATTAATTTGAACAATTATTGCACAAATATGTAAAAATATTTACATTTAAGTTTCTTTTGTATGAAATATATGCTTATCTGCCAGTGATTTTTTGTGCATTAAGAATGCTTATAACAATGCAATATCGCTTTTATCGAGGCTTTTGCTTCATTCCATTAAACAAGGTTACCAGCAATAACGTTCAACTTTTGTTTCAAGCAAAACGGGTAACTCACCAAGAAAATTATTATGACTTGTTTAATGCATTTGAAGGAATCATGTTTATTCAAAGAATGAAACCATTTAATTAAATACTAAACAGATTTACTTCGACTTATCGTATGCCTCTGCTATCAGCTTAAGCTCTTTATACCAGGCTTCACCATATTTGCGCACCAAAGCTCCTTCTAAAAAGGCATACACAGGCATTTTATGCTTTTCGCCCAATTCACATGCTGGTTTACATACTTCCCAACGGTGGTAGTTTAAGGCTTCATAATCGCCAACGGGCGTTATTCTTATGGGGTACAGGTGGCATGAGATTGGTTTTTGAAAGCTGGTGGCTCCTGCCTTAAACGCTCTTTCTATACCGCATCCTAAAACACCTTGCTCATAAATGGCAAAGCTGCACTCGCCTGTTTGGCGGCAAGTGGTTACCAAATCGCCATCTTTATCTTTTTCAGCAACGCCCCGTTGCTCAATGGTGGCCAATCCTTCTGGTGATAAGTAAGGTTTAATATTTTCCAAGTCCTGGGCCAACAAAACAGCCTCCTCAGGCAATAGCGGTGCGCCAGCATCACCTTCAATGCAACAAGCTCCTTTGCATGCGCTTAAATCGCATATAAAATGCTTATCAAATAGATCTTCGGATAGAATGGTTTGTTCGTGTATGAGCATGGATTAGATAAAACAAAAACGGCTGAGTAAAATACTCAGCCGTTTCAAAAATATGTTTTTAAACTTAGTTTTCTTCGTTTGCTGCAGGAGTTTCTGTAGCTTCTTCTGTAGTGGCTGTAGTTTCCTTTTTAGCAGCAGGCTTACGACCTCTACGGGTTGTTTTCTTAGCTGCACCTTTTGTTGCTTTTTCAGCAAGCATGGCTTCATTAAAGTCAACCAATTCAATAATGCTCATTTCTGCATTATCACCTTTTCTGTTTACCAACTTTAAAATTCTGGTGTATCCACCTGGACGCTCACCAACTTTTTCCGCTACTGGTCCAAAAAGCTCTTTTAATACCTCTTTGCTTTTTAGGTAACTAAATACAACCCTGCGCGAGTGTGTGTTATCTTCCTTTGACTTGCTGATAATTGGCTCAACATACTTTCTTAATGCTTTTGCTTTTGCAAGAGTAGTAGTAATACGTTTGTGCAATATTAACGAACCAGCCATGTTAGAAAGCATTGACTTACGATGCGGGGTCGTTCTTCCTAAATGATTATGTGTTTTACCGTGTCTCATCTCTATAAAAATTTACCATTGTTGTTGCTTGCGCAAGCAATGATGATGTTTAATAATCTTATTCTTCGTTACCCAAATATTTAGCTACATCCATTCCAAATACTAAGCCTTTTTCTCTGGCCAGTTCTTCTAACTCTGATAACGATTTCTTACCAAAGTTGCGGAATTTCAATAAATCTGCAATGTCATAACCTACTAAATCACCCAATGTTTTGATATCAGCAGCTTTTAAGCAGTTGTATGCACGCACTGAAAGATCTAAATCCGATAATGGTGTTTTTAATATTTTACGGATATGTAATACATTTTCATCTACTTCTTGTGGTGCTTCTTTTACCTGGGTATCCATGGTAATTAAATCATCAGAGAATAACATGAAATGCTGAATCAATATTTTTGCTGCTTCTTTCAAAGCATCTTCCGGATGGATAGATCCGTCAGTTGCAATTTCAACCAATAGCTTCTCGTAATCCGTTTTTTGCTCTACCCTGAAATCTTCAACACTGTATTTTACGTTTTTGATTGGTGTAAAAATAGCATCAATAGGTATTAAACCGATGGTAGCGTCTTTAGGTTTGTTTTCCTCAGCAGGAACATATCCTCTGCCTTTTTCAACGGTAATTTCAAGCTCTAAATGCACTGAAGGCTCCATTCTGCAAATAACCAACTCAGGATTTAACACCTTAAACGTGTTGGTATGTTTGGTAATTTCACCAGCAGTAAAACTTTCAGCTCCTTTTACGTTAATAAAAATCTTTTCGCTGTCAATTCCATCTATAATGCGTTTGAAGCGTACTTGTTTTAGGTTTAAAACAATCTCAACTACATCCTCAATTACACCTTTTAAGGTAGAAAACTCATGATCTGCTCCAGTAATTTTAACTGAAGTGATGGCAAATCCTTCCAAAGATGAAAGCAAAATTCGTCTTAATGCATTTCCGATGGTAACACCGTAGCCTTTTTCAAGCGGACGAAACTCAAACTGACCAAAAAAGTCAGTTTCTTTATGCATAATAACTTTATCAGGTTTTTGAAATGCGAGAATGGCCATTTTTTATTATTAATTATTATTTTGAGTACAATTCAACGATTAACTGTTCCTTGATGTTTTCAGGAACTTGGTCTCTTTCTGGCATTGCTAGGAAAGTTCCTTTCATTGCTTTTTCATCCCAGTTAATCCAGTTAAAACGTCTTGGATTTCCGTGCGCTATTGAATCTACTATTACTTCCAAAGTTTTTGATTTCTCTCTTACTTCAATTACATCACCTGGACGTAAAGTGTAAGAAGGAATGTTTACAACGGCATTGTTTACCACGATGTGGCAGTGGCTAACCAATTGACGAGCTTGAGCGCGTGTTTGGGCAATGCCTAAACGGTAAACCGTGTTATCCAAACGAGCTTCTAAGTATTTAATCAAATTCTCACCAGTTACCCCTTTTTTACGGGCTGCTGTTTCGAATGTTTTGTAAAACTGACGCTCCAATACACCATAAGTGTATTTTGCTTTTTGCTTTTCGTATAACTGAACTGCGTATTCCGTTAACTTAGCTCTTTTACGTGATTGACCGTGTTGGCCCGGAGGTGTGTTTCTTTTATCGAAATTTTTATCCGGTCCGTAAATTGCCTCTTTAAATCTGCGAGCAATTTTTGTTTTTGGTCCAATATATCTTGCCATGTTTTCTTAATTCTTAATCCCAATAATAATTATACTCTTCTCTTCTTAGGAGGGCGGCATCCATTGTGTGGCATTGGGGTAATATCACGGATGGATAACACGTCTAAACCTGAAGCTTGCAAAGTACGGATAGCTGACTCACGTCCTGAACCCGGTCCTTTTACAAAAACTTCTACTTTCTTCATTCCAGCATCAACGGCTACTTTAGCGCAATCCTGAGCTGCCATTTGGGCTGCATAAGGAGTGTTCTTTTTAGAACCACGGAAGCCCATTTTACCGGCAGAAGCCCAAGATACCACCTGACCAGCAGAGTTGGTAATAGAAATAATAATATTGTTAAAAGTAGCTTTAATATGCGCCTGACCATTTGCGTCAATTGCAACTACTCTTTTCTTGCTTACTTTTTTTGAATTATTTGTAGCCATTGTTCCTGTTATTATTACTTGGTTACTTTTTTCTTACCTGCAACCGTTTTGCGTTTACCTTTACGGGTACGTGCATTTGTACGAGTGCGTTGACCTCTTAATGGCAAACCTTTACGATGACGCAAGCCACGATAGCAACCAATGTCCATCAAACGTTTGATGTTCAGTTGTTTTTCAGAGCGCAGTTCACCCTCAACAGTTAAACCGTCTGTAATGTGTTTACGAATGCTGGTTAACTCTTCGTCACTCCATTCGCTAACTTTTTTGTTCCAATCAATACCACACTCAGTTAAAATATGCTGAGCGGTTGACTTTCCAATGCCATAAATGTAGGTGAGACCAATCTCACCTCTTTTGCTTTTAGGCAAATCTATACCTGATATACGAGCCATAGTTCTTTATTATCCTTGACGTTGTTTAAACTTTGGATTCTTTTTGTTTACTACGTAAATTCTACCTTTACGTTTTACTAAAACACAGTCTTCGCTGCGTTTTTTAACAGATGTTCTAACTTTCATCTTGTACGTTTACTTATATCTGTAAATAATTCTGCCTTTTGATAAATCATAGGGTGACATTTCCACCGCAATTTTATCTCCGGGCAATATTTTTATGTAGTGCATCCTCATTTTTCCTGAAATGTGGGCAATGATCTCATGACCATTTTCAAGGCGCACCCTAAACATTGCGTTACTTAATGCTTCTGTTATTACTCCGTCCTGTTTTATCAGCGACTGTTTTGACATACTTGCTTTTATAAGGGCTGCAAAAATAGCAGTTTGTTTTTAAATTGCCAATTTTATTTTATGCTGCTCCTACCGCAGTACGTCCTTTTAGCTTACCAGACTTCATCAATCCGTCATAATGACGCATCAATAGGTGACTTTCTATTTGCTGCAACGTATCCAATACAACACCTACGAGAATTAACAATGAAGTTCCTCCATAAAATTGGGCGAACTGACTGTTAATATTCAATATTCCGGCTAACGATGGCATAATGGCCACAGCAGCTAAGAATAGAGAGCCAGGTAAGGTGATACGAGACATAATATTATCTATAAAACTTGCGGTAGCCTGACCTGGTTTTACACCTGGTACAAATCCACCATTACGTTTTAACTCATCTGCAATTTGCGTTGAGTTTACAGATATAGCAGTGTAGAAATACGTAAACAATATGATTAGGATAGCAAAAGTAAAGTTGTAAGCGAAAGAACCCGGGTTTGCCAAAGCCATTAACGTTTGCATACTTTCATAATTTGGAAAGAATTGTGCAACTGTTGATGGAATGAACATCAATGCCTGAGCAAAGATGATTGGCATTACACCAGCTGTATTTACTTTTAATGGCAGGTATTGGCGTGCTCCACCTGTTTGACGACTACCCACAATGCGTTTGGCGTATTGTACGGGTATTCTTCGTGTTCCTTGAACCAACATGATTACTGCCATAATGATGGCAAACAATGCGGCCAATTCTATTAGGAATATTACCAATCCTCCACCTGATTCTGTAAACTTAAATACAAATTCATCTTTTAATGCAAATGGTAAACGTGCAATAATACCAATCATAATAATCAAGGATACACCGTTACCAATACCTTTATCGGTGATGCGTTCGCCTAGCCACAATACAAACATGGTACTGGCTGTTAACACCACAACGGCAGTAAACATAAACATGAAATCAGAAACACCGCTTCCTTCCATGGCTGAAATTATTGCGCCAGGGTTTTCTGTTTTTAGGTTCACTAAAAATCCTATTGATTGTACAGCAGTGATGATAATGGTTAAGTAGCGGGTAATCTGGTTAATTTTTCTACGTCCATCCTCCCCTTCTTTCTGCATTTTCTGAAACGTAGGTACTGCCATGGTTAATAACTGTACCACAATGGAGGCAGAAATATAAGGCATAATACCTAATGCAAATATTGACCCCCTGGCAAAAGCACCGCCCGCAAACATATTGATCAAACCAAATATGCCACCAGCTGCCTGATTGGCCGACCCTTGTAACATATTCGGGTCAACACCTGGCAATGTAACATAGGTACCTACACGGTAAATAACCAACATCCAAAAAGTAAATGCCAACTTGAAGCGTAAATCTTCAATCCGGTAAATATTTTTTATGGTTTCGATCAGTTTCTTCATGGGGTTTTATATTGTTTCTGCTTTACCACCTGCTGCTTCAATTGCTTTGATAGCTGAAGCGGAGAATGCATGAGCTTTTACCTGAATAGCACTTTTAATTTCGCCACGGCCCAATACCTTTATTCTATCGTTTTTAGAAGCAAAACCATTGTCCATAAAAGTTTGGAAATCGAAGCTTGATAAGCCTTTTTCTTCGGCTAATGTTTGCAAACGGTCAAGATTAACCGCAACAAATTCTATTCTGTTCAGGTTTTTAAAACCGAACTTAGGAACACGTCTGTATAAAGGCATTTGTCCACCCTCAAAACCACGTTTGGTTGAAGTACCTGAACGAGATCCTGCTCCTTTATGTCCACGTGCAGCCGTTCCGCCTTTACCTGAACCTTCACCGCGACCAACGCGTTTACCTTCTCTATGTGTAGCGCCTTTTGCAGGCCTTAATGTATGTAATTTCATTGCTGTTGCGTGCTAATTAATTGTTTTCAATCTTAAGCAAGTGAGCTACTTTTTTCACCATTCCTAAAATTTGTGGCGTAGCTTCCTTTTCAACTGTTTGATTCATTCTGGTAATACCCAAAGCTCTTACAGTTCTTTTTTGACCTTCAACCCTGTCAATGGTACTTTTTACGAGTGTAATTTTTACTTTAGCCATTGTATTAACCGTTAAAAACTTTCTTTAAACTAATTCCCCTTGTTTGTGCAATGGTGTAAGCATCACGCATATTTAACAATGCATTGATGGTTGCTTTTACCACGTTGTGAGGGTTTGATGAACCTTTTGATTTAGCCAATACGTCTGTGATACCAGCACTTTCAAGTACTGCACGCATTGCACCACCTGCAATTACACCTGTACCATGTGAGGCTGGTTGAAGATAAACTCTTCCTCCTCCATATTTGCCTAATTGATCGTGAGGAACTGTACCTCTCATTACTGGAACTTTCACCAAATTCTTTTTGGCATCATCAATTCCTTTTGAAATGGCATCGGTTACCTCATTGGCTTTACCCAATCCGTATCCTACTATTCCACTTCCATCACCAACTACCACAAGGGCAGAGAAACTAAATGTACGTCCACCTTTGGTTACTTTCGCAACGCGGTTGATAGACACCACTTTTTCTTTTAATTCTATATCGCTAGATTTTACTCTTTTTACGTTTGCTGTTGACATAACTTTGTTTTGGTTATTGATTAGAATTGTAAACCACCTTCTCTTGCACCTTCTGCCAAACTCTTCACACGGCCGTGGAACAAGTAACCATTACGATCGAAAGTGCAGGTTGTTAATCCGGCAGCTACAGCTTTTTCAGCCAATAACTTACCCACTAATGCTGACTTTTCGATTTTAGTAATACTTTCTTTAAATGATTTTGAAGAAGCGGCTACTAAAGTTTTACCGTGCACATCATCAATAAGTTGTGCATAGATATCTTTATTACTTCTAAATACGGATAAGCGTGGTCTTTCAGGCGTACCAAACACACGGCTGCGTATTCCTTTTTTAATTTTAAGTCTTCTTTCGACTCTTTTTGTAAGTACTGACATAGCTTTATCTTGTTATTTAGAAGCTGTTTTACCAGCTTTTCTTCTAAGTTGTTCACCAACAAATTTGATACCTTTTCCTTTGTATGGCTCAGGTTTACGTAAGCTGCGGATTTTAGCAGCAACCTGTCCGATTAATTGCTTATCGCAACCTTCAAGGATAATAATTGGATTTTTACCTTTTTCGGTTTCTGTTTTTACTTTTAACTCCGATGGAATTTCAAAGTAAATATGATGGGAATAACCTAAGGTAAGATCGAGGATGTTTGCATCGTTGGTGGCTTTGTAACCCACACCAACTAACTCTTGCTTTACCGTGTAACCAGTTGTAACACCAGTTACCATGTTGTTTAACAATGCGCGGTATAAACCATGCATAGCACGGTGTCTTTTTTGTTCAGTAGGACGGGTAACGATAATTTCGCCATCTACTACTTCAACTTTTATCTCAACATCAACTTGTTGAGTCAATTCGCCTTTTGGACCTTTAACGGTAACCAAATTTCCGGTTGATACTTTAAAATCAACTCCGGCTGGCAATTTAATCGGGGCTTTTCCAATACGTGACATGTTCTACTACCTCCTATTGATTAATAAACGTAACATAAAACTTCGCCACCTACATTATTTGCACGTGCTTCTTTATCGGTCATTACACCTTTTGAAGTCGTTAAGATGGCAATACCTAAACCGTTAATTACACGAGGCATGGTATCTAAACCAGTATACTGACGTAAACCTGGGGTACTGATGCGCTCAAGCTTTTTAATAGCAGGAGTTTTGGTAACCGGATGGTACTTCAAAGCAATTTTGATGGTACCTTGGTGAGTAGTAGAATCTTCGAACTTGTAGTTAAGGATGTATCCTTTGTCGAAGAGTACTTTGGTCATTTCTTTCTTCAAACGTGAAGAAGGAATTTCAACAATGCGATGGTTTGCCTTGATCGCGTTGCGCAGTCTTGTTAAATAATCTGCAATTGGATCTGTCATAAATGTTGTTTTTCTAGCCGATAGTTAGCCAAGGCTTTTACTCTTGTCGGCTTAGTTTATGTTATTTTTTAGTTAAATGAGGCGCGAAAGTACGGGAATTATTTTAAACGCCCATACTTACACGCCTTAATTTTTTATTTTGGCAATAAAATTACCAGCTCGCTTTAGTAACACCTGGTATTTTTCCCATTAGTGCCATATCGCGGAACTGATTACGGCAAATACCGAAATCGCGCATGTAACCTTTAGGACGACCAGTAAGCTTGCAACGGTTTTTTAAACGAACCGGAGAAGAATTGCGTGGCAGTTTTTGCAAACCGTCTAAATCACCTGCTGCTTTTAATGCTGCTCTTTTTGAAGCGTAACGTGCTACTAATTTTTCACGTTTTACCTGACGAGCTTTTATTGATTCTTTAGCCATTATTGTTATTTTTTAAATGGTAATCCAAATTCTTTTAATAAGGCGTGGCACTCTTCGTCTGTTTTAGCAGTAGTTACGAAGGTAATGTCCATACCATTAATACGTGTTACTTTATCAATTACCATTTCAGGGAAAATGATTTGCTCTGTAACGCCCATGGTGTAGTTTCCACGACCATCAAATCCTTTAACATTTAGGCCTGCAAAGTCACGTACACGTGGCAATGAAACAGACACCAAACGGTCAAGAAACTCGTACATATGGTCGCCACGCAAAGTTACACGTGCACCGATAGGTACATTTTTACGTAATTTAAAGTTAGAAACGTCCTTCTTTGATTTTGTTCCAACAGCCTTTTGGCCGCTGATGATGGTCATTTCCTGAATAGCTTGATCAACAATTTTCTTATCGGCAACTGCTGCACCAAGTCCTTGGTTTAAACAAATTTTGGTTAAACGTGGCACTTGCATTACATTTTTGTACGCAAACTTCTCTTTTAAAGCTGGTACAACTGCCTTGCTGTATGATTCTTTTAATCTTGGAGTATACATATCCGTTATTATTCTATTACCTCACCTGATTTTTTTGATACGCGCACAATTTTACCTTCTTCAGTAACCTTGCGGCCTATACGGGTAGCATTACCCGATTTATCAACTACTTTTAGGTTTGACACATTAATAGGGGCTTCCTTTTTAATGATTCCACCTTGTTGATTTTGGGCATTTGGTTTGGTATGGCGGCTAACAATGTTAATGCCTTCTACCAAAGCACGGTTCTTTGCATTAAACACTTCTAATACACGACCTTTTTTGCCTTTATCATCTCCGGTAATTACCATTACCATATCTCCTTTTTTAATATGGAGCTTTACTTGTTTGTTGAACTTTCTTTCCATTTTACAATACCTCCGGTGCTAATGAAACGATTTTCATAAATTGTTTTTCACGTAACTCACGTGCCACAGGGCCGAAAATACGGGTAGCTCTAGGCTCATCCTGAGCGGTTAATAACACACAAGAATTGTCGTCAAAACGGATGTATGAACCATCTGATCTTCTAACTTCTTTCTTAGTACGCACTACCACTGCTTTTGATACAGCTCCTTTTTTTACGCCTCCTGAAGGTAGTGCACTTTTTACGGACACTACTATTTTATCGCCTACAGAAGCATAACGTCTAGCTGTTCCACCCAATACTCTTATGCAAAGTACTTCTTTGGCACCGCTATTATCAGCTACTTTAAGTCTTGATTCTTGTTGTATCATGATTACTTAGCTTTTTCTATTATTTCTACTAATCTCCAACGTTTGTCTTTACTCAGCGGACGAGTCTCCATTAACTTAACGATATCGTTCATACCGCATTCGTTCTTCTCGTCATGAGCTTTAAATGTTGACGTCATCTTAATGAATTTCCCGTATTTCGGGTGCATCACTTTACGCTCAACGGAAACTACGATGGTTTTTTGCATTTTATTGCTTACCACCTTGCCGATGATTACTTTGCGTGAATTTCTTATTTCTGGTGCTGTTGTTTCCATCTTACTGATTATTGGGCCTTCGCCAATTCTAGTTGTCTCTTTTTCTGCTCTGTTAATAAGCGTGCAATTAACTTTTTGCTGTCTTTAATTGAGTTAGTATTCTCTAACGGTGTTACTGCATGATTAAACATGGTTTTGGTTAATTGCAGTTTTTCAGCTTTGATACGAGCGCCTATCTCTTTTGTAGACAATTCTCTGATTTCTGTATTTTTCATCTTAAGCTACGTAATCAGGTTTAACAATAAATTTAGTAACTACAGGTAATTTTTGAGCGGCTAAACGCATAGCTTCCTGAGCTACTTCCATTGGCACGCCTTCAATTTCAAACATAATTACCCCTGGTTTAACAGGTGCCACCCAATACTCAGGAGCTCCTTTACCTTTACCCATACGAACCTCTGCAGGCTTTTTGGTAATTGGTTTGTCAGGGAAAATACGAATCCATACCTGACCCTCACGTTTCATGTGACGGGTTAGAGCAATACGGGCAGCTTCCAATTGTTTAGCTGTAATGTATTTTGTTTCAATCGATTTTAAACCGAATGATCCGAAAGCTAAAACCGCACCGCGTGTTGCATTGCCACGAACACGGCCTTTTTGTTGCTTTCTGTATTTAGTTCTTTTAGGTTGTAACATCTCTATATCTATTTATTGCCAACTACCTGTAATTAATTTCTAGGTCTTCTATCACCAGCAGGTTTTCTATCGCCACCTGGGCCACCTTGTCCTGGTTTTCTATCACCTCTTGGTCTGTCGTTTCTTCTGTCGCCACGCGGCCTGTCACCACCTGGTCTTCTATCGTTTCCACCACGAGGGTTTGGTCCACGGTTTCCGCCTTCTGTACTGCTTACGCCTACATTCGGAGATAAATCACGCTTACCATAAACTTCTCCTTTGCAAATCCACACCTTGATACCGATTTTACCATAAACGGTAAGTGCTTCAGCAATGGTGTAATCAATATCTGCACGTAAAGTATGCAATGGTGTTCTGCCCTCTTTGTAAGATTCTGAACGAGCCATCTCTGCACCACCCAAACGACCAGATACCATGATTTTTATTCCTTCAGCTCCCATTCTCATGGTTGATGCAATTGCCGTTTTTAACGCACGTTTGTATGAAACACGTGCTTCCAATTGGCTTGCTATGGTTTCTCCAACCAAGGCTGCATCTAACTCAGGACGTTTAATTTCAAAAATGTTAATTTGAACATCCTTTTTAGTAAGCTTCTTAATCTCTTCTTTTATCTTATCAACTTCTGAGCCTGCTTTACCGATAACGATACCCGGGCGTGAAGTATGAATAGTAATGATAATACGCTTTATTGTTCTTTCGATAATGATGCGTGCAATACCACCTTTAGCTATACGAGCTTTTAGGTATTTTCTGATTTTCTCATCTTCAATAAGTTTATCAGCAAAATTATTTCCACCGTACCAGTTAGATTCCCAACCTCTGATGATACCTAATCTTAAACCTATCGGGTTAACTTTTTGTCCCATTCTGATTTAATAATTTAATCGTTGTTATTATTTACTGTTTCTACGGATGCAGCAATTTTGCTATCCACTATTAATGTAACATGGTTAGAGCGTTTTCTTACGCGGTAAGCTCTACCTTGAGGAGCAGGTCTTACACGTTTCATCATGGCGCCACCATCAACAAAAATTGTTTTTACATATAGCTGCGCAGCCTCTACATTGGCTCCTTCGTTTTTTTGTTGCCAGTTGGCTATTGCCGAACCCAACAATTTATCTAAACGGAATGAGCTTTCTTTTTTGTTGTTGAAACGAAGAATATTCATCGCTTCTTCTACACGTTTACCGCGAACTAAGTCGGCAAGTAGCCTCATTTTACGAGGCGATGTAGGACAGTTATTTAATTTCGCTATTGCTTCCATTATTCGTTAGTCTTTTTTAACCGGGTGACTCTTGAATGTTCTTGTAGGAGCAAACTCACCAAGTTTGTGGCCTACCATGTTTTCTGTAACATAAACAGGAATGAACTTGTTTCCATTGTGCACTCCGAATGTGTGACCTACGAAATCAGGGGTAATCATTGTTCTGCGTGACCAGGTTTTAATTACTGATTTCTTTTTTGCTTCGTTCATCACTTGTACTTTTTTGTCAAGTTTGATGTCAACGAATGGTCCTTTTTTTAGTGAACGAGCCATATTATACTATTACTTCTTACGTCTTTCAATAATAAATTTATTTGAATGCTTTTTAGGTGTGCGGGTTTTATAGCCTTTTGCTATTAAGCCTTTACGTGAACGAGGATGTCCACCTGAAGCTCTACCTTCACCACCACCCATTGGGTGATCCACCGGATTCATGGCCACTGGCCTTGTACGTGGACGAACACCTCTCCAACGGTTAGCACCTGCTTTACCTTTTCTTACTTGGCTATGATCAGGGTTTGAAACTGAACCAATGGTTGCCAAACAAGTAGAAACGATCATACGGGTTTCGCCTGATGCCAATTTCACAATGGCGTATTTGCCATCACGGTTTAACAATTGAGCAAATGAGCCTGCTGAACGAACTAACTTTCCTCCTTGACCTGGTTGCAACTCGATGTTGTAAATAACAGTACCTAGTGGAATTTCACTTAAAGGCAAAGCATTTCCAATTTCTGGGGGAGCACCAGCACCACTTAAAATGGTTTGTCCTACTTTTAAGCCGTGTGGGGCAAGGATATATCTTTTTTCACCATCAGCATAGTTTAACAAGGCTATACGTCCGCTGCGGTTTGGATCATACTCAACAGTAGCAACTGTTGCAGGTATCGCGTGTTTGTTACGTTTAAAATCAATGATACGGTATTTCTGCTTATGACCTCCGCCAATGTAGCGCATAGTCATTTTACCTGATCCGTTACGACCTCCAGATTTTTCGTGTTTCGCTATCAACGATTTCTCGGGTGTTGATGCTGTGATCTCCTCAAATGTATTCGCTGATTTAAAGCGAGTACCAGGAGTCATTGGTCTGAATTTTCTAATTCCCATATTACAATTTATCTTTCAAATTATATGTTAGCGAAGAAGTCAATGGTTTGACCTTCTTTAACAGTGATAATAGCTTTTTTTAATGATGGTCTTCTTCCGCTAAACTGACCTCTTTTTGTAAAGCGTGATTTTGTTTTACCAGCGTAAATTGTTGTACTTACACCTGTAACTTGTACATCATACATCTTTTCTACGGCTGTCTTAATCTCAGGCTTTGTAGCTGTTTTTTCAACTATAAAACTGTATTGACCAAGCTTTTCGCTTAGTTGTGTAGATTTTTCAGTGATTAAAGGCTTTTTTAAAACGCTCATCTTAATTAATTTAATGTTTCCTCTATTACTGGTACTGAGTTTTCAAGCAAAATAACTCGGGTTGCATGCAAGATTTCGTAAGTGTTTACGTCTTTTGCTGAAACCACTTTTGCTTTAGGCAAGTTGCGGCTTGAACGGTAGATGTTTGCATTGTATTCTGGGATTACCATTAATACTTTATCGTTTGCAAAATTCAAGTTGTTTAATAGCGCAACGTATTGCTTGGTTTTAGGAGCATCAAAGTTGAAATTCTCCAATACCGTAATGTTGTTTTCTTTGGCTTTATAAGCAAATGCCGATTTACGAGCCAATTGCTTTAGCTTTTTATTTAGTTTAAAGCTGTAATCACGTGGGCGAGGGCCATGAATACGGGCACCACCTACGAAAGTACCACTCTTGATACTACCTTTACGTGATCCTCCTGTACCTTTTTGGCGGTGTAACTTTTTAGTTGAACCACTTACTTCGCTTTTTTCTTTCGCTTTATGCGTTCCTTGGCGTTGGTTAGCCAAGTATTGCTTTACATCTAAGTAGATAGCATGGTTATTTGGCTCAATACCAAATGTATCATCTGAAAGTGTTACTTTCTTTCCGGTTTCTGTACCGTTTATGTTCAATACTGCTAATTCCATGTTATTTCTCAATAAATACGATTGAACCTTTTGAACCTGGTATGCTGCCTTTAATAACCAGCAAATTTTGGTCTTTCATTACTTTTAAAATTTCCAAGTTGGTTTTCTTTACACGATCACCACCGGTTCTACCAGCCATACGCATACCTTTAAATACACGCGATGGATCTGATGAAGCACCTAATGAACCTGGAGCTCTTAAACGGTTGTGCTGACCATGCGTTTGCATACCAACACCGCTAAAGCCGTGGCGTTTTACTACACCTTGAAATCCTTTACCTTTAGAGGTGCCAACTACGTCAACAAATTCTCCTTCGGCAAACAAATCAACTGATATAGTTTGACCTAGTTCTAGTGATTGTTCAAAACCTTTAAACTCTACCAACTTGCGTTTAGGTGTAGTATTGGCTTTTTTAAATATACCAACTTGTGCAGCAGGCGTATTTTTTTCCTTACGTTCTCCGTAGGCCAATTGAATGGCTGCGTAGCCATCCTTCTCGGTGGTTTTAACTTGCGTTACCACACAAGGGCCCGCTTCGATAATCGTGCAAGCTACATTCTTGCCGTTCTTATCGTAAATGCTGGTCATCCCAACTTTTTTTCCTATCAGTCCTGACATAATTTTCTATGATCAAACTTTAATTTCAACATCAACACCGCTTGGTAATTCTAATTTCATTAGTGCATCAACAGTTTTTGCGGTTGAACTGTAAATGTCCAGAATTCTTTTATAAGAACACAACTGGAACTGTTCTCTTGCCTTTTTGTTTACGTGTGGCGAGCGAAGCACTGTATAAATTTTCTTTTTGGTTGGTAGTGGAATTGGACCACTCACAACAGCTCCGGTAGATTTTACCGTTTTAACAATCTTTTCAGCCGACTTGTCAACCAGATTGTAGTCAAATGACTTAAGCTTGATTCTTATTCGTTGGTTAACCATGATATTAAGCTTTTGCTTTTCCGTTTACTTTTGCTAATACTTCTTCTTGCACGTTTCTAGGTGCATCTGCGTAATGATCAAATTCCATAGTAGATGTTGCTCTACCAGATGAAAGGGTACGTAGCTGTGTTACATAACCAAACATTTCTGCCAATGGAACTTTTGCTTTGATTACTTGAGAGCCTGCACGAGTGTCCATGCCTTCAAGCTGGCCTCTGCGTTTGTTCAAGTCACCAATTACATCACCCATATTTTCTTCCGGAGTAAGTACCTCTATTTTCATAATAGGCTCTAACAATACCGGGTTTGCTTTTCTTGCTGCTTCTTTAAAGCCAATCTTAGCTGCCAATTCAAATGATAAGGCATCCGAATCCACCGCGTGGAATGAGCCATCAAACAAACGAACTTTTAAGCTTTCGATAGCGTAACCAGCTAACACACCATTTTGCATGGCTTGTTTGAATCCTTTTTCAACAGAAGGGATAAATTCTTTTGGAATTGAACCACCTACAATTTCATTTACAAACTCAAGTCCTGGTTTGGCATTATCGCCAGGTATTAATTCAAATTGAATATCGGCAAATTTACCACGTCCACCTGATTGCTTTTTGTAAACCTCGCGGTGTGTTGTAGCGGTTTGGATGTTTTCTTTGTAAGATACCTGAGGTGCTCCTTGATTACATTCAACCTTAAACTCACGTTTTAAACGGTCAACAATAATTTCTAAGTGTAATTCACCCATTCCCGAAATTACAGTTTGTCCTGTTTCCTCATCGGTATGAACGCGGAAGGTAGGATCTTCTTCAGCCAATTTAGCCAAACTCATACCTAATCTATCTACGTCAGCTTGAGTTTTAGGTTCAATAGCCAACCCAATAACCGGCTCAGGGAAATTCATTGCTTCAAGAACAATTGGTGATTTCTCTGCGCAAAGGGTATCTCCTGTTTTAATATCTTTAAATCCTACAGCAGCTCCAATATCACCAGCTTCTAAGCTGTCAATAGGGTTTTGCTTGTTGGCATGCATTTGGAAGATACGTGAAATACGCTCTTTGTTTCCGCTGCGTGTATTTAATACGTAAGAACCTGCATCTAATTTACCAGAGTAAGCGCGCATAAATGCCAATCTACCTACAAATGGATCTGTTGCAATTTTAAATGCCAATGCTGCAAAAGGCTCGTCTACTGATGGCTTGCGAGTAACCTCTTCGCCTGTATCAGGATTGGTTCCGGTAATGCTTTGCTTATCCATAGGACTAGGCAATAATTCCATTACCAAATCAAGCATGGTTTGCACACCTTTGTTTTTGAATGATGAACCGCATAACATCGGTACAATTTTCATGTCAACAACAGCTTTGCGCAATGCATCTAATATTTCTCTTTCTGATATGCTGGTAGGATCTTCGAAGAACTTCTCCATCAACTTATCATCATACTCAGAAACCGCTTCTAGTAATTTCTCTCTCCACTCAGTTGCTTCCTCAACCATATCGGCAGGGATTTCAACATCTTGGTAGGTCATTCCCTTATCATGCTCATTCCAGATCATTCCGCGGAAGTTGATTAAATCAACCACTCCTTTGAAACCATCTTCTGCACCGATAGGTAATTGCAATGGAACTGCATGGCTACCTAACATTTCTCTCACTTGTTTTACCACGTTTAAGAAATCGGCACCTGAACGATCCATTTTATTTACGAAACCCAAACGGGCTACGTTATAGTTATTTGCCAAACGCCAGTTTGTTTCTGACTGTGGCTCTACTCCGTCAACCGCAGAGAATAAAAACACCAATCCATCTAATACACGCAATGAACGGTTTACTTCAACCGTAAAATCAACGTGACCAGGGGTGTCAATAATATTGATGTGGTAGTTTTTACCACGGTATTTCCAAGGCACAGTAGTAGCAGCAGATGTAATGGTGATTCCGCGTTCTGCTTCTTGAACCATCCAATCCATTGTTGAAGCACCATCATGCACCTCTCCTATTTTATGGTTTACACCAGAATAGTAAAGAATACGCTCAGTTGTGGTAGTTTTACCTGCATCAATGTGAGCTGCAATACCAATGTTTCTAGTTAATGTTAAGTCTCTTGACATTTTGTTTATGTGCTATGAACTTTTATTATTTGTTTAACTAACTTTAAAGTGAGAGAATGCCTTGTTAGCTTCAGCCATTCTGTGGGTGTCTTCACGTTTTTTAACTGCGGCACCTTCACCTTTTGAAGCAGCGATAATTTCACCAGCTAATTTATCAGCCATTGATTTTTCGTTGCGTCTGCGTGAATAATCAATCATCCACTTAATACCTACAGCCACTTTTCTGTCTGCTGGTACTTCCATAGGGATTTGGAAAGTAGCACCACCTACACGTCTGGCTTTTACCTCAACCGCAGGCATAATATTGTTTAGTGCTTTTTTCCACACATCAATACCACGTTCTTGTAATTTAGCTTCTACTTTATCAATAGCATCATAAAATACAGAGTATGCAGTACTTTTTTTACCTTGCCACATCAGGTTATTTACAAACCTTGTAACCAAAATATCATTGAATTTTGGATCAGGTAGTAAAATGCGTTTTTTAGGTTTTGATTTTCTCATTGTATAATTATCCTAAAATCTTAATTATTTCTTCTTAGCTTTTGGATCAACGGCTGCTTGACCTGGTTTTGGCTTTTTAGTTCCGTATTTAGACCTGCGTTGGTTACGTCCGTTTACACCTGCGGTATCTAATGCACCACGAACGATGTGGTAACGAACACCCGGTAAATCTTTAACACGACCACCACGCACCAACACGATAGAGTGTTCTTGCAAGTTGTGGCCTTCTCCAGGAATGTAAGCATTTACCTCGTTGCCGTTTGTTAAACGAACACGGGCAACCTTACGCATGGCTGAGTTTGGTTTTTTAGGCGTTGTGGTGTACACACGAGTACAAACACCTCTGCGTTGAGGGCATGAATCTAAGGCTGGTGACTTACTTTTTGTAGTAATCTCAGTACGACCTTTTCTTACAAGCTGTTGTATAGTTGGCATATTTTGCTTTTAAAAATACAGTTTTCTAAATTTTTAAGGGACGGCAAAAGTAGAGGGATTTACTTAGCTATGCAAGTGCCTGACAAAAAATATTTTAAATTTATTAAAATATTGGTTGCTGAGCGGGTTACAGAGATAAATTTAACCATCAGTCTTTACAATCCATACCGCTATGCGGTACTTAAAAGGGCTGCAAATATATGCACAATTTATTAGCAAACAAATTTTTGTTTAGTTTTATTCATAAAAGTCAGTCGCGGAAGTAATAGATATTGGTTGATTGATTATTTGCTCAAAATATATAATTCTCACGGCTCACCCGACTGAATTGCTTAGTAATGTAGTTATTCCTATAAATTTATTACACAACACTCAAAAACAGCAGCGTTTTACGTAAGTTTGAACTATATAAAATGGATTATTGTGTAAACTCACACGATACAACCGCACGTGAACAGAGGGTGGATTAATATGTTAATTATACCGGCCGATATACTATCTCGATTTAATCTTTACGAAATAAATGCAGAGGACATTGAAGCAGCATATATTTCTTATGATGCAATTGACAATATGGAACTTGGCATTAAATTCTATTTAAAACAATTTCATTATAATAGCCACAAAAACAATTTGTTACTCGCAACTCAATTAATTGATAATGAAGATTCATTTGAATTCGCCTTTTGGTTTCCTGAAAAATATAGTAAAAAATCCCCGTTAGAAGTTCTTTACCAGTTAACTGATGATTACGGTTTGTTACTGCAAATTGCAGAAAACAAAGAAAAACTAATTATAATTTCTGGTCAAAAAGTAAATTCTAATTCATTAGATATTCTTAGCCATGTTAAGATATTAGAACATGAAAATATCGACAATTATCTTCAATTCTTTTGCAATGTTAAACGCTTAGATTATCTAAATAGTTATATATTTTTCCATTACACATTTGCTTTGAATACAAATAAATATCTGTTTTGGTTACGGGGTGAAGCTTTTGAAAAACTATCTATTAGAACTGGTTGGAAAGGTTTAGCCCAAAAAGTGATTGATTCACTACAAATCGATCAACAAACAAAAATAATATTCTATAAACAGGCTAATACAGAAATGCTCATAAAAAGCCCAGCAACCGAATATACCAGTATTAATGTGCCAGTAAAATACAAAAGGTCAATTGGTTATTTGATCCATACAATCAACAATCTCAAGGAGGATGAAAGAATAACGACTAGAATTACTCTTGGATCTCAAAGGTGTCTTTTCTGCAACGAGGAAGCTAATAGTGACGAACATATAATTTCAGAATGGTTGAGGCCATTTATTAAAGAAAAGACTATGCAAACAGTCATATATAATTTCAAAGAAAATGATGAATTAAATGATGAAATGAAATATTTGCTAAGTGACGGAAAAAAAGAATCATCAAAACATTATACAGCAAAATTGGTCTGCACATCTTGCAATAATACTTGGATGTCAAATTTAGAAAATAACGTAAAGTCCATTCTTGTAAAAAACAACACCTTCATTGATAGAATTTCAGGAAATGTAAACGAAAATGAGGCCAAGATTTTATCGATTTGGGCGATCCTAAAATCTATTCTTATTATACATAAATATGCTACATCTGATATTCCTATTACATATGATGCAATTCTAAATATAAAAGATAATAAAATTGATCCTGGTTTTATTGTTGACACCATCGAGTCTCAGATTCCTGATTGTGATATTGCATTCGCTGTAGGACTAGGAGATAACAACTTTAAACTAAAAACATTATCAATTGAAATGGCTAGGGAATTTGCCTCACAACTTTTCATTTGTGTAATTCAAATTAATAACTTAATGTTTCGTGTATCTTATTTGCCTAAAGATTCAATCTTAACTCGGGTAATCAGCTTAAAAAAAACACATACCCTCTATCCGTTCAAACATAAACAACCATTTTTATTCAATAAAATAAATCACTCTTTTTGGAAAAAAATTCAAAAAGAAGGATTTTCAGCGAAATTTCTTTCGCGAAGCATTTTATTAAAAGACTAGCGCATTTATATCTCAATATCGTTTCCGCATTGCATTGTTGGGTAAAACTAATTAGACAATAAGTTCATTTTCAAATAACCAAAATCACGCTCGTTTTGTATAAATTTGCTTTATACAAAATGGGTATAATGAAGGGCACACGATGCAATCGTGGGAACGATGGGGCAGATATTGGTAAGTGCAAGTTTTTCAGCAAAAAAACTTAAAAAAAACAGGCGCTTAGCGCATTAAATCTGCTTGGAATCTTTTGAGCGCCACAAATAAAAACAAGCATAGGTGCGATATGGCTCCCATTTGGCGGCTTGTTTCAGCATCTGTATTTTCATTTGTTTTTTATCATCAGGGTTTATGCCATAAAGCTTGGCCATGGCTTGTTGTATGCCCAAATCATCTAGCGCGAATATGTTTTCTCTGGCCAACGTAAACATCAATATCATCTCCACTGTCCACTTCCCTACCCCTTTTATTTGGGTAAGCAGGTCTAACACTTCCTCATCAGTCATGTTGTGCAGTTGTTTATCAGTAATGCGGTGTTCCACAAAAAAGCGGCATACATTTTTTACATATCCTGTTTTGGCATTGGATAAACCTATTGCCCGCAATTGTTCATCAGGCGTATCAATAATTTGTTGCGGCTTAGGCAACTTTTTACCATAAAGTGCCAAAAAACGGGCATAAATCACATCAGCCACTTTTATGGATAATTGTTGCGAAATGATGGAACTGCATAAGTGCAAGTAAACCTGCTTGCGTGGCTCCAACTGCAACGGACCGATGCGCTCAATGTGTTTTTTAAGCTTTTTATCTTTGCTTAAATGTGCAATAATGTGTTGCATGGGTAGCCAATTAAATATTTTATAACGACTTACGTTAAGATTACTATTGCAGGCTAACTTATTTCGATAAAGCCAAATTTACATTAATCTAGTATCAATTTGCCATTTACAGTTGAGCCATTGACTAACTTCACCCTGTAATGGTAGACACCATTGGCTTGTCCGTTTCGTTGCCATTGGTAATCGCCAGCAACTTCTTGGTTAAAAATAATTTGCCCCAAGGTATTGTAAATTTGCAGCGATAATTGCTCGTTATGTGGTGCGGTAAATTGGCAATAATTGTTTACTGGATTAGGAAAAACAGTAAGCTCCTCTTGCAATAAGGCTTCCTTTAAGCCACTATTTAATCTTGCACCAAGATGGATACCAAGCTCGTAATCATTGATAAGTTGATTCAATTGGTTTATGGCTCGGTAGGTAACAAAATAAGGAATTGAAGCTACCATCTGGCTGGTTGGCTGCCAATTTAATTGAATGGTTTCTTTGATTCCGTTTATGGTATTATTGGTATCTGCCCCCAAATCGTAAACCTCTGAGTAGGCTTGTAACTTAAAAGTAAAATCTTCCTTAGTCAAATTCATACTAAAGTCCTGATTGAAAGGCACTCCAGGTTGAGCAACAATTCTGTACCATCCTGCAGGAGAAACATCAGCATTGGGAACAGACAATCCATCAGGAAATTTTACCAAAGCCAGTTTAACCCTAAAAGGCTGCATCACCAGTTGCTCACTTACAATTCTTCCCATTTTAAAGGCTTGTACCCGAAAGGCAACAACATAAATACCTGATGGTATGGTTGATGCCTTCCACCCAAACATGCCGCTATAAGGATTCATCGCTAAGCCATTTGGTATTGAATAATTGGTCAGGATGGTTTGTAAGGAACCTGAGGCCACTAGTTGATAGCTTATGCTGTCGTTATTTTGCTTATTGAAGGTTGGGTTATAGTTTTGTTTCTCCTCGCTTGTTGTTCCAAAATTGCATAACGTAAAAGCCAATGGTTTAGGTGTTACCGTCTGGGGTAATAAGTTGTTTATATGTATTAGCGTTTCAAGATATAATTTTATAGTGTTTGAGCTTCCAGAGTTGATATTCATAATCCCGTCTATCAGATTTGTTTCGCTTAGAGAGATTTTATAACTACCATCACTTGAATATGCGTGTGTGCACTCATAGGTGTTTTTTTGGATGTTTCCCTCAACGGTTTCATTACTGGTGCGGCTTATCGCTTGAGACATTCCATCTCCAAAACTAAGCATAACCTCTGTTAATGATGGCTCCGCACCGCTAGCTGGATCGCTTAATATTAGAACATCAATTTTAACGTTGCGGCCACTCTGTGTTGGACTGACCGAAATGTAACCACCATAAAGGTGGGTTGCGAATAATGGTTGGTTAATGGTGAGGTATATGCCAATGGCGAGCAAAATTACTCTTTTCATGTTTATATGATTATGTAGAGCAAACGTAAAAAAAAGCAACTTTATTTTAAAGACTAATTTCTTTTGCATTTAATTGCCAAAAAGGCTTGCAACAAGTGTTACAAGCCTTTTAAGTTTTCTCTATGTTTTTTCTTTATGCGTTCATATCAAACGTATTCATAAATGCAGTGGTGAAGTTCCCTTTTTTAAAGTCCTCGTTTTGCATCAACTTTAAATGCAAAGGAATAGTGGTTTTAATTCCAGGGCCTTCAATAATAAACTCACCCAAGGCACGCTCCATTTTTATAATGGCTTCTTCACGGGTTTGCGCACTTACAATCAGCTTGGCTATCATGCTATCATAATTTGAAGGAATGGTATAGCCCGCATAAATGTGTGTATCAACACGAGTTCCATGCCCACCCGGTTTGTGCAAATAATCAATACGGCCTGGTGTTGGACGGAAGTTATTCAATGGGTCTTCTGCATTGATGCGGCATTCAATGGCGTGTTTGGTTGGTAGGTAGTTTCTGCCACTAATAGGCACACCAGTTGCAATGAGTATTTGCTCTTTTACCAAATCGTAGTTAATGACTTCTTCCGTAACTGGGTGCTCCACCTGAATACGGGTATTCATTTCCATAAAATAGAAGTTGCGGTGCTTATCTACCAAAAACTCAATAGTACCAAGCCCTTCATAGTTGATGGATTTGGCCCCTTTTATGGCTGCATCGCCCATTCTTTCTCGCAACTCAGGGGTTACAAAAGGAGAAGGAGCTTCTTCTATTAATTTCTGATGCCTGCGTTGGATAGAACAATCGCGTTCACTTAAATGGCAAACATTTCCATATTGGTCGCCTGCCAATTGTATTTCAATGTGGCGTGGTTCTTCAATATATTTCTCCATGTAAATGCCATCATTTCCAAAAGCAGCCAATGACTCTTGTTTGGCACTGTCCCAATGTCCTTCAAATTCTTCTTCTTTCCATATAATGCGCATGCCTCTTCCTCCTCCACCTGCGGTAGCTTTAATAATTACCGGATAACCAATTTCTCTGGCCAACTCAATCCCCTCCTGAAAGGTAGCCAACAACCCATCACTACCAGGAATTACAGGAACTCCTGCACGTTTCATGGTATCTTTAGCATTGGCTTTATCCCCCATTGCATTAATCATTTCTGGTGAAGCTCCAATAAACTTAATGCCATGATCACGGCAAATACCGGAGAACTTTGCATTTTCTGACAAAAAACCATAACCTGGATGTATGGCATCTGCATTGGTGATTTCTGCTGCGGCAATAATACTAGGAATATTTAGGTATGATAGTGGTGAAGGTGGCGGGCCTATACAAACAGCTTCATCTGCAAAACGCACATGTAAGCTTTCTTTATCAGCAGTGGAATACACCGCTACTGTTTTAATGCCCATTTCTCTTGCTGTTCTAATTACGCGTAAGGCAATTTCACCGCGGTTAGCTATAAGTATTTTTTTAAACATGGCGTATGTTGGTATTGAATCTGTTTTATAAAAAGAAAGCCGACAAGCTGCAAATTAGAACTTATCGACTTTATTACAAATACGTTTTTATATTTTACATGGGTTCAACCAAAAACAATGGTTGATCGTACTCAACAGGTGAGGCATTTTCAACTAAAATCTTCACGATACGACCAGAAACTTCTGATTCAATTTCGTTAAACAATTTCATGGCTTCAACAATACAAAGTACTTTGCCTGGTTTTATCTCATCTCCCACACTTACGAAAGCAGGCTTATCAGGGGTTGATGATTTATAGAAAGTCCCAATCATTGGAGACCTTACTGTAATCAAATTGCTGCTGTGTTCACTTACCGGAGCTGGAGCAGGAGCAGAAGGGGCAGCAGCCGGTGCGGTAGTTATTGGCATAGCTACTGGAGCTTGCATTACTGGCGCATTGCTTTGAACATATACCTTTTCTTCTATTTTCTTGATGGCAATCTTAAAATCACCACGCTCTACTTCTACTTCAGAAACACCTGACTCGGATACTAACTTAATTAGTTCTTTAATTTCTTTTAATTCCATATGGAGTTATTTGCGTATTATCAAATGTAATTTTTTTTTAGAATTGTGCCAGCACTATTAAAAAAATTTAACCTTTATTGGCATCATAGGCCCATTTTACATAAACGGAACCCCAGGTAAACCCTCCGCCAAATGCAGACAGTACAAGGTTATCCCCTTTTTTAAGTTTATTTTCCCACTCCCATAACAACAATGGTATAGTACCATTGGTAGTATTACCGAAGTGGTCAATATTAATCATTACTTTTTCGTTACTTAGTCCCATGCGTTGGGCGGTTGCATCAATAATGCGAAGGTTTGCCTGATGAGGAACCAACCAAGTAACCTCTTCTGAGGTGAGGTTATTGCGTTCCATAATTTGAGCAGAAACCTCTGCCATTCCGGTTACCGCGAATTTAAACACCGTTTTACCATCTTGGTACACATAATGTTCTTTAGCATCTACTGTTTCATGGGTTGGTGGCTTTAATGACCCACCAGCTTTTTGGTGCAGGAAGTGCCTTCCATTGCCATCTATTTTAAGAATACTATCTATGACACCGTTTCCCTCTTCATTTGGCTCAAGCAACACACATCCCAATCCATCTCCAAAAATGATACAGGTGTTTCTATCAGTATAGTCTATAATTGACGACATTTTATCGCCACCCACAACCAACACTTTTTTGTGTTTACCTGATTCTATAAATTTTGCACCGGTTTCCAATGCAAATAGAAAGCCTGAACAAGCTGCAGCCAAATCAAAACCCCAGGCATTTTTTGCCCCGATTTTATCTGCTAAAATGCATGCTGTGGAAGGAAAAACCATATCAGGAGTAACTGTAGCGAAAATAATGAGTTCAATATCATCCGCAGTGATGCCCCTTTTTTTCAACAATGCGTTTACAGCTTCTACGCCCATATCGGATGTTGCTAAGCCAGGCGTTTTTAAAATACGTCTTTCTTTAATGCCCGTACGAGAAGTTATCCATTGATCGTTGGTATCAACCAATCGCTCTAACTCTGCGTTTGTTAACACATACTCTGGTACATAACCTTGCACACAAGTAATTGCCGCTGTAATTTTATTCATGCTTAGTTTACGGGAAGTACTAGGGTTTTAAACGCGTCTTTTATTAGGCTACACAAGTTAGAATCTGTAACTTGTTTGGCCGTGAATATCATATTTTTAAATGCCTTATCATTTGAAATACCGTGTCCAATAATTACAGGGGCATTAACTCCTAAAATTGGAGTGCCGCCATAATTTTCGTAGTTAAAACGTTCCAAATAGGTATCCGTACTGCCACGTTTTTTAAATACATAGGCAAATGCTTCGTAAGCTTTAAGGATAATGTTTCCAACAAACCCTTCACATACAATTACATCGCATTTGTCGCTTAGCATGTCTCTGCCTTCTACATTTCCAACAAAGTTAAATGGTCCGCCAGCTTCCATCATTTGATGTGCAGCAATGGTAACCAAATTCCCTTTTTCTTTTTCTTCTCCAATGCTCATTAAACCAACCCTAGGCTCGGCTACACCCATAACATGTTGCATCATTAATGAACCAAGCACCCCAAATTGATAGAGTACGTCTGGCTTACAATCTGCATTTACGCCCACGTCCAATATTAACCCCGTTTTACCATCTGGTTTAGGAACGGTGGCTGTAATGCAAGGTCTGATTACTCCTTCAATCGGTTTCACCGAAAACATGGATCCAACAAGCATTGCACCTGTATTACCAGCGCTAACAAATGAGTCAAGTTGTTTTGCAGCAAGTAACCCAAAACCAACAGAAATGCTGGAATTGCGTTTTTGGGTAATGGCTTTGGTTGGATGCTCACCCATGCTGATAACCTCAGTGGTGTGCACAAAATCAAAATCTGCATCTGAGCCACCATGTTCAGCCAAAAGTTTTTTAGCTGTTGGTTCATCACCAATTAAAACAATTCTCACATCTGATGTAAGCTCCTTTTGGGCCAATATAGCCCCTTTAATTGCTTCAAGAGGGGCATAGTCGCCTCCCATGATATCAAAGCCGATTTTCATGAATTAAATTGGGTTAGGGTAATAAACTACGCGTCTTTTCTCATGTCAGGGAAAACCAATTTCCCTTTATAGAAACCATCAGCTGTAACACGATGACGCAAGTGTGTTTCGCCAGAAGTAGCATCAACTGAAAGCGTAGGATTAACTCCTTTATAGTGGGTTCTTCTTTTATCTCTGCGTGTGTTAGAGATTTTTCGTTTTGGATTTGGCATTGTAGTATATGTTAATTATTGTTAAATATTCCTTTTAATTTATCAAATAGCGGGTTATTCCCCTCTTCTTCTGGTTCTGTAAAACTGTTAATTTTACCAGCAATCTCATTGTTGCATGTTTTATTTGCCATTGAACAAACCCTGCGAGAGGGTATACTCAGCACAAATGATTCATACAAATATTGAGACAAATCATACTCAATTACTCCCCTGGTGATATAAATGATTTCATCATCACTATAATCCTCATGGTCACTTAATTTCATGATTAGATGAAATTCATTGGCCAAAGGGAGCTTAAACTCGTCAAGACAATTATCGCACTCCACAGAAACATTTCCATTAAGTTTAAAGTGCAAATCATACATCGTTTCCGATTTAACCAATGTTAATGCAATATTGGCCTCTCCGCCTTTTACAACGTTGCCTTCGATTTTGCCAAAAAACTGGTCATTAAGGACGAACTCAAATGAGTTTTCGCCCATCCATAATTTGTTAAACTCAATTAAATATGCTTTCGACTTCACTGCGCCATTTCTCTTGAAGCCTGCAAATATAGCTTTTACTATTATTTTTTAACAAATTTATTGCATGATTTAAACATTAGTAACTAGCAAACAGGCAATTATCCCTTTAAGATTTAAACAATTTTTAATCCCAACTTAGGATAATCAGGAAAAAACTGCTAATTTTAGGCCTTCAATGTCAATTTGATTAAAAAAGAAGCGAATGGACGAGTTACAAAAATCAGGCTTTAGTGAGCTGGCCCGAGCGGCAAGTATACAGCCAAAAGAGGCTTTAGTTGAAATAAAGAAAAACAAAAAAAGCTTGTTTATTGGAGTACCTAAAGAAACAACCTTACAAGAACATAGGGTTGCCTTAACCCCTTCATCTGTTAATTTACTGATAAACAATGGAAACGAAGTGCGCATTGAGGCTGGAGCAGGAAAACTGGCCCACTTTAGTGATCGCGATTTTAGCGAAGCCGGGGCACAGATTTGCTATAATCCACAGGAAGTTTATAAAGCAGATGTTATTGTTAAGGTAGAACCGCCTTCTGAGCAGGAAATTCAGTGGCTTACCAACCAACACCTGCTGGTTTCGGCCATCCAACTTAATAGCAGAAGCGATACTTATGTAAGAAGCCTCATGCATAAAAAGTTATCTGCCATTGCCTTTGAGTTTTTGAAATCCTCTGATGGGATATTCCCGATTGTGCGAAGCATGAGCGAAATTGCAGGTATAAGTGCAATTAGCGTTGCCTCTGAGCTGCATTGCAGCATAAGGGGTGGTAAGGGTGAGATGTTGGGGGGTGTTACAGGTATACCTCCTACTGAAATTGTAATTATTGGCGCGGGCACTGTTGGTGAATACGCTGCAAGAACGGCTTTGGGCTTAGGCGCTACGGTTAAGGTATTTGACAACTCCATAGAAAAACTGCGTAAGCTCCAAAATAACTTAGGCATTAAAATATTTACTTCTTTGCTGCATCCCAAAATACTGAATAAAGCCCTGCAAAATGCGGATGTGGCCATCGGTTGTTTATGGAATCCGGATGGAAACAGCCAAATGATTGTTAATGAAGACACCGTGCAAAACATGAAACCGTTGTCTGTTATTGTGGATGTTTGCATTGACCAAGGGGGATGTTTTGAAACCAGTGAGGTAACCAGCCATGATAAACCAACATTTATTAAGCATGATGTGATACATTATTGTGTACCCAATATCAATTCAAGGGTAAGCAGAACGGCAAGTTATGCTTTAAGTAATGTGCTTACACCATTGTTACTTGATTTGGCGCAAGCTGGTTCTATTACAGATTACCTTTGGGCTGACCCGTGTGCCCGCAATGGCGTTTATATTTATAAAGGAAATCTTACCAACAAACACTTGGGGCAGCGTTTAAACATTTACCCTAAAGACTTGGATTTATTGATTGCTGCACATGCCTAAGCTGGCTTTTCATCAAAATTGGGTTTGTGCTTATGATATACATCAATAGCTACAATAATGGCCAAACCACCCCAAACAAGTGGTGCAATTTTATCCGTTTCACTATAGTTATTTAAAAAACCGTGAGTAAAATAGCCAATCAATCCTAGTGTAATACCAACCAGCAATACTTTCACTTTGGGATTGGTAGTTGAATATATATTTTCATAAGCAATACTCAGGCTATAATATAGCAATAATATTAAGGTAACAAGCCCCATAAAGCCTGTTTCAGCCAGTGTACTCAAATATTCACTATGCGCCCCACCCTGATTGCCAAAATTTGTGCTAATCATAGTCCGATGGCGGGCCTCCTGATAAGGGGCATATTTAAAATGGTAAGTTCCTGGTCCAAAACCTACCATGGGCTTGGCTTTAAACATATTAATCGCTGATGCCCATCTGTTAATACGCTCTACATTTGATGCATCTGTTCTAATATTTGATGCAGATTGTAAGTGCTTGTCAAATCCTTCCGCGGAGTCTTGCTTATTTTTAGATAATACATAAAAAATTTGTTCTTGAAAAAGAAAAAACAACCCTACGCCAATAACGAGTGTAGTTAATTGGATGCGAAAACTGATTCGCAATAAGATGGGTACAAACAATACCATAGATACTGCTATACTTAACCATGCCGCGCGGGTGTAAGAATAAAAAACACCAACAAAAAACACCAGTATAAGCAATAGAATTATTCCTGTTAAAAACCATTTAAGTTGAATGCTTTTGCGATACAGAAGGTAGGCCAAAAGCAAGGGGATAAAAAAAGAAATCGCAGCAGAATAAATACCATGGGCAATATAAAAAGGCATGCTAATATGGAATGAACTCTCCTGTGTAAATCCTTTTTTACTATGGGCCCAAAGTGTGTACAACACCACAAAAGTTAAGGGTACAATATACAACCACAAGTACTTAAATATTTTATTCAAGTTTCTAAACAACATAATTCCTAGAAAATAAAACACCACCACATACCAAAAGCGGGAAAGAGCATATTTGAATGAAACGGCTGGCATTTCGCTGGTAAAAGCTGTGATAAAGTACCAAAGTAGGTTTATGATGATGATAATGGTTACCGGATGCCTGAGTACCTTTACATCATAACTGCCATCAATAATAAACCTGAATACTGAAAGAAACATGATTACCATAATCAGCGGTTCATCTGGTAAACTAATGCCTAATCCGAAGCCAACATCATCAAACTGAATGGAAAGTGGAATGATAAAGTTTAAAAACAACAGTACCCCATCGAGCTTAAATAGCACCAAATAATTAAAAATAAGTGCAAATGGAATCAGGTAGATCAGGTAATTGTCTTGCAAAATGGCATAAATAATGAGTAACAGGTAGGTTACTGTTACGCCATAAAACCACTTAATTTTTACTTGGTCGTTTAACACGGTTAAGCAGAAAGTTGTTGCTTAATATGCTGGTAGCGCTCCAATGCGATGATCACAATGCTGCTCATAAAAAAAGCCACCAACCCCGATAATATGGCTGCAACCAATCTTAACGGAGAAGCTTTATCGTAATTTGGTTTTGCATGATCAACCACAAAAATATTACTAAGGCCACCATCCAAATCTAGTTTTGCCTGATTGTATTTTTTTCTTAAATCAGTAAGTTGCTCGGCTTCAAAACGAATCTGCTCGTCTAATGATACATAGTTTCCGACATGCTGCCCCAAGTTCTTTCTTTCCTTTTCGGTAAATGCATTATTTGTGCCTTTCCCAATAAGCTCAGCTAACCCTTTTGATTGTTCATCAATATTATAAACCCCTTCACTACCTAATTTTTTTGTTGCTTCACTTAATGAATCGAGTAATGCTGTTTTAGCGTTGTATTCATGTTGAATAATATTAACCGCTTGCAGGGCTACCATTTTCTGACTTTGTCTCTTTAATGAGTCTGTTCCATACATAATGGCATTTGCAATGGAAGCCGCCAACTCGGGATCTGTATCCAACACGGTTACCTCCAGAGAGTTATAAGAAGTTCGGCTCACGCTAATATTATCATCCATTTTATTATACAACTTGGCATACTTTTTTGGGTCGTTTGCATCAATGCTATAATGCTCCATTAAATTAAACCTAGTGGCAATCTCATCCTTTAATCGGTTTGATTGAGCCAGTTGCAGGTATTGTTCCACATACTCCTCATCGCCATAAGCTAATACATCTTGAGCCCGCTCTTTTATGCTATAAAACAGGGCAAAAGAAATTGAATTTACTGTACCAGGATAAAAAACTGCTTTGGATTTATATTCTGGAGTAATTAAAAATGTAACGAAATACCCTGATACAACTGCCACTAAGGTAATAATGGACAAGTGTTTTTTCCATTTAATAAGGAACTTAATCAGCTCAAGAAAATTAAATGTATAGGAAGGTTTAGTTTCTTGCATGCATTGAAATTTGGGCAAAAATATAAAAAATTACTGGTGCGCAAAGCAGAATCATCTGCGCGAGCTAAGTAATAGACCAACTTGGCCAAAGTTAATTAAACGCATAATAACCAACAATATTGCACAAACAGCAAAAATGAGTGTGGCAGCTGTAAATAACCCAACCTGCATGTATTGAAATAGAAAACCGCTTAACAACATTACTGAGATGATAAATAACAGTTTAAAAACGAACACAGCATCGAATGGCAACTTTAAATACCTAATTGCAAAAACCATGTTAGTAATTGCAATAAAACTTTGAGTAACTAAGGCACTAATGGCTGCACCAACTGCGCCATACTTAGGTATGAGTAGAAAATTTAAGGTAAAACTTAGCAATACAGCTCCAAAGGCCAAAAAATTAAGCGTTTTTAAGCTTCCATTTGCGGTAAGCATCGTGCCAAACACATACATTACACATAATGCCACAAAACTAATCATCACCCACTTTAACACCTCTGCCGAAGCATGGGCCTGTTTGCCAGACAACAGTTTCATAATATCTTCATTATAATGCCAACAAATAGTTGCAACTGCTATAGAAGGTACAATAAGCAGCACAATGCTCATTCTGGTAATTGGCTGCAAGGTTTCCTTCTTTTTAATCATGCTTGAAAATACAGGAAGCAACATGCCCGATATGAGTACTGCAAACATATTTGCGGCCTCCATTAGCCTATTCGCTAAAGCATAAATACCATTCTGTATATCCCCATCTGGTATTAACTTCTTCATAAGCAAATAGTCGGTTCGGGTGTAAGTAATCATTAAAAGAGTAAGCAATGCGTATGGCCATGACTGTTTAACCATGCTGACCATCATTGGAAGGTTAAATCCAATTTGTATCCTTTTTAATGGTTTCTTAAGCACCATAAATGAGATGAGCATAGAACTAAGATAACCTAAAGATTGCGCGCCAATAAACTGTTGAATGGTGATTTCACCTTTAAAAACAAAAAACAGCAACAAGGCAAAAATGATCATGAGGCCACGGTCAGTAATTGAAAGCAATGCATCTGTTCTAAACAATTGCAATCCACTGATATTTGCCCTAAAATACAGGATAAAATAAGCCATTACCTGATTGGCAGAAAGCACACCTAGCACCAGCAAAGCATGTCCACGAATACCGTACAATATTGCAAAAGTGATGGTAATAACCAGATACGCTAATGAAAACAGCAACTTTAAAGGAAATAGTGCTTCAAATTTTTTATTGAGCAACTGAGGATGCTTTGCGATAAAACTGTTGGTGTAATTGTTTATTCCAAAATCAAGCACCATGGTAAATAACAACGATAACGTAAACAGGTTAATATAAACGCCATACTGCTCGTTACCCACTGCATTTTGCACCACCCTATCTACGCCAAAAATCCAAAATGGCTTAACCAAAAGGTTAACCAATAACAGCAGCACTAAGTTGGATAGGAATTTTTTCTGCATTTTTTCGGGCATAAATTTAAACATTATTCACAACTTCGTATCATTGCATACCAACGGATGAGAAGTTTACTGCGCACTTTTCCAGAAAAAACAGTTTACATGGCCTCCCTATTACTGTCAAAAGTTATTAATAGGAATAAACCTCTTCATGCCATTTCCCCTAAAAAAATATTGGTTATAAAACTGGATGAAATAGGTGATATGTGCTATGCACTGCATGTTTTTGACATGCTTAAAATGCAGTTTCCGGCAGCTGAAACCACATTAATCTGCAGGCCTTTTGCAGTTTCGTTGCTTAATGACTGCCCATTTATTGACAAAATAGTTACGCATTTTGATGATTTAACTGAACATTATGATGCTATTATTGACCTGAGAGGCAACTGGAAGAGCATTTACTTTGCTTTAACCCATTGGCCTAAATTACGGTTAGACAGAGGAACTGTGCGGTTTGCTAACATGAAAAAAGGCAAACACCCGCATGAAGTGATAACCAACCTGGAAATTGTGGCCCCTATTATTTCAGCAGCAAATCAACATACCACACTGAAAATCTACACTTCTGCAAGTAGTCAAAAAACTGTTGCCGATTATCTTCAGCAGCATGGCATCAAAGGGTTTGCCTTATTGCACACTGGCGCTAGAAGATCTCTTAGAAAATGGGATAAATTTCACTTATTGTCAGCCTATCTAAAAAACGAACTGAACCTAGACATTATTTTTATTGGTGATAAAAACGATGTGACAGAGGTAAACCTATGGCAACAAAAAATACCATTTACTACCTACTCCACAGCTGGCATGTTTAACTTAAGTGAATTTACCGCATTAGCCAGCCATGCAACCCTATTTATTGGCAATGAAAGCGGCCCTTTACATATAGCCTCAGTAAGCCAAACCCCTTCTATTGGTTTATTTGGACCCGGAGAGCCCTTTGTTTTTTATCCATGGGGTGAGCATACAACATATGTACATCATGTATTACCTTGCAATCCATGCAATCAAATTACTTGTGTGCATCCAGAAAACCCATGCATCAATAGAATTGAATTAGCTGAAGTAATTGAACGTATTAAAAACCTAACTAAGTAACTTATGAAAACAGACATTGAAATTTCCAGAGAAGCCAAGCTTAAACCCATACAAGAAATTGCTGATGGATTAAACATATCGGCTGATGATATTATTCCGTATGGAAAAAACAAAGCTAAAATTGAATTGAGCGTATTGAATGAAACCAACATCAAAAAAAATAATTTGATTTTGGTTACAGCATTATCGCCAACAAAAGCTGGTGTTGGTAAAACGGTTACTACGGTAAGTGCAAGCTTAGGTTTAAATAAGATTGGCAAAAAATGTATAGCAGCTTTAAGAGAACCCTCGTTAGGACCTGTTTTTGGCATGAAAGGTGGAGCCGCTGGGGGCGGATATGCGCAAGTATTGCCCATGGAAGATATTAACCTGCACTTTACAGGTGATTTCCATGCAATTACCACAGCCAATAATACCATTGCTGCATTGCTGGATAATTATCAATACAACAACTTGCACTCGGATAAAGCATTAAAACAAATTACTTGGAAAAGGGTACTTGATGTAAATGATAGAAGCCTGAGGTTTGTAACAACAGGGTTAGGTGGAAGAACCAATGGCATCCCTCAAGAAACCGGCTTTGACATTACACCAGCCAGTGAAATTATGGCGGCTTTGTGTTTAAGCGAAAATTTCAATGATTTACAACAACGCATTGAAAGAATTATATTGGGTTATAAACAAGATAATTCCCCTTTTACTGTTAAGGATTTAGGTGTTGGCGGAGCTATCACTATTTTATTAAAAGATGCCATTAAGCCCAACCTGGTGCAAACCACGGAGAATACACCAGCCATGATACATGGTGGCCCTTTTGCCAATATTGCGCATGGCTGCAACAGTGTAATTGCTACTAAAATGGCCTTAAGCTGCGCTGAATACGTAGTTACAGAAGCTGGTTTTGGCAGCGATTTAGGGGCTGAAAAATTTTTAGACATTAAATGTAGAATGGCTAATTTACAGCCCAAAGCAACCGTATTGGTAGCAACTACCCAAGCATTAAAAATGCATGGTGGATTAGATGGAGACGACACCAAAAAACCAACCTTAGAAGGACTAAAAAACGGATTGCCTAACTTACAAAGACACATTGAAAACTTACAAGGTTTCGGCCAGAGTATTATTGTATCATTGAATAAATTCCATTTTGATGTGCAAGAGGAGATTGATTTTTTAAAAAATTGGTGCGAGGGTATGGGAACAGCTTTTGCCGTAAATGAAGCTTTTGCAAAGGGCGGTGAAGGTGCTATAGAATTGGCGCAAAAAATAGTAGATACGGTTGAAAAGAATCCATCAAAACCTATTGAATTTACTTACAATGTAGAAGATGGTATTGAACAAAAAATAGAAAAAGTTGCACAAAAAATTTATAGGGCTGACCGCATTGAGCTAAGCAGTAAATGTAAAACGGTGTTGGGAAGAATTAAGAAAAATAACCTTGGACATTTGCCAGTTTGCATTGCAAAAACACAGTACAGTTTTACAGATAATGCTGATGTTTACGGTGCACCAACAGGACATGTGTTGCATGTTCAGGATTTAGTAATTAATACTGGAGCCGGATTTATAGTAGCGGTTTGTGGCGATATTATGCGCATGCCTGGCTTACCTAAAGAGCCTGCCGCAAATGGCATGACTTTTAACAATGGGGTAATTGAAGGTCTAAGCTAGAACCAAAACAAACTGATTGGAAAATTGGGGTTAAAAAGGTATTACATAAAAGGACAAATAGAAGCAGGATGCGATGAGGCTGGACGTGGATGTTTGGCAGGACCAGTATTTGCAGCGGCTGTAATATTAAATGAGAAGAAGCCTATTAAAGGGCTTGACGATTCGAAAAAGTTAAATGAGAAACAACGCAATAGTTTACGATTGGAGATTGAGGAGAAGGCGTTGAGTTATGGAGTAGCCATGCTGAGTAACCAAGATATTGATAAGTTTAATATTTTAAAGGCATCATTTATGGCCATGCATTTGGCTTTAGATAAACTAAACCTTGAACCCAATTTGTTGCTAATTGATGGCAATAGGTTTATTCCATATAAAAAAATCAAGCATGAATGCATTGTACAGGGCGATGGCAAATACCAAAGCATAGCAGCAGCATCTATATTGGCCAAAACCTACCGTGATGAATTTATGCTGAAGGCGCATGAAGAATTTCCGCAATTTAACTGGCACAAAAATATGGGGTATCCAACTGTGGCGCATCGGGAAGCAATTAAACAATTTGGGGTAACCCCATTGCATCGTTTATCATTTAGTTTACTAAAAGAGCAATACAAACTGGATATTTAATATGTTTTTCACGTTTCACAATACAGTAGAATTATTCGGCATCATGGCTTTTGCATTTAGTGGTGCTTTATCAGCACGGCAGAAAAAACTTGATGTATTCGGTATACTGGTATTAACCTTTGTAACCGCAATTGGCGGAGGAACCTTGCGTGATATGATGATTGGCAGTTTGCCAGTTGCTTGGCTAAAGGACATAGAGACAATAATTACCCTTTTTATATGTTACTTTATATCCTTATTTTTTAGCCGACACATCAAAAAATACCAGCACATCATGTTTTGGTTAGATACCATTGGACTGGCATTTTTTTGCATTGTGGCCATTGCCAAAGCCGAAGCATTCGGGCTGCACCCCATGGTATGTGTTGCCATTGGTACAATAAGTGGTTGTTTTGGAGGTATTATCAGAGATGTTTTACTCAATGAAATTCCTTATGTATTTAGAAAAGATGTATATGCCAGTGCCTGTATTGCAGGTGGTATTAGTTATTTTTTATTGTTGTTGGTGATAAAGGATACCAACCTTGCCAGCATTTTGGCTGGGGTATTGATTATGTTGATACGAATTGGTGCCAAATATTTCAACCTGCAAATGCCCAATATTTACAAGTAGCTAACCCTCTGAAGGCTTAAACTACAAATCTGATTTCACTAGATTTCTCCAAGGTAAAACCAATTTGTTATCGCTACGTTTTTGTTGCTGTTTGCCAGCATACAACAATACTGATTTTTTCGCCCCACTTAGTGTACTCCAATAAGTAATGTTCTTAAAATACTCGGCATTAAATGTGCTGCCTGACTTTATTTCAATAGGCAATAAAGTATTCCCATCATCCACAATTACATCAATTTCATGCCCTGTTTTGTCGCGCCAATAAAACAAATTTACAGGCATACCCGTATTGGTTCTTTTTTTAACCAACTCGGTTACTAACATACCCTCAAAAATGGCTCCACGCAATGGGTGTGTGGTTAATTGCAATTCATTCCTAATCCCTAACAAGTAACAGACTAAAGCTGAATCATAAAAATACATTTTGGGACGTTTAACCACCGTTTTATTGAAATTATTATGGTGGGGCTTTAATAAATAAATAATAAAACTACTTTCCAATATCCCAATCCATGATTGAATGGTTTTTACATCCACACCTGCTTCAACAGCAAGCGCATTGCTATTTAACTCTTGTCCTGAACGACCTGCCATCAACTTCATAAAACGTTCAAAAACAATTAAATCAGTAATGTTTTTAATTTGCCTTACGTCTTTCTCTATATATGTTCTAATGTAATTAGGACACCAATCAATAGCGGGTATGCCTTGGTCATAAATTGGTGGATAAAAACCCTTTAAAAGTAACTCGTTATCATCTTCAGGCAAAAGTTTTGCTTTGGCCAATTCTGTTATAGAAAATGGCAATAAGCTCATGTAACCAACCCTTCCGGCTAACGTTTGTGAAATACTTTGCTGCAACAAAAAATTATTAGAGCCAGAGAGTATAAATAATCCTTTTTGCTTAGTGTTATCTAATATTTCTTGCAAATAAGAAAATAAATGAGGCACACGCTGCACCTCATCTAAAACTGCCCCCTTTGGGTATGAAGCCAAAAAACCTCTAGGATCTTCCAATGCAAAGTTTCTAATATCAGGATTCTCCAACGATACATACGGCTTGGTTTTGAACACTTGTTTTATTAGAGTAGTTTTACCTGTTTGGCGCGCGCCAGTAACAGCCACAGCTTTGAATTTGTTTGCCAAATCCTTTAACTTCACCTTTGCACTCCGTTGAATCATTGAACAAATGTATGGAAAAATTTGGAATCAGATTCCAAATTTTTCCGATATAATTATACAACTAATTAATAATTAGTGATTTAAAAAATAACTGTATTACAAAAGCTACCCATTTTTAAGAGAAAACTTATTTCTCCATATCTGAATGGGCCGTTCAATAAGCTTCCAAGAAATCATTGAAACCAAAAATGTGAGCAGGTAAAGTGCCAAGCAAAATACATACTTGTTAGCTATGGTTAAACCAACCTTGGGAGCAAGGTAATAAAACAAAGGAGGCATAAACAGGTGATAAACGTATAACCCATATGATATTTTTCCTGAATAAACGATGGATGGATTTTCGAGCACCCATTTTGCTGCCCCAGTAAAACCATTTGTTGAAGCCCTTAAAATAATGAATGCTGCAAGTACTCCAAACAACAACTCATCAACCACCATTTTATACCACAATTGTTTATGCAAGGCAATAAACAGCACCACATGACCAGTTAAAAAACTGTATAAAAATATTGGGTTGGCAAGTGTCTGTTTTAGCTTGTTTTTATATTTAACAATGTAAGCCAATAATGCACCTATACCCAAAACACTCATACAACCTATGGTTGAATAAGCAGCAGCCATCCAATTATCCGTAAAAAAATAAATGAGCGCTCTAGCAAGTAATGACAAGCATATTACAACAACAATTATCCTTAACCTGCTATTGGGTTTTACTCCTAATAGCAACAAAGGCCAAAACAAATAAAACTGTTCTTCAACGGCCAATGACCAAAAGTGATTGAAATCACCAACATAGGTTAGGTTAAAGTATTGATAAATATTGGAGGTATAAGTAACCAGCCAGGGAAATATTTCGCGGGTATTTTTATAATTGAAGAAAAACAACGAAAAAAGCAACACGTAATAAATAGGAAAAATGCGGAGGAATCGCCTAATATAAAACCACTTTAAAACGGCATATTTACCTATTGCGTTAGTCCTTACCTTTTCAGACGCATCTAACAATATACGGGTAATTAAAAAACCACTTAGTACAAAAAAGAGGGTAACACCATGTCCAAACGGAATAACCGATAAAACCGAGTTACTCCAACGCCATTGTAACCAATGAGCAACCATTACCATAGCCACTGCAAAAAAACGCAGCCCGTCTAGTTGAGTCATTCGTTTTTCCATTGTCAATAGTTGGTCTGTTATTGCTGAAATTATGCACCAACAGTCAGCACAATTTTACCAAACTGCTCCCCCCTTTCCATTTTGCCAATGGCTTGCTGGGCATCTTTTAAAGGGTGAGCACTATCAATAACTGGTTTTATCTTATGCTTATCAATTAACCCAATCATTGATTTAAACTCATCATCATTACCCATTGTGCTGCCACAAATAGTGAGCTGTTTCCAAAATATTTTGGCAGGAATACCGCTGTTAAAAGCCCCCATAGTAGCACCATAAAATGCGATACGAGCGGCAGGTTTGCACAAATCTACCAATTTAGAAAACTGGTCTCCACATGCACTATCAACGATGGCATCAAAGCCTCCACTTAATGTAAGTAACTCTTTATGCCAGTTTTCTGCTTTATAATTTACCCCACCTTTAGCTCCTAAACTTATTGCCCGAGCCAGTTTATCTTCACTACCTGAGGTTACATATACCTCACAACCTAGTGCCAATGCAAACTGCATACAAAATAAGGCCACTCCACCTCCAATTCCAGTTATCAATACCTTGTTGCCAGCCTGCGCTGCAGCGCGTGTTGCCAAAGCCCTATAGCCTGTTAATCCTGCCAGTGGAAAAGTTGCCGCTTCTTCAAAAGTAAGGTGTGCTGGTTTTTGATGTAATAAGCGGACATTTATTTTTACATATTCAGCAAATGTACCGTCTTGTGCCATCCCCAATATCACATAATCTTTCGCTTGTGTATTGGGATTGTTACCCCAGTTTAAAGAAGGATTGATGACCACTTCTTTCCCTATCCATCCTTTGTCTGTATCATCTGCCACTTGCTCTACTACACCACTGCCATCACTACCCTGGATACTTGGGAAACGCAGGCCAGCATACTGACCCTTTTGAATCCATAAATCCCTGTGATTAAAAGCTGCTGCTTTTATTTTCACCAACGCTTCGCCCTTGTTCAATGCTGGCAATGCCATATCTGTGTAAGTAAAAGGCTGGTTAATTCCTTCGAGTATAATTGCTTTCATAACTTAATTTATTTACTGGTGTGAGCTATCAATCCCTCTTTTGTAGCCAGATATCTGTAAGCATACATGTTATCTGAATCATAAATGAAACTGCGCACATATTCCTGGCTAGTTTCATCAAACCGCATAGCCACCACATATTTTTTATGAATAAGTTGCTTCAGCGCATCGGCTACAATAGGAGCCGGAGCCTTACATTCTGCCAAAATATTTTCAAATGGTTCTACAAAGTAGATGGCATTTAATATATCCCACTCCAGTTCATTTAATGCTGATTCCATGTATTATAATTTACCTTAACTCTCTGTCTTTCCATGTATAGGCTGATGTATTTGCCCATATGCCAATAATAATCACGTATAAGATGTGAAAAATCTCGGCTATTGGCAATAACAGTAAGTAGTGTCTCTTCTTAAAAAATCCCATTACGTTATATAAAAACAACCCTTCTACCAATGCTTTTATTGCCAGCAACACCAATCCAATATATAAATGAACAAACAAATTAACAACTAGTAACAAGTTAAATAGGTAGGCAGCCACCAATATTGCTGTAATATACCTGTTTTCATATTTGGTACTTTTACTTACCCAACGCTTCCGTTGTTCAGTAAGTTCTTTTAAGGAAGTATTTGAGGTGGTATATACAATGACATCGCGGTGTTTTAGGAAGTGAATCTGCTGAGGGTACTTTTTAAAAACTTTATGCAATAAAAATTCGTCATCTCCACTCGCTATCATTTCGTTCCCATCATACCCATCTACTTCGTAAAACACTTCCTTACTAAAAATAAGGTTGGCAGCACTACACATATTTGGATTTTTTAGTCGAATGGCGGCACCGCCTATAGCCACTAAGCCTGCAAACTCTAAGGCTTGAATTCGTTCAAAAGTATTTTTAGCATTGAATATTACAGGGGCGTAAATCATTTTACAGGGTGTTTTTGCCACAAATCCATTTATGGTATTTAGCCAGTTTTTCCCTCTTGTACAATCTGCATCTGTAAGGATAATATAATTGAATTGTGCCTTAGCAACACCAAAGGTAATAGCTGCTTTTTTTACGCCTTTAGTCGTATTGTTGTCAGAGAGTTTAAATAATTTAATCTTGCTACTAGGATAATTGTTGATAAATGATTCAACCACTGATGCGGTATTATCAGTTGAATAGTCATCAATAACTAGTATTTCATAATCACCTGTATAATTTTGTGCAATTAATGATGATAAGCATTGTTGTATGCATGCCTGCTCATTTCTTACCGGAACTAATATGCTGAAAGTATCTTTCCTCTCAGACTGCACTGTTCTGTGATAAGGAATTAATATCCAACCTATATGATAAATTGAAATAAGCAGCACATAAAATATTAATAATACAATTGAACTAATGATTATGGCCATATTAGCGTTTTGCCCTCCATTGTAAAATAAAAAAAAGCCCAAACATCCCAGGCAATAATAAATTGATAATCCAGACGGAATAAGTAGATAACAACACCGGTGTAACTTGATTGGTAAATAGTGAGAAAAACCAAAGGGCACTTGCCCCTCTTATTCCTATTTCTACCAAAATAAAACTTGGTAAAAAAGATTGTGCAAACATGGCTGCCATCATACATGCCAATGCTTGAGTTAAGGTAACATCTACCTTAAATAACTGTATAAACAACAGGTATTGGATGGTAAAAATTAAATACCTTGTTAACGAATAAATCATCAACAACATTAAATCAGCCCTAGAGTACAATTCAAAAACATCTAAGTATGTTCTAAAACGTTTCGTAATTTTCAGCTTTGCAAAAAAACGGATATTTAAATAACCAATGAGCGTTGCTACTGTAACCCCTGAAAATACCCAAAACAGTATATTGGCTGTGCCTTGAGTTATCATTTGTTTCTGTGGAGCCAGCCAAATCAGCGAGAAAACCCCTAAAACTATAGTTGAAATAACCTGTGATGTATGGCTAATCGCTGTAATAAGTGTACCTCTTACTTTATCAAAATTTTTCAAAAACATGACCCTTCCCACAAAATCGCCTAACTGGTTTGGGGTAATAATGTTTAATGCAACCCCAGCAAAAACACCTTTAAATGCTTGCCAGTAGCTTTGGCCTTCATGTTTCTTTATTAATAAATGCCATTTAGCCGTTTCAAGCGCATAGTTTATGAACGTTAATAAAAGGCTTAATAAAATTATCAGCACGGTAGTTTTATCCCAAACAAAAGTAATCTGGTCTAGTAAATCACCTAGGTGATAGGCGTAGGTTAACTTATAAAAAACAAACCCAAAAGTGATTGGAAGCAGGATGATTTTAAAAATCAGGGTAATTTTTTTTAGGTATGCTTGCTCTGCTTTCAATGCGTTTTGTAACTTGCGATGGTTGTAAAATTACAACACTTCAAACATACTAACTTTGGGCAACTTAGCGCAGATAAAAAATTATGAAAAAATCATATTAGGTATTGACCCTGGTACTGTGGTAATGGGTTATGGACTAATTGGAATAGAAAAAAAGCAAGCGTACTTAATTGGTTTAGGGATAGTTAAATTAGATAAATTAGAAGACCACAGCCTTCGTTTAAAGCGTATTTTTGAACGCACCACTGCTCTTATTGACCAATATAAACCTGACGAATTGGCCATTGAAGCACCATTCTTTGGTAAAAATGTGCAAGCCATGTTAAAGCTAGGCCGGGCGCAGGGAGTTGCAATAGCTGCTGCCATCACCAGAGAAATGGTTGTGAATGAGTACTCACCCAAAAAGATCAAGCAATCCATTACCGGTAATGGTAATGCCAGCAAGGAGCAAGTGGCAGCCATGTTGCAAAACATGCTTAAGTTTAAAGAAACTCCAGAGTTTTTAGATGCTACTGATGGTTTAGCAGCAGCTTACTGCCATTACCTCCAAGGAAGTAAACAAACATCAACAGGAAAACAATTTAACTCCTGGAAAGCATTTGCAACAGCCAATCCTAAAAAAATTATTACCCCAGGAAGTAAATAAGCTTACGTTATTCAATAACTACGGCCCTAATTTCGCCCGCAATTTTTTCCAACTCCTCAGGAGTTAATGTAACGCGTTCCTTTTCAAAGTTTAAATCACCAATAGCATTTATAGGAACTAGGTGTATATGCGCATGAGGCACTTCCAAGCCAATTACGGCAACACCAATGCGTTTGCAAGGTATTACGGATTTAATGGCCCTTGCAACTTTTTTAGCAAAAACATGCAATCCAGTAAACTGCTCGTCTTCTAAATCAAAAATATAATCTATTTCTTGTTTAGGGATAACCAACGTATGACCTGCGGTTAATGGTCTCAAATCTAGAAATGCCAAATATTCATCTGTTTCTGCTACCTGATAACAAGGAATTTCTTTATTAACTATTTTTGAAAATATAGTTGACATCTATGACAAGTTGATTTCAATTACTTCTAACTTAATTATTCCAGCTGGAGCTTTGATTTCAGCTACCTCACCCAATTTTTTTCCCATTAATCCAGCTCCAATTGGAGATTTTATAGAGATTTTACCAGTTTTAAAATCAGCTTCGGAGTCAGAAACCATTGTATATACCATTTCCTTATTTGTAGACAGGTTTTTAACAGTTACTTTGCTAAGCATCATTACTTTACTGTTATCAAGTTTGGTTTCATCAATGATTCTTGTTCGGGTAATTAAATCCTCCAACATCGCCATGCGTCCTTCAAGCAATCCCTGATCCTCTTTTGCAGCATGGTATTCTGCATTTTCACTCAAATCACCTTTGTCTCTGGCATCGGCAATTTGTTTTGAAATAAAAGGCCTTTGCACATACTTCATATCATGCAACTCCTTTTGTAATCTTTCGAATCCTTCTTTCGATACGTAATTAATCTTTGACATATCCTATAATCTACTAATACTAACAATATATAAAACGAAAGAAACGCCACCATTTTTGGGTAGCGTTTCTTTTATGTGATAACAAATATAAAAATTATTTTTTATTATCTATGTTTACAGTGAAGGTAATATTATGTACTCCATTAAAAACACGTGTAGGTGCATAAGAATAGTCTATAGCCAAACGAGTGCCTGACTTACTAACCGGCAACACAAAACCCATACCTCCAGCAAAACCAATATATTGAGAAAGATAATCATTAGAAGATGTTACACCATCTTGAGCACCAAATCCTCCGCGTAACATAAACATTTCTTTAAAGGCGTACTCAACACCAACTCCTAAAACGTTTGCAGAAAAAGAATTGTAATTAAAGTTACCATGGCCAGTTAAACGGTGGTTGTAAGTTTCACTGGTTTTCTTATCTAAACGCATATCGTATGATACTCCGATGTTTACCAAAGCTGGAAGGTTAAATGACTCCGAACCAATGTAAGCTCTTCTATCAGCACCTGTTACTGGATTAATGGAACGAAAAGACAAGCCCGAACCACGATATTGCATATTAGGGCCAATATTTCTGATGCCGATTCCAAATCTGAAGTCTTCTTTTTTAATTGATTTTTTCTTGGCAATTAGTGATGTTTGGTATTGCACACCTGCGTCTATTGCCACACCCGAAGCTCTAACATTGCTTATACCTTCTGAAATAACCCTTAAGGTTAAGCCACTTGTAATGCTATTTGAGAACTTTTTGGCATACGCGAGACCTAAGTTCAGTACCTGCGGAGAATACGTTCCTAAAGTACCATCCGGTTGAGACTCTGATGTAACAGGAATATTTCCAAAATCAAATGAATTTACTGTTAAACCCAATACGTTTCCAGAACCTAAAGATTGAGCAAAAGATAAGTTATTAATAAACACATCAGTTCCTTGAAGATAAATGGTGCGCGAAAACCCAATATCTGTTTTTGCTGTATATGCCAATCCTGCTATATTAAACTGGAAAGACTCTATACCTCTAACAGATGCTGTGTTAGAACCAAATAATCCCGCAGAACGTCCGTAAGGATTGATTAACAATTGTGTTCCTCCAGCACCACCAGAACGATCCGGATTACCCGCTATTACTGCTACAGAAGCAAATAATGATGTGATGGACAATATGTGTAAAATATACTTTTTCATTGTGTGTATTTTTAGTGTTTAAACCTGTGGGCTAAAAAGCCCACAGGAAATCATTTAATTAAAACGTATCAAAATCTACTGGTCTCATTACACCAAACCATTTAATGATTCGCTCTTCGCCTAAATCATCTGACTTAACGTGAATGTAATACACTCCACTTGCAATTGGAACACCAGCATTGTTCTTTAAGTTCCAATCTAGGTAAGTTTGTGTGTTGTCGTCTTTTCTAAAAGTTCTTACCACAACACCTTCCTGAGTATAAATTTGCACCAAACACTTAGGAGGTAAATTGGTAATTTTTATTCTATTGTCCAACTGATTTCCTGGATCCTCGTACTGCGAATACGCATAATATGGATTAGGAACAATACTTACCTTGTCTAATGCTTTTTTAGCAATTGCCACATCATTATAAATGGTTGATAGCCCATCTGTATTAAATTTAAACAATGGCATACTATCATTTACAATAGCTCCGTCAGGCGTAAAGTTGGCATATGGACGTTTTACATTAATTCTAATGGTTACGTCAGATGGAACCAAATTTTGCCATGGTGATAACATTGAACTTCCATCAGCTGTTAAAGCCATTGAAGTATAAATTGCTTGTGATAATACTTGGCGTTTTCTTACCAAGGCCGAAGCAGGCATTCCAGGAGCAGGATTATTCGACAAACGCACACCATAATCAGCACATTCATCATACCTAGGTCCATTATAGATTATAGCAGAAGCGCCAGAGCCCAACACAAAGCGTTTAGCAGCCATTATATAAATATTGTGTCTACCACCAAAAATTGGGCGACCAGTATTGCTAAAAATATTAGAGGTTGGATTCCATATCATGTCCCCTCCATTTTCAGTAGGTAAAGAAGAATCCTCTCCGAACATGATATTCAAACGTTCTCCAGTCTCAACATCAATTGCATAACCAGGAAACCATCCATAACCAGTTCCTGTTCCATCTGGTGATCCGTTTTTGTCCACAGAAGGAGATCTACGCACCTCAAACTTGTCTGCACCACCAAAATTCAATGCTTTATCTTCACCCATTTCCATTACCAAACAACGGCTCCATTTTGTTCTATCTCTGGTAATCACAACCTGCACACTATGTAAATCTGACAGTTGGTTATCTGTTGACGCAAAACCTGTTCCGAAAGAACCTATTGCACCATCCCAAGCTGGCCCAAATGTAGGATACTTAGTGGTTGAGCTTATACGCCACCTTGATGCCAATGCATATGGAGACCATTTACTTTCTATGATGGTTGAAAAATTCCTTCTTGGATCAAGAGGAGCTTTAGAGAAGGCAAAATCATGTAACTCAGCGTTGTTATAATCAGGCCTACCGTTGCTACCAGACCTAATCCAATTAAAGCATGGCCCCAATAAAGTTCCAGTAACCTGTTCGTCAATTACACCAGTCAACCATCTTGTTGATCCAGAGAAAGTTATACTTGAACTGATGTAGCCATTGGATTGATCAACTTGAGAAGCCTCATTTCCAGGTAGTATGGGTTGATTTAATTGAACTGAAAGTCCCCAATCATCAAATACTTGTTCATTAGAAAAGGCTAAAACCGTGTCAGCAAATCTAACTTCTCCTGTGGTTGTATTTTTTAAATACCACCTTGTTGCTTTAGGAGATAAAGTATCTCTCTTATTTGGGTTATTCGAGTTATCTAATAAGCCCAATTCAAAACTTGCTTTAGGTACCTTTAAAGGGTTGATGATTTTTACACTGGCAGGTGAAAATCCTTTTTCATAGGTTCTTTCTTTTGCAAAATATGGGGCTTGTAGCAATGTTTCAATTGAGGCTTGAGAAAGTCTGATTTCCTTTCCTCCGTTGCCCATCCCCTCTAACATTGTTAATGGGATACCTGTGCCATAATCTGATTGCAAGCCATAACCAGCTGGAGTTGGGTCATGAGGTATAGAAGTATACACCTTTAACTCACTTTGATTGATTGTTTGTGAACTTGCCAAGTATTGCTCAAAATCATTAGCACAATTATCAGCTGTAGCGTAAGCCACTACATAGTAATGGTATGACTTAAAGTTCACCAAGGTTTGATCGGACCCTGTTTCAAACAAATCTTTTGTTATTTCAAAAGTGTGTTGAATACCAGTGTTGGCTCCCTCAACCATAATACGTTTCACATTTTCTTCTAAAGTTGGGTCGAAAATATTATTTACAACCCTAGAAACCCCATCAACAATGTCAAACTGTGCCACTAACCTGGCTTGCTCTACATCACTAATATCACTAGGAATAGAAGCTGTTTTCAACTGCCAAACTTGGTATCCTTGGAATTTATAAATTGTTTTTCCAGAACATGGGCCAGCAAAAGAATCCGTAAAGCTTTCAATGCTGCGGGTGTTATTAAACTTAATAACCAACTTCCGGTTTAATTCAGTAATCGTTAATTCAGGTGCAACAGGACCTTTCTTTATTTGAAAATTATTCTTATACAAGGTAGTTGCTTTATCACTGGCCAGTTTTAATAAATTAAATGACCCAGTAGCTCCACCCCCTGAAGCCCTTGCCCACACAGCACCTACTGTTACTCTATTTACTGCACCTGGTAGTAAACTGAACGGTCCTGCAGTTTGCAAAAACCTCCTGTCTTGTGGTTGGTTTCCGGCTATTCGCTCATTCCAAGTTGGCCTGCCTGCTGGGTCACTATTACCAGGGAACATAAAACTAGCGGTGTCAGCACCTCCACGCCCATTGCCACCATAAGTAATGTTTGCACCATCTTTCCAACGGCCATTGAGATAGCCCCAAAAATGCTCAGGACGACTTGGATTACCTGTTAAAGAGAAATCATTATTGTAGTATACGAATTTTGTAAGTCCAATTTCTCTATTAGTTATAGGGTTTATTGGCCCTTCGAAAAAGGTAATCCCTACACTCGGAGGATTTAGCCCATAGCCCAATATACCTTCATCATTATCATCACCATTGTAGCAAATACCAAGATTACGGTCAACATCACACTCCACATAATCATCCGCATAGTTACCTAAGTCAGCATCTACCCATTGTCCAAACACAGTACTATCTACTTTTTCAGAACTTCTATTAAAAATTGTTGTTCGGTAAAAAGTCATGTTGTTGATTTCATTATTGGTAGAATACGCAAACGCTTGGGTGTGGAACTCCAAACCGATAGGTATTCCTTGGGTTTCAGAGTGAATATTACCCTTGTCATTATAAATCATAAATAACATCATATCCGGGATATTATCTAGTTTTTGCACTCCGTGGTCAAAAGTAGGGTAATCACCAGCTTCAATTGAATATATCCCATTGCTATCATTATCATAAAAAGGGGCTAAGCGAGCTTCAATTCCTGCGCTTACATCTCCATTACCTGGCCACTCTTGAATATCTTTAGAAATATCCAGTGCATTTACATCAGTAGCCTTTGCAATGGCGGTAATCTCACGCAATGTTACTTTATAGATTCGGTCATACTTCTTACACGTTTCAGGAGTAACAGAAGCACTGGACAACGTTAATGGACCAGGATAAAAATCATTACCGCTTTGACGGTAAGTTTGAGCAGCTAGCTTTAAATTACCACTGGATACACCGCCAATCCACAATGCACCAGAAAATAAGGAGTTTTTTGATACTTGGCCTGCTTGCACTTTAGGAATTTCATAACGAGCGTTACTTAAATTCCACCACATGTCACCACCATTTAGTATCGTAGTTCTCACGTTGTTTACGTCCAAATCCTTCTGCTGAGTTGCAGGTGCACAGTTTGTCATCTTACCCAGTATACCGCCACCTCTAGGGGGATTAGGCTCATTTGGTAAACCTACATTTTCCTTTGCGCTCAAGGGAAGTACACCAGCCACCATCAAGGTTAGCATACCAACATTTTTTGCAATGTTTAAATATTTGATTCTATTTTTCATGGTAAGTAATATTTTTATTAGAAGTAAAGAGAAACACCAATCCTTGTTAAGCGTGGTGTGGCAAAGTTACCAGGATTAACTAGCCTGATATTGTACAAGTCAACAAATGATTGTGCATTGGTTGCAACACGTGTTTGTTCTTGTGCTTGTGGTGAACTTAAAAATCCATCGTCATAAGCTGACCCTGTGTAACGATATACTCCAAGTACGTTTGTAGCATTTAACAAGTTTTGAACCCAAAGGAAAACACGTATGCGGTAAATGGTTTCTTTTCCGTCTACTGCCTTTTTCTTCAGCATGAAGTTCTTATCAACATTTAAATCCATAAAGAACTGCGAAGGCAAGTTTGATCCATTAATTGTTCCTTTTACCTGACTTCTAGCACTTGTACCTGCCTGAACCTCTGGAATAGCTGTTAAGTTCTGGGTATACGGACGTCCTGAAGAGTAGTTGAAAATTAAATTAATACCTGCATTTTCAAAAATCTTCTTGCCATTAACAATAGGTCCATTATAATCTTTTCCTTCACGATAGTGGTAATCAAAAATACCTTTAAGAATATGTCTGGTATCAAAATCCATTGGAAATACATTACGCAAAGTAGGTAAACCAACTTGCACCAAAGAACTGCTTGACTGTGAATTCGAACCTGTTCCCTCTGCAAACTGAAGAGCATAGTTTGCTGATAAGTTTACGTTACCCAAGTCCCTTAATTCATACTCTAACCTAAATGATTTAACCGTAGAAAAATCTAAGTTTCCAAAAGAAGTATAATCATATGGATAAGCTTGTACAAATCTGTATAGTTGAATTAAGTTACGGAACTCTCTGTAAGAAGTAACAATTTTTATAGCTGAATTGTCACCTACTTGTTGGGTAAATCCAATTTCATAATCCGTTACTTTAGTCATTCTTAAATCAGGGTTAGCAATAATACCGGTGAGCCTGTTATTCAAGTAGAAATAATCGTCTATTTGAGCAACGTTGCTTTCAGTAGGGCGTTGAACCAACACATCGTAAGTTCCAAAAAACTGAGAGCTTGTTGATATAGGGAATGAAAACCAAACGCGTGGCGAAAGCGTTACATCCGGCTTATAATCCCTGAATGATGATGCGGTTGGCTGTTCTTGTTTGTCAGTAACCAAGAATGGAATATTGCGGCCTTCTGCATTTACATTCAGACGTTGAGCCTCTCTCCAAAGTGTTGAAGGGTCGGTAACTGGATTTCCACTTGCGTCAAACCAATCGTTACCTTTTCTATAACCAGTAATGCGAGGATTAGGTGAATTATTTGGACTTTTGGTATCAACATAAACTGCATAATCATCGCCAATGCTACCCGGAATCCCCTCTCCTAGCCCTTTGATATTGCCTCTTCTAACATCTCCAACGGTGTAGATTGGCACTAAAGAATAAGGATCTTTTAGCACAACTTGATTGGCATCAAATCTATCAAAACGTACACCAGCCCTTACAATTAAATCCTTGAAAGTAAACTTATCTTGTAACCAAGCTGCCATATAAACAGGTTGATAAGCGCCTAGTACCCTATTTGTTGGGTCATTTAAAAAATCACTGGCGCTCTTTTTACCTCTTACAATATTCCCTTTGTAATCATAACCAGTATAACCAACAGCTGAATTACCTTGGTTTAACAACTCATCAGCGGTAAACATATCTATTGAGTACATGCTTGGCGCATACGAGTTTACATCTAGTCTGCTGTATTGGTCAATTGGATTACCATAAACGTCTAACGCACCTTGTCCAATTAGTTTTTCCCTTAACCGCTTGTCAAATGCAGATTGATCTGATTGAGTAATTTTATCGGCAAAAAGTACTGTATCTTGGAAGTTACCAAAGTCATCAAACTTTAATGTATAGTTGTTTGAATCTCGTCCTGTAAACTGCTTGTTCACCAATAACCTCATCAAAGCCCAAAGGTTTGTTCCTCCACCACTATTATTTAAATTGTAACTTCTTCTGAATTGTTGCTCATAAGTAAAACCAAATTGCAAATCATGTCTAGCCTTAGGATTTTGCTTTGGTGCAACAGAAGCCTCACTCATCAAATATAAACTGTATACTTCCCCCAATGATTTGCTGTAGTCTCCCTGCACATTGCCTGGACTTGCCCATAGATTGGAATATAAGCCAATTGGTTCATCACCATTTGACAACCCGCCAAGTCCTCTTAATTGGCTTAAGCTGGAAACACTTGATCCTGCGGAATTAAAAAAGTCGTAAATGGTTCTGGTATAATTGCTTTTTATAGGGTTATATGTTGACGGGCTAAAAGTATAGGCCGTATCAATTAAAGTAAAATTGTTTGCGTAATACGAGGATAAATACAAGGTATCACCTGGGGCTCTGCCTGTGGCAAACTTAAATGATGAGTCTCCAAAACGATTGGCAACCCTTGAATAGGTGCGGGCTGAATATGTTTTAAAGGTTCCGGCATGGCCATAATCAAACATATTACGTTGGTGTTGTTCGCTCATCGACTCTATAAAGCGCCTTTCATAAGAAATACGGGCGGTGTAATAAAAGTTTGAAACTGTTTTTACCTTTTTAGGGTCATCTGATTTTTTAACGAAATTTTGGGTAAACTGTGCATAAACCCTTCCAGCAAAATCAAGATTTAGCTGATTATTGTCTGAATTGGTTAGTGAATGAAAATAGTTAAACCCTCTTGAGCGTGAATAACTGGTTTGATAACCTAAACGGATAGAAATGTTATTGCTAGGTTGGTAAGCGAAACTTCCCACGGCATTAACGCTTAATACAGGTACATTTTGGCGTTGGTCTACTTTCTCTAAATCGCTTTTAACCAGATACTCACCTGTTGGCACAAAACCTCCTGTTGCTGTGCGGGTTAACGGTGTTTCTTCCAATCTTCTTTGTACATCAGGTTTTACCCTATAAATATCTACTGCCGGCTGCCTTCCATCTAGTGCATAAGTTGCATTTCCAGCCAAAGTAAAGCCCAAAAGCACCCTCTCTTTATCTCCTCTTCCTTTATCAGCCAATAGAATAGGACCAGAAATGTAGGCTTCTAATGAATTATAATGTGTGTTATCACCACTCCATCCATAAAACGGAGAGGCAGTAATGTACTCAAACGACCTTTGCCATTGGCGCGAAGGGGCTTTTGTTGTAATAGAAATGGCACCTCCTGTAAAGTCTCCATATTGTGCTGGAGTTCCGCTTGTAATTACCTGAACCTGATCAATAGCATTTTGTGGAACGCTAATAGTTCCCGCTTGTACACGCACACCATCAATATAATAGGCAGTTCCATCTGCACGGGCACCTCTAATATTGGGAGTACCTCCAGACCTTGCATCTACACCGGCAAAAGTGTTTGCAATCATATTGGCACTACGAGTAGGTAATTTAACAGGGTCCTTAACAATTCCTCCACCTTTACCTTCTCTATCTACTAAATCAGGCTTTGGCTTGATATACACTGTTTTGAGTTCTTCCCCTTCAGCTTTAGGAGTCATACTAACATTTCTATAAGTAGCTTGGTCACTAACAATGTTTATACCTGAAAGAACCAATGGCTGATAACCTGCATAGGATATCTCCATTGTGTACTCGCCTGGTTGCAAAGGTTTAATAATAAACTCACCTTCATCATCCGATAATACCTGCGCTTTAACTATACCATTTAGTTTAAGCTGGATACTGGCATAATCCAATGGTTTTTTGGTTTTTCCATTGATCACTGTGCCTCGTAACTCACCGAGTTGAGATTGTGCATTTGCAATAACCGCTATTGCAATAAATGCTACTAAAAAACTGTATACTTTTTTCATTCTATTATAATTTTTCGGTTAGATACTATTTCCTTCAAGTCCGTAAATTAAAGTAATTAGATTTAATTAATCAAAACTTTACATTGCAATATATACTTAAGTTACTGACAGGTTTAAGTTTAAATCATCTATTTTTTTTAACAACACCTCCGAAATCTTGTAGTAAGACTCATTTGTCCATCCTCCCACATGTGGAGAAAGTACTGTTCTATTGCTGTTAATCAAATAATTAAATTCATCTTTTTGTTGTGTTGTTAGCATATCCAGTTGTTCATTCTCTAGTACATCTAAACCAGCTCCAAGTATTTTTCCACATTCTATGCCTTTAATCAAATCTTCCGTCTTTATTACCTGGCCTCTGCTTAAATTTAACAACCAAATAGGTTTCCTAAATTGGTTCAAAAAATCTATGTTTACCATTTGTTTGGTTTCATCAGTTAATGGAACATGAAAGGTAACCACATCAGCCTCTTGATAAATAACCGCCATTGCAACTTCTTTAGCTAAGTTTTTACCGTATCCCGTCAAGTACTTGTCATAAGCAAGGATATTGACATTGAAGCCACTTAGTTTCTGAGCTACAGCTTTTCCCGTATTTCCAAAACCAATGATTGCAATTGTTTTACCAGAAAGTTCTAACCCCGTGTTTCCTTTTCTATCCCAAACTCCCTGTCTAACTTCTTTGTCGGCTTTATTGATTTTGGCAAAAAGACTGAGCATCATTCCAATGGTATGTTCGCCAACAGCATCTGCATTAGCTTCTCCGGCATTAAACACCTGAATACCCTTTTGCAAAGCAAGCTTCTGGTCTACATTATCTAATCCAGCTCCTGCTCTGCCAATAAATGAAAGCTTGTTTGCCAGTTCAAGCACTTCTCTATCAATTTGGGTTTTGGTCCGTACAACTAATCCATCCGCATCAACAATAAGATGTAAAAGATCGTTTCGACTAGCTTTGGGTTGGTAAAGCACTTCAAAACCTCGCAAAGCCAGTCCATTTGTAAGCAATTCATGAACCTCGTCAATAATCAACACCTTCTTACTCATGAATTAACTTATGTTTAAGTATTAGTAATTTTTTTTTGATAAATGGTTGCACCAGCATACAAAATCTATAAGGTGGTATAAAGCAATCGCCCTACTGTAAAGTAAATGGCTAGCCCCAACAAATCATTGGTAGTTGTGATAAACGGCCCTGTTGCTATAGCAGGGTCAATTTTTAGCTTATGTAATACCATGGGTATAAAAGTACCCAAAACGGAAGCAAAAATAATTACACTTAACAACGCTACGCTTACTGTAATGCTTAAATCATATGATTCTGAGAACATTAGATTGTACCCCAATAATAAACTTGAGCAAATGAAGCCATTTAATAAGGCTACTCTGAGTTCTTTTAAAATTTTGGGTAATATAAATTGAGTGCCCAGTGTATCATTAGCCAGGCCTTGTACCACAATTGCGGAAGATTGTACCCCAACGTTTCCGCCCATAGCAGCTATTAACGGCATAAAAAAAGCCATTTCAGGGTGAATCTTTAGGGTGTCTTCATAAACTTCAATAAATCTAGAGGACCCTATTCCACCTACCAAACCAATTAACAACCATGGCAATCGCGCTCTTGAGAGTATCCAAACTTTGTCAGTTGAATCAACATCCTCTGTAATTCCGGACATCAATTGGTAATCTTCATTGGCTTCCTCTTTAATTACCTCTACCACATCATCAACTGTAATACGCCCAACTAGCTGACCAAGTGCATTTACCACCGGTAAAACCACCAGATCATACTTTTTAAACAAATTTGCAATAGCCTCACTGTCAGTAGAAGTAGAAACAGAAATAACTTCTTTATTTGAAACATCCATTAAGCGGGCTCCGGGTGCTGACAAGATGAGGTTTTTTAATGTGATAAGCCCAACAAGTCGCTCAAAATCGTCAATTACATATACTACATAAATGGTTTCTACATTTTCAGCTTGTCTTCTTATCTCTTCAATACATTGATGAACACTCCAACTAGCATTGGCTTTAACAAGCTCAACTGCCATTAAACTACCCGCAGTATATTCATCATAACTCATTAAAGACAAAAGACTTGAAGCAAACTCAATATCCTTTAGGTGTGAGATTACCTCTTCCTTTTCTTTAAAATTCAGGTGATTCAATACGTGTGCCGCATCATCACTATCCATGTGCTGCAAAAATTGGCTGGCCACTTCCTGGGGTTTATAATAGTTTAGAAAGCTGGCCCGCACATCATCTTCCATCTCAATCAACACCTTTACTGCCTTCTCGGCATCAATACTTAACATTACTTGCCTAGCTTCCTGCTTATCAAGCCTGTTTAACAACTCAGCAACATCCTGAGCATAAACCGGTTGCAACAAAGCCTCTAATTCATCCAACTCATCATTGGCAATAACCTGCTTGATTTGTTTAGCAAAAATGGAGCTATTGATTGTTGTTTCCATGATTAATTACCAATTGGGTCAGTTTAATAAAATCATCTACGCTAAGTTGTTCTGCGCGCAAGTCTGCAAAACCAGATGGTTGCAAAATAGCATCATCTACCCCAAATTGAGAAATGGCATTGCGTAATTTTTTTCTTCGTTGATTAAAAGCCGTTTTTACCACCCTGAACAACATTCTTTCGTCAATATCTGGCTCTTGTGGTCTTCTAATCATACGCATCACACCTGATTTTACTTTTGGTGGAGGGGTAAAAACATCTTCTGATACGGTGAAGAGATACTCCAAATGGTAATAAGCTTGGGCAAGCACGCTAAGAATTCCATAATCTTTGGAGCCAGGACCTGAACAAATGCGTTCTGCTACTTCTTTCTGAAACATCCCAGCCATTAATGGGATATGTTGCCTGTTTTCCAGTATTTTAAATACAATTTGAGTAGAAATATTGTACGGAAAGTTTCCAATTACAGCATACTGGTGTTGAATGAACTGCGTCATATCAACATGCAAAAAATCAGCCTCTACAAATTGTTGGCTGTGCTCAGGGAAATTTGATTTTAAATAACTAACAGACTCTGCATCAATATCCATGGCAAGTAAACGGAAAGATTGATTAAGCAAATATTTGGTTAGCACACCCATGCCTGGACCGATTTCAAGAACAGTGGGGGCATCACATTTATCAATGAGTGATTGTGCAATTTTTTTTGCAATACCTTCATCATTTAAAAAATGTTGGCCTAAATGCTTTTTGGGCTTAACTTTTTCTGGCTGCAGCATATTGCAAATTAGAACTATTTTTACTGATAAAACTAAGCCAACCTGCTTGTGAGTTTTTTTTATAGATTTGCCCTTTACCACAAGTTATGATATGCAAACAACTATTCTAGTAAAAAACAAAGCAATTACCAGCCAATCCATATTTTACCTAGCCAGTAAACAAACCGATTGGAAACTGATATTATCTGACAAAAAAGAAATTGATTATGTAAAAAAGAAAATAGCGGCCAAAGAGGATTTGATTCTTATCAACCAACTCTCCCGATTGGTTTATATTCAACTTTACGATGACCTTACAGATAAAGATGAACCCCAACAGTTGGAAAGCTTACGGTTAGTTGGAAACAAAATTTTATCTGGAATTAATACACATAAATACAAGAGCATTCAATTGCAGTCATTGGTAGAAGATGATGCAATGCTCTTAGCTATTGCTGAAGGATGTGCGTTATCCAATTACCAATTTTTAAAGTATAAGAGCAAAAAAGAAAAAAACACGCTTGAGGAAATTGTCCTCATATCAACCCATATTTCAAAAAATGAAGCTAATGAATTGAATGTGGTAATTGATGCGGTTTGTAAAGCGAGGGATTTGGTTAATGAGCCACAAAGTTATTTAGATGCTCCAACTTTTGCGCGTGAAATGCAAGCCATGGGCAAAGCGGCTAATTTTAGTGTAGAAGTTTTTAACAGAAAACAAATTGAAGCTCTAAAAATGGGTGGATTAATTGCCGTAAATGCTGGTAGTGTTAAACCTCCAACATTTACCATTATGGAATGGAAACCCAAAAAGCACAACAATAAAAAGCCTATTGTACTGGTAGGAAAAGGTGTGGTTTATGATACTGGAGGACTATCCCTAAAACCTACCCCGAATAGTATGGATTCTATGAAGTGTGATATGGCTGGGGGAGCTTTGGTTGCTGCAACGATGTATGCCATTGCTAAGGCTAATTTACCCATTCATGTAATTGGTTTGGTTCCAGCAACAGACAACAGGCCTGGAGAAAATGCTTATGCTCCCGGTGATGTGATTGAAATGTATGATGGGCAAACCGTTGAGATGTTAAATGCCGATGCTGAAGGCAGGATGATTTTGGCAGACGCTTTATCATTTGCCAAGAAATATGACCCTGAATTGGTATTTGATTTTGCAACGTTAACAGGGGCTGCTGCTGCTGCCATTGGCGGTTATGGCATTGTTTGCATGGGAACTGCTGATGAGGCCACAAAATTAAACCTAAAAGTAAGCGGAAACTTGGTACATGAGCGCCTAGTTGAATTTCCTTTTTGGGATGATTATGGCAAATTACTTAAAAGTGATATTGCTGATATGAAAAATATTGGAGGACCAGTGGCAGGTGCAATTACCGCTGGTAAATTCCTCGAAAAATTTATTGACTACCCTTGGATGCATTTTGATATCGCAGGACCAGCATGGAGCAATGCAACAGATAGCTACAGACCCAAAAATGGAACTGGCGTTGGTGTGCGATTAATGTTTGACTTTCTAAAAAAAATAGCTGAATAACTGCGTAAGTAGTTTTATACAATCAACACTATGAATAAATTACCTATTATTGGGATAACGTTAGGAGATGTAAATGGCATTGGACCCGAAATCGTTATCAAGGCACTGGCCGACCACCGCATTACTGACTTGTGTACGCCCGTTGTTTATGGTTCTCCTAAAGTAATTTCTTACTGGAAAAAGGCAATTGGTTTACCTGATTTTAACCTGCATATTATTAAATCATTAGACCAAATTCATACCAAGAAATCGAATATTTTGGTATGCTGGGAAGAAGAAATAGACATAAAACCGGGAGAGGTAACAGAAACCGGAGGGAAATATGCTTTTAAAAGTTTAGAGTTAGCAACCAAAGACGTTAAGGCTGGCAATATTCATGCATTGGTAACAGCTCCATTAAACAAACACAATGTTAATACTGACCAATTACCTTTTAAAGGACATACCGAATACCTTGCACAACAAGATAACACCAGCGAATACATGATGATGCTGGTTGCTGAAACTATGAAAGTTGGCTTGGTTACGGGCCATATTCCACTCAAAGAGGTGGCAGCAAACATTTCAGAAGAAGTTATTTTAAAAAAGTTGAAAACTTTGCAGTTTAGCTTGCAAAAAGACTTTAGCATTACCAAACCAAGGATAGCTGTTTTGGGTTTAAATCCACATGCGGGTGATAATGGTTTATTGGGCAATGAAGACCGCGATATTATTGCAAAAGCATGCAAAAAAGCACAGGAACAGGGCATGCTTGCTTATGGGCCATATCCAGCTGATGGTTTTTTTGGCAATAAATCGTACTTAAAGTTTGATGCGGTGCTTGCCATGTACCATGATCAAGGATTAATACCATTTAAATTTATGGGCTTTGAAAGTGGGGTAAATTTTACCGCAGGTCTTTCGTTTATCAGAACAAGTCCTGACCATGGAACAGCTTATGACATAGCTGGAAAGAATAAGGCTGATGAGAATAGCCTAAGAGAAGCATTGTATATGGCTATTGATTTGGTAAGAACCAGAAACGAGAACTTTAAACTTTCAGAAAACTTTCTTCCGATTACACAACATCGAAAAGAGCGATTTAGGATAGATTTTTAATAAAAAAGCCCGTTTAAACGGGCTTTTTTATTGGTATTTATTAGTTTTTGCAATATTGCTTTAACTCATTAATATCTCCGTTAAACACATTAAAATCAACTCCACCACGAATACCATTTATCCTTCCCCTATCACTATGTTGCCAGAAATGCCACCTGCTTAGTTTTTGGTTCAAATCAGGGGTTCTGTAATGAGCAATCCATAGTGGGTACTTCTTAAACTCCTTGCCCATTAGCATGTGTTTGTAAAAACCATAGTTGGTGTAAATAATTGGAGTAACTCCGTAATGATTTTCAACCAATACCAGCCATTTCTTCAGGTTCTTCTTTAATGTGTTACGATCCCCTTTACCATAAACCTCTATATCCAAAACCGGAGCCAAATCACCTTTTTCCAATTTAGGTACTTGCCTAAAAAACAGCTTAGCTTGGTCTTGAGCAGTTAAATGAGGGCGGTAAAAGTGATATGCACCGCGCATGATACCCGCTTCTTTGCACTCTTTCCAATTTTCAGCGAAATAATCATCGGTAACTGTTCTGCCTTCACTTGCTTTGATAAAAGCAAATTGAATAGAAATATCTTTATGCTTCATCTTACTCACAGCCTCCCAGTCGATATTTCTTTGGTGGCGTGAAACGTCTATACCATGTAATTCATACTCTCCAGGCAAATCAATTCCGAAAGCTGGGTAAGATGGTGATGATATTTTATGTTTAGTAATTAAACCATTAACCTGTCCATTACTTAACAAATACACCGAACCAACTCCTGTTAATAAGGCAGCCAAGGAGCCGAAAAGTATATTTTTAGTTTTTTGCATGATATTAAAAATTTATACCATCGAATGTAGAACGTAAACACTATAGAATTACGTATAAACTATTCACATTCTTTGTTAAAAAGGCTTGAATGTACAGCATATTATACAGGCTACAATCCCACATTTATATTCAATGATAAATAATTGCTTTGCAAAAATATGATTTTATTTAAAAATATATTTACATTTGCGCCCCCTATTAGCAGTAAAAGAAAACTTTATTGTTAATTATTTGGCGGGATAGCTCAGATGGTTAGAGCGTAGGATTCATAACCCTAAGGTCGGCAGTTCGATTCTGCTTCCCGCTACCAAAGCGGCATAACTGATATTTAACTCAGGGATGCCGCTTTTTTCATTATTAAGTTCCTGCTTCCAGCGCACGATTTGGAGAAAAGTCTCATTAATACTAGAAGTTCGACACTGGTCAGTTTTTCTATTATACGTGATACCATCAGGGAATAACATAAACTGAATTTTCTGTTTTACAGAGTAAGTTGCTGAATCCCAATAAACACTTAGCTTTTCAGCCATTTCAATAACAAAATTTATCTTATCATCAAGGTTCGACCCTGTATTTTGCATTTGAGCCAACGATTCCTCCAATTGTTGCCTCTCCTGAGCCAACTTCTCACTATACTTTACATAAAGCTCCTTGGTAATATCCTCATCCATAAACCGCTCCTCAATACGAGCCATTTTACGGTTAATTTCAGTCAGTTGGGTTTGTAAAGCTTCCTGAGTACTTATTTGCTCATTTTGCGATTGGTTACATAACGCAATCATTTGAGTTCTGATAAACTCCTTTTCGCAGCTAGAAGCCACCAATGACAAACGGGTAAGTATTTGACTAAAAGTACCATTCAGTACATTTGCGTTTTTATTGTTGCAGCACCCAATAGTGTTGCACTTGTAGTAGTAAATACCCTTCTTTTTTACAAGGTAGCCCCGCATATAAGCATTGCAGTAGTCGCATTTTACAAATCTTTTCAATGGCAAAGCATCATTTTCCGTTGATATTTTATACCCATGCGTATTATTGTCCAACATGCCATTGGCTTTCAGAAACAACTCCCTAGATACCAGTTTCTCCTGAGAACCTTCAATTAACTTGCCCTCAAGACATTTATGAGACAATAACCCACAATAAAACGGATTACGCAAAATTTCAGGAATGCGCTGATGGTTTAACGTTAATCCATGCTTGGCCAGTTCTTCCCTAATCCGCTCACTGGTATATCCCATTTCTGCTTTCATCACAAATGCCTTTTTTAATATCTTCCCAGTGGCATTTAACACAATGTTTTTTTGCCCGTTGCTTCTCACCATATCATACCCCAATGGGGGCTTAGTACACCAATTACCCCTCAATAAAGATTCCTTAGTACCCGTCATACACTTTTCCCGCCTTAATTGGTTGTCATAGGCACTAAAAATAAACTGAATATTCTGCTGTAAACTACCACTTGCTGTACTTGAATCTGTTGGTTGAGTTACCGACTGGATAGCAATGCCCTGCATTTTCAATTGGTCAGCAATATATATCGCATTAGCACCCGAACGGGAAAAGCGGTCAACACTATAAACAATGATATAGGATACTTTATAACTCGACTTTTTCACCATTGAAAGCATCTTATTAAACTCCTTACGCTCATCCGTTTTGGCACTTTCATACGTGCCTCCATAATACCCTAAAATACTGTATCCGTTCTTATGGGCAAACAGTTCACAGTATTTCTTTTGGGTGTCTAAACTCATGTTGTTATCAGCCTGTTCCTTGCTTGATACACGGGTATAAATAACACAATTGGTTGATTTTTGGGCGGCTTTTGCCCTGCCTTTTGCAAAACGTTCAAATAAAATAAGGTCGCTCATGCTGCTTTATCTTTAGGTGGTTTAAGTTCAATTATCTTTCCTTCACCTGCAATATCTGAGCCATTTTGCTTAAAAGCAAATTTATTTTGTTGATTATCAATATATTCCATCGCTATAAGGCAAAACTGGCGAAAGGTATTAATAACCTGTTCAACTTGTTGGTCATTCATTTGGTTAAAAACGGGGGATGTTCTGATTTCTTCCGTGGTCAGGTCATGTTTTCTTGAATAATCTCTCAAAAAAGCCGTTTTGGGCTTGTTATCTTTAGGTGTTTTCATCACACAGTATTAAATTAAACAAGTGGGAATGACACACTCATTCCCACTCAGGGTTATTCATCATCATCCTCTTCGTCATCATCTTCACTGCTTTCGTTTTCCTCATTGTATTCATCAATCATTTCTATAATCTCAAATACAAGTGGGCTGCTTTGTTTTTCATACTGAAGATTGATTTGTATTTCATCCTTATCCGTTGCACCCATTACTTCGGCAGGAATCAT
>CALRXU020000001.1:0-317527 GCA_943372215.1 Chitinophaga pinensis | reverse complement strand
GGCACGCGTAGCGTGCCGCCTCCTATGTTTATAAATGCTTAGGGTGTTTTGAAAATTGACCAACAAAATCGTAGTTTTGCAGCTTAAAATACATAATAACAATGCTAAGCAATCACGAGATAGATTACAGAATTTTAGGCAACGAAATGCAATGTGTGGAAATTGAATTGGATCCACAAGAAACCGTAGTAGCCGAGCCGGGCAGCTTTATGATGATGGACAATGGTATTGATATGCAAACCATTTTTGGTGATGGCTCACAGCAAAATACCGGACTTTTAGGCAAATTGTTTTCAGCAGGTAAACGGTTACTAACTGGCGAGAGTTTATTTATGACCGCATACACCAATGTTGGGGCAGGCAAAAAACAAGTAACGTTTGCGTCTCCTTATCCTGGTCGGATTATCCCAATGGATTTATCAACCTTATCAGGCAAACTCATTTGCCAAAAAGATTCCTTTTTATGTGCAGCAAAAGGTGTAAGTGTGGGTATTGAGTTTCAACGTAAACTTGGCGCAGGTTTGTTTGGAGGTGAGGGGTTTATTATGCAAAAATTAGAAGGTGATGGTATGGCCTTTGTGCATAGCGGTGGGCATGTGATTGAACGTACCCTGCATCCTGGTGAAATGCTTAAAATAGATACTGGTTGTATTGTGGCATTTACCCAAGAAGTAAATTATGATATACAGTTCGTAGGAGGGATAAAAAACACCTTGTTTGGTGGTGAAGGCGTATTTTTTGCCACACTTTCAGGGCCTGGTAAAGTTTGGATACAAACCCTCCCAATTAGCCGCTTGGCCAGCAGAATCATGGCTTATGGCACTTACAACCGCAAGGAAGAGGGAGGCATTTTAGGTGGCCTTGGTAACTTACTTGATGGTGATGGCAGGTAAGCATAACCTTCGTTTATAATTGCATGAATCAGCTAAATGGGAAAGGGAATTAAACTTCTCCTTCCCATTTGGCCACTACATAAGTAGCCAAACAGTTTCCAATTAAATTTACTGAAGTTCGCCCCATATCCATAAAGGCATCAATGGCCAATATGGCAAAAGCTTTTTGAGGGTCGAGGCCCAAAGAGGCAACTGTGCTTACCAAAATTAAGAAGGATGCACCGCGCACACCCGCCACACCTTTGCTGGTTAACATCAGCACCAAACACATGGAAATTTGTTGCCCAATGGTTAAATCAACACCGCTTACTTGTGCCACAAAAACGGAGGCCAATGAAAGGTATAATGTGGTGCCATCTAGGTTAAAACTAAAGCCCGTTGGCAATACAAAAGCCACCACTTTGCGTGGGATGCCCATTTTTTCTAAATTCTCCATCGCCTTAGGTAAAGCGGCCTCGCTGCTTGCAGTGGCAAAGGCAATAGATAACGGTTCGCTAATATGAGCCCAAAACTTTTTAAAGGGCAGTTTTACCAGCAAGCCAATGGGCACCAACACCAATAACACAAACGCAATTAAGGCTACATATAACGTTACCAATAATTTTAATAAATCGTGCAATACGCCATAACCCATGCTTGCAACCGCATAACCAATGGCACCGCCAACTGCCAACGGGGCAACCAGCATCACCAAGTTTGTAAATTTAAACATCACCTCAGCTAGGCTCTCAATGGCATGTACCATTTTGTCTTTCCGTTCTCCTTTTAATTGGGCTAGGGCAATTCCAAACAAAATACTAAAAACCACAATCTGTAAAATTTGATTATCCGCAACTGATTTGGCAATGTTTTCCGGGAATATATCAAGTATCACATTGTGCGTGTGTTTTTGCTCCATTAATTTGGTGGCTTTGTCCACTTGTTCTGTTTGGGCTTGTAATGAGGAGCCAACACCAGCTTGTGAAAGATTAATAGCCACAAGTCCGATTAGCAAGGCAATGGTGGTAACTACCTCAAAGTAAACAAGCGATTTGATACCCATACGCCCTACTTGTTTTAAATCGCTGTGGCCGGCTATGCCTACAACAAGCGTACTAAATAACAAAGGTGCAATGATGGTTTTAATCAACCTCAGAAATATATCACTGAATACCTTAAGCTCCTTGGCAAGGTTTGGAGCCCATTCAGCCACCTCTATCCCTAAAAACATGCACAACAAAATATAAACCGTTAGTGCTTTGCTGCGCCAGGCATAGAGTCCTAACAAGCCAATAAATGCCCATCTCACTACATGCAATAAAATGGAAGAAATAGCGGTGAACTCCATCCAGTTTAAAATGTGCAGGGAAGAGTCGATAAAAAACAAAGCCAATAATGCAATCAGTATTTTACGGTTGTCCATATGCCAAACCTAACAAAAAACATTGCATAAAAAAAGCGGCCTAAGCCGCTTTTTAATTATTGTTTGATGATGCGGACGTGCCACACCTCACTATTGTTTCTTAAAGAGAGCAGGTAAATGCCTTTGTTCAGGTACGCTAGGTTATTGAGTGTTAGCTTCCCTTCGGCTGATGAAGCTTCGCCATGATAAACTTCTTCACCCAACAAATTGTTGATGCTTAAATGCCACAATTCATTGTCAGATTGGGGGAAGGTGATGTTCAATGTTCCATCAAAAGGCATCGGATAAATGTTTCCTTCAAAAGGTTGCTTCACCTGATTTAACCCTACCTTGGTAAAAGTAACCTCTTCGCTGTTTACTAAATAGCTTGGGTTTGCACCAGTGTACCTAATTAAATAAGTTAAGGTGTTAAAGGTATTTGTGGTTTGAAAAAAGTAGTCATCCTGAAAAGGATAAATCACACCTGCTGAGTCCTGGTGCACATTGCCGTTTATCTCAGCAATAACTATAAATGGTTTGTTATCTATTTTTCTCAGTACTTCATATTTACCAATTTTTCCCTCAATGGTGGTTGTCCAATTCAAATACACATGCTTAGCAGTATCTATCGTACCCCTAAACGATTTAAAGTATACGGTATCCTTAGTAATAGGAGGAACTGTAGGAACAAAAATGCTTTTAACAACACTGTAACCAACGGTTGAGTTTTGTAAGGTGTACTTAATGCGGTAAAAATAAGTGGTGTTCGTGCTTACCGTTAAATCAGTGAAGTTGTAAGGCAAATTGGTGGTGCTATTGCCTGCCGCTGTTGTTGTTTTTATGCTGGTAAATAAATTGTTGGTAAGCCCGCGTTCTACCTCAAATTGCTGGCTGTTTTGTTCTTTGCTGGTTTGCCAATTTATTTGAACGCCTGTGGTGCCTTGATTGGCTAAGGTAAAATTGGCAAATACAACGGTATCATTAGGTACAACAACTGGAATATTAATTTGCTGAACAGTTGAAAAACCAACCGCATTGTTGTTTAGCACATATTTTATTTGGTAGAACCAGGTTTGGCTAGCACTTGTTGCGGTATCTGTATAACTATAGTTTTGATTGGCATTGCTATTGCCCAAGCTGGCGGTGTTTTTAATGGCACTTAATGCAGCCGCACTGGTGCCACGCAATATTTCAAATCGGTTGTTGTTTAACTCTCTGCTGGTTTGCCATTGCACCTGCACAGCTTTACCTGATAAGTTTAGTGTAAAAGAAGAGTAAATCACCGTATCCGCAGGAGTTGGTGTTAGGTCAATCACCTGTAAACTGCTGTAGCTAAAATCGTTGTTGGTACTGACTTGTTTAATGCGATAAGTAATGCTGGTAATGGCAGGTGAAATGCCTGTTTTTAGGGTGTCGTCATTAAACGTATAATTTTGTGTGGCGGTGCTGTTTCCTTTAGAGGCCACCTCGCCAATCTTGGCGTAAGGTAAATTGGTAAAACTTCTTTCTATTTCAAACTTTACATTGTTGTTTTCTTTTAGTGTTGACCAGTTTAATACAATGCGTTTGTCTAATTGTTTTGTTGCCGTAAATGGTCCAAATTCCACATCTAGAGGAGCAGTATTAATACTTGCTATTGTTGCCGTGCGGTAGTTAGCCGTGCTGTACCAGCCATTGTATTCAAAAAACACGGATTTGGTAATTCACACCATTGGTAAGTCCTGATATATTTACAGTACTTCCCGTACCATTGTACACCACAAAATTATCAGCACCAACCAATGCCGTGCTGCTTAATGCGCCAGAAGCATTATAGTGCCTTCCATCTATTGGATTAATGGTATTAGAAGCCGTTGGTTTTATCACTACCAAACGCCTTTGTCCTTCGCCACTTCTAAAATTGAGGGTTAGTGAAGTACCATTGTAGTTGCTGATTTCTAAGTTGGTGGCAACTGACGCGCCTGGCTCAACAGCAATTGCCCCGCCCCAAATGCGTTGGGCAAATTGTGGGCTATCAATAAAAGGGTTGCGGTTGTTTTGTATGCCATTGGCAATGGCATTGTTTCTAATAATCTCTTTATTGCTTGGTGGGTCTTGAAGATTCCATTTTAACAGCAAATCTAAATGCCATTGTTTAAAGGCTGGAAATGAGCTTCCATCAAGCACGGCAGTCCCGCTCCAGCCTGACACCACATTTTCATAACGGGTAACCATGTATAACAAGCCTCTTGCAACGTCCCCTTTGTATTCGTCAATGGGTTCAAACACGGTGCTTGAATAACCGCTGGTGGTGTTTGGTCCAAGTTTAGCTCCTTGCTGCGAGGTGCTGCTAGGGTTTGATACTTCACCATAAGGAAAATTGCTGCGCAACCCGTTTACTTTGCCATCAGTAGGCAACACATGAAAAATATCAGAAACCATAGGTGATGCTGAATTAAACCAACTTTGAGGCACAGTATGTTCTCTGTTGTAACAATCACCTTCCGTGCTGTAATTGCCACATTGTTTTTGTCCATGCTGATATGTATAAGGTGATGGACCATCTACCTTGGTTGAATAAATATCCCAAACGGTTCCATCATAATAGGTGTCTGTGGTTGGGTATTGGGTATATAGTCCTCCATAAGAAACCGTGGTATGTCCTTTGATTTTATCATACAAAGCGGTTTTTAAAGTAGCTCCGGTTTGGGTGTTAATGGTGGTATAATAGGTGCTTAATGAGGCGAAGTTTATGCCGTTTCCACTTACACTGATGGTTTTGGTGGTAGAGCCTACATTGGTTAAAGTAACGTTACCAGTTTTTCTACCAGTACTAAACGGGGTAAAACGCACAAAAACCTTTGTGTTGGTAAGGCTTCCGCCACCTTGTGCCAAAGTAAGGGTTTTGCTGTAAAACTTATTCAAGTCAGTTGAAACCTCAAAATGATCAGGAGCGGTAACAACAAGGTTTGCAGATAAGCCTGTTGCACTAATCAAAAACCATTGTGGTGTAGCACTGTGGTTGAGGTAACAGTCTTTAAAATTAAACAATGAGCTTACATTGGTGGTAATGGTACCTGCGTAAGCGTAAACTGTGAAGCACAGTAAAGAAAGCGATAGTATTTTTTTCACGCTGCAAAAATAAGCATTTGCAGGTTAAGCCAATCTTAAATAAAAAAGCGGCTTAGCCGCTTTTTTATGGAGTTATCTTATTACTTGGTTTTGGTGCTGTCAGTTGCCGCTTTTTTAAAATCAAGCGAGAGAGAGTTTACACAATAACGCAATCCTGTTTTATCTCTTGGGCCATCATCAAACACATGCCCCAAGTGGCCTCCGCATTTGGCACACATAATTTCTATGCGTTTCATGCCATGCGAGTAATCAGGTTTCTCTAAAATCTTGGTTTTATCCAGTGCCTCATAAAAGCTGGGCCATCCGCATCCTGCATCAAATTTTGTTCCTGATTGAAACAACTCATTGCCGCAAGCAGCGCAGGTATAAGTGCCAGGCTCATAGTGGTCTTCAAACTTTCCGGTAAAAGGACGTTCTGTACCTTTCTCTCTTAGCACGGCATATTGCTCAGGGCTAAGCTGTTGTTTCCATTCTTGTTCTGTTTTTGTTACTTCAAACTGATCCATACTGTCATTGGTTTTTTGCGATTTTGTAGTGGTAGAATCGCCCGTTGAGTTCGATTTGCAAGAGGTAAATGCCAGCAGGCAAATCATCAAGGTTATCCACGATAAATTGTTGTTGCGTTTCATTAATTTGTTCATTTCCTGTTTTCAATATTGTACCGTCTAATCCAGCAATGGTGTATTGCAGGTTGGCACGTGTTGTTGTTTGGATAGTAATAGCAAATTCCTTACCAAATGGGTTTGGAGCAATGAATAACGCTGGAATATCCGCTTGTTGTTGTAAATTCAGACTAATCTCAGGACTGTAAGTGAATTTACCATCAAAATCAATTTGTTTTAACCTGTAATAGAGGAGGTTGCTTTTGCCTGCGGCTTCTGTAATCTTTTGGTCATTAAACCTGTATCCTACTTTTTGGTTGGTGTTCCCTTTGCCTTTTACTTCTCCTATTTTCTTAAATACACGATCTTCAGTTGCACGTTCTATCTCAAATTTGTGGTTGTTTTTTTCTGTGGCAGTAGCCCAAACCAAATGGGCATCTTCACCAGCCAACGCCACATTAAAGCTTACCAAACTTACTGGCAAGGTAGTACCACTTGTGGTGGCGTAGCCTGTATTGTTGTAGTTGGTTGAGGTGTACCAACCGTTGTATTCTATAATTGCATAATGATAAGTAACGCCTACTTGCATATTGGTAATGGTAACAGTGCTGCCCGTGCCATTATATACGATGTTATTGCCCGATGTGGTTTGCGGAGCCAGCGATAAGTTTGCATTTGCACCGTATTGAATGGTATCAACGGGTAATCCGTTTACCGCATTTACAGCCCGTACCAACACCAACCTGCGTTGTCCGTTTCCGCTTACCCAATTTAAGGTTACACTGGTGTTGCTATTATTTACGATTTGGAGTGAAGTGGATTGGATGTTGGGTTCAGCAGGTAAAGCACCACCCCAAATGCGTTGCACAAATTGTGGGCTATCAATAAATGGGTTGCGGTTGTTTTGAATGGCGTAAATGGCATTGTTGCGTTTAATTTCTTTATCGCTAACGGGGTCCTGATTATGCCAGCTCAACAGCAAGTTTACATGCCACGCATCATACACAGGAAAAGCGTTTCCGCCTAGCACATCATCTGCGTTGCCATTGGCTTGCCAGCCTGCAATTAAATTCTCATAACGGGTGGCCATGTAAAAATAGGCCCTGGCTAAATCACCTTTGTACTCGTTGTTGGGTTCAAACACAATGCCTGTGTAACCTGCAAATGTGTTTTGCCCAAGTTTGCCTCCATATAATGATGTGTAAGTTGGCGCGCTTACATTCCCAAACGGATAATTGTTCCTCATCCCATTTACTTTGCCATCACTGGCAAACACATGAAATAAATCGCTAACCATGGGGCTGCTGGAACCAAACCAGCTTTGCGGAAACGAGTGCTCTCTGTTGTAACAATCTCCTTCAACGGAGTAAGTGCCACATTGGTCTGTTGACATGGTGTATAAATAAGGAGAGGCAGTATCAAAACGGGAGCTGTAAATATCCCAGACCTTTCCGTTGGGTTGCACATCGGTGGTGGCGTAGGCATTCCATACCCCTGGTGTGTAACTTACAGCCGTATGCCCTAAAATTTTATTGTAGAGTACTGTTTTTAAAGCTGCTCCTCGCTGTGTGTTTACCGTATTGTAATAACTGGCAGGAATGGCCCAGTTTATGGCAGTGCCTGATACACTGATGTTTTGCGAAGTAGAAGCGGGGGAGGTGTGAATGACGTTGCCACTTGCAGCACCAACTGCTGATGGGCTGAATCGCACATAAACCTTTGTTTGTGCCACATTACCAGCTATGGGAACAATTGACGCAGTTTTTGAATAACCGTGCTGATAGTTTAACGACACCTCAAATTGAGGGGGTGCAGTAATTAAGATATTGCCCGTTAAGGCCGAACCTGAAACCAAATAAAAAAATGAGGTTGAGCTATGAAAGGGGTATACGTTACCAAAAGAAGGAAATGTATTTACGCTGGTAACAATGGTCCCTGCATATATTGCAGTGGAACATAATATGGCAAAAGCAGAAAGTAATTTTTTCACTGGGCAAAGGTACTATGTTAAGTGGTATTAAGCCAATTACTGATTAGTAAGAAGCATTAATTAACGAATGTTATTACTCTTGTAAGATTTAATCCTATAAAAGGGCTACAATTCTAGCAGCACAATTTTCTCCATCAATGGCGGCACTTACAATGCCTCCTGCATAACCAGCTCCTTCTGCACAAGGGTATAAGCCCTTAATTTGCGGGTGTTCTAAAGTCCCTTTATCCCTGGGTATGCGCACAGGCGAAGAGGTGCGGCTTTCGGTAGCTACCATTACGGCATCATTGCTCACATATCCTTTTAGTTTTTGGCCAAAAGCCTTTAGGGCATCACGTAAACTTGCGGTAACAAAGCTTGGCAAAATATCATCCAGTTTGTGCGCTTGAAGGCCAGGAAGGTAGCTGCAATCAGGCAGGGTAGAAGATGCTTTTTTGTTTACAAAATCAAGCACCCGTTGGGCAGGGGCTTGTAAACTTTGGGTGGCAGCAAAACACTGTTGTTCCACCTGCTGCTGAAAGGCCAGTGCGGCAAGTGGCCCAAATTGCTGGTAAGCGGAAAGCTCTTTGGTATCAACACTCACCACCAACCCTGAGTTGGCAAAAGCGTTGTTACGTTTGCTGGGACTCCAACCATTTACCACAATTTCCCCCGGAGCTGTAGCTGCTGGAGCAATAATGCCTCCCGGACACATGCAAAAACTAAATACCCCACGTCCTAAACTTTGGTTTACAATACTGTAACTGGCAGGCGGCAAGTAATCACCACGGGTATCGCATTTGTATTGTATGCTGTCAATTAGTGCTTGCGGGTGTTCAATGCGCACACCTAAAGCAAAGGGCTTGGCTTCAATTAAAATTTGTTTGCGGTGCAATAACTCAAAAATGTCTCTTGCGCTATGCCCTGTGGCTAAAATCAGGTGATTGGTTTTTAGTATTTCTTGGTTGTTGATTTCAATTCCCGCTACTGCTCCATTGTGCAGTTTAATATCTGTAAGCTTGCTGTTAAAATGCACCTCACCACCATAGTGTAATATGGTTTCGCGTATGGTGGTGATAATTTGGGGAAGTTTATTGGTGCCAATATGTGGATGCGCTTCAAACAGTATTTTTTCGTCAGCTCCATGTTTTACCAATAGTTTTAAAATGCGTTGCACATCTCCACGTTTGGTGCTACGGGTATACAATTTGCCATCACTATAAGTGCCTGCACCACCTTCTCCAAAACAATAATTGCTTTCAGGATTCACCGTGTTTAAACGGGTGATGGCTGCCAGGTCTCTTCTGCGTTCCCTTACATCTTTGCCTCGTTCAATCACAACAGGTTTAATGCCTTGTTCAATCAATTTTAAGGCAGCAAACAAACCCGCAGGTCCAGCACCAACAATAACAGCATGTGGGGCATTCCGCACATCTTTAAAGTCAAACATCAAATCACGTTCTGGCACATTTTCAGCAATATATACTTCTACCAATAGGTTAAAGTGAATGGGCTTTTTGCGGGCGTCTAATGATTTGCGTAAAATTCGGATGCCGCTAATGTCTGCTATGCCAGCTTTTTGGCGAATGTGTAACAGGGTGCTTTCATCATCATGGCACTGTTCGGGCAACAGGCTAATTTCCAGTTGTTTCATGTTGGTTAGGTGTTTATCCTAAAATACTTGCAAGTGCTTGTAAATGGCGGCTTACAAAATGTAGTTAAAATGTTGGAAACAAAAATGCTAAAAAAGAGGTGCATTTGTTACTTTTGATGCCATAACATGCCAAAAACAAGACTATAAAGCTTATATTCAGTTGTTTAGCTTTTTCGGCCGACAAAACAAGGTTTTCATCTTGCATCTGTTAGCATCCTGTTTTGGGTTTGTTAGTTCATAAACAACAACATCAATTTAGTAAACAATGACAGATATCGCAACATTGAACAATTTAGCTGCACAGATTCGCAGGGATATTTTACGCATGGTACACGGTGCCAAAAGTGGCCACCCAGGAGGTTCATTGGGTTGTGCTGATTTTTTTACCGCCATGTATTTTCAAGTGATGGAACACCACCCTGATTTTAAAATGAGTGGTAAAAATGAAGATGTGTTTTTTCTTTCAAACGGGCATATTTCGCCTGTGTTTTATAGTACTTTGGCAAGGGCTGGTTATTTCCCGGTTGAAGAACTAAAAACATTCCGCAAGTTGGATTCTCGTTTGCAAGGGCATCCAGCCACGGCCGAGCATTTACCGGGTATTCGGGTAGCTTCAGGCTCGTTGGGGCAAGGTATTTCAGTGGCGGCAGGTTGTGCCTTGGGCAAAAAGTTGGATGGGGATAAGCATTTGGTATATGCCTTAATGGGTGATGGGGAAATAGAGGAAGGACAAAACTGGGAGGCATTTATGTTTGCTGCTCATCACAAAGTGGATAATTTAATTGTTACCATTGATTTTAATGGGCAACAAATTGATGGCAGCACCATGGATATTATGGGCCTTGGTGCAGATATTGAAGCCAAAATGAAAGCTTTTGGATGGGAGGTGTTGCACATGGATGGACACAACATGCAAAACATTATTGATACGATGCAGCAAGCAAAATCGTTAACAGGTAAAGGCAAGCCTATTTTTATTATGATGAAAACAGAAATGGGACAGCCTATTGATTTTATGGTGGGATCGCACAAGTGGCATGGTATTGCTCCTAATGATCAGGATTTGGAGAAAGCCTTGGCACAATTGCCTTCTACACTGGCTGATTATTAACCTGTTTATTTGATGAAGTATACTGCTGTAGCTTGTTTATTGTTGTTACTGTTTTTCTCCGTTGAAACGCAGTCGCAAAATTATGTAAAGCCCAAAACGCGCATCTTGTTTTTGCTGGATGCCAGCGGCAGCATGTATGCAACCATGGAGAAGGACATCCGCATTAATGTGGCCAAAAGGTTACTGAGTAAAATTGTGGATAGCTTGGAAAAGGCCAAGGATGTTCAGGTTGGGTTGCGTGTTTACGGACACATTTCGTCTCCTTCTGAGCACAATTGCAAGGATACCCGTTTGGAAGTGCCTTTTAAATATGGCAACCACCGCCAAATGAAAGATAAAATCAAAGACATTGTTCCCAAAGGAACAACGTTGATTGCTTATTCTTTGCAACAAGCCGCGTATGATTTTCCGAAAGAGCAAGGCGTGCGCAATATTATTATTTTAATTACGGATGGTATTGAGGAGTGTGAGGGAGATCCTTGCGCTGTAAGTGAGGCTTTACAAAGCCAAGGTGTGGTATTGCGTCCCTTTATTATAGGGTTGGGTAGTACAGAAGATTTTAGAAAAGCATTTGAATGTGTAGGCCGTTATTATGATGCCAACACAGAGACCAGCTTTAACAATGTATTGAATGTGGTGATTACCCAAGCTTTAAACAGCACCACGGCCCAAGTGAATTTATTGGATTTAAACTTAAAGCCAACAGAAACCAATGTGAACATGAGTTTTTATGATGAACACAGCGGACAATTGGTAAGCAATTTTATCCATACCATGAATGAGCGCGGATTGCCTGATACCATTTTGTTGGATCCTATATTTAAGTACCGCATGGTGGTGCATACCATTCCTCCTGTAGAGAAGAGAGGCATTGAACTTACACCAGGCAGGCATAATATTATTGCAGTTGATGCGCCACAAGGAAATCTTACATTAAAAATCAGTGGCATCACCAACTATGCAGATTTAAAATGTATTGTGCGTAGCAAAGGAACCATGAACACGCTTCACCTGCAAAATGCCAATACAAGTGAACGGTATTTGGTTGGTAAATATGATTTGGAAGTGTTAACACTGCCAAGGCAATTGTTTAAGGATGTAAGTGTAGATCAAAATACCACCACAACCATTGAAATGGCGCAGCCTGGGCGTTTAAATATTTCTGCCTTTAGCCAACAGTATATTGCAGATATTTACCAAATGAATCGGAATGAATTGGTTTGGGTGGCGAGGCTGCCACAAGAAAACAAAACGCACAACATTGTTATGCAACCAGGTAAATATAAAATTATTTACAGGGCGCGTTTATCTACCAAAAGTATTCAAACATTTGAGCGAGAGTTTATGATCAACTCTGGCTTATCCACTAATTTTAATTTAAACTAACCGAACATTTTTGTCATACATCACATGAAAACATTCGACATACAAAACGTAAAAGATACCCGCTCAGGTTTTGGAGCAGGATTAAGTGAACTGGGAAAAAGCAATCCCAATGTAGTGGCCCTTTGTGCCGATTTAACTGGCTCGTTAAAAATGGATGCCTTCCAAAAAGACCATCCTGAACGGTTTTTTCAAGTGGGCATTGCCGAAGCCAATATGATTGGTTTGGCAGCAGGTTTGGCCATTGGCGAGAAGATTCCATTTACAGGTACTTTTGCTAATTTCAGTACAGGTCGGGTGTATGATCAAATCCGCCAGAGTGTGGCTTATTCCGGCAAAAATGTAAAAATATGTGCCTCACATGCGGGAGTTACTTTGGGCGAAGATGGTGCCACGCACCAAATATTGGAAGATATTGGGTTGATGAAAATGTTGCCCAATATGGTGGTGATTAATCCTTGCGATTACAACCAAACCAAAGCAGCCACCATTGCCATTGCCGAGCATGAAGGCCCGGTTTATTTGCGTTTTGGTCGCCCTGCAGTGCCTAACTTTACCAGTGCCACTGATAAATTTGAAATAGGCAAAGCCTTAATGCTGAATGAAGGTGCTGATGTAAGCATTTTTGCTACCGGACATTTGGTATGGAAGGCCATTGAAGCAGGTCATGTATTGGCTGCCAAAGGTATTAGTGTGGAGTTAATTAACATCCACACCATTAAGCCGCTTGATGCAGAAGCGGTATTGGCCAGTGTGCGTAAAACCCGTGCGGTGGTAACAGCTGAAGAGCACCAGATGAATGGTGGCTTAGGCGATAGCATTTGCCAGTTGTTGGCGCGTGAGTTGCCTACTCCTGTGGAAATGGTTGCGGTAAACGATAGCTTTGGCGAAAGCGGTACTCCTGATGAATTGATGAAAAAGTACGGATTGGATAGCGAACACATTGTAGCTGCTGTAGAGCGTGTATTGAGCAGGAAATAATAAAGAACTACCAATAAACAAAAAGCCACTTTGTAATACAAGGTGGCTTTTTTACTTTAATGCCTGGCATTACGTTTAACATTTATTGCAACGGTTGTCCGATGTTTAATGCTGTTATTCGGTGCAAAGGATGACCCATTTTTAGGCCTGTTATTACCTTAATCTATTTGCTACGCTTAACTCTAGGTACGCTAACAGCAGTATAGTAAGAATTTCAACAGAAAAATAAGTTAACCCCAAATGTGTTAATTCGTTGTAATAAAGATATAACAACGTCATTGTCAAAATACAATACAAAAAGTTGCTTACGCCTATTATTCTTAAATATATTGTCCAACGGCCTTTAAGTAAAAAGTAACACGACATCGAATAAGCACAATAAACCAAACCAATTGCTGATAAGTATGACAGAGTGTTGGCTGGCATGCCAACATAATCATAGTAACGTCTTAAAACAAAAAACAAGGAAAGTGTTGTCAATGCTGCACCCAAGCCATCAAGAAGGAAAAGTGTACTTGGTTTTTTTGAAAAATAATCCTCGATGTTTCGGATAGGATGTTTCATTTGGTGTTCTCTGTAAAAGATAATATCAGTCGCTTTTTTGTGGCCAATATTTAGCAACGCTGGTATCCATCAGTTTTTTTATGCTTCTATGCGAGGCCATTTCCATGCATAACGGATAATTAAACACAGAAGAACGACTTCTACAACTGCGGCAAAATACATGTGCACCCAAGCTTCTCCTACCAAATTAAACAACATGTAAGGAATAAGCACTATGGCCACGATAATGTTTGTCAGGCGATTTGTTTTAGCCGGCAAAGCCACTGAAAGGAAAATCATCAACATCGGAATGGTAGCCAAAAAAAGTGCTATGAAAATAAACTCCTGCGTAATATCAAATACAAATACCTTGCCTGCTAACATATCTTTTAGCGTACCAGGCATATATAAGTGGAAATAGTCAACATAGATATAAAGAAACATAAAGCTAGCCCATAATGCAGCAAGCTTTACTTTCAAACTAACTTTAATGTCTTCTAGTGCATTTTGTGTTGTTTTTTGTGCATTCATAATAATTATCGATTAAAAATTATAGCCAATGTGTAGCCCAGGTTCAGGTGTCCATTTTGGCCACTTGTCATCTTTTTGCTTAAAACCATCAGGCATTTTAGTGTGATAAGGCCGGCCGGCAATCCCAAGTGATGGTTCTATAAAAAACCTATCCTTAAATAGTTTAACATGGTAGCCGATTCGATAAGTGTTGAATATATTGAAACCATTACCTACCTTCTTACCAGTTTTATCCTTAAACGTTTGCCACATAGCCTGTGCATGTACTGCTGTATATAAACCTTTCCAAAGATATCTTTGATAGGCTACACCAAATCCATATTCTCTAATGTTTCCCGGAAATTTCTCTGCTGGTGTTCCATAAGCTTTGTTATAAAATGGGTTAATTCCAAGTGGCCAAGAATGTTTCCAAGTAACGAGTTCAAGTGAAATTACATCTTTTCCCGTAATTCGATAACCTAAATTGATTTGAGCAAAGCCTGGTGGGTTTACATTATCGAAATTACCCAATAAAAATAAGGTACTACCAACGAAACATCGTTTGTAAGTTGTGTCATTTTTAGCATATTGCGCTTTCAGTTGTATTGTGTTTGTCATCATTAAGACAAAACCAATGAAGAAAATTTTCTTTTTCATATCCTTAGTTTTTATGTTAAACGATACGGCAAAAGTAGATTGGCGAGATACAATGAAATACCCAGCCCATTCCTTTGAATCTACCTTGTAAATTCAATGACTTGGGCACTCACCGTTATCGTTCTTCTTACAAAGAAAGGAGCAAAACCACTGAAGTGTTCCTCTGTTATTACGTTAATAATGGCTTTTGAACCATTCATCAAGTTGGCTTTTTTCAACATCATTGAATAGGCATTTTCGTACAGTTGTTTTTGCTTTTTACCTCCAATTGCCAATACATAAGACGTCTCTGAACTTCCACTTACCTGATCAATTACTTTGAAGTTGTTCTGACTTAAGTGTACCTCAGTGGCGTTTTGGTTGTGACTGGTAATAAAGGCCGTGCTGACGCCACATGAACTAACAGATGCAAGTAGCCATAACAACGCGGAATAAATGCCAATTTTTTTCATAACAGTAGTGATTTATTTATAAGTTAAATGATACTGCAAAAGTAGATTGGCACTAAACTTAAAACCCTTCACTTAAGTTAAGAAATGCGGTTTAGCCCTTTTTTTCTTGGATTCTTGCCCTTAACCGGCTTAATGATTGTGGTGTTATACCGAGATAACTTGCTAATTGATGTTGTGGCACACGCTGGATAAGGGTAGGTTTATTTTGTAATAAGTTCAAGTACCGTTGTTCAGGTGATGATGTCTTAAACTCGTCAAACTCTATTTGTTTTTGGGCTAACAATTCTTCCGACAACATTCTACACATGATGTCAAACTTTGGAAATTTGGTGTTGATTTCTACTCCCATATCAGCAGTTGAAATCAGAAGAATACTGTCTTCAACACAACTGATGAAATAATCAGCAGGGGCTTTATTTACAACGCAATGAGGTGTTAAAGCATCCATTTCTGTATAGAAAGCTGTTGTTTTTTCTTCTCCGTCTTTGATGTAATAAACCCGAATACAGCCTTTAAGCACAAAGTAACTTTCGTCTGATTTTTGTCCTTCTTTGAGCAAAATTGTTCCTTTTTTTACGGAGTGAAATATGTCCAAAGAAACAATGGCATTCTTCTCCTCTTCCGTTAAAGAAATGTATTTTGCGATAAAGTCAAATAGTATGTCTTGCATTGTTAGGTAGCCTTCCTTTTGTCTGCTAATAAATACATACCTGTCCTTGTCCAATGGGTAAAACAGAAGCAATAACGTCTTCTCTTACTTTATTGTCGTAAAGTTTTTCAATTGCCCAACCCACTAAATCAACTGCTGCTAGGCAACCTGCTGCTGTCCCAATATTTCCATGTGTTACCAAATGTTTGTCTTCAAGAAAGTCAACCCCATAATTTTTTAAAGCTTCAAATGCAGTTGGATAAGTTGTTGCTGAAAGTCCAGTAAGATGGCCAAGGGCTGCAATGATTAAAGCACCCGAGCACATCGAACAAATAATTTGGCGGCTTGGGTCAAGGTTAAAGCGTTTTAAGTAAACTTCATCTTTGATAACGTTTCTTGTCCCTGGTCCACTGCCAAAAAATACCAAGTCCGCATCATTGCATTCTTCAATAAGTCCATGAGTTTTTAGGTCAAGTCCACATACAGATTGATGGCTCGTTGCTGTCCCAACAATTTTTACTTCAAATGCTTTGTCACGAAATTTAACCCGGTTAAGCAAGTCCCAAGCTAAAAAAACATCAATGTCTGTAAACTTGTCAAATGTTACTATTACTGCTTTTTTCATTTTATAATAAGCTGTTTTATTGTCCTTATAAGGTTACATCACGTCAACCCGTCTAAAAACCACGTTTTGCACCGCAAAAATAGGTTATTTTTAGGCCAAATGGCGAAAGCATAAAAAATTAATAGAATAATGATTTATAAAAAGTGGGGAGTTTAAAATTGGCTTTTTGCTATAGCATGCGGTAGCAAGTAGGATTTACCAGTATGGTAAGACTTCTCCCGCTTGCGGGATGCAAGTGAGCTAAGGGAGACGCTAAGGCCGATGTTATGGACAGTTCTTTTATCCTAAAGCACTGTTTATAAGTTCAAAAATCAATTCAGTTAAAGTTGGAATATCACTCTGAATTGTTCCCTTCATATACCTTTCGTAAACATTTCTATTGTCTGGTGGGTTAAGATTTAAGTTTAATCCCTTTTCCGCTGCTAACAATCTTAAAAATTCTCTTTGTGTTTGTCCATTTCCTTCTCTAAATGGGTGTAGGTAATTTACATGATCTAATATGTGAGCTAACTTCTCAGCTAAATGTTTTTTGTTATTCTCTGGAGTCTCTTTGAATTCAACTACTAAAGTGTCAATATATCTATAAGCATTGTCAAAATGAATAGTGGGAAAAAATTGTTTACCATCTTTACTAATTTCTACAGTTCTTTTCTTTCCTGCCCAAATGTAGATGTCTTGAAATAGATATTTATGAATTAAGAATAGGCTATCAATTCCTGTAATTTTAATAGGGTTATTATAAAGTTCTTGTAGTCTCTTTGTAACAGCTCCACTTTCGAGAAAAAGTAATACATCGGGGTCTTTAATATCCTGTAAATTCCTTAATATTCCTGAATCAGGGTCAGTATAAGTGTATTCAGGGTCAATGTATTTGTAGGAATCAGACATAGGCTTTTTGTTTGGCAAATATTACCAATTCACTTAATGAAATTTTTCCTGTTACGTAGTCTCTAATAATTTCAACTCCTTTTTGTGTTGGCTCAAAACCTTCAAACATATTACTTCCAAGAGCATTCGCTATGCTTTCTAATGTTCTCAAATCAGAAAATTTAACCCCCATAATTGTCAGGTTATTTCTATCTATTTCCAACGTACTATACATGTTTATTTGTTTTAAGACAATTACGAATATACTATTTTCTTGACTCATTCTTCTGCAAGCTGTCGTTTCAGAATGGTACCTAAAGTAAGCCTGTCTAATGACTATGTTTTGTTACCCAAAAATAGGGTATTTTAGATGATACAACGAAGACATAAAAAATTAATGGAATAAAGATTTACAAAAGGCGGGGCGTTTAAAATTGGCTTTTATATCATAGTATGCAATAGCAAATGGTTTTTGATTATCTAATTGATTATATGGCAATTAGATTAAATTATAGTTTAACTAACCTGTCTCTGCGGGTGTTGCCCCCTAATTTGTTCATTCAATTTATCAAAACAGTTTTGTAAGATCACTTACCATGATTGATATACTGATAAGGATTAAAATACAAAAAAACAGATGACTCATGAAATATTTAAACCGTGTCTTTGGCAGACCTTCATTATTTTTAGAACTTTTCCAACTGTAAAATAGTCCCATGGGTGCCATAATGAAAACAGAAAGAAACGGTAATGCTATAAGGAGATCGAGTAGGTCAGAATAACTTTTTAATAACGGTCGGACTATTGATGACATCACAAGTGAAAATAAAAATAGACTGCCATAAATTTTGAAGTATGTAGCTGACTTCTTTAAATAAATTGGTTTATTTTCAGTGTCCATTGAGGCTAAGTTTTTTGTGCATGACTAATAATCTATTGGTTTTTATTTTTCCACCCCAAACGACCTTACTTGCTTTGGTAGTTGGGTTAAAAATAATATTTGCTTCTCAAAAATAGCATATTTTTTAACTATTTGATAGGCTTAAAAATGGTTGAGGTGGAGGTGACGAAACTCACCTTATGCAGGAAGTATGTTTAAGGAGTTGTCGCAGACCTGTGGGCTAGAATAACTTGTGCCGCTTGCGGGATGCCGGTGAGCTATGAGCCTACTTTCTAATCCTTATTCCTTGTTCTTGTAGTTTTAATAATGCGAGAATTTTAGACATATCTTTACCTTTCATGGTACAAAAGCTTATCATGTCAAATTCTATTTCACGTTGAATACTTTCTGCTTTGTCCGAAATTGATTTAATTTTCTTAAATAATTTTTCCTTTTCGTTTTCCCAATTTTTGTCATGACAGTTCTCAGCCATAGCTTTGTGAACCAACCAATTTCTTTGGTCTAAGAATGCATGTAGTTCATCTTGCAGAGATGAGTCATATAGTTTTTCTTTGCTTGCAATATTAATGGCCTTACCTAAGGTGATACTTTGGTGATTCTTTAAAACCTCGTCAGCCTGTTCCTTTGTTGCGGCTGGATTCATTTTAAGAGTAATTGAACAGCTCAAAGCTTGTTCAACGATTTGGATTTTCCATATTGCTTCGCCAACAAAACAATACAATTTAATTTCATTTTCGTTAGCTGGTATTTTTATAATGTCTTCACTCATATGCTTTTGGGTAAAGGTGGTTGATATCGAATTTTTTTTGGGTATAAATTTTGCTTAGTGGTTTGTGGGTTTAAAAAGTTTGGGATTAGCTTCGCTGATTTTCAATTCGAAGCACCACTTGTTACCCTTACGGGAAAGCTTCAATTAATCCTGAACCGCCAGTTTCTTGTAGTCGCTGTTATTGGACATTTTTATTTTTGTCGTCATTGATTTTTTTAGTTAAAAGGGCAATTGCTCCGCATGCTGCTCCAATAGATGTGATAGTATTTATTCCTGTCCAATATGCGATTAGTCCTGCTGGTATTCCGCCAATTATTCCACCAAGTGCAGCCCAACCGATATATTTTAAATTTTTGTTCTTAGTCGTCTGCAAAGCCTTTGAATTTTCGGTTGAGTAGTCAAAAGTTGAGTCTTGCATATATTTTTGAAAGTTGCCAATAAATGTCTCCCAAAGCCTTTCGTCTTTGTTTGTGGGAATTTGTCCTGTTGCATTGATATTGAAGGTTGCTTTAACATTGTCACCATTTATTTCAATGTTAATTTCGGATTTCCAATTCAATGGATTAAACGTCCACATATTTGAAGCAATTGAGCCACGTTCAAATCTTATTATACTGTTACTTGAGTTGTCGTCAATATGCTTAAAACCTGATTTCTTGAAATAATCAGTCGTTTTTCTATTTAGGTCAAATGTTTCCGAAACCCTGAACTCTATTTTCTTTGTTATTGCTGTCATTTTTTCTACGTCACTCCCTTTTAAATGCAGTATAACGTTAGTCCATCTAAAAGCAATATTTATTACTCAAAAATAAAATATTTTTTTTGGCGATAGGACGAAGGCATAAAAAAATTAATGGAATAATGATTTACAAAAGTTGGGGCGGCTTAAAATTGGCTTATTAATCGTAGTATCCAGTAGTAATGTGGTTACTATCAGTTGTTTTTTTTCGTCCTTGTTAGCCATGGTGTCAATGTTAATGAAATTAGTACTGCAGAAATCGCTGTTACTATTACGTTTCCGTATTGTTTCAGTTCCAATCCGCTTAAAAATTTTATTGCAATAATTATAAAGGTCAGTCCCACAGCTATTATCCAGTATTTAAAATTTATACCTTCTTTATCAATCTTGTTTGCCGGCATTTTGTAAATGGCAAAAACAATTACGAGTACACCGATTAAAGTTGAAGAATGTTGTAATATTTTCAAGATTGGGGTTTGTCTGCCTAAAAAATCCACAGAGTTTTGTAATACAGGAATTATTTGAACGAAATACCCGTGTTCGTGTGTAAAACTGTCCCAAAAAATGTGTGAAGCAGCACCGATGAGAATTGAAGTTGTTACTACAAACCAATTGCCTATGAAATGGCGATTCCAGTCAAATTGGTTGAATGTCACTAGTCGTGATTTTAAAATGGTCGGTAGGTTGTCGAATAAACTGTTACGAACAACATTATGAAAAACGTATGCAAGAAGAAGTCCTAAAGGGAAGTCAAACCAAAGAAGTCCCGTTAAAGTATGACTATAATTACTTTGAACTTTCATTCTTATGAAGTACTCAAAGTCTGGTGTCAAGCTTCCAATTACAAGTCCAGTCAATGAGAACCATTGTCGAGGCAAAAATGTCAAGGGTAAAACTATTGCGGGATGTGAAAATGTAAATGGCATTTCTTATTTGTCTTTTCGTTTATTTCTTTTAGGGTATTCTTTCTATGGTTGTGGTGGTAACGGCAATCTATCTAAAAGCAACGTTTTGCACTTCAAAAATAGCATATTTTTTGCGATTTGATAGGCTTAAAAATGGTTGAGATGGAGGTAACGAAACTCACCTTATGCAGGAAGTATGTTTAAGGAGTTGTCGCAGACCTGTGGTCTGTGACCTAGAATTATTTTTGCCCGCACATCATAGGACTATTGCCGCTTGCTGGATGCGCTTGAGTTGGGGATTAAGCCAGACTATGTTATTCTCTACTTGGTAAAAATTGTCCTATTCTCTGTTTTACATATTTCATATTACCACAGTCAGAATTTAATATTATTGAACTACTGTCTACCACGGTGTATATTGATTCAATGAAATTCTTCTCATAGTCAGCCCAAGACCGAAACTTATGTAGATAGCCACAAGTTTCTACAAGAGTCATAACAAGATTGTCCTTCTGTCCAACAAGACCTCCATATTTTGAAAACCCATGTATAAGCCTAATACGTTCATAATCCTTTCCTTCAACTTGTTCTTTGTCAATAGCAAAGCTCTCTGCATCTATTGCAAATGTCTTAAATGCTGATATTGCCGATTTTTCATCTTGATATTCTAATAGAAATAATACGTAATGGTTGTATAGTGATGGTTTTGATTTTTGGGGATAGCTTCTGTCTGAGTAAGCGTGAATTATCTTTAAACCGGCCTGTTTGAATGATTTAATATATTTAGGAACGGTTTCATTATCAGGTCTAAAAGTCCAGTATTGTGCATTAGTATTAAGAATCGATTGAACAAAACTGTCCGCTCGAAATTTTGTTAAACTTTTTATGTTACTATTGTTAGAGTACAAAGTATCGGCTGATAATGTTTTAATAATATCGGCAACTTGATTGTTGTTTGTTGCACTCTTTACGGCACTATTATTAGAGTACAAAGCATCGGCTGATGATGCTTTAACAGTATCGCCAACTTGATTTTTGTTAGCATCATCGACCTGCTTACAAGAAGTAATCATTACCAGCAAAGTCAAAAGTTGAAGCAAATCTCTTGTTATTCTCATTTTTTAACTACGTGGCAAATGTGTACATCTGCCCTATGCAAGTTTTTAGAAACTGAATTGATTAGGATACGAATGTACAATGGACAAAGAAGTTTTCAATGAATTATCTCCCCCCGCTTGATGGATGCGCTTGGGCCAGGGGGCAAACTGACACACGCATTATAAATGCGCGTGAGCTAGGGGGCTATTGGAGGCTAGACTTTTTATAACTTTCTATAAACATATATGGCATGTCAAAATTATACCCCCCCTTTGCTATTAGATTATTCTCTGTATGTGTAAATCCACCCCAAATTTCTGTAATTATCTGATGAATTAAGTCTTTATGTTTAATCAACTTTTCAATATCACTATCTTTAACGATTTCATCTACGCTAAAAAGATATTTTAAATCTATATAGCCATCGCAAGATGGTAACCTTGTTGATATTGTATGTCCTTCACGATGAATTTTAAATTCAGAAATCTTTTTTAAATCATTTCGAAATTCAGAGATAGAAACTAAAGAATAATTGTCATTATCCTTTTTTAGTAATATAGGCAATGTGTCGTCATTCAACTTAAAGGTCATCAATAAACCCCAATACTTTAAGAGGTATATATTGGTAAGATTTAAAGACTGTATCATTTCTATTTGTTTTTTCGCCCACTCCAACATACTTTCATATGGAATAAGTTTCGAAAAAGAATCTCGTTTGATTGACATAATATCATTAGTCTTAATATAACCTGCAAAACCCCCAATTTCTTTAACTCTAATACCCTTGGATATAGTTATGGCAGAAGCTATTGTTTGATTTTGAATGTCTGGCAATAAGGCTAATTGACCATGAATTGTTTCCCCCTCTTTAATTTCAATTAAGTTAATATTGATTTGTTTAAGATCATCTATAAGGCCACTATGAGTCTGATTTTCCCTTGGCAAATATGTAAAGTCAAGCAAATCTTTAAAATCAAGTTTTAATAAATGTTCTGGTAAAATTGTGCTTACAGTTCCATCGACTTCCTTCGTTGTAATTTTCACATTACAAGCAGGTACGAAAAACTTTATCAGGCTATAAAGTTTATTATCAGTAAAATTTGAATTTCCGATAAATCCCTTTTTGTCATATGGGTCAATATCCAGTTCTATTTTTATAGATGTACCTCTATCTACAACTCTATTTTTTTCTGCATTTGTTGGTGTTCTCAACAATGGGTTTGAATTTATTCCATCATAAAAATCAAGAGTTTTCATATTGTCAATTGATTCACCAAATTTCCAGGATGTAACACTAATTCTTTTGCCAAGCATGAAAACAGAAAAAAAACCAATGCCGAATTTACCAATAGATTCAAAACCTTTAGTTTTTATCCCTTCAAAGTCAATCGTAAATTTATTGCTTTTCCAATAGGAACCTCCAAAATCCAGCAACTCATTGGTTAACAGTGTTTGGCTCATGCCAATCCCATTGTCGGTAACTATTAAAAAGTATTTACCATCCTCTTGTTCAATGGCAACCTTTAGTTCTCCGACTTCAGGATTGTCTTGTCCTGTATGTGTTCGGTATAAATTAATAGCGTCAATACTATTTTGTATTAATTCACGAACGGCTACATTAATATTTGCATATAATTGAATTCCTCCTAATTCTGTAGCAATATGAACAGGGCTCGTAACTTTAACGTTTGTATCTATGGATGTCCAACCTTCTGTTCTTATATAATTTTTGCCTAAATCTAATGTGTCATTTATAGATTTTACACCCTTGGCTTGAAAACTATCTTGTTGTTTTATTTCAAAAAACTCATTTGCGGACTTCAACTCTTTGTCAAGAACTTTCAAAGCATCATAACAAAACCACCAAGCCTTCTGTTCTTTCTCGTAAAAAGGTGTATTTGTTGTATATACTAATAAGTTGTCAACTGAAATTACAGGGAATCCAAGTTTCTTTTGAAAAGTCCAATGCTCCCTGGAGATACCATTAATTTCTTTAATTAATTTGTTGGATTTAGGAGTTCGTAAATTATCTAAGTGAGCGGCATCTGCAGTTCTTAAAATATATGATAGTTTTTGACAATCGATACTCCAATCTGTTGGGAAATTTGGATTGCAATAACGAGAGCTAAATTCCCGATCTATATAATTTATATTACATGTGTGACTTTTAGCAATTTTACCAATTATAAGTCCTAATTCCTCTCTCAATGCCGTATCGCTAATTAAATAATTACCATCACTTAATTTTTCTACTGCAACACGTAATGCAAAATCACCATGTCTAAACCTTACAACATAAAAAAGTGCATCTTGAATATTACCTTCTTTGTCACCATATTGTTTTATATAATCTAAATACAGTGGATCTTGTTGAATTTCTTGCATGTTGTTTAATATAGAATAGCACATGCCCGAATCATGTATTAGGAATGTGATATGTAAAACGAATGCTTCTAAAGGGTTAAGAAAAACAGAGGATTCGCCTATTATTATACTTGCATAATTCCATAACATTCTAGAATGAGTTAACGAGTGGTCTGTTAACTGTGGAAAATCTGTTTTAATGTTCTCAAGGTGATCTTTTATTGAACGTTCAATTGAACTAATATTTTCTGTCAAGTATTTAATCTTATCTTCATTTTTCCAAATGGAAGTATTAAATGCCGCTTTGAATATTCTATTATTTGTTTCTAAATCTATCATTTTCTATTGTTTCTTTTAAGATTATTATTTATGGCTTGTTTATTTCTGCCTTGCCCCAAACTTGTTTATATGTATGCGTTTTGCCTCCATGTGTGTATAAAAATAGAGAAGATTGATGCATTTTCGTTTTTTTTTTAAATAGTATTATAGCCCCTTACTTAAATGAAATCGTTAAAAATTAATTTTAAGAAACCCACTCCAAACCGTATTTCAAATTAAGAGTAAAAACCCTTTTTTTTCATAGGGAAAACACTCTTTTTTCTAAAACGGGGTATTTACTTTCCGAAACACCCTTTTTGAGAGTATGAAACTTTTGTGACGCTGCGTAAAATGGTTAAAAGGGAGCGAAAAATAGGAAATAGATTCTTTACCTTACCAATAGTATGATATGATTTAAAATTACAATTTCTTGAATTGCGCTAAATACTTGTTTGGAGTTTGCCAAATATTCCATTGTCTCTTTATTTCTGAATTTAATGCAAAAAGGCGGCAATCACACTAACCCTGCCAATCAAATTTACCCTCAACTAACCTCACAAGCCAATAACTTATAACCAATTAAATGAGACAGATCTTTCGCAGAAAAAACGTAGTCGAATTAATCCCGAGAGCAAAGCGAATCGGGAAACCTTACAAACTAATAACTAATCAACCAATAACCGATAACCGATAACCAATAACCAATAACCAATAACCGATAACCAATAACCGATAACCAATAACCAACGCCTCCCATAACATCAACCCAAATCAGGTTTGGCATTACTCCCGCTGAAACATAACTTGCGCCTTTATTGTTTATTCACCAATGATTACAAAAGAACAAGTCATCAAAGCCCTGGCCACTGTGCAAGAACCCGACCTGAAAAAGGATTTGGTAACCTTAAACATGATTCAGGGCATTGAAATTAATGATAAGGCCATTTCGTTTACCGTAATACTTACCACACCAGCCTGCCCGCTAAAGGAAAAAATTGAGCAGGATTGTATAGCCGCCATACACCAACAGGTAGATGCAACCGCACAAGTAACGGTGGCCATGGAGGCAAGGGTTATCAATAACCGTGCGGATAAACTGGTGCTTCCGGGGGTTAAACACATTATTGCCGTGGTAAGCGGCAAGGGTGGCGTGGGCAAAAGCACCATAGCCAGCAACTTGGCCTTAGCCTTGCATGAGCTGGGCGCAAAGGTGGGCTTGTTAGATGCGGATATTTATGGGCCCAGTGTACCCATTATGTTTGGCATACACGAAACGCCTGAAATGAAAGTGGTGGACGGAAAAAACATCATGATACCTGTTGAACGCCATGGCATTAAACTGATGAGCATTGGATTTATGATACAGCCCAACCAAGCCGTGGTTTGGCGTGGGCCCATGGTAAGCAGTGCCGTGCGCCAGTTTGTAAACGAAACCGATTGGGGCGAGTTGGATTATTTGGTATTGGACATGCCGCCTGGCACAGGAGACATCCACCTTACCATGGGGCAAATTATTCCCGTAACCGGATTTGTATTGGTAACCACGCCTCAGGATGTGGCCTTGGCCGATGCTATTAAAGCAGCCGTGATGTTTGACATGTTGCCCACAAAAATTCCCATGTTAGGTGTGGTAGAAAACATGAGTTGGTTTACACCTGCTGAATTGCCTGATAACAAGTATTTTATTTTTGGTGAAGGGGGAGGAGCCAAAATTGCACAACAGTTTAACAGCCAGTTGCTGGGTCAGATTCCATTGGTGGCTGGCATCAGAGAGGGTGGAGACCACGGCATGCCTGCTGTTTTGGATAGCGAAAACCCGGCTCGTTTGGCATTTATACAAACCGCCCAACGGGTAGCCCAACAAATAGCTATGGTTACTATAAATAAAAATGAAGCCGCTAACGGCTAATAGTTTTATATTTGCACCACAAATGGATAAAGTTGAATTACAACAAAAAATTGAGATTGCCCTAAACAGCATGCGCCCCTTTTTGCAGGCTGATGGTGGTGATGTGGAATTGGTTGACGTAACCGAAGAAATGGAAGTGCAATTAAAATTAATAGGCAACTGCAGCAGTTGCAGCATGAGCCACATGACCATGAAAGCAGGCATTGAAAATGGCCTTAAAAGTGCCATTCCGCAAATTGTGCGTGTTATTGCCATTAATTAACCTACGGTTCATTCCCTTTTTTATCCGTTTGGTCGGGTTACTTTTTCGTTTCATCAGCAACCGCAATGCAAACCAAGGCTTTTCAAGTTTTTTTGTTGCTGAAAAAAACAACAACTTATGAAAACCTTTTTTACCATCATGCACACCTCAGCTTACATAGCCGATAAAGTGCTTAACTCCATGCTCAGGACATTGCTGGGCATCACCTTACTGGGTGTGCTGGGCTTACAAGCCACTGCGCAAGAAGCCACCCAAACCATACGTGGCCGTATTTTAGACCAAGAAAGCAAACAGCCCATTATTGGGGCAACGGTTACCGTAGTTAATGGAACCGTTTTAGGTGGCACCACTACTGATGTGGAAGGGTATTTTAAAATAGAACGCATACCCTTGGGCAGAAAAACCGTTAAGGTAACTTATATGGGCTATGAACCGTTAAATGTGCCGGATGTGATGGTAACGGCTGGTAAAGAAGTGGTGCTTAACCTAAGCATGACTGAAGCGGTAACCCAAATGAAAGAAGCCACGGTTTCTTACAACCGCAAATTAGACCGCACGGTTACCAACAACGAAATGGCCACTGTAAGTTCACGCTCTTTTAACCCAGACGATACCAAAAAATTTGCAGGCGCTTTAGGCGATCCAAGCCGTATGGCTGCTAACTTTGCAGGTGTGGTTGCGGGCAACGATAGCCGAAATGATATTGTGGTAAGAGGCAATTCGCCCAATGCCATGTTGTGGCAATTGGAAGGCGTAAACATACCCAACCCCAACCACTTTGGCAGCAACTTTAACACAGGTGGCCCCGTAAGCATGCTGAACGCCAACAACATTGGGAAAAGCGATTTTTTTACCAGCGCATTTCCAGCACAATACGGCAATGCCAATGGAGGCGTGTTTGATTTGGTGTTGCGTGAAGGAAACAACCAAAAAAGAGAATTTATCACCCAAATTGGTTTTAATGGATTTGAAGTGGGCGCAGAAGGCCCGTTTAGCAAAATATCTAAAGCCTCATACATTTTTAACTACCGCTACTCCACCTTGGGTTTAATGAAAAACATTGGTGTTGATGTGGGAACAGGCGGAGCAACACCTTTGTACCAGGACATGAACTTTAAAATTGCCATTCCAACCGATGCAAAAGGTAAAATAACCTTGTTTGGTATGGGCGGCAACAGCTCTATTGATTTATTGGCCAAAGATGTGGACACCAGCGGTATTGATTTTTACGGAGATGTAAACGAAGACCTGAAACCCCGCTACCTCAAGTTTGTAACAGGTGCAGCTTACGAGAGAAACTTAAGCAGCAAAACATGGGCAAAACTTACTTTCGCCACCAGCTACAGCAACGATAAATACCAGATAGATAGTGTAAACTTTTTTAACACCAACCGTTACCTCAAAGCAAAAGGCTCATTTAAAGATATTAAATACTCCACTGTGTTTAACCTTACCCATAAAATCAATGCAAAAAATGCCATTAACGCAGGAGCCAGCCATGATTTAACCGTGTTTGATTATTACAACAAGGATGTAACCGAATTAGGCACCAAAGATATTGTGCGGGTAAAACAAGATGGTTCCCTAAACCTAACACAAGGTTATGTGCAATGGAAACACCGTTTTAGCACACGGTTTACCTTAAACTTAGGCGTACATGGGCAATACTTTGATGTAAACAAAAAAGCCGCAGTAGAGCCACGCGCAGGGTTACGTTATGCCTTAAATGCCAAATCAAGCATCAATGCCGGATATGGCTTGCACCACCAAACATTGCCCGTTTACAACATGTTTGTGCAAAATGCACAAGGCGAACAAAACAATAAAAAATTAGATTTTATCCGCTCCAACCATTTTGTAGTGGGTTACGAAAACATGCTTACCCAAAACCTTAAAGTAAAAGTAGAAGGCTACTACCAATACATTGATCAAGTTCCAGTAAACAATTATTTATCTACTTATTCAGCCTTAAACATTGGTGCGGCATTTGAGCCTAGCGATGAAAGCAACTTGGTAAACAAAGGAACAGGCCAAAACTATGGGGTAGAATTAACCTTGGAACAGTACTTTAACAAAGGCTTTTATTTCTTATTAACCGGATCGTGGTTTGATAGCAAGTACAAAGGAAGTGATGGGGTTGAACGCAACACCGCATTTAACACCGCTTACGCAGCCAACTTCTTGGCAGGAAAAGAGTTTAAAGTGGGTAAAAAGGGAAGTATATTTTACACCAATGCAAAAGTAACCACCATTGGCGGCAGGTACTTAACCCCACTTGATTTTGAAAAATCAAAACAAGCTGGAGAAGCCGTTTATGATAACAGCAAAGCATTTACCCAAAAACAAGACAGCTACTTCAGGTTTGATTTAAAAATAGGTTTCCGCAAGGATTACAAGAAAAGCTCACTAGAATTTGCGGTTGATTTACAAAACGTAACCAACCACAAAAACATTTTTAGCCAAACTTATAATAAAGAAAAAAATGCGATTGCCACAGAGTACCAACAAGGGTTTTTTCCGGTACCCATGTTTAGGTTCACCTTTTAGCCCATTTATCTGAACAAACACTATCTTAGCGGATAGTGTTTGTTTCATGTAAAACAATATTAATTGACTTGATATAGTAACAATGACCGTAAAAATAAATACCAGTCCTGGACTTTTAAACAAGCGTGATATCCTTATCAGGCATGTAATTATTTTGTTAATGGCCATATTTTTTGGGTTATTGGGAAAAGCCAGTGGCCCTTTTGATGAGATATTCAAAAAAATAGTCGCAAACTTTTTTAACATCGTACTTATTTGGAATGGAAATCTTTTACTGATTGAGTTGTTTGATAGAAGATTGAGTTGGGAAACCCAGTTGCACCACAAAATTATGTTGGTTGTGGCGATAGCCATTTTCTGGCCTCTTTTGGTTCATGTAACTTATGGATTTTATGTTTTTACAATAGTCAATGGAGTTCCATGCGATTTTAGTAACAGCCAGAGTAATATTTACTTGGTGGTTAGTGTGGTTACTACCCTGTTTGTAAACAGTGTGTTCGTGGGCATGGCCTTTTTTAAATTTTGGCGATTGTCCATTAAAGAAAAGGAAGAATTTAAAAGAGAAAGCATATCTGCTGAATTTGCTACACTTAAAAACCAAATCAACCCGCACTTTTTGTTTAACTCCTTAAACACGTTAACCAGTTTAATTGAGGAGAACCCCAAAACAGCCACTGAGTTTGTGCAAAAAATGTCGAGTGTGTACCGTTATGTGCTTACCCAACGCGATAAAGAAACCGTAACCATTCGGGAGGAATTGCCTTTTATTGAATCGTACATTTACCTCAACCGCATTCGTTTTGGCAACAACCTGCGTACACACATCCACATCGAACCTCAGCATCAGGATGCCAAAGTAGCCACACTGGCCCTGCAAATGCTCATTGAAAATGCCATTAAACACAATGTTATTTCTGAGCAGAAACCGCTCACTATTTATATTGGCGTGTTTAACCAAGGCATATTTGTACGCAATAACTTGCAACGCAAAACAGTAATGAATGATAGCAATGGCATTGGTTTAAATAACATTGTACACCGTTACAGTTTTTTAACGGATAAGCCTGTTGAAATTATAGATGATGACAGGGAGTTTATGGTGAGTTTACCCTTACTTTAATAGAAGCAGCCATGAAAGTAATTTTTGTTGAAGACGAAACACCTGCGCTGAACCGCATTAAAAAATTGGTATCGCAACTGGTGCCTAATGTGCAAATTTTGGGCAGTGCAGATAGCATAGAAGCTGCCGTAGTCTTATTCAAAACCTTGCCAGAGGTGGAGTTGGCTTTTATGGATATTGAGTTGGCCGATGGGCAAAGCTTTGACATTTTTAACCAAGTGCAAATTAAATGCCCGGTTATTTTTACTACCGCTTATAACGAGTATGCCATTAAAGCATTTAAAGTAAATGCCATTGATTACCTGTTAAAACCACTTGATGAAGCGGAGTTGCAACAAGCCATCACCAAATTTGAAACCATGAGCCGCCATGCCCCAGTAATGGATTATAAGGCACAATTGGCAGCGTTGTTGCAGGAGATAAAACCAGCGGCCACTGCTTATAAAAGCAGGTTTTTAATTAAATCTGGTACTCGATTAATTTCTATTTCGGTGGATGATATTCAACTGTTTCAGGCGGCTGATAAGGTGGTGTATTTGCACACCCGCAACAACCAAAAATTTGTGGTGGATTATAGCTTGGATGAACTTTCTACCATGCTTGAACCCAACTTGTTTTTTCAGCTCAACAGGCAGGTGATTGCACAGGTAAATAGCATTAAAAGCATACACACCTATTTTAACGGCAAACTAAAAGTAGAGTTGGGCGCGGTGCTGGATGAAGAAGTGTTGGTAAGCAGGGAAAGGGCTGCTGAGTTTAAAGCCTGGCTCGATCGGTAATTGTTGTTACCGTTTGTTGTGATCTGTTAAATCCAACTCATCAAGCCTGTTCATGGCCATTAATTGCTTCATGGTTTGTTGCATGCCTTCGGTGCTTCCATCTAAAAATATCACATTCCCTTTTCCATTTTCGGCAAAGTTTTTAATAGATTCTGTCCACATGCTAAACAACAAGAAAGAAGCATCCAGTTCGGCCACTTTCATTTCTCTGGCAGCTTCGCTCATACCCCTGGCCACTTCCTGGCGGAACAAGGCCACACCTTGACCTCTTAATTGTGCGGCAATACGTTCAGCTTCCGCAGCAATTTTAATGGCATTTCCTTCCGCTTCCGCAGCTTTGGTTTTGGTAATTAACAATGCCTGACCCTCGTTTTCGGCTGCCGCTTTTAAGTTGCTTGATGCCACCACTTGCGCCATACTTTTGGTAATGGCTTCATCAAACGTAATGTCATTCAATTGCAAGTCTAACAAATGGAATCCCCAGGTTTCAACCACGGTATCAATGCCCTCTTTTACATACTCTACAATTTCTTTGCGCAACGATAAAATTTCGGCTTGTTTTTTGGTGGCCACAAAACCACGAATACCTCCTTCAATGGTTCTGATTAAGGCGGTCATAAAATCGCGTTCATTCACAAACTTAAAGGCCACATTTTTTAAGGTTTCCTCTTTGTTATCAACCACACTGTACAACAACATGGCTTTAAAATACACATTGGCTTGGTCTTGTGTAATGGCCTGAAAATCCAATTCAATAGAGCGGTTTTGGATGGATATTTTTTTAAAGATAACTTCTAAAAGTGGTATTCTCATGTTTAGGCCAGGGTACAAAATGCGCCTGTATTTGCCAAACATGGTTAATACAGAAACAGTGCCTTGTTGCACAGTAACCAAACTTAATAAAACAATAAAAACGGCAACGCCTAATAAAATAAGGATAATCATAATGGGTTATTTTGGGTTTAAGCAAATATACAGGAATTACCTACGCTTGTTGTTTTTTTTGTGAGGAGCGGTAGAACGGGAGGGATGTGGCTTATTTCCGCCTGATTTGCGGGGTTTGTGGTTGCGTTTATCTGGGTTGTTGTTTTTTTGTTCAACGGGAGGTTTGGGCTTGGGCTTATTTTTTTTAGGTGCAGGAGCTTGTTCGGTTGAGGAGTCTTGCACCATGGCATAAATGCTTTCAATTTCCTGTTGGGTAAGGTCGCGCCAATCACCTACGGGAAGTTTGTTTAAGCTGATGTTCATAATGCGCACCCGCTCCAGTTTTTTTACTTCATACCCAAAATGCTCGCACATTCTGCGTATTTGGCGGTTTAAACCTTGTATCAGCGTTATTCTAAACACTTGTGGCCCTTCTTGCACCACTTTACACTTTTTGGTAACCACACCCAACATGGGCACACCATTGGCCATGCCCTGGATTACGTTTTCTGTAAGTGGTTTATCTACGGTTACCACATACTCTTTTTCATGGTTATTGCCCGCCCGTAAAATTTTATTCACCACATCGCCATCATTGGTTAAAAATATCAACCCTTGGGAGTCCTTATCCAAACGGCCAATAGGAAAAATGCGTTTGGGGTGGTTTACATATTGAATGATGTTATTCTTTACCCCTTGTTCAGTGGTGCTGGTAACCCCAACAGGTTTGTTTAGGGCAATAAACACCAGCTTGTCTGCCTGCCAAGGTTCAAGTCCGTGGCCATTTACCACCACCTTGTTTCCCGCATAAACCTGGTCGCCAACTTTAGCCAAACGGCCATTGATAAAAACCTTGCCTTGCTCTATATACTTGTCAGCTTCGCGCCTGCTGCATAGGCCACTTTCACTAATAAATTTATTTAACCGAATGCCGTTTTGTTGCACCATGCTTATTAATATGTGGTAGAAAATATTTCTAATTGAACTATCTCAGGTTTGGTTTCCCCATTGTATTGAATCACCAATGGATGAGAAGCCGCTACAATTTCTTTGGTTTGCATGTACCTATTAAAATCAAACGTTAGGGGCAACATGATAAAGCGGTATTTGTGGTGGTTTAGTCCAAACGTATCAATGAGGTTTGTTTTTGCAGAGCGGTCAATTTCTTCTAAATAAAGTGTTTTGGGTTTAAGTTTATGGTGCAGGTAATAATCAACCGCTACCAATTGCTTAAGCACATCATCATTGGGGTGTTGCTCAGCAATAAAACCCAGCAACAAATCAAAGGCTTCGTACAGGGTGTGTTTATGAAAATCTTTGCGTTGTTTAAAATAATTGCCCAGCCCTAATAAAAAATCAAAGATGCCATATTGCTCACTGGCATAAGTTAAGGTATGCACCGCCCTTTTTTTGTTCCAATAAATTTCCAAGGCTTCTTCCAGCAAGGTAATGCGGTACAATTCGTCCTTGCTTAAATAGTTGCTCTCTATAATCTGGTATGGCGGCATGGGGTCAAACACGTAACCATGTTGCTCATGTTTATGCCTAACGGGTGTGCCTTTTAAAAACTTAAGAAAACCCAACTGCAACTCAGGCGGGTGCAACTTAAACACTTCTTCAATGCTGTATTTAATGTCGTTCCATTCGTCTAAAGGCAATCCCACAATCAAATCAAGGTGCATTTCAATTTTGTTGTCCAGTTGTTTAATTACAGCACTGGTTTTATCAAAATTTTGTTTTCTGCTTACTTGTAAATTGGCTTTTTGGTTCACCGTTTGTATACCTATCTCAAAACGGAACAATCCTTCAGGCACTTTTTCCTGAATGTATTTTACAATATCTGGATGCACAATATCAGCGGTAATTTCAAACTGAAATACTTGCCCTGGTTTGTGGTTTTCTAGGATAAAGTTAAAGATGTCAATGGTAAAGTCTTTCTTTACATTAAACGTGCGGTCTAAAAATTTAATGGTGCGCCCATGCTGCATCAGGTAAAGCAAGTTGGCTTTAATATCATCAATAGGCAGGTAACGCACTTTATTATCTAAACTGGCCAAACAAAACTCGCATTTGTAAGGGCAACCACGTGAGGTTTCAATGTAACAAACCTTGTTGTACAAATCTTCAGGGGCATCATAAATATAAGGGTTTATGCCTGCGTAGTTGGCCAAATCAAACGTTACTTGTGCAGGAAAAAACTGCACCTTGCCAGCCTCTTTAAATACCAAATTAGGTACTAAATGTAGGTTGGGGTAGTTGGCTAAAAAAGCTTCAAAAGGAATCTCGCCTTCACCAACAATAATATAATCCACCTCAGGCAAAGCAATCAAGTCATGATAATCATAACTTACCTCAGGGCCTCCCAATAGTATTTTTATGGTGGGGTTGAGTTGCTTAAGCGCCTTGGCCACAGCCAATGTTTGGGTAATGTTCCAAATGTAGCAGCTAAAGGCCACCAATTCATAGTCTTTGCAGCGTTGTGCAATATCATCGGCTTGTTCTTTAATGGTAAATTCACGCCACGCCAACCCGCTGTATTTCTTGTGGTACAAGGCATAAAGCAACCTCACCGCAAGGTTTAAATGAATGTATTTGGCATTAAGCGTGGTAAGTAAAATCCGCATGATTCGGGCAAAGATATGGAATAACCTTTGATAACGGGAATAGGTCTTTATTTAGTTAAATGAGGCGTATTTGGTTACATCCACCTTTGTTTCATCCATGATTCCTGTTGGGCGGGTGTTAAAAAGGTCCAGGCAATAAGTCTGCTGCTTTTTTGGCCTTGTGCCATTTCAATAATTTTAATGTCTTTGGCATTTAATTGGGTAAGCAGCTTGGTTAGAACGGGCAAGGTGGTTTGTTTAGAAACCAAGGAAGTAAACCAAAAACACTGTTGTGCATAAGCCACGCTTTCCTGTATAATTTTGCTGATAAAGCCCTCTTCGCCACCTTCGCACCAAAGTTCTAAAGGGTTGCCTCCAAAGTTAAGTATAGGCGATTTGATGCGTTTGCCTTTCAGGTTGGTAACCTTACGTAAACTGGCTTGTTTGGCATCTGCTGCACTGGCATGGAAAGGTGGGTTACAAACGGTAAAATCAAACAACTGGGTATTGGAAATTACTCCTTTTAAAAAGTGGTTGGGGTTGGGTTGTTTGATTAAGGTAATGGTGTGTTGTAAGGATTCATTTTGGTTAATGATGTGTTGGGCATTTTCAATAGCTTTCTCATCAATATCGGTTCCTATAAAGTGCCAACCAAACAATTGGTGCCCAATAATGGGGTAGATGCCATTTGCACCAACGCCAATATCTATGCCTGTTACCGCCTTACCTCTTGGAATAACGCCTTGGTTGTATCGGGCTAACAAATCAGCCAGGTAATGCAAGTAATCAGCCCTACCGGGAATGGGTGGGCATAAGTAACCTGCTGGAATATCCCAGTGGTGGATGTTGTAATGAAATTGCAACAAGGCCTTGTTTAACAGCTTTACGGCTTTAGGGTCTCCGAAGTCAATGCTTTCATCCCCATATTTATTGATGGCAACCACCGCCTTTAGTTCCGGGCAAACCGCTATCAATGCAGGAAAGTCGTACCTGTTTTGGTGAAGGTTATTGCGGTGTAGTTCTTTTTTTAAAGACATGTGCTGGGTATAACTATTGGGGTAACAAAAAAGCCACATCTGTTTTGATATGGCTTTTTTGATTTTATAGGTGCTGTTAGGCTAAAATGGTGGTTTTACAAGCCTCCAATATAGCTTCTGCCTTATCTTGTGTTGAAGACTCGCTGTAAACACGCAGCACAGGTTCAGTTCCACTGGCACGTATCATTACCCATTCTCCATTGCCCAACAAAAATTTAAAGCCATCTAGGTCTTCTACTTTTTCAATGGCATAACTGCCAAAGTTGGTGTATTTACCAGCTTTGCAATTTGCCAATACATGTTGTTTAATTTCTTCGGTAATGTGTAAATCAATACGGCCCATGGCAAAGCTGCCTACAACGTCATATACTTCTTTGATTAAATCATCTAAGCTTTTGCCTGTTTTGGCCATAAACTCCCATAAGGTTAAGCCAATCCAAATGCCATCGCGTTCTGGTATAAATCCTTTAATGGCAATACCTCCGCTTTCTTCGCCACCTACCAATACATTTTCGGTAACCATTTTTTCGCAAATGTATTTAAAGCCTATTTTGGTAATTTCTATATCTAAACCATAAGCTTTGGCCAGTGCGGTAATTTTTGAGGTGGCGCTAAAAGTGGTGATTACTTTGCCGCTCATGCCTTTGTATTTGTGCAGGTAATGCACCAACAATAAAATGATGTGATGTGAATCAACAAACGCTCCCTTTTTATTGTAAAGACCAATACGGTCAGCATCGCCATCAGTTACCAAACCACAATCAATATCGCCCTTAGTTTTAATGAGGTTGCTAAACTCCGCCAAGTTTTTATGGATAGGCTCAGGAGCTTGTCCATGAAAACTGGGGTTATAGTCGCAATGCAATAAAGTGGCTTCTGGGAATAAGGCTTTCATTACGTTTTGTCCGGCACCATACATGGCATCGTACCCAAATTTCATTCCGCTGTTTTTAATGGCCGCTAAATCAAAACTGTTTTTTACTTCGTTGATGTAAATGGTTTCCAAATCAACATAAGTAATTTGGCTTTCGGCTACCAATTGTTCAATGGGAGTTAATATTGTTTCAACCAAGTTATTTGGAATGGCTGCTTCAACCGCATCAATTACGGCAGGACTGCTGGGTCCACCATAATGGGCTTTTAATTTATAGCCACTGTATGATGCCGGATTATGGCTAGCGGTAATAATTACGCCTAATGCAGCACCATGTTTTACGGCACCTAAACTAATCATAGGCGTTGAAACAAAACCTTTAGCCAATTTTACTTTTATGCCATTTGCACACATTACCTGAGCAACTGTTTCAGCAAACAATTCACCAGCAAAACGGCAATCGTGTCCTAAAACAATGTTGAGGTTATCAGCATGTTTTTGTTTGATGTAATCAGCCGTGCCTTGCGCCACACGTTTTACGTTATCAACGGTAAACTCAGCGGCAATAATGCCACGCCATCCGTCAGTTCCAAATTTTATTTGATACATAGTTATAAGTTATTTTGTTCTATAAATTCTTTTCCAATTTCAATGTAACATTTAGCACCATTTGAATGAATGAAGAATTGAGGCAGGTTACGTTGAAAAATAGCTATCAATTCAGTGGTAGAAATATTTCCCAAGGTAATTCGAATCAACTTTTTAGGTGTGCCTAGTATAAAATGTGTATTCTTAAAATCTTGATCTTTAGTAATTACAATAAAATCGTTCACATCAGCATAACCACAAATATCAGTGTCTGAAGTATTCCATTTGTTTGGCATGGAATTTACATGTAACGTTTCATAACCTTGCAATGCCAGAAATTTAACCAGCGCAATCGGTATGTGCACGTCACATAAAAACTTCATTAAGCAACTTCCTTAAGCGATTTACCTGAAGCGAGCAATTTGGCGTATTGCAATGCAGCTATAATATCCTCCCTTTCCAGTTCTTTGTGGTCAGTAAGAATTTCATCAAACGACATTTCGCTACCAACCAAATCCAATATGACTTCAACTGGCCAGCGCATGTTTCTTATGCAAGGCTTGCCGTGGCAAATGGTTTCGTTAATTGTGATTCTGTTTAAATAATTCATACCCGAAGATAACAAAAATTACGCAAACGCATTTTCACCCGTTACATCCAACCCGGTAATCAACAAGTGGATATCGTGTGTTCCTTCATAGGTAACAACAGATTCTAAATTCATCATGTGGCGCATAATCGGGTATTCACCAGTAATGCCCATACCTCCTAACATTTGGCGGGCATTGCGGGCCACGTTTAATGCCAAATCAACATTGTTACGTTTAGCCATGCTTATTTGTGCCGGAGTTGCTCTGCCTTCATTCATTAATACTCCTAAACGCCAAGTTAACAATTGGGCTTTGGTAATTTCAGTAATCATTTCGGCCAATTTCTTTTGTTGCAATTGGAAACCAGCAATGGGTTTTCCAAATTGAACACGCTCTTTGCTATAACGCAATGCGGTGTCATAACAATCCATTGCAGCTCCTATTGCTCCCCATGCTATGCCATAGCGTGCACTGTTTAGGCAGGTTAAAGGTCCTTTTAAACCTTCCACACCTGGCAAAATATTTTCAAGAGGCACTTTTACATCATTAAACACCAACTCGCCAGTTGCACTTGCACGTAAACTCCATTTGTTGTGTGTTTCAGGGGTGCTAAAACCCTCCATGCCACGCTCTACGATTAGGCCCTTAATTTTACCTTGTTCGTTTTTAGCCCAAACAACGGCTACATCAGCAAAGGGTGAATTAGAAATCCACATTTTTGCTCCGTTTAATATCACATGTTTGCCATCACCTGCATCTTTAAAATTGGTGGTCATTCCACCTGGATCAGAACCATGGTTCGGTTCTGTTAAACCGAAACAGCCCAACCATTCGCCTTTGGCCAATTTAGGCAGGTATTTGTTGCGTTGCTCTTCGTTTCCAAATTTATAAATTGGGTACATCACCAGCGAACCTTGCACCGAAGCGGTAGAACGAACCCCTGAATCGCAGCGTTCCAACTCCTGCATCATGATACCATAGGTAATGTAGTCCATACCACCACAGCCGTATTCAATTGGCAATTGTGGGCCGAAGCAGCCTAAATCGCCCAATTGTTTCACCATTTCGTAAGGGAACTTGGCTTGTTGGGCCACATCTTCAATAATGGGCGAAAGTTCTTTTTTTACATAATCACGCACCATGTTACGGATAAGTTTATGCTCTTCAGTAAGCAATTCATCCATTAAATAATAATCGGGGTGGTTATATAAATCAGGCTTATTGGCCTTATGAAATTCAGCAGTAGTAACGGCTTTTTGAGTACTCATATTTTTTAAAATAGGTTGCAAATTTAGTGTTTAATTGCTCATATAAAACACCAAAACTCCTGTTTTGTGTCAGTTATATGTGCTTAATTGCGTTAAAATAGTAAAATATGTTGGTTGAACTGGTTGATTTGCGTTTTTACGCTTACCACGGCTTGTATGAGGCCGAGCGAATTAATGGGGGTGAATTTAGAATAGATGTGGCCATTGAAACGCCCAATAGGGAAAGTTACCATTCTATAGCAGATGTGGTAAATTATGAGGACGTTTACCGCATTGTAAAGGCAGAAATGGAGTTGCCTAGGGATTTTATAGAGGAAGTGGCCAGAACCATAAAAGCGAATTTAGAGGCCACATTTGTTGATGCTAAACACATCCAAGTAACGCTTACCAAATGCGCCCCGCCTATTGAAGGTATGAAAGGTTCGGCCAGGGTTACGGTGTGAGCAGGAATTGTATGAGTTGATACCAACAAAAAAAGCCGCATAAGCGGCTTTTTTTGTTTAGAAGTTTGAATCTAAAAAATACTAGTTAAACTTATCAGTTAAGATATTGATCAAATCTACGATTGCCCAAATACCGCAACCTCCAGCAGTTACGATGTAAAGAATGTTCCAGCCTACTGGTTTGCCAGCATACCATCTGTGTGCTGCAACTCCACCTAAGAAAAACCAAAGGATCAAAAGAATCCATTTTTCATCAAGTCCTTTTGCTTCAGCTGGATCAGCATTTGTTAATTCTTTAACATTGGTTGATGCTACAGTTGTGTTGTTAATTACTGTTTCTACGTTGGCTTTTTTGCTGTCAACAGTTTGTTCTTTGTTCGCTTTTTTGTTTACTGGAAATGAAGCGTAAACCGTGGTGGTTGAAATGATTGCTAAAGCAGCAATAGCTGCAAGTGCCATTTTAATTTTTTTCATAGTGTTTAGTTAAAATTTGTATTTTCGAATCTAAGAATTTTTTTGAATGAAGCAACTTTTTTTTACTACCATACTTTTTACACTTTTTTATACTTCTTATAGTCAGAATAATAAATCGCATGAGTTTATTGGTACACTGGAGTTAGCGGATAAAAATATTATAACTTTTAAAATAAGTTTTAATGTAGATTTAACTGGAAACATCATTGATGGGGTATCTGTTACGGACATTTATGGGGATGATAGAACCGCCACTACCATCAAAGGAACTTATGATACATTGGCAAAGAAAATTTCGTTTTACGAGGTGAAAAATATTAGCACAAAGTCTAAAAGTGAACCAGGAGATTTCTGTTATGTGCAAGTAAACAACGCACGTATTAAAAAAGAAAAGGGTAGGGTAAACATTGCAGGAACCTTTAAGGGAAAGTTGGGAAATGGGAAAGCATGTGCTGAGGGTAAAATCTATCTAATGGATAAAAACTTTCTGACCAACTTGGGTGAGAAAATTATGAAATCAGAAAGGTTTAGTAAAATGGATTCTACCGGAGAACTCAGGAAACAGGTATTGGACTTAAAAGAAAAGAATGAACTGTTTAAATTAACGGCCAATGAAGAATTATTATTTGACTGGGAAGGAGAGGAGCTGTCCATAGAGTTGTGGGATGGAGGCAATGAAGATAATGACGAAATAGAATTGTATGTCAATAATAAAAAGGTATTGGACAAACTAATTATTAATAGGAATAAGAAAGTTTTGGTGGTGCCCCTCCAAAAGGGAGTGAATGTGGTGAAGGTAGTTGCCACTAGCGAAGGCAATGAAGTACCTTGTACAGCGAATATTGCCATGGTAAATAAATCAGGCACAGAACCAACCTTGCTACGAACTAAATTAAAAGTGGGGGAACAAGCATTTATTAAGCTGAAGGTGGGTGAAAAATAATAAGTTAGAACAATGAACAAGAAAGTACTAACAAATAAAAGAAAAGCATTGGGCATTGGGGGATTGTTAGCAGCCGTTGGCGTTACGCTACTGATTTTGCCAGCCGGCTATTTTGATAAAGGACAAGCCATGTGCATATCGGTATTGTTGTTGGATATGGAATGTTATGGTTGTGGTATGACACGGGCCATACAACACCTGTTGCATTTTGATTTTGAAGCTGCATATGAGTTTAACAAACTCTCCTTTATTGTGCTTCCTTTAGCAGTTGGAATGACCATTTGGGAACTGCAACGCTTGTATAAAAAGCCAGATTAAATTTAATGCGGTTGTAGTGGACTTACAACAGCAATCAAAAAAAAGGCTGCGCACATCATGTACGCAGCCTTTTTTATAGAATTAAACAATATTGTTATACACCAGTGTCGTGCATAGCACTTTCCATAATATACGGATGTTTGGTTGGGTAAAGGTTTGCTTTGGTTAATGCCTTCATTACAATATGCAAGAACAAACCTGCAAATAACAATAAGAAACCAAATTCCATAAAGCCAACACCTTGCGAAGGTGTTTCAATAATACCAACCGGATTAGAGGTGGTTACATCAGTAGCTAAATTCATAGCGCCAGGCATCACCATTAAGTAAACATCATTCCAGTGTCCTATTAATATACATGCTCCTACAAACGCACCAACATTGTAATTTCTTTTCGCACCTCTTCTCATAAACAAGAAGAATGGAATAACAAAGTTCATAACTACATTAAAGAAGAAAGAGAATTTATAGGTGCCTTGCATACGTGGTTTGTAATAAGCCACTTCTTCAGGAATGTTAGCATACCAAATTAACAAGAACTGTGCTACCCACATGTACGTCCAGAAGATAGAGAAAGCAAACATAAATTTACCCAAGTCATGTTGGTGTTCATCGGTAACAATGTTTAAATATCCATTTTTACGCAAGAACCAAGTAAATAAGTACATCGTTGTTAACGCACTCACCCAACCAGTAGCAAAATTGTATATGGTAAAGATGGTAGAGTACCAGTGTGCATCTACACTCATGGTAATATCCCATGCAAACATGCTAAAGGTAAAGCCAAATATTACCAAGAACGCTGCTGATAATTTGTATGATTTATCAAAGAAGGTGGTGTCGGTTAATCCTGTTGATAATTGGTCTTCTTGACGAGAGTATTTTCTAATCATGCTTGCAGCCCACACCCAGAAACTGGTAAATGCAACAATACGGATTAAGAAAAACGGCTTGTTTAGGTACCATGTTTTCTTTGCTAATAATGGGTCTTGTTCCATTACCCCATCATGTGCCCAATGGTAAATACCACCATGCATCACCAATAAACTGATAATAGCAATGACAAAAACAACCAATGCACCAATACCCATAAATTCGCTCATGGCTTCTGGTATTCTGCGTATGGCTACATACCATCCTGCATTGGCCAACTGGCTAATAGCGATAAATACGATAGCACAGGTTGAAATGATAAAAAAGAAATAACCATTAAACAAAATACTTCCAAGTAACCTTTTTGCAGGCAGGTGGTGATTTTGCTCATCAGTAAATCCTTCTATGCTTGGGTGGTAGGTAAAGTAGCCAATGGCCGCTAATAACAATCCAAGGCCCATGAGTATAAACGTAAAGCGCTTTGCTTTATCAGTAAATACAAATTTTTCTTCTCTTAGTTGAATGGCAGTAGTATGTCCCATTTTGTGTAGAGTATTTTAAATTAGTTATTGGTTGTTGGAGCTGGAGCAGCAGCGGCTGTTCCTCCACTTAAATTGTAAATGTAATGAATCACTTGCCAGCGTTGGTTTGGAGTTAATACCGAACCATAAGCACCCATTAAGTTTTTACCATGAGTAATGCTGTAAAATGCTTTTCCTTGGTTAATGGTTGGAAGGCGATCAGCATAAGAAGGTACCTGAGGGTATTTGCCATCAGCAACAATAGTACCTTTACCTAATCCGTCTTCGCCATGGCAAGGAGTACAGTTGATATTGAATAAGCGTTTACCTTCTGTTAAGTTATAGGTATTTGCAGGTAATGGGTTTTTCCATGCTGAACTTGCCTCGTAGTTTTCATTGCTTTTAGGCATGTTGTACGTAGCATAATCCAATTGACCTCTTGCAATGGTACCTTTAACAGGTTCACGCATATTTAAACCATATTTGTTAATAGGGTTATTTCCGTTAGTGTTATTGGCATCTTCAGTTGCCAACTGTGACATTGGCTCGTAGGCAAATGACACATACATGTTTGGTGCGTATTCACTACCTGGATTGTCTCCACCTGCGCTGCAGCCAACAATTAAAGTTGTGCTAACGGCAATTGCGAGTAGCGTGTATAATGATTTTCTCATATTTCTTTAATCCTTTCTCTAACTTCTAATGCGCCACCACTTACAAACAAGTTTGAAAGGGAGCTAACATCGGTTTTACCCTCGTGTATGTTTACTGCGATTACAAAACGGTCATCAGTAACTCTCAGGTCAATAACATCGGTGTTTTTACCCCAGAACATTCTGTTTACGATAAAAAAGCATCCCACCATACCAAAAGCCGTAAATAAGATACCCAATTCAAAAGTAATGGGGATATAAGTAGGCACATGGAAAAATGGTTTTCCACCAATATTAATCTGCCAGTCAAAATAACCAGCGTAAATCATTAAGCTTAAAGCACTGGTTACACCGCACATGGCAAACACAAAGGCTGCTATGGATAAGCGGGTACGCTTTACGCCCATTACACGGTCAAGATTATGTATAGCAAACGGGCTATATACATCATGCACATCATAGCCTTGTTCTCTAAGTAATTTTGTGGCATCCAATACCAAATCGGGATTATCATAAACCCCTAAAAGCATTTTATTATTTTCCATGTACTGTATCTCCTGTTTCTACATGAGCATGAGCAGTTGCACCATTGTGGTTGTCATGCGTATGTGTTGGTATAATAGATTTTATTTCGGCCATGTTAATGGTAGGTAAGTAACGGCAGAATAAGAAGTATAAGGTGAAGAACAACCCAAATGAGCCAAACAAAATGGCAAACTCAATATAGGTTGGGGTGTACATGGTCCAACTTGAAGGAAGGAAATCCCTGTGCAATGAAGTAACGATAATTACAAAGCGCTCAAACCACATGCCTATATTAACAATAATTGACATTACAAAAATAAACCAAGGTGTAGAACGTGCCCATTTGGTCCAAAATACCTGAGGAGCAATTAAGTTACAAGTCATCATAATCCAGTAACTCCACCAGTATGGTCCAGTTGCACGGTTAATAAAAGCATATTGTTCGTATTCTACGCCAGAATAAGCGGCTACGAAAAACTCAGTAATGTATGCTAAACCTACCATGGTTCCTGTTAACATCACCACACGGCACATCGCATCTAAGTGGCCCATGGTAATGTAATCTTCTTGTTTCAATACCACACGGCCCACAACCAGTAGTGTTAACACCATGCCAAATCCTGAGAAAATTGCACCTGCCACAAAGTAAGGAGGGAAGATGGTGGTGTGCCAACCTGGAACCAAAGATGTAGCAAAGTCCATAGATACAATAGAGTGAACCGATAATACAAGCGGAGTAGAAATACCTGCAAGGATTAACGAAATCATTTCGTAACGGTGCCAAGTGCGTGTAGATCCTGTCCAACCCATAGAAAAGAAGTTGTAAATGAATCTGCGTAAGCCTGTTGCACGATCGCGTGTGGTGGCAATATCAGGTATTAAACCGATGTACCAGAACACCAACGAAACGGAGAAGTAAGTTGAAATTGCAAATACGTCCCAAACCAATGGTGAGTTAAAGTTCACCCATAGTGTACCAAAAGCATTTGGTAGTGGAATTGGCCAGTAGGCAACCCAAGGACGACCCATGTGTGAAACGATAAATGAGGCAGCGCAGATTACGGCAAAGATGGTCATGGCTTCTGCTGAACGGTTAATAGACATACGCCATTTTTGGCGGAATAATAACAATACTGCAGAGATAAGTGTACCAGCGTGACCAATACCTACCCAAAATACGAAGTTGGTGATGTCAAAAGCCCAACCTACTGTTTTATTTAAACCCCATGCGCCAATACCTTCCAGCATGGTCCATGTTGTTGCGCTAATCCAGATGGCTAAAACAATAGCTGAAATAATAAATCCAATCCACCATGATTTGGATGCTTTGTTTTCCATCGGACGCAGAATATCTCGCGTAACATCTGCATAGGTTTTTCCACCTGTTACTAATGTTTCTCTAATTGGTGATTCGTATGACATGTGTTATGTTTTATAATGACCTGTTATTTGAATTAATGTGCATGAGCGTTAGCATGCGCGCTGTCTTGTTTTGCTGCGGCATGATCTCCGCTAGTTGCGTGTTCAGTATGTCCAGCCAATGCTTCATCTACATTACGTATTTTAGTCATGTAAGAAACTGATGGTTGAACATTGTATTCCTCAAGCATTACATAGCTGCGCTCATTGTTAAATAGTTTTGCTATTTCGCTGTTTTTGTCGTTTACATCACCAAAAATGATGGCGTCAGCTGGGCAACTTTGTTGGCAAGCTGTTTTAACGTCACCATCTTTTACTTTGCGGTTTTCAAGTTTAGCAGTAAGTTTTCCAGCTTGAATACGTTGAATACAGAACGAGCATTTTTCCATAACACCACGTGAACGAACGGTAACGTCAGGGTTGATAACCATACGTCCAAGGTCGTTGTTCATGTAGAAATCAAACTTATCGTTTTCGCGGTATTTAAACCAGTTGAAACGCCTTACTTTATAAGGGCAGTTGTTAGCGCAATAGCGGGTTCCTACACAACGATTGTAAGCCATTTGGTTTAAACCTTCGCTGCTATGTACCGTAGCCAATACTGGGCAAACGGTTTCGCAAGGAGCGTGGCCGCAATGTTGGCACATTAACGGTTGGAACACTACACGAACGTTTTCAAAATCGGCTCCTGTTTCTGCTTTATCGTATTCTTTTTCTTTGGTAGTAACTTTTCCGTTTTTGTCTTTAAAACTGTAGTAGCGGTCAATACGCATCCAGTGCATTTCACGGCTTTTTAACACCTCTGCACGGCCAACAACTGGAACATTGTTTTCTGCATTACAGCTTACTACGCAACTTCCGCATCCTGTGCATGAGTTTAAGTCAACAGCCATAGCCCAACGGTGTCCTTTCATTTCATGCTCTTCCCATAGTGTAATAATATGGGCATGTTTGTGGTTACCAGCTTTAGGGTCTTTTACAAACTCTTGTAATGAAGCTTCGCGAATCAAATCACGTCCTTCAATGGTATGGTGTGTTTGTGTTTGTGGCAATTCGTAATCGTCACCAGTTTTTTCAACACTTACATCTGTAGCAGTATAGTTGTAGGTTTTTCCGTTAAAGGTTACCAATGGATAGGCATTTTTACCAACGTATTTGGCAACGCGTCCACCTGCGGTACGGCCATAACCTAAAGCAATAGAAATGGTATCACGTGCTTGGCCCGGTTGAACCAAAACAGGAATACCTTCTACTGTTCCTCCTTTGGTTTTAACGGTAATCACATCTCCATCTTTTAAGTTTAACTTATCGGCAGTTACTTTACCTATGGCAGCGTAATTGTCCCAGCAAACTTTACTGATAGGATCAGGCAATTCTTGCAACCAAGGATTGTTTGCATAACGTCCGTCACCAGCACCAACTTTGGTGTATAGATTTAATTCTACTTTATCTTTATTGCTGCTGTAAGCCTGATATGCAGCATTTACAGCATCTTGAGGCAACACGCTGGTGCTATAGGCAACAGGAGTTTTCATGGTTGAAATAACTCCATCATGCAAAGCTTTGTTCCAGCCAGATTCTCCACCTAATGTAGCGGTCCAGTTGTTTTTTACGTAAGTATAATAATCAGTATTGTTACCAGCCCAACGTAAGAAACTTTCAGAAGCCTGACGGGTATTGAATACTGGAGAAATGGTTGGTTGCATTAAGCCAACATGGCCTACACGTGCTTCCACATCACCCCACGATTCTAAGAAGTGATTATCAGGGGCATGAAATTTACATAAAGAAGTGGTTTCATCGGCAACGCTGTTGGTGCTGATGGTTAAAGCCGCTTTCTTAATAGCTCCTTCTAATTTAGCTGGATTGTAATAGTTGTAAACAGGGTTGCTGTTAAAGAAGATTACTGCATCAACTGCACCGCTGTTTAACTCGGTTACAAAGTTTTCAAATGCAGCATCGTCTCCACCTTTTTGGTTGCTGTAATTGTCCAAATCAACAGTAGTTCCAATATTGCCCAATACGCTGTTTAGTGCATTTACAATAAGTTGGTGTGCGATGTTGTTGCTGCCGCAAACCACCAATGATTTACCGCGGCTGGCCCATAGCTCTTTTGCAGCTACTTCAATCATATTTACTGCAAACTCAACATCACCAGGTGAGGTTAATTTGGCAGCACCAGCTAAGGCAGCTACTTTGTTGTATAAGCTGATTAATGCAACACCTTCAGCGCTTGGCTTAAGAGGAATACGCACATCAGCATTTGAACCTGTTACAGATAAGTTAGACTCAAACTGGAAATGGCGGCTCATGGTTTTGGCACCGTTGTTTGTTGATCCTACTTTGCGGTTTTTAACCCATTGTTTGGTATATTCAACCGGTGATATCCAAGTTCCTAGAAAGTCAGCACCGAAACTTACAATTACATTCGCTTTATCAAATTGGTAACCTGGAATAACTCCTTTGCCAAATGATTGTGCGTTTGCTTCAAGTATAGCACTGTAAGAAACTGGCTCATAAACCACATGTTTGGTTTGTGGGTATTTGGCGGTGAATTCACCAATGGCTTTTTTCGTAGAAACACTGTTTAAGGCACCAGAAATGATGCGGATGCTTTTAGCAGCAGCAAGACCTTTGGTGATTTTACCATCTAGGGTATTCCAATCTACATCACTGCCTTCGGCTTTCGGGCCTTGTAAACGCTCGTTGTCATACAACTCAAGGATGCTTGCATGGTCTGCTGCGTTTACACCACCTTTGAATATAGGAGATTCTGGATTTCCTTCTATTTTAACAGGGCGACCTTCACGGGTTTTAACCAATACACTAACACCCGTTGTTGGGTTGGTTGATGCATACCAGTTTGGAACACCTGGAGTAATATTTTCAGGTTTTACAATATACGGAATAGCGTTTTTTACTGGAGTTTTATTACAAGCAGCTAAAGCAACTGCTGAAATTCCAAAACCAAAGTATTTTAAAAAATCGCGTCTGTTTGAAGTTAACTCTCCGTCTTGTTCGGTAAGTACTTCTTCTAACGGAATACCTTCGGCAAACTCATTACGTTTATTGCGCAGGAAATTAGGGTCGTTGTTTAATTCCTCTAAACCTTTCCAGTATGTATTTTTATTTTCCATTGATGATTTTTTTCTTCGTTAATTAATAGAGTGATTACTGTTTGGGTAATTCTCAATGTTAATAATGGCACTTACCGCACTCTAAACCACCAACACTGCTTACAGTGGCGTATGATTTACCTTGAGCTTTTAAATCAGCATGCAATTTTTCGTAGTAGTCGTTGTTTTCAACATCAACTTTGGCTTCGCGGTGGCAATTGATACACCAGCCCATTTGCAATGAACTTTGTTGGTAAACCACTTTCATGGTTTCAATTGGCCCATGGCAACTTTGACACTCTACTTTGCCTGCTTTTACGTGTTGGGCGTGGTTGAAGTAAGCCAAATCAGGTAAGTTATGTATGCGAACCCATTTGATTGGTTTTTGTTGCTTATTAGGGTCGTATGCTTTTTTATCAGCATCCCAGCCCACTGCATCGTAAATTTTAGCAATTTCAGGAGAAACAGCACCATCATATTTGGCACTTGCGGTAACATGTGCATGGCAGTTCATACAAGTACTGGCTGAAGGAATGGTGGCTTGTTTGCTCTTATCAGCACCGCTATGGCAATACAAACAGTTAATTTTGTATTTTCCCGCATGCAACTCATGGCTGTAGTTGATGGGTTGTACTGGAGCATATCCTTTTTGTACCCCAACTTTTTTATTGCCATAATCAAAACCATATATACCTAACACTACAGTAAATAATAATACCACCACAATGGTACCTACAACTGGGTGTTTGGTAAATAGTTTGTATTTCCAGGTGGTTCTTACATCCACTATTGGTTCAGCTTCTAAAGCGGCAACCTCAGGGAATTTTTGGTAATAAATGCCTTGAACCGTGTTTTTAATGCGGTACAACACAAACACGATGATAAACAATATCAACGCCATGATGCTTAATGCTATCAAGGTGGTGTTGTTGTAGAAACTGTTTTCGGCTGGTGTAGTTGTTGCTGTGTCAGTGCCTGTGGGAGTTCCAGAGGTTGGAGCAGCAGCAGGAGGCGTTTTGATGTAAGCCAAGATTGACTTAATCTGCGCATCGCTCAGGTTTTCAAATGAGGTCATCACCGATTGGTTGTTCTCATTGTACACCTTAACGGCTTTAGCGTCTCCGCTTTTAACCATAGCCTGTGAGTTTTTGATCCATTTGATGAGCCAGGCTTCATCATATTTATCATTAACACCTTTTAAGGCAGGGCCAACTACTTTTTCATTCAGCGCATGGCATGAAGTACAATTGGCATTAAATAGTTTTTCACCCTCGGCAACATCAGCAAAACTTGCTGAGACGCTCAAAGCGAGGAGTGCAAATAAGGAAGTAATTCTTAAAAATCTCATCGTAACAATCTGATTGTACAAGGTTTAAATAACTAGTAAATTCAGTACTCTTGCACCTCATAGTCCTAGTTGTGGGCGCAAATATATTCACAATCTTGTAAAAATATCGGGCTTTCAAAAAAAAACTTATTTAGAGTTTTTCTAAAGAGTGGATAACGTGTAGGTATCTCCTTTTAAACAACAAAAAAGCCCTTAAAAATCAAGGGCTTTTGTATAGTTCAATAGGGGTTGGTTATTTTTTTATGGAACGAAGATGAGCATTATCATAATCCAGCGATTCGTATTTGGAATTTTGGCTAATGAACTCAGGAACCAATATTTTCATGCGCTGCACCATTTCCTGGTCTTTTTGTGAAGCATAACTATCTATCAACTCATCAATTTGAGCGGCAACCTGCAAGAAATCATAAGTACGCACTTGGGCAATCATAATTTTAGGGTGGTATGTTGCCAATGTGTTTTCTGTGTCGGCCAACAGTTCCTCTTTAATTTTCTCACCGGGGCGCATTCCCGTGAATACAATTTGAATATCCTGGCCTAAGGTTAAGCCAGAAAGTTTAATCATTTTTTTTGCCAAATCAATAATTTTAACTGATTTGCCCATATCAAAAATATAAATCTCGCCACCTCTGCCCATATTTCCGGCTTCCAATACCAGCTGGCATGCTTCTGGTATGGTCATAAAGAATCGGGTAATATCAGGATGCGTAACGGTTATGGGCCCACCGTCTTCAATTTGTTTTCTGAATTTCGGGATAACAGAACCACTGCTTCCTAATACATTACCGAAGCGGGTGGTGATAAAGCGGGTTTTTGAAGAGTTGGTTTCATCTAAAAAGTTGCTGAGGGATTGCACGTAAATTTCAGCAATACGTTTTGATGCACCCATTACATTGGTTGGGTTCACTGCTTTGTCTGTAGAAACCATCACAAATTTTTCCACTTCATGTTTCACTGATAAATCTGCAATGATTTTGGTTCCGCCTACATTAACGCGAACGGCTTCGCAGGCGTTTTCCTCCATTAAAGGCACATGCTTATAAGCAGCAGCATGGTAAATAATTTCCGGACGATAGGTGCTGAATATGTGTTCCATGCGTTCTTTAGAGCAAATATCAGCAAGGACAATTTTAACTTGTTTGGCAAATTTGGGGTTTAGTAAGTCATGTAATTCATTGTTTAATTCATACAACCGGACCTCACTTTTATCAACCAACAGCAATTGTTTCGGGCCAAATTTTAGCAATTGTCGTACAATTTCGCTTCCAATACTTCCAGCGGCACCAGTAACCATCACCACTTTATCTTTCACTTGAGCTGCAATGGCTCCTTTGTCTAAAACAATGGTATCTCGCTCAATCAAGTCCTCAATGCGCACGTTTTTAATCTGCCCATAACTCAACTCCCCATTAATCCACTTTTCAATAGGGGGTACGTTACGCACTTTAATATTATAGGCCAAACAGCTTTCAATAAGCTCTTGTTTGCGGCTAAGGGTAATATTATAATCGCTGATAATGATTTCCTGAATTTTGTATTTGTTAATTACGCTATCAAAGTCTTTTTGGGGATTAAAAACAGTAATGCCATCAATGTAGTTGTTGCTGCGCTTAGGGTTATCATCAAAAAATGCAATAATTTTAAGTTCTCCATTGGCATGCTGCTCAATTTTACGTTTGGCAATAACCCCAGCTTCACCAGCCCCGAAAATGGCAATATTTTTTTGGTTAGATTCATCGGGCTTGGTAACACGCATGTAAGCTACTTTTACCCCAAGCCTGAACATGCTCATCAATAGCACGCTGCCTAAGTAATCAATAATAATGATGGATATTGGGATAAATGCCCTTTCGTTATTTATTTTAAGGTAAGTAAGGTTAATAATGATTAAAAGAATTGTACTTAGAGAAATGGTATAAAAAACCCTCAAGGCATCTTGTACACTTGAGTGCCTGATAATACCAGCATACACCCTAAAGTAAATCATAAAAAGGGCACGTACGGCTAAAACAAGCGGCAAAGGAGTGAGGTAATGCCAAACAAATGTTTCGTCAATAAAAAAGTTAAAGCGCAGTAGGTATGCAAACAGGTAGGAGAATCCACAAATCAACACATCAATAAAAAATATCACCCATCGCGGGATGCTGTTGGTAGCAGGAAATATTTTTCGTAATAGGCTCATGTTTGTGTTAAAGCGGTTATTAAGTGCAAATATATTGAGGTTTTAATAAAAAGTTAACTAAGTTTTTTTAATATATAATCTTTATTAATGTTTTGAAAATGAGTTTTATATCATTGGTTAGTGTAGGCTTTGCCACATATTCCAAGTTAATGCGTAGTTTTTCAGGCATAATATGTTGAATATAATACTGTTCTGGGTTTTCGGCTTTGGCTAATAATTCATTTTCATGAATGAACTGAATAGAGGCATAATCTGTTATGCCTGGCCGCACCTGAAGCACGTTTAATTGTTCAGCATTGTAATAATCTACATATTTTCTAACTTCTGGTCTTGGGCCCACTAAACTCATTGATCCTTCAAATACATTAAACAGTTGTGGCAATTCATCCAGCTTAAACTTACGCAAGTAGTAGCCCACCTTTGTAATTCGCGGGTCTCGCATTCCAACGGTAAGTTGGCCTTTACTTTCGGCATTTATAAACATGCTTCTGAATTTATACAGTTTAAAATCCACATTATTTTTGCCAACCCTTGTTTGTTTAAATATTGCAGGGCCTTTACTTTCTGTTTTTATGAGTATCCATAACACCAAAAATATGGGGCTCAATATTACAATACCAATTGCACTGCAGGTCAAATCAAACAATCTTTTGAGCATTTTACTATACTATACGAAAATGATAAATTAAACAGGCATTGGGTGTATGATTTCACCAAACTAACTTATGACTTCACGAACGGAAGATTGAACAGCCTCTATCACCATATTAATTTGTTCTGCTGTCATATCAATCCATACCGGAAGTGAAATTTCGTTTTGATACTGGGCCAATGTATTTGGGTAGTTTTGAATATCATACCCTTGACTTACGTAAAAACTCATCATAGGCACAGGTATAAAATGCACATTCACACTCACTTGTTTTTCAAATATTTTGGCAATAATGGCATCACGTTGCGCCTCAGAAGCCCCTTTAATGCGCAACGCATACAAGTGATATGAAGTTACTTTTTGCGTATTTTCATATTCAGGAATAATAGCCCAAGGTTGTTTGCTTAATGCAGCGGTGTATGCATCATAGATTTTTTTGCGAAGTGGCAGCGTTTCCTGATCATACCTACTTAATTCCACTAACCCAATGCTGGCCATAATATCGGTCATGTTCATTTTATAGCCAGGCTCAATAATATCGTATCTCCAGTTGCCAGGAATGGTTTTTGCCAATGCATCCTTATTTTGCCCATGTAGGGTTTTAATGCAAAGGTATTTGTAAATTTCTTCGTTGTTAAAAGGCTCAGGTAGATTAAGCGCTATGGCTCCACCTTCGGCTGTGGTAAGGTTTTTAACGGCATGGAAGCTAAATACCGACACATCCGTTAAACTGCCTGCTCTTTTGCCTTGGTACCAAGCCCCAAAGCTATGCGCTGCATCGCTGAGTATCATGATACGGCCAAGTTGTTGTTGTTCCAATGTTTTTGCGTTAAACATGGCTTTTATCTTTGGCAATCTAACCAGCGCATTTAGTGCCTCATAATCGCATGGATAGCCTGCAAAATCAACAGGCATAATTACTTTTGTGTGTGGCGTTATGGCCTTTTTTACCTCATCAGGGTTAATATTAAAGTCAGGCTTAACATCAACAAAAACAGGTTTTGCACCACAATGCATCACCACATTGGCTGTTGCGCTATAGGTGTAAGCAGGTAAAATTACTTCATCACCTGGGCCAACGCCAAACCACCTGAGCATAATCTCAAGTCCTGCTGTGGCGGAGTTTAAACAAAGTGTTGATTGGTTTCCGCAATAGGCCGTAATTTCTTTTTCAAAACGTTTGGTTTTAGGGCCAGTTGTTATCCACCCACTTTTCAGTGTATCAATTACTTCGTCAATAATTAATTGGTCAATGTGTGGAGGTGAAAAGGGTAACATATGCTGCACGGTTTTTAATGAACATGCAAGTTTAGGTTATAAAAGCAATGTTTCAAACAAGCACTGTTTATAAGGAACAGCCAAATCGGGTAATGGTGTGGGTTAAAAAGAGCAATACGGTTGATAAAGCTGCTATAAATGAGGTAAATGGCTGCTAGTGGTTATAAGCAGGGCTTATTGGGCTAGAGGTTACTGAAAATTAAATTAAACAGTGTAAACTAAAAGTGGAAAAGTTTTAAAGAGGGCCTAGCTGATTAAGCCAGCAATGCGAAGAACATCTTTATAATAATCCCATAATCTAGGATTTATCGCAAGGTTCTCAGGATGAAACAGGATGGCTACATCTTGTTGTTTTGATTGAGCCAGTTGAAGCGTAGCTTCAAATTGTTTAAAAGCTTCATCTGGTTTTTGAAAGAAGAAAAGATTGTCAAAAAGGATGGTAGGAACACAATTTACACCATAAGAGATGGGCGGTTGTTCTGGGAGATTAATTTGTCTGGCTTGGCCAAGACTGAAATCTGTTGCGATGTGGTGTTGTTGTAGGCGGGGAAAAAGTTTATTGGAGTCAAACTTAAGGTAATGGCTTCTGTGAAATTTGATGGGGGAAGGGACCAAAGATTGCAATGCTTGGAATTGTTTGGAAATGTCTTCCGATTGTACACTATGTAACCCGATTTTAACCCGCTCATTAACCAGTGTTTTTACAAGATTTTTATATGACCTGCAATCAAAAGTGTACCTCAGCCCCATTTTTTGATAAGAATTTTGCATGGGTGCGCCAATTAGCCAAATTGCATTGATGTGCTCGGCTTGGTTAAACTCCATCAGTTTATGAATATGCTTGATAAAAATGCCTGGCTGGATAATTTTATTGAGGCTAAGCCATTTATTGCCATGTGTAAAAGCCTTGGCAACAGAAAATGGATGCAAGGGGGAGATCCAATCAATATCGTGGGTTACATAAACCATATGGTATATTATTAATGGTTAGTTGTCAGTTTTTTGGTCATTAAAAAAGAAGGGCCTTCATCTGCCTGTATTTCCCACCCGTTTCTTTTATAAGAAGAGATGGCTTTTTCATTCAGTCGCCTTACTGAAAGGGATAAGAGGGTTGCTTTTTGTAGTGTGGCGCGTTTTTCAAATTCAATTTGCAACAAACTGCCTATGCCTTTTTTATGCAGTTGAGGTGATACGCCAATAATAACCAAACCAGCTTGTAACTCATTAGCGGTATTTAGGGTTTGGACTTTAAGCACTACTGGCTTGTCAGGCTTTGCGCCAAGTGTTTTTTTTACACGCCTTTTCAGGTTGGTCCAGATAAACTTATACTTCGAAATGACTTCAGGGTGGAAAAACAACCACGGGCGCAACAGCATGGCCTTAATGGCGCTGTTAAATCCAAATTGTGTCATTCCTGAACTTGCTCCATAAGCATCTGAGCCATCCATTACATAGCCCCCACAATAGCCAATACATTGGTTGTTTTCTTCAATCCAAAACAAAAATTTATTGCTACCACTTAAGTACCATTTAAACATATTGCTGATAAACTCGACCCCTAATTTGCTTGTTAATGAGTCGGGAAATGCAGCAATATGGCATGTAGCAATTTTACCTAAGTCGTTTATTTGGGCGTCTTTAATATTGTATTCCATTCAGGTTATCTGGATAATGTTTTTAATTTTTGAGGTACATTGTTTTTTACCAATATTTCCCAAATGCCATACCAATAACCTAAGCCATAAGCCATGTGAATGGTTATAATACTCTTTATAATGAGTAGAAATGAACCAGGCTTTTTTCTTAGGTTGTACAATGCGGTTAAACTTATGATTAACAAGTATAAAAAAAATTCAACAATTGCAATGTTTAGGGAAATGAATAAAAAAGTTACCAGGCCACTTAATATAAACATTGCAGGGAAAAGTTGCCGCAAGGATGTAACGGTTCTATGCTTTTTATTCAATAGGATTTTCCAGAATCCATATTGAAAATATTGCTTGTATAGTTGAGAAAATTGCTGGCGGACAAAGTAGGTGGAGTGAATGTTGGACAGTTGAAATATTTCGCCTCCTGCTTTTATTATTCTAAAGCTGTAATCATCGTCTTGGTTTCGGATAAATGATTCATCAAACAAGCCAATGGATTGTATTACATGTTTGGGCATTACCGGGCAACTTACCGTATCGACTTTGCGGCTTTTATGGATGGTTCTGAAATTAAATAAACCTACACCCGCTGCTGAACTCATGGCAATGGCAATGCTATTAGAAACATTATCGGAGCCTGCCTGAATAATTTTGCCTCCAACACACCAAGTTTTTTTGTGGTTGTTTAAGTGCTGTATGCAATGTGCTAAATATTCCGAAGAAAGAATACTTCTGGCACCAACAATGGCAATGTAGTTGCCTTTTGCTGCTTGAATGCCCATGTTAATGCCATGTGGGGTGTACCCATTTTCATTGTTTAGTATGGTAATTTGCGATGCGTATTTCTGCGTTAAGATTTGCATACTACCGTCATCACTTTTTCCATCCACCACTATAACTTCTAATGCAGAGTTGTTGAGTTGTTGATTGAGAATGGCCTCAACGCAGTCTGCAATGTAAGTTGATTCATTTTTGCAAACCACAATAACAGAAACAAGTGAAGAATGATTGTCCAACATTTGGATGATTACAACTGATTAAGTTGGGCGAAAAATTCCTGGGCAATCTGCGAACGCTCAAACTTTTCTAGTACATATTCTTGTCCTTGTTTACCCAGTTTTTCTGTTAATGTTGGGGAGTTATACAATTGACTAATAGCCTCGGCCAGCGCATGTTCATTTTCTGGTTCAAAATGCAAACCGCAGGCCACTTTTTCTATAAATAAATTTTTGGCTTCTCCATCAACACCTAATAAAATAGGTTTAGCCATTGCAAGTGGTTCAAACAGTTTTGAGGGAATGGCGCCAAGGAACAAATCATTTTTCTTTAAGGGTACAATGTAGGCATTGCAAGCTGCAATCAATGCGGGCATTTTATCCCTTGAAAGGTTTGGAAGAAACTCAATATTGGTGAGCTGCAACTTTTCTATTAAGGCTTGGAGTTCGGGTTTTTCAGGGCCATCGCCAGCTAACACAAAACGAATGTTTTTATTGTGTTTTAATAGGTTCGCGGCTTTTACAATCACATCTAATCCTTGTGCGTGACCAATTACTCCAGCATACATCAAGATAAATTCGTTTGATGTGGCTTTTAAGTTGGTTCGCATTTCGCTGCCTGTGGCATGGATGTTAAAAACAGTTAAGTCAATGCCGTTTCTAAACCAAAATGTTTTTACTTGCGGAAATCGTGATTTTACGCTATGCACAATTCCTTGTGTTTGGCCGCTTACCAAATGGGCTGTTTTATAAATGCGTGCTTCTAATTGGTAAGATAGTCCAAGCATTATCTTGTTGGTAACAATGTTCAGTTTCTCTGCGCTTTCAGGCCATAAGTCCGATACATTAAAAACCAGTTTAGATCCTTTTACCCACTTTAGTAACATGGCTGTGATACCTAAAAAAAGTGGAGGCGATTCACAAATAATGACATAGTGTTTACTTATTTTAAATAAGCCAACATACAATGCCGAAAAAACAAACGAGAAATAGTTGAGCAAACGGGCTGATACCGCTTTACTTTTTTTTACAAAAATCCAACTGCGGTGGATGGTTAGGTTACCATCTGTTTCTTTCAGATACCATTTCCCTTTGTATGCCTCAGCTATTTCCATTTTAGGATAGTTGGGCATAGCTGTTAGTACAGTTACCTCTGCACCCAGTTGTGTAAGGTTGGTGGCTAAGGAGTGCAACCTGTTTTGAGGCGCTCCGGTTTCTGGTGGGAAATATTGTGTTAATAAAAGTATTTTCATGTTAGGAAAACAGAACCAAGGTAATTGTGTTTATTGTGCCAACAGTGCTGTACAAATGTTAGCGCATGCATTGCCATTGCCGTATAAATTTTTTACCTGAGGATAAGGTTGCTTTATAAAGGCATTTGCTTGTTGAATGATGTTTTGCCGATTAGTTCCTACAACGGCATTATAGCCATTTTCAACCAATTCAACCCACTCGGTTTGTTCTCTGGTGGTGATGCAAAACTTGCGGAAGAAGAAGGCTTCTTTTTGCAAGCCTCCGCTATCTGTAATTACCAAGGCACAGTTTTGCAATAAGGCAATCATATCAAAATAGCCAATCGGCTCTATGCAGGTAAAATGGGTTTGCAGTTGTTGTTGTTCAATGATTTTTTTTGTGCGTGGATGCAATGGCAATATCACTTGGTGCGTTTTGCTGAGCTCATTAAAAGCGGCTATGATATTGCCAAGGTTTTCCGGGCTATCCGTATTTTCAGCACGATGAATGGTGGCCAGTATAAATGGTTTATTTGTTAAGCCTAGGGTTTGTAATATGGTTGATTTTGTGGCGGCTTGCTCTGCATAAAACAGGGCCGCATCTTCCATTACATCGCCTGTTTTAATTACTTTGGTGTTGATGTTATCGTAACCTTCATTTTTTAAATTGAGTAATGCGGCATCAGTAGGGCAAAGTAACCAGTCGCTTATTCGATCTGTTAATATGCGATTTATTTCTTCAGGCATTTGCATATTAAAGCTGCGCAACCCTGCTTCTACATGGGCTACTTTAATGTGTAGTTTTTTAGCCGCCAATGCTCCAGCAATGGTAGAGTTGGTATCGCCATATACCAATACCACATCAGGCTTTTCGGCTATCATTACTTTTTCCAATTCTTCCAACATTTGCCCAGTCATGGCGCCATGCGAAAGTCCATTGATGTTTAAATTGTAATGAGGTTTTGGAATGTCCATTTCTTCAAAAAATACATCGCTCATATTGGCATCAAAGTGTTGCCCTGTATGCACAATAATTTCTTGGAGTTGTGGATGTTTTTTTATCTCGCGCGACAGGGCTGCGGCTTTTACAAATTGTGGCCTTGCGCCAACGATGGTTAAAATTTTCATGGATTAGTTTGGCATCAATTTCATTCTTCGTAAACGCAACAACATTTTTCTAAAGCCTTTTTCCAGGTAATGGATATTGGGGTAATCTTCAATGGATTTAATAGGCGCGTTCATGATATTATCAAAATCCTGTGGGGTTATTCCCAGTTTTTTAATCACGTACTCTTTGTCATCTTCCATGAGTTTAGGGTCAGCCGTAGGTGCTTTTAAAGCCTCTAAAGCACTTTCTCGTGTTACTTCTCCTGTTGAAATGATTAGGCAGGTTAAATGAGCTTTGCGTTTATCAATGTTAAACTTTTTTGGTAAAATATACGCCTGATAAAACCTGGTGTAAATAGATTCATAGTGTTTGCCTCCGTAATACTGCCAGCCCAATTCATCTTGTATAATTTTCATGGCTTCTGCTTTATTAAACTCAATATAATTAAGGATGGAGATGTTTTTAATTCCCTTAATGGTATTGTAGTAAATAAATTGTGGCACAGTGAGGTGAGGAAAGGTTTTGAGCTTTTGTGTGCCAAATATTTTTTGTACTGAGCGAATGTACTTCCAATCCAGGTAACCTCTTGCCCACGAAGGAGGGAGCATACCCTCGTTGCGGAAGTTTTGCCCACTGATGATGTATTTAATCCCATATTTAGCAGCAATGGTGTACATCACAGTTACAATAGCATGGTCAGTGGGTATTTCACCATCGGGTGTTGAGGCTTTGAGGAAGGAAAGTTGCAAATCACGGAATTCATTCCAATCCAATACTTCGGTAAATAAATCTATTCCGAGTTTATTGAGGATGTTTTCAATATTTTTCACCGCAAGTTCTGAGTCCCAGCCATTGTCAAGATGCACGGCTAATGGACGTAATCCAAGTTGTTTTACCAGATAAGCAACATAGGTACTGTCTACGCCACCGCTTACACCAATTAAACAATCGTATTTTTTGCCTTTGCCATCTTGTTTTATTTTTTCAATGGTTGCTTCAAGTTGCTTTTTTCCTTCTTCGGGAGAGGGAACTCTAACGGCAAGTTTTGCTTTATATTCATGGTAATAGTTGCATACGCCATTTTCGTCAAAGGTAATGTTGGGATCGCCTATGGTATCCATAACGGTTTTGCTGCAAATCTGATAAGGTCTTTCTAACATAATCGTTATTTGTTAACTAAATAGTTGTTTAAGTTGTTGTTGTGTTGGGAAATTAATAAGCACTGCTTTATGTGGACCGTGATACACGAAAAGACTTCCTGCCGCCAGTGCTGAGGCACCTGCATCAAATCCTTTTTTTAAATCTTGAATATCGCCAGCACCACCGCAGGCCACTAAAGGAACTTTAATGCTTTGTGAAACTTTTTCTATCAGTTTCAAATCATACCCAGTCATTGTTCCGTCTAAATCAACATGGTTTAAAATAATTTCTCCTGCCCCTGCTTGCTCTGCCAGTTGTGCATATTCTACCACATCCTGATATTGGTGTTTTTTATTGGCGTGTGCATGGATTTGGTATTTGCCCCAAAAGTTTTTTGTAACATCAATACATACCACAATACTTTGGTCGCCAAAAATTTCTGCAGCCTGTGTAATTAAGTTTAAGTTTTGTAATGCGGCTGAGTTGATGATTACTTTTTCAACGCCTATGGCAAAGAGTTTTTTAATATCGTCCAACTCATTGATACCACCGCCATAAGCCAGCGGCATAAAGGCTTCAGAGGCAATGTCCTTAATGGCTTCAAAGTCTGGCTTGCGGTTTTCTTTGCTGGCATCTATATCAAGCAGCACCAATTCGTCCACTTCCTTGTCGTTAAATATTTTAACCGCATTAATAGGGTCGCCAATGTATTTGCCTTCCTTAAACTTTACAGTTTTAACGAGGCCCTTATTGCGCAATAATAAAACGGGAATTATTCTTGTTCTAAGCATTACAATTGTTCAATAAAATTTTTAAGCAACAGCATGCCATACTTATGGCTTTTTTCAGGATGAAATTGTGCCCCATAAACATTTTTGTGAAATACAGATGAGGTAAAGGGTGTTTGATAAATGGTTGTTCCTGCAACTTGTTCTGGCTGGTTGCACACGTAATGGTAGGAGTGTACAAAATAAAAGCGAGTTTCTTCAAAGGCATCAAATCCTTGGTATAAGCCACATTGTTTGTTGTATTCAACTACATTCCACCCCATGTGTGGCACTTTTAAAGGAGCGGTTACTTCAAACTTTTTAACTTGGCCGGGGATAATACCAAGGCCAGGCAAGACGCCTTCTTCACTGCCGTTGGCAAGCAATTGCATTCCCAAACAAATGCCCAATAATGGTGTGCCTTCGGCTGCTTTTTGTTGAATCAACTCAATTAAACCAAGCTCTGCTAAATTCGACATAGCCTTGTCAAATGAGCCAACACCAGGAAGTATGAGTTTGTCTGCGGCTGCTATTTTATCTTTATCAGCCGTTATTTCAGACTGATGCCCAATTTTTTTAATGATGTTTTTGATGGAACCTAAATTGCCCATCCCGTAATCTATAATCGTAACCACTTTTGTATTGTTTAATGTCCTGAGAGGTTTCTGTTTTTATTTACATGTGAAATAACGGCTTTAAATTTGCCATTGGCATTTCGTGGAATTTCTTTAACCATGTTAATGGTTAATTTAATGTTGCCCAGTTGTGAGCGCATTCTTTTTTCAATCAATTCAAGTTCTGCTGTTTCAGGCTGTTTGGATACCACCAATTTAATTTCAAAATCAGTGAGGGTATGTTGTATTACCTGTGCTTCTATAACACAAAGCACATTGATAAAAATACCATGAAAGCGCACCATTTCTCGTCCGTCCGGACCAACTACCGTATCTTCCATTCGTCCCACAATTTCGTCAATTACAGGCATGCTTCTTCCGCATTTACATTGCTGGTTGGTACTAAGTGTAACATAATCACCCATACGGTAACGTATCAAGGGTTGGTCTAGATTAAGTAATCCTGTAGAAATAATCTCTCCTGTTTCTCCAGGTTTGCAAGGTGTTCCATCTGGGTGAATAATTTCTACAATGCCCACATCAGGCACTACATGTAGGCTGTGGTGTTCACATTCTGAAATGAGGTTGCATAAATCTACTCCGTTGTAAGAGTCAAATGTTTCGCATCCATAAACTCTCCTGAAGGTATTGCGCATTTCAGGGGTCAGTTTTTCACTGGAAGTAAGCACTGCCCTGAGTTTAGGGGCTTTAATGCCAGCCTCTTCAATAAAACGGGCTAAAAAATAATTCGCACTAGCATAACCCGTCATGTACTCCACTTTATTTTTAATCATGCCCTCCACATAATTGGCTGCTGTGGCTGCAGAGATATGATAAGCGGAGAAGTAAGTTTGTTTCTCTACATAGTTATAGCGGTAGAACGGGCCTGTAGAAACGCCCTCTCTAATAATGCGCCTACCACCAATAACACCACGAGGTACTTTGTAGTCAATACCTGCCCAGTAGTTTAAACGGCTTTCAAACACGGCAAAATACCGTTGGTGCATGTTGGTTGAATACAATGTTTTAGTTGGTGTCCCCGTGCTTCCGCTGCTAAACAAAAATTCGCCATTGGGTTCTAACTGGCTAGAGAGCATTTCGGTTGTGCCTAGTTCGCGAAAAGTTTGTTTTTCTAAAAAGGGAAGTTTGGGCAAATCAGTTAAGCTAAACTGTTGCAATTGCTCCTTTGATAGTCCAGCCTCTTTAAATAGTTTTGTATAGTAGGGTACTGTATTATTGGCATGTATCAATATGTTGCGTAAGGTTTCTTCCTGGTAAATTTTCCATTCAAGTACTGAGTAATGGTCGCGCTGCATGCACTTCTCCAACTCTTGTTTAAACAACCCTCCAAACCTGCGTTTGTACCAGGTATAGCCAAATATAGTAATGGCTATATTTTGCAGGGGTAATGGGAGTTTGTAATATAAGTTCTCTAAAAACTTTTTCATTGGTTTTCTAATAGTTGAATCCACTGAGGTGCTATTGCATCCCAGGTAAATTGCTCCGCTTTTTGTCGCGCGTTAACAGATAGTTGTTTTTCAAGGGCGGCATCATCGAAAATTTTTGTAATCATCATTGCAAAATCTTTTTCATTAAATGAATTTACGAGAAGCATGTTTTTTTTATGTTGCCATAAATATGGGATTTCGCCAACGCTTGTTGACACAATAGGTATGCCACAACTTGCTCCCTCTATAAGTGAAATGCCAAAACTCTCATACGAAGTGGTATTGATAAGCACTTGATGGGTTTGGTAATACCAATGCAACGCATCATTATCTATTGGGCCAACCATGTTTATCCGGGAGGTTAAGTTTAGACTTTTAATGAGTACTTGTGTTTCATGAAGCAATCCGCCATCTGGTCCAACCATTGTTAAAGTGGCGGTAGGGTGCTTTTGGCTCACTTCTTTTAAGATGTGAACGGCTAATGAGGGGTTATAAATTTGATTAAAAGCTCTTACCCACAATATCGAGAATGGTTTTACCTCTGAACGACTATACTCAAATTTACTTAGGTTAACACTATTTGGTAGGTAACTTACATTAAATCCTTGCTGATTAAAGTACTGTTGCAGGAAATAAGAAGGCGTACAAATCATATTGGCCTTCTTTAGTAGGCTGTTTACTTTGGTTGTGTTTTTTTTATGAAACTCTGCTAACATTCCACCGTGTAAAGTAAATATTAGTTTATGCTTTTTAGGATTGACCAACATTGCAGATAACTGCGCAATGATAAAAGCCTGCCCGCTGTAAATTTCAATATGAATAACGTGGCCTTTAAACCTCAAAATGCTGATTAAAATATCAAGCATTCGGATGATTTTATTCTGTTTGAACGAAACCAGTTTAATCCGTTTCTCAGGAAGATTCTTAGCAACTGTTTCAGATGCACTTAATGATCCTTTTTTGGAAGAAAGAAAAGTACCTATAAATAAGTAATCAGCGGCCAATTGGTTAATAAATAAAGGTTGATAGGCTGTTTATAACAAAGCTCAATTACCAGCGTAAGTATCGGTAGTCAAATGCAGTTTTGTTAAGGCATTGCAGTTCATATTCATTATCAGGGTTAAAACTGAAAATAAATAAATTGATCTTTGGCTTGCATATAGGTAATAACCAAGGCAGTCATGATGCCATACAGCAATATTTTTGCTACTTTATTTTGTTGCAATTTCGTGTATTTAAATGTAAACAAATACGTGGTTACCATACCAGCAATAATAAGCAACACAAAAAGATATTCCATGTAGGATACTGCATGCTTGGCTGGATTGTAAGCACTTGGTATAAAAAGCTTTCCATACATGGTAAGTGCGTTTGATAAGCCAGTTGCTCTAAAGGGTATCCAGCCCATCATAGAGATAAAGAAGGTAGTGGCAATTGCCAGCACAGGTAATTTTTTCTCGAAGTTTGAGGTGTTGATGAGTTTAAAGAGGAATATGAAGAAGGCATGGTAAATGCCCCAAAGTGCAAAATTCCAACTGGCACCATGCCATAAGCCCATAATAATCCATGTGGCAAAAAGTGCTACGTTTATTTTGGTTGCTGATACCTTTTTTTCTTCGGGTTGCTGGTTGTTAAAAACCTCTTCCAATCCACCAACAGTGCCATGGGTAATTTTAAATTTTTGCCCGGTAAGTGGAATGTATAAATAATCCCTAATCCATGAAGACAGGGAGATGTGCCAGTTTTTCCAAAACTCCCTTGGGCTTTTAGAAAGGTAAGGCCAGTTGAAGTTCTCTGGAATTTTAAACCCCAGTATTCTTCCAGAACCAACTGCTATGCTTGAGTAGCCAGAAAAATCAAAGTAGATTTGAAAACCGAATAAAAAGGAACAAACCATTACATCCCAGGCATTAAGTCCTGAAGGATTTAATGAAAACACATCGTCAACGCTTTTACCAATATTATCGGCTAATACCACTTTGTTAAATAAACCAAACAAAATGCGTTTGCCACCTTCATAGAGGTTGTCGAGTTTAAACTGGTGTTTCTCGTAGAATTGCCCAAGTATTTCATCTGCCCTTAAAATAGGCCCAGCTACCAGTTGAGGCCAGAACGTAACAAATCCCATGAAGTAGAAAAAGTTTTTTTCAACGGGATAGGTGTTTCTATAAATATCAATGGTGTAACTGATGGAATGAAAGGTATAGAATGAAATACCAAGGGGAAGAATAATTTCAAAGGGAAGTGTTTTGGCAAAGTTATCCATGCCAAATAAACTCATAAACGATACAAAATTATCGTACAGGAAATAGGTGTATTTAAAAAACACCAAAAAACCAAGGTTAAGCACCAATGTGATGACGACATAAATTTTGGGATTGTCTTTTAGTTTTTTAGTGCGTATCTGGTCTAGTCGCAATGCACATAAATAATCTATTGTTGCAGTAAGTATCATTAACGAAGTATACTCCCACCTCCAGAATGAATAAAACAATAACCCAGCAACACAAATAAAATACACCCTAAAATTCAGGTTCTTAATCAGGAAATAAATGCTGGTGGCAATGATTAAGAATACAATATAAGTCCAACTGTTAAATAGCATAGTTAATTCAAGATGGTTTTAAGTGTTGATCCTATGGTATCACCTAAAAGCTGGTGGCCTTTATCTTTAAAGTGATAGGTGTCTTTATAGCCATCATTGCTAATTCCCCACAAATCCAATTCAACCAATTGAGATAAGTCAAGGAAAGTGGTATTTGGGTAAGCAGCTGATGTGTTTTTAATGTCGTTAAAGAAGGCATGATAGGCTTCTTTGTTGTAAAAAAAGAAGTGAGGGTCTTGTGGGTGTGGCACTTGATAAAGGATAACCTTGATATTGTTTTGTTTGGCATAATCAAGTAAAGTAACCAGTGCTTTTTTGTTTAATTCCACGGTTTCATCTTTTCCCTTTACATTTAAGTCTTTGGTTTTGTCAGAAAAGAAGTGAATGGCTTGCAAAGGAAAAAAACTAATAAATGATTTGGTGTTTTCGCGAAAGCCATACAATGGAAAGTAATTGGTTAACCACGCGTTGAGGGTTTCTTCTGAGCGGTCTTGCCATGTTTTTTCTTTAGATGCCAGTTTTCCCCGTTCATCACTTTCTTTTTCATACAGGTAAATGTTTTTTAAACTTTCATCTGTAACCAGGTTTTCAATTGTTTTGTATCCCGTTAGGTTTTTAAGTTCATTTCTAATGGTTGAAAAATGAAAGCTTCTATACGTTATCGGGATGATGAGTACTCTTGGGACAATTTGTTTGTTTTTGGTTTCAGCCAAAAAAAGCAGTTCTTCTATAAAATTAAGATGTGGGCAGGAGAATTGGTAAACCGTTTGCTTAACCCCCTGCCTTGCCAAGTAAATATTGGTATATTCAACCGCTAAACGATTGCCCGGCTGATAATAGTTGATGGAATGGAGCTGAGAGTTACCAAGCCATAAGCTCATGTCGCTGTCTTTTTCAACGTTTTTTTGTTGGGTCATAAAAAACTCAACAGAATCTATGCGGTCTGAAACTCCCGACAGGCGTTTGTTATTGAAGCGACCAATATGGCTTGTTGTATTCCTGCCTAGCCCCACTTCATCAGCTTTAAAGAAACTGGATAAGTATGACATGGAAAGGAACAAAATCAGTCCTAAAGCCAATGATGACAAAGGGATTAAATGTTTCATTTTTTCATGGTGATTTTAAATTGGTCTAACACCAATACATCAATGCGGTCTTCTTTTAGTGCTTTATAAGCTGATTCTGGAGTGCTTACAATCGGTTCTTCGTGTGCGTTAAAGCTGGTGTTTACAATAGCTCCGCAACCAGTGAGTTTATAAAATTCATCAATAATTTCATAATAATAAGGATTGGTACTTTTAGTAACAGACTGGGGTCTTGCGGTACCATCCACATGCACTACGGCTTGCAACTGTTCATGAAATTCAGGAGCAACATCATAAGTAATGGTCATGTAATCAGCGGCAGGACATTCGGAGTCGTAAGATGGAATGTAAGTTTTCATCATGTAATCAATAATAGAAGGGGCAAAAGGCATAAATTCAGTTCTGCTCAATCGTTTGTTTACCGAGTCGTTCACGGTGCGGTCGAAAGTATTGAGTATCATTGAACGTTTACCCAATGCCCGAGGGCCCCACTCCATGCTGCCTTGCCAAAATCCAACTACCAAGTTGTCTTTCATCATTTGTGCAATTTGTTTGGCCGGATTCTCCATTTTTTCTACAGTAGCCTCATGGGTGATTTTTTTGGTAAAACTTTCTACTTGTGCATCATAATCAGGTCCCAGATAAGTATGCGTAATGCGGTAATCAGTTGCTGAAACTGGTTTTGGACTCGACTCAATATCGCATAAAATAGCTGCACCAATAGATAATCCGGAATCACCCATGGCTGGTTGAACAAATACATTTGCAACTTCGGGCATTTCATAAATCATTTGGTTTATTCTCACATTGGCAAACACCCCACCAGCCAGTCCAATGGTTATTTTTTTGCCTTTAAAAGAGGATTGAATAATTCTTTTGGTTTCATTCACTACAACTTGTTCAGCTACTTTTTGGCATGCATAAGCAATGTCTTCTTTACTCCAGCCTTTACTTAGCTCTTCAATTTTGGCTTTTAGTATTTCATATCTTTTGGTATAGTCAACTCCAACACTAGACTCGGATGTTTGCAGGTTTATTTTATGGGTGAGGTTTAATTTGCTGGCTAAATCATACTGTTTCCATAATTCCTCTACCTGATCAAATGGGTAGCGCGTTAAGCGATTGTCTTTATAACTAAATAGGGACATGAATTGTTCTTCCAATATGCTAGGTTTACCATAGGCAGCGAGTCCAGTAATCTTTCCCTCATGCCTTGTTGGGCGAAAGCCTAATAGTTGAGTAATGCAACTGTAAAATGCCCCAACTGAAACCTCTTGTCCGTTAATTACAATGGGTTTTAAATGGAGTTGTTCGTCAGCAGCATAAAAGTTAAAGCTTTCTCCATCACCTTGTCCATCGCAGGTAATTACTAAATCAGGTGTAAATGGAGCACAATAATAAGCTCCAGCTGCATGGCATAAATGGTGGTTGTAAAAAGCTACTTTGGCTTTTGTAAATCCTTTCTCCTTTACTTCTTGTTCAAATATCGCCTTGTTTTTATCGGTAAAGCGGTCACCTGTTAAACCTACGTAGGCCAATACCCTATCAATGTATTCCAGGCGCTTACTGCCTTTGGTTTTATTAAACCTAAATTTAATTTCATTGGCTCCAAGTTCCTGATAAATAAAACCGCCTACAGCCACCACATCAATATCTGTAGGTTTTAGTGCTGTTTGAGACAGAATCACATCAATGGCTTGTTGCGGCCACCCAAAGTCCTGTTTTACGCGGCTTATTTTTTCCTCTTCAATAGACAGAACAATTTTACCATTTTTAATAAGTGTGGCGGCAGCATCGTGTCCAAAGTTAATTCCTAATATATTCATGATTGGTTTTTATTGTTGCGGTTAAGTAAGTTGATTAATAATTGCAAGTAATTGTTTGGTTTGAAATTCTAGGGTATTGTTCTCTGCCTGAATCATTCCATTACGAATCAATGTTTTTCTAAGTTCGGTGTTTTCAATAAGAGCAATAATGGCGTTGACAATATCAGTTGTGCTTTTGGGTTTAATCAGCATAGCATCCTTTTGGTGGGATAAGTATCTGGGTATAGCTCCAACAGTGGTAGCTACAACTGGGAGGCTATTTGCCATGGCTTCCCATATGGTTCTGGGAAATCCTTCTTCATATGAGGGAATTACATAAATGTCAGCCATTTTATACATTTGATTGAGGTCCTGTCCGATGGTTTTTTTTCCATGGAAAACCACTTGTGTTGTAACGTCATTCTTCTCGGCTACTTTTTTAAGCATCTGTTCAACTGGATTACCCGTTATACTTTCCCAGCCAACCAGGTTTAAGCGTAAATTAGGATAACGAGATTTAAGTACAGCTACAGCTTCAATCAGTTCAACCAGTCCCTTTAACGGGTCTATCCTTCCTGTATAAAGCAATTCAATGGTTGTATTTAAACAAGTATCTGTGCGGTAGAAAAAGTCTGTAGCAGAAAGGGTAGTGGTTTTTATTTGATGTATGGATTTACTAATGTTTTTGTATTTATCAAATAGGGCGGGAGAGTTTACCACCACATCTGTGTTTTTCATGTGCTTGCGAAAAAGAAAATCATTGTGCTTTAAGTATAAGTTAATAATAAACTCTCTGAATGTTTTACTTCCTGTTTGTTCTACCGATTCTGCGTAATCACCCACAACCAAAAATACCAACCGGGTGTTTTTTAGGTAATGATGAAAATAGGGGGCAAGAGGAGAAGGAGATCGTACCAGAAATACTTCACAGCCCTCTATTTGGCGCAGCACATTTTTTAATAATTTGTTATGAAATATTGCCCTATGCCAAGCAGGTGTTTTTAACCCCAAATCAACCCATACAATATTGTTAGCTTTTAGTGTGTAGTCTGCTTCTGCTTTTTCGTGGGGTCGGGCTTGGTGCATTACCAAGTGTAATTCATCCACCGCATTGGCTAACGCATCAATAAACACACCAAGATAACCAGGGACTTTTAATGCCTGATTTTCTGCAACAATCGGAATGTGGTAATAAAATGCGAGTTTCATTTTTTGTTAAGTAGGATTGGTTAGTCTTTTTATTAACCGATATTTTGTGCTAATGGCGCTCACAGATGCAAATAAAAACCAGGCATATACGTTCACAATTTCAGCAATAAAATAAAGATGTATACAAACGGCTATAAAGGACCAGTAAAAGGCATTTTCTATTAAAGAACGTTGATTATACTTGATAATAAACTGATAAATATTATATCCAAATAACAATAAAATAGGCAAAAGTACCAGCAAGCCACCTTCTACTAAAACCAACAGATAGGAGTTATGTGCACTATATTGTTTATCCTCTGCTTTACCAAGTACCAAATCAGCTCCTTCAAAATTACCGTCCGTATTTACAATTTTATTGGTTGCATAGTTATTGATACCAATACCCGTAAGCGGGTGTTCACCAAATACCACCATTCCTCTTTCAATCATTAGCCTACGTGTAAGGTACGATTGGTCTGTTGTGGTAATCTCTTCGTTTTCGTAAATCAATTCATGAATCCGAGGACTTTGCTCCATTAAAGCATCTTCTACTGCATCCAACTGTAATAAGATAACAAAGGCGAAAGCCACTACAAGTGGGGTAGTTAAGTATTGTAGTTTTACTCTTCTTAAGTACATGGCCGCAGTGCTTGAAAGGCCTACCAGCACAAATCCAGCTCGTCTTTCTATGCTTAATAAAGAGAGCATAATTAGTCCAAGAAACACGGAAGCATAAACCTTATTATACTTCTCGCTAACATAGGCAACTGAAATGGCTGAAAAACAAACTAGCACAAAAGCATAAGAGTTTGGGGTGTTGTTTTTAATAAAGGATAATGAGATTGATTTTCGTAATGTGTAAAAGATCAATGTGAGTACTAGACCGAAGAAAATGAATTTACTTATTGTTGACCAGTTAATATAAAATTTAAGGTTTGAGAGTATAATAATAAGTATCGCCCAGTAGAGGTAATTGGGTAACACTGTAAATGCTCGCTGCTGTGCATCAAAGGCTTCTGTGTTTACATCAAATGCAGAAGCAAGTACTCCAAGTATAAAAAAGAGTGCAATATATTGGCTGGTATGGCCAAATGTGAAAAAATGATAATCAGGACCAAACCTCAATAAAATGTAACCAAAAATAAATATGGAGATGTTGGTACCTCCTAAAATTACGGAGTTAAAACTCATGAGCAACGCCAACAGGCCTAGTGAGGCATTGAGTGCTTTTAACGAGTGTTCACTTTTTTGTAACAAAGTATAAGAACTTTAAAAGGTAATTAAATGTTAATTGATTGATGTTGTGTCAATTGATCTGTTGTTAAAAGAAATCAGCATCAGCTAATGTAAACATCATTTTTTTAATGCTGATTTTGTCGTTACTGAGTATTTTTCCACCAATCTCACCAACCACCTCCTGCTCAAAAGGCTTATAACCTGCATTTATAAAATATTGATTTAGCCAGTGGTTTGAAGAGAATTGAAAGGCTACCTTTGGCATAAACACTTGTTGCACCAACTTTTTTGTTGCAAGTATAAAGGCTGGAAAATCTTTCTCTTCAAAATACGATACATCACCGATGTACAAATAGCCATCAGCTTTGGCAAATAATTCAAAGCCTGAAAAACTGATTAAGGCAGCATGGCTGTAATTTTTTTTATAAGCAAAAAAGTTGGCGTCTTTAATTACTATTCCTTCAACACCATTTGGCACATGAATTCGCCATTTTTTTTCATCGAATGGGATTGTGTATTTACTCAACTTCTTATTACAATATTTTTTAAAGAATGGAAGTTTATTCAATACCCGACTTAAATCCGGAATGCCTGTATTAATAACGATGTTTTGCCATTTGCCACTAAATTCCCATCCTAATTTTACAAATCCTGGGTGCGACTGAGAATTGGTAAAGCCAAATACCAGCGCTATGTTTTCTGCAATTGCGGTTTCGTAAGTTTGTTGCGCCAATTTCTTAAAAAGTCCTTTTCCGCGGTGGTCAGGGTGAGTCATGGTATCGCCCGATTGACTTGCCAGGATGGGTTGGTTTTGATAGCTAATTTTGATAGGGAAAACACCATAATAGGCGGCATCATTTTGTTGGGTATCTTTTGCAAAATAACCTATTGGAAAAGCTCCAAACACTTTTGTTCCGTATTTATGCATCACATAATTTAAGGAGTGTTTTGCACTAAACGATTGGTTATGTAATTTAGTGAGGTTAGCTATTAAATCAGGAGTAATTCGTTCTGTTTGGTATTCCATGGCATTTATAGGGGGCAAATAATATCAATAACTGTTTGATGTTGGTGTGTGTTATAGGTGTGCAATGCAGTTGCTTTTGGATGGTACTTGTTGGATAAAACATGGTACATCAATTCATCTCTATAAGTATCCGGTGTTAGCTCTCGAATAGCATATATGGCTACCTGATGCCCATATCCTTTCTGGCTGTTTTGCACGGGTCTACAAAGTATTCCGTTTTCATAAAAAAAATTCCCTGCTGAACGTGAAGCTTGATTGCTTAATTTAACTGGGTTTTGGGCGTGTGGTTGCCAATCTCCATCAAGTGTATCGCAATAATAGATATGCAACACATCGGAAGAATTGCTGTATAAACCTGTTTGTACGGTGCAAAACAGCCAGTATAAATCGTTATGCTTTACCACGGTTGAATCAACAGCGGCAATATTGTTGATGATGTTTTTTTGGTGTACCCATTTTAAGGGAAACGCTTCACAGGTTAATAACTGAATACAATTGGCCGATTTTGATTCTGGAATCATAAATAATTTGTTGTTGTATTCAATAAGATGGGGATAAGAAAGGTGATATGGACGTTGATATATCTCATCATCCTTACTGATTTCACCATGCTCATTGATGCTTACATGCGAAATAATGCCTCTACCTAAAGTATCTAAGTAGTTTTCAAAAAATACGTGGGTGGTTTTGTTTTGCACATAAATAAACGGATCTGCCCAAAAGCCACTTGTTGTATTTTTAACTATTATGGACTTATTGTTTCTAATTACCCTGATGTGCCAATTGGTTTTAGCAAGGGCAGTAATTTTCATCCTGATAAGTTTTGGAATGTATTGTAGTAAAAATAAAATCATTTCTGCAATACCTTTTTAATGGAATAATACAACAAATCATAAAACACCCCATTTAAATTTTTTATCCGTTGTGTAAGCAATGGGGTATTATTTGATGTGGTGTAAGTTAAAATGGCTGTTTTATTATCGAGTAAACTCTGCAATTCGATTACTTCTCCTTCGTTGCGCCAAACCAACGTATCAATAGAGCCATGCTTTTTAGTTGTTGTCTCAATGGTTAAAATGGAATTACCATTTTCATTGCCAATAATTAAATCAACTGGCGCAAGTTGGATGAAAAGGGTATGCTGGTTTTGCTCCAAATCCAATTGATGGGCCTTAACATGTACTGTTGTTTTAGTCAATGGCTTGATACTTGCACTGGTTTTTTTTTCAAAAGCGGTGATGGCCTTTATTACAAAATCGCTTAGTCTACTTTTTAAGTCTGGTTTGCCAATTGCGATTATGCTGAATGCTATATTTGCCATGAAATCAGTCTTTAACAACTCGCTGATGTACGGGTATTGTTCAGGTGAATTAACGATGAAGCAAATCTTATTATACATTTTTATAATAGCACAAGTAGTAAAGCAATTGGAAGAAGCAATATCATCACAGCAATTATCCAAAAGGAAGGTTTGGTAATGAATTTATTGGGATAGGTAAATAAACCAAAACCCCACAATCTTATGGCTTCATAAATGTTTAACTTAAGCAATGCTGAACCAATATAATTGTTGAGGCATTTATTTAAAAAGGCATGTTCAATTTGTGTTTTGTTCAGGCCAGTTTTTTCCATATGTGGAGTTCCTATCTCATAACAATTTCTGTATTCATCAAGCCAATAGCGCAGCACACCCGTTTTCTTTTGTATAGAAAGTTGGTTGGTATTGTGCCAACGATACTTAAACAATATTTTATTGATGTATATGCATGTGTCTGTATGCACACTCACTTTCCAGTGAAACCATTTGTCTGGGTTTTGAATGCGGCTTGCTTCATAACCGCCTGATTTTGCATAAGCCGATTGGTGATAACAAAGCGAGACAAAATTGTACGGGCTTATAAAGTTTAGGATACCATTGCGCAATAAGGTTGCTGTGTCAACGGAGATAACCTCGTCATTTGGTGCTGCAAAATAGGTTGGCCAAACTTTTCTTCTTGTTCCAATGAATTTGGTGTCTTCGGGTTTGTCATTGTCAAATTGCAATACACTACTATTGATGAGTAAACGCGGGTTGTTTTGTTGTTGACTAATGATTTTATGGTACTCTTCAAGTGCTGTTGGAAGCATCAAATCGTCAGAAGATAACATGATATGCCATTCACCTTCTGCAAGCTGACTAACCTTGTCTAAGTTTCCAGCAAAACCCATATTAAAGCTATTACGGATAGCTTTAATATTTGGATGCTTGCTCACATACTCTTGGATAACTTCCCATGATTTATCGGTGCTACAATTGTCTGCTATGCATATTTCATAATCTGTAAAGGTTTGCGCCAATACGCTATCAATGGTTTCGCCAATGAAATTTGCATAATTATAATTGGGGATGCAAATGCTAAATTTCTTCATAATCTATACCTAATGACTCGCGCAGTATTTCTTTTAAATCTTGTGAATCGCGTTTCAGGTTAATGGCATCACAACTTTTATAAGGGTTTGATTTGCTGTAGTCGTTAATGATAATGCGTTTGGCATGGTATAAACCCATGATTAAATGATCAAAAGGGATTTGCTCCCTGCTCATTTGGTCAATGGTCTCTTGCCTGTACTTTTCAGGACGGGAAGTGGTAAGAATAACCTGGAATTTACCTGAGGCATACAGTTTTTTAATAATGTCAATATTTTCATCTAGCGCAGGTGTATTGCCAATGTATGGAGGGAAGTGAGAAGATGAATTCTTGACAAGTGTTCCATCAATATCCAGAAACAAAGCGGCATACGAGCGTTTAAAACGGTCCCAATCTTCCAGCGTTCCCCAATCTTTATAATTGCTTACAGCAGCACTACTAAACTTTTTATCAGCTAAGATCATTTCAAAAATTACATTGCTGAGGTAAACTTCCTGCTCGCTTTCAATCTTACTTAAGTATTGCATAAACTCTTCAGCCGATTCAAAACCATAACCTCCAACACAAAAGCTTGAACTAATCACTTGTTTTTCAACAATGTTATTGATTAACCCATGTTCGTCTAAAGAGATGTAGCTCTTGTTTTTGGGCTTAATGAGCCCCGATGAATTTAAGTCTGAAAAACAAACCGTATTGTTTCCACTATAATTAACCGTAAAGTAGTTATCAGAATCTTTTACAAAAACAGGTCCTTTAATATTGTACGCCTCTATGGCTTTGGCCACTGTCTCTGACTGATGTTTGGTGGTTTGTTTTAAATAGAGAATTTCACTTTTACTCAATAAATTTAAGCCTTCAAGCTCTTCTTTAAAGCCCTTAGTAAACCCATGAAGCTCTTCATGTTCTTCCAAACAAACAAAAACAATTTTTGTAAAATCTTGCAGGTTAAGTCCACGAATGGATTCAATAACCATAAATCGACCACTAGGATGAGTAAGCATCCATTTGGGCTTCATATTAGGAAAGCGGCTTGATCTGCCTGCCATTGGCACAATTAGTATCATGTATTTAGTATGGTGGTTAAGTGTGAGTTTAAGTAATTGATGTCCCTGTCGTCTTTTGCGTAAGGTAAGATTCGGGCAAAGTTAAAAACAGTGATATACTTCTCCCATTTTTGTATGCAAAGGTCATGTCCAACTGCTTGCATCAGTTTGTTATCAATATAGGCGAGCATTTGTTTGAGTTTTACCGAATTGGTAAAGTTTCCATGCTCAACAAACATTGACCAATAGTATCTGGTATCTTGACGCAGTTTTACCAAGTCAATAATGGGCGATTCAAGAAAAGAATCCAGCAAATCAAAGGTAATAATATCGCCTTTGGGTGTAAACAACATATTAGATAACGTAAAGTCCCCATGACAATTTCCGATATAAATGGGGCTATCAGGTATGTGTTGTGTTAAATAGTCAATGGTTTGTTTGGCAAGTACTACAGGAATATCCGCCCGTTTGTTTAGTGCTATGGAAAGATCATTTATTTTTTGGTGAATGATTTGCAGTGGAGCCTCAATTTGTGTGCTATTCGTAATTGCTAGTTTAAAATAAGCAATCAGTTTTTTAATTAAATCATCCAATTCAGATTTGGTGATATGGGTAAAGTAAGTGGAGTATTTTTCTCCGCCTGCATAATGCATTTCAAACCAATATAGTCCGTCTTCCGTACCATTATTAACTACCTTAGGGCTATAAAAGCCAATTTGTGTTAACGCATCTGTATTAAATGCAACTTGCTTTTGTTCTTGTTTAATCAGGCGTTTATTGTATTCGTTATTGCTGGAATATTTACGCACCAGTACTAAATCGTTACCCCTAACAATTTCTAACCTGCAACCTGAACGGCCTTCAATTTGAATATGTGGAAGTTGTTGGCTCAAAGGGTTGGTATCAATTGTTGGTAAATGGCTTGAATTTTCATGGTATTGGTTTGCGGGTTAAAGTGTTCTTTGGCATATGTTAAGCCGGCAGTACTCATATTTTTTTTATGAGTCTGATTGGTAATGAGCTTTTCAATGGCGATGGAAAGTTCACTAAATTGTTTCACCAAATAACCAGTTACACCATCTTTAACAATGGTGCTTTTACCACTATGGCCGTTAATGGCAACCACTGGAACTCCTACTGACTGTGCCTCCAGTGGTTGGCGACCTAAAACACCATGGGCTTTGGCAATTAAAATGGTATCCATAGCTGCAATTAAGTCCAATGCATCTTTACGGTAGCCAGTAACAATCACCTTGTCTTCGTAATGGTTCTTTTTAATAAAATCCTCAACATATGCTTTGGATGATAAATCAATACCGTAACGGGTTAATGAGTCTGTATCAGAAATATTGCCAACCAGCATAAATTTTACCTGAACGTAATAGCTTTTTTTTAACAACTCATCGGCAAGTTTAATCACTTCAAACAAGCCCTTATAAACCCCTAGGTTTTCAGCTATCCCAATTACAAAGTCAGTTGGTTGTATGCCTAAATTCAACCTGGTTTGAGCTCTTTTAATCAGCGCTTCTGCTGATTGGGTTTGATTAACCGTATTGTAAATTATGCTCTTGTTGGTCATTTTCTCAAAGCCTTGTTCCTCATCTTCAGAAATGCAGATGACATGTCTGGCATAAGTACGTATAATTGTTTGGGATAGCCATTTATTTAACGGACACGCGGTGATGTGAAAAGCACTTCGTGAATGTTGTACAATTGGAATATTCAACCCGAAACAACTGAATCCGGCATTCATAGCAGCTTTATCATTTAGGTGAATGAGGTCTGGTTTTAGTTTTTTTACCAAGGCCCTCAACTTAAATGAGGGAAACAAGCCAATCAATTGTTTTACATTGTCTCTGCTGAAACAACGGGGGCCCGGAGTGGTAAAAAAAGGAGAAAATGAGCAAACATGCACTACATAACCCTCATCCATAAGGAAAGCTTTAGCAGGACCTTCTTGAGGTAAAATAACAATGGGTTCAAATAAGGTTTTGTCCAAAGCGCCAAGCATGTTTTTCAGGCTAACCAAAGAGCCTGTTAACAAAGCGTCATGGTGCACATAAAGTACCTTTTTACGTTTAAACTTCAACATGGTTTTGTGTAATCCAACGTTCTAGCACAAATAAGGCCCAAACTTGTTGCCAGGTTATTTTTTTAGCTTTCCAAGCGTTTAACAAATTAGCTGTGCTGCCTTTTGACGTGATTGCATTTTCTAACCTCAATAAACTTTCAATAATACTAGTGATTAATGGTTCTTCTTTCATCCAAAGTTCATAAGGCATTTTAAACCCACGCTTACTCCTTAAACTAAAGCTTGGAGGTAAATCATCTTTAAAGGCATCAAAAAGCAGCTTTTTTATGCCACCATCTTTGTATGATAATTGCTGCTCATAGCCTTTGTTTAGTTCACCCACTGTAAGGTTATGGTGAATCTTATAATCATCAGGGAGGTTATAAACAAAATCAACCAAGCGGATATCTATTAAGGGAAAGCGCACTTCCAGAGAGTGAGACATAGAAACGGCATCACTATCCCGAAGCAATTCTGCTCCCATAAAATACCGCATATCCATTTTATTGACTTGCTGTAGTCTGCTTAAATGGTTTGGAATGGGATATTGCGCTATGCTTTGGGTCAATGAAGTATGATCGGTTTCAAACGCAAACCACTTTTTATTATTCAGCATACCCTGCGGAAACAATAAGTGAATATTGGCGTAGTAGGTATGAGCATCAGTATAACTGATGTACCTGTTTTTTAATTTTCGCCCGAATTTCCCTGTTTGGTCAATCTGGCGTGTAACTGGTGTTAGCATCTGGCCAATTGCAAGATCGGTTGACGAACTTTTGTAGTAACGGTGTTGCCAGGCATACCCTGCAAACAACTCATCTCCACCAAGTCCAGATAAAGCAACAGATACTTTTTGTTTAGTGGCCTTTGAAACTAGAAAGGTATTTAAGCCGTCAACAGAAGGCTGGTCTAGGCCAATAATAAAGTGGTCGAAGTTTGATGCCACATCATGACTGTCAATCATTACATTGTGGTGGTTACTTCCAAAGAATTGGGCACTTTCTTCCGCATCGGTGGTCTCATCAAGTTTATTTGATTTGAATCCAATGGAGAAGGTAGAGATGTTTTTGTTGCCCAAATTTTTCATAGCGGCTACCATTACGCTTGAATCAAGGCCACCACTCAAAAATACTCCTAAGGGTACATCACTCATTAACTCTTCTTTAACAGCATCAAGCACCATGTGGCGTACCTTTTGTACAGCATCCTCATAACTGATCGGTTGATGCGGTTTCTGGTCAATATCCCAATAACATTCAGTTTGAATGCCTTTAGATTTGCTAAAAGTAAGGTAGTGCCCCGGATTGAGATTATGTACATTTTCAATGGCCGTGAAAGGCGGTGCAATAAACCCTTTTTGTAAGTATAAACTAATTCCTTGTTTTGATAATTTCCTTGGAACTAATCCAGAGGCCAGTATGCCTTTCATTTCTGAACAAAAAGTAAGTTGTCCATCTTCAAAATGGTATAACAACGGTTTAATACCCATATGGTCTCTGGCAATAAACAATTCCTCGGTATGGTTATCCCAAATGGCAAACGCAAACATACCTCTCATATGCTCAAGGCATTTTTTGCCATATTTGATAAACAGATATAGCACCACTTCCGTATCTGTTTGTGAGTGGAAGGAGAAGCCATCTGCAAGCAATTCTTGCTGTTTTTCTTTAAAATTATACACTTCACCATTAAACACAATCACGTACCTGTTGTCATTTGAAAACATGGGTTGGTGTCCTGCCGTGGTTAGGTCAATAATGGACAAACGAGTCATCCCCAAGTGCATATTTCCATTGGTCCAAGAGCCTCTATCATTTGGTCCACGATGTTGTATGGCTTGTAACATCAATTGCATTGCATCACCATTAACTGTCTCATGCTTAAAAAATCCTGCTATTCCGCACATACTCCTTTAGTTTAGTGAAACTTCTCAGCTGTTTTTAATCGGTAAAATTGTTCCTGGTTACGGAATTTAATGATTTTTGCAGGGTTGCCGCCAACAATGGCACAATCAGGTACATCTTTGGTAACTACGGCACCTGCTGCTACAATAGCACCTTCGCCAATGGTTACTCCCGGGCAAATAATGGCCCCGTGTCCAATCCAAACAAAATCTTTAATCACAATATCCTTAATCACTTGTGTTTTGTCGTAAGGAATACTGAGTGTTGAATCATAATTGTGGTTGCTTGTAATCAGGGTAATTTGTTCACCAGAATGGTAATAATTACCAAAAGTTACGCCACCGCTTCCAAGAATGGTACAACCGTTAATATTCACATGGTTTTTAATAATTACCTTCTTGTTAAATCCTTTCACTGGGCCATTAACGGCAAGGTGTGTCCCGCATGAACCACTGCTTGCTCTCACGTAATAAGCCCTAAGTGCATTGTAGTTTATTTTGGCCATTAGCCTTGAAGCCAAATCATAAAAGAGGTAGTAGAGTAATTTTTGCATGTTGTTTACGATGCTAAGCCTAAGTATTGCAACACCCGTTCTCCAATAATTTCAAACTCAAGTTTATCAGGCGTGTTCGGATATTTAATCAAGGTATTAAAGTTTTTCTCCTGGTTGTTTTTTTGAGAGTGGAGTAATGCATCTATTTTATCCTTCGTAATAGCTGATTCTATATCAATACTCAAGGTATTGAATATTTTTTCTAACACATGGTTAGACAAATTAAAGTAAGCAGGCAGCAGGCTATCTTGGGTAATTAATATTACAGGGGTTTTAGTAATAATGGCACTTAGCACGGCATTGGAATTAAATGTAACACAGCAAAAGCCATTATTAATGAGCTCAGCTGTTTTTCCATAAACCACCTTTTCTTTTGGCACAAATTGTTCAAACTGCTCCCTGTTGCAAGCCGGATGACCAGCTATAATAAATTGTTTCCTATATAGTTGTTCTAGCTTTTGCAAAAAAGTTAAAATAGCACCATAGTGTTTTTCGGGGTTAATATTAAACTGTTTGGTTTCCGCATGAAATGGGAAATACTGGTCAATATACACAATGCAATCTTTCGGCATGCTGCTTTCTTTCTTCGCCATTAAATAATTGTCGTAGTCCTTGGTGTGGGTATAAACAATATTGTCCGATGAATATGGAAGGTTAACATGCGCCAAATCATAATCAGTTCCTGCAAAAACTAAGTTGGGGCCTTTTATCCCAAATTTAAAAATGGGATTGTTAGCCGTTATACGACCAATAAGGTTGATGACTTTTTTGCGTTTGGAGGTAATTGCACTCCAGCCATTAAACTTGCCAAAGTCTGCTTCGTAAAAACCGCTCCTATTGCGCCTAAAGAAATAGGGGATGTTGCTTTTTTCTAAACTGCGGATAAACCCCCTGTTCCAAAAGCCAACTTTACCACTGATTAAAAACGCAACTTGCTGATACTCCTTTTTAATGGTGGCCAACTGTTGTTTGGTTTCAGTAAGGGTATAAAAATACCTGACTTTAAAATCCACATCAGAGTCAAATTTAAAATCTGGATTCTTGCTGTACCATGCTTTGTTTAATCCCCTAATGTCCCATACTTCCAACTCGAAATATTGTTGTAAAATGGCATTATTTGGATTTTGTAATGTTTTGGATGGGGAACCAAATTGGTCGTTTACCCATACAAACAAAGGTTTTTTTTGTGCAGCAGCAGACATGTTATTTTTCAACCGTTACTAGAAAATCGTGTTGCTTACGGCTTTTGTTTTCGTAAGTAGTAATATAATCATCTATGTGCAATTTTTCCCATGGGTGATTAAACAACTGTTTTACTTCTGTTTCAGTGTAACCATGAAAGCCATTTTCGCCTAGCAGGGGTACCCTGTAATCTTCAAACTGGCTAAACACAAAAATACCTTTGCCACCTTTTTTTAACATGGTAAACACTTTTTGTATGGCTTGGGTTGAAATGTTTGCTCCAGCGGAGTCGAGCACTCCAATGCATAATACGGCATCAAACGTATCAGGTTCAAATGTTATCTCGTGAATGGAGGCTACACCAATAAATTCACATTTTTTATTGATGGCAGCAACTTTTTCAAGGGTGTGTTTAATACCCGATTCTGCAATATCAACCGCTGAAACCTTAAATCCTTCCTGCAATAAAAATGCGGTATGCACACCACCGCCACAGCCCAAATCCAACACATGCAGTTGGTTTCTTTTTTCTATTTCTCTGGGCAGGTTTCTAAATACAAACTGAATGGCTTTTTCATGTGGATATTTTGGCCCACCGGTTTCGTTCCATTCATTCCAGAAGTTAGTGTTATTGCTCATGTTCTTGTTTATTCAATTACATCAAAACTTAATGGAGTTCCTTTGGTTAAGGCTATTTTGGCTTTTTTACCCAATATCTCATGATAATGTTTAGGGTGCAATCCATGTCCAGGTCTTACTGATTGAATATTTTTTTCACTAAATATTTCACCAGCTTTTACATCATTACTAATGTAAAGCGAGCGTGAGAAGTTGCGGCTTTTGAGTTGCTTTTCGTCTAAGGTGTAGTTAACCACACCAATGGCTTGCTCTGCTTCTCTCACGGCTTTAACCATGGCAGTAAAGTCAGCCTCATCAAGAGAAAAGGAAGCATCGGGACCACCTATGGAGCGATCTAAAATAAAATGTTTTTCTATCACCTTCGCACCAAGCACCACTGCAGCTACAGGAACTGTTATGCCTAAGGTATGGTCAGATAAGCCTGTCTGTACGCCAAATCGTTTGGCCATATCTGGAATCATCACTAGGTTGGCATCTTCAACAGGGGCCGGGTAGCTAGATGTACATTTTAACAAGGTAATTTGGTGGTTGCCCATTTTTTTGCAAGCATCAACGGCCAACTGAATATCAGTTTCGTCAGCAATACCTGTTGAAATAATTACGGGTTTGCCTTTGGAAGCCACGTATTCAATTAATGGAATATCGGTAATCTCAAATGAGGCAATTTTATAGATTGGGCAGCTCAATTCTTCAAGCAAATCAACAGCAGTAAAGTCAAAAGGAGATGAAAAACAATCTATTCCAGCTCGTTTGGCTTCGTCAAATATGGGTTTGTGCCATTCCCAAGGCAAATGTGCCTCTTCATATAAATCATACAAATACCGGCCTTCCCAAATGGTGCCTTCAATTAAAAAGTCTTTTGTTTTTGCATCAAGGGTAATGGTGGAGCCTTTGTAAGTTTGTAGTTTAATGGCATCAGCACCCGTTCTTGCTGCAGCTCTAACGGTTTCTAAAGCAGTCTCCAGTTTGCTACCGTGGTTTGCTGATAACTCGGCAATAATATAACAGTGTTTATTAGTCATGTTGAAGTCTTTTGTATTCTTCAAAAGTGTAGTTCTCGTGCCTTCCTGCTCTTATCACGGAAAGACAATTGCTAAATCCGCAATGGAACAACGCGTCAATAATACTCATGTATGGTTCAAAAGGTGTTTTTCCTGTATCATAGGCTGCTGGTTTATAATGATGCATCAACAGTTCCATGTGTTCTTTAGCAAACCGTTCATTGGCATGTTCCTCATTAAGGTAGCCGTATGAACCTGTTGTTGATAGATAGGCCTGCACCTGATGTAATTGAGAAATTTCTATCAGGCGGTCAACCCTATCAGTACTTTTAATAGTTAGCTCAGAACTGTGAACCAATGGGGTAGTGATACCTATTTTGATAGAAACCTCTTTAATAAAGGAGTTGTTCAGGTCTTGTAATAGGAAGAAATCTCTTTGTAAAAAATCGCTTATCCAAGGGAAAACCTCTTCAAAGAATGTAGCCTTTTTATAATTAAATTGAAGTGTTTTAAGTAGTTTTTTGGCCCAATCACTGGTTCTGTCCAATTGCACCAATTCAATAGGTGTGCTTTGGTCGCACTTAATGGTTGATGCACTAATCAGTAAAATGCCATTAGGAGTTGGAATACGGTTGCGGGTTTGCCAACTTCTTCTTGCAAACTGCACATCGTTGTATAGAATAAACGTTTTTGATTGATCTACTAAATCAAAATAACCCAGCCAAGGAAATAGTGTGGGCTGCATTAAAGCCAGTATAGATTTGCTCATTTGTAAACGTATATGCAATACTCAAACGGGATGCTGTTTTCCTTAACCAGGTAATCATGGCGCAGGGTAACTTTACGGGAAAGGTTGCGTTTGCAATAGTCAAATATTTCCAGAGGGTCAGTGTAGTACAGGTTATCGGCCTGAAAATCTACATAAGTGCTCATGGCGTTAAATGCAATTCCTTTTTCACAGGCATTAAACATGCTGTTGATGCCATTTAACATAAACTCTTTATTGTTCGGTGATTTGTTATTGAAAACGCCACTCAATAAAATATAATCATATCCGGTTGGTATGGTATCTTTTGTTAAATCAAATTGGTTAAAGTGAGTATGCTCGTTATTAGCATATTTGATTTTGCAAGCTTCAATAAATTCATCCACAAAGTCTAGCCCAAGGTATTTCACGTCAGGTTGCCCTTCTTTAAGGTATTCATAAAAATGCCCCAATCCACAACCAATATCTACTGCTGAATTAAGCTTAGGTGCAACTTGTGATAGTACTTCAAAACGTTTGAATTGCGTGATGCGGTCAGTGTATTGCACAGCATCTGGACTATCTCCATGCTGGGCAAACAGTTGTTGGTAGTGCTTTTTAATGTCTTCGTTCATAAGTAATCAATTGTTAAATAATTGAGCAATAAGGTGAGTTGTTGGGTTATCTGTAAATTGGTTAGTACAATGATGAACCAATTGTTTTCTGTATGTTTCTTCGTGAAGAATTTTATTTAACTGTTCCTTGATAGTTTCAAAAGAATCTTTTTCCATGAATCCGGCATTTTGGTGCAGTCCTAGTTTTTCTAGCACCAGAGAGTCTTCATATTGCAGTAACGTGGTTGATATGGTGGCTGTCGGTATTAACGCAAACGTAGCTTCATATTTAATTAGCCCTCCACCATTAATTACTAAATCTGTATCATTTAAAAAATTTTCAATATTAAAAGAAGGTTGAATATAATGGTAATGCAAAGATTCATCCTGAATAAGTGGCGTTGAGCATATCAGGCTGGGTTTAACATGCGGAACTTCCTGGTTCAAATGATGGATTAAGGCAGCTAGAAATTGCACATCTGAAAACCCACCTCCAAAAAACAACAAAATGTTATTTAACGGATGGGTGAGTTTAGCTTTGTTTTTGGCCCGTAATTTTGCGATTTCAGGTTTTACCAAAAAATAATCCTTACCCAAGTATTGTTTAGAGGCATTGTAATGGTACATTTTCTCAGCTTCAAACCTAAAGTTCACCACGGCATCAATTCCGTTGTAATCAAATTTACATTCGTCATCAATAAGCACAGTCTTGTAGTTGCTTTTAGCCATTTCCCCCAAATGTTGCTGGGTAATAAAGTATGAATCAAAAATGACGTAATCTGCATCTAGTAATAAGTTATTGTGCAATAAGGAGAAATTGTTACTTTCTATAAGTTGAAATGGAATATGGTATTTGTTAAACAAGCTTACCGCAAAATCACTGTAATTGCCAATAAAGGATATATTGGCTTGCGGATGCTTGTTTAGCCATGTCCTGCCAAAACTCAGGCAACGGGAGAAGTGTCCGAACCCTGACAAGCTATTGGCATCTACCCTAAAAATCACATTCATGGTACAATGGTAAAAAGTCTACTCAACCTGGAATTGTTTTTTATAGTGGCAACAATATTATTGCTGCTTAAATAAGCTCCTTCTGTATTCAGATGGTCAATATCTCGGTAGTATTTGTCACGCGGTAGGTTTAGTTGATTAATTACAATTTCTGTTTTAGTCAGTTCGGAAACAATACCATGGTAGTCCTCCATATATTCCTTGCTAAAGAAATCTTCCAGCCGATTGGATGGCAATTGATAAAATACCACTTGGATTCCTTTGCCTTTTAGTTGCGTTACCAATTGCATCAACTGCTCAAATTTACTTTGGTTAAAAGTTTCTTTGCGCAATGGCTCGTACAATTTAGCTGCTTGCTGGATATCGTTTTCAGTAGCTGCTACGTCTTTGGTAACAAAGCCTCTATTCATCCGATATTCTTCCACATCTGGCAGGGGTTGTTTTTTTAACAAGTTGGTTGTGCCTTTTTTAAAACTCCGTATGGTGTAATCAATGTACTTGTTGTATAAGCCAAACTGTTGTGCCAATTGCTCATTACTTAAGGGATTTAGCAAATAACGGTGAATGGCGTACTCTCCAAAATTATCAGCATCTGTAGAAAAAATCATGGGAGAAAGCAAAATGAAAATAGCTTTCGGTTGTTGCTTAGCATGCAGCAAATAATCATGAATAATAAGCTCATAAAATTGGGGCCCACAAGTGGCAATGCCTAGGTTGAGGGTATTTAGCCCGGCACTATCAAATACTTTAGGAATGATACCCGCATAACAATAGGAGTTTCCAGTAAAGAGTATATCTAGGCTATCAAATTCATTTTTATGTTGTAAGCTAATCACGTTGTTGTTGTGGCTAAATGCAGCATCTATTGCATCGTAGTTTCCTACCATTCTAACTATTGCAGTTGGAATCAGTAGGAATAAAACAACAACCGTTAGGAATTTCTTCATGATTGATTAGAACTGAAAATAAATGAACGCTTGTTCATTGCCTGAAAATTGGATGATGGCAAAGATGATGGCATAATAAAAGCCCCAACGAAATGCTACAGGCCATTTTAAGCCAATGGAAGCAATGGCAAATTGTTCTCTTCTGCCAATCCATTCAATGAATACAAAAATTGCAATTAATGCCAATAGACTTGGCGGCAATAAAGAAGGCATGCTGAATAGGCTTGGTGAAAAAATTCCTTTGATATAAGAAAATGCTTGCGTTAAGTTTTCAGCCCTGAAAAAAACCCAAGCAAACGTGGTTAACCCAAAAGTAGCCAGCATTTGTAAGGTTTCTTTTATTGAAGGCAGTACGCTGTTTTGTGCCACAATTTCCAAGTTATTTCTGTTGGTTTTCATCAACAAAAGCGGAATAAAAAACAAGGCATTTAATGCACCCCAAGCTATAAAAGTCCAGTTGGCGCCATGCCAGAAACCACTCACCAAAAATATGGCCATGGTATTTCTAATTTTCATCCATGTGCCACCCTTACTGCCTCCAAGTGGAATGTACAGGTAGTCTCTGAACCATGATGATAAAGAAATGTGCCAACGCCTCCAAAACTCTGCAATGTCTCTTGAGAAATAAGGGAAGGCAAAATTCCGCAATAACTCAATGCCAAACAAACGTGCAGTACCTAAAGCAATATCTGAGTAACCTGAAAAATCGCAATAAATTTGAAAAGTAAAAAACAACGCACCCAATACCAAGGTACTGCCGGAATAGGTTTCGTGGTCGTTAAAAATCATATTGGCATATACTGCACAAAAATCTGCAATCACTATTTTTTTAAACAATCCCCAAAGAATTTGTCTTAAGCCATCAACGGCTTTATTGTAGTTAAATTGACGTGCTTGTTTTATCTGAGGCAATAAATGGGTAGCCCTCTCAATTGGCCCTGCAACCAGCAGCGGGAAAAAACTCACAAAAACGGCATAATCAATAAAATGACGTTCTGGTTTTATTCTATCCTGATAAATATCAATTACGTAAGACAACCCATGAAAGGTGTAAAATGAAATACCAACGGGTAAAATCACGCTTAAGGTGCTTACATGAATTTGCATGCCGAGTGATGCCAAAGCTTCAGCAAATGAGGTGATGAAAAAGTTATAATATTTGAAAACTCCTAAGAAGCCAAGATTAATCACCACACTTAGCCAAAACCAAAACGTTTTTTGCCTGGCATTTTTAGCATCAAACATTTTTAACCCAGTAGAATAGTCAAGTAAGGTTGAAAAAATAAGCAAGAATAAAAAGCGGTAATCCCAGCAAGCATAAAAGTAGTAACTGGCTACTAAAAGTAACAAGTTTTGAAGCTTTAAGCCACGCCCGTTTAATACCCAATACAAGATAAATACAATGGGTAAAAAAATGGCAAAACTTACAGAGTTAAAAAGCATATTAAATTAGGCAGATAACGTCCACCGCACTTTAAAAACAAATTTTGTAATTTCCGATGTACCGCACATGGCCATGTGTGCCATGTCTGGTGTAATTAAACAAAAATAGCCCTCAGGTACATGCAACTCTCCTGAAAAAGCATCCTTAAACAACATGTAATCATCTGCTTCCTGGTAAGGGGTGTCCACCATGTTACATGAGTTTGTTGCTTTATAAACAATGGTGTCTTTGCCTCTAACGGTATAATGGATGTCCATCCAAGCTTGGTGAGCCTCCAATGTTGTTTTGGATTCGGCAGACTGCATAGCCGAAATGGGGATGATATACACCTGGTCAGTGATGCGTGTTTTTTCGCTTAGCTGAAGTTCGTTCAGGTTTTGCGATTGAATAAATGCAGCTACTTCATTTAAAAAAGGAAAAGCATTCACATACTGATTAAAGTTATTGATGTGGTCCAGTATCATTTAATTTTAGTCTCCTTATTCAACGTATCAATTAACGTTTGGTCCGTTTTATACTTTAATGTAATGTGTCCATTTAGTTTAGCCACATCCGGATTCTTATCCAAAAAGTCAAAAATCACTTCAATGTTTGAAGGCAGTTTGTTATCGTCAAGGTGTTTTTGGATTGCGTTAAACATATCCAAATCCTCTTGATAATCCAATGTTAAGCGATAGTCACGAATTAAACGTTCAGGCAAGTCAACAAAATTGAGCTTAAAATGCTCAGGATTATTTTGAAAATACCAGGTCATGTACTCCGAGTAATTGGCACTTGCAAAATGGCTCTTTATTTTTTTAAGGGCATTGGTATTGATAATCTCCACCGTAGTGCCAACGGCAGCTTGCTTAGCCACTGTATAGTCAGCTCCTGTTTCAAAATGTGAGGCCAATAGAATCTGGGTAATTTCAGCTGATACAAAAGGAATATCAGCAGTTACACGAACAATTACATCAATCCCCAATTTATCTGTTATACCCAGATAACGCCTGATCACATCCTCAGGATCTCCGGTGTGAAACACCACAGCAGGGGAGTAGGTGTAGTTTGCCAAATCAGCATCTGTTTCTAAATCAGATGTAGCCAAAACCGTATAATGGGTGTTTTTAAAATTCAGGCAACTTTGCAGGCACCTTTCAACTGAACTAAGTTGCCCAATTTTTAAAATAGCCTTTTTTTCAAGCCTTGATGATTTTAATCGGCAGGCCACAATGGTTCCAACAATGGCTTTTTTAAAATCTTCTTTTCTAAACGTTTTTCCCTCTGCCACATCATGCGAAAGGATATGCATGTTTTGTTGCAGTTCTTTAATTTCTCTAGTGTTTAAGCCTTGCTGCCCAGAGCGTTTAAATTCCAAATCATGCGAAAGGCTAATGAGATTACCAGCTAGTAAAGGTTTATTGCTAATTGGAATTTGTATGCTGCTGCTTAAGTATTTTTTCTCCCTGTCATTAATAAAAGGTTGATTTTTTAATGATAAGTAAGCTTGCAGCTTTTCCATATAACTGCCATACTTGATGTAATCAATGCTGGAATAATGGTCGTATTTGGTTTCTAAGGTACTGTGTAAAATGTGTTTTTCTATTACGTCAACCCCATGCATGGCTGCAATAATTGGAAGCCAGATGGCATCATCACTTTTTCCATCTGCATGGTCAGCAAACACAATTTTGGTATGGAAGCGATTTTTAATCACATCGATTTTCACATAAGCACTGTCTTGTAACTCCGTTGGGAATGATTGAAAGCCTACCTCAATCCAGATTTCATCTGGTGCAAGGCGCTGGGTTAAGTTTTGTAAACGTTCTTCAATCTCTGTAATCTCCAACGCACTCACGTTAATAATTAAAATGTGGCCCTTCAGTTTTTTTACCTCCAGTGCATTAATTACCGATTCATTGTATAAAATAGAAGGCTGCAATTTTATTCCTTTAACACGGTTTCGGTTTTGTTCAAAAATTTCAACGCCATAGGTGTCAAAAAGATCAAGCCAAATTTCTTTGGTTTCGCCTGCTTTGTTTAAAATCGTGGTCCATTCTTTTTCACTAAACAACAACTCCTGATACACATTGTACCAAGGAAAATCTTTGGTGGCAATTCTATCAGGGTGTAGGGGTTGAAACTTAATGCCACAGTTTTTATAAGCAGCAAATTCATCCAGCAACGAAAGCAAGTAAGTTAAACTTCCTCCGTGGCAATTGGCAACTTCTAATATTTGGTAAGGCAACGTCATATCTATTGGGGTCTGTTAAAAAATGAATCAATTGCGGCAATTACATATCCCTGTTCTGCTGCTGTTAAGGTCGGATACATCGGTAAACTCAAGCACTCGTCATAGTAACTTTCTGCTAATGGATAGTCACCTTTTTGATGCCCTAAACTTTTGTAGTAAGGCATGGTATGAACAGGAATGTAATGCACCTGACAAAACACATTTTTGGTGCGTAAAAAATCATAGAGCGCTTTGCGTTGCTCCGTGCGTATAATGTATAAATGATAAGCATGTCCCACTACACTGCCTGATTGTGATTTGATGTAAGGTTTATGCTGGAAAGCCGCAGCATAATTAGCTGCAATTTCTCTTCTTCTTGCTAATCCCTCATTGGCTCGTTTCAGTTGCGAAGTCCCCAATGCAGCTTGAAAATCGGTAAGGCGGTAGTTATAACCCAATGTTTGCATCTCATAGTACCATCCGCCATCGTTTTGCTCTAACAATTGTGGGTCTTTGGTAATGCCATGTGTGCGCAACAACAATAATTTTTGGTAGAGTTCCTCATTGTTGGTGGTAATCATTCCGCCCTCGCCACAAGCAATGTGTTTTACCGGATGAAACGAGAAAATAGCCATATCAGCAAACTGGCTGTTGCCACAAAGTTGTTGTTGGCCTTTGCTGTCCATAAAATAGCCGCCTGGTGCATGGCAGGCATCCTCTATAATCCAAAGACCATGTTTATCGGCTAATTTTCGGTAGGCTTCCAAATCAACTGCGTATCCTGCAAAGTCAACAGGGATAATACCACTAAAAAAGCCTGCGGGTTTCGATAAAATCAGTTTTTCAACCGCATCAATATCTAAGGTGAATGTATTGGGGTTAATATCTGCAAAGTAAACTTTGCCTCCGCAATACCTGATGCAATTGGCAGAAGCAGCAAAAGTAATTGGTGTGGTAATTACATTGGTTTGCTCATTTACATCCAGCGCCATGGCACACAGGTGCAGAGCCGCGGTTCCATTACTTAAAGCAATAGCGTATTTTGCACCTACATATTCAGCAAATGCTTTTTCGAACTCCGCTATTTTAGGCCCCTGAGTTAAAAAATCAGATAACAGGGTTTCAGTAACTGCTTTTAAGTCTTCCTCAGTAATGTGTTGTTTTCCGTAAGGTATCGGTGTATTCATTATGCTGGTTCAAAATTAGGGTCAAGGTGTTCTTTAATCTGCGCTCTTAAGGTGTCAATGGTTTCCCATTCCGTATTTCCGTTTGAGGTATAACTAAATCCAGGTGCAACCTTTGTGGCATTAAAATGTTGTATAAAATTTGGCAGGTCCCAAGTTGGTACTTGTGGTAAAATCACGTAGTACTTTCCTAGGTCAAAGGTGTTGTATGAATCAGATGGAGTAATCATTTCTTCATGAATTTTTTCTCCCGGTCGAATACCTGTTATTTCATGTTTGCAATTTGGGCCAATGGCATTTGCAACATCCATAATATTGTACGAAGGAATTTTAGGAACAAACAACTCCCCACCCCAAGCGGTTTCTAAGGCGTGCATCACCATTCCAACTCCGTCAGCTAAAGAAATATTAAAACGTGTCATGTCGGGAGAGGTGATGGGTAGCACTCCTGTTTTTACTTTATTTAAAAAGAAAGGAATTACAGAACCGTTTGATCCCATTACATTGCCATAACGTACTACCGAAAAACTGATGTTTTTTAAGCCTTTTATATTATTGGCAGCAATAAATAACTTATCTGAAGTAAGTTTAGTAGCACCGTATAAGTTCACCGGAGCGCAAGCCTTATCGGTGCTCAGTGCAACTACTTTAGTAACTTTGTCGCTACTCAGCGCAGCTTTAATCACATTTTCAGCACCACCAACATTTGTTTTTACGCATTCATCGGGATTATATTCTGCAATATGAACATGTTTCATGGCTGCAGCATGAATCACATAATCCACATCAGTAAGTGCGCGTTTTAAACGGTCAAGATCCCTTACATCGCCTATAAAATACCTCATGCAAGGGTATTTGCTTTCAGGAAACTCTTGCGCCATCTGAAACTGCTTTTGCTCATCACGCGAAAAAATAATTAATCGCTTAAGATTTGGGTAGTTTTTTAGGATAAACGCAGTGAGTGATTTACCCAAAGAGCCGGTACCTCCGGTTATTAAAATAGATTGGTTGTTAAACATAATTATACTTTTTGCAGATGAACAATTTTTCTGAAATAATCATCTTTTTCTGAAAGTTCTTGAAAGGTTCCTTGATTTTGTATTTGGCCATCCTTCATCACCACAATTAAATCAGCTTCTTTTACAGTAGATAAACGGTGCGCAATCATCACAATGGTTAATTTTCCCTTAAGAGAGTCAAGGGTTTCTTTTATAAAAGATTCCGACTCAGAATCAAGTGCCGATGTTGCTTCGTCCAGTATAAGCAAGGAAGGTTTTTTGTATAACTCTCTGGCTAATGAAAGCCGTTGTTTTTGTCCTCCTGATAAACGAACACCTCTATCACCAATGGGTGTTTCAAGTTGTTCAGGCAACTGATTGATAAATTCAGCAGCATATGCCTGACGAACAGCCTCCTGTACACCACTTATATTGTTGTCGTCCCATAAGCTGATATTGTTTGCAATGGTATCGTCAAACAAGTTCACATCTTGTGTTACAAACCCGATTTTTTCTCGGTAAGAGCTCAATTCAATTTCGGAAGATGTAATCCCGTTAATGAAGATTTCTCCTTCTTGTGGTTTATTCAATAAGGTAATCAAATCAACAATGGTTGTTTTTCCCGCGCCTGATTGGCCCACAAAAGCAACAGTTGTGTTTTTAGGAATGGTAAGACTTAATTGATTGATGGCAGCAGCTTCTCCATAGGAGAAACTCACATTACTGAACTTGATTTCTTCTATCCCGCCTTCTAATACTTTGTTGCCCGATTTTTCTTCATGCTGTTTAGATAGTTCAAGTTGTTGTGCAACAGCAGTAAATCCGCCATTTATATTCAGTAAATATTGCCAATCTTTTTGGGTAACCATGATGTTTGATAACGCACGGTGAAAAAGATAAACACTCACCAACATGCCCGATAAGGAATGGTTCAATACAGCAACTTGCAAAAAGATTAAAAAGCACATCAACACAATGGTAATAGGCTCCTGACCAGCTAAAAATATGCCTCTGTAGGTTTCCGATTGAAAGGATTGTTTTCTTACTTGCTCAATTTCATGTTCAAGCTTACCCATAAATTTACGGTGCATACTGGTTGCTTTAAGGTACTTAAAGGCTTGTATGGTTTCAATAAACAATGAGGTGGTTTTGGTTTCATTAGCAGTTGTCTTATGGCTTAGTTCTTTTACTTTTGAGTTAAGACCCCTTAAAAGTAATGCAATAACAAAGCCGCAACTACCAGCAATGAGGGAGAATTTTAAATCAATAAATAAAGAAAAACAGAGGTAAGATAATGCAGCAATCAGCACCGTGAAAAATGCGGCCAGGTAAATGAATCCAACCAAATATTGATTAAGTTGAACCCCAGCCAAATTTGAATAAGTTCCGGTACTAAGTTGTTGAAACTTTAAATACTCCATATTGGTAATTTGGGTAAAAAGTTTCATACGTGTTTTTTTCAGAATGATGGCATATAGGTAGGAGCGGAAAGTGTTGTTGGCCGCGGTAACTATAAATTTAAAAACAAACAGCCCGGAAATAAACAGCAGGATATTTACCAATGTAATATCTAAATGAAAAAAATGAAGCAATTTATAAGCAAAGTTTTGTCCGTTCGTATCATCTGTTGGTGTACTGTTGTTTGATATCACCAGATTGAGCAAAGGTACAATCATGGTGATACCAATGCTGTCTAATGCCGCTGGAATAAAAGTACTGATAATATAAATGGGGAACTTTATACCTAGCAGTTTTTTATACTCATGAATGTAATTCTGCAGCTCTGGAAAGTATTTTTTTAACATGGTAGTTAACAAGTGGATGATCTATGACGTGATGGTATTGAAATGGGTGAAGAAGAATTTGTGCATGGTTACTTCGTCTGAAAAATAACTTAGTGCGATTTTGGCTGCATCCGGTTTTGGTGCAAAATGATTTAATTTGAGTGTGCTTAAATGGGCTTGAAATTCGGTTTTATGCTTAGCATGATAGGTTCCGTTTTCACAGATGTACTGTGTTTCGTTTTCATACTCGCCCATTAAATCAATGGTTATTACGGGTATTTTTAAATACATGGCTTCTAAAGCGGTTGTTGAGGCTCCCGTAATAATTACGTCAGAAATAGAGAGCCAGTCAAAAATGCTTTCTTTGCCATCAAAATAATCAAAAGGGTATATCGCAAAGTTATTCTCAATATTTTTATTGTTGTAAAGCGGCTGATAAAAATCGATATAGTCTTTCTTGTGAAGTTTAAATACAAAGTAATATTGTTCTTTATTCTCTTCAATAATCTCGTTCAGCAACTTAATAATCATATCATGGTGTTTGCTGGATGTGGTATGCCCCCTGCCTGAGAGTAAAACAAGCGCAATTGATTTGTTCGTTGTAAATGGATTAAGCACTTGCTGTTGTAATTTAGCTTGTGGTAAATGATGACGGTGATAGTACAAATAGGGGGTTCCTATGGTATGAATTTGCTTGTTAATGAGTCCCCTTTTTATCAGTATTGGTCTAGTATACTCACCAAAAACAAAAAAATCATCAGCAACATGTAATGACTCAATAAATTCATCTGATAACAACCCATGCATGATATAGCAAGTTTTGCATTTTTTTTCTTGAAGCAGCACACTAATAATCCTGCCGGTTATGGTTAAATCGTTAAATACAAAAGCAATTTTAAATTGATGGAACTTCTCCAGAATCGATAATAATATTTTGATGTAGCGATAGTGGTTGATTTGGTCATTTGCAACTTGAGCACTATAAGCGATTACCTCTTGGGTTGTTTTGATTTGATACTGATTATAAAGTGCTGAAATTAACTCAGGTTTAACCCAGCTTGGGTTAATAAAGAATGAAGGAATGTAAACCACCCGAGTTGTATGGAACGTGTTTTTTAAAAGCTGGATGTAGTTTCTTTTGGTGGTTAAAAATACAGGATGGTATTCCTTTAAATAGGCTTCCATACCCAACATTTGTTTTAGATGGGTTGGTTCTATAATTAAAACCATGGCCTTTGCTTTTTTACCAAACACGCCAGAAAGAATAACCCAAATCAATTGATAAATACCTAGCAACACTTCAAAGAAAGTACGGACATGAAGTTTCAGTGGATACTTGATATTGAAAGTATCCTCCTTTCCTAGGGCCAATAAATACAAACGCAACACAGAAAGATGCAGCATTAAAAAATCTTTAGAGCCTGCTTTTTTGCTCTTTATATGTTCATAAAATGCCGTAAAATGTTCTTCAACCATATATGGTTTTAATTGCGCTGATAAAGATGGTAAGTGCCTTCGCCTAGTTCTGGAACCTCATTGGCAATGGTTAGCACAGAATGATAGGAATGGTTTAGTTTTTTACTAATGTCTGGGAAGTTTGCCAGCGGTAGGTAGTCAGGGTCATATAAAATATATTTACCATTGTAGTCTTTAATATCTTGTACCAACCCAATATAAGCAGGAATACTGTGCAAATTTTCTCTAATCATTCCCCGGTTTAGCAATATGGCACCAACCATCTTATTCATGCTAGGAATCGTCATAAAATAAGGAGGGCAATCACCAGTTAAGTACAACATCTTACCACTAGAATCAGGTTGTTGTGCGATGTACGCATTAACTTGGGTAAACCCGTTTGCCTGTGAATGAAAGTACTTGGTGTAAAGTTTATTTGATGCTTTAGGGTAGCTGAAAGTATCTTTCAAATTTTGCATACAAATCACCGCAAATACAGGCACAAGCAGGAGGGAGATGATTTTTTTGTCCGCATCAAAACTGAAGAATGCAATAAACAAAATGATAGGTATAAATGACAAATAATGATATGGGGATGAGAACCTGTTTTGAACAATCACACAAAGTGCGGCCAGCAAAAAGATGAGGGTTATAAACAATGCTTGTTTGCGGTTAAATACCAATGCGAATAGGATACCCGCTGGAATAATCAATAGCCCCGGCAAATAATACAAATAGCGGAACATACTGGTTCCAAATCGGATTAATGTGCTGATGCCATCAAACTTTGCCGAGTTTTGATAAGCCATAGCAGTTAGAATATTTCTGATTTCAACGTGAAAAATGGTGGCATAAGCAACTACACTCAATACAAAAAATCCCAAATGGCTTAAAACAATGCGTTTCGATTTCTCTTTATCGTTGATGTAAAACAGCCAATAGAGCAGTGCAAAGCCACTATATGCAATGGTAACTGCCTTGCATCCAAATAATAAAAAAGGGTATAAACCAGATAGGTAGTTTGCTTTTTTATCATCAGCGTATATAAAAAGAAAATGGCCAATGGTAAAAACAACTGCCAGCTCTTCCGATTCCATAAATTGCCTGTATCCCGAGAGTAACAGCACTACCCAAATCAAGGCTTGAATACTAAAAAGCTGTTTAATTGATTTTTGAGGGAATGCAATGTTTAGTGCACTATAAGTAAATGAAAAGCATAAGGCATAATAAATTAGTTTAGTTACCAATTGAAAGGCATAATAACTTTTCATGTCAACAAAAATGGCCGTTACCTTCATAATAGCATACAGCAAAAATTTATAAACCAATCCCCTAATATAATCAGCTTCATAAATGCTTGTAGGGAAATCAAAGTAATACTCTGATTGAACCAATGCCCCGTAGCCTAATAAGATGTTGCCCCATAGTGGGGTGCAAAAATTAAAGTAAAACAATACCACAAGCATGCCATAAAGCAAGTATTGTTGTATCGGTTTGATGTAGTTATTTAACATCATTCATTTTGTTATTAATACGACCTCTGTTTTCTGGCAAATCGTAATCAAACGAAAAAATCTGGCTATAAACTTTTCGCATGTCTTTTATGGTATAAAGAATATTCTTAATGGAAGTAGAACTGCCACCACCAACTGTTCTTGGAAAAGTCTGTATACCAACTTCACCTACCCTATACCCTTTTAACATGCTCCTGATGGTAATTTCAGCGCCAATAAAGGGGCTGTCTGAAATAATTTTAAGGTCCTCAAAAAGTGATTTTTTAATTAGCCTTAGCCCCGTGCTAATATCCCGGTAGTTGGTTCTAAATAAAAAACGAAGCAGTTTGTTATAAAACGCAGAGATAAAAATACGTTTGCTGGAATATATTTTTTTATACCTGAATGTAATGATTAAGTCATAGTGATCTTTGTGTTTGATGAGTTTACGTAAATCATACAAGTCATACTCGTCATCGCCATCCGTTGCACAAATCCATTCATATTGTGCATTCGAAAGTCCTGATTTAACAGCAGCTCCATATCCTAAGTTTTTAGGGTGATGAATAACTTTAATAAAGTCATATTGTTTAGCCAGTTTATCAGCCACCTCACCAGATTTGTCAGGGCTGCAATCATTCACAATAATAATTTCAAACTTATCAGCCAACTCTCTGCCCATTTCTATAGCCTTGTTGGTTACAATTTCAACGGTACTTTCGTCCTTGTAAACAGGAAAGAAAATGGAAATATTTGGTTTATTTGAGTTCATAGTAATTGGCTAAAGTTGAATAAATTGGCGGAGCAGGTTAAGTCCTAATTCCCCGCTTTTTTCTGGATGAAATTGGGTTCCCCATGCATTGTCTTTATTTACTACACTGGTAAAGCGCATATCGCTAAAAGCGGTATTGGCAATGGCATGATTCGTTTGCTCTGGGCTGGCATAATACGAGTGTACAAAATACATAAAGCTGGCATCCTCTTTTGGCAACAGCATCGGATACTTTATCGAGGCAGATTGAAGAGGCGCCCATCCGATATGAGGGATGGTATTGATATGCCCCAATGCATTGGTATTTGGCAATGGCAACACTTTTCCCGGAATAATACCAAGTCCTTTGGTTGCTTTTACTTCCGTTCCTTCACCCAACATCATTTGCATGCCCAAACAAATACCTAAAAAGGGTTTTCCTGTTTTAATAAAAGTTTCAATAGCTTCAGGAATATTTCTATTGGTTAACTCCCGCATGCCATCATAAAATGCGCCCACTCCCGGCAAAATCAACAAATCTGCCTTGGCAATTTCATTAGGGTTTTCTGTAACAGTTACTTCAGCACCTACTTTTTCAATAGCCCTTGAAATGCTCAATAGGTTGCTCATGCCATAATCAATAATGGTAACTTTTTTCATGTTAAGGTCTTACCTGAATATTGTTGTTTAAGGCTTCTTGTTTAATATCAGCCACATGTGTTTTTTTGTAATGCAACGCATGGGCAATGGCCACTGCATCAGCTCCTGATTTTACGGCCTGGGTAAAGTCGGAGGGCTTTCCAAAACCACCACATGCAATTACCGGAACATTTACCACTTTAGTTACTGCTGAAATCAAATCGGTATCAAAACCTTTTTGTGTGCCTTCCTGGTCCACTGAGGTGAGTAAAATTTCCCCAGCACCTAACTCTACTGCTTGCTGAGCCCATTCTATCACATCCATATCCGTATATTCTCTTGCGCTATCATAGGCGGCAATCCACTTGCCATCTTTTAACTTTGCCTGGATAGAAAGCACCATACATTGTTTCCCAAAGCGATTGGCTATTTCTGTTATCAACTGAGGCCGTTTTATAGCAGCCGAATTAACAGCCACCTTATCCGCACCACTTCTTAAAATATCAGTAGCATCATCTAGTGAGCGTATGCCGCCACCAACTGTAATGGGAACAAACACATCGTTAGTGGTTTTTCTTATAATGTCTTTGATGCTATCTCTGCCATACAAACTGGCTACTGCATCCACATAAATAATCTCGTCAATTCCTTCAGTATAATAATGGTGACAAAATTCATTGGGGTCGCCTAAAAAACGCCATCCCTCCAAATGGATGCCCTTAATGAGGCGGTTGCCTTTAATATCTAGTCTGGCTATAATCCGTTTTGCTGTCACGCTGTTATTGTGCTTTGTGTTTAAGTTTCCACTCACCGTTTACTTTTTCCCACAAGTGGGGTGAGCGTGCCTTATCAATCACTTCCCAGTAACGCTCTTCGGTAATGCCGGTGTATTCTAAAAATTCCTGAAAATATTTTTGCGGAAATTCACCATCATATTTATTCAATAACTCCACTGCCTCTTCACGAGTAATAAAACCATCTCGTATGTCTCTGCATGCATCATTCATGGCACGTCCTTGTCCAAACTTGGTAAACATAGTAAAGTAATGCTGCCCATCAATCTTATCATCTAAACTGGCAAATTTAGAGTAAGTGCCTTCGCTTCTGCCATCTGGATTGGGTTTAAACTTAGAATGCTCCATGGCATAATAATAATTTTCCTGTGGCGACCAATTGTAATAAAAACTATAATAATGCACTTCAATACCCGCTTTTCTTACAGGCTCTGCAAGCAACGGTTTATACATCACCATGTCTTTGTCTTCGATGCCATATTGGTGTAAGTCTTTAATATGCACACCTCCAAAATACAAGTCAGCCTCATCCGATTCCCTAGTAAAGTGTTCAATATTCATCAAAGGGCTGTAGTTTTCGCCAATTTTATTGTGTGCCTCAGCATGGTTTTCACCATACATAATCAATTGCACCCCATATTGCAGGGCCATACGTGGAGCCACATTCTTTTGTCCGATAATAAACGGTTGGAAAGGATTCACCAGGTTTTCAAATGCCAATCGGGTTAACTTTCCGTGTACTTCTCCGTTGGGTGTAACCAAAATATTGTCAAATCCGGCATCAATCATGCTTTGAAAGTTATGCCAGCCAACTTCCGTATAGCGGTGTGGTGCCCACGTAACTGTAAGAGGATTCATCCCATATTTGTTTTTAAGTTGGTGTGCAACAAAAAAACTATCCTTACCGCCACTTGATGGAACAATTACATCATAAGAGCCATCATTTCTCCTAAACCTATCGCATAGGGCTTGCAGTTGTTTTTCCCTGTCAACCCAATCAATCTTTTTCTTTTCTTCAAACCACTTGCAAGCATCGCAAATGCCATCTTCACCAAAACCAACCGTATCAATTTTGGTGTCTTTTTTCACAAACTCCCTTGAGGTACTTGGGCGTTGGTTATTGATTACACATCTTTTGCAAAAAATAACATTCGATGGCAATCCGTGTAAAGTAGTTGTTTGTTGTTCACTCATGGTATTAAAATTCAACTTTATGTGTACTGATAAATTCTTCTGCATGAAGCCAATCGCTCATGTCATCTATATTAATGGCTGAACCCTCACTATCATTCAGCACATAGGTAAGTTGTTTGCCAACAAAAGATTGTTGCCGCAACAACACCGTAGTTTTGGTAATGTATATTTGCCCGTCACGATAGTAAGCATCGGGTAACTCTTGCCTGCGCCCAATGAGTTCTTTGTCACCAGTGGCAATACTAAGCATGCCTTGTTCATTGGCTTCAAATAACCAGTGTGGATTAAACTGGTGTGGTACTTTTCTCACTGATACCAAAGAGTCAGCTTGCCTTTCAACAAACAATTGAAAAGCTTTATTGATGATTCCTTTTTCGCGAAAAGGAGAAGTAGGCTGAAGCAATACCACCGCATCAAAAGTTTTTCCTTGTTGTTCAAAAAAATGCAAACAATGATTTACTACATCAATAGACTTTGCCGCATCTGTAGCCAATTCAGCAGGCCTTAAAAAGGGAGCAGATAATCCAAGCGAAGTTGCAGTTTCTGCAATTTCTGCATCGTCTGTGCTGAGCACAATATCCTCAAACAACCCGGAAACCCTTGCCGCCTCAAAAGAGTACCAAATTAACGGTTTACCACCTAATAACTTAATGTTTTTACGTGGAACTCCTTTTGAACCGCCACGTGCAGGTATGATAGCAAGCAGTTTCAATAGGTAATTTTTTTATTGATGGCAGGAGTAAGGGTACTTAAAAGCGTTGCAATTTGCTCACCCGCTTTACCATCTCCATAAATTAAATCAGCTTCGTACCTGCCATGTTGTATTTGTGTTTGTGCGGCTGCCAATATCTCGTCCTTACTGTAACCCACATCAATAATATTTTTGCCGCGTTCTCTTCCATTTTGTCTGGTGCCTATATTAATTACCGGAACACCCAAATAAGCACACTCGCGCACACCAACACTCGAATTTCCAATTAAACATTTGCTGTTATAAAGTAACCGTAAAAAATCATTAGGCTCCATATTTTTAAAGAAATGGATGTTTTCTGGTTTCTCCAATTCCCTAAAAGTTCTGATGCCATTTGAGGTGCCGTCAGCTCCTGCATCTACATTGGGCCAAAAGAAAAAGGTAGGCATGTTTAATGCTTTAATGGCTTGCAGGGTTTCATTAATTTGCTGGCGTGATGCTTTAAATTCAGTGGTTACTGGGTGTTGCATCACCACAATATACCCGTTGGAAATATCCATGTTTTTACCAACGCCTCCATATCTTTCAAAAGGATCAAAATCCAATGCTGGGTTAGTGTCCAATACTTCCTTGGCCAAATCAATAGAAGGGCACCCCGTAACAAAAACAGTATCTTCTTTCTCACCCATTTTTATGATACGTTGGGCAGCATCTGTTGATGCTGCAAAATGCACATCAGCTAATTTGGTGATGGCATGGCGTACCTTCTCATCAATATTTCCTGTTACCTCTCCGCCTTGTACATGCACCAAAGGAATGTTCATGTATGATGCTGCAATTGCAGTGGCCATGGTTTCAAAACGATCGGCTACCGTTACCACCATGTCAGGGTTTAAGTTGTTAAACACCGTTGATAGTTCAAGTATACCCAATCCAGTAGTTTTAGCCATTGACATGGGACTTTCACCTTCTAGCACATTGTATACCTTTGAGCTGATTTTAAAGCCATCTTTTTCAATATAATTAACAGCAGTTCCATAACGATCAAGTAGGGCCGATGCTGCAATAACCAATTGCAATTCCAAATCTGGATGATTTTGTATTGCCTTAAGTGCCGTTTTAATTCTACTGTAACTAGGTCTTGCAGTTACTACTACACATATTTTTTTAGGTGTACTCATGCAATATCATTTATCGTTAAAAAATCGCCTTTACTCAAGTTTTTGGTGGTTGTTTTGCCAAGTACCTCCTGGTAGTTTTTTGCTGGTATTCCCATATTTCCCGGCTTTTTACTTTCCAGGTCATTTAAGGTAACAATAGTTCCTGCTGCAAGGTGTTTATTCACTGCCAAACTTTTGCCAAACATGGTTTTCAGTTCACTAAAAGCCGATGCTTCCTCTTTTAAACTGTGCGCATTTAGGGCAATATCAATCTTTCGTACGCCATTTACCAATTCCTTAATTTGTGATAGGTTTAATGACGCCTTGGCATCAGGCCCAAACATTTGGTGATGAAACACAGCATGAAATTCCAGTATTTCTGCACCTAAAGAAGCAGCTGCAAGGCAAGCAAAAGTTTCGGCAGAGTGGTCGGAAAAACCAACTGGTATGCCATAGCGCTTTTTCATTTGCGCCATCACCGATAGTCCCCATTGTGCGGGTTGAGTAGGGTAGGCCGTGGTACACTGCAATAACGAGAGTTGGTTTTTGTAAGGGGTTAAAAATGCAATGGTTTCATCAAGCTCCATCCAATCGCTCATGCCTGATGAAAGAATAATGGGTTTGCCTGTTTTAGCAATAGCATCCAGCATCAAATAATTGGTAAGTTCGCCAGAGCCAATTTTGTAGCGTTTTACTCCCACTTGTTCTAGCAACTGAACTGCAGCAACAGAAAAAGGAGAGGAGATAAACTCCACTTTTTTATCATCACAATGTTGTTTCAATCCTGCCCATTGTTCAAGGGTAAATTCCATGCGTTGCCAGTAATCAAAACGAGTGGCATCCTCGTAACTGAATTTAACCCTGAATTGTTCATAGGTGCTGCTTTCTGCTGCGGCAATATGCGTTTGAAATTTAACTGCATCTACTCCGCAATCTGCCAGTGCATCAATATAGCTGTGCGCTATACCTAGGCTGCCTTCGTGTGCCTGAGCAATTTCTGCAATAATGAAGGTGTTATTTTTCATTAATTTAAAATTTCAATATGGGGTTGTTCCAATAGTTTTTGTCTTTGTATCTTAAACTCTTCAGCACTAAAAATAACAAACCGCACCTTTTTATGAATAAGCTTCTCTGTTTTTTCAGTCAGGTTAAGGAGGTATGATTTATTAATATCGCCAATTAAAATTAAATCAATAATAGGACTATCAAGGCCTTTGGCCAGTTCACCAACCAAATAAACAGATTCTACATTGCCTAATTTTTCAATTACTTGTTCTACAATTTTATCAAGTCCTGTGTACTTCATCAGGATGTTTTGAATATCTCTGAACATGGGATGCTTAACATTGGCTTTGAATAGTTTTTTGTTACCACTTGTACTGGTGCTAAGCAATCCTGCCTCTTCAAATTTGTTTAACTCCAAGCGGATGGAGTTTGTGCTTTCGCCAAATTCTCCTTCTAGGTTACGCAAGTAAGAAGATGTTTTGCTGTTTAAGAAAAACTTAAGCAACAGTTTAATCCGTGTTTTAGAGGTAATGAGCGTGTCTAACATGTTAGTTTAAACGAGCGTAAATTCGTGTTAATGGTTAAGTACTTTAGTTAAAATGCTAAAACGCGTAACGTTTTTTGAATACGAATAGCTCATGAATTTAAGTTTAAAATGAACTTTACTAAGAGGTTAGGTTAGGGTGTTTTGGGCGGGTGTTCCAAAGCTTCGCCCCGTCAGTCCCATTTTTGCATTGGGTAAACTAACAAGGTTGAGTAGAAAAACTACTCAATAATAGATTTTGTGCACTTAAAATGCAAATTAATTTATGGATTGTTTACCAAATTTGGCTTGTGAAGAAGAGTGGAGGACAAAAAATGTACTTTTTGTATTGATAATCAAATTTTTATCCAAAATAAAATTAAGATTAACTTATAGATTTATGCATTATAAGGGTTCTAAATAAGATGAGGGTACTTTTAGCAGCATATGGCTTCCCAGTTCTTCAATTTCTAAGGCAAAATATTGGTTACCGTGTCGTTGAATGGTTTTTCCCTGATAGCCTTTTAATGGCCCACCAATTACACGTACTTTTTGGTTAATACCTAAACTGGCGTGTGTGGTTTCAATTTCTGTAAAATGAAGCAAAGAAATTTTAATGGCTTCAATTACCTCAGTGCGTATGGGGTTCAGTTCTTTTCCGCTTTTAACAAATTTAACCACCCCATTTATAGAAAGTACCGACAACGTTTCCTGAGGAAGTGTTGCGTAAACAAACAAATAAGATTTAAATAAGGGTTCTTCTACCTTTTTTTTTCGGTCGCTCCATTGTTTCACAACCATTTGTAAGGGAAGATAGTGGTCAATACCCAGTTCAGTTAATGCCTCGCTTGTTTTTTTTTCAGCACGCGGTTTGGTGTAAATGGCATACCATTTTTTTTCTAAGCTCATAATACCTCATCAACAATATAAGCTGGCCTTTTTCTCCCTGCTTCTAAATTTCGCCATAAGTATTCTCCAATAATACCCAATGCCATCATTTGAAATGAAGATACCAACAAAAACACAACCATCATGGTGGTCCACCCTTCCAAGGCAATAAGTCCGCTAAGGCGCGCTATAATAACAAATATGGCATAGATAAAAGAGCCTAGGCCAAGTAATAATCCAGTGGTAGTAATTAAACGCAACGGGGCATGAGAGAACGATACAAATGAATCAATGAAGAGTTTAATCTTTTTCTTTAACGTCCACCTTGATTTACCAATGGCTCGGTTTCTTCGTTTATAAGGGATTGCCACGTAATCATAATTCAACCACATCAATAAGTAAAGCGAGTTAGTATTGTTTTCCTTGAGCTCCACTACCTGCTCCCTGAGTTGTTTGTCAAATAAACAAAAATCAAACCCCCCTTTAGGCAGGTTTGGTAAGGCGTACCGTTGCATCAGCTTTTGGTATTGTTCCGAAAACAAGCGGCTACTAAAATGATCTTCTCGTTCATCCCTATTAGCAACCACAAGCTTAACGCCCTTCTGCCAATACTCATACATTTTAACAATAAGTTCAGGTGGATCTTGCAAGTCAGCTGCTATAACCACAGTGCAATCTCCGGTAGCATATTTCATCCCGGCTTGTATGGCGTTATACGAACCAAAGTTACCACTCAGTTTTACAATAGTTACTTTGTTGGGATAAGCAGTTTTAAACTTTTGAAGCTCAGCCAAGGTGTTGTCCTTGCTTCCATCATCAACCATCACATACTCAAAAGAAACATCAGCAGGAAACAACCCTTCATTGGTAATCAGTTCCTTTGATGTAATAGGAATATTTAACTCATTGTAGTAGCATGGAATAATGATGGATATTTTCGGCATTAGAAAAATTTCTTAATGGTTTCACAAATGAATGATACTTCACCAGAAGTTAAACCTGGGTAAATAGGTAAGCTCAAACAAGTATCAGCAATTTTTTCTGCCAACGGGAAATCCCCCTTTTTATAGTTAAAGTCTTGATAAGCTTGTTGTAAATGAGGGGGCAATGGATAATGAATAAGGGTACCAACGCCTTGTTCAGTTAAAAATTGCTGAAGAGCATCCCGTTTTTCTGTTCTAATTACGTATAAATGAAACACCGAAGTAGCATTATTCGCAATCACAGGTGTTATCACATCACCCACACCAACCAATTTGCTGGTATATTGCACAGCAATATCTTGTCTTTGTTTATTCCAATTATTAAGATGAGGTAGTTTCACAGACAGAAAACCTGCCTGTAACTCGTCAAGGCGACTGTTGATGCCTTTAATTTCATTGTAATATTTTCTGTTGGAACCGTAGTTACGTATGGTAAATGCTTTCCGTATCAATTCCTCACTATCAGAGGTAATGGCACCGGCATCTCCGTAAGCTCCTAAGTTTTTACCAGGGTAAAAGCTAGTGCCGTTGATATCGCCAAAACTACCGGTGATTTTTCCATTAAATGAAGCTCCTTGCGATTGTGCATTATCTTCTATAACAAATAGGCGGTACTTTTTTGCTATAGCCATGATGGCATCCATTTCACAAGATTGGCCATATAAATGCACAGGCATAATGGCCTTGGTATTTGGTGTAATGACAGCCTCAATTAAATCAGGGTTGATGTTGTAGGTGTCAAGTTTTGGTTCAACTGGAATGGGTTTGGCACCCACATAACTAACCGCTAACCAAGAAGCGATATAAGTGTTTGAGGGAACGATTACTTCATCACCTGGGCCAATTTCAAGTGCTTTAAGGGCAATAATTAAGGCGTCCAACCCATTGGCAACCCCAGCACAGAAACGGGAGTTGCAATAATTGGCATATTCCGATTCAAATTGCTTCACTTGGTTACCCAATATGTACCAGCCATTGTCAATAAACAGTTCAAATGAAGGCAAAATAGCTTGCTTTACATCGGCATTCATTTGTTTAAAACTGAGAAAAGGAATCATTGCTTAGTCGTGTTACAAATACCAAATATATTTATTTTATCCTGTTTTATTATAACCTTTGCAGGCCATGGGCTGTTTCTTTATATAGTACTCCCTCAACATTTGCCCAGATGCCAGACTCCTTTAAGGTAAGTTTATTGCCAGATTCGTCTACCCAACCTTTCTGTTTTGCAGGATTTCCGTAAACGAGTGCATAAGCGGGCACATCTCTGGTAACTACTGAGCCAATGCCAGTCATTGCATATTCACCAATAATATTTCCTGCTAGTATGGTGCTATTTGCGCCTATTGATGCCCCTTTTTTAATGTGGGTTTTTTGTGGGGTTACATACTGCTTGCTTCGGGGTCTGATGTCGTTGGTAAAAACCACATTTGGACCTAAAAATACATCATCTTCAATGGTTATTCCTTCCCATAAGTAAATACCGCTTTTAATGGTAACATTGTTTCCAACGGTTACACCATACTCCACATAACAATGGTCACAAATATTGCAGCCGCTGCCAATTTTTGCACCTTCAAGAATATGAACAAATGCCCATATTCTGGTATCATCTCCAATTAAAGAAGACTCAACTATAGCATTGGGGTGAATCTGAGGTAATGCCATTATTTAGCCCCCCATATTCTAACAAACTCGTCATAATCCCTGATATAATCATTCGCATCATATAGGTGAGATGCAAGCACCATTTGAATAGCAGTGTGGCTGTATTGCATGGTGTGCCAAACGTTTGGAGGAAGGTACACTGCTTTATTGGGTTCGTCTAAAATAAAAGTTTCAACAGCACCTTTGCCATTGTCTGTGGTTACAATAATACGTCCAGTAACAGCTACTAAAATTTGTTCTGTTTTATGGTGAGCGTGTCGGCCTCTTACAATACTTTCAGGGGTATAATATGTCCAAAAAACGCGTTCAACTTTAAACGGCAGCTGCTTATTCTCTGCAACTGAAATATATCCGATACTACTCTCACCAAGTTTACCAAAATCAATAATATGCGGTGTTTTATACTCCATCAACGTTTAAAAATAATTGCCATGTTGTTTATACCAGTTTAATGTAATCTCTAGTCCCTTTGCTAGTTGTATTGCTGGTTGATAATGAAGCAATTTAATGGCTTTTGAAATGTCAGCCAAGCTATGTTGTATATCCCCTACGCGTGTTTCACGGTAGATAGGATTGATATTTGTTTCCGGAGAAAAACTTTTTAATGTACTAAAAAGTTGATTGATGGTATGCTGTTCCCCACAGGCCACGTTATAAATTTGGTTCCAGGCGGCAGCATCTTCAATAAACAATGCTTTTACATTGGCTTGTACAGCGTTAGCAACAAAAGTAAAGTCTCTGCTTTGTTCACCATCACCGTTTATGTATGGCGATTGGTTGTTTAATACGGCATGTGCAAATAAAGGTATTACAGCTGCATAAGCACCCGTAGGACTTTGTTTTGGGCCAAAAACGTTAAAGTACCTTAGGCCGATAAAGTTAATGCCATAAAGCTGATGAAAAACATCCGCATACAACTCATTTACCAGTTTGGTTACTGCGTAAGGCGACAATGGTTTACCAATGACATTTTCTATTTTCGGTAAGCTTTTACTATCACCATAGGTTGAAGAAGATGCGGCATAAATAACCTTAGTAATACCGTTGGTTTTAGCTGCTGTGAAAATATTTAAGGTGCCTGCTATATTAACGGCATTTGTGGTTAAGGGGTCATTAATTGAACGGGGAACGGAGCCAAGTGCGGCCTGATGTAAGATGGCGTCTACGCCTTTGCTTGCTTCTAAGCATGCATCAAAATCTCTAATGTCTCCTTCAATCCAAATAAATTTCGGGTGACTGATAAAATCACTAATGTTTTTATACAACCCAGTTGATAAATTATCAAATACCCGCACTTCGGTAATGCGGTTATCATTTAATAATTCTTCAGCAAGGTTACTGCCAATAAACCCTGCACCACCTGTTATCAATACTTTCATTTATAATCTACCGTCAATTACATTTTTATCCAATACTGACTTTACATCATAAACAACATAGTTGTTTTTGCATAAATCAGTTAATGCAAGTTGTTCAAATTGCTTATGTGCTACTGCCATAATAACGGCATCATAATCGTTAGCAGGCTTATCCACTAGCCCCACACCATATTCTTCTTCTACTTCGTGTGTGTCTGCCATGGGGTCAAAAATATCCACCTGTACGCCAAAATCTTTTAACTCCGTAACAATATCAATGGCTTTGCTGTTTCTAATATCGGGGCAATTTTCTTTAAAGGTTATTCCTAGCATCAAGGTTTTTGCGGTGTTCACATTAATGCCTTTTTTAATCATTAACTTAACCACTTTATTGGCAACAAATGCACCCATGTTGTCATTGATTTTTCTTCCTGAGAGAATAACCTGACTGTGATACCCTATTTCTTCCGCTTTATGAGTAAGATAATAAGGATCAACTCCTATGCAATGCCCGCCAACAAGTCCAGGACGAAAAGGTAAAAAGTTCCATTTTGTTCCGGCAGCTTCCAATACATCTAAGGTGTCAATGTTCATTTTGTCAAAAATCAACGCCAACTCATTTACAAAAGCAATATTGATATCGCGTTGGCAGTTTTCAATAACCTTAGCTGCTTCTGCTACCTTAATGCTTGGTGCTTTGTAAGTGCCAGCGGTAATAATAGAAGCATAAACCTCATTAACAACGTTGGCAATTTCTGGTGTAGAACCTGCCGTAATTTTTCTAATTTTAGTTACGGTATGTACTTTGTCGCCCGGGTTAATCCGTTCTGGAGAGTATCCACAAAAGAAGTCTTTATTGAAGGTTAGCCCACTAAATTTTTCAAGTACAGGCACACAATCATCTTCGGTACAACCAGGGTAAACGGTTGACTCGTATACCACAATGTCTCCTTTTTTTAATACTTTACCAACGGTTTCACTGGCCTTAATTAATGGAGTAAGGTCGGGCCTTTTATTTTTGTCGATAGGGGTGGGAACAGTAACAATAAAAAAGTTTACCTTTTTTAAAACATCCAAATCAGCCGTATAGCTAAGGTGCGTAGCTTCTTGCAATTGATTTGCATCAACTTCAAGGGTTCTGTCGTGCTTGTTTTGCAGCTCCTCAATGCGCATTTGATTGATGTCAAAGCCAATAGTGGTATGTTTTTTTCCAAACTCAACGGCAAGTGGTAAGCCCACATACCCCAAACCTATAATGCCAATTATTTTTTCACTCATGCCTTTTTCCGCTTATTAAAATTGGATAAAAATTTCTGTAGTAAGGTTTTGGGGGTAGGGTCATCAGAATAATACCCACTATAATATTGCGAATAATATTTCTTATTATAATAACCATACCCACGGTTATAGTACCCACCATAATAATAATATCCGCCACCGCCATAATATCCACCATACACGCTCTTGTAAATTGAGCTGTAAACAGCTGAACTATTGTCGTATGAGTTTAAGATGGTATAAATATTAGGAATAAGGTTGTCTTGCAATAAGCGATCTGGTATCAATGCAAAGTCTCGTTTAGAGTACTGTGCCCTGATAATAAATAGATTAATATCCGCTTTAGACATAAGTGCAAAGGAGTCAGAAACCAAGCCCACTGGCGCAGTGTCGAAAAATACGTAGTCATATTCTGCCTTTAATTCTTCAATAATATTAGTCATTAAAGTGCTTTGCAGAAGTTCTGAAGGATTAGGAGGAGTTGGGCCTGCTGGAATGATATCCAAGTTTTCAAACTCGGTTGGCATAATTACCTCTTTCAAAGTGTGTTTCCCAATGAGGCAAGTTGTTAAGCCAATATCATTGCTCATTTTACGGAAAGTAAGATGTATCTTCGGTCTACGTAAATCACAACCTACAATCACCACTTTATACCCAAGTAAGGTTAAAGAAGCGGCAAGATTTACCGTGCAAAATGTTTTTCCTTCGCCACTCACTGAAGAGGTTACGCAAACAACTTTATGGGTTTCTCCCTTTAGCAAAAAGTTAATATTGGTTCGTATCCCCCTTACCGATTCACTAAAAATTGACTTAGGACTTTTCATTACATACAGTTCATAATTGTCCTCCATCTCTTCGCTGTCAAGTCTTTTAATTACACCAATAACAGGTGTAGTGCTCAACGCTTCAATGGTTTCTTTATCAGGAATACGGTTGTATATAAAGCGCAGTAAAAAAATAAACCCTATACCCAATCCCAAGCCTACAGAAAATGCAACAGAATAGGTTTTACTTGGGGTTGGAAAAAAAGCAGTTTTAGGGGCTAAAGCCTCATCAATAATAGTAGCATTGGCAATGATGGATGACTTACTTATTCGGGTTTCTAGCTTCTTTTCCATAAGATAGCCGTAAATTTTTTCATTCACCTTAAAGTTACGTTCCAAATTCAATAACGCTTGTTGTTTCTGAGGTAAATTTTTTAATGTAGAAGAAGTAGATCTAATCTGACTTTCTACAAATGCAATACGGTCATCTAACTTTGATTGTGCAGAACGAATAGCGCGGGTTAAAGCTTGCTTTACTTCGGCAATTTTCTTCTCGTTCTCAATCATCACTGGGCTGGTAGGCAATGACTTTTGGCTGATTGATAACCTTTCCAATATTAAACCATTCAGCAATTGAAGCATGTCTGGCAATTGGTTGGCATCTTCGGGATCAAACAGCACCAGTTCAATTTTTTGGTTTTTTACACTATTAATTTGCTCAGCCAGGTTTTTAGTCATGAGTTTCCTCAGGGCCAACATGCTTTTTTGGGTTTCTAATTCGGTTAATTTTTCAAATTCAGCTTTGCCAATATCTTCAAGTTTAACACCACTGTTTGTTGTTTGGAAATCAGTTAAATTTTGTTGTGCGGTATTCACCTGCCCTGCTAAATCACTAATCAGCCCGTCTATAAAAGATACAGTTTGCTCTGCTGCCCTTGCCCTGGTATTTACACTTTCAAGAATGTATACTTTAGCCGTTGCATTCACAAAATCTGCGGCTTTATCAGGTAAATCAGAAACATAAGTTAGTTTTAAAATACTGGTACCTTTTTCCAAATCAACATTTATAGCTGATGCAAGAGAACTGGCATAGGTAAAAATATTATTAAACCTTACGGTTATTTCTTTACCCATTACAGGCGCAAGAAAGTTTCTACCTTTGGTTTTTACTAGAATAATGCTTGATCCAAGAATAATTGTATCTTTTACGTGATGCGTTTTTTCAGGAGCCTTTTCTGACGTTTTAATGGTGAATTTAGTGTCGCTAATAAACTTAACAATGAATGAGGTGCCAGCATCAGAAGAATCCAAATAAAGCGGGATTACATTGAAGTAATTAAAGGGGTATAATTCAGATGTAACAATCTGACCTTGTTGAAAATAGGAAATATCATGATGCAAATACTTTAGGGTTGCCATAGCTAAAGTTCTTGATTTGAAAATTTCCGCCTCTGTTTTTAGTTGATTTTCAATACGTCCACTTAGCCTACCATAACGAAACAAATCGCTTACTTGCCCACCTTTATCATCATCAAATTTAATAAAAACTGAAGCCGTATAAAGCGGTTTGGTATACCGAAGTTGCACATAAGCAATGATCAATGAACCAATAACAAATCCTGCAATAATGTACCATCTTCGAACTAAAATCTGCAGTACCCTATTTAAGTCAATTGTTCTCTCCGCTTGAACATTTACCGGTTTAATTTCTTCTGGATTACTCATTTCAGATTATCTATTGAGGTTAATGATTTGAAGAGAGAGGATGGTTAACTGGCTTATACTTAATATAATGAAAGTAACACTTTGTAAGGTAGTAAATGATTCCGTTTGTGCTTTTACTCCATATGGTTCAATGTAAATAATATCCCCATCTTGTATAATGATGGATTTGTTTTTCAAAGATTCAATCTGACGTAAATCTACCAGAATAACTTCATTGTTTCTAATAATCCGTACCCGGTTCTTTTTACCAGTATCTTTAAACCCTCCAGACAGTGCAATCACGTCAACCACAGAGGTGTTTTCTTTGTCCAATAATATTTTTCCAGGGGTTACCACCTCACCCAATATGGTAACTGATAAACTGGCAATGTTCACTTCAACAATGGGATTAATGATAAATTTACCATACTCCATTTCCAATTTTTTAGCAGCTTCTAGTCTCGTTAATCCAATAATATTCAAGCGACCTATCAAAGGCAATGTTACTGTGCTATCATAATTCACCAGATAGCCTTTTTCTCCAGCACCATCCAGATTTGCCGTTGATGTGGCACTTTGATCAGAAGCCTGTCCTATATCGTAATTATTTAAAAAATGAATCAGGATTCTATCCCCAACTTTAATGCGGTGCTTGTAGTTTTCATTTTTTTCAGCAATAGACTCTCCTTTTTCGTCAAAAGTCGCTACAGGAATACTTGCTTTTGTTTTTTTTGCTGTTTTAAAAAGAATATTTTTTCTTTTGTAAGAACAGCTGCTCAAAATGCCAAAAAGCAGCGATAAACAAAGAATAGAAAAGAATAGTCGTTTTGGTAGTCTTAATGCCATAACATAATTTGTGCAAGTATAAAGCTAATTATGAAATAATAATAGCTTTAAAGCATAAATGTACCCTGCGTTTAAGGCTCTCTAATTGGTAAGTAAGAATAAGTTAAACGTTAAGTTATCGTTACGTAATAAGGGAACAACAATAGCTGGGTTATGTTTAAAGCTGTTATTGTTGCGGCTGGGCCGCATGGTCTTTAATAATCTTACTCAGCCATTTAAGCATTAAGAAAATGCCCAAGGCGGCAACCAGCACAATCAAACAATTCACCACAAAAAAGTACTGTTTATCTTCGTAAGTGTCCCATAAAGAGGCCAATACACCACTCAGCTTGTTGCCTATGGAGGTGCTTAGCATCCATCCACCCATCATAAGGGCGGTTAAACGGGGTGGAGCAAGTTTTGATACCAAAGATAGGCCCATAGGGCTGAGGCAGAGTTCACCAACAGTTATTACGCCATAAGTGCCGATGAGCCACCAAGCCGAAACCTTTTCTGCTCCATTGATGCCTACTGAAACGGCTGCTATCATTACAGTAGTTGATAATGCAGTGATAATCAATCCCCAGAAGATCTTGCCAGGGGTGCTTGGTTCAATGCCCTTTCTTCTGCTCCATGCAAAGAAACCAACCACCAATGGGGTTAGTAACACCACAAAAAACGGGTTAATGGATTGAAACAACTCGGTTGAAATAAGTTTGGCGCTTTCACCTTCTGCTGGAAACTTTTCAGGAGAAAGATTTTTATAGTACAACGGATAGTCAATAACCTTAACGGGTTTACCATTTTCATCTTTAATAGGCCTAAATTGCTCGTCAACCCTTATTATGGAATCTTTCTTAAAAGGGATTTCCTGCACCATGCCCAGTACCTTGGCCGATGGAACAACCGATGCTGGAAGTTCTCGGTCGGTATAACTCTCTGCCCAAGTGGTTAAAGCGGTACCGTTTTGCTTAAAAATAGCCCAAAAAATAACAACAACGCCCATAATGGCCAGTAAGGCGGCAATGGGTTTTTTATCTTCCTGATTAGATCGCACGTAAAGTGAAATGTAAAACAGCACAATAGGGATGGCCCCAAAAATAAAAGCGTCAGTACTATCGCTACCGAAAATATTTCCGAAGGGATTTTCCGCATTGGTTATTCCTTTTACATACCAACCTAAAATACCTGCAATAATTGCGGGAAGCAATACAATACCCAGAATTTTACCTACGCTCATATCCTCTGGTTTGGTTGGTTTAATTACATCAACATGCTTGTAATGTTTGCTGCCTGCCCAAAATATGGCAATACCTACAAACATACCTATACCAGCAGCAAAAAAGGCATATCCCCACCCAAAATTATTGCGCAGGTATGCCGCAAAAAAATTACAGATAAAAGCACCAATATTAATGCCCATGTAAAAAATATTGTATCCTGAGTCTTTATTGGCTTTATACTGAGGTTCATTGTATAAGTTTCCTAGTAAGGTAGAAATATTGGGTTTGAAAAATCCGTTGCCAATAATCATCAATCCCAATGCAATAAAAAAGGCTGTTTCACCGGGGATGGCTAAGGCCATATAGCCAAGGCCCATTAACACACCTCCAATTGAAATAGATAACCGGTAACCAAGCACACGATCGGCTAATAAACCACCAATAAATGGGGTAATAAATACTAGGGCGATATACGTTCCAAAAATATCTGAGGCTTCTTTTTTTTCTAAAGCAAGCCCTCCCTTATCAATATCAGTCATGTATAGGAAAAAAATCCCCAACATCAGGTAATACCCAAAACGTTCCCACATTTCAGTAAAAAACAAAAAAGGCAACCCCTTAGGGTGCTTACGAACGGATGTAGTCATAAATTCGAATATGCGTTAAAAAAAGAAACCCTGCAAATGCAAGGTTTCTTTTGAGAGAATTATATTAAAAATTAGGAGATGCCATGCATCATTTTTTTCAATTGATTAGAAATGATTAGCACAACCATACCCAAGCCAATCACAACAGCCGAAATAATGGCAAATATGTTTAGCGCCCCCATTGTTGCGAAGAACTGCACCAAATAGCCAGATAAGAAATTAGCAATAAAGCTACTCAAAAACCAAACTCCCATCATCAAAGAACCTAAACGCAGAGGGGCCAATTTAGTAACCATTGATAAGCCAACTGGAGATAAGCAGAGTTCTCCCATGGTGTGAATAAGGTAAGTACCTACCAGCCACATTAGATTGGCCTTAACAGCAGTATCCGCTGAGTCACCTCCACGTTCTAAAGCAGCACCAATCATTAAAAAGAAACCTATGCCTAACAAGATCATTCCTAATGCCATTTTAATAATGGTGTTGGGTTCTTTGCCCTTTTTGCCAAGCCAAGTCCAAAGTATAGTAAATACAGGGCCTAATAACACAATAAACAATGGGTTAACAGATTGGAACCATGAGGTAGGAACAGTCCAGTCGCCAATTCCACGGTCAATAAAACGATCAGTGTATAATGAAATTGAACTACCTGCTTGTTCAAAACCTGCCCAAAAGAAGATGTTAAACAACATCATAATGATAATCACCTGAAGCCTGTCTTTTTCTTCTTTGGTAAGGGGAGGGTCAACTGTTCCTTCGGCTGCCGCTTTGGCTTTTTGTACTTTAGCTCCAGGCTCTTTGCCTAAATCTCCCAAATATTTTTGGCCCAATAAGTTAAACATAAGTTGTCCAAGCACCATACCAACACCTGCGGCTAAAAAGCCATAGTTAAAACCATAAGAAGTAACCACACCAGCAGAGTCTTTTACAGCAAAGAAGTCTTCAGCAAGAAACCCGCAAACCAATGGCGCAAGAAACGCACCTAAGTTAATGCCCATATAAAATATGGTAAATGCAGCATCTTTACGATTATCACCAGCTGGATATAACTGCCCAACTATGGTTGAAATATTTGGTTTGAAAAAGCCATTACCAATAATAAGTAGAATTAAACCAGCATAAAAAGGCAAGAGTGCTGCCGAAGAAGAAAAGAACAAACAGAATTGCCCTAATGCCATCATAATACCGCCAATGGTAATAGACCTGCGTTGGCCTATAAAATTATCAGCTAACCAACCACCAAAAATAGGGGTTAGGTACACCAAGCCCGTATAAATTCCATACAATAAACCAGCATTTGCATCATCAAAGCCTAAGCCGCCTTCAATGGTTGCTTTGGTTAAATAAAGCGTTAGTAAACCACGCATGCCATAATAGCTGAAACGTTCCCACATTTCTGTTGCAAACAATAGGTATAAACCTTTAGGATGTCCTGTATTTGATTGACTCATTTTTTATAACTGTTTAGAATATGCAATATAGAACTCTGATTGAACTATGCAAACTCAATTCAAATACATGAATCCCATTTGAACAAAGTAAAGTGCCACTAGCATTACAAAGAGCACAGCAAGTACAAATAAAAAATCAAGAAATGGTTTGAGTTTTTGTTTCATTTATAGTTTTTCCAATATAAATCTTGTCATGCGCTCATAAAGGTGCAACCTGGTTTTGCCACCACCAATGCCATGGTTTTTATTGGGATAGTACTCACTGTCAAATTTTACCCCTTTGTTTATCATTTTATCAACCATTTCAACCGCATTTTGGAAATGTACATTATCATCAGCGGTGCCATGTATAATTAAATAGTTGCCTTTAATACTGCCAACATGGTTTATAGGAGAGTTGTCATCGTAATTTTTGCCATTTTCTTTTGGGGTACGCATAAAACGTTCCGTATAAATGTTATCGTAGTATCTCCAATTGGTTACTGGAGCAACGGCTATGGCTGCTTTAAATACATCAGCACCTTTACTAATGCCCAAGCTGGCCATATATCCACCAAAACTCCATCCCCATATACCAATGCGGCTTGCATCAACATAAGGTAATTTACCTAAGCTTTTTGCTACAAAAATCTGGTCTTCAATTTCAAATTTGCCCAATTGCAAATAAGTACTTTTTTTAAATGCCTCGCCTTTAAATCCGGTACCTCTTCCATCCACACATACAATCATGTAACCTTTGGCTGCCAATAGTTGATACCAGTAATAATTGCCTCCCATCCAGCGGTTAACGGCTAGTTGATGGCCAGGTCCGCCATATACATACATCAATACCGGGTATTTTTTGTTTGGGTTAAAGTCATTGGGTTTAATCACAAAGGCATTCAAATCCTCTCCGTATGCGTTTTTGTAGGTGGTTAACTCTGCCTGTGATAAGTTGTAACCAACCAATTTGTCTTGTAAGGACTTGTTGTCTTCAAGCACCCGAAGTTGTTTTCCGTTTGCATCACAAATGGCATAATAATATGGAGTGTTTATGGCGGAGTGGCTGTGCATAAAATAACTATAGTCAGCATTAAAAGTAGCGCTGTTCCAACCTTTTTGTTTTGTGAGTTGCTTTTTAGTTTTTCCGTCCAACGAAATGGCATATACATATCTTTCTGCAGAGTTCACTTCAGAAGTAGAAACAAACAACATTTTTTTCTTTTCCTGAATGCCATAGAATTGGTCAACATCCCAATTGCCATCTGTAAGTTGCTTAATCAGTTTACCTGACAGGTCATATTGATACAGGTGATTCCAGCCACTTTTTTCACTATTGATGATAAATGACTTCCCATCACTTAAAAAAGTAACCTCAGGCACATCTATGTAAGCTTTATTTTCTTCATTGTAAACAATGGTTGTTTGACCCGTTTGTGCATTGGCCAATAGCAACTCAAGCTTATTTTGAAGCCTGTTTAAGCGTTGTACACAAAGGGTGTTGTTTTCTTTTGTCCAATTTATACGTGGAATATATATGTCTGTTTCAGCACCAATATCAATGGTTTGTTTTTTACCCGTGCTGATTTCGTAAGTGTAAATCTGTACCACCGAGTTAGCTTCGCCAGCTTTTGGGTATTTAAACTTATACTCTTCAGGGTATAAACTGCCAAACATGGTCATGCTAAACTCTTTCACTTTGCTTTCGTCAAACCGATAGTATGCCAAGCGTGTTCCTTGCTCGTTCCAGTAAAATCCTTTAGAAAGTGCAAACTCTTCTTCGTAAACCCAATCCGTTGAACCATTAATAATGGCGTTTACCTTCCCATCATCTGTAATCTGAGTTTCCTTGCCCGATACCAAATCAAAAACAAACAGGTTATTGTCTTTAACATAAGCCAGTTTGTTGCCATCCGGAGAAAACTCAGCTAACAATACCGCATCAGCAATCGGTTGCATGAGTTTGCGTTGCTTTAAGTCATAAATATGAATATTGGCAGAAAATGAATGGCGGTAGATTTGTTTGTGATTGGTTTGTAACAACAGCTTACTTTCATCTTTGCTAAAGCTGTAGTCGTATCTTGAAAGGTTCAAATCTTGTTGACGAACAATTGTATCCACCGCTTTGCCACTTGCAAAATGATACCTGATGATATTATCGTTGTCATCTTGCGCGGAGTAATAACGTCCATCCTTCATGGAATTAAAGCCTGCTACCCCTTTGGCACTAAAAGTACCTTTGGTCCAAATATCCTCTAGTGTAATTTGTTGTTGAGCCTTTAATGATTGTAGTGAGAGTGCACCATAAATGATAAGGTACAGCAAAAATTTAACAGGTGAAAGATTGTGTTTCATCGTATCAGGTATTAGTATCAAAATGTTTGGTATATGTTGCTATCTTTTTACACAATTGGTTGTGTCTGTCGTTCACGCGAATTATGTTTGAAACATGCAATATAATAAAGTTACTGAGGAGCAAATAAAAACCTTTCAGGAAATAATTGGTGAACCGTTTGTCATAAATAATAAACAAGATACCGAAATGTACGCCAGAGATTACACAGAAGACCTGTTGTATTTTCCGGAAGTAGTGCTTAAGCCTGCAAATACAAATGAAGTTGCGGCTATTTTAACTTATTGCAATGCAAATAACTTACCAGTTACACCGCGTGGTGCAGGCACAGGACTGAGTGGGGGAGCATTACCTGTTTTCGGTGGAGTGGTAGTTTCCATGGAGCGGTTTAACAAAATCATTCAAATTGATGAACGTAATTTTCAGGTAACCTTGGAGCCAGGGGTAGTAAATGAGGCTTTACAACAAGCCGTTGCAGAAAAAGGATTGTTTTACCCTCCAGATCCGGCCAGTAAGGGAAGTTGTTTCCTTGGTGGGAATATTGCGCATGCAAGTGGTGGACCTCGCGCCTTAAAGTATGGCACAACAAGAGATTATGTACTAAACTTGGAAGTGGTTTTACCCACGGGAGAAATTATGTGGACTGGAGCCAATACCCTCAAATATTCAACAGGATACAACCTAACCCATTTAATGATAGGAAGCGAGGGCACTTTAGGCATCGTAACTAAAATGGTGCTTAAGCTGATTCCTCACCCCAAGTACACTTTGTTAATGCTTGCACCATTTGCTTCACCAGAAAAAGCCTGCGAAGCAGTAAATGCTATTTTCCTAGCAGGTTGCAATCCAAGTGCTTGTGAGTTTGTAGAGCCAGAAGGATTTAGGTTGTCAGCAACCATGCTCAACATGAGTTTTACCATCAAAGCAGGAGTTGAAGCCTATTTATTGATTGAAGTAGATGGCAACGACCTCGAATCCATGATGAAAGAGTGCGAAACCATCAGTGAGGTATTGGGCAATTATGGCAGTGAAGAGGTGTTGTTTGCCCAAACAGCCGAAGAGAAAGAACATTTTTGGAAACTGAGGAGAAGCATAGGAGAGGCCACTAAATTTAACAATACCTATAAGGAAGAAGATACAGTAGTGCCAAGGGCTGAACTGCCTGAATTATTTAACGGAGTGAAAGCCATTGGTAAACAGTATGGATTTCGCACGGTTTGTTATGGCCATGCAGGAGATGGCAATTTGCACGTAAATATTTTAAAAGATGAGTTAAGTGATGCCTTTTGGGACAATGAGCTTACCCAGGGTATCAATGCTATTTTTGAATTGTGTAAAAAGCTAAAAGGTACTATCAGTGGGGAACATGGCATTGGATTGGTGCAAAAGCCATACATGCACATTGTTATTCCTGAGTTTCAATTGCAATTAATGCGCAACATCAAAAAGGCCTTCGACCCCAACAATATCCTAAATCCTGGAAAAATATTTTAGCCATACTGGAAAAAAAAAGCACCCAATTTTGGGTGCTTTTTTTATGGAATATATGGGTTGTTTATTCAACAATCATTTTACGGATTGATTTGAAATCACCGGCTTCAACCTGGTAGAAATAAACTCCGCTTTTTACAGTTGGCATTGATAACTCAAAGTTGTTTACACCAGCTGCATTGTTTGCAAAAGTTTGCTCATAAACAGTTTGTCCAATCATATTTACCACACTGATTTTTACATCAGAAGCGCGGTTTAACTTAACTGGAATGGTGGTTTTTCCATTAAAAGGATTTGGATAGTTTTGCTCCATAGTAAATAAGTCATTGGCTTCATTTAAACCAATAACAGTTTTAGCAAAAATGTCACCCACTGGAATTTCATAATAGATAATATCATAAGGTCCAATTTTGCTTGAATTAGTAGAAGCATCATAAAAACCTTGCAATGCAGTGTTCATAAAAGTGATTTTTAACGAAGTTCTGCAATCAGCTGCAACGCTAGGGAATATTTGCTCAGAGTTAAAGCCCATTGTAGCGGTAAGATTTAAAGGCTCACTCCAGCTAGCACCATTATTGGTTGATGCGGTTACGAAAACATCGGTAAAGGCAATTCCTTGTCCGTCTACATCATTGTCTGTTCTGCTATGGTACAATAAGTACAAGGTATCACCGCTTGAAACCACTGATGGAGCAGTTGTCATACTCAAATTTCCATAACGAGCCCTTCCATCAATAACAGAGCCAATGGTCCATGCTGCATCATTATCAGTTGCATCTTCAGGCGAGAAACCAGCAGTTACGATACTGTCCGGTCTGCCTTCATACCAGTACTCAATGCTGTTTTGGCCAGGGAAGAAACTAAAAGTAGTATTTCCATTAGCAGTATCATTGTCAAAAATCCTGCCTAATGCCCAGAAACAATGTGCTTTACCGCTGTTGTCAACCCTCACGGCAACAGCACCATCCGCACTAAATGGAGTGTCTAATAACAACTGTTTGTAACTAAAAGCAGGTACTGGGAATGAGTCTAATATGGTTTTTGTCCAAGTGGCACCAGCATCTGCTGATTTCCATAAAGCCACATCATCACTTAACCCACCCATTAAAATAGCCACATTGTTTCCATTGGCATCAATGGCATAATTATCGCCTCCTCCTGCATAGTAGCGGGTTCCATCGTAGCCTGGAAGTAGTTGGTTTTTTACCAACCAGGTATTTGTTCTTAGGTTATACCTTGAAAAAACTTGAGGACTACGAACACCATTAATATCAACACGAACAGGTTGTGCAGCTGAACTATCAGTAAAAGAGCCAATCACCATTAGGTAATCACCGCTGATTACGGTTCTAGGCCAAAGCACACCCGCTAAATTAGCAGTGGTATCTAGCACAGTAACGCCAGTCCAAGTGTTTGAACCAATACCAGTGTTTGAGCTATACAACATACCAGTTGACTTGCTGTTTGTTTCTACGCGATGCGCAAAAACAATTTCCTTTCCACTAACGGGATCAAAGTCCATGTTAGAGTAACCAGTTCTGAATTGCTCAATACGTGCATCACCAAAGTTTTGCCAGCTTGTTCCATTAAAATGGTTGTATCCAGTACCACGGGTTGTATAGCTTGCAGAAGGTCCGTCAGTAGCAGTAGTCCAAATAATGGATTTTTTTCCATCAGGGTAAGCAATAATTCTCCTGTAAGTTGATGCATTTGATGGGCGGTCAAATTGGGTTCTCCCAACGGTAATCCAACGGGAGTTTTTACCCAAGCCCTGACCTGAAGTAGCCAGTTGCCTGCCATTGTTCGGGTTAATTACCGGTGATGGTGGCGTAACATCTTTAATTTCTTTTGTGGTTAGTGCTGATTCATTAGCCGGAGCAGTTGGTTTAGGCGTTTGTGCCAGAGCCACTGCGCTTGAAGCTAAGAAACTTAGTAAGTAAAGTTTTTTCATTGGTATAATTTTATGCTATTAAAAATCAAAAGTATATTTTTTTATTTAAATTTAACATTAAAGTTATATGTAATAAACCAATATACCTTATAGGTTGTAAAACACAGGAACGCTAAAATAGTTTAAGTTGTTCCACTTTTTTCAACACCACTTTTTACACCGTTTTTTTGCCGTAAATTCGGTAGCTAAATATTTGTCGCTTCTATGCCCGTTTTCTCTCATTTACATGTACATACCCAGTTTTCTTTGCTTGATGGTGCTGCTGATATAGGCAAACTGTATAAAAAAGCCTTGGCCGATCAAATGCCTGCCCTGGCCATAACAGACCACGGCAATATGTTTGGGGCATTTAAGTTTGTGGCCGAAGCATACAAACACAAAGGTGCTGATGGAAAACCGCTGGTTAAACCAATTGTTGGTTGTGAGTTCTACGTGGTGGCCGATAGGCACAAAAAAACATTTACCAAAGAAGATAAAGACAAACGTTTTCATCAACTCCTACTGGCCAAAAACGAAGAAGGCTACCGCAACTTGATTAAATTATGCTCCTTGGGATACATGGAGGGCATGTACAGCAAATACCCGCGTATTGATAAAGAGCTTATCCTAAAATATCATAAAGGACTTATAGCCACAACCTGTTGCATCGGTGCTATGGTGCCAAAGGCCATATTGCGGCAAGGAGAGGCTGCTGGAGAGGAAGAGTTTAAATGGTGGCTTGACTTGTTTGGCGAAGATTACTACGTAGAGTTGCAACGCCATGATATACCAGAACAAAACAAAGTAAACGAAGTACTGCTTAAATTGGCAGCTAAACACAATGTGCATGTAATAGCCTCCAACGATTCCCACTACGTTGACCAAGCAGATGCCAATGCCCACGATATTTTATTATGTATCAATACGGGTGAAAAACAAAGCACGCCTAGTATGAAAGAATTTAGCGATGACGATTCTTTCTCTAAAGGCAAACGTTTTGCATTTGCTAACGACCAATTCTATTTTAAGAAAACAGAGGAAATGATAACCCTGTTTAAAGATATTCCTGAAGCCATTGATAACACCAACCGAATTGTAGATAAAGTAGAATTACTGGATTTAAAACGGGATATTTTACTCCCTAATTTCCCCTTGCCCGAAGGTTTTGTTGACCAAATGGACTACCTGGAGCACCTTACTTGGACGGGAGCCAAAGAGCGTTATAAAGAAATTACTCCCGAAATAGAAGAACGCTTAAAGTTTGAGTTGCATACCATACGCACCATGGGTTTTGCAGGATACTTTTTAATTGTATCTGATTTTATTAAGGCAGGCCGAAACATGGGGGTGTTTATTGGTCCGGGACGTGGTTCTGCAGCGGGCAGTGTAGTGGCCTATTGTATTGGCATCACCAATATTGATCCGATTAAGTACCAACTCCTCTTCGAAAGGTTCTTGAACCCCGACCGTAAATCAATGCCCGATATTGATACGGACTTTGATGATGAAGGACGCCAGAAAGTAATTGATTACGTGGTTGACAAATATGGGAAGAACCAGGTGGCCCAAATTGTAACCTATGGCAGTATGGCTGCCAAAATGAGTATTAAAGATGTGGCACGTGTGCTTGATCTGCCCTTGCAAGAAAGCAATATGCTTGCAAAGTTAGTACCCGATAAACCAGGCATTTCATTAGACCGTGTGATTAATGCGCCCCTTGATGGAGATAAAAGTTTAAAAGACAAAGAAGGTCTGCAAAGTGAGGATATTGATAACGTAAAAAAACTAAGAGAATACCACCAAGGCAACGATTTAAAAGCCACGGTTTTAAAAGAAGCGCTTATTCTGGAAGGCTCCGTGCGCGGAACAGGTGTGCATGCGGCCGGTATCATCATAGCCCCCCAGGATTTAACAGATTTAATACCTATTGCAGTTGCAAAAGACTCCGATTTATTACTTACCCAGTATGATGGAAAAGTGATTGAAGATGCCGGAGTAATTAAAATGGACTTTTTAGGACTTAAAAACTTAACCATTATCAGAGATGCCTTAAGGCTTATCAAACAAAACCATGGCATTGATTTGGATATAGATACCATTCCATTAGACGATAAAAAAACCTTGGATTTATTTGCAAGAGGCGAAACCAATGGCACTTTCCAGTTTGAAAGTGCGGGTATGCAAAAATACCTTAAAGACCTTAAGCCTGATAGGTTTGAAGATTTAATTGCCATGAATGCCTTGTACCGGCCCGGGCCATTGGCTTATATCCCCAATTTTATTAACCGTAAGCATGGTAAGGAAGAGGTGGTGTATGATTTGGCAGATATGGAGGAACACCTGAATGATACTTATGGAATTACCGTGTATCAGGAGCAGGTGATGTTGCTCTCCCAAAAATTGGCCAACTTTACCAAAGGCGATGCTGATGTGCTGAGAAAGGCCATGGGTAAAAAAGACAGAAAAACCCTGGACAAGTTAAAGCCACAGTTTATTGAAAATGCTTCGCTTAAAGGCCATGATGCGAAAGTATTGGAAAAAGTATGGACGGATTGGGAAGCATTTGCCTCCTACGCATTTAATAAATCGCACTCCACTTGTTACGCTTTTGTGGCCTTCCAAACAGGTTTTTTAAAGGCGCATTACCCAGGCGAGTACATGAGTGCATTGCTTACCAATAACCAAAGTAACATTGATAAGGTTACCTTTTTTATGGAAGAGTGCAAACGCATGGGCATTAATGTGCTTGGTCCAGATGTCAACGAGTCGCAGGTGAATTTTGCCGTAAACAAAAAAGGCGAAATCAGGTTTGGACTTGGGGCAATAAAAGGGGTAGGAGAAAATGCCGTTCATGAACTGATTGCCGAGCGTGATGCCAATGGCCCATTCAATAATATATTCGATTTAACCAAACGCGTTAACCTACGTTCCGTAAACAAAAAAACACTGGAAGGACTTGCATTTGCGGGAGCGTTCGATAGTTTCCCTGATGTACACAGGGCCCAATACTTTCACCCCGAAGAAGGTGATGAACCGAATCTGTTAGAAAAAGCCATTCGGTTTGCCAACAATGCATCTGCCAATGAAAACGCAAACCAACAATCCCTTTTTGGAGGTACCACATTGGTAACACTGGCCGAGCCAACCATTCCGCAATGCGAGCCTTGGGGGCTTATGGACAAACTGCGCAGAGAGAAAGATGTGGTAGGCATGTATTTAAGCGGACACCCGCTAGATGATTATAAAATTGAATTCAGAAATTTTGTCAGCACGGATATTGCCAACGTAGAAGAAAAAAAACACACGGAACAAAGCATAGCAGGCGTGGTGATTGACCATTACGAAAAAGTAAGCCAGAAAAACAACAAACCTTATGGCGGCTTTACCATTGAAGATTACAGCGGCAATGTAAAAATAATGATGTGGAGTGAGGAGTACCTCAAATACAAACACCTTTTATCCATAGGGCAAATGTTGTACATTAAAGGCGTAATGAAACCCCGCTTTAACAGCGAAGACCAATACGAATTTAAAGTAAACAACATCATGTTGCTGGCTGATGTGCGGGAAAAAATGCTAAACTCCGTGCTGATTAACCTAAAAGCAGAGCGTGTACAACAGGCATTTTTGCAAGAGTTTTACCAATTGCTAGACAGCAGCAAAGGAAATGCGCTGGTTAAACTGAATGTAATTGACGAAAAACAAAAGCTGGTGGTAAATGCCGTGGCACGTAGGTTTAAAATTAATTTTGACAACGATACCATGAAAAAGCTAGAGCAAATGGAGTTGGATTACAAAATAAATGCTTGATAATAAGTAGTTTAGTTTTGGTGTGGGAGCATAAGAATAATTAAAAATGATGTGTGGTATAACTGCCAAAAAGCAACCTGATTACATTTTGGAATTATTGTTGAATATTGCATGGTAATATAAACAAGCAAAATATAAAATTATGGCATTAGAAATAACTGACAACAACTTTGATGAGTTGGTATTAAGAAGCAACAAACCTGTATTAATTGATTTCTGGGCAGAGTGGTGTGGACCTTGCCGCATGGTAGGCCCGGTAGTGGATGAAATTGCAAAAGAATTTGGCGAAACAGCCGTTGTGGGAAAAGTAAACGTTGACCACAACCCAAGAATAGCTACAGAATATGGCATTATGAGCATACCTGCATTGTTGTTTTTTAAAGATGGTAAGTTGGTTGATAAGCAAGTTGGCGCAGTGCCAAAGCATGTTTTGGTAAATAAACTAAACGGACAAATGGCTTAACCCGTTGTTTAAACAATATTTGAAAAGGGCTGGAAGTTTTACTTTCGGCCCTTTTTTTTGGGTGTTCAATAACTTGCATAGCTGTTTTTACTCCTTCTTTGGTGGAAAAATCCCTCTCCATAATATGAGTAGACATCATTAAAAATTCAACAGTCTTGATTTTCTGCTTGCAGCAGGTAAGCTCGGGTACTTCTGTGTCAAAGCTTGTTCTGATTTTAGGAACAAAATGTAAACGGGCTAAAAGGAGCGAAGTGCCTTTGTATTAAAGTGAAATGATGAAAGCGGCAGCAATACACTTTAAGGAGAAATAGTAATTTTACATTTTTTATACGTATTTGTATAATTGCTGGTTGTTTTTACTCATTATTTATTAAATTTGGTTTAAGATTGAAACGAGTGAGCGCATGGGCATTAAGTATTTTTTAAGAAAAAAGGGTATTTTCCCTATGAAAAAAGGGTATTTCTACTAAACCAAGTAATATAAATCCTGTTGTATTCTTGTAAAAGAAAAATATAACTGCTTTTATCAAGTATATATTAGGGAGTCAGTTTTATGCCTAAGTATGATTGTTGAGAGTATATACCTTTAAACATATTTAAAATGAAAGTAGGTAACATTGAACTTATAAATTGATAACCATGTCTCTAAAAAATATCATTCCCATCATAGTACTATTCGTAGCTGCGGTTACCTTACAAACATGCAAACCCGATGACGGGCCTAAACCTTGCGAAAGCACTACAACTTACCATTATTTAACAACAGACCAACTTAGTAAAACTCCCTACTTTAACAACCCCGATTTCGATACTATCAGTTTTATTAGTAATCAAGGTGATACTGTAACCTTTGCGCTAAAAAAGATAGACACTACGTATTACATAGAAGATACAAATAATAACCCTAATCGTATTTGTAATTATTGGCAATATCACCAAAACATTTCGGCTAAGTACAACACCATTAAAGGAAATGGGAGCTTTGAGGTACTGCATCCCGAAAAAACCCAATTTACATTTTCTAATGGTAGGCCAACTGACGTATATTCAGGTTATGTGCGATTTAATTTTAATGGAATTAAATTCTACATAAGGGATATAAATATTGGCACTAATAATGGGGGTTCTTTTGTGGATAAAGTGACATTTAATAATATAGAGTTCAGTAATTGTAACTTTCTTTTTGCAGAATTTAGCGAATCAGCGATAGGAAAGATTTTCATTAATAAAGAGTATGGCGTACTCAATTTTGAAGATAAAATAAATAACACAAACTGGACAATAATAGAACCTTAAACATGAGATTAGTTAAAGTAATTTTAATTCTAACTGCCATGGTAGTTATTATTAAGTCAAAAGCTCAGGAAAACTGCACTGGTTATGAAGAACTTTTTAGAAAAAGACATCAAATTGCGGGAGGTCAGTATGGGCATCCATACACTATATTTGATAGAAAAAATGCATTGTCTTTTGATGAAACATTAAATCGTGTAATTAGTCATAAATAGATAACATGTTATTGATGCGCATTCTTGTAAAAAAATTATATTTGATAAACTAACTACCTAATCAACCAATTTAATGAGACAGGTTTTCGCAGAAAAAGCGCAGTCGAATTAATCCCGAGCTTGCCTCGGGAAACCCATAACCTAGTTAACTAACAACCCAATCAACCGATAACCCATCCATCCACCATGCTGCTAAAAAAATACCTCTGTTTCTTGTTATTACTTATACCTGCCTTGGTGTTGAGCAATTGCAAACCTGATAACCCTTGTGATGTTTCGCCTACCCAAAATGTGACCTACAATTTGGATACTGCTGACATCAACAAAATACCTTACCGCACAGATGGGCGCGATACCTTGGTTTACATCAGTGATGAGGGCGATACCGCCACCCTTTATGGACAGGGTGCAAAAAGGGATTACGATGTAATTGGGACAAGGCGCTCACCAAACCCTGATTGCCAGGAGGTGGATGCCAAAAGTTATGAAACCATTGAATATTACTTTAAAGGAACCAGCCCTTTAATCAATACTATTAACTATAAAGTGACTAGCGATAATGGAGTTACTGTTTACTTTAACATTAATAATATTAGCTTATACGACCCTTATTTTGAGTTTGTCAATTATACAAATAGATATATTGATACTGTTTTAATTAATTCAAAGATTTATAATGGTGTATTGCTATATAGCAGTAGGCCAAGTGTTGCTAATATTCCTTTACTCTATAATTACAAATTTGGGATATTAAAAATAACAAAAGATGGACTGATTTGGCGTAAACAAATTAAATAATCAATATCTATGAGACACCTTATTTTATTTTATCTGGCAATGCAATTTGCATCATTGTTATGCGGACAATGTGCTTACAAAACTAATGTGCCAAAAGAATATTACCGTGGCCGTTATGAGCCTGTTGAGGCGGATATCAGTTATCCATTTACCCTATTTAACAAACGCAAAACAGGTTGGACACTCAATACTGCACTCACCAACATCAGAAACAACATTAAAGCACAAATAGCAGGTGGTCAGTATAGGTATCCTTATACCACCTTTGATAGAAAGACGGATTGTCTTTTGATGAAACTATAAATAGTGTAATTGGTCATAAATAAATAACATGTTGTTGATGCGCATTTTTTTTTTTAAAAATCATATTTGATAAGCCGATAACCTAATTAGCAAATTACCCAGTAATCCAAAATTACCATGTTACTACGCAAACTCTTTTTTATTGCTATATTCTTTTCAGGTGCATTTATGATGCATAGCTGCACGGATGAATCCATCAATTGCCCGGATGCCAAAAATACCATTATTAACTTTACCGCTGATGAATTGGCAAAAGTACCATATACAGGAACAGACACCCTTTATTTTTTAAATAACAAAGGCGATACTCAAGTGGTGGTAGGGCAAGGCAAACAATATTACTACGATAGGGAATATTCCATATTGTACCCCAGTTGCCCCCAAAACGAAACCGAAGATTATCAAGCGTACAAATTAAAGTTTACACCCATTAAAGGAGATTTAAGTTTTGAGTTAACAATGCAAAGAAGAAATTATACTTTAACGATTAACGTAAAATCATATCCTATTAACTTTGATGCTGAATATCCATCAGTAGGTATAAAAAACTTATCGAGTCAATATTATTTTGACAGCTTGACGGTGGGTAACCAAGTTTATAAACGAGTCAGGTTGTTGTTGTCTTATGTAAAAAACGAGTTTAATCAATTTGATACAAACTACGAGTTGTTTTACAATAAAGATTTTGGGATATTAAAAATTGCAAATATTCAACAAGGAGAAACCTATTCAATCATCAAAAAATAACCAGTATGCTCAAAAAAATCATTTTTTTAGTACTCATGGCCATTTGTATTGGCCATGAAGCAAAAAGCCAAACCTGCGAGAGTTTTGGGTATCCGCTCTTTAAACAACCCAAGGAATTAAACCGTGGTCGGCTTAAGTTCCCCACCATGTTATATGGTAAGCCTTATACCACCTTTGATAGAAAGACGGATTGTCTTTTGATGAAACTATAAATAGTGTAATTGGTCATAAATAAATAACATGTTGTTGATGCGCATTTTTGTAAAAAGATTATATTTGATAAACCTAAAAACCAACCACTCAATTAACAAATCAACTAACCACCTATTCACCATGCCACAAAAAAAATACCTCCCTTATTTAGTCATACTCTTTGCAGCAGTTACCCTACAAACCTGCACGGTTGATGACGGCCCCAAACCCTGCAACAGTACTACCACTTACCATTATTTAAGAGCGGACCAACTTAGCAAAACCCCCTACTTTAACAACCCCAATTTCGATACCATCAGCTTTGCCAGCGATAAGGGAGATACAGTAACTTTTGCCCTAAAGAAGATAGACACTACGTATCACATAGAAGATGCCAATTTTAACCCAAATCGCATTTGTAACTATTGGAATTATTATCAAAATATTACTGCAACTTATCACACAATTAAGGGAAGTGCTTCTTTTAAGGTACAGCATGCTAAAAAAAGAACAATAAGTTTTACTATCGGGAAACCTACAACTGAGTACACTGATAATGTAAATATTGCGTTTAATAGTGTCAACTATTATTTATATGATTTTGATATTGGGAATGATAGGCTTCGTCAATTTCAGAACAATATCGTATTCAATAATAGAAACTATAAGAATTCGGTATATGTATATCGAGAGTTTAGTGATTCTATAACGGGGGTCATGTATATAAATAAAGATTTTGGAGCATTTCGTATCAATGATATCCAAAACGGCAAACAGTTTACCATAATAAATCCATAACGATTATGAAAGTTTTAAAATTGAGCTTAATAGCTCTAATGTTATTGCTGAATACAATTATAAAGGCTCAGGACAATTGTACAGGCTACGATGAGTTGAATCGCAAACGACATCAAATTGCAGGTGGTCAATATGGGCATCCATATACCATTTTTGATAGAAAAAATGGATTTCCTTTCGATTCCACAATTCAAATTATACGAGCAACGATTATTACTGCGTCTTTGAACATAGATAAGGGGCCAATTTATGAAACCTATAAAGGGTTATATAAAGATGCCATCAAGCCCATCAACACCACAGACGATGATGGGTTTAAAAAGAAAGTTAATGGCGTATATACTTTTAGTGAGTTGCCCTACTGGGCCAAAAACAATGCCTTTGTGTTTTTAATAGGGTTGGATAGTAATGGTAATTACCTAGACACACTTGACCCAACTGGAGCCACACGCAATGCTTTTAGAGACCGTGCCTTGCAAGGGTTTGATAACATTACAGGAAGCGTGGATGCCGAAAAACCAAGTCCACTCTGGTTTATTTCCGGTTTAGTTGGGCAAGTCACTTATGGAGCCCTGCAATTATATAAAGCAGAAATTTTTTTAGACGAAATGCAGCATTACAGCGAGAGCATTATGTTTTGGTTGCAATGTTATGATCTGTTAAAAGGTGCTTACGAGGTGCCAGAGTTGCGCAGTGCCGGGCGTAACCCTTACGGGTTTGGCGATGCCGATAGAAACCAAGGCAAATGCAGCCCCAGAAACCGTTTGCGCAGGATGGTACGCGATTTTTATATGTACAGTGAGAACTTTGATGGATTGGTAGAACATAAATACGGATGGAAGAAGAACCACGGCATTAAAGCAGCAAGCACCCTGTTGATGGCAGCGCAAGTATTAAATGATGCTGGAGTAGAAACCAGTTACGTTGGTGGTGTACTCGGTTTTTTAAAAGGCAAAGGCATGCAAATAGCCCGCCCCAATTATAGCCCCATAAACTGGAACAAATTGGGGTATGAAGGTTTGCGTGAAAACCTGTTTGTAGGCAAACATTGGTGGCCTGCCAGAGATGTCCCCCAATCGCCCTTAAATACCACCTCTGACTCCTATAGCCCTTATGCAGAGGGGCCTGACTACGCAAATTATGGGTTATTGAGAAGCGGACTTCCCGCCATGCGCGCCCAAGCCAATTTTTATCCGGCTACTGCCACAGAGGTATTGTTAAACCAACACGAAATAAAAAACATATTTAATTGGTTCGATACCATTTCAACACCAAGTGGTTTAATCCCATCATTTGATAATGCAAAATCATATAAAACCAATATCCTGTGTTTAACGGGTAACGATAAATTTAATAAAGGTATAAGCAATGGTTTTAATGTGTCAAATTATGCTGATTATGTTGCCATAGTAGCCGGCAACAATATGGCAGTAACTATATCAACCAAAGCAGACGTGGTAAACCTTGAAAATGCAGGTAATATAATAATTAACTCAATTAACAAAGAGAAACAGCACCAGTTGGTGATGTTAAATGAAACAGGTGATGCTGTTGATGTGAGTGCAAATGATTTTACGGAAAAGGAGACACACGAAGAGGTTGATTTTGCTTCTTTTATGATACATGCCAACGATGTGCAACTAGCACTTGATCCTGCGTATTTTGGTTGGGGTAGCAGAGCAAAAACCAATAAATTTGATCATCATAATGTGTTTTATTTAAAAGCGTATGATAATAGGGTCGTTTTTCTACCTCAATCAAATAACGTAACAACATATAATAATGGTTTTGTTTTAAAGTATAAGTCGAAGATCTCACCAAACTTTTCAGGGACTACAAATTTCTGGCAAGATTTTTTTGAACAAATGCGTAATTGGGGTCAGGGGCAAAATCCTGTTTCAAATATTTTGTTGAGTAGGGAAGCCACTAAACATGAACTTGCAGACGGAACGTTGTATTATGTATTGCGGGATAAAGGGATAACAGATGAAACAGATATAAATGGGTTACATTGGCAATTAAATGGAAATGGCTATGTAGGAAATAATACATACAGTTTTGACGCAACAAAAAGCCTGAGCACTTGGAACAATGGCTGTAATAAGCTCATTCATCATTTTGCTCTGCTTGATGGTATAAATTATCCACCTACAGTAAGTTGGCAGGTAGGCGAAAACTATCAGCAAGTTGCAGGAAACAGCCATACACGACTAGTACTAACGCAGTCAAAGAGAAACACTTTGGTACAATCTGTGTTATTGCCTTTTTTATGTTATCCAGATTCCTTACTTCCTCTTATAACAAAAACGGAAACACCGAATTATGTATTCACACTGGTTCAATCGCAAACAACAATTGATACGCTAGTTGGCAAGTTGGGAAAAAGTAATGCACCTGTACTAACCGGCCCTATTGATATTGTCTCTAACTTTCATTTCGGTCAACTAAAAACAGCTTCTGCTACTGTTCCCGATCCATTAAACAATAGCAGTTTAGATACCTTAAAAACAAATGCAACAAATATCATGTTGAGTATGGGCACTTATACCAAAGTTGCTCTCGGTGCTTGCAGTAACTCCAGGGTTAAATTTAAACGAGCTTCCTTAACGGATGGCACTTATTTGGCATATAACGATACCAACTATATTTCTGCCACCGATACCTTGTATGCCGATTATAAACTCATTTCAAAATTTAAGTACGAAGCCTATGTAGATCCAGGTACACAGAGTGCTGGAGTAACGTTTTATTTGCCCGATGCTGAATCGGGTTACACCATGACGGCAAAGATTGGCGACAATGAGTTGCCCAATGTATATAACGATAGCTTATTTACCATTGCAGTTACCATAACAAGCCCTACCAAATTTACTATTGAATTGGCTGATCCTTGTCAGGCTGATTGCTTTTTCCCACCCACCAACGAACCTATTGATACCCTGTATGTATTTGATACTGGAAGCAAAGAGGTATTGGGTCATGACTTAGATATCATACAACCAAGTGGTGAATTGCAGATTACCAAAGGCAGCAAAATGAGTATTTGTTCTGATTTCGTATTTACCAACAAAGATACCCTGAAACTATTTGCAATTGATGGTGAAAACTCCCATATTTACGAAAATCCGATGGATGGCATAGGCACCATCAGCACCCCTGTGCGCAACCGAATAGCTACCAAACGCAGCATGATTATCGTAAACGACAAAGCGGCATTGGTTTTGGATAGTGGCAGCTTTACCCATGTTGGTGATAACAGCACCATATTGGTATTAAAAGGTGGAACACTACTAATACGTAAAGGGGCAATTGTAGAAATTGGCGGCAATGAAGTAAAAAGCCCCAAAGCCTTTGGGGAAATTATTGCCGAAGAAGGGTCCTATGTATGCATTGAAGACAGCAGCGACATTTACTTTTTTGCGGATACCCCAACCGTTGATACCACGGATAACAATGTGTTTTTTGTGCGTTTAACAGGTAGCTTACCTACAGTTGCAGGAACCAACCCTGATGGGGGCATGGGCAAATTCACCTACAACCCTGTTACCAAAGTAACGGGCATTTATGCCAACAGCAATTGCATTCCTTTTTGTGATTTAAAAACGTACCGCCCATTGCACGGCATTAATAATAGAGATTTTGGCTGGTGTAATTTTAGTACGCCTGTTGCACGTTTAATATTTCCAACCCTTACTTGTGCCAATATCCCCATTTTGTTAAAAGAGTATTCTGTGCTAAACGAAACTTACTACAAACTGGATATTTATGGCAACAATGGGTTGTTTTATAGCAAGGAATCAACCTCTGATTCTCCGCGCTTTAATACCTTGATGTTGCCATCGCTAAATGAAGCAGGTAGCTATAGTATTAATTTTGATGTGAGTAATGATTGTGCGGAAACGGATAACCTAAGCAAAACCATCAGCATTGCCCCTAAACCTGTGGCTGCATTTACGGTTAATGCAACTGGCTGTGAAGGTGTGGGTACCATTACCGCCAACGGGTCGGCCTCTGGTGCGCCAACCACACCTGTTAAACATTTGTGGTATGTGCAACGTTTAGATAGTGCTTATCTAGATACTTTGGGAGCATTGCAACCAGATGATTATACTCAGGAATGGGCTATAGACACCTTAATGGATGTGGATAGTAGTTTTGCTTTTCCTGGCTTTAAGTGGAAAGGTGGTTACCGTTATTTGGTAGGATTAACGGTGTATGGGGTTTGCTCGGATAGTACCGTTATGGATACTGTGCATATACCGCTTGGCATAAACATCTTGCGCGATAGCTTAAAAATATATCCTAATCTAGGAGGTTACACCAATGTGCAAATTAAAACCAAAGGAAGCGGATACAGCAGCTTTAGCTGGAGTCCCACCACGGGTTTAACCAACAGCAATACCCTCAATCCAACGGCTGCCCCAAACACTACCACTAAATACACCCTCACAGCCGTAAGCGGAAGTTGCACCGTAAAAGATTCCGTAGTGGTAAAAGTGTTAGATTGCGCCAAAGCCGGCTTTGATCAAACCATTTGTAAAGGGGATACTACGTTTATTGGGTTCTATGGGTATCCTTGTCCGCCAAATACCTTATGTTATTCATCAACTTGCGCTTTAACATTGCTGTGGAAAGCTGATTCTACTTTAGCCAATGTAAACTCATCAGGCACAAATGTTTGGCCATCTGTTACCACCACCTACACCCTTTACGCCCTATTAGAACAAGCGGGAGCAGATGAACCACCACCCACACCAATATATGATACCTTGGAGTATGACCATATTACCGTTTATGTAGATACGTTGCCGGGTACTTTGTTTGGTATCAACTACCAAACAGATTCCACGGTGTATTTTAGCAATTACACCCAAACCATAAACGGAGCTAGCTATCTATGGATATTTGGGGATGGAGACAGCAGCACGGCTATCAACCCCATACACACCTTCCCTGCATTTGATAGCAGCTATAGGGTGTGTTTACAAGCTACCAATGCTTGCGGTATGCGCCAGCACTGCGATACCGTTTGGGTAGATAGTTTACACATAGGCATGTACGCATTTGGCAAACGTGGCAATACAAATGAGTCACTAGTTTGGGTTGATGAAACCACACCGACCAATAAGCCTCAGCAATTGTTTAACCAAAATATATTGGGCAACAACAAACCAAATCCATTTAACCACACCACCCAAATAGATTACGAACTCAAGCCCGATTACAAAACCGCTAGCATTACCATAACCAATACACTGAGCCAGCTTATACAAACCATACCATTGGTTGCCCTAAAAGGCAGTGTAGTATTGGATGCCAATACCCTGCAAAAAGGCATGTATTATTACCAGTTGGTTGTAGATGGCAAGCTGGTGGCGGTGAAAAGAATGGTGGTGCAGTAACCAGGCAGCAACTTACCTGCGAGTGCTTTGGCTTAAAGATAGCTTAAGCAGCTTGCAGGTGAGTAAAATATCGTTTACATTTGTGTAAAACAAAAACGTGCGCTTGTTGTCCGTTGATTTGCGGTTGTTAAACAAGCCACAAACACTAGCTTGCTTTTATGCACATGTTAGGCATTCATCAACTCTTCAATATGTTCTACTAGGGCTAAGTTTCCATTTTCGATAATGGGGCGCTTCGTTTTGAAGGGTGTAAATGTCAGGTTTTCAGAAAGAGAAAAGCAGTAAGCAGTTGTTTCGGTAAATGAGTATCCTTAGGGAAAATGCCCTAATAAAACCTAGGGCAACCTTGTTGTTTAGTGTTGCTACCTCCGCTTTTGGTTTTGTTAAAATTATAAGCCAACGAAAGGCCAAAAACGGCATACATATCATTCAGGCTTAACTTAGCCAGCCCCATTTTTCCCCTGTAATCGCCCGTGTTTTTATCAGTGGTAGATTGGTTGTAAAAGTGGTTGGTGGCTTTAGGAAAAGGAGTGCTTTCAGCGGCTACATATTTATCTGCACCGCCAATATCATCTATATAAGAAGTGTTGGTGTACCGCAAGCCAAACTCACCACCAAACAATATTTTTTTACTGATGTAATACCTAAAGCCTATGCCAACCGGAACGGTGGCCGCTATTTGGCTGTAACTTACGCCCGATAATTTTAATGGAGCCAGGCTTTGCAAGTGTTCGCTTCCGTCAGGGCCAATAATTATGCTTTGTGGTTTAAAGTAAAATGCCCCAATACCTGCAAATAAATAAGGAATCATTTTGTTTTTTAACTTCCTGGAAGTATTTCGGTCTTCAACTAAATTGAACTCAATTTGTAAAGAACCTTCCAGAATAAGTGTTTCAAAATTCCAATTGCGGTTTCTTTGCCATTCGCTAGAGCTGTTTTTATCATCACCCTTTATTTTAGCATAAATACCGGTAGCTTTTAATGCCGTAAAATGGCTTAATCTGTACCTAACAAATCCTCCGGCAGCATAACTAATGGTGCTTATTTCTAGCTCATTTACCACATCACCATAATAATGTGTGCCGCCAGCCATTAGCCCAATATCTAACTTTTGTGCAAAAGCGGATTGGGTAAACACCGCAAACAGGCAAATGAATAAGCAGCAACTTGATTTTTTCATAGGGTGGTTGTTTCTCCATCCAAAGATATATTTTCCTGGCTCAAAAAACGCTTATAACCAAAGAGTTAATAATAATTTTCGTAAAAGGGGGATAATTGGCTGAACATGGGTTTAGGTGGCTGTTCTAGGTGTTGAGGTTTTAACTAATGCTCAAAAGCATCGTTTTCTTCTGCCAATTGCTGCGCCTTAAGTTTTGCCGCCTTAATCAAGGCTTCTAACCCATCTTTACGCACTTCTGCATCATCCATTAAAAAAGTATCATAAGGATTGCTTTCTTTCACAATAAAACTGCTAAAATTTCGCTGCTCAAACCAATCGTCATAGCTAAATTTTTGGTACGCGTTACCAGAATTATACATCAATTGGTTTACCAACACATCACGGCAATCTGTTTCTTGGTTTAAGCGGTCGTGGTATTTAAACCAGCATAAAGGTACATAGCCCGCATCAATACCTGCAATGGTTCGTTGATACAAAGGAGCTATGGCAATGATTTGCGCCCGCATTTGGCCTTGTCTGGTATCAAAATACCACTCTTCCATAATCATTAAACACTGTATTTTAATGGTGGGGTTAAATAAATCAGCCACGGTATCTGTGGAATACCCATCGTCTTCAGTTCCATTTGGGTCAGTTAGTTTTTTTACCAGAAAGCTATCACTGCCAAGTCTGCTAAATTCCTCCAGGGTATAAAAACGGGTTAATGAATCATCCATATAAGGCACCAATTGCCCGTTTAAAGCCGCTTGGTACAATACCCTTGATAACGGGTTTTTGGGCCATTTGGCCACTTGGTTTTGTCGCTCGCTTAACTCAATTACCCGCCAAGTGCGTTTGGAATATGCAATATTGGCTTCCCTTAATGTTTGCGGAGGAATAGCCTGTCTTTGGCTATACACGTCAGTAGCCAATAGGAGTAAAACAATTGTCATTAAACGATTCATAATTGGATATATTGGGTAGAGACAATAATAAGAAATGAATGGAACATCCTATGCTATCGGTTTTTTTAACGAAAAAAAGCTATTTATGATATTGATTACAATAAAAAAAGTACATTTAAGTTTATTTCTGCGGCTGATAGGGGTATGATGTCCTTATTTAGTCTTACAAACAACTATTCAAAAAAAGTATGCATAAATCAATCGGGTTATTTGTCTTAATGTGTTCTGTATTAGTTATTAATGCACAAAACAAATGGGTGGTTAGTGGTTTTATTAAAGATGCAGGAAGTAAAGAGCTGCTTATTGGGGCAACCATTGCTGCACCTAAATTTAAAATGGGAACCACCACCAATGCGTACGGTTTTTTCTCCTTTACCTTACCTGCCGATACCTTTGATTTGATTATCAGTTATGTAGGGTATACACCTAAGGCATTTCACATCAAACTAATTGCCGATCAGGAACTAAACATTGAGTTAACAGAATCAAATCAGTTAAAAGAGGCCGTTGTTACTACAGATAAAGTAAACCAACGGTTGGCAGAGCAAACCCGCATGAGTGTGATTGAAATTCCGGTAAGTCAGGTAAAGGATATTCCAGCATTATTGGGCGAAAAAGATGTGCTTAAAGTAATACAGTTGCTTCCCGGTGTACAAAAACCAAGTGAAGGAAATTCAGGTATTTACGTGCGTGGCGGGGGGCCTGATCAGAACCTGATTATATTAGATGAGGCAACCGTTTACAACGCTTTTCACCTGTTTGGTTTTTTTAGCTTGTTTAATGGCGATGCCTTAAAAAGTATTGAGCTCACCAAAGGTGGTTTCCCGGCACGTTACGGAGGAAGGTTATCATCTGTAATTGACATGAGTATGAAAGAAGGGGATAAGCAAAAGTTTAAAGGTGAAGCGGGTATTGGCGTGCTTTCTTCCCGTTTCTTATTAGAAGGGCCAATTGTTAAAAATAAATCATCCTTTTTGGTTTCAGCCCGAAGAACTTATTTTGATGTGCTTACACTCCCTTTTCAACCGGCTGACAATAAAGGGGGCTACTATTTTTACGACTTTAATGCAAAAGCCAATTATGAAATCAATAATAAAAACAGGCTGTACTTAAGTGGATATTTTGGTAGAGATAAATTTTATTACAAGAGCGTTTACGGAAACAACAATTACAATAAGGGTGGCATCAATTGGGGTAATGCAACGGCAACGCTTAGGTGGAATCATTTATACAACAACAAAACATTTAGCAATACGGCATTTGTATTTAGCGATTATAAATTTAACATTACTTTAGAGGAGAAGTTTGATGGAGAAAGATACACGCTGTTGTATGGTTCAGGGATAAGGGATTATTCTTTAAAACATGACGTTGATTACCGACCCAACAATAAACACAGCATCAGGTATGGAGGGCAAGCCATTTACCACCAGTTTACGCCTTCTGCGTTGGTGTTAAAAGACGATTACACCTCTACAGATACCACCAGCAAGAATGTAATAGGCTCGTTTGAAAATGCATTATACATTGAAGATGACATTAAGGTTGGCCTGCGCACTAGGGTTAATCCGGGTTTGCGGTTAACCCATTTTACTGCGGGCAGCAAAAACTATGTTAACCTTGAGCCTCGGTTAAATTCATCCTACAACATTAAAAGCGATTTGGCCTTTAAGGCATCATTTGCATTGATGAATCAATATGTGCATTTGTTATCAAACACGGGTATTGGCTTGCCAACTGATTTATGGGTACCCAGTAGCGATAATTTAAAACCGCAAAGAAGTTTACAAGTGGCTGCTGGTTTTGCTAAGGATTTTATCAATAGAAATTTCAGCGTAAGTATTGAAGGGTATTACAAAACAATGAATAATATTATTGCTTACAAAGAAGGGGCAAGCTTTTTAGAAGTTGATGATGCAAGCAATGCCGATAAGTTTGCTTATGAAAGAAATATTACCAGTGGAAAAGGAAAAAGTTATGGAGCAGAGTTTTTACTGCAACGTAAAACAGGGAAGTTAACCGGATGGATTGGTTATACCTTAAGCTGGACTCAATGGCAATTTGATGAATTGAATTTTGGCAAAGCTTTTTGGGCCCGTTATGATAGAAGGCATGATATCAGTGTGGTGGCAATTTATAAAATGCGTGAACAACAAGGTACACGAAATGGTATCACCCTATCCTCAACCTGGGTTTATGGCACTGGAAATGCAATTACCTTACCTGTTGCAGAGTTCAATGCGCCAATACATAACCCTTCAGGTAATGTAAATAGGGGTGGATTTTTCGAGACTGCGTCAGTTTATACCGGACGTAATGCCTTTAGAATGGCTGCCTACCACCGCATGGATATTGGCATACAAATCAGTAAAAAAATGGCGTGGTGGGTGCGTACCTGGGAGTTTAGCGTGTATAATGTGTACAATAGGTTAAACCCCTTCTTTTACTACAGTCAAACCCAAAGCAACGGAGATGTGGTATTAAAACAAATCACATTATTTCCTTTTATCCCTTCAGTATCGTGGAACATTAAATTTTAATAAACAATCATGAAAAAAATAACATATAGCATACTGGTTTTAATATTGGCCGTTTCAACAGCTTGCGAAAAAGTGGTAACCAATGTAGATGTTCCTAAGATGGAACCACAAATGGTATTGTTTGGTTTTATATCACCTGAGGAAAAAATCATAAACATTGACCTCACCTTATCCAAGCCAATTTACGGAGGCAATAAAAGCGGGCAGTTTGGGGCATTTGAGCCAGTTAAAAATGCAAGTGTTATCATTACCAGTGAAACCGGGCAAGCCGTAACACTTAGTTACATTGATTCAACAGAATCTTACAGGGTTAGTCAATCAATTTATAAAATTGAGCCAGGCAAAACGTATACCATTACGGCTGTGAGTCCAACCAAAAGTGTTAAAGCGGTATGCACTGTTCCATCAGATACCATTCCTTTTAAGGAATTAACATGGACCAAAACAGGATCTACTAGCGGCAGTGGTTTTGGGCCTTATTTCAAATATGTATGCAAATGGGATGATCCAGTTCAAAAAGGAAACTATTATAGGTTAGTGATTCAACAGTTTTATTCTGGCCCCTTTGGCAATGGCGGAGGAAACGATGTATGCAATAATTTTTTGGATGATGAAACCAGAAACGGACAACTTTTGGCAACAACTTGCGAGGATTATTCTTATCAGCCAGATACGAATTATAGAGAAGTATACTTGTTAAATACCGATATTCACTATTATGAATACATGCGCAGAAGGGTTAACTATTATGGTGACGACCCCTTTAGTGAACCTTTTCCACAATACAGCAATGTGCAAAACGGGTTAGGTGTATTTTGTGCATTTAGGCGCACCAATCGTTCGTTGGTAATTTTAAATCGTTAGTAGCTTTAACTCTTCGCTAAAGGTTGTTACATTAATGGGTACTACCCCTACTTCTTCACATACCAAACCTCCGGCAAGGTTGGAGATGGCTGCAACTTTTTGCATACTCAGGTTAAGCACCATGCACAATGCTGCTACACTAATTACGGTATCTCCTGCGCCACTTACATCGGCTATTTTTCTGATGTGAGCAGGTATGTAGGTAAAATCATGCCCATCAGTACACATCACTCCTTTTTCGCTTAAAGTAATCATGGCGTACTTCAACTTCATCTGTTGCATCATGTTTGTGATGGCCTCTTCAAATTGGGGTTTATTTTGCAAGTCGATGTCTGTTTTTAATCCATCTTTTAGTTCCTTTAAGTTGGGTTTAAACAAATCAGCCCCTTCATAGTAACTAAAGTTTTGTTTTTTAGGATCAACCACTACAGGGATGCCTTTTTTGTGGGCCTCGGTTATAATTTGTTTAATGTTTTGTTGGGTAAGTACACCCTTATCATAATCTTCAAAAATCAGCACATCCGCATCAATCAACAATTCGTGAATTCGTTTAACCAACTCAAAACTATCAACGTTATTAATCGGGGTGATGTCTTCACTATCAATTCGCAGCATTTGGTGCGACTGGGCAATCACCCGAAGTTTAACAGTGGTAACTCTTTCTTTTGATTGAACAATGCCAGAAACACCAATGTCTTGGGCTTTAAACAAACCAATGAGGTCGTCACCGTCCTTATCATGGCCAATTACACTGCATACAATGGGCTTTGCCCCCAATGCTTTTAAGTTCATGGCTACATTGGCAGCACCACCTAACCGGCTTTCCTTTTGCTGCACCGCAACCACTGGCACAGGTGCCTCTGGCGAAATGCGATCTACTTTGCCAAAATAGTAAGCGTCAATCATTACATCGCCCACAACCAATGCCTTAAGTCCTTTAAATTTTGCGAGTATATCTTCCATGTAAATTGTTATAATCAGTGTTTAATTTAAGGTTGCAATTTATCTAAAGCCTGCTTTATTCTTTTTAATGCTTCAATTAATTTTTCATCGCTGGTAGCATAGCTTATTCTTACGCAGGCAGGAGCTCCAAATGCTTCTCCTGTTACCATCGAAACAAATACGGTATTTAATACGTACATACACAAATCTGTTGCAGTGCTGATAATTTGCCCATTGTACGATTTACCAAAGAAGGCACTTACATCAGGAAATGCATAAAAAGCGCCATCTGGCATATTACATACAAGCCCATTAATTTTACGAAGTCCTTCAGCCACTAGGTTACGCCTTCTTTTATAGGCAGCCTGCATGGCCAGCGTAGGTTCTAGTGTGCCGTTTAAAGCTGCTATGCTCGCCCGCTGGGCTATAGAGTTAGTTCCAGAGGTATATTGGCCTTGAATCTTATCCGCTGCTTTTATAATATCGGTGTGAGCAGCAATATAACCAATACGCCATCCCGTCATGGCGTATCCTTTGCTCATTCCATTAATCACCACCACCTGATTTTTTATGGCATCAAACTGGGCAATACTTTCGTGTTTACCTGTGAAGTTAATATGCTCATAAATTTCATCACTTAAAATTATGATGTTTGGATGTTTAGCAAATACCTCTGCCAGAGCCTTTAATTCTGCATGGCTATAAACACTACCCGTTGGATTACAAGGCGATGAAAACATAAATGCCTTGGTTTTTGAAGTAATGGCAGCCTCCAGTTGAGCAGCGTTAATTTTGTAGTTTTGTTCAACGGTACTTTCAATAAACACAGGTACACCCTCCATCAATTTCACCATTTCGCTGTAACTTACCCAATATGGAGTGGGTATAATCACTTCATCACCAGGGTTAATGATTGACATTACCACATTCATAATGCTTTGTTTGGCCCCAGTTGATACAAGAATGTTATCCGGGTTGTAACTTAAGTTATTTTCACGGAGTAGTTTCTCGCAGATAGCTTGTTTCAATTCAGGAAACCCAGCGACTGGAGTGTAAAAGGTAAATCCCTCATCCATAGCGTTTTTTGCCGCTTCAATAATATGGCTTGGGGTAACAAAATCCGGTTCTCCAAGGCTCAAACTTATTACATCATGCCCAGCGGCTGCAAGCTCTCTGCCCATTTTAGCCATTGCTATGGTTTGTGGCTCGTTGATATAGTTTAATCTGTTTGCTAATTCCATGTATAAATTTAAAGTGCGAATATAGTTTTTTGTAGTTTGATACAGAATGATAGAATTTTGTTACTTTTACGGTTCAAATGCCCATAAAACTTAAACGTTGGATTTTTTTGGGATTGTTGCCTATACTAACTACGTGCAACAAGGGGGATAATCATGAGTTGCTGGGACCAGGGATTGTATTATCAACTGATGTTCAGCCTCAATGGTGGTTTGATTTACGCGATTATTTGAACTCAAGAAATGCTAAAGTAACATTTTATCTGCAGTCATATCACACAATGGATTCATCTAGTAAGGCAAAAATGAGGTTATTAATAGATGATGGACATGAAATGGCTCACCATACGGTAACGCATCCTCATGCTGATGAGTATTTACTTTCCTACACCATTGATGATTATATGCAGAATGAAATTTTTTCAATGGATAGTTTAATGCAAGCTGATGGGATTTATACGGAAACTTTTGCCTATCCTTATGGTGATTTTACGGAACAAACAGATCGATTTTTGTTAAAACGGTTTAAAAGTATTAGGAAGATAATAAGCCCATATGCGTACAAGAAAATTGAAGATGTAGACCAAATTTATTATAGGTTTAAAGGAGTACGGGTTTTTTACGGTTGTACTTTAGATAAGTCGGGGCAGATACCCCTAAAGGAAATTTTTAATGCTTTGGATAAGGCAAAAAATAGTAGACAAACCATTAGTTTGTACTGCCACTTTATTAACAAAGGTCAGGCGGAGTTTCCTAATCAACTATCTGTTGATTATGATAAGTTTAAAGCCATTGTTGATTATGCAAACAAAATTGGGTTGAAGTTTTATACCGCAAAGGAAATTAGCAGATGATGAGGTTTGCATTAGCGATGCTGCTACTGTTTATTTTATTGAAACCAATCCATGCCCAAAAACGGTTTTCCAGCATTGGTCTAAATTTGGTTGGTCCTGCAGAATTGTTTGATGTACATACCAATATCCGATTAAAAAGCTACCACCATTTTTTGCAGGTGGGTGCAACATGGAAACCCACATCTGACAAGTTTGCCCTAATTGATGATTTGAATTATTTGGTTTTCCCAATTCAATACCAATACCATTTTTACGTATTTAGAAAAATACACTTTGATGCAAATGCAGGATTACAAGCGCAATACAATGTAAGCAGGTATTTGCCCAACCAACTTAAGATAACTCCAGTATTTGGGCTGTCGGTTACAAAAAACTTTAGTTACAATTGTTACTACATAAGGGCAGGAGTGAATGTGTTTGTTCCTCGTTATTTTTATGCTGATAGATACGAAGCGTTTACTTATTCGGGAAATAACTGGCTAATTTGGCCACAGCTTGGTTTAGGTAAATACTTACACTAAACAATTTTATTCCGTAGGTCGGTTATTTTTTGTATCAGTAACCGAAAAAATTTGTTGCGTTGCTTTTCATTAACTCCACTGATGAGGATTGATTTTTTCATAATATTGTTCATCCACATTTCATTTTCATCTACAAATGCCTTGCTGGTGGTACTCATTATGTTAAAGGTATTATTGCTCACAAAGGCTATTTTATTGTTATTGGTATAAACAATAATGCTATTGTTTCCCAACATTACTTCACTTTGGTACAAACTGAAGTTTTTCTCATTGCCGATTTTTTCAGGACTCTTCACACCGGTTTCAGCTTTACTTTTTAAAAGCAGAATCTCATTTTCAACGGCATCACAAATCGCTAATGCGGATTGTTTGTCTTCAAAAAAATCATTCTCCCAAAAGTATTCTATTTGTTTTAATGTACTATTTAAGGTGTCCTCAGTCCATATTTCAGTAGATTCTGTTTTATTGTAAGCCGCAGTAATTTTTCTGCCAATGGCAATAAGTTCATCATCAATATGGTGTTTGTTAAATTTTAAGGCATTAAACGTTGGGCTGTTTAATATGCTTTTTTGCCAATAAAATAGTTTAAAAGCAGTAAGGTTATCATCATTAAAATGATGCCATAAAGGAACATCATCTGCGGCATAAATAATGTTGTTCAATGGTGCATCAGCAATTTGCTGAATGTTGAGGTATAAGTTGAGAAACCACGTTTTAAAGCCATCCTGTTCGTCTTTTAACCTGTTATAGCTAAAGGTAACCAACCCACCCGCTTTGGGTTGCACGGTAATGTCAAAGGGCACTTTAAAGTGGGCGCATATTTTGGTTAATTCATCAATGTTTAAAATGGTATCTCCTCTTAATCTTCTGTAAGCACTGTCGTTGCTGGTTTCCAATAACTCAGCCAATTCATCCACCAAGGAAATGTTTGCCGGAAGTGTGCTTTTTATTTTCTCTAAAAATTGAAGTTGTAAATTTTTGGCATGGCTCATGGTGCTGCAAAATACCAATTGTTCTGGTTCTTTTTGCAAAAAATGCAAATTTCTGTTTGGGAGGATTAATAATTGCAATCCATCATAAAAATACCTCAAAAGTAAAGGAATAGGCTTTTTTCTAGGAATACCAACCGTGACACCTTTGTACCATAAATTTTATTACCATGAAAAATACAACAAAACTCATGTTCGCCTTTGCAATGGTTATTGCAGGTTTACAAATTACCTCAGCGCAAAATGTACGTCCCACCATTACTGTACTTAATATTGATACAAAAGGGCTCAGTCTTGACCCTCAGCAAATGGGCAATCTGGTGAGGATTGAACTGGAAAAACTAGATACATTTGATGTAACTGACCGTTATGATGTGGTTTACTTGGTTGATAAAAACAAATTGAACATTACCAATTGTTATGGTAAGCTGTGTTTGCTGGAAGTAGGCAATACCATCAAAACAGATTACATGTTTACAGGTAGCGTGGAGTTATATGGACAAACGATTATCACCACCTTTAGGTTGATTAATGTTAAAAGCGGCACAGTAGAAAAAACGGCTGTGGATGAATATTTGAATTATCCGCTAGAAGTACAACAAATGGCGAGCATTAGTATGCGTAAAATGTTTGGATTATCTAATGCAGAAGAAACAGTGATGAGGTTAACCAAAAAATTTGATTACGAAAACGCTATCAATAACCCCAATAAAAACAGGCTTAATTTATCTGGGCCACGTTTTGGGTACACCTTTATTTTTGGTCACCAGGTAGAACGTTTAGGAGCATCAAAAAGTGAGGGCGGCTATGAAGTTTATCCGGCCATGTTTCAGTTCGGTTACCAGTTTGAGAAACAATATTTGAATGAAGGGAATTATCAGGCATTGTTTGAGTTTATACCCATGGTAACTGGTGTGGACCAACAATTGGTTATACCCAGCATTACCTTATTAAACGGATTTAGAAACAATAAATATGGTTGGGAAATAGCCATTGGGCCTACCATTAGTTTGGCTGCTTATAAACAATTGGCAGAGGTGAATGGGAAATATTACTCGGAAACGGAGTTGAAAAAAATGGGTGTTACCAATTATGAACTTAAAAAGACCATTGATAGTCGTGGGGAAACACAATTGGCATCGGCCTTGGTGGTGGCTTTTGGTAAAACATTCAAATCGGGTAAAATGAATATTCCGGTAAATATTTGGGCCAGTATCCCAACCAAAGAGGGTTACCGTTTGGGGATTTCCATTGGGTATAACTCAAAAAAGTAAAGTGATGAAAGCTATTATTATAGGAATTATCACTGCATTAATTCCACTGGTATCAAATGGACAACATGGTTACTATGCTTCATTGGGTATCACTCACATACCTTTTAATAAAGAGGGCTCAGTCGGACTTAATTTAGGTGGCTCAATTGGACTAAGTTACACCTTTAAGCATCATGTTTATTCACTCAATATTAAAGAGTATCGTGAGTTTATTGATCAAATAATATTTATTGACTATAAACCTAATAGAGTAATATATAATTGGATTTACCAGATAGAATATGCGTATTTGATTGCTTTTGATAAAAAAGAAATACTAATGGTTTTGCCAGCATTAGGTGCAGGATATTACAAAGGCCGCTGGCGAACCGATGAAGCTATTCCAGGAACTAATTCAGGTTGGTTTGACAGTTCACCAAACTATGAAGACAAAATGATTGAGGGATTTTGTTTCACACCGCAGTTAGAATTTTTAATCAGGGCAAGATTTATTGGTTTAGGGTTTGGTGCAACATTTAATTTTATCCCTGCCAATAGTTTATACAATACTCAAAACGTGTTTGTAAGAGTACTTTTTGGTAATATTAATAAACTCGATAAAAGCGATAAACGACCTTCTGTCGGGAAATAACAAAAAGATGTTGCGAAAGTGAACTTTTTTCAGCCATCCTTGCAGCGGGTATGCTTTAAATCACGCCAAAATAGCTTAAATCGTCCTTTGGAATTGATATTGAGCAATGCTTATCACACAAACACTACGATAACAAAAAAGTGGTGTACTTAATAAGCAATTATGAATTTTAACAACTATACCATCAAATCGCAAGATGTGATTCAGCAGGCTCAACAATTGGCTGCTGCAAATGGACAACAAGCTATTGAAACGGGGCATTTGCTAAAAGCATTGATTGAAACAGACGAAAATGTAATCAGTTATTTGCTTAAAAAAGTAAATGCCAACCCGCAACGGATTGAACAGGCTGTGGAAGCCATCATCAAAAACTACCCCAAGGTATCAGGCACCAGTGGTCAATACCTTAGCAATGGGTCCAATCAGGCATTGGCTAAAGCGCAAACGTTTTTAAAAGAGTATGGAGATGAGTTTGTGTCAGTAGAGCATTTATTGCTTGGCTTGCTTGAGGCTGGCGACCAAATAGCCAATTTGTTAAAGGATGCAGGTGTACAACCCAAAGCCTTAAAAGCGGCAATCACCGAATTACGTGGAGGAAGTAAGGTTACCTCTCAAAGCGCAGAATCACAATACCAATCACTAAGCAAATACGCAAAAAACCTCAATGATTTGGCAAAAGCGGGTAAGTTAGATCCGGTTATTGGTCGCGATGAAGAAATTAGGAGGGTACTGCAAATTTTATCGCGCAGGACCAAAAATAATCCGGTATTAATTGGAGAGCCAGGTGTTGGTAAAACAGCCATTGCCGAAGGTTTGGCACACCGCATTGTAAGTGGTGATGTGCCGGAGAACTTAAAATCAAAACGCATCTTTTCTTTAGATATGGGTGCGTTAATAGCAGGTGCAAAATACAAAGGTGAGTTTGAAGAAAGGCTGAAATCAGTGGTAAAGGAAGTGATTGATAGTGATGGAGAAATTGTGTTGTTTATTGATGAGATTCACACCTTGGTGGGCGCAGGTGGAGGAGGAGAGGGTGCTATGGATGCTGCCAATATTTTAAAACCAGCATTGGCCCGTGGGGAGCTTCGTTCCATTGGTGCAACCACATTATCAGAGTACCAGCGCTATATCGAAAAAGATAAAGCCCTAGAAAGGCGTTTTCAAAAAGTGTATGTGGATGAGCCTGATACGGAAAGTGCTATTTCTATTTTAAGGGGATTAAAAGAACGTTATGAAGTGCACCATAAGGTACGTATAAAGGATGAAGCCATTATTGCGGCTGTCGAGCTTTCGCAACGTTACATCAACGATAGGTTTTTACCAGACAAGGCCATTGACTTAATGGATGAGGCAGCTTCAAAATTGAGGCTTGAAATTGACTCTGTTCCGGAAGAAATAGACCAGTTAGACCGCAAAATTATGCAAATGGAAATTGAGCGGGAAGCCATTAAAAGGGAAGGAGAGCCAGAAAAGGTGAACCAACTGAGTGAAGATATTTCCAATTTGCAAGCAGAACGAAATACCTTAAAAGCCAAATGGCAAAGCGAAAAACAAGTGGTGGATGGTATTCAACAAACCAAATCGGCTATTGAAAATTTAAAACATGAGGCTGAAGTTGCTGAACGTAACGGGGACTTTGCAAAAGTGGCTGAGATTCGTTATGGCAAGGTGAAAGAGGCGGAAAAAACACTGGAAGAGTTTCAACAAAAATTGGTGGAGCAACAAGGTGATAGTGCCATGGTGAAGGAAGAAGTGGATAGTGAAGATATTGCTGGTGTGGTGAGTCGTTGGACGGGAATTCCTATTACCAAAATGTTGCAAAGCGAGCGGGAGAAATTACTTTATTTAGAGGATGAGCTACACAAACGTGTAGTTGGACAAGAAGAAGCCATTGAAGCCATTGCCGATGCCATACGCAGAAGCAGGGCTGGATTGAGTGACCCCAAAAAACCAATTGGCTCATTTATATTTTTAGGAACAACTGGAGTGGGCAAAACAGAATTGGCCAAAGCACTAGCTGAGTATTTGTTTAACCAAGACACAGCCATGGTGCGTATTGACATGAGCGAGTATCAAGAAAAACATACGGTTAGCCGCTTAATTGGTGCGCCTCCGGGTTATGTGGGTTATGAAGAAGGTGGACAACTTACTGAAGCAGTAAGAAGAAGGCCGTATTCTGTAATTTTGTTGGATGAGATTGAAAAAGCACATCCCGATGTGTTTAACATTTTGTTGCAGGTATTGGATGATGGACGTTTAACTGATAACAAAGGCCGAATCGCCAATTTCAAAAACACCATCATCATTATGACTTCTAATATTGGTTCACACATAATACAAGAAAAGTTTGAAGACTATAATGACCTGAACAAAGAAGATAAAATGGCGGAAGCCAAAGCGGGGGTGATGGATTTGTTAAAACATACCATACGGCCTGAGTTTTTAAACCGGATTGATGATGTGATGATGTTTACCCCATTAAGCAGGGAAAACGTGCGTGAAATTGTAAACATCCAGTTTAAAGGCATACAACAAAACCTTGCTGCCCAAGGCATTGAAATCAGTGCTACGGATGAAGCCTTGGATTGGCTTTCACAATTGGGCTACGACCCACAGTTTGGTGCAAGGCCACTTAAAAGGGTATTGCAAAAACGCATTTTAAACGAGCTGTCTAAAGAAATTCTTGGCGGTAAGATTAAAAAGGATTCATCCATACTCATTGTGTTAAATGACAAGAGCCAGTTTGAGTTTGTGAATCAATAAGCTTAGTAAGAGTAAATAGATTAAGGTTAAAGTCCTCTGTGGTGTAAAAACCATGGAGGATTTTTTTTGAAGTTAATCCGCTCTAGCAGACCTGCAGTCCGTGAGCTTAAACGCCAAGTTTTCACAAGCAAAATTCAACCTTCCGCTCATGAGCATAGTCAGTTCTACATGTAGAATGTCGTCCGTGTGTCTCATCTGTTCACGCAATAGTTGTGCTTACATGGTTTAAATGGTATTGGAATTAAAACAAGAAGTAGTATCTTGACCTTACAAAAAAACGGATTTAATCACCCAACATTATGAAACAACTATTTTACCTGGTTATTTGTAGCACATTGTTATTGGCTTCCTGCAAGGATGAGAAAGATGAAGAACAGCCCTTGCCGCAGCAACCTGCCCAAACAGATACCGTTGAAAATATTATTGAAATTAAAACAGCCTTTGGTACTATGTATATGTGGTTGTATAAAGAAACACCATTGCATAGGGCTAACTTTTTAAAACTAGCTGATTCAGGATATTTTGATTTCACCACGTTTCACCGCATCATCAGCGGGTTTATGATTCAAGGTGGAGACCCCAATTCAAAAGATGCCAATCCGAACAATGATGGGCAAGGAGGGCCAGGTTATACCATTCCTGCTGAAATCAATGCATCAAAACTAAAACATGCCCGTGGCGAAGTGGCTGCTGCCCGTTTAGGCAACGCCCAAAATCCCACCAAAGCATCCAGCGGTTCTCAGTTTTACATTTGTCACTCCACTTCTGGAACACAATCCTTAAATGGGGAGTACACCGTATTTGGAAAAATACTTAAGGGTATTGAAGTAGTAGATGGTATTGTAGTACAGCCAAAGAATTCAGCCGATCGTCCATTAACGGATATTAAAATGGATGTAAACGTGATTGAAAAAACACGGGCACAAATCAGAACGGAATTTAATTTTCAGCCAAATTAACAATGCCCAGCTTTATTAAAGCTAGGCATTGTTGAAAAGAGTAATGAGATTTGTTTGTACTAACGTTGTACGATATCGCCTTTGGTGGTGTAAAGTAGAGCAACCAAATCATCAACTAAAGCTTTGCTGTTAGCAGAGGTTACGCCATTTTGAGCCAATCCAACACCAATATCGCCAACAAATTTGTCAAAGTCAGCAGAGTTGGCTTTTAAACCCATGCGGTTATTTTTTGCAGGGTCATGTGCGTCTTTCATGCTTCTTCCTGTGTAAGCATAGGCCGCATTTTTAGCGCCAGTTGCCGAGCAGAAAAAATCAGTCAGGCCCTTGCTCAATGCTGCCAAGCCAGTGGTATTGTTCGCGCCCAATTCTGCAAATAGTACTGGGAAATATTTCTGCAACTGGGTATCAGCAGCAATTACAAAAATAGAACTGTCAACTACAGCACGTAAGGTTAAACGACCTTTTTCAATCATTTGTGAGGGATTTTTAGGGTCAGCTACCATGGTGGTGCCACCAACACGCTCATACAAGGTAGCTGTTGGGGTAGGGGTTGGTGTTTCGGTTTCTTTGTCATCATCCTTACATGAAGTGATAACAGCAGTGGTGCCTAATAAAATAAAGGCTACAGTAAATAATTGTTTTTTCATATGTTTTTTGTTGTGGTTGTTTACAATTGTGCAATAAAGTTGGAGAGTTTGTAACGCAAAGTGTTCTTGTTTCCAATGGCAGGGCATCCTTGGGTAAGGTCTTCTGCTGAAACGGTATAGGGCTTTGCTTTAAAAGGCAAATGTTTAATAAGTTGGTTAAACACGTTTAAAGATGTTTGCTCATCATTAATAAATGAGTACACTAAAATGCCATTTTGCGCATTAAAAAAAGTGTGATCTACCCCAGGCAGGTTTTTGGTGAATGATTGTATTTCAGCCGCCTGACTAGCATTAATAGGCTCTAAAAAATCAATGCGTGCCATTTGTCTCTTGTCATAGTCAGATTTCGGTTTATGTGTAACCTGATAAATATGTATCACCAATACCCCGAATCCGATAAATAGTACCCCGACTATTGCTATAAGTGATCTCAGTATGATTTTTTTGGCTGTCATTTTTATTGCTGTTTGTCATATCTACGTAAAGAAGTAATGGCTTGGATTTATAATAATTAAAATAATTTTGCATTGCTGAAAACCAGCAGCTTTAAAACTGATATATGCATTTCACACCGCCTTTTTTACTCAAAGAATTTGTATTTAAAACTAGCCGAAGCGGAGGGAAAGGCGGGCAAAACGTCAATAAAGTATCCACCAAGGTGCAGGTAGAGTTTAACGTGCAGTTATCGCAATTGCTTACGCAAGATGAAAAGGAATTGATTTTGGACAAGCTTGCGGGTAAACTTACCCAAGAAGGTGTATTGCAAATGGTAGCTCAGGCAGAGCGCACCCAACTGGCCAATAAAACCATTGCCATAAAAAAAATGTATCAGGCATTAAACAAGTGCTTTGTAGTGGCTAAAAAGAGAAAACCAACCAAAGTGAGCAAAGCTGCCATTGAAAAGCGCCTTCAAAGTAAAAAGAAAAGAGCTGATGTGAAAACAATGAGAAAGGCTGTTGAATAACAGTGATTATAATTAATCCTGCTTAAACAACGTGTAATGCACCGAATCCAAGTAACGGTTTTCAAAGAATACATTCTCCCTAAAGTGAGCTTCTTTAATAAATCCACTTTTTAACAGCAATTGCTGGGAAGCAGTATTTTCAGGGGCTGTAACGGCCTCTATGGTGTGCAATCCCATTTCATTAAATCCGTAATCCGTTGCTGCTTTTAATGCTTCTTTGGTGTATCCCTTACCTTGATAATCAGGGTGCGTGATGTAACCTATTTCAGCACGGTGGTTTTCCAAATTCATCCTAAAATAACCAATATAGCCAATAAACTCATCGGCATCACCTAAGGTAATGGTCCAATTTAAGCTGATTTTATCTTCAATGCCTTTTAGCATTCGGTCAATCATGGCATGTGCATCTTCTATGGTAACAGCCAATGGTCTCGGAATATAACGCATCACCTCAGGGTCTTTTCTAATGGCAAACAATTGCGCGGAATCTTTATGGGCAATGGGGCGTAATATTAAGCGCTCGGTTTTTAATAGGGTGTTATTGAATGACATATTTATTGATATTAAATGGTTAATTTTTATTCGATTCTAGCTTCACCCTTTCCCTCAACTTCACCATGCTTTCAAAAGGGCCGTTTGCAATAAAGGCATTGATTACCCATGCAGGTACATCTCCTGCGGGGTCGAAAAATAATTCGTATTCGGCTTTCACTTTATTATTACTTATAGGTATAAACTTCCATTGTGCTTTGGCATTTTTTACGCGCACAAGACCGGCTTGTTCAGGGAGCACGTCATTTACCGTATGGGAGTTAATAAAAACAGTACCATCAGTTTTTGGGGTAAGTTTAAAATGCGAAACCTGGTCTCTGTCGCTTACGGGCCAAGGTGCGTCAGTAATATGATGATAGATCACCTCGTTTGGTGATATTTTTTGAAGTATCGTACTTTTTTTACAATGGTATACCCAATGTTGGTAGCTCCCCACATTCATAATTGTTGCAACAACATCGGATACTTTAGCGTCAATTTGGAGTTCTGCTCTAACACTTTTTACGGGATATTCAGGCACTTTGGCTGAGTAGACAAGTATGCCTTGTCCCTTTTTTACCAACTCCCATTTTATCGGGTCAGATGCACCTAAATGCATCAAGCAAATTAGCAGTATTGCAATGCGCTTCATTCGGTTTATTCAGGTTGTTCTTTTTCTGTTTGTTCTTTTTCTGGTTTTCTTCTTGAGCCCTTGTACAATTCAAATTTATAATATTTGCAGGGTAATGGTCCGTTAAATAAACTTAAACGTTGGCTGGCCGCAAGCCCCACTTTTTTTAAGGCGTCTACATTAGAAGAAATAATCCATGCGGTGTACCCATCAAAATCCTGTTTTAATTTGTCTCCTATTTGTTTGTAAAACGGGCCAATTTCTTCTATGGGCAAACGTTCTCCATAAGGCGGGTTCATCACCACCAAACCTGCAACACCTTGCGGTGGTTTCACTTCCTCAAAACGTTTATTGCTTAAACGGATGTCTTCATCCAAACCTGCGCGGGTGGCATTTGCACGGGCAATTTCTATGGCTTTAAAAGTTTTATCGCTGCCCATAAAAATGGTATCCGTTTCCTGAATGGCAGCCTTGGCTTCATCAACCAATGTTTGCCACAATTTTTTATCAAAGTTTTTCCAGTGCATAAACCCAAAGTGTTTTTTAAACAAACCGGGTGCTATGTTTTTGGCATACAAAGCGGCTTCAATTAAAATAGTACCGCTGCCGCACATGGGGTCAACAAAAGCCCCTTTCCCATCCCACTCAGTAAGCATTACCATTCCAGCGGCAGTTACCTCATTAATGGGAGCTAAAGTTTGTTCTGTGCGATACCCTCTGCGGTGCAAGCTTTCGGCTGAACTGTCAAAAGAAATGCTCACCTCATCACGCACAATATGCACTGCAATACTCAGTTGTGGATTTACAATATCCACGCTGGGCCTACGGTTAAACTTATCCCTAAACCGATCCACAATGGCATCCTTGGTTTTTTGGGAAACAAATTGCGAGTGGTTAAAATAATCGGTACTTAAACTGGTGTGTACCGCCAAAGTACCATCAACATCTAAATAATTTTCCCAGTCAATGCGCCTCAGTTCTTCATACAAATCCCGCTCGTTACGAGCCCTGAATTTGGTAAAGGGAACCAATATTTTTAATGCGGTACGTGTACATAGGTTGGCCTTGTACATTACGCTTAAATCCCCGTTAAAACTTACCGCACGGTTGTGTTTTAACACATCAGTAGCTCCCAGTTTTTGCAATTCCTGCACCAGTATTGGTTCCAGGTATTGTTGGGTGGTGGCCACCATGTTAAATGTTTGTTGCGAAAATGAATACATAAATAATAGACAACAAATGTAGCCTAAATCTACTTAGGTATTATATTCGCCCACTTATTTGCTTGTAATATGAATATTCTTGTTATTGGTTCCGGAGGGCGCGAACATGCTTTTGCGCATCAACTTAAAAAAAGTCCGCTTTGTAACAACCTGTATATCATGCCAGGTAATGCTGGAACAGCCACTGTGGGTGTAAATGTACCTCTTAACCCGCTTGATTTTGCTTTGGTGGGTAAATATTGTATTGACCATCAAATTGAATTGGTAATTGTTGGCCCTGAAGAGCCGCTGGTAAAGGGGCTGCGTAATTTTTTTATGGCTGATAGCCGATTAATGACCATTCCTTTTGTTGGCCCTGCTGAAGATGGTGCGCAAATGGAAGGCAGTAAAGATTGGAGCAAGGCATTTATGAAAAGGCATGCCATACCTACGGCTGCTTACGAAACGTTTACTTTCGAAACCATTCATGCTGGAATAGATTATGTGAAGGCACACACCTTGCCAGTGGTGCTAAAAGCAGATGGTTTGGCCGCAGGCAAAGGCGTATTAATTTGTGAAACCCATGAAGATGCTGTTTTGGAGCTGAACGCTATGATTAAGGAACAAAAGTTTGGTCAAGCAGGGAACAAAGTAGTGGTGGAACAATTTTTAAAAGGCATTGAACTATCTGTATTTGTGGTAACTGATGGGAAAAATTACAAGGTACTGCCAAGTGCTAAGGATTATAAAAGAATAGGGGAGGGAGACACAGGCTTAAACACTGGAGGGATGGGAGCGGTAAGCCCAGTGCCTTTTGCTGATGAAGCTTTTATGCAAAAAGTAAGCGAGCGCATCATCAAACCTACCATTAACGGATTGTTGCAGGATGGCATCCATTACAGCGGATTTATTTTTATTGGGTTAATGAATATGGATGGCGAACCTTATGTAATTGAATACAACAGCCGCATGGGCGACCCTGAAACAGAAACAGTATTGCCAAGAATAACCAGCGATTTTGCGGAATTGATGTTGGCAACGGCCAATGGGAAGTTAGATGCTTACGAACTAACCATTACTGAACAGGCTGCTGCTACTGTGATGTTGGTTTCTGCGGGTTACCCTGGAGATTATGCCAAGGGAAAAACAATTAGTGGATTGGAAGAGGTGAACCAATCGCTGGTGTTTCATGCGGGTACAAAAACAAACGAAGCGAAAGAAGTTGTTACCAACGGAGGCAGAGTTATTGCCGTTACCTCATTGGGCAACTCCATACAAGAAGCCGTTGCGTTATCTATTGCCAACGCTGAAAAAATACAATACGAAGGCAAATATTACCGCAAGGATATTGGATACGAGTTTTTATAAACGTATCCAAAGTATTGCAATACAAGTGCCCAGAAACAGGGCTTTATTTACCAGTTATTGGATGAATTTGCATTTGGTGTTAATGTGAGTAAAGTAATATCCCACAAATTAAAAGGTTTTTTGAGTACATTTTGGTCATGTGGTGTTTCAATATCAGAACCAATTGGTTAAAGCTCCTCGGCATATGGCACTAAATTCAGTTTGTGGCCGAAAGATTATTTCTTGCGAAGGTAAAGTACCACATAATCAATTTTACAGCGGTCCAGTAAAGGGTTTTCCATTACTTGAACAATGTGGCTGCCATATCTTGACTTTACCAGTAAAACGTCATCCTTTTTCTTGTCAATAACCGCTTCTTCAAATTCATTCACCATAACCGTTTGAAAAAACCAAGGTAATTCACAACCGTACTTTTGGTTATCATCTTCTGAATAGCGTGTACACATTTCATTGAAATTGCCATTTTTTTTAATGCTGTCTAAAATAGCAGTTGCCAGCAGTGCTGTGCTGTCAGGTTCTCTGTTATTTGGAGATAAAAAGATGGTTCTCACTTTCATTCTGATGGAGCTATCCACTGCAACAATTTTTACATATCCCAACAAATCATCAGCATCAAAGGGGCCTACAACATCACCAAGATGGTGATGGTAAAAAAGCAAAGAGTCAAGATTGTTAAAAGTGTATGGAATGGTACCTCTGGAGGCAGTTAGAAGCTCATAAGGGATTTTTGAATGGTTGCGGATAAAAATAGAATCGTTTTCTGCTGTTTTAAATTGTTGAATAATTTTTTCATGGTTCTTTTGAGCCAAAGCCATATGGCATAAAAGCATGAAAATAGGGATAAATACCAAACGTGTTTGATTCATGGTGATACAATATTTTATTGGGCAATGATAAGTAAAATTAGGGGCAATAAAATGGCAGTTTCTGCTTAAATAATTGTTGCAAAATACTTAAGTGGTATTGCAGAGATACCAATAGTAAATTTTGGTTAAATCCTCAGTGAGCCTCTGAATCCCCTTGAGGCATAATAGGATTCAGCTCCGTTATGGTAAACAAAAACATGGCCATAGCGGAAGTCGGCAAAAATAGCTCCACCCAGTTTTCTAATTTCTACTGGTGTTTTTATCCAGCTTGATGTTTTGGTATCAAAGTTTCCAAATTGTTGCAAGGTGCGGTATTCAGCTTCGGTTAACAGCTCAATGCCCATTGCTTGTGCAGCACCAACAGCACTGTTTTTAGGTTTATTTTCTTTTCTGGATTGGAGTGCCTCTTGGTCATAACAATAGCTCCTGCGTTCTTTGGGACTTTCCGCAGCACAATCAAAAAACACATATTCGTTGCTGTTTTTATCATACCCAATTACATCGGGTTCGCCACCTGTTCTTTCCATTTCATATAACGACCAAAGTTTTTGGGCAGCACCTTTGGCTTGGAGTTTTGTTTCAATGTCGGCCCATTGAATGTCTTTGTGGCGATGTATGTTTTGATCGAACCGTATTTTTAACGTGCTTAACAATTCATGGTGTTGCTTTGGTGATAGTGTGCTTTTATTTGTTGTTGCCATGTTATTTCAGTTGATATGAACAAGATTGTATCAACCAAAAATAACGTATTTGGTGGTTTAAACAATGAACCAATAGGGTTGTACGCTGTTGCAACCAACGTGTTTCTATTCCGCTTTAGAACTATAACGTTTCATAAAAGCACAACCTCATTACACGCAAGTGCGTGCGCACCTTCTCTGATGATGATTGTTTTTTGGCAAAATACCGACAAACTAATTTGTGGTGAAGGATTTTTTTTAAGGTGAAAAAGAACAAGATATAAATTATTTTTTGGGCTTATTTGGAACAATCATTCCGTATTATATACATTTGTGGAACGATTATTCCATTATTGATAATTAAAAAATTAAAAATGACTAAATTAAAAAACAAAGTAGCCGTAATTACAGGAGGTAACAGCGGTATTGGTTATGCAACAGCCAAAGAATTTATTGCACAGGGTGCAAAAGTGGTAATCACAGGTAGAAATCAACTGTTGATTGATGAAGCGGTTAAGGAGCTAGGAAGTAATGCTTCCGGCATACTTTCAAATGCGTCAAATATCAAGGATACGGAAGTTTTGGTGAGCAAGGTTGGTGAGCTATTTGGCAAGGTAGATGTACTGTTTGTAAATGCAGGTGTATTTTATCCAACTCCGATAGGCCAAATTACCGAAGAAGGCTTTGACGAACAAATGGGAATCAACTTTAAGGGTGCCATTTTTACTATTGAAAAATTCCTTCCTATTTTGTCCAATGGTGCATCAATCATCAATTTGTCTTCAGTAAACGCTTATACCGGAATGCCAAATACGGCAGTTTATGCAGCGAGTAAAGCGGCTCTAAATTCATACACAAGAACTGCGTCAACTGAATTGGCACCACGAAATATTAGAATAAACGCTGTTAATCCTGGACCAATTGCAACAGGTATTTTCGGCAAATCTGGCCTTAGTGATGAAATGATTCAAGGGTTTGCGCAAGCATTACAAAATAGGATTCCATTAAAACGATTTGGCCAACCTGAAGAGGTAGCGAAATTGGTTACTTTTTTAGCCTCTGATGATGCGTCTTTTATAACAGGTGCCGAGTATAATATAGACGGTGGTATTATGATAAATGCGTTAGTGGGCTAATTTTTTTGCTTTTTTTTGGAATGTTTATTCCGTTATGATTACCTTTGTGGGGCAAGTTATTCTCCACAAAGGTTTTTTATTATGGCTAGAACAAAGGTATTTGATGAAGAAATGGTATTAAACAAAGCAGTGAACCTGTTTTGGACAAAAGGCTATAACGGAACATCAGCGCAAGATTTGGTGGATGAATTGGGCATTAGCCGCTCGAGCCTTTATGATACTTATGGCGATAAGTTTGAGTTGTTTAAAAGCGCATTGCTGCAATACCGTAAAAAGTTTGGTGGGGCAATGATAGAAATGACAGAGACGTCAACAGATTATGAAAAAACCATAAAAGATATTTTTCAGTTTGTGGTAACGCAGTCGTTGCAAGAGCGGTTTTCTAAAGGCTGTTTTATGGTAAATTCTACGGTAGAATTAGCACCTCATAACGCAGAAATTGCGGAAATTGTAAATGATAACATGCAGGATATTGAGAATGCCTTGTTCCGATTAATTAAAAAGGGCCAAGACGCTGGGCTGTTTTCTAAAAACAATACTGCACGGTCATTGGCAAGATTTTTATTCAATACCATTTCTGGTATTAGGGTGGCATCAAAGTCAGGTGCAGATAAAAAGGTGTATGATGATATTGTAAAGGTTGCCCTGTCGGCTCTGAAGTAATGCAATGCTCCTTGGTGAGCGGGAATGGATGTTTAACGGGCTTGACATACCAAGTATGTGGCCTTGAAGAGGCTTTGGTAACATGCCCGTTATCACTTTTGTACACGCAGTATAGCACTTTTGTGAGCCGGGAGTTACTCTGTTAAGCCCTGAGCGTTTCTTAAAAGGCTATTGGGGTTTGGTCATTTTCTGTTGGCTATTAAACCAAGGGTCAGTAATTTGAATGGCACTATTTATAAAATCCTGAATGGGCTTCGGAAGCTTGTCAATTGGTTCATCGGTATAATATTCAAAGCCGTTATCCCCATCTAAACGGGAAAATCCAATTTTAATTTTATTGACACTTTTAGTAGTATCAGCCAGCACATGCACTTTGTTATTGTATGAAGAAAGTTCATTTGGCATTACCTGTATTAACTTGTCAAACAGATTTTCTTTAGTGATACCCATAAAAAAATTCTTATCTGGAGTTTTTAAGTCCCCTTTTCGGTTAATTGTACCATCCTTTGCCAACAAAATAAAAAGTGAACCACTATCCATCAGTTCAACTTCAATCATTGTAGCCTGAATGTTATCTTTGTCAATAGTGGAAAGGCTTTGTGAGGTTCGACCACAAGAGGAAATGAATAGGATTATGGTTAGCATAGAAAGGTATTTCATTGTTGTTTTGTGTTGATATTCTCTTTGTTATCAGCTTAAAACTAGTTGCTCTAAAAACTGCATTTTGCCACTCAAAAATAAGGTGTTTTAGGGTTATGACCAAGGCTTGAAGAATTGTTTAGCTAACTCATGCAGTGCAATTGATTATGGTTTCCGCGAACAACAGATCAACCGGGGCTTGAAGCTGTTTTCATGGTACAGAACAGGTGTTGCAATGGCCGCCCTTATTAGTTGTGGTTATTCATTAAGTTTTCTTTTACAGAACTGGGTCCAAGTTTCATTACTTGGGTGAGCATAAATTACCGGATTTTTTCCATAGTAAGCAATGTTTTTAACCCCAGTAGCATCGGCTCTCTTTTTTAGTTCTCTGGCATGAAAGGCGTGGTGAGATGGGATGTCTTGGTTATACGGATTATATGGGTTTACAACATCTCTAAGTGTATTGTTTACCCAAATTTCAGGGTCGTCAGCAGACATTAAAGACAACATATCCACCTCCGCCCTGTAAGCGTCAATCATTGCGGATTCGTACTGTGCGTTTGAAGAAACACCATAAAGTTTTTGAATATTGCCTGTTTCGTTGGCCAATATTTGCGACCAAGTTAAATTATAATCAGCAAAAACATCATTTACCCAACGGTCTTCTATGTTATAACTTGATTGGGTTTCTCTTGCTACTACGCCTTTTACCCTGCTTGATTCCCTTAGAACAGGGTCGCTGCTTGACGCATTGGCAAAATCATTGTTAAATGCAATCCAAAGAGAAGTGCCTGCTCCAGCTGAATTACCTGCTAAAACGATGTTATGCTTATCAATGTTAAAATCGCTTGCCCGATTTCTGATGTATTGCAATGCCCTTCTTACGTCTGACATGGGTTTTTTAACACCCTCGGTTTCTCCGGTTGTGTTCAAATAAGTGTACCGAAGGGTTGCGAACGCAATATTGTTTTGAAGTAAATAGCGAATGTCAGTTGGGAAATCCCACGCTCCCCCTGACTGAACAGTATATACAAAATCTTTATCACCACTTGTAAAACCACCTCCATGAACGTATATTACTAACCCCGTTGGTGTATTGGCATTTGGCAACCAAATATCAAATTGAGTTCTTGTCTTGTTGTCATAAGCAATGTCTTTGGCAAATTTTGCATTGATTCCTTGCAAATCAACAGGTGAGTTTGAATAAGTGATGTTTGTGGTTGGTGTAGTGGGCTGATCCTCTTTTTCCTTACAACCAATGGTAAGTAAAAAGAAGAGCAGACAAAGACTGAATATTTTTTGGTATGGGTTCATCATTTTTTTAGGGTTGCCAATAACATCAAAGTGTGAAAGTACAAAAGATGTAAGACTTTAGCATACCGTAGTTCAAAATTTTTAGCATAAGTATGCCAGTAGCTCGATTGTTTTACATCACCTAACATTTTCGGGCTTTACGTTCAGGCGGGTTTAGCTTTGTTGGGGGCAATTGAAATGCTCGTGCTTCAATGTGGCTTTGGCGGTTTGCTTGCAAATGTGTTGGCTACTTCTTATTTAGTTTCTTAGCGTCTTTGGCTGGAAAATTTTCAGGTTTAACCCCACTTTTAATAGTAGTATTCTAACGTCTGTATTGTTTTTACGTGTGCTGTTATAATATCTTTTTCTGATGTTATGTCTCTTTTGCGAATATTTACATTTGTTAGCTCGTTTGCAAAGCCTTTGGCTTTGTTTTTAGATGGGACATCTTATTTAATGTCAAAACCCAGCCTTCAAAAGAGTTTTCAAATGCTTTAAGGCATTATCTTTATGAAATTTATTAAGCGGCTTGAGTTCATAAGCTAAATCAGCTATGTATGCTCTTTCGCCTGTAGATAAAATTTTCATTCTGGAATCCCACTCTACCATTTGTCTCAAAACATTCAAATTGATTTTAGGAATTTCTCCTGTTAGATTTTCTTTTGATTTTGTAACTTCTCCTTTGTTAAAATAGTTTGATGCTAAGTCAATGTCTTTAACTGAAGGAGCAATCCCCTTTGCAAGTTCGAGTGCAATCTTATTAAAAACAGAAGCATACTTATTACCGCCCTCAGACGTTTTCTGTTCAATGGTTTTAAAAAAATCTTGTAGCCCAATTCCATTTTCAATTGCTTGGTTGTATTTCAAAACAATAAGCTTTAAGGTGCTTTCAATCTGGTAATTATATGGAGTATTTATTTGGTCAAAAATCTCAGGATTATTTTTTCGTATCTCAATCATTAGATTGCTTTCAAACCGTAAAATGTCTTCGCTTAAATCTTCCAACTTTATTATTGAAGATGTAATAGTGTCTATTTTCTTCTCTTGTGACTTGGTAAGTCTATCATATTTCTTCCTGAGTTGATTGTAAAACTCAATCCCTTTAGAAAGAACTTCAATATTCATTTGAATTTTTTCAAAATTAACTTCTGTAAACTCTAAACTTTTTTGGTCAATTTTCGCAATTGAATATTTGGCGAGTATTTGTATTGAAATTTTAGAATTCATGAACTTCTCAATTTCTTTAGAAGTTGAAATTTTTTCCCACAAAAGTTTATTCTTTGAATATTCTCCATAGTCATCGCTCTCAGAGTACTTTTTGATTAAGTCATTCATCAATGTCATTAGTTCAGTAAAAAAGTCTACAAGGTCATCTTCAAGTTTCTCTTTCTTCCAAATTTTTGAAAGGTCAAATTGTTTTCCATTCTTTGCACCGTCAGTATAGATAAACATTACTGAAATAGAATAAGGCACAACAGCTGACCTTATTTGTCCAATTGATTGTTTGCCTTGACCATAAATCTTCTCAAGTTGGGTAAATAGAATAAATTTAGAAATTAAGTCTTCGTAAAAATTCCGATTTACATCTATTGCTTTCTTACCACGTAATTCTCCAGAGATTTCTTCTAAAAAATATCTGAAAACTTTTTCCCCACCTTTTTTAACAACATAAGGTTGGTCTCCCCAAGCAGTATAATACTTGCCTAGTTGTTCCTTGTTGAAACGATAATTCTTCGGATATTCTTTTTCAATTCTTGCTTTGTTTGAACCTGCAATTCTTAGTTTGGTATTGAAATCACCCCTTGATTTTTCAAAGAACCACTTTCTACCAGTTGGAGTGACAATACTATCCGAAAGCGCCTTGATTTTGTTCAGTTGTGGACTTCTGGAACTTAAATCAACATTGGAAACTTTTGTTTGTGAATTTGAATATTTACTTATATCGGAAATTAATTCATTTAAGCCTTCTTCAGTTACATCTCTCGCTACATTAATCTTGGCCATTACTTTCACTTTGTCAATTGGGAAACCATCTTTTTCTGTAAAAAAGATACTGGCAGTTGTTTGACCACCATTTACAATTTGGAAATCTGTTAATGATCTAATAAATGATTTACCATCTATTTCTATTAATTCTTTTGCTGTAGCTGTTATTGTTATTCCGTTATTGAACGCAATAAATTTTTCAGGACTTAATCTTATTGTTTCCCTGATTCCTTTATTAGCTCCTTTAAATTGCAAAAATGACCTAACATTCTTTTCGAGTAACCTAGAGCTTTCTTTTTTGTATAAACCTGATAAGATATAAGCTGGAAGAACGCATAGGTATGATTCAAAGTTTTCTTCTTCTGCAGCTTTGATAACCTCTATTTTATAGTTAAATAACTTTTCAAAATCAATTATGAGTGCAGATCTACTTCCTTGTGAAATTAGAACCTCATATAAGAAATTTAAGTCAATTAATTTTTTTATGATGAGCACATCCTTCTTAACCCTTTCTCTGTTTCTTGTATAAGTTATCGATATGTTCTCCTCTTCAAAATCAATTCTCTTGGGTTGTGGAATTGAACCACGTGATTCAGTTGTTGCAGTTGCGCTAACTAAAAATATTTCAATTACATCAAACTGTTCTGCACCTGTTGCTGATGAGAGTTGAGATAATAAGGGTCTTATCGGGTCAGCATCTTGAATGTCATCATTTAAATGCCCTTTAATCGCTTTATTTAAAAACTTTGTAACTCTTTTAAATTGATTGTCATAGTGACTTTTAGTTGAGACTTGTAATTCTTTTTCAGATAATGTTAGGTCAATACTCAATTCATCAACAATAAATAATTGTAATCTCTCTGATGATTCGTTAACAGTATATCCATTCAACTTTAAGTTCTCTGCAGAATTCAAAAAATATGAGTCATTCCAATCCTCTGAATCAAGCAATTTAGCATCTACCAAAAAAGGAAGAACTTGACTTAGTAATTCCGTTTGCTGAACAAATCCCTCTTCGTCTTTTGAATCAACGAGTAATTCTTTTCTATAATTTAATATTTCTTCAATTTTCATTTTTAAAAATCGTTTTGCTCAATAATGAATGAGCTAAGTAAGTTTGTTCTCAACGTGTATTTCAAGCCACTTATTTCTACTGGAATATTTGATCTGCTAAGTTTTGGGAATTTTTCGTCTGCACAGTTAAATGAAATCCAATTAATAGGTTTGAATCTGTATCTATCATACTCACTGACATTTTTAGCTGTGATATTTTTTTGGCTCAGTGCCTTCCACAAAATTGAACTGTCACCAGAATACTCCTGAACTATTTTCTTTATATCCAAAATCAAATCCTTGATGTGAATTCCGACAGTAAAGTCGCTTAATAAGGAAACAACAAATAATTCAAGACCTTTTCCAAGAGATACTTCTAGCTGAAATTCACTTGAAATACTAATATCAATACCTGAGGGGGATTTTGCTTTTACTTCTATATTTTTGTCCTCAAATTCAAAGTCGTTTCCTTTATCATAGGGTCCAGTCCAAGCTTTCAGAAGGAAATTTATTTCGGGTTTGTCTGGTGCAGTTATTAATAACTTTAAAATCAATAATTCACCCATAATTCCTTTTATCGAATCCTCAGAGAGTATATCTGATTGCTTGTCTTCAAAAAATTCACTCCATCTGTAAAAGGCCTGAATGAAATGATTTGAATACTCATCTACCTCACTGATGCTTTTTATTCCATTATAAAGTGAAAGAATTAGGTCGTCAAAAAGGTCGTTGTAATCACTGTCATTTAATTGAAGGACGATTAATTTTTTTTCACTGAAGTATTCTATGGATAAATTTTCTTTTTGAATTCCTTTAAAATCTAAATGCTTATTGGAAGGAAGTGACAGTATCAAACATCTTTTTCCCTCCTTGCTAACTGCTAGGTAAAGTTCACAGATACAGTCAGCGGAAATTCTTAGAGACCGAAAGCCAATTGTAACAGGATTCTCCGAAAGCCCTGACCACTTTTGTTTTAATTCAATACTTGTCATAATTATATTTCGTTAGCATCATCTGGCAATTCAGAATCCACTTCGTTAAATTCAATTTCTTCTTCCTCTTCAAATCCATAATTTCCATGAACATAAACACCACCTGGATCAGGTTCTATCGGTGGAAATCCAATGGCATACCCAATCAATGGAGTATTTAAATCAATTCCTTCGCTTTCAACAATCGCTTTCAATTGAGAATCTTCTTTGCCATTCTCTTGAAGGAAAACATAGTAAGAATCTAAAATGTAGATTACAAGTAGTCCTTCTTGGTCTGTCATTTTCTCACGGTAGACTCTTTCAGGTATGTTTACTTCCTCTGCTTTTTTATTGACTTGCTTCTCTGACCATTCAGGATATTTTTCCTTATAGTATTTTCTTCTGTTATCAATAAATTCTTTCTCAGCAGTTTTGATTTGAGTTTCAGTCAAAAGTATTGACATGTCAAGTCCTGCAGAAATAAGATTAGCAGATTTTCCAGATGCACCGAAAATTTTCCCGTGAATAAATTTTTCTCTAAAATATTTTACTCCATCTTCTGTGGAAGGACCTCTTCTAACTGTCATTGTTATATCAATATCCAAATTGGATTCTTCCTTTCTCAATTTCCCCTTACCTTCATTTTCTTTTGCTCTACCAGTAGTCTTAATTGCTATCGTCCATTTTGTTAGCTTATTTACTTCTTTACATCGTTCAATGAATTTTATTATGCTGTCACAAGTTTCATTTGTAAAATTGTTTTCTTGTTTTAGAATTTCCAATACACCATCAATATCTGTTTGTGCTGTAAGAAAACCTGCATCACTTCCATTTTCTTTCTTTTTAATTTCAAATTTATGCTTACCAACAATGTTGTTCTTGAATTGTTGCCAGACCGCTTCAATTTTTTGCCACCGAATATCAAAGTTTGTTGTCTGCTCAAGCGTATCCTGATAAGACCAATTGACTACTAATGTATCCCTAAGAATTGCTGGTCTTGTTATTTTAAGAGCTCCAGGATGTTTCTTTACGCGAAGAATAAAATTGGCAGGTGTCCTGTTTTTCTCTTCCATTATCCTAAACTCACTTTCCAATTCTTCAATGGTTCTTGTAACCAAATCATATTTCTCCATTGAATCCCTTGTGATGAAAAGTTTACAACAATCCAGATAGCCTGGTCTGTAACCAAACCATCTTCCCATTTGGAGCAAAGCATCAGAATAATCGGTTGAACGAACAAAATAGTTTATGCTTAATCCTTCAAGTGTGAATCCACGAGATAACCTATTTCCGCCAATGGCAATATATTTCTTTGGCGTGTTCCTTGGATAAACAAGTTTGTCCCCAGTTAAACTGTTGACTGCTTTGACTTCAATTCCTTTAATTGCATCGGTAAGAAAATTATTCTTTATGGTTTCAAAACTGATAGGTTTCAGAAACTCATCATCATATCCCTTCGGCAAATAGTCGGAAACATGTTCAATAATTATTGAGTAGTATTTGAACCAGATTCTTTCGAAGGTTGCGAAGATGGAACTTGGATTACTTGGGTCGTCAAGTTGTAAACTACTTTGCAATTCTTTTATATACACATCAATTAAATCCTTGAGACTGTTTTGCCAAAGAGTGTATCTCGAAATGTGAATCAACATTGAATTATGTGGATTGAACATTGTAGAATTCACCATAGCAGGTTTCCTGCTTTCACGAATTGCAATTGAAAGAATAAAACATAGAATACTTTCTTTTATTGAATCGGGCAATTTCCTTGGGAAGCCATCACCTGTTCTGGAAGACCTTGTTTGTCTTCTGTATTCACTGTAATCAGCAAAATCAAGATAAGAATTAAACTGTCCTACCTTCTCATTCCAGTCATTTTGATTTTTTATTTTCAACACACCTATCAATTCTCCATCGTTATTCAAATAAACCTTATCAGGGAAATGTTCAATGTTGTCATCCACAAGTTCAACTAAAGGAATTTTTAATTCAGCATTGTTTTCAATTGGTTTCGTTGTCTCAAATATTTGCTTTGCTCCAACATAATTTGTTGGTGGATTAAGTAGCACGATAAAATCATCTGGAAATAAATTGTCAACCCTTTGCAGTGCTTTCTCTTCTGCCTGTCCTCTAACTTTATACTTTACAATCCAGTTGTTTTCCGGTGCATCATTTCTGTCAGCAAGAATATTTGCAAATGGAGTTGCTGTATATCCCAAATATGTTTTGCGTTTGAACAACGCAAGTAAAGCTCTTATGTGTCCATTTGTTTTTGAAGCATATTCTCTTCCTCTTTTCCCTTCGTTGTTCAATGATGCATTGTCTGCTTCATCATCCAAAATCAGTAATGGAATATCGTGTTGGTCTTTGTTTTCTTCAAGGTAGTCATGCAGCCACACAATCAGGTTACGCAACACACTCACATTGTTCTTACAAACAAGTATGTTCGTGTGATTGAGTGAGAAGTCCGCATCAAGTAAAGATTTTTTGAAATCAGATTTTGCTGATGTAATTGAAATTACTTGTGTAACGCTACTGTCTCCCATGTTGCCAAACCTTCTTATTGTCCCAACTCCTTTCTTTACTAAAGTATCGGTGTCAATGTCAAGACCTTCTCCTATAACATCGTTCTCAATTCTTAACTGCGTTTGATTTCTTAGATCTTCCATTAAACCTGCTAAAACTATTATTAATCCGTAGCCGGAATCAATTGCTCTGTTGATTACTGCATTAAAGTTTTGGGTTTTCCCTGCCTGAACACTACCAACAACTAACCCCTTTACATAAAATTCTTCTCTTGATTTTGGGTCTCCCATCTTCCTTAAAATTTCAAGACTTGTTGTCTTTGTTTCGTCAATTACTTTTTCTGAACGACCAGCTTTTTCAAGTAGAGTAAAATATCTGTCGCTGTAATTCCAAGAGTGTTTCATCTCCTCTTTTCTTTCTACCGTCAGCCAGGTTTTAAATCCTTTTTTTGTTAATGAATTACTTGGGTCAATGTCAATTGGGTTAACTGAAAGATATTGATTCTTGGCAGTGTCAAAATAGTTTTTCAAAGTAATCTCATCAATTTCAGGATAGCGAAACATTTTGATTATAGTAAAAATAGAATCTTTTATATCAGGAAGAAGATTCACAAAATATACAGGGGACAAGGAATTACTCTGTGAATCTTCTTTTGCCTTGCTCGCAATGATTTTGATAATTATGTCTATATATCTATTCTCCATGAACTTTATTTTAATAGTTGAATGACTTCTTGTGGCAATGAACTTGATGTAAATCCAAGATTTGGAAGTATCTCTTTTTTTATCAGTTCAGTTGACAGCCCACTTTCTATGAGTTGGTTTACACAGGTAAGTAAATCTTTCAAAGACAATCCGTCTTTCTCTTCAATTCCAACAAATGCTTTCTCCTCGTGCGTTTGCCTGATTTCATTAATCCTTGTATTTATCATCCGAATGACTAGATTCAATTTTGTGAGTTGCTCTTTTTTCAATTCACTCATCAATGATTTGAGTAAAGGAAAATTGTTGTTTATTTCAAGCAACGTTCCTTTGTTGCTTGCTTTTCTCTCAAAGAGTTGCACATTATCTTCTTTGCGATTTGATGAAAAATTTCTGATGCCTCGATTAAAGAATTCTCTCTCTGCTTGAGTTTTTAATTCATCAATATATTTTTCAAAAGCTACTTTTAAATCGTGTGGAATTTCAATTTGTGATTTAGCAACATTCAGATGCAACAAATGGTCAACACTGTTTCCAATATCAACACGAAGTCTTGCCAATTGAAGTCGTGGTGCTTTCTTGATTAAACCATTCCAGCCTCCAAAGTGGATTAATCTATCTGCTCTGTAAATGTAGATTCCTTCCATGTCCATCAGACTTCGATTTTTTGTAGTCCAGAGGGAAATGCTTTGACTTTCATCAATACTTCTAGATGGGAGAACGAATCCTTCAATTTTAATTGTGTCTGTGCTGAAGTGCTTTTGTTTGAATTCTATCGGACGGAAATCAGTTATAGTTGTTGGAAATGGATTGAAAGGTGTAATCAGATTGTTGTTGATTCTTATCTGCAACGAATTTGCTTTGCGTTCCATATACCTGTGAAACACCAGTGATAAATAGTCAGAAGTAACTTCTGTAATCTGTTTCTTCAATGCAGATTGTCTGTTGTCTTCTTCAAGATAATTTTCAAACTTGTAAAGACCATTCCACACAACAATTGTATTTGCATCAAAATTTTCAAAGCGATTCAAATGACCTTCGCTTAGTGAATGATACTCTTGAATGAGTGTGGTAATTTCTTCCTGTGTGTTTACAATTAATAGCCACTTGCCAAATTGTTTCAGATGGTTAACATCCCAAGTTCTCCCACTAAAAGTTTTCGTTCCTTTTTTTCTGGATAAAACTGTAAAACATCTTGTCTGGGAAAAAGATGCAGTCTTCATGCCTAAACCAAATCTTCCTAGGTCAGAAATATTTCTTTCTTTTTCTGGTGAATTACTTGGAAACTGCATACTTGCTTTAAGTGTTTCCTCATCCATTCCATTACCATTGTCCGCAATAAACAAAGTGAATGGCTCTTGCTCCATCTTAATTAGCACTTCAATTTTGTTTGCATTTGCTGAAACAGAATTATCCATCAAATCTGCTAACGAAGATTCCAGACTGTATCCTTGCTCTGCAATTGACTTTATCAGATATTCAGGATTTGGTTCTGCTTTTTCGGACTGTATGCTTTTATTTTTAATCATTTAAGTCAGTAAGTTGATTTTCCGTTACACTCCAACTTATCTGAATTGTAGTGTAGATGTTTTTTTTGGGTTTTATTTTAGATGCTGGATTTTGTATGAAATTGATTTCTGGTTTATTACCAATATTTTTTACTAGACATAAAAAAAAGTTATCTGCTTTGTCTGACGCTACTTGCCATTCTTTATCCGTAAATAAAATGCCACCTGAAATATCTACTAATCCTTTTACTTCAATATAAGTTTCAACTCCATTTGATTCAATTCTAAAATCATAACCGCAACCCAAATCTCTACAGTCAATTAAAGTACCTGCTATTGGTTTTAAAGTTTCATTGAAATGTTGAATAAAAAGGTTTTCAGCAGCCTTACCAGTAGGCGTTCTTAGTATAAATTTCGTTTTGCTTTTTTGATTACTATCTTCAGTAACAATTGCTAGAAGTCGCGCTTCTTCTAATGGTTCTTCTTTAATTTTCCCAGATAGAATATCATTAACAATACCTCTTACTTGTACTTCGTTTAAATCTTCAAGAGCCATTACAACATTTATTCTGCTTTGCGTTATCCCTCTTTGATACCAACCTACTCTATGACCGTGTAGTGGGTCAAATTCATCTCTCCAGTTTCTAACTGTATGTGAATTTACGTTTAATAGATCGGCTATTTTATTATGAGTTGGTACTTGTTTGCCGAAACCTAAATTCTTATACGCTTCCTTGTCAAAGCGAGAAAGGTAATAAGATACATATAAACAAAGTTTATGGTTGTTTTCCATTAAGTAATTGGATTATTTTATTTGCAATTGTTTGAGCCATCAATGGCGGTACTGCATTTCCAATTTGTTTAAAAGCTGCTGTCCTTCCACCTTCAAAAAAATAATCGTCTGGAAACGATTGTATCCTTGCTGCTTCACGAACTGAAATAGAACGAACCTGTTTCTTGTCTGGATAAATGTAATAGTGTCCGTCCTTGCTTATATGAGCAACAACAGTATGAGAGTGACCAGTAGGGTCAACTACTTTATAACGGTCAAGAAATGCTAAAACATTTTTATGTGTTTGCAATCGCTGTGGTAGTTCATCATATTTCAAACGTTGCTTTCCATTCAACCATTTATCAATTGCAATGGAATATATTTCCAAATCTCTTTCGTTGTGTCGTCTTGTAATGTGTTGCGTAACGAAGTCAACTCCATTTCTCGTTCCTGTTTTTTTTAGATATTCGTTGATTGGTTTTGTGTAATTCGCAATTTGTAACTCTTCCCCTGGTTTTAATTTCGGCAAGTCGAAAAACAAATCTTTTTTTGTCTCCCAGTTATTTACTACTGTTTCAAGTTCTGGAAAATTGAATTTCTTTTTTCCTCTTTGTCCGATAATGATAACTCTTCTTCTTTTTTGTAACACTCCATATTCCTCCGCATTCAAGACGGTAGGCTCTGCAACTGAATAGCCAATTGATTCAAAAAGTTGCATCATTTCATTCAGGTATTTTTTGTTTCCGGCTGTGAGTAATCCTAAAACATTTTCAAATACAAAATATTTCGGTTGGTATCGAATAAGAAATTGGGCATAGTAGCGGAATAAAAAATTTCTTTTGTCGCCTTCCATTCTATTGGGGTCTCGGCTTCTGCCTACAAGCGAATAGGCCTGACAAGGTGGACCACCGATTATTAGATCAACTTTTTTCGAATCAAGTTTTTCGTCAATCTGTTTGAAAATATTTTCAATCGTCTTACCTGAAATTTCATCATTGATAACTGAATCAATTATTCCGTCAGGAATAATTTTCCAAAGTGCTTCCCTAGAAATCTCGTTTTGCAGATAAGAGAAATAAGTTTTTATTTTTTTGTGTTGACTGAGATAATGATATGCCAAACGGGTTTTCAAAGTATCACATGCCTCTTTGCTCATTTCAACATGAGCAACTGGATGGAAACCTTCACGAATGAATCCTTCTGAAAGTCCGCCAGCTCCTGCAAAAAGATCTATATAATTTAGTTTGCTCATTGTTAATTTTTCTATTCAAATCTTAATGTTCAAATTTACCAGTTTGGTATTAAGCGTTCGTTAAACAGAATTCCACCAATTGGGGAAAAGTGCTATCCTAAAGAACTGAATGTAAATAAGGTGACTAGGTCTAATTTCATATTCTCCAAACATACCCCAACCCAATTACCCAAACAAGAGTAAAAACCCCTTTTTTTCATAGGGAAAACACTCTTTTTTCTAAAACGGGGTATTTTCTTTCTAAAACACCTTTTTTGGGGGTATGAAACGGGAAAATGGGCAGGAAGAGCAAGAGGCTGAATGGGTTTGTTGCATTTAACGCCTTAAAGTTTGGCTGCCTGTGCAAGGCACGGTAAAATCATGCCGCCTGGTTTCAGCATAAATTTCCTTCAAACGCTGCTGGTATTTTATAGGCAGGTTTTGTTGGTCTTCGGTGGTGTCAATCAACTCAATTGAACGAATTTGTAGTTTGGTACTTTCCCCTACAACCTGCTGCAAATCCTCAAACTTCAACATCAGGTAATTGCAAGAGTCGTTTTCGGGAGTATAATCAACCTCAATGGTTGTTTGGTTATTTACCAGCGCAGTCAGGTAATTTATTTTACTCAACTCCAAGGTGTCTTTATCTGATTGGATGTTCAGGTGAACGGAGGCCGCGTAATGCAGCTTAAAGCTTCTTTTATAATAAAGCGCAATTTTAATTTTATACGTTTTGCCTTTGCGGATTGGTTTGATGAACGAGCCTATTAAAAAAGAACTATAACCATTTGTGGGATTGAAACAATAAGCCCTTAAGTATCTTTTTTCTTTAATCTTATCTCGATGCATAAAACCATAAAAAGTGTACCATCCCGTTAAATGGTATTCATTTACCTCGCAACACTTGAATTGTTGTTGAAAATCTGAATTGGCCAGTATATTTTGCCCCAATAAGGACATGTTAAAACTGATGCCCGTAAGCACGAGCATCAGCTTAAAAAGGGCTATAAAGTGGTTATTCAACAGAAATAAGGCCTCCTTTAATTTTTACACCATCAATAACTACATAATAAAAATAAATGCCTTTTTCCCATGTTTTGGTTTCCACGTTTAACCCGTTTTTATCTAGGTTTACCTGTTGCATCAGTTTACCACTTTGGTTGTAGGCGCAAAAGGTAATGGGTATCCCGTTGTTAAGTGCATTTACTTTTAAGGCGTTGCCTTGCACAACAGGATTGGGGTAAAGGCTAACGATATTGGCCATGTTTTTTTCATATACCAACTTTTTAAGTTCACTGGTTTGGTAGGTGATGTACTCAGAACCGCTGGTATCCATTTTATTGGTTTTATTTTCCAACGGAGTAACCACCAGTGTAACCACTCCTTTATTGGTTGGCAAGGCGGTAATGTTCACAGGTTTGTCGTGGTATTTTTCAGAGAGGTTAAATAAAGACACGTTCTCTTTTAAAGCAAGGTGGTAAACCCCAACGTCCCCATCCTTATTCATGGCTATTTTTAAGTTGTTTTCAATAGCCCAGTTGCCATGCAATTGAGTTCTTTTGGCCAGCAAGTGATTGGGGTATTCCCCATTTAACTCCTTAGGCAGTTCAGAGCCTTCAGGCACTCTTTTTAATCCAGTACCCCGAGAGCAATTGATACCTGTTCCATCGTAATTGCCATTGGCATCAAAATTACAACAAACAATATCTGACGCTGGAATTTCCTTGCCCTCTGGCGTGAGCCAGTTTAAATCTTCGCACCGTTTTCCCCAAGAGGTTTGAGATTGGTTCCAATGCCCCTTGGTTCTTATCCACCAATCGCAGCCTTCCTCAGCAGCAAATACAAATAAGCCAACAAAGAGGAATAGATTTAATGCCATTATTTTTTTCATCATCATCAAAGTAATATGTTGTTCAAGTAAAGTTATTCATTTCTGTAAAATTCTGCAAATGGGGCAACATGGTCAGCCACCTGTTCTGAACAAGGATTGGCTGGTATGGTAATATTATGTTTGTTGTCCAACTTGCTGTTGATGAACTCCTGCTTGGTTTTATCAGCAAAACAAGGGTGCAAAAGTGTGCATGTTGTTTGTTATTTTACATTTTTTATACAAATGTACTACAAGTCCGCAATACAAATCAAGAGTAAAAACCCCTTTTTTTCATAGGGAAAACACTCTTTCTTCTACCCCGCTCACAGAGGTTCTCGAAGTGAGGGGGTTGAAACTGGAAAATGAAGCTTTGGGCTTTTAAAAAGGGGATGGGGTTTTAATGGAAGTTGAATAAAATATACATTTAAACTCAAACAGCACTGACTAGTCCTTGGGCCTTCAGCCCAAACCCGACAACCTTTTTGGCTATTATTGAATCGACTTCATTGATGTTTACTCTAGAAACTGGCCTTGATTTCTTTATCTGGGGCTTCGCCCCAAGCCCCACATACTTTTTTTCTTAGATAAAAAAAGTATGCAAAAAAATCAAGGCTTCTGAGTTTTTTACTAAAGGCTACGCATTGTTGCTGGTCACGCAACCACAGCCGCTTCGCTTCGTGATTGCTTACTGAACCCAGCGCTCAACAACAATACTTGCCTTTTACGTAAAAACCTCAAATGCCGTCAGCAAGGATGTTGCGAGGTGCGCAGTGCATCTATTTCTTTTCAAGTATACCACAGCCCAATCAGCCGCAAGTGTTTCACGCGTCATGGTTATAGGTCGTTTAGGGAAACTATAAAGCTTATGCATCAAACTAAACTGGCATTGATGGGTATTGTGTAACAAACAAGGCATTTGTTTCGGGCTGGCCATGGCAAGCAATCCAGAAGTCCCGCTACGCATTGACAACACAAACGGGACGGCTTGGATTGTGTAGCAAAACAAATGCTGTAGTTTGTAGCAATAGCCATCAGAGTCTTGATTTTTTCGTTACTTTTTGTATCAAGACAAAAAGTAACTGGGGTATAAGGGGTGAAACCCCTTAACTAAAATAATAGACAATTAACGATGCTAAGAAAAGCAACTCTTTAACAAAACAACACTGTTCAATCCTTGGGCTTTTAGCCCAAACCCGACAAACTTTTTGGCTATTATTGAATCAACTTCATTGATGTTTACTCTAAAAACTGGCCTTGATTTCTTTACTGGGGTTTGGGGCGAAGCCCCAGTGAAAGAAATACTGAATTGCTTGCAAATTTTTAGCTTACCAAAGAACCAATGGTAAGTAAGTGTATATTCATATAAACTTTCTTTACAACTGTTACACCTTTGAAAGTGATTGCCCTTGAAAGTTGCTCATGTTTGGCAATACCAAGCAACATCCACGAAAGATAATTGAAGGAATGGCCTAAGTCTAGTAAAAAATGATTTTTTGTAGTTTAAAAGTCAGGATAAACCTGACAAATTAGATATGAAACATCATTTTAAGCCTTTATTCGATAAAAACGGTTCCTTAGCTTTTGCAAATGTGCAACGTTACTGGCTTGCAGCCCTTTTTAGGCGATCGTTAATGGCTTTGCCAATGCCTTGGTCGGGGAATACCTCAGCCAGTATCACATCCACATCCCATGCATCCATTTCACGCATGGCGGCAAAAAGGTGCTGGGCAGCTTCGGCCAAATCTCCATGGGCTGAAAGCACCCGTTGTTGTTGGCGTGGCACTTGGGTGTAAACGGTATGTAAACTAATTACCGCCACCCGCTCAGGCGGGTAATGGGCAAAATGTGTCAAGGGGTTATCGTGGATGAGGCGGTGCCGTGTGGCATAGTGTTTGGCCAATTGCCCTGGAGCAACGGGATTGTCAGTAATCACCTCTTTAGTGGTTGCAGGTTTGTCCAACACCTCACCAATTAAACCCACCATTTGCTCACGGCTGATGCCGCCATAACGCAACAGCTCTGGCACCTCGTTTAAAAAACTAATGATGGTAGATTCAACCCCCACTTGGCAGGGGCCGCCATCTAAAATATAACTGATTTGGTTGCCCAACTGCGCTTGCACATGTGCTGCGGTGGTAGGGCTCACAAAACCGCTGGGGTTGGCACTGGGAGCGGCCAGGGGGAAATCAAGTTGGCTTAACAACTCAAGGGCCAATGGGTGGTTGGGAATACGCACAGCCACAGCTTGTGTGCCTGCGGTAACCAACTCAGGTATGCGTGCGCTGGCTGGTATAACATAAGTTATTGGGCCGGGAGAAAAAGCATCCGCAAGCACCCGCATTTTTTCAGGCAGCATCAAGCCCCATTGCTCCAACTTGTGTAAACTATTGGTATGGATAATCAGCGGGTTAAAAGCGGGCCTGTTTTTAACCGCATAAATTTGAGCTACCGCATGGGCATTAAACGCATTTGCCGCAAGGCCATACACCGTTTCTGTGGGAATAGCCACCAGCTTGCCTTGTTGCAGGTATTGTATTGCCAGGTTAATATCAGTTCCAACCATTGGGGAGGGTTTTGGTGGTTGGTGCTTTTGTTTGGGAAAAACACCAACCACATTTGGCCTTAAAGATTCATTTCTCCAACCTCGCCCCTGCGTAGGCTGTACTTCTCTATTTTGTTGTACAAGTGGCTGCGTTGGATGTCAATTTCCTGAGCCGTTTTGGCCACATTCCAGCCATTCTTTTTCAACTTTTCTTCAATAAATATTTTCTCTACGTGGTCTTTAAAATCCTGCAAGGTGCTAAACTTTTCAAACACACTTTTTTCATTGCTTTGGCTGTGGCTTGGGCTGGCATATTTAATCACATCCTCTTCCGTAATGCGTTGTCCGCTTAAAATCACCAAACGCTCCACCAAGTTGCGCAGCTCCCTGATGTTGCCACTCCAGTTCATCTTTTTCAACTCGTTTAACGCATTGGGTGTAAACATTTTTTTAGGCACACCGCTATCTTCACACACTTCCTTCACAAACTTTTCAGCCAGCAACGGAATATCATCCTTGCGCTCATTTAAGCCCGGCACATGAATTAAAATCACGCTTAAGCGGTGGTACAAGTCCATGCGGAAATTGCCCTTTTCAATCTCTTTTAACAAATCCTTATTGGTTGCCGCAATCACCCGCACATTCACCTCAATATCCTTATCGCCTCCAACACGGGTTATTTTATTTTCTTGCAAGGCACGCAATACCTTGGCTTGCGCACTTAAGCTCATGTCGCCAATTTCATCCAAAAACAACGTGCCCTCATGCGCTTGCTCAAACTTGCCAATGCGCTGTTTTAAGGCCGAAGTAAATGCCCCTTTCTCATGGCCAAAAAGTTCACTCTCTATCAACTCCGTTGGAATGGCAGCACAATTCACCTCAACCAATTGAAACCTGGCGCGGTTGCTTTTTTCATGTATCCAACGTGCCACCAGTTCCTTGCCCGTTCCGTTTTCTCCCGTAATCAACACACGGGCATCCGTTGGAGCTACCTTATCAATGGTTTCAATAATATTGGTAATGGCAGGGCTCTCGCCAATAATTTCGCGGGTTTTACCCACCTTGCGTTTCAGTACCTTGTTTTCAATCGTAATGCTTTTGCGGTCAATGGCATTGCGCAGGGTAATCAGCAAGCGGTTTAAATCCGGTGGTTTAGAGATAAAATCATAAGCCCCTTTTTTGGTGGCTTCAACGGCTGTTTCAACCGTGCCGTGGCCTGAAATCATAATAAACGGCACGTCATCATCCATTTCCCGTGCTTTAGAAAGCACCTCAAGCCCATCCATTTTAGGCATTTTCACATCACACAACACCGCCTCATACTCCTCGTTCTCTATTTTTTCCAATCCCGTTTGTCCATCTGCGGCCTCATCCACTTGGTAGCCTTCATACTCTAAAATCTCTTTTAACGTAGTGCGGATTGCCTTTTCATCATCAATGATTAATATCTTTGCCATAGTCATTTCTATCTTGGGTGTAAAAGTGTCTACTTTTTTTGGCAATAAAAAAAAATCTTCCAAATTGTTATCTACCTTTAGTTAACATATCCGGCAAAAAACGTTAATTGTGTTATGGCAAAAAGTATAAGCATTTCAAACGGGCTATTTACGGCAGTAATTGCTACTTCCGGGGCCGAATTAAAAAGTGTGCAACATGTTGATGGCACTGAGTTTATGTGGCAGGGCGATGAGAAAATATGGCCTAGAACCGCTCCTGTATTGTTTCCTATTGTGGGTAAGGTAAAGGATGATGTGTTGTTGGTAAATGGGCAAGCCTATGCCATGACCCAACATGGTTTTGCAAGAGACATGGAGTTTGAAGTGTTATCTCAGGATGAAACTTCGGTTAAATTGAAGTTGGTGCAAGATGAAACCACCTTAAAAAAATATCCTTTTGCTTTTGATTTGATTCTGGGGTATGCTTGGGAAAACGATAGCCTCGTGTGCAGCTACGAGGTAAATAATCCAAACAACGAAACGTTGCCCTTTTCCATTGGTGCGCATCCCGGATTTAATACCCCAGGCAATGATTTAAGCGAATATGAATTGGTGTTTGAGCAGGCAGAAACCCAAAGCAGGCACTTGTTAAGCAATGGGTTGTTTAATGGCCAAACAGAACCCTTGTTGAAGCAAAGCAACACCCTGCCTTTACATACCAGTTTGTTTGATAAAGATGCTATTGTATTTAAACAACTGGAATCATCGTGGGTGCAACTTAAACACCGCCACAGCACCTATGCGGTAACCATGCATTTTATGGGCTTCATCAACTTTGGTATTTGGAGTAAAAAAGGTTGTGAGCAATTTGTATGTTTAGAACCTTGGTTTGGACATGCGGATGGGGTAGAAGGCCACACAGATATTTACAAAAAGGCCAATACGTTTAAATTGCCACCCAACCTGTATTTTAAAATTCACTACACCTTGTCGTTTCAGGTTTAACCTCTATGCAACAAGCAAACAGCACCGTTTTAGCGTTCACCCACAAGCACCTTTTTAATATCGCCTTTTTCTTTGGTTAACAAGTACAATAGATAAGGCGCAAAAGCCATGATGCCTATAACCATGGCCACTACGGCAATCAGCAGCGAGGGCAATGAAAATTGGTTGCGCCACATGATCCATAACCCCGATAAGGTGAGGTAGCAACTGAAATCAAGGTTAAATTGCCCATTCCAATCAAGGGCAATAACATGCTCAAAAAATACTTGAAACAATGTCCAGCCTTCCTGTTGCACTGTAAAAATAGTGTAAACAGCCAAAGCCAATGTTTGCACGGCAAGTAAAAGCATCAATAAAAGAGGGTGTTGATTAAAACGAAGCATAACAATAATTATTGGGCAGGTTTCCACAAAGGCCCCACTGCAAGTAAAAGTACCATGATGTTAAAAAATACGTTAGAAGCATTGCCTGAGGCAAGAGAGCCTGTACTGTCTAAACAAAACCAAGCCAATATACCAGCAAGCACTGCTTTACGAACACCTTCAGGTGCGGCATCGTACACCCATTTTTGCAGGCACCAAATGCAAACACCCCAGCCAAATAAAAAGCCCCCCGTTAGCGCAGATAAAAACCGGGTGGTGCTGGCATCATAATTTTGTTGACCATCAATGGGCCAGCTTAATACATCTAAACTCCACCTAGCAGGCTCTGATGTGTCTAACATGGTTCCCAAAAAGAAAACTGGGCCAAAACTGCCCACCACAAAGGCGGTAAAGGTGAGGTAAGATTTGTGAAATGAAATTGTTGTGAAACGGCTCATAGCAATTGCTTATTAAATACAAGGGCAAAACAAGCAATAACGCAGCAGCAATTTTAGACGCTACCGTACAATGGCAATCTGTTTACACAAACTTGCGGGCAATGGTTTTTAAATGATTAAAGTAATTGGAAAGCCAAACATGATTCAGGTTTTCTGCATTCATCTGTAAAAAGAAATTTTCCAGGGCCAACTCAAATATGGCTTCCAGTTGTTTGGGTTGCAATTGCAAGCCCAGGTCTTTTACCCATATCAGCACAAAACCATTGCCAACAGCCGCATCCGATTTTAGTAGCGTTTCTGCAAACAATGGATTATTTCGGTGAATGCGCAACTGCCTGTTAAAAAGCAAGTCGGTTTTATGTACAACCAAAATATCAATCAAATCAGGGTCAATATGTACGGCCTGTTGTTCTTTCTCACCAATAACAACCGATTGTTGAATGTGGTATTGCAGCAACTGCTCAACAAACAATTCCATATCAGCAAAATGGTGGTAAAAAGAGGATTTGCTGATGCCCACTTTTTTGGCAAGCGTTTCAATTTTAAGCCCGCTTAAACCTCCGTGAGCAAACATTTCATAACCCGTTTTAATCCAAATAGTGTTGTTTTCTGTCATGTTGTTGCGCTTGTAAAGCCATAGCTTAAAAAAGACAAAAGTAAGGAGTTTGGCTGCATAAACAAGTGGAAACAACGGGAACCAAGGCTGCAATATGCACCTGAATTGGATGGTGCGCATGCCTGCTATAAGCCGCTTTTTTTATGTGCAAGGTGCTGTCTTATTTACTTCAAAATATTCATCACAAACCTAAAGCCACGTTCTGCAGAGACTTGGTTAGTTGAATCATATTTTTCTTCTACCAAATTTTGTAAATAGTACCCAGTATCAAGCCAACTGCCACCCTTGGTGATGTCTTGTTCTTTTACAAACTCTTCAACGTTACCAGCCATATTATAAATACCGTAATTATTAGCACGGTGAGAAACAACTGGGGTAGTATAGAAGGAGGCGTATGCACTACTATATCCTAAAACATTTGCGCTTGTACCTGCAATGAAAAATTCTTCTTGTTCATATACCCCGTTATTTTTTTTAACATCAAAAGTGTGTTTGCCGATGTTGTTTTGAGGGATAACCTTGAAATTGGCCAGCCATTCGCCTTTACTATTTTGCATATTTGGGCCTCTCCAAGGAAATGTGGCACGTGCGATACCGCCTGCTGCTGCATAATACCATTGGTTAACGGTAGGTAAATCAAATGCAACTTTTTTGTATTTCCTTTTAGGATTGCTCATGTATTTTTGGGTGAGCCATTTACAGTAATAGGTGGCTTGCTCATGACTCACACCAACAACCGGGTAATTGGCGTAAGCAGGGTGGCGTAAATAATAGGTAACATATGGTTCAACATTAGTAACTTTGTTTCTCCAAACTAACGTGTCGGGCAGCATTTTTTTATAAGTATTCGTATCTACTTTCTTCAAGTCATCTAAAAAATATACATATTCACCATTGCTCACTTCATGCTGGTACATATAAAAGGAGTCAACTTTTGAATAAGTAAGATGCCACATTTCTTGGTTGTCATCACCTCCTAATACGTCATGGATAGAACCTTTAGGAACTAGCATCAGGGATTTTTCAAGCTTCTTTAAATTAAACGCCTTATCATTATTGTGGTTGCCAGAAAAAGAGAAGAGGGTTACTAAAATCAGTAACATGCAGAGTGTTTTTGTCAGGCTGATCATTTTCATAGGTCTTTATGGGTTAGTAACGCATCAATGGTTAAATAATTGTTTAGTTGTCAGGTTGTATAAATTCCAAGAAATGATACAAGCAACACTAACATGCCTCATCAATAATATTTTGCTTAAACTCCGCATTTGGTTTTTCATTTGTTTCAACTGCTTCATTTTACCATCAATAGATGCTAGTTTTTTATCCAGTACGCCAACCTTTTTTTTCAATGGTAAATTTTTTATCGTACCATGCCTCTTGAACTGAACCAAAAATAAATTACAAGTATAGACTATACTCTAATGTTGTAGGTTTGAAAAAAGGGTTTTACTTTTGCCCAAAAAAATAACAAACATTATGGCATTAGCATTAATAACAGGCGCATCAAACGGTATCGGTTTGGAGTTGGCTAAAATTCACGCTTCAAAAGGCGATAACCTGGTTTTGGTGGCCAGAAACGTGACCAAATTAAATGAGTTAAAAAACACTTGGGAAAAGCAATACAAGGTAAGCGTACACACCATTGAAAAAGATCTGTCAAAACCCAATGCGGCTAAAGAAGTGTATGACGAAACCACCGCAAAAGGGTTGCAAGTGGATTACTTAATTAACAACGCAGGCTTTGGCGATTTTGGGATGTTTTACGAAACGGACTGGAACAAGGAGTTGCAAATGATTAACCTAAACATTACAACCCTTACACAGTTTACTAAACTTTATTTGCAAGATATGGTTAAACGCAGGTCAGGTAAAATTATGAATGTGGCTTCAACAGCAGCCTTTCAATCTGGTCCAACCATGGCTGTTTATTATGCCACCAAAGCCTATGTGTTAAGTTTTTCAGAAGCCATTGACAATGAAGTTAGGGATAAAGACATAACAGTTACCACGCTTTGCCCGGGAGCAACGGAAAGTGGTTTTCAGGCCGCAGCAGCCATGGAAGAGAGTGCATTGGTTAAAGGCAAAAAATTACCAACCTCCCAAGAAGTAGCCGAGTATGGATACCAATCTATGATGAAGGGCAAAACTGTGGCCATACATGGATTGATGAATTGGATAATGGCAAATTCAGTGCGTTTTACACCACGGGCTTTGGTGGTTAAAATTACCCGTAAAATTCAAGATAAAGCCCATTAATAGTTATTGTACAAACATGAGTAAAGATAAAATATTGGTGTATGGTGCCAATGGGTATATGGGGCAATTGTTCCTCAAATCGGCTTTGGGATCAGGGCTTGATTTGGTAGCTGCATCAAGGGTGGCCATGACCGCAAATGTTCCCGTGCGTCAGTTTGACTTAACCCATAAGGAAACCATTTTAAGTAACCTAAAGGACATTAAACTGGTGATTAACTTAGCTGGCCCATTTAAAAATACGAATAGACAATTTGTTGAAGCGTGCATAGAAAGTCGCACACATTACATTGACATTGCAGGGGAATACCAAGAGTTGGAATCGGTTTTTGGGTATGATAAAGATGCACAACAAGCAGGAGTAATGTTGATGCCCGGAGCAGGCTTTGGCGTTGTTCCCACTGATATAGTGGCCAACTTGGCCAGGCAAAAATTGCCTGATGCAACAAGCCTTAAAATTGCTTATGTTACCAATGGTGGCGCATCGCGCGGTACTTTAAAAACCGTGTTAAGCGATATTAATAAGGAAGGTGTAATAGTAAAAGAGGGCCATTACAAAAAAGCCATGCCTGCTTTTAAAACCTTTTCTTTCCAAGCCCGAAACAACACACAACAGGTGGTGTACAATCCTTGGCGGGCAGATTTATTTTCTGCAAAAATTTCAACAGGAGTGCCAAATATTGAAACCTATGCAAACTTCCCTGGATTTGTGGTGAGCATGATGAAGGGAAAACTCCTTTGGCTGAGGGATTTTTTACTAAAACGCGCAATAAACTTATTGCCAGTTGGCCCCTCTGAAAAACAATTGAATGCGGGCAGCACCATTTGTTATGCTGAAGTAAGTAATGCCAAAGGACAAAAAGCCAGTGCCACCATACTTGGTCCAGAAGCTTATGTGTTTACCGCACAAACACTATTGGCAATAAGTAAACAAATCATGGGTGGAAATGTAAAATCAGGTTATCAAACACCCAACTTTTATGGCGTAACCTTGTTGAATGAGATAGAACGAGTAAAAATTAGTTGATATGAATAATGCAGTAGAAAAATATTTTGGCGCAGAAAAAGCAGAAAGTGCCTTGTTTGTAGCCGTTGGTTTGGCAGCGATAGCGTTGGCCGTTTATTTCTTTGTTAAGGTAAAACAACCTTATTACAATGGCCTATCTTATGCATTAATAGTGGTTGCCTTAATACAAATTACAGTGGGAGGCAGCGTGTATGTGCGCAGTCCCAAAGATATTTTGCGGGTAAATGACATGCTGCACACCGACCATGAACGCATTGCCGAAGAGGAAATTCCCCGCATGGAGGTGGTGATGAAAAATTTTGTGTGGTACCGCTGGATTGAAATTGCATTGTTATTGGCAGGGCTGCTTCTTTACTTTTACATGCAGCCATTAACCTTATGGAAAGGTTTGGGCTTGGGGTTAGCCATACAATCAGCTATCATGTTGTTGCTTGATTTGTTTGCCGAAAACAGGGGTAAAACCTACTTAGAGTTTTTGCAACAGCAAATCAAGTAATGGGTTATTCTGTAATAAGGAATTAAAATGTTCCACGTTTTGATGGATGTACCAAAAAATAAACGACCTTGCCATACTGGAACTAGACTATATTCATCGGTACAATGCATTTGGGGAAAATATTGTCCGCCTCTATCATTTTAATGCAATTGAAGCAACAAAGCTGACCCAACTCATTAAACAAACCTTGTTGATTGATAAAGGCGAGCTTGATTTAACCACCATTGACTTTATTACACCACGTAATTGTAAATTGGTACTGCGCATTTCAACTAGCAACGAAGGAATAGTAACTCGTGATGGCGTTCACTTTTTTTGTGACCTTACTTTGCAAGGGTATGAGTTGATGTTGGCTGCTATGGCTCCATTTTGTGTAAAAGAAAGCAAAGGCTACCAATGGTTGTATGAGGCTGATAACCCCATTGATTTTTTATTCTCTCCCGCAGGCACTTGGTAAATAAACACAACACGCTTCTTTATATCTTTGGATATCAACTGATGGTTTGTGCGTCTGTGATACGCTGTTGGCAGCAAAAAGAAACTAGGCTTGCTGCTCATACTTTATATCATGGCTGCTAACGGCATTTGAGGTTTTTATGTAAAAGGCAAATATTGTTGTCGAGCGCAGGGTTTGGTAAGCAATCACGAAGCAAAGCGGCTGTGATTGCGTGGTGAACAACAATAAGTAGCCTTTAATAAAAACCTCAGCAGCCTTGATTTTTTTGCATACTTTTTTTATCTAAGAAAAAAAGTATGTGGGGCGTGGGGCAAAGCCCCAGTAAAAGGAATACTAAATTGTTTACAGATTTTTAGGATACCAAAGAACCACTGGTAAGTAAGTATATATTCATAATGAATTTTAACCATATTTGTAATAAAAAAAATCATGAAAACCGCATTGGTCGCAGGCGCAACTGGCGCAATAGGAAAAGCACTCTTATTTCAACTTATTGAAGATAAACAATACATAAAAGTAATTGCACTCAGCAGAAAACCAATAACCATCAAACACCACAAACTCACCAACCTGGTTGTTGATTTTAACCAGCTGGAACATGTGGCAACGCAACTTGCCGCTGACGATGTGTATTGCTGTTTAGGCACTACCATTAAACAAGCTGGCAGCGAAAAGGCATTTCGGGAAGTTGATCATGATTATGTGGTGCAGGTAGCAACCGTTTGTAAACAGCAAGGTGCAACACAATTTTTATTGGTAACAGCCATGGGTTCCGATGCGCAATCAGCCATATTTTACAACAGGGTAAAAGGAGAAGCAGAAAGAGACGTGTTGCTTTTGGGTTACGAAACCTGTGTTGTGGTACGTCCAAGTTTGTTAATAGCCAACCGCATAGAATTTAGGCTTGGAGAAGCCATTGCCCAAAGGCTGATGAAGGCTACCCGTTTTATATTTTCAGGGCCATTAAAAAAGTACCGTGCCATTGAAGTGGAGCAGGTGGCCAAAGCCATGATTAAAGCCGCCCATGCTGCGTTAAAAGGAAATCATATTTTGCTAAACGACAAACTGTTTGAGTAAGGGATAACAACTATTCCTTTTGCATATTAAAGTCTTGTAAAATACCTTTTTGTTTCTCCCAAGTACCCGTCTTTTTGTTGAATTTATAAAAATCGTAACTGCCATCTGGTACGTAAGTTTCAGGGTGTCCATAATCCTGCGGACGAGGTGGAGCAACATTTTCCTGCACCAGCATTTGTTTCTCGGGTTCAAACCGCAATACCATAGAAGCACGGTTGTTAAATTCAAATATCATGCGCTTTAATGGCTTTTTGTAACGTTCATCCTTTAGGTCAAACAGCGGTGCGCCAAACATGGGAGTATTGTTTTCAAAGTACAAACTTTCTACCAATTTTTTATTGCTCATCATGGTATTGCCATCCCATCCCAGCAAAACATAATACGTTTGTTTTTTTACCGTTACAGCCTCAATTTTATAATACAATGCACCAAACCAATGCTCGTTGTTTACTGTTGTATCAAGTGCATTTTTAATCAGGTCTGATTTGTCAATAAGCGGATAATAGGGCCTTAAATTTGTGGTGTCTTTAATGGTTTTAAGGTAATCAGGGTTCATTTGTATAACACCATAGTTGCGGTAAGTTTCGTTGTTTAATGCCAGGTTCCAAGTAATAACTCTAAAACGTTGGTCGGGGGCGGTTAATACTGAAATATTTTTAATGGTATCAAACGGATAAAAATAAGAGTTTTGCATGCGCAACGCACGGATAAACGTTTTAACAAAGTGAAAAGCGGAGGTAATGCGCTCTTTTTCGTCCGTTGAAACAATCATGGTTCTTCCTAAACCTTCTAAACGTATTTCAATATCATTTAAGCTATCTAAACTTAATGAATCAATGCGTTTTAGGTTGTCGGCTTTGGATTGCGCCATAACAGGGCTAATACACCAGCCAAAAGCAAAAAAGGAAAGAATACCTATAATAATTTTCATGCAACAGGAATTTAACAACAAATATAAACAGGCTTTGTGGTAAGTTTTACCCCAATAACCCACAAAAATAAAGCGGCTGTTTCCTGATGGAAACAGCCGCCTCAACATATATTGCAATAAGATTATACTTTTTTAATCACAATGGCAGAAGCTCCACCACCGCCATTACAAATGCCTGTTACACCAATAGTGCCACCTTCATTGTGCAAAATGCTAGTTAACGTACCTAAAATACGTGAACCGCTGCTACCCAATGCATGACCCAAGGCAATAGCACCACCATAAACATTCACCTTGCTGCTGTCAATGCCAAGAATTTTGTTGTTGATGATTCCCACCACGGCAAATGCCTCATTAAATTCAAAATAATCCACATCCTTAATGTCTATTCCAGCCATTGCCAATGCTTTAGGCACAGCAAGCGAAGGAGCAGTGGTAAACCACTCAGGAGCTTGAGCCGCATCAGCAAATCCAATAATTTGCGCCAATGGTTTTAGTCCCAATTCTTTCACTTTTTCACCACTCATCATTACAAAAGCACTTGCACCATCACTTAAAGGAGAAGCGTTAGCTGCGGTAATGCTGCCGTTTTTATCAAACACAGGCTTTAGTGTTTTCATTTTTTCAAAGTTCACCTTGGTGTATTGTTCGTCTTCTTTCAATACGATAGGGTCTTTTCCACGAACTGGAATTTCAATAGGCACAATTTCGTTATCAAAAGCATGCTTGGCAAAAGCAGCCTGAGCGCGAACATAACTTTCTGTGGCAAATGCATCTTGCTCTTCGCGGCTAATGTTATTTTCTCTGGCACACAATTCACCAGCATTGCCCATGTGAAAATCATTGTACACATCCCATAAACCATCCTTTACCAATCCATCAGTTACTTGTCCATGTCCCAAACGGTAGCCATTTCGGCCTTTATCGAGGTAATAAGGTACATTGCTCATGCTTTCCATGCCACCTGCCACAACCACATCATTGGTACCCAGCATAATGCTTTGGGCCGCCAACATAATGGCCTTGCTGCCGCTGGCACATACTTTATTAATGGTGGTTGAAGGAACAGTGTTTGGAATGCCTGCAAAAATCATGGCTTGGGTAGCAGGAGCTTGACCCAATCCGGCACTCATTACATTTCCCATAAATACCTCATTCACCATTTCAGGTGTTATGTTTGCTTTTTGTAAAGCTCCTTTTATGGCATGGGCACCCAATTGGGTGGCTGTAAATCCTGCCAAAGCTCCACCAAAAGTTCCAACTGGTGTGCGGGCTACTGATACTAGAAATACTTCTTTCATTGATAGTTAATTGTTTAATTAAAACACCCTAAAAAAGCGTTTGTTTGGGTGGTTACAAAAAATTACGCGGGCAAATGTATGAATTTTGAACATTTAGCCATGTAAATTTTAAACACGCTATAATTTATCGTTATTCGTAACATATGAATATCAACAGGGCATTTATATATGGCGATTTATTGTTTGAAACCATCTGTGTGAAAGACAACCACATTTGGTTTGTGCAAAATCACTACAATAGGCTTACTGCCAGTGCTAAAGCCTTAGGCTTCGACCTGCCTCAAAATTGGGGAATGGACTTTTTTGTAGGTTTAATGCGCGAACAAATTACGACAGGCAACCACCGATTGCGCTTTGTGATGCACCGCAATGGCACAGGATTTTATTATCCACAAAGCAGCCATGTAAAATGTTTGGTTGATGTATGGCCTTTACCTGTCCCAAAACACACCATAGATAGGGTGGAGGTGTACGAACAACAACACAAGGCATGTTGCAGCTTATCAAACCTAAAATCTGGAAATGCGCTCATCTATGTGTTAGCAGCGCAATATGCGCAACAATTAACGGTAGACGATACGCTTCTGTTAAACCAGCATGGCAATATTTGTGAAGCAAGCAGCAGCAACATTTTTATTGTGAAGGGAAAAGGAGTATTTACACCACCCCTAACAGAAGGGCCAGTTGCAGGCGTGGTGCGCGAGGTGGTAATAAACAAACTAAAAGAACAAGCCATTCCTGTTTTTGAAGAGCCACTAACCATTAACCTGCTCTCATTAGCCGATGAGTGCTTCTTAACCAATAGCATTCAGGGGATTGTGGGTGTTGCTAGGTTTAGAAACACCTCTTTTAAGCACGACTTTACCAACAATATTAGAAACATGATTTATGCCACTGAATAAGATACCCATTTTCCTTATCAAATCTTCCCTTATTTTCGCTTTTTATTAAACACATGCTTATGAAAAAATTAATACTAGTAACGGCTCTTTTTGCTTTAGGTGCTATACTTACTTCTCATACCTTAAATAAAAAAGAGGAGGGCATGTTTCCCTTATCGGAACTGAAGAATGTAGATGTGCAAAAAGCTGGCTTGAAAATTACACCGAAGGAGCTTTACAATCCTGAGGGTACCAGCTTAATTGATGCCATTGTGCGAGTAGGCGGCTGTACGGGTTCGTTTTTAAGCAGTGAGGGGCTAATTGTAACCAACCACCACTGTGCATTTAGTTTTGTGCAAGCCATTAGCGATGTGCAACATGATTACATTAAAAATGGATTTTTGGCGCAAACCCGCGCACAAGAAGTTCCGGCTAAAGGATTGGTATGTAAAATCACAGCCTCATATCGCGATGTGTCAGCCGAGGTGCTGAGCAATACCGCTTCTTTAGATGCGGTGACCCGCTTAAAAGTAATTGCAGAAAATATCAAGCAAATTACCAAAAGAGAAAATGACAACAACAAAGATTTACAATGCGAAATCTCAGAAATGTTTACCGGAAAAACCTATGTATTATTCCGATACAAATTGCTAAAAGATGTGCGTTTGGTTTATGTACCACCAGTGAGCATAGGAAGTTATGGCGGTGAGTTGGACAATTGGGTATGGCCAAGACATAGTGGTGATTTTGCTTTCCTCAGGGCCTACGTTGCACCAGATGGTTCAGCAACGGAATACAATGAAAAAAATGTGCCTTATCAACCCGTTAAGTATTTAAATGTAAATCCTAAAGGTGTTAATGAAAACGATTTTGTATTTATTTTGGGTTATCCTGGACGTACTTACAGAAATCAGCCTGCGGGCTTTTATGAGTACCACGAAAAATACTTGTTAAGTTACATCAGCAACCTGTTCGATTGGCAAATTAATTACATGGAGCAATTGGGCAAAAAAGATTATGCATTGCAAATAAAATATGCAGCAAAAATTAAAAGCTTGGCCAATACCACCAAAAATTTTAAAGGCAAATTACAAGGTTTTCAACGTGCTGGATTAAGTGCCAAAAAGCGTGAAGAAGAAAAAATGCTGCAACAATTTATTGATGCCAATGAGGAAATGAAAATGCGCTATGGACAACTGATTCCGCGCATCAATGAATTATATAGCGGACTCAATAACGTGGCTCAACGCAATCTCTGGCTTGATCAGATTTATACGGTATCTCCATTAACTTTTGCATCAGCAACTGCTGCTCGTTATAAACGCACTTTTGACCTGTTAAGAAATCGGGCAGAACGAAAAGCATTTATTGAATCAGAACGCCCAAATATGAAAAAAATGTTTGCCCGCGCGTTAGCACAATACGATGAAAATTTACATAAAGCGGCTTTGGTAAAAATGTTAAGTGATGCAGCCTCTTTTAAAGGTGCAAATGAATTGGCCTCAGTAAAAAAACTGTTAAATGGAAGAACCACCGTGCAAGAAATTACCACATTGGTTGATGAATTATTTGCCAAGTCATCGGTAAAAAATAGTACCCAAGTAAATGCCCTGCTTGATGGTGATGTAGCTAAACTACTAAAAGCAAACGACCCATTGGTAGCATTTGCTGGCGAACTCAATGATGAGATGATAGCCTTTGACGAAGAAGACCAAAAACGTGATGGGGAATTAAATCAGCTTATGGCCAATTTGGTTGAAGTGAAACAACAATGGAAAAATGCCCGTTTTATTCCAGATGCAAATGCCACTTTGCGTTTTACCTATGGTTATGTAAAAGGCTACTCACCCAACGATGGCATTTATGCCAAACCATTTACCACGCTTAAAGGTGTAATTGAAAAAAGTGATACATTGGAATACCAGCTACTGGATGAAATCAGGGCCTTGTATGCTGCCAACGATTTGGGCGAATATGCACATCCCGCATTGGGCGATTTACCAGTAAATATTTTGTACAACCTGGATACAACTGGAGGTAACAGCGGCAGCCCCGTAATGGATGATAAAGGAAATTTAATTGCCATTAATTTTGATCGTGCATTTACCGCTACCATTAACGATTACGCATGGAATGAAACTTACAGCAGAAGTGTTGGAGTGGATATTCGGTATGTGTTGTGGGTACTGCAAAAAGTAGCTAAAGCAGACCATGTGGTTAAAGAGTTGAGCATGGTAAAGTAAATAATGTTGTACAGCTAACATGCAAAACGATCCGCTCATCATTTTTACCGATAAAGGCATGTATGTGCCACAAGCGGATGTATACATTGACCCATGGAAGCCCGTTACCCGCGCGCTCATTACACATGCGCATGGCGACCATGCACGATGGGGAATGAAGCACTATCTGGCACATGAACAAAGTATCCCTGTTTTAAAAAGACGTCTAGGCCCACAACAGTTTGAAGGCATAGCTTATGGAAAACCTATTCAAATTAATGGGGTTGAGTTTACATTTTTCCCCGCAGGGCATGTACTCGGTTCAGCACAAATTAGGGTAGCCTACAAAGGAGATGTTTGGGTAGCCAGTGGCGATTATAAAACTATTGACGATGGCATAAGTCCGCCATTTGAACCTGTGCAATGCAATACTTTTATCACGGAAAGCACCTTTGGTTTGCCTGTGTACAATTGGAAACCACAACAAGAAATTATGGAGCAAATTAATGCATGGTGGAGAGGCAATGCAGCAGCAGGTAAATGCTCTATTATGTTTGCGTATTCATTAGGCAAAGCTCAGCGCATTTTGCAACACATTGATCACAGCATTGGAGAAGTGTTGGTGCATGGTTCCGTACAAAACATGAATGAGGCTTATGAAGAGGCAGGTGTTCGTTTAAAACCAACCAAAAAAGTAGATCAGTCTTTTGATAAATCGGTATTTAAAAGTGCCTTCATTATTGCCCCACTTTCAGCAGAAGGCAGCTTATGGATGAAGAAATTTGAACCTTATACTACTGCCGTTGCAAGTGGATGGATGGGTTTGCGTGGTGCAAAAAGAAGAGATAATGCAGATACTGGTTTTGTATTAAGCGACCATGCGGATTGGCCTGGTTTAAATGCAGCCGTAAAAGCGACTGGAGCACAAAATGTACTTGTTACGCATGGTTACACTGCCATTTATGCCAAGTACTTAAACGAGCAAGGTTACAATGCCAGTGAGGTGGTGACAAAATTTGTAGGCGAACAACCCGAAACAGAAAAACAAGAGGAGGAAAAGGAGGACATTGCGTGAAAGATTTTGTTCAGCTTTTTCAGCAAATTGACGCTACTGCCAAAACCAATGAAAAGGTAAGTGCCTTGGAAGCATTTTTTAACCAAGCAACAGATGAAGATAAATTATGGGCCATTGCCATCTTTAGTGGCCGCAATCCCAAACGCATTGTAAAAACAACCCAACTAAAACAATGGGCAGCCGAAGCCGCAGGAATACCTTATTGGTTATTTGAAGAGTGTTACCACATTGTAGGCGATTTATCTGAAACCATCAGCAGCGTATTGCCAGATTATTCATCCACTTCATCATTCACGTTGTCGCAATGGATTAACCAAATGCAACAACAAGAACAAGTGGATGAGGACGTAAAAAAAAGATGGATTTTAGCAGCCTGGCAACAATTTACCAAAGAAGAGCGATTTGTATTTAATAAGCTTACTTCAGGGGCATTCCGCATGGGTGTTTCTACCAAGCTGATGGTAAAGGCACTAAGCAAACATAGCAGCCTTCACGAAAATAAAATTGCGCACCGTCTAATGGGCAGTTGGAATCCATACACCATTACTTACCAAGAGTTGTTGTTTAATGAGGATGGTACCGAAGAACTATCAAAACCATATCCGTTTTATTTGGCTTATGCAGTAGAAGGGGAGGTGCATGAATTGGGAGACATCAGCAATTGGCAAGCGGAGTATAAATGGGATGGAATTCGTTGCCAGTTTATTCAACGCAAACAACAAACGTTTATCTGGAGCAGGGGCGAAGATTTAATCACAGAAAAATTTCCTGAATTGGTGGCGATTGGCAATAAGTTAAAACGCGATGTGGTAATAGATGGAGAACTCATCGGTTATAAAGAAAATGCCGTGCTTAATTTTAACCACCTACAAACACGTATTGGGCGTAAAAATGTAACTGCAAAAATATTGCAAGAAGTGCCTGCGGTTATTTTTGCTTACGATTTATTGGAATTGGATGGAGAAGACCTGCGCACCAAACCATTGATGGAGCGAAGGGCTTTATTGACCCAATTGGTTGAAGAAGCCAATGTACCACAACTAAAATTATCTACTGTTATTGAGGCAAAAAGTTGGGAAGAACTGATTGGTGTCAGAAGTTTGGCTAGAGAGGTAAACAGCGAAGGGCTGATGTTAAAACAACAGCAAAGTGTGTATGAAGTAGGGCGTAAAAAAGGCAGTTGGTATAAGTGGAAATTAGACCCCATGAGTGTTGATGCCGTAATGATTTATGCCATGCGAGGCAGTGGGCGCAGGGCAAACATGTTTACAGATTATACCTTTGCTGTTTGGAATGAGGCGGGGGAGTTGGTGCCTTTTGCAAAAGCATATAGCGGCTTAACGGATAAAGAAATGCGTGAAGTAGATAGCTGGATTAAACTTCACACCATTGATAAGTTTGGCCCGGTAAGAAGCGTAACACCTGAATTGGTTTTTGAAATAGGCTTTGAAGGCATCAACTATTCTACACGACATAAATCGGGCATTGCAATTAGATTTCCACGTATTTTGCGTTGGAGACAAGATAAAAAGAAAGAGGAAGCTGATACGTTGGAAAACCTGCGTAAGTTGATATTGTAAGATTGAATTAAACATAAAGTACCTTAAACGCACCTACAACCAATTGATTAAGGAAACCCCCACACCGATGGTGGTTTGTTTGTGGTTGTAATCAATTAAGCTCTCTCCATAACCATGAAAAAATTGCAAAGATGTTTTTAAACGTCCCGAAATAGGCATAGACCACTCCATTTGAACCGCACCTTTATTAAATGAATTGGTTAAGGGTTGCCGAAGCATTAAGCTTAAATGATGGCCCTTAAGGGTAGTGGCAAATAATGCATCTGCCGCTCCAAGATATTTAGTGATAAGTGGGTTTTCATCATCATTATCTGGAATGCGATGCCATATTCTTAACAATAACTCAGTCTGTTTGCGTTCTAGCCCCACATGGTAAATCACCCTGTTCCAACTGCGCGAAAGGGGAGTATTGCGTCCATTGCTTTGGTGGTTTAAGGCCATGCCAAACATACAAATTTTAAAACCTGGTAGCGGAATATTCAAAGGCAGGTTTAAGATAACTTCTGGTTCATAATTGGTCTCTCTAAAAGGCCGGGAGTTTCTGCCATTATAAAGTTGCCACCTGCTGGTTTGTGTATATGCTACCCACAAATCACCATATCCCCAAAATAAACCTTGTACCGCTTTGGTTTTAAAACTAAACTGAAACTTCAGTTCCAACTGGTCTAGGTCAAGCCTATTAGAATCCTCTAACTGGTAAGCGGGGTTGAAGCTTTTTGGCACTTCGTTGGTCCTGGTTGTGATATAAAAGGGCAACACATAAACTGGCTTATAAGGGGTAAATAGAAATGTTCCTTTTCGGGTATCTTTTTTGGTTTCCCATCGCCAACTTAACACATCTTTATCTAGTGTTGTGGTATCTTGTTGCCCCAAGGTATTTAACGCAATTAGGCAACAACCTAACAAGCCAGATAAAGATGAAAATTTAAACATATTGCTTACTCATAATTGCCTAGCCATTAATATCAACAATAACCTTAGTGTTGCGATTCCTCCATCAAATACGCCTTGATAAACTGATCCAAATCACCATCCATTACCCCTTGCACATCACTGGTTTCAGTATCAGTGCGCAAGTCTTTCACCAATTTATAAGGATGAAACACATAGTTACGTATTTGCGAACCCCACTCAATTTTTTTCTTACCGGCCTCAACCACACTTTTAGCCTCATTGCGTTTGCGCAACTCCAATTCATAAAGTTGTGATTTTAACATCTTGTATGCCCTCTCTTTATTGGCACTTTGGCTGCGCTCAACTTGGCAAACAATCACTATTCCAGAGGGTTTATGCGTAAGTTGTACCTTGGTTTCTACCTTGTTTACATTTTGCCCACCAGCACCACCACTGCGCGAGGTTTGAATCTCCACATCAGCATCTTTTATTTCAATCTCTATGGTATCATCCACAATTGGGTAACAATACACCGAGGCAAAAGAGGTATGCCTTCTGGCATTGGCATCAAATGGAGAAATACGCACCAAACGGTGTACCCCATTTTCGCCTTTTAAATACCCATAAGCAAAATCGCCAGTTACTTCAATGCTGCAACTTTTAATGCCTGCACCATCACCTGCTAATTCATCTACTACACTGGCTTTAAAGCCGCTTTTATCACAATACATCAGGTACATGCGCATCAGCATTTGTGCCCAGTCTTGGCTTTCTGTTCCACCAGCCCCTGAATTGATGTTGATGATACAATTCAATTGGTCTTCTTCACCGCTTAGCATGTTTTTCAACTCCAACGCTTCAACCGTGTTAGACGCTTGATGATAAGCGGCCTCTACTTCTTCTTCAGTACTTTCTCCAGCAGTAAAAAATTCATATAAAACACCCAAATCATCCACAGCCGTTTCCGCTGCTGCATAAGCATCCGTCCAAAGTTTTTTAGTTTTTATACTTTTTAAAATTTGTTCAGCCCGTTTGGGGTCATCCCAAAAGGTGGGATGTAAAGATTGGTTTTCTTCGTCCTGTATAAGAACTAATTTGCCGTCAACGTCAAAGATACCTCCTCAGGTCTTCTACCCTTAACTTCAACGCTTTTAATTGGTCGTTTGTCATAATGGCTGCGAAGATAAGTCATTTGCACCAACTAACCTGACTAAAGTGAATATGTGCAGCTAAAGCTGCGAGTTAATGCGCAGCATTAAGTATTTTTTCTCCAGCCTCAATAGCAACCGCTAAGTTGTTTTGTGCAGGAGGAATGGGGCAACTGTAATCCTTGTTATAAGCACAATAAGGATTGTACGCAAAATTAAAATCCAAGACAATACGTTGCTGCGTGGCCTTGGCTTTAACATCAATATATCGCCCTCCTCCATAGGTTTCTTTCCCGTTGGTGAGGTCGGTAAAAGGAATAAAAAGCTCCAATGAATCACCACTGGCATCATCACGCAAATACGCAGTGAGTTCCAACGGTTTGTCACCTAAAGTAAACTTGATTTTACCTGCTTCACGGTAATTGTAGGTGCGGTTTAACGTATGCGGGAAACCAAATACGGGAGTGTTGGATAAAGCGGTAAAATCAGCTTCAACCTGATATTTTTTATCAGGTTCGTAGTAATGAAGCCCTTTAAAGTTTAATAAGGTTAAGCTATCCAAAGGCGTTTCCAGCGGAGATAAAAAATCGTAATTTTTACTGGCCCTGTATTGGAACAAATAATTTTTGTAGGCCGTATCATCAGTTGAACAAGCCAAACAAAATGCGAGGAAAACCCAACATAATTTCCGCATCATTCTTTCACAGGGATTTCATCAACCTGAGTTACATCAATTCCTTGGGCATCATCATGCACAAAAACCAACAAATGTGCTTTTTTAGGATTTACCTTAATTTTTTCGCTTACATCTGTTTTATAAGCATAACTTTTCACAAAAGTGCGACCTGGAACAATCGTTATCTTTTCATCAGTAGTTAATGGGTCACCTGTTGCATTGGTAACAACATCCCTCAATACATGTTTGTGTACATAGTTGTTATCAAACAACACCTCAAAAGTGGTCGGGTCTTGGTATTCCTGGGTATCAACAATGCTATCTTCTGTAAGTAAAATGCTCAAGTATTGTTTTTTGCTCAATGCCTGTGTAAAAATGAGCTTCACAGTAATTACCCCTTCTTTTGTGGCTTCGTTAAACTCATTGGTAAGCTCAATATTTACGGGTGTTGTCCCATTTAATTCTTCCTGACACCTGGCATACCATTCTGCCCTACCTAAAATACGTGATTGTTGTCCTGCAAATTTTTTACGGTTTACAAAGCCACTGGGTAATGAGCCTGGAATGCCAACCAATTGTAAAATATCAGAAGCATCCTTGGTTCTAAAATCAAACCTGCTTTCATGCCCGGCTTTGGTAATGGGTGAAACAAAATTTGACAGTGCTGGAATATCGGGATGCATAACGGTGGTGAAAGCCCTGCCAGGAAATGCATCCAAGATGCTTTTAGCAATAATGGCCGCATCAGGACAGTTTACACATTTCACCCCAGAAACATCTTCAAGCAACACATGTTTTTGCTGAGGTGCCGGAGCGGGTAGCTTAATAAAGGTGGTATCAGTTACCTGTGTGCTTTTTTGGTAATTAATAGGTGGTGGAACTTCCTCACAGGAAGCAACAAACAAAGCGATAAGAATAATGCCGAATATGTTTTTCATGTGTTATGAATTAAAAATTAGTACTTAAAGTTACACGCGCTCCGCTAAAAGCTGGTTCAACCCTGCAAACCCCTCCGGTGCAATTTACACCCGCCACTTGCTTTAACCAAGCAGCTGTGATGCGGGTGGTTTTGTAGGTGTACGAGCCAAAGAAATTATAGTAATGGATAAACTCAAACTTTTCGCCATTGGCGGGTTTGTTTAACGCCCCGTGTTTGGTATTCACCATATCGCCCACAGAGAAACTCCAATGGGGAGCCACATTAAACTCAACCAATGCATTTACCAAATGTCCCAAATCCTGTTCTGTAATTAAATATTGTCCCTCTACGCGAATGGATTTTTGCTTGTCCAGTTTATAAATTACTTCACCAAATGGAGTAATGGCCTCAACAAACGGGGCATTGGGTTTTAACTCAAAAGTAGTTTGGTTATAACCAATGTATTGCAAGCCTCCCATTACTTTAAGTTTGCTATTAAACTTATAAGAGGCGTCTATATAATACTCACGGAACAAACGGGTGGTGGTATCCCAATTATAAGCGCTAAATCCTTTTTCGAAATTTACCCCTTTTAAGGTGGTAACCACAGAGGTATTTAAGTTGATTTGCAACTTTTTATTTGGCTTAAGCGTAACCTCCAGTTGCATGGCATTTTCGCCCAACTCCTGCACCACTGCATTGTAACGGGCAAGCAAACGATACGTGTTTTGGCGTGTAAGAGAGGGTAAATAATTAATCAACGCTTGGTTAGATGGAAATGCGCTAACCTCTAATGGAGAGGTACGGAAAGGGAAACGATCAATACGTTTGTACTGTCCGTTTATACCAATTCCTTTGGCTGAATAGGATAAAGAAGTGTAATAAATATTTCCATCACTTTTAAACATACGAAAATCTTGTCCCATAATGGCTTCCGCACTTTTGTGCGCGTATTCAAGGTATAACGTAAAGCGTTTGTAATTAAGTGTATTGTAAATGTTCGAGATAAAAACATTATACGTTGGGTCAAAGCGTTGCTCCAAAGGATAACTATTGATGGTTGCAGCAATATTGTTCATAGTGGCTTGGTCAATAGTACGATTTACCAGCGATGCGCCAATTTCACTGTTTAAATTACTGCCCAACTCAAAACGGTGTTCTGCATTCACCCCTTTTATCACGGGTGTTTTTCTATCAAAACGAAATTTTTGTTGACCAGTAAATGCTTTAATACGGGTATTTTCCGTTGGGGTATAAATAACCCTTGCGCCCAACATGGCAAAATCAATCCCAATATTACGGTCTTCGTAAGCACGGAAAACCATTCCTGTTCCAAATTGGTCGTAAAAATTACCTACCGTAAAGTTAAATTTATCTACATCCTTGCTCACCTGCCAAAATCCAATGCCTGAACCTGTATAGGCAATAAATGGGTCAAACAATGGCGTATTGTTAAACAAATCGTAACGCAAACTAAAATTAAAGCCTTTTATTTTATAATTTAAAAACAACCAAGCATCTGTTGATGAAAGCTCCCTTTCGTACTGGGTAGTATTGGCTCCAATGGCGCTATCTTTTACGTAAAATTGATTGGTGGTTTGAAAATTACCTGAAAACTGCCCTTTTTCTTCGGGTTTGGTTTCCTGTGCATAAACCGAGGTTAAAAACAACGCAGTACAAATGGTAGTAAGTATTTTTTTCATTGATGAAAGCCAATAATAAATGGCAAAATAACTTTTTTTGGCAGTTTTTTAAAACAACAGGGCTTGCCAGTGCTAAAAGTTGACAAAACAGCATGCACCAACAATAGGTGTTTTAATGGGTAAATTAGTGTACTTTTGTAGGGTTGTTGGTAATTCTAGTCACCTACTATAATACATACAACGCCTGGGGCTGACCGGTTTTGACGGGGTGAGCATCTGGCGAGTAAGCACGTAGCGCATTGAGATGTTGTCGCTTTAATCATAACACTCAAACAATTATTTGGCGAAAATAACTTCGCTATGGCTGCCTAATCAGGAAGATTACGCATCATGCCATTGTCTCGCAAGTGTTAGCTTAACCGCGTTTGCATCAGAGGCATCATCAGGAAAAGCCTTTTAGCCAACCGCCTTTGTTGGTTAATTGAACCCAATGGGCTAAGGGTGAAGCCGGCAAGTATTGCGGCCTACTTTACCACCAAAATTAACGCAACGCTAAACGTGTAGAAAGCTTGACCATTCCACTTCCGGACCAGGGTTCGACTCCCTGCAGCTCCACAAAAAAAAACTCCGCAATACCTGACGTTGCGGAGTTTTTTTATTTTCAGTAAACTACCTAAGCCTTACTCAAGCAAACCTGCGCTCCATTGCAAAGCGTATAAGGTTTTAAAATATTTGGTTTTTAACTCAACCAGCTTTTCAAATGCTTCCAAGGCTTTATTCTCGCGGCTGTTAATTAAAAACAGGGAACTTTCTCCATTGGCAAACCTTGCTTCTTCAGCCTGCAATAGGCTCTTGTAATTGTTGTAGTTCGCACTCTGTAAAGCAATTTGGTTTTTAAGGGTAATGTATTCGTTAAAGTAACTCTTTATTTTAAGGTCAACCGATACTTGTTTCCGAGCCAATTCCAATTTGGTTTCTTCTATTTTAAGTTTGGCATTGCGGTAAGCGCCCCTTCCTTGCGAAAGAAATAAAGGCATTTCAAACTTTATTCCGTATTGGTAATTGTCGTTAAGTAAGGCTCCCGAAGAGGTGAGGGCGTTGTCTTTTCCAAGTCGGTTGTATTCTAAGTCAATTTTAGGAAGTAGCTCTTGAAATTTTAACTGCTTGTCAATATTTAACTGATTAAGCTTGTAATCATAAACCAACAAATTGGGATTGTTTTTTGCCGATACACTCAGCAAATCTACCAGCACCAAATTAAAATTACTGATATTGGTCTCGTTTTCCCAACCACTTTGTGGCACTATGGTTTCAGGCAGTTGAAAGGGCGTGTAATCAGCTTTCCATAAATAAGCAGAAAGTTGTAAGCCTGCATTTTGAAACTCAAGCCAAGCATTGTTACGTAAGTACTGAAAACTCATTAACTGAGTAAGCGCCTCCGTGGTATCTATCGCTGGTCGTTCGCCATTAACAAATGATTTTCTTACCAATTCAATCCGTTTTTCATTAACGTCCACATTGTTTTTTACCACCACATAAACCTGGTAAGCTGAAACCCAATGCCAGTAAGCATCCATCGCTTCCATAAGCAGGTTATTCATCATGGCGCGCTGGTCAATTTTAGCCATGGTGTGAAACAATTTGGCCTGCCTCAAGGCTGCCCTGCGTTTATCCATAGCCAAATTTTTGGCCAATGGTACACTAATGCCAACATAATTGGTGGTACCTTTTGTAGTGCTTTCATCCAGCCGGTCTCCAGTTAATGTTTCCGTCCCTGCTGACAATTCAACACCATACCAAGTTGGTAATTTTATGGCAGGGGAAACTTGCTCATAATAGTTGGTGCCATCAAAAGTTTTATCGGCAATGTAATGGCTAATAACCGGATTAAATGCGCCTCTACTGATGGTAACATCAGCCTTTGCTTTTTCAACACCAATTACGGCCTGTCTTGATATGGGATGAAAGCGTTTAACCAACTGCAACACCTGCTCAGCATTTAAGGTGCTAAGCGAGTCTTGAGCATGACTGTTCAGTGCAACGCCAAACAGCAGTAAAAACACAAGCTTACTTATCTTCATCAGCAACTGGTTTTGGTTTTTTTGCAGTAGGTTTAGTCGGTTGTTTCAGTTGGTAATAATCGGGAGGGAAACCATTGATGTTACGCCAAAGTTCATACCAAATAGGAACATCTTTCAACAAAGCAATGCCCTGAGCACCACTACCCATTTTTAATTGTTGGGGCCACCTTCTATCCGTAGTATCTTCTGCTACCAAAACACGGAATAATCCATTGCTGCTAATGGTATTTTCAAAAGCCACAATTTTGCCACCAAATGTGCCATAACTAGCGTCTGGCCATCCGCTAAAAACAATGGTTGGAAATCCATCAAAAACAAAACGAACGGTTTGTCCATTGCTAATTAAAGGTAAATCAATCGGCTCAACATACATTTCTACTGCATAGTTGGCTTGTGTAGGCACAATAATGGTAATATGTTCACCCTCTTTTACCAGCTCGCCAACACCAGCCTTTTTAGCTTGTACAATTTGGCCATCCTGTGGAGCAAGTACCAGGTACATCCCATTTCTAATAATATAGTTCGATACCGTATTTTCCAATTTAGCTACTTCGCCTTCAGCAATGGCAATTTGGCTTAAACTCTGTAAACGCTCACCTTCTGCTTTACTAATTTTTTCAGTGTACTCCTGAACAGTACTTTGTTGTTCAAGCCTTATATTGGTAAGCTCTTGCAAGGTTTGTTCAATTTTGTTTTCTACAATTTGTTGTTTGGCCAATGCATTTTGGAAAGCAACACTGCGTTGTTGCAATTGTGTTTGCGAAACCAAACCCTCGTTAAACATTTTTTGTTGCCGTTCATACTGATCTTTTGCAAGATTGTATTCATTATTAGCAGCGTTTAATTCGGCTCGTTCTCCTGTAAGCTTATTGTTTAATTGCTTTTGCTTGTTTTTAAGTTGCTCTATTTTCAGCGACTTTGATTCAATGAGCGCATCTATTTGCGAGCCGGTTTGTTCAACTTTACCCTTGTAAAAAGTGATGGTACCCTCTTTGGCATTCAATTGTCTTTGGGTACGACTTACTAAGTCAGGATCAAGATAATCAGCTTTAATCTCTGATAATTGCAATATGGTATCTCCCTTGCGGACAAAATCGCCCTCTTTAACCCACCACTTGATAATTTTACCCGGAATGGGGCTATTGATTTCTTGAGGACGATCTTCCTGATAAAGCGATGTAATAGTGCCTTTAGCCTTAATATTTTGTGTCCAAGGCAAAAATAAAACAATCAACAAAAAGGCAAGTGTTCCAAAAAACCAGTACCTGATATTGCTTATTTTGTTGTTTCGGTATATGGTACTAAACGAACGAAGGTGATGTTGTTGTTCCATAAAATTAAACTTGATGAAGTGTTACCGTTCCTTTACTCATATTGATGGAATAGTTGCATAGTTCCATAAAATCAGGGTCGTCATTAATTGCAATGATGGTTGTGTTTTTTAAGCTATTGAGGTAGTTAATTACGCCTTTTTTTTCGGATTCTCCAAGTCCGGCAAGTGGCTCATCTAATAACAATAAATTGGGTTTATGGGCAAAAACCCTAAGTAATTGTAGTTTTTGCAAAATAGATTCAGAATAGGTAATCCCTGTTGGCTGCAACTGGGTATCAAATCCTTCTTTAAAATGGTTTAAAAAACCTTGCATACCAAGCTTTTCCGACAATTGCATGATATCATCATGTTTAATATCAGATCTGCCCATGGTAATATTTTCATAGATACTGCCTAAAAAAATGTCTTTATGGTCAACCAATAAGCCTATTTTTTTTCTTAATGATTCTGTTTGGAAATTGGCTAGTGGTATGCCGTTGATGTTGTAATTACCCGTGAATTCCTGGTAACAGCCTGCTAAAAACCGTAAAAAGGTAGATTTGCCAGAGCCGTTTTTTCCTGAGATAAATACCTTGCTATTTGCAGGAATTTTAAAGTTTAACTGACTTAATAAGTTGCGTTCGGCATATTGATAATTCACATCTATCAACTCCAATTCCATACCTTGATTTTTGTCTTGGTAAGTCATTGCTCCCGATTTTTCTACAGGTAAATCAGTTACTTGAGCCAGTTTTTCCAATCCGGTAATCACATCATAAATACTATCCAAACTGCTAATCATTTTTTCAACGGCCGCAATTATGGTTAAGATAACAATTTCAGCAGCAATAAATTCACCAATGTTAATTTGTTGCTCAATCACCAATATGGTTCCCACAATAAGCATGGTGCTGGTAATAATAACCTTAAACACAACCAGTGTTTTGTATTGTGTCATAAGCACCTTAAAATGCGCAGTTCTTGCAGTGAGGTAACCAACTACATTTTTATCAGTGTGGCCCATGTTTAAAAAACTCTCCCTACTAAATTTAAATGGAAGTGCTACCCGAGATATCTCTTCGAGCCAAGCCACTACAGCATATTTATAGCTACTCTCCTTTAAACTGGTATACATCCCTGTTTTTCCTGTATACTTTAAAATCATCCACAATACCAATACCAAAAGCCCTCCAAAAATAATGAATACGGGGTGGTATAAGGTTAACAAGGATAAGCCAAACACAATTTGTATGCTGGCAATGGGTAAATCAAGTAATATTTTTGACAGCCCTTTTTGTAAAGTGATGGCATCAAAAAAGCGGTTGGCTTTTTCAGGTAAATAAGTGTCGTTAATCTGGTGTAAGTGTATTTGAGGAAATTTTTCTGCAAAAGCAAATGCGTATCGGGTGAAAATGCGTTGCTGGATTTTTTCAATAATACGCATTTGATTAATCTGCATCAGTCCTACAACAAGCACCCCAACAACTACCACAAATATTAAAATGTAAATAGAGGTTACCATGGTGGCACCCAACATTAATCCAATAATGGTTTGAACTCCTAAAGGCAAACTGAGTTGCACCAAACCGCTCAAGATAGCAAAGAAGTAGATAGAAGTAACTTCTTTTTTTTCTAACACTAATATTTGCCAAAGGCGATAAAGAGAGTTTGATTCATTCATAATAACCCTGATTAGGCCACAAAGATATAAATACTTTTTAAAATGATAGTATTACTATTATAAATAATATAATTTGTATTATCGGTAGAAGTAATATATTTGTAAACTTTAATAGTACTAAATGTAATTAAAAGGAAAAAATGCACTATCAAATCACCTTTAAAGTAAGCGATGGCATTTATCTGCGAGATCCCGAAAATAGTGAGATTGGAAGGCAGATGGTGAAGAGTGCTATTGAGTTGATTTATAAACTGGGATTTGAACAGTTTACATTTAAAAAACTGGCATTAGAAATCAATACCACAGAAGCTACCATCTACCGTTATTTCGAAAATAAACACCGGTTATTGTTGTATATTTTAAATTGGTATTGGAGTTACATGGAGTTTCTACTGGAAATGAGATTGCAAAACATTAGCCACAGCAAAGATAAACTCAATGCTATTGTTGATTTGTTTACCAATGAACTCATTGAAAGTAACGGACAACATGATTACAACAAGAAATACCTAAACCAAATTGTAATTTCAGAAAGTAGCAAGGCTTATCTGGTTAAAGAGGTAACTGAAATAAACAAATACCAGGCATTTAAACCTTATAAGGACTTATGTACAAAAGTTGCGGAAGTAATTGCAGATTATAACCCTAAATACAAATACCCGCGTTCATTGAGCAGCACCCTGATAGAAACAGCACATTACCAGCAGTTTTTTAGCACATACCTGCCTAAATTAACTGATGTGCAAACCAAACAGAAAACTACTTTTACCGGAGTTTTCTTAAGAGATTTGGTTTTTAAAACATTAGGTTAATAGTTGCAAAACATGATGTATTTATCCAGTACACCTGTGCAGGAATAATTTTCAGGTTGGCATCAAACTATTTTATATTGCAATAAAATTTCATTTCGGTTCATGCACGTTTTTTTTCAACCCGATTTAACAACAAATTCGTTATGGCTTTCTGAGGAGGAGTCCAAACATTGCATTCGGGTATTGCGTTTGCAACAGGGTGATATTGTTTATTTAGCGGATGGAAAAGGCACTGAGGCTAAGGCTACCATTAGCGAAGCCAATCCTAAGAAATGCCAGCTTACCATTGTTAATCGCATCAGCCATCAACATCCTGCTAATTATTCCTTGCATATTGCTATTGCACCTACCAAAAGTGCGGATAGAATAGAATGGTTTATTGAAAAAGCCACAGAAGTTGGCATTGATGAAATTACGTTTATAGAAACAACCAACAGCGAAAGAGCCAAAGTAAATTTGGAGCGTTGCCAAAAGGTGGCCATCAGTGCCATGAAACAAAGCAAACAATGGTTTTTACCTAAAATAAATCCGCTGGTGTCTTTAGAGGCATATCTCAAAACGTTTAGCACGGCATCAACAAATGCATTGCGTTACATGGCCTGGTGTGAGCAAAACCAGCAACAAACCTTGCCACTTTTACTTGCTCAACAAATGCCGTTTAAACAAACACAGGTGCATATACTCATAGGTCCAGAAGGCGATTTTACTACAACAGAAGTACAACTTGCGCAACATGCGCAATTCGAATCAGTGAGTTTAGGATCATCCATTTTACGCACAGAAACAGCTGCACTTTATGCCTGTATGGCACTTAAAGCACTTGCAGCAACTCATCAATTATAGAGTTATGCATATACGTATACCGGGTTACACCAAAGTATGCCTGCTCCTAGGGTTATTGTGTTTGCAATCAAATACTGGATTGGCGCAATTCTTATTCCCCGAAAGTTTTGTGATGATTCCCTTAGATACAAGCCGCAAAATAATTGGTAATGTGGCAGGCTCATTTAGTCAGCAAACGCAAATTAATGTAGTAACCCAATTTGCCATAAGGGCAGAGGTGGCTAAACGCTTAAAGTCTGATGTGTTAACCATGGTTACCAACAACCAATTGATACGTGATGGCGTAAACAACATTTTAGGTGGTGGTTATATTTATGTACGTTACCGCAGAAAAATACCTAGAATAATTTACCCAGAGTATGCCTTGCAGTCTCAATGGATGGAAGTTCGCGGGTTGCAACAGCGTTGGTCGGCCACGGCCAATTACCGTTGGCGTATTAAGCGAACAGATAAACTTACACTGGCTGCTGCGACTGGTTTAATTGCCGAGTACGAAAAATGGGGCTTTGAAGGCGTTCCTGTAGAAAAACGACCAGCCAGTTTGACTCCCGTTGAGGTGTACAACCCTCGTTTTAATTGGTACTTTAGTTACGACCATGCCATAACTCCTAAAGCCTGGGTTGACGCAGCAGTTTATTACCAGGTGCGTTTAGGTGAAACATTAACCAGAGAACGTATAGGTATGCATGCCCGCTTGGGGCTAAAACTCACGCCCAATTTATCTTTTATGGCCACATGGAAGGGGTTATATGATGAAGGCCCTGTTGTACCTGTTGGTAAATTATGGTACAATATAAATAACGAATTGGTGTTTACCTTTTAAACAAGCGCGTTTATTATATTTGCTTAATGATAAAAAAAATAGTCCTACTGGTAATGTGGTTTATGGCGGTATCAATGGTGCCACCAACGGTAAAAATTGCCAAGTTAAAATACAATGGCGGAGGTGATTGGTATGCCAATAAAACCGCTATGCCAAACCTGATTAAGTTTTGTAATGCACAAATTGGTACCAATCTTTTGCCAGAAGAAGACGTGGTAGAGGTGGGTAGCCCTGATTTGTTTAACTACCCATTTGTGCATTTAACCGGCCATGGAAATATAGTATTCAACACCCAGGAAGCAGATAACTTAAGAAAATACTTGATAGCTGGTGGTTTTTTACATGCTGATGATAACTATGGATTGGACAAGTTTTTTAGACGCGAGATGAAAAAGGTATTTCCTGAATTGGATTTTGTAGAACTGCCCTTCTCACATCCGATTTACCACCAGAAGTTTAATTTTGCCAACGGCTTACCTAAGGTGCATGAGCATGATGGCAAATCTCCCCAAGGTTTTGGACTGATTTATAAAGGCCGTTTGGTTTGCTTTTACAGCTATGAATGTGATTTAGGAAATGGATGGGAAGATGCCGATGTGCATAATGACCCCGAGGCCGTAAGGTTAAAAGCCCTGCAAATGGGAGCAAACATTTTGCAATACGTGTTTGTAAAATAGGGGCTAATTAATCTTAACCAATTTTTTTCTCCCCAACACCGTTCCTTGCTGTTGAAGGGTTAAAAAATAAAACCCATTGGGTTGATGAAAAGGAATGCTAACATTATTGGAAGATAGTTTGTTGTGATATACTGTCTTTCCGGTAACATCCACAATGGTCAAGTCTACTTCACCCAATCGTTTACTAAGATTAATGGTGAACTCTTCTTTAAAAGGATTTGGATAAACCTGTAGCACATCATCAATCAAAAATTGCTCATTCACCGCCAACAAGGGGTTGGTGTCCATAGCCATATGCAAAAAGGCAGTGGTAGCAAAGCGGCTCATGTTTACAAAATAGGGGATGTTAAAATAGCCAATAGAGTCGGTCATCTTATGCCAGTTTGGGTTAAAGTCATCCGCATCCGCATATTCTTCATTTACGGCAATCGCAGTGAGGTTGTTTTGCCAAAAAGCACCATGGTCTGTAGCTGTTTCTCCAGGGTTAATTAAGCGTGGTTTTAAAGGGACATTGTACAAAGCAACTGTTTTAAATACCTTATCTGCCAATACCAGGGAGTTGGCCACATTCCGCACATGAATATCAAATGAACTGTCGTTGTTGCTGTCATAAGCAATCATATCATGGTTAATGTAACCAATCAGGTTGTTATTGTAGGTAGGTGCTGTGGCCCTGCTCCCCGTTAGGTTTTGTTCTTCTTCATCCCAAAAGGCAAAATGTAATGTAACCGGAAATTGCTGGCCTGCACAAACCCTAGCTGCTTCAAGCACCGCGGCAGTTCCGCTGGCATTGTCATCAGCTCCTGGGTAATGAAAAAGTGGATTGTTTGTGCCTACCGCATCATAATGAGCCCCAACCATCAATACTTTTTCGGCCCTTCGCCCAGGTATTTTGGCAATGATGTTTTGCCCCGTGCTGCTAAAGTTAGCTTCTTCATAAGCAATTCCCCAAGAGGTTAATTTTTGCTTGATAAAGTTTGCTGTTAAAATATTACCAGCACTGCCAGATAGCCTTGAAGTAATGAGCTGTGGGCCCGTTGGTGTATTCACAGGTAAAAGAGCCGTAAGCTGTTTTACATACATCATCAATGAATCCTGATTAACCTGCTGAGCCAATTGCTGAACAATTGCATGCTGTGCATGGCTGGATAGTGCGGCTAAAACAGCAACCAAAACGAATAACTTTTTCATGAAACTAAGGTACAATTAATTAAGTAATGGTGTTGTCATAATTTCTCCATTTCCTTTTCGGCTTTTACTTCAAAATTTTGGATATACTCAGCATTGCTGTACTTTTTTACATTGGCAAAGTGAGACTTGGCTATTTGTTTAAATCCTAACTTTTTGTAAATATACCCCATTTGCAGGCTGGCATTTGGAGCAAAATAATAAGGTGTATTTAATGGGGAGTTTTTAATTACATACCCATAACATTCTGTGGCTTTACTCCATTTATTTAATTCTTGTAAAATGCGCCCGTAACGGTAGTAATATTCCAGTTTTTGGTAATCGGTTTTTAAATCAGCTATTTGGTGCTGTTTAATCACTTCCTCAGCCTGTGTATAGTATCCGCCATCGCAAAGTAAGCGGGCCTTCAGTAGTATTAAATCTGGCGACAGACCTTGTTCTATTTCTCGCTGTACATTTTTTTCTTCTTCGTTATTACCAGTGCTATACTTTTTGCTCATTAGCTTATACGCAGCTGCCTTTTCTGGCTCATTGCGTATCAAATAAAACCAATATAACCTCCTGTAGGCATCCTTCATAAAAAGTTTGCCTTTAAAGGCAGTAGTAAACTTCTTAAAATGAATGTCGGCATCATCATCTAGGCGATTTAATTTACAGAATCCAAGGTAGTATTCCAATGCAACAAAAGTCTCATAATCTGCACCACGTGGTCGTCCGCTTAGCACTTTTATGGCTTCGTCAGTCTGTGCTGATTTACTGGTTACAAAAGCCCGCAGGTAACAGCTCAATAAGTTTGTATTGTAATCCTCTGTATGGGTTTTACAAAAGGATAAGGCCAATGCTTTATCTCCGAAGTTAAGTTGAAGCAAGGTGTAATAAAATACCGCGCTTTGTTCGTCTAAACGTTGTTCAGGAGTGCTGCTGTTTTTGAGGTATTGTTCCAGCATACTCATTCCTCCGTCAAAATCTCCTTTTAATCCAGCCACACTTAACATCCAACGGTAGCTTTTAGGGGCAGTGCCCAGCAGGGCTTTAAACATCCCGAGTGTTTTCATGTGTTGTTTAAATGCAGGGAATTTTTTCTGGTTTTCCAAGGCCAAGTTGTAAGCACTTCTAAAAGCCAACATGGCACCCACATACTCTTCGTTAAATACTTTTACAAAGGCATATTGCAAGTACATTTCACTTTGGGCATACAAACGATAGGGAGATGATTCAGGGATTGCACTCACTTTATTAAAACGAGCGGACTTTTGGCGTTCCATCTCTTTTATTAGGGTGAAGTCTTGTGAGGTGACAATGCGGTAAAAATCTACATGGTTTTCCAAGAAAAAAACAGCGGCATTATTGCTATGTGTTGTTTTTTCTTCGGCCAATAGCTGTGCTGCTTTATTTAGGCGGAGTGATGCAATGTGTTTTTGTGCCTCTATACAATTGGCTGAAAAATAGAAAACGCTATTGGTTTCGGCACTAACTGAAAAAGGGCAAACAAAAAAGAGCAATAAGGTATAAACCGTTATTGCCCTCTTAAAATTTATCATATAAAAAGTTACGTTCTAATCAACTACAAGCTTACTTCTTCAGCTAACTGCGCATCAACTAACACACGTCCGCAGTGTTCGCAAACCAATATTTTTTTACGTTGGCGAATATCAGCCTGGCGTTGAGGTGGGATTTTAGAGAAGCAACCGCCACAAGAATCACGCTCAATAATAGCGATACCAATACCATTTTTTACGTTTCCACGAATACCGTTATATCCTTTTAACAATCGCTCTTCAATACTTGCAGTGGCTTTTTCACGCAGAACAAGTAAATCACGTTCTTCTTTTTCTGTTTCTTCAACAATGGTATCCAATTCAGCCTTTTTGTTTTTCAAGTCAAGTTTACGACCTTCCAACTCAGCAGCCAATGCATCTTTACCTTCTTTTTTCTGTTCAATATCAATTTGTAAGTTCTTAATGCGTTTTTCAGCAGCTTGAACTTCCAATCCGGCAATTTCAATCTCTTTGTTTAATGCATCAAACTCACGATTGTTCTTTACATTTTCTAGTTGTTTTTCGTATTTTTTAATGTTGGCTTTTGAGTCCATGATTTTCGTTTTGTTTAACGAAATAGAAGCTTCCATTTGTTTTACTTCTGCTTCCATGTTCTCGCTGCGTGTTTCTATACCAGCCAATTCATCTTCAAGATCGGCAACTTCCATAGGTAACTCACCCCTGATTGAACGCAATTTGTCAATTTTCGAATCAATCACCTGAAGTTTATAAAGCGCTTTTAATTTCTGTTCTACGTTTAAATCTGTATTGGCAGCCATATTTAATAATAATATTTTATTGGATTGGTATTAATATTTGATAAAATGACCGCAAAAATAGGGAATTTTTCTGAAATTTTATCAGCTAAAAGGTTTATTGTGAAAATTTCGCTCTCATAATGACCAATATCTGCAATCATCAGGCGGTTTTCGGCATCAAAATATTCATGGTACTTAAAGTCTGCGGTAACAAACGCATCTGCTTGAGCAGCAATGGCTTTTTGTAAAAGAAAACTTCCTGAGCCTCCACAAATGGCCACTTTTTTAATGGGCTTGCCAAAAGATGTAAATTTAATCACTGATAAGTTCATGCTTGACTTGAGGTGTGCTAGAAATACTTCTGGCGACATCGCCTCGGGTAATTCACCTATCATACCGCTACCTACCAATGGGTTCGTGTTACCCAAAACCACAATATCGTAAGCCATTTCCTCGTAAGGATGGGCTGCCTGAGCAGCTTTTATAGCCTGAGTCAAATAAATATCGGGTAATAATACCTCTAGCCTAAATTCAGGCTCAAGGTGTTGCTTATGTTTTTCTCCAACAAAAGCATTGCTTTGTGCGTTGCCTTTAAATGTTCCAGTGCCTGGTGCAAAAAAGCTGCATTCACTGTAATTGCCAATATTTCCTCCTCCGGCTTTAAATATCGCCTCCTGCACCGATGTAAGGTGCGTTTGGGGTACGTAAATAACCAGTTTTTTAAGGCCACCACTCTTTTTATCAAGTATTTGTGGGTATTGCAAGCCGATTTTTTGGGCAATAGCTGCATTAACGCCCTCAACCACGTTATCCAGATTGGTGTGAATGGCATAAATGGCCACATCATGTTTAATGGCTTTGATAATAGTGCGTTCCACGTAGTTTTTGCCCGTTATCTTTTTTAACCCGCTAAAAACAATGGGGTGGTGTGCCACAATTAAATTACATCCATTGGCGATGGCCTCGTCAACCACTTGTTCAGTGCAATCTAAGGTAACCAATATTTTGGTAAGTGGCCATTCCGCATTTCCTGTTAACAAACCACTATTGTCATAACTTTCCTGATAAGCAGGAGGGGCAATACTTTCCAAGTATTCAATGACCTGTTTTATTTTATCCATAGTTCAAGTTTCATTATTCAAATTCAGAGACGAGCAGCATATTATTGGCTTTCATTTGATATATTCCATAACATCAATACGCGGTCGTCTCCGCCAGTAAGGAGTTGGTTATCATTTATCCATAAACATTTATTAATGCTGGAAGTATGTCCGTCATTCCTACCCTTATCAATTACTTTCAATAGCTGCAAGTGTTCCGTACCCCATATTTTAATGGTTTTGTCCATACTAACTGTGGCAAACAAACTCCCTGAAGGGTTAAATGCAATGTGGTTAATATGCAAGGTATGGGCCGGAATATCTACTTCCATTTGATAATCCTCATTCACTTGCCAACTGCGCAACATCACATCACGTCCGCCACTCAACAGTTCTTTACCATTCGGGGTATAGGTTGCTGTAAATACTGAATTGGAATGAGCGGGTATGGCATGCAAAAGTTGGTAGGTGGTGGTATCAAAAATGCGGATATAACAATCGCTGTATCCAACTGCAAGGGTTTTACCATCAGGGCTTAAGGCCAAGCAACGAGCACTTTTGGTGCTGTGGTTTAAATGATGGAGTAAAGTAAGGTCATTCAATTGCCACACTTTAACTTGTCCATCACCACCACTGGTAATTAATTGCCCGCGGTGCAAGCAAATGTCATAAATGCCATTGGTATGGGCTTCAATATTCCTGATTTCTTTTTCGGCCAACAAGTCAATCACATGCAAGTTTCCGCTGGCTGTTCCGCAATACAATAGCCCATGCTCATGGTCAAGCATCAAGGAGTACACAGGTCGGTTTACTTTAACCAACAAGCGGCCATCACCTTCATGCTCCAGGTTCCACAATACTACAAAGCCATCATTTCCACCACTGTAAACTTCATTTTGCTTCAGCGCATGGCATAAGGAATAAATGGGACCGTTGTGTCCGCTAAAATGTGCTATTTTTGAAACATTCATTAAAGGCATGGCAATAGTTAAAACATTAACACCGCACGAAAATACCTTTTTATTGGTTTGGAAGATTACCGAAGATACAGAAACACTGAAAAAGTTGGTAGAACAGGTTAATGATATGCAAACGCTTAGCAGTCAAAAGCACTTGCATTGGTTTGCCAGTAGGGCCGCTTTATCATCACATTTTGGGTTAGAAGTGCCTTTGGTGATACATAAAGACTCTTTTAATAAGCCCAGTTTACTTGTTGGTGAACAGGCTTACCATTTATCCATTACACACAGTAATAATTATGCGGCTGTGTTATTTAGTAAAACATTTTCAGTAGCCTTAGATATTGAAAAGGTAGATCAGCGTATAGGAAGGGTTGCCCACAAGTTTGTGAATGCGGCCGAAGCCGAAATGTTAGAAGGAGATTCCAACCCTGTTCATGCTCAAACCCTTATTTGGAGTGCGAAAGAAACGCTATATAAGTTTTATGGGCAAAAGGAGCTTGACTTTAAACAGCACATGACCATTTTTACCAATAAGCAATATCCCACCGTTGGTCCAGTTAAAATGCGTGGATATTTGCATAAATTATCCCCCGTGTTTTACGAAATTGAAGTAGAATTAATAGACGAGAATTTTATTTTGACTTATATGATTGTTTAACAACTAAGCGGAGTATTTAAACTGCAATAATTTATTTTTTAGATTAGTCTAAAAAACTATTTTTGCTAACTAAATATGAAAAGTAAAATTGTTTGGCTGTCTGCAACACTAATTTTAATGGCACAAATGGTTGTTGCCCAGCAAGCAAGTATTGGAGGCAGGGTATTTAATGGAAATGAGCCATTAGGATTTGCAAATATTGGCATATTGGGTACTACGCTGGGCGTGGTAGCCGATGAACAAGGCAAGTTTCTTATTCCAAATTTGGAAGCAGGCAATTATACGTTATTGGTTTCGGCCTTGGGTTTTGAAAAGTTATACCAAAAAGTAACCCTCAAAACAGGGCAAGCATTGCTGGTGAATATTCGTTTGGAGGCGACTCAGAATACCTTAAACGAGGTAACCGTAACTGGAACCATGAAGGAAACCACCAAACTAAACACGCCAGTTGCCATTGAAGTATATTCCCCCAAATTTTTCCAAAAGAATGTGTCCAACAACCTGTTTGATGCCTTAGGAATGATTAATGGCGTACAACCTACAATGAATTGTAATGTGTGCAATACAGGGGATATTCATATCAATGGAATGGAAGGGCCATATACCTTGATATTAATTGATGGTATGCCGATTGTAAGCGCATTAAGCACGGTTTATGGTATGATGGGTATTCCCAACAGCATGGTAGATCGCATTGAGGTGATTAAGGGGCCAGCGAGTACTTTATACGGAAGTGAGGCAGTTGCTGGTATTATCAATGTAATCACTAAAAACCCATCCAAAGCACCGCAGTTTTCTTTTGACGTTTTTGGCACTTCCTACCAGGAGTACAATGCAGATGCTTCGGTTAAATGGAAAATGAAAAAGGTGGATGCATTGCTCAGTACAAATTATTTTAACCTCAACAAAGTTTGGGATAAAAACAACGATGGATTTACAGACATTACTTTGCAAAACCGCATTTCCTTATTTAACAAATACCGGTTTGCATTAAAAAACAACACCCAAGCGAATGTGGCTTTTCGCTATTTTTATGAAGACCGTTGGGGTGGAGAAAAATCGTGGAATGCCACACATCGAGGTGGTGATAGCGTATATGGAGAAAGTATTTATACCGCACGCATAGAGGCTATTGGTAATTATCAGTTTCCGTCAATGCCTAAATTGAAGCTGATGTACAGCTATAATTTACATAAACAAAACTCCTATTATGGCACCACTGCGTACATGGCCAAACAACATGTAGGATTTACCCAATTGGTATATAACCAAAAAATTGGTGCAAGACATGATGTGCTAACCGGACTAGCATTGCGTTACGCCAATTATGATGACAATTCGCCAGCCACGGCAGACTTACAAGGAACCAACCAGCCCGCCATAAGTTACCTGCCTGGGTTGTTTGTTCAAGATGAAATTAGTTTAAGTGCTTCGCAAACGCTTTTATTGGGCATACGCTATGATTATTATAAGCAACATGGTTCTATTGTTTCACCAAGGCTAAATTACAAATGGCAGCCAAGCAGGTTTCATACCATCAGGTGGAGTTCAGGAAATGGCTTTAGGGTGGTTAACTTGTTTACAGAAGATCATGCAGCATTGAGTGGCGCTAGGCAAGTGGTGATTAAGGAAGCTTTAAAACCAGAACAAAGTTGGAACACCAATTTGAATTACACGCGGTTTATTTCATTAAAAAAAGGCTTTATTAATTTAGATGCAACAGCCTTTTACACTTACTTTACCAATAGAATAATTGCTGATTATGATACAGACCCCAATCAGATTATTTATGATAACCTAAATGGCCATGCCATTAGCCGGGGAATAAGTTTAAATGCAGAAATCAATGTTGGTTCAGCATGGAAACTAAATTTGGGAACCACCTTTATGCAGGTTTATCAAGTTGAAAAAGACTCCCTCAATCAAACAGTAAAATCGCAGCAAATTCATGCACCAAATGTTAGTGGTACATTTCAACTTAGCTACACCCTGTCTAAATTTAATTTAACCATTGATTATACTGGACAGGTTTATGGCCCGATGCGGTTGCCCGTTTTACCAAACGACTTTAGGCCAGAATATAGCCCATGGTTTACTTTACAAAACATACAGGTTACAAAAAAAATAGACCAAAATTGGCAGATTTATTCAGGGGTTAAAAACTTGTTTGATTTTGTTCCCAATAATCCCATTATGCGCCCATTTGATCCTTTTGATAAACGCATTCAGGAGAACAACCCCAATGGTTACACTTTCGACCCAAGCTATAATTATGCACCTATGCAAGGAATACGACTGCTTATTGGGGTAAGGTATACACTGTTTTAAAGGTGAAACAAAACAAGTAAATTTGCTTCATGAATAAATATGCACTGCAATTGCTATTTATCATTGTGTCTTTTAATGCAATGGCACAGTATGATAGCAATTATGTAAAAACATATTATGACAAGTTGTGTGTTACTACCTACGGTGAAGTTGGAAACTACCAATTGGATTTATACAATAAGGAAAATAGTGATGAGTCACTCTCCTATACTTCAAATGCCCCGATTAGTTATGGTTTAGGGTTAGATTATAAATGGCTAACTCTAGCTTATTCCTATGCCTTTGCGCAACTTGATAAAGGAGAGGTCGCTGATAATTATACTTCAGTAAGGTCATTGGGAGTAGGTATTACCATGCCCCGATTTTGGTTCAGGACATTTTACCAAAGACTAAAAGGATTGGATTATAATGAACTGGATGCGGAAAATAACAGCATTATCTATGGTAGGCGTGACGATATAAATGGCAACATTTTGTTGGCTAGTTTTAATTATGTGTTTAACCATAAAAAATACTCCCATAACGCAACCCTTTGGCAGCTCGACCAGCAATTGAAGAGCGCAGGTACTTTTACTGTCGGTTTGGCCACTGCTATTTACTCAATATATGCCGATTCTTCACTGATACCACCTCCATTAAAGAATTCATTTGTTAAGGAGGCTGACATACGAAATGCCATAACTCAGAACTATGTAATTACAGGAGGATATTTGCGTACGTTTGTGATTAAGAAACGCGGCTTCATTCACTTGAGCTTTATTCCTGGATTTTGTTTACAAAAAACCACAGCTGATTTAAGTTCAGGTCAACAAGCAATCTCCAGGTTTCAGCCTGAATTTTATACGGAATCCAGGTTGGCGGTTGGTTATAATGGGGAAAAATTTTATGGCGGGGTTAACTCTGTAGGGTACTTTTTTACAAACAATGCTTTTGATGCTATTATTGAGCATAACTATGGCGTATTTCGGGTGTTTTTTGGAATGCGTATGCCTTGTAAACTCAAACTACCTTTTACAAGGAAATAATCTGAATCTACTATTTTTTAATCCGTATTATTGCCGTATTCATAAATCTTATTCCTTTGCCTAATGTCAACTCGAAAGCCAGCCATGATTTTTATTTTCGTTACATTGTTAATTGATGTAATAGGTTTTGGCATTATAATTCCGGTACTGCCAAAATTGATTACCGAATTAACGGGGGGGACACTTAGCGATGCGTCTGTGTATGGCGGCTGGTTGATGTTTTCATTTGCCATGATGCAGTTTTTGTTTTCGCCTTTTTTTGGTGGACTAAGTGACCAATATGGAAGAAGGCCTGTGCTCCTGATTTCGTTGTTTGGATTCGGATTAGATTATATACTATTGGCGCTGGCACCGAATATAGGCTGGTTGTTTGTAGGCCGTATTTTCGCTGGAATTACAGGAGCAAGTTTCACCACTGCCACCGCTTACATTGCAGATATTAGCACGCCTGATAAACGGGCGCAGAATTTCGGCATGATTGGAGCTGCGTTTGGTTTAGGGTTTATTATTGGTCCAGTTGTAGGAGGTTTATTGGGACAACTGGGTTCGCGTGTGCCTTTTTATGCTTCGGCAATAATTACATTAATTAATTGGTTGTATGGGTATTTTGTGTTGCCTGAATCATTAAGCAAGGAAAATCGCAGACCTTTTGATTGGAAAAGGGCTAATCCAATTGGTTCATTGATGCAATTGCGTAAATATCCCATTATATCTGGCCTAGTGGTTTCCTTGGTTTGTATTTATGTGGCTGCACATTCTGTGCAAAGTACCTGGAGCTATTTTACCATGGAGCAATTTAAGTGGAACGAAGGCATGATAGGCTACTCTTTGGGTGTAGTTGGAATATTGGTGGCTTTTGTTCAAGGCTTCTTAATTCGGTTTACTACGCCAAAACTTGGGCCTAAAAATTCGGTTTATATTGGGTTAGCCTTGTATACTTTGGGCTTGATTTTATTTGCATTTGCTAACCAAAGCTGGATGATGTTTGCCTTTTTAATCCCCTATTGTTTAGGGGGAGTAGCGGGTCCAGCCTTACAAGGTATTATGAGCAACCAAGTTCCTTCTAATGAGCAAGGTGAACTTCAAGGAGCATTAACCAGTTTAATCAGCATAACGTCTATTGTTGGTCCACCGTTAATGACCAATTTGTTTTCGCATTACACATCGCCCAAAACCTCCCTTTACTTTCCTGGTGCACCGTTTTTGGCTGGTGCGTTATTTATGCTGGTAAGCCTTGTGTTTGCCATGCGTACACTTAAACGCACTGGAATCGGTGTGAAATAAATCAGGCACGCAAAGTTGCACCCAATTCTTTTTCCAATTGCTGAATCAATTTATTCATTGTTCCCTCAATTTCTTCTTCAGTTAAGGTTTTATCTACGTTTTGAAGCACAAAACTAATTGCATACGATTTTTTATCGGAAGCAATCTTATCACCCTCATACACATCAAACACATTGATATCTTTTAGCAATTGTTGTTCGGTTTTTCTGGCAATTTTTTCTATTTCAGTAAAGGTTACCTTTTTATCAAGCACCAAAGCTAAATCTCTACGCACCGCAGGGAAGGCTGATATGGGTTGTAACTTTAAATTGGTGTTTAAACTGATGTTACAAAGCGCATCCCAATTTATATCGGCAAACCAAACCTCATCTGTTAAATCAAACAGTTGCCTTGTTTTGTGGTCAACACCTCCAAATGTAATTAAGGGTTGTTGTTGGGCTGTAATGGTAGTATGGTATTCAAAACGAGTTTCCTCAGTTGGTTTGATGTCGTACTTTTTTATACCAGCCTTTTTAAGCAGGTTTTCCAATACAGCTTTTAACGTAAAATAGGATGTTGGTTTTGCGTTTGCATGCCAACTTTCTGCATGTTGTTTGCCTGTAATGAATAGAGATAAATGGGTTTGTTCAGCGTAGCCAGTGCCTGATTTATGGTACGTTTTGCCAAACTCGTAAGCCAACACATCTGTTGTTTTTCGGTTGCGGTTGTATTGCAATACTTCCAACCCATTATACAAAAGTGTTCTACGCATCATGTCTAAATCACTGCTCAAAGGGTTTAATAACTTTACAGCATGTGTAACATCAGTTTCAGAATAATATGCGCTTTTGGTAATGCTATTATTCAACAGTTCATTAAAGCCGTTATCGGTTAAATAATCAGCAATTTTATTTCTTAAAGCAAATTGTTCGTTTTCAATACTGTTGGTTACTGATATGGTAACGCTGGTTGGAATTTGAATGTTGTTTAAGCCATAGATGCGCAATATTTCCTCGGCAACATCAGCTTGTCTGGTTACATCTGTGCGGTACAAAGGCACTTCAAGATTTAAATGGTCAGTAGATTCTTCAGTAATGTTAAAATCTAAAGCCAACAAGATACGTTTGATGTCTACCAATGCAATTTCCTGACCAATTAGTTGGTGAAACTTGTTAACGTTAAATGGAACGCGAACTGGTTTTAATGGGTTTGGATAAACATCCACCACTGCACTGTTTACTTTACCACCAGCCACTTCCAATATCAATTCAACTGCTCGGGTCAGTGCTTTAATGGTCATTTCTATATCCGTGCCCCTTTCGTACCTAAAACTGGCATCAGTACTTAAACCATGGTATTTAGCGGTTTTGCGTACCGAAGCAGCGTTAAATGTGGCACTTTCTATAAATAGTTCAGTTGTTTCAGCCGTTATTCCGCTATACAATCCGCCAAATACTCCACCAATGGCAATAGGTTTTTCACCATCACATATCATGCATTCGCTACCACTTAAGGTGCGTTCTGTTTTATCTAGTGTAGTGAATTTGGTTCCTGCACTCACTTTTTTCACCACTACTTCATTGCCTGCCAAACGAGCCGCATCAAAGGCATGTAAGGGTTGTCCCAACTCATGCATCACATAATTGGTTACATCTACAATGTTGTTAATGGGTGATATGCCAATTACTTTAAGGCGATTTTGTAGCCATGCTGGCGATTGTTTTACTTTTACACCACTAATGCTGATGCCGCTGTAACGTAAACAGTCTGTATCCTGCACGGTTACTTTTACTGGATTTTTATCTGACAATGGAAGTTCATAAGTGGACAAAGCAATAGTTGCATTCGTTACAGCCCTTAGATCTCTTGCTACGCCAAGATGAGAAGCGGCATCACCACGGTTAGCCGTCAAACCTATTTCAATCAGAAAGTCGCAGTAGTTTTCAAAGTATTGGGTGGCTGGTGCTCCAATTTCAACCGTTTCAGGCAAAACCAAAATACCTTCGTGGCTTTCCCCTAAACTCAATTCGTCTTCAGCACAAATCATCCCTTCACTAACCTCGCCACGTATTTTCGATTTTTTAATTTCAAAAGGTTCACCTTTTGATGGATGCACCGTACAACCAACAGTAGCAACCAGCACTTTTTGTCCTGCAGCAACATTGGGTGCACCGCAAACAATAGACAACAATTCAGGTTTGCCAATATCAACAGTCATTACGCTAAGCTTATCTGCGTTGGGGTGTTTGGCACAAGTAACCACTTTCCCAACTATAATTCCTGCCAATCCACCTTTTATGCTATTAAATGGTTCAATGCTTTCAACTTCAAGTCCCGTTCCTGTTAGCAATTCATCAATTTTCTCAGGTGATAAATCAGTTTTTATTATGCTGTTCAGCCAGTTATAAGATATTTTCATGTAATATGTTGTGCTTAAAAGGGTTAAAAACACCCGTTGTTTTGTTGGCGAAAATAACAAAAACTATGATGCCTTTTTAATTAACCAAGCTGTTAATAAAAAACTGGGCTATTTTTATTGGATACAGATGAAAATAAAGTACTAATTTCGCACCAAATTAAGCACATGCCTAAAAAAACATTGGTATTGGGAGCTGCACCTAATGCAGATAAATACGCTTATAAAGCAACCGTTATGCTCAAAGAGTATGGGCATCCGGTAGTGCCTTTTGGCATAAAAAAAGGATACATTGGTAACCTCAAAATTGTAAATGATCTTCCAAAAGAAGAATTTGATACGGTTACCTTATACCTTGGTCCCCATAATCAAAGTGATTATTTTGATTACTTGGTGGGCTTGAAACCCAAACGGGTAATTTTTAATCCTGGAACGGAAAACCTTGTGCTGGAGAATTTGCTGGAACGCAATGGCATTGAGCCTGTTATTGCTTGCACCTTGGTGTTGCTCAGAACAGGACAATATTGATACAACAACTATTATTCAAAATATAACATGAAGAACCACTTACTCTTAACTGGATTATTTTTTATAGGAATTATTGCTTGCCAATCACCCAAAGAAAAGGCGTTACAAGTTATTGATACACTGGAAGCACAAGACACCAGTTTTACCATAGAGAATTCGGCTAAACTAAAAGATGCCTACATTGATTTTGCTGATAAATATCCCGATGATGAAAAAGCCCCAGAGTTTTTGTTTAAAGCAGGGCAGCGCATGAGTGTTTTGGCATCAGAGAAAAACGACATGGCGATTCATCAGGAGTCAATAGCCATTTTTGAGCGCATTTGCAATACATATCCTAAAAACCATTACGCAGAAGAAGCCTTCTTTTTAAGTGCATATGTGTATGAAAATAGTTTGAAAGATATAGAGAAAGCTAAAGTAAGGTATGAGCGTTTTATTGAACGTTACCCCCAAAGTGAATTAAAGGAAGATGCGGAATTGGCCATTAAAAATATCGGCATTGATCCAGCGGAAATAATCAGAAGAGCCCAAGAGAAACAATCAAATCCTTAGTTTATTGCTTTTTTGTAAGGTAGTCGTTACTAAACTCTTTGGTAAGGATGTCAATGACTTCTTGCTTGGTCATGTTTTCAGTAATTTTACCTCCTCTAGCCAGGGCAATGGTGCCTTTTTCCTCACTTACTATTAATGCAATAGCATCTGTTTGTTCTGTAATGCCCAGCGCAGAAAGATGTCGTAACCCATATTTGTTTTGATATTCAGGGTTGTCGCTAATGGGCAATACGGCATTGGCCGCCTTAATTTTGCCATTGGCTATTATCACTGCACCATCGTGCAAAGGGCTTGATTTATTAAAAATGCTGAGTAGTAGTTTTTTAGAGATAAAAGCATCAAGCACCTCTCCACTGGCGCCAATAAACTTCATTTCGCTTGTTTTGGGGAAAACAATTAAGGCTCCGGTAAAAGTGGCTGAAAGCATTTCACAAGCATCTACAATTTCATCATAATTGGTGTTAAATTTGTTTTCTACTTTCCAATTCCAAGGTAAAAAACGAAGCACAGACTGGTTTTCACTGGTTAAAGCACCTCTACCAATAAGCAACAGAAATTTTCTGATTTCTTGTTGAAAAACAATGAGAATAGCCAAAAAACCTACTTTGGTAAATTCACCAAGTAAGGTTTCCATTAAGGGCATTTTAAAAAAGCGCACCACTAACCATCCCACATAAATGGTAAGTAAGCCTGCCATCATGTTAAAGGCTAAACTACCACGTAATATGCGGTATAGCTGATAAATCACAAAAGCCAGTAATGCGAAATCAATTACATTTACCAGGGTAAGCTTAAAATGGGTGAAGTTAAATATTTCCATAAGTAGCTTTTACAATGTTAATACATTCAACGGCTTCTTTTACATCATGCACGCGCAAAATATTTGCCCCGTTTAACAAAGCAATGGTATTTGCCACCGAGGTGCCATTTAAAGCGTGTGTAATATCCACATTGGCAACGGATTGAATCATCTTCTTGCGTGAAACACCAACCAATATTGGGAGTCTGGCAATGTTAAAATGGTCTAATTCTCTAAGTAATTGATAATTATGAGCTAACGTTTTGCCAAAGCCAAATCCTGGGTCAATAATCAAGTCAGTTATTCCAGCTTGTTTGGCTAAACTTATTTTTTCATTAAAATATTTTAATACATCACGGGTAACGTTTTCATAAGAAGGGCGCTGTTGCATGGTTTTGGGCGCCCCTTGTTTGTGCATCATAATATAAGGTACATTAAGGGAGGCCACAGTTTGCATCATTTGGTCGTCTGCATCGCCACTGCTAATGTCATTTACCATACAAGCACCAGCTTCAACCCCCATTTTGGCAATGGATGCCCTAAACGTATCAATAGAGATTAGCACCTGGTTTAAGTGTTTGTGCAAATGCTCAATAACGGGAATTACCCGTTTGATCTCCTCTTCTTCAGAAACATCATCCGCGCCAGGTCTGGAGCTATAACCTCCAATATCAATAAAGGTGGCACCACCTGCAAGCATTTGCTCAGCCTGTTTAAGTGCATCATCAAGGCCTTGTTTTCTGCTATGCGCAAAAAAACTATCAGGTGTAGTGTTTACAATACCCATAACAAGCGGTTGATTTAATAAAACCACTTGTCCATTACAATTAAGGGATAATTTTTTATTTAGTGCTTGAAATTTGGTATGCTCCATTATTTTTGTGTGCTTTACAAATAAACAGCACCATTTTGATTAATCAAACAGCTACGCAATACGATGATGTCATCGGCCAATGTCGTCATATATTTTTAAATAAGAGCAAGGACTACGGAACTTCTTGGAGAGTAATGCGTTTAAGTTCAATAGCCGACCAGATTTTTATTAAAGCCCAACGCATTCGTACCATTGAAGAAAAAGGTAGTATGAAAGTGAATGAAGGGGTTGAAAGTGAATTTATGGGTATTATCAATTACTGTGTAATTGGGTTAATTCAATTGGAACTAAAAGACGATGATAGGCTTGAAATTGATTTGACAGAGCTTACCCATTTGTATGATAAGCACGTAGATTTAACAAAAGCGTTGATGATGCAGAAAAACCACGACTATGGAGAAGCATGGCGAAATATGTTGGTAAGTACATTTACTGATATGATTTTAATGCGGTTGTTGAGAATAAGACAAATACAACAAAAAGATGGGGTTACCATAATGAGTGAAGGGGTAGATGCAAACTTGCAGGATATGATTAATTACAGTGTTTTTGCGCTCATTCACCTTACTAAATAAACCCCGTGGCACTGCATATTGATAAAACATTAACAAGTCATTATCTATAAATGTAAACCATTTCAATAATTTTGAACCAAAGTTAAACCACAATTAAGATTAATCCGTATGAAATTAATTACCCAAATAAGCAGAGTTTTAGTTGGCGTTTTATTTATCCTTTCAGGATTTATTAAAGCCAACGACACCATTGGTTTCAGTTATAAACTTGTTGAATATTTTGAAATTTTTAACATGCATTTTTTTGTTGACTATGCGGTAGGGCTGGCAATGTTTATATGCATATTTGAAATTATGGTAGGCGTTGCGTTGTTGTTAGGTGCATATACTGCGCCTAATATGTGGTTACTGTTATTAATGATTGTGTTTTTTACATTGTTAACAGGCTACAGCGCAATTACAAATAAGGTTACCGATTGTGGTTGTTTTGGTGATGCTATTAAGCTTAAGCCTTTTGAGTCGTTTATGAAGGATGTGGTTCTGCTCATTCTTATTGGAATTATGTTTTTTGGGCAGTTTTATATTGCTCCGATATTTAACAAAACAGTAACTGGCATTGCAATGGGTGTAGCCTTACTGGTTACTACATTTTTTACATTTAATACCTATATGTTTTTGCCCAAAATTGACTTTTTACCGTATAAGGTTGGAAACGATATTAAGGAACAAATGACGCTACCTCCAAATGCCAAAAAGGATTCAATTGCCATGATTTTTATTTATGAAAAAGACGGAAAACAACTTGAATTAGGCATGAACGATATTGGTGTGGTTGATGATACTTATAAATTTATTGATAGAAAAGACAAGCTTATTGTTGAAGGAGATAAGGCCCCAATCCATGATTTTAAATTGTTTGATGCCGTTGGTGTTGATTTTACCGATAGCTTATTAAACCAAAAAGGCTTTAAGATGATATTGGTGCAAACTGATGTGAAGAAGTCAAGAAAAGGAACAGAAATTTCATTATCAAACCTTGCGTTAATGTGCAAACAGGCTGGTATTCCGTTTTGGGCGTTAACCAATACCAGTTTAGCAGAGGTTGAGCCTTACCGTCATGAAAACCAACTTGCATTTGATTATTTTAACATGGATGCGACCCCATTAAAATCAATGGTAAGAAGCAACCCTGGATTATTGCTGTTGAAGGATAATGTGGTAATTAAAAAATGGAGTGCTTATGGTATACCAACTTTTGATAAGGTAAAGTTGTACATGGAGGGAAAAGTTGGACCAAGAGGCATAAGAAAATAATACATTTTAAACAGCTAAGCAATACCCTTTTATGCATCTTTATGTTACGGGATTTATGGGTGTTGGCAAAACCACGTTTGGTAAACAAGTTGCAAACACGCTTCAATTGCCCTTTATGGATACTGATATGTTGGTTGAACAAATTGCCAATAAAAGTATTGCTGCAATTTTTGAAAATGAAGGGGAGACATATTTTAGGGATTTAGAAGCCAATGTTTTACGAAGCATAGACCAAAGGAAAAAGGCTGTTATTGCTACAGGCGGGGGATTACCATGTTACCATAATAACATGGATTTCATGAATAAACATGGATTTACACTGTATCTCAGGGCAAGTGAGGCATTTATTTATAACCGATTAATGCAAGCAAAAAGCCCTAGGCCATTGCTTAACGGCCTTAATCAAGAGCAAACCAAGGCGTTTATTCATAAAACCCTTGAACTTAGAAGTGGATTTTACATGCAAAGCAAGATGGTGGTTGATATGCCAGTGAAAGAGGCTAGAACCCTTGCTAATTCAGTGGTTGAGGCATACAAGCAGGTGGCTGATTTTTGAGCAAATAGCCGCAAAAGCCCATGTTTGTTGAAAACCTGTGAAAATCTAATTGCAAAAAAAAAGCAAAAAACCTTGTAGCACACTTGTTTTATTCATGTTTGTTACTAAGTTTGTTAGTGTAAATAACAAAACACTTTAAATAATTTACCAACTATGAACAAGTCAGATTTAATCGACAAAATCGCAAATGATGCGAAGTTAACTAAAGTTCAAGCTGCTGCTGCTTTAGATTCTTTTATGGCTGCTACACAAAGCGCATTGAAAAAAGGAGACAAACTTATACTAGTAGGTTTTGGTACTTTTTCAGTAACTAAACGTGCTGCTCGTAAAGGTCGCAATCCTCAAACTGGTAAAGAAATTAACATCCCTGCAAAAAAGGTTGTTAAATTCAAAGCAGGTGCTGGCTTACAAGGCAAAATCAAGTAATTATTACTTGAGCAAAAAATTAAAATCCCATTCAGCAATGAATGGGATTTTTTTATGCGCAGTATTTTATACTGCTTGAAGCATCTGATGATTATTTAAGAAATACGTTAATTTTATTTTGGGTTATTTTAACTTCAATGTGCTCTTGCAAAGTGGTGCTCAATTGTGTTCCGATATAGTTAGCGGCAACAGGAAAAGTTTTGTGATTTCGATCTACCAATACCAACGTTTGTATTTTTCGAGCTTTTTGGGCCACAAGCGGAATAAGGGAGTAAAGCAATGTTTTACCGGTATTCAATACATCGTCAACTACAATCACCACTTTATCAGTAGTCTTTAGTTTTGTATTACTCAACACAATTTGCTTATCAGCGGGATTACTTTTGTCCATCACAATATCAGTGGTGTGGAGTTTTAACTTGCTAATTTCAGTTAATTGCTCACACAACAATGCGGCAACCTTTACCCCGCGACCTTCAATTCCAGCAATAACTAGTTCTTTTTCATTAAAATTACTTTCATATACCTGATAAGCGAGTCGTTTAAGAATTTGCTTTACCTGCGAGTCGTTTAGGATTTGGGTTTTTTCATTCATATCAGTACAATTGTAAGCAAAATTAGCTCAAAAAAGCAGTTTCTTGACATTTTAAGAACATAAAATAAGCCAGTTAAGCATGAAAAAAGTTAGCGAAAATATTTGCGAACTATTAAAAAATACATATCTTTGCCCCCTCAAAAAAGTAAAAATACGCAGAAATGAAAGCCGAGATACACCCAAAAAACTATAGAAAAGTTGTGTTTAAGGACATGTCTAATGATTATGCATTCCTTACACGCTCAGCCGTTGAAACCAAAGAAACCGTAAAATGGGAAGATGGAAACGAGTATCCTTTGTTTAAATTGGAGATTTCGCATAAATCACATCCGTTTTTCACTGGAACCAACATGTTAATTGACACTGCTGGTCGTATTGATAAGTTTAACAAACGTTACGCTAAAAAGAAATAATTCTTTTTTTTGCACACAATATTAAAAAGCTTTCCAATTTGGAAGGCTTTTTTTATATACTCGCATCATGAATGTGATTTTATTTGATGGTAAAAATAGGGGTAACCTATTGCCTTTTACTTTTACAAGACCCTGCGCTGAAATACGAGTTGGCATAATAACCATTGCCGAAAAATGGCAGAAATATGCATCCTCAAAGGTGTCGTATAAAACACAACCTTATCTCAGTCGCAAATATGCAACCGTGCTTGCCCCTCAAAACGTGTTAATTAATGGCAGCATATGCCCATCAGCAGTAATCTGGGACGAGATAAAATCATTAAAGCCTGGTGAAGCACTATATACAGGTGATGTATTAATTGCTTGCATATTGGCGCAACAGCAAGTAGAAGGCTTTGAGGAATCTTCCTTCCAAGCCAATCAGGCAATACAAACGGCAGAAGCCAATGTCATCTATATCAGTCACTCTCATAGTATTTTTTCAAAAAATGCCCAAGCAATTGTTGCTGATTTTAATTTATTAACGAATGGTCGCCAAAGTCAGCCTATCTCAAGCACCAATCAAACCGTAAACAGCCAACAAATTTTTATAGAAGAGGGTGCAAAAGTGGAATTTAGCGTTTTAAATGCCAGTGATGGCCCCATTTATATTGGTGCAAATGCAGAGGTAATGGAAGGGTGTAAAATACGGGGACCGTTTGCATTGGGCGAACATGCCGGACTAAAAATGGATGCAAAAATATATGGAGGCACCACGGTTGGTCCATATTGTAAAGTTGGCGGGGAAGTAAGCAATGTGGTGTTTTTTGCTTACAGCAATAAGGGCCATGATGGATTTATGGGCAATGCTGTGGTCGGAGAATGGGTTAATGTAGGCGCAGATACCAACAACAGTAACCTTAAAAACACTTACGATGAAGTTAAACTGTGGAGTTATGTAACAGAAAGGTTTGAGAAAACAGGATTAACCTTTTGTGGCGTGATGTTGGCTGACCATGCTAAATGTGGCATTAACACCATGTTTAACACGGGAACTGTGGTAGGTGTAGGAGCAAATATATTTGGGGCGGGATTTCCCAGGAATTTTATACCTGGATTTTCTTGGGGTGGGGCACAAGGATTTGATACCTTTGTATTGAATAAGTTTTATAAGATGGCAGAGGCCATGTGTGCAAGAAGAAATGTGGCATTTACAGAAGAGGACAGGGAGATTATTAAAGAAGTGTTTAATCAAACTGCAAAATTCAGGTTTTGGGAAACAACAAAGTCAATTGAGATATAATAAAAGTCAATCATAAATAGCATGAGAAAAAAAATAATAGCGGGTAACTGGAAAATGAACAAAACCTTTGAAGAAGGAATGGCATTGGTTACCGAAATAACAGGCATGGTAAAAGATGAGTATTCAGGAAGTGCTCAAGTGATTATTATACCACCATTTGTTCATATCAATGCAATAAGCAGGATGGTAACAAGCCAAACCAATATGTTTAGCGGAGCTCAGAATTGCAGCAACCATGAGAGTGGTGCATACACAGGAGAAGTAAGTGCTGCAATGATTAAAAGTTGTGGCGCACAATTTGTTATTATTGGACACAGCGAGCGCAGGCAGTATTTTAATGAACACAATGACTGGCTTGCCCGAAAAGTAGATGCAGCATTAACGCACAACCTTACCCCAATCTATTGTTGCGGTGAAACCCTAGAAGAACGAGAAAGCAATGCTCACTTTGCCGTATTAAGCACGCAAATCAAGGAAGGATTGTTTCATTTATCTGCTGAACAATTTGTTCATGTGGTTATTGCTTATGAGCCTGTTTGGGCCATCGGAACTGGGAAAACGGCTTCAACAGCGCAGGCTCAGGAAGTTCACGCCTTCATAAGAGGTCTTATTACCGAGCAATACGGAGCAGCAATTGCAAATAATATCACCATTCAATATGGAGGAAGTGTTAAACCAGAAAATGCTGCAGAATTATTTGCAGCTCCTGATATTGATGGGGCTCTGGTTGGAGGAGCTGCTTTATCAAGCAGGAGTTTTGTGGACATTGTAAAGGCCATGAAGTAAAAATTGACCAATGTTATTGGATTCTCATTTTTAAGAAAAATCTACGCTTATGGCAATGGCAAAATGTTAAATTGCTTCCTGATTTCGTTATAAAGCAAGTATGAAAAAAAATCTGCTTATTCTTTTGGCTGTATTGCTTAGTTATACTACTCAGGCACAACGCAGTTTTAGCTTTGATTTATTACAGTATCCAAATGATATAGACGATTACTTTGACAAAAGTGGTAGCAATGCAGCAAAAGACGCTGTAGCGGAATTTGTGAGTTACTACAATGGTGGGAGGTTTAATAACAAACAAAAAGTGCAGATGATTAAGCTTACCAACCAAATGCTTAACTTAAATTACCAGCCTTCACCGCACTTTGAAAACTACTTTAACGCTATAAACGGGCTTGTTGTCAATGGTCTTACGTCCAAACTGGATAATTGGCATAAAGCAGCTGAAAAAGCTTTTGAACAAGGTAAGGATGAGTGTTATGGGTTTCTTCAAATCTCAAGAAATGTTTTATATGACAAAACACTATATCAAACGGCCGGTATCAAATGGCTCGCCAATAACCTTGACGTTGATTTCAGCAGTAAAACAACCCCTTTATTTATATTTAAAACCACAGATTTATTTGGGATAACTCCGGGAGATACACTAGAAGTGTATCAAACCTCCGGTACTTATGATGCCGCAAGCAACAGTTGGCTTGGTAATGGGGGCAAAGTAGATTTTACCAGAGTTGGATTGGATAGCAACAAAGTATATTGCCAATTGAGAAAGTATATACTCAACCTATCAGATGGCTCTCTTGTGGCTGATTCTGCACTTTTTTACTACAAAGGCTTATTGGCTACTCCACTTTATGGAAGTTTGGAAGATAAAGCAATGGCAAAGTCTCAAGGAAATAAATCATCTTACCCTAGGTTTAATTCATATATTAAAAACTTTAACCAACTCAGTTTTGGCAGAGGAAAATACACAGGAGGTATTGGTATGCGTGGAGATGAGATCATCTGCAAAGGGGGAGACTCATCAACTGCTGACTTGGTTTTTTTGTTTAAAAACAAACCCGTTCTTAAGGTTTCTGCCAACGAGATGATACTCCGTGGAGATAGGCTTGCTACCCAAAAGGCAGCTATTTCAATTTATTTGGAGAAAGATTCTATTTATCATCCACAACTAGAGTTTTCATACAGAATAGAAAATGAATATATTTCACTGTTTAGAGATAAAAAACAAGGAATTGGCAGTACCCCTTTTTACGACAGTTACCACAAAGTAGAATTTTATTGCGATGAAATAAAATGGGATTTGAATAACCCGGCTATTGATGTTGATATGATTAACGATGATGAGCCCGCCCGTTTTGAATCCGTAAATTATTTCCGAGATATTAGGTATGAACGCATGCAAGGCATGTTGGCGTACAATCCATTACAAAGAATTAAGCTCTACTGTGAAAAGAATAACATAAACGGTTTCAAGCTAGAAGATTATGCTGCAACCTACAGAAGTGATATTAGTTCGCTGCGTCAAATGATGATTGTGTTAAACGACAACGGCTTTGTAATTTATGACGAGAAACGAGATTATGTAACAGTAAAAAGAAAGTTGCGCGATTATGTAAATTCACATATGGGTACAACAGATTATGATGCCATCACTTTTCAATCCATCATTAAGAGATATCCAAATGCAAGTATCAGTTTAATCAATAACGATTTGCAGATTCAAGGAGTACCACAGTTTTATTTTAGCGATTCACAAAATGTGTACATTATACCAAGAGGCCAATTGGTTACCTTAAAGAAAAATCGGAATATGGATTTTTCTGGCAAGTTACGTGCTGGTAAGGCAGATTTTTACGGAAATGGATTCTCATTTGATTACGCTGCTTTTAAAGTGAGGTTAAACAATGTGGATTCGATGAAATTTCTTTATCGAGATGAAAAACTAGGTGTTGATTTGCCAATTAAAAGTGCTCTTCAGAATATTTATGGAGATTTAGCTATCGATCATCCATTTAATAAAAGTGGAAGGAAAAAATTTCCAGGGTATCCAATTTTTAAATCAGATGTTGGTTCAAAGGTTTATTACGATAAACCAGAAACACAACAAGGTGTTTATAATAGGAATCGTTTTTATTTTGATGTTGAACCCTTCACCATGGATAGTTTGAATGAGCTTGATTTGGAGAAGATGTCGTTAGCAGGGACACTTGTGTCTGGAGGCATTATCCCCGATCTTAAGTACGCATTGAACCTCCAACCGGATAAATCATTGGGATTTAAATTAAAACGTACGGAAGCTGGTTATCCAATGTATGGTGGAAAAGGACGTGGATTTATTGATCTGGCTCTAAGTGATGAAGGCTTTTTTGGAAATGGAGAACTAAGATACCTTGCTTCTATTTCCAAATCAAACCAGTTTGTTATGTTGCTTGATTCGTTAAATGCCAAATGTCAGAATTTTAATAATATCCGAAATGACATCTATCCAGACGTGGTTGCCATTAACACCTATAATCACTGGATTCCATATAATGATACCATGCTCATTTCAAGCACAAACGACCCAATTAGTTTTAGTGCTAACCGAGCAAAGCTAAATGGAACCATTATTTATACACCAAATAGTATGCATGCTTATGGAGATATAGATATTCAGGAGGCACAGCTATCTTCAAAAGACTTCTGGCTTCAACCAGATCAAATTCTTAGTGATGACGCCATATTTAAGCTATTCGATTTGTACGATGCCAAAAAGTTTGCGTTTGCTTCGGCTTCTGTCAAGGCTAGGGTAGATCTTGAAAATAGACTAGGAGATTTTAAGTTTAACACAAAGGGCATCAATACCTATTTTAACACCAATTTGTATGCGGGTTCTTTTGATGAATTTTTTTGGCGAATGGATCCTAAAACCATAGACTTCAAATCGGCTAACCCTGACAATGCCAGCACCTATTTGGTTTCAACACATCAAACCCAAGATTCATTAATGTTTAATACTGCAATAACAACCTTGGCAATTAAGGATTTTACCATGTATGCTAAAAAGGTGCCATTTATAGCAGTAGGTGATGCACATGTTTTTCCAGATAGCAATAAAGTTACCATTCGCCCAAATGCTGATATGGATGTGTTAAACAAAGCCATTATTAAAGCGGATACGGTGAATAAATTTCACTATATAGATAGTGTAGCATTAAAAATAAACGGGAAGTTTAATATTGCGGGTACTGGTAGGTATGAGTATGTAGATAAGAAAAAAAATAAGCAGACCTTTTTGCTCAGCGAAATTAACATTACTAAAATTCACCAACTCACTGCTAAATCTGAAATACCAGATACTGTAAATTTCTTTGTAGGCCCCAAAATACAATTTAGGGGTAGGGTTGTATTGTTGTCTATCATTAAAAACCTAGAGTATGATGGGTATTTTCTGCCTATTCATAATTTGCCAATGCCCAAAACAGATTGGTTTAGAAATAGTGCAGTGGTAAATCCTGACTCTGTTTATATCAATGTAAAATCTCCAAGTAAAAACTTAAACCTGCAAACAGTAAGCAATGGATTTAATGTAAGTAATGACTCAGCCCATGTGTATTCATTGTTTTTTAGCAGAAAACGCAACCAAAGCGATCCTGAATTGTTAAAAGTAGAGGGAACCCTGTTTTATGATGAGAAAGTAAAAGAATTCAAACTCGGTAGTTATAAGAAGTTATTCGAAAACGCTTACAAAGGCAATTTCTTAAGCTTAAACGAAGGCAAAAAAACAGTTTATGGAGAAGGTCGTTTCAACTTAGGTTTTGAAACAACTAAGTTCGAATTGAGCAATGCAGGGAATGCGGTTTATTCATTAAACGACACCTCTTTTAATATGAACATCGTGATGTTGCTTAATTTCCCTTTCCCGCAACCGGCACTTCGGATAATGTTTGATACATTATCCGATCAATCCATTTCGGCAGAACAACCCAAGCTGGATGTTGCATTTATGGGTAAAGCATTGTCCGAATTGGTAGAGGAAAAAAATATCAAGAAGGTAGTTGAAGAGTTGGAAGAAGATAATAGCATTAGGTTGATCAACGATTTGGAGAAAACTATTTTTATCTCAGAGTTGCGGTTGAAATGGAATCAGGCCACCCGCTCATTTCAATCCATTGGAGATATAGGCATCAATTCATTTGATAAGTTTAAACTGGAAAGAAAGGTAAAAGGCAAATTAGAAATTGTGAAGCGCAGAAGCGGTGATGATTATACTTTGTTTATACAAAGTGTTATGGGCAGTTGGTATTACTTTAAGTTTCAAAAAGGTATTATGTACACTGTTAGTTCCGACCCTGTTTATAATAAATTGATTAAGGACAATAGCGACAAAATTTCTAAAAAAGATGATTATAAACTGCGCTTGGCAAACCCATCTGCAAAAATTGCATTTTTAAAAGCATCAACAAAAAAATAAGAACATGACACAAACAATTTTTATTCCATTAGCTTGTATTGCAGCCTACCTACTAGGCTCAATACCAAGCAGTGTTTGGATTGGGAAGGCTTTTTTTGGCATAGACGTGCGCGAACATGGAAGCGGCAATGCTGGAGCAACAAATACCCTTAGAACGTTAGGTAAAACTGCTGGATTTAGCGTACTATTTATTGATTTTTTAAAAGGATTTGTAGCTGCAAATATCGTATTTTGGCAGGGCATGCTTGCTCATTCGCCTTACCTATTAGAGTTTAAGATGCTTTTTGGTGCTTGTGCCGTGCTGGGGCATATTTATCCTGTTTTTGCAGGATTTAAAGGGGGCAAGGGAATTGCCACTTTAATTGGTGTGGTTGGTGGAATGGACTGGCGGCTTGCTATCAGTTGTTTCGTGCTCTTTATCATCATAGTCGCAATAACCAAATTCATTTCATTGGGGTCTATTTTATCAGGATTATTTAGCCCACTAATTGCTGGATTAATTCATCATTGGCAGGAGATGAATTTAGTGTATTTTTGCAGCGTTGTGGGATTATTGGTAACTTACACACATAGGGCTAATATTAAAAGGTTGCTGCAAGGCAACGAGAATAAGTTTAGTTTCAATAAAAAACCCACGCAAGTAAATGTTTAATGCAATGAAAGAACATTTTATTGAAGAAGAGCTGGTTGAAGTGCTTGACGAAGTTACCGACAGGCGTAAACTGCTTTTGTATAACGATGATGTAAATACATTTGACCATGTGATTGATTGTTTGGTAAGAATTTGCAAGCATGATGAATTACAAGCGGAACAATGCGCATTAATTGTTCATACAAAAGGCAAGGCAACCGTTAAAACAGGTGCAAGGGCCGATTTAGTAGCCATGTGTCAAGCCTTGCTTGATGAAGGTTTAAGTGCAACAATAGGAGATTAGTTAAACGTAATAATAACAATTCAATGTTACATAAAGTAGTAGAAAATGCTGATGAAGCCATCAAAGACATTCCAGATCATGCAACAGTGATGTTAGGTGGTTTTGGGCTTTGTGGAATACCTGAAAACTCCATTACCGCGTTAGTTAAGAAAGGGGTTAAAAACCTAACTTGTATAAGCAACAATGCCGGTGTTGATGACTTTGGCATAGGCTTGATGCTAAAGACCAAACAGGTGAAAAAAATGATAGCCAGTTACGTAGGTGAAAATGCCGAGTTCGAAAGGCAATTGTTAAGTGGGGAACTTGAAGTAGAGTTAATCCCACAAGGTTCATTAGCTACAAGATGTTTAGCTACGGGCTATGGCATGCCTGCAATTTTTACTCCCGCAGGGGTTGGCACAGAGGTGGCCGATGGTAAGGAAATCAGAGAGTTTGATGGCAAACAATACTTAATGGAATATGCATTTAAAAGCGATTTTGCCATTGTTAAAGCCTGGAAAGGTGATACCCACGGAAACTTAATTTTTAGAGCAACATCTCGCAATCTTAATCCTTTAATGGCTATGGCTGGTAAAATTACCATTGCCGAGGTGGAAGAGTTGGTGCCTGCTGGAGAATTAGATCCGGATGCCATACATACACCTGGTATTTTTGTAAATAGAATATTTAAAGGAGTAAATTATGAAAAACGCATAGAACAAATTACAACTACTCCTAGAGCAAACGCATGAGTACAATCACCAAATCAACTCACCTGCCAACCGTAGATATACTGCGGGGTATAGCGGCAATGATGGTTTGTGTATTTCATTTCAGTACAAACAGTTCCTACTATGGAAATTATTTGCCAGATACAAACTGGCTAAAATTATCTGGAAAATATGGATGGCTTGGTGTTGAGGTGTTTTTTGTAATCTCAGGGTTTGTAATTCCATACTCTTTGCACAATGGCAACTACGAGCTAAAAAAAGTATGGGGTTTTATTAAAAAAAGATGGGTAAGAATTGAGCCTCCCTATATTATTACCATTTTTCTCATATTGCTCAATTGGAAATTTAACGGGTGGTTATGGTCCTATCATGTTGATATTAATTGGTTACAGGTAATTAGCCATTTCTTTTACTTGCCCCAATTTTTAGGCTACGCTTGGATTAATGAGATTTTCTGGACACTAGCTATTGAGTTTCAATTCTACCTTTTTATAGCGATAGCTTTTGTAGGTTTTAACCATAAAAATTTATGGGTCAAGGGGTTAACGGCAACATTGTTTTTAGCCCCTTACTTATTATACACAGATAACCGATTTTTAACCTCCTATGCCTCGCTTTTTTTATTAGGCATAAGTGCTTTTTGGTATAGAACAAATCAAATCAACAGAATAATTTATGGGCTAATAGCGGTTTTGTTTGCCGTTATAGCTCATTTTCAGTTTCCTTTAAATAATATCAGCATTCCACTGGTAACACTGGCAACATCTTTAATTATTGCCTTTGCTAATAGGCAAAGCATAATCGGAAGTATGGCTGGGAAGTTTTCCTATTCTCTATACCTAACCCATGGATTGGTTGGTGGAAATTTTCTGTTCTTTACCATGTATGTCTCTTGGGTAAAAGAAAATGAATGGATTAGAATGGTATTGGTATTATGCGCCTTGGCCTTGTCTATGATGTTTGCATGGATATTCTATAAGTTGGTTGAACAACCGTCTCAAAACCTATCAAAAAAAATAAAAATATAACATATATGCTAGATAAATTTGGAATAGCAAAACGTATTGCACAAGAATTAAAAGATGGTTATTACGTTAACCTTGGCATTGGCATACCTACCTTGGTTGCCAATTATGTTCCTGAAAACATAGAAGTAATCTTACAATCAGAAAATGGGTTGCTTGGGATTGGCCCATTTCCTTACCCTGATGAGGTAGATGCAGATTTAATCAATGCCGGAAAACAAACAGTAACCACCAAAAAAGGATCAAGTTTTTTTGATAGTGCAATGAGTTTTGGAATGATACGAAGCGGCAGGGTAGACCTTACCGTGCTTGGTGCCATGGAAATTGCCGATAATGGGGATATCGCAAATTGGAAGATACCCGGTAAAATGGTTAAAGGTATGGGAGGTGCCATGGATTTGGTGGCCTCTGCAAAAAATATCATTGTAGCCATGCAACATGTAAACAAAGCTGGCGAAAGCAAGTTGCTTGCTAAATGTACCTTGCCCATTACTGGGCTGCGCTGCGTAAAAAAGGTGGTTACCGAATTGGGTGTTTTTGATATTACAGAGGAAGGATTTAAACTACTGGAATACGCACCAGGGGTAACTATTGATTATATTAAGGAAAAAACGCTTGGCAGGCTTGTGATTGCTGCTGATGTCAAACAAATGCAAGTTTGAGTATAAAATATGGAAAAAAATATTTTCCATTGAGAATTACAGGCTTATTTTCGTGCCACTTTAAAATGGTTTAACAACAAAATATCAACTAAATAAAATGACAAAAGTATCAGTTATCGGTGCAGGTGCCGTAGGAGCTACAACCGCGGATGTTATTGCTTACCGCGAGTTGGCAGACGAAGTAGTGTTATTAGATGTGAAAGAAGGTTTTGCTGAAGGTAAAGCGTTGGACATTTATCAAACCACTTCGTTGTTGGGTATGAAAACCCGTGTTTCGGGAACAACAAATGACTACAGCAAAACCGCAGGTTCTGATGTGGTAGTGATTACTTCAGGTATCCCTCGTAAACCTGGAATGACCAGAGAGGAGTTGATTGGCACCAATGCCAATATCGTAAAATCGGTTACTGAAAATGTACTAAAGCATTCTCCTAATGCCATTATAGTTGTTGTTTCTAATCCTATGGATACCATGACTTATTTGGCTCTTAAAGCCAGCGGTTTGCCTAAAAACAGAATTATTGGTATGGGTGGGTTGCTAGATAGTGCAAGGTTTAAAGGATATTTAGGTTTAGCCTTAGGGCAACCAACTGCCGATATTCAAGGAACAGTTATTGGAGGCCATGGCGATACAACCATGATTCCATTAACAAGATTAGCCACTTTAAATGGAGTTCCAGTTTCAAATAAACTATCAGCAGAACAACTAAAGGAAATAAGTGATGCTACCATGGTTGGTGGAGCAACCTTAACCAAGCTATTAGGTACTTCTGCTTGGTATGCGCCAGGAGCTGCAAGTGCACTTTTAGTGGAAAGTATTGTTCGCGATCAAAAAAGAATAATGCCTTGCTGTGTAAGCCTTGATGGTGAATATGGACAATCCGATATTTGCTTAGGAGTGCCAGTTACTATTGGTAAAAATGGTTGGGAAACTATTGTTGACTACGAATTAAATGATGAAGAAAAAGCCCTGTTTGCTAAAAGCGCTGATGCTGTACGCAGCATGAATAGTGTATTAAAAGAAATTGGAGCTTTGTAATTCAATTCCCATAATATGCAATCTAAAACAGAGGCGTTTGGTATAAAGCGCCTCTGTTTTTATGATATACCAATCAAACAATGAAACACACCATAAAGCTAGAAATCTGTGAAATTGAAAAGAAAAATTACCACTTGTTTGTATCCCTTAAAATTGCAAATAAACCTTGCCGCCTTCTTTTAGATACAGGAGCTAGTAAAACGGTATTTGACAAGGAAAAAGTCCTTCAATACATCACCAGTGGGCAGCTTAAGTCAAACGAAGGTAAATCAGTAGGTTTGGGTGTAAGTGAAATGGAAACACAGGAAGCTGTTGTTAAAAATCTTCAATTCAATAAATTAACTATTAAGAAACTACGTGTAGCAGTACTGGAAATAGGCCATGTAAATTTAACCTACAAAAACCTCGAACTGCCTGAGATAGATGGTGTGCTAGGCAGCGATTTTCTCATGAAATATAATGCCATCATTGATTATAAGAAAACTGTGCTTAAACTATATAAGTAAGTTATTGCCCCAATTAACTTCGTAAATTGTCAAACTGTAAAGGCACTTCAAAATCATGAGCACGAAGTTTGCCCATTGTTTCTTGCAATTCGTCAATGCTTTTACTGGTAACCCGAACTTGGTCATCCATGATGCTGGCTTGCACTTTTAACTTAGCATCTTTAATAAAACTTACAATCTTTTTCCCTGCTTCTTTATCTAGTCCCTCTTTAATAGGTAATTCTTGTAGAACAACCCTGCCACTTGGGTGTGGTTTGGTGCTTAAATCAATAATTCTAGGGTCGATGCCCTGTTTTGTAAACTTACTTAAAATAATATCTACCACACTTTGCAAGGCCATTTCTTGCTTCGCCTGTATTTTTATGCGTTTGGTTTTTTTGTCCAATTCGATTTCGCACTCCTCCGTGCGCAAATCATAACGATTAACTAATTCTTTGATTGCAGTATTCACCGCATTGTCAACTTTTTGTAAATCAATTTTATTTACAATATCAAAACTTGCCATAAAGTAAATTTTAAGATAAATATTCTGCCGCAAATAACTAAATTTGGATTGTTAATACCCGCTATGAAAAAAATATTCTTAACAATTTGCATTCTTTCCACCATTTTTTCTGCTTGCAAAGACGATGGTAATGATCCAGATCCAGTAGATGAAACTTACTCCGGATTAAAATTTACCCAGAATGGAACGCTATCAATATCACTTGCCCACAAGTTTAATGCAGCAGAGCTTTTGCTTGGTAAAGATTATGTAACACCACAAAACGATACCGTAAACTTTAGCAAATTCAAATATTATATTTCAAATGTAAGTCTGCAAAATACTGCTGGTAATTGGGTTAATTTAGGTAATTACAATCTGGTAGATTTAGTAGTGCCTGCTAAACACAATATATCGCTGAACAATGTTCCGGCAGGTAATTATGTAAAGTTGAGTTTTTTATTGGGAGTAGATAGTACGGAGAATTTTTCGGGTACCAATACAGGTGATTTGGACCCTAGTTATGGCATGTATTGGACCTGGGCTACGGGATACGTGTTTTTTAGACTTAGCGGTCGTTACAATGGTAATAACTCTTTAACATTTGATTTGGGGGGGAACCAAAATTTACCTAAAATAGAGTTTGATTTAAGTCCATTCAAGGCCGCAGGGGCTACTATTAACTTAAGCACAGAGTTTAATCTTGCAGATATATTCTCTTCGCCTCACAATTATAAATTGAATAGTGCAACAGATGATATGCATACTGCTACCTACGCAGGAGCACCTCTACTAAGAGACAATTTACAAATAGGTTGTTTTAAAATAACCGCAGCAAAATAGTCATGAAATCACTCTTTACTATACTGGTTATCTTATCATGTTTATCAGGTTTTGTATCCTGTAGGGAAGCAGAGGTTACCCCTCCAGTATTGGTGCCTGATTCGAGCAAACAAGATAGCGCGTTTAAAGCAACCCCTTACGAATTGAGTTACCCAACCATTAAAAGAAATGGTTATTTCCGAGTATGGCCAAGGTTAACTATGCCAGCCGATAATCCATTAACGGTTGAGGGTGTGGCATTGGGCAAAAAGCTCTTTTTTGATTCATTATTATCAGCTACCAATACAATTGCTTGTGCTTCCTGCCACCTTCAATCCAGGGCTTTTGCTGACGATAAACGATTTAGCATTGGTGTGGAAGGCAGGGTAGGTACAAGAAATGCCATGCCACTGTTTAATTTGGGTTGGGCGGAAATGTTTAACCAAACTCCTCATCGTTTTTTTTGGGATGGGCGAAAAGCTACACTTGAAGATCAGGTATTGGGTCCAATTGGAGACCCGCTTGAGATGAACCAAGATTTAGGGGAGTTGATAACAGAGTTGAGGGCTGACCCAGAGTATCCGAAATTATTCAAAAAAGCTTTTGGTTCTGACTCCATAACAACCAAACGCATGATGCAAGCCATTGCTCAATTTGAAAGAACACTGATTTCGGGTGATTCAAAGTTTGATAAATACCTTCGTTTTGAAGACCAACTTACTGAACAAGAGCTTAGAGGTTTTGAGATATACAGTTCTGAAGCCAAGGGCGACTGTTTCCATTGCCATGTTGTGAGCCCGCTGTTTACTGATTTTAGTATGCGCAATAATGGATTAGATTCTATTGTTGAAGGCAAAGGGTTGGGTGCCATAACTGGAAACCCATTGCATATGGGGTTATTTAAGACACCTTCATTACGTAACTTATCCTTTACAGCACCTTACATGAATGATGGCAGATTTGCTACATTAGAGGAGGTCATTGAGTTTTACAATTCGGGTACTAAAGATAGTCCCACTACTGACGAAGTGATTAGAAAACATTTTAGAGATGGCGGGCTTAAATTGACTAAAGAGGAAAAGGCTGATTTATTAGCTTTTCTAAGAACTTTAGACGATTATGACTTTTTGGTGAATCAAAACTTTAAATAAAATTGTTTAAATAAAAAAAATATCCTAAATTAGCTGTTACTTATTTCCATAAATATGAAAAGAAAACTACTTTATCTTAGTGCATTTGTGTTTTTGCTTCTTTCAGGTGCGCGGTTAAAAGCCCAAAATTTTGCTATACCTCCAATAGCAAATTTTGCTTATGACTTTGGTATTGATACTGTTTGGAGAAACAGTCAATATACTTTTGTCAATACATCAACCAATGACAGTGCCAATTATTGGGATATTAATCCAAGGCTTGACGCCCCTGTGACCGTACCAGGATTTGGATTGTTTACAGCTGTGCAATCTGGTGCGAGCAGACATTTTAGGTACACATTCACTGATACTGGAACATATTTTATTAAATTGGTTGTGCGCAATAGGACAGGATCTGATTCTATTATCAAGAAAATTTATGTGGGTATACCAACTAAAAAACCAGTTGCGAGTTTTTATATTGATAAGCAGATTATGGGTTTATCAGAATGGGTACCATTGTATGATTTAAGCCAAAATGGTCCAACTCAATGGCAATGGACATTAAATCCTCCTTGTAGGGCAAATTGCCTTACTGGGCCAAATCAGTTCATTACTCCAAGCGGTATTCCTAACAATACGCTTAAGCAGCCCTTGTTGCAAGTGCGCGACCCAGGCGTTTATGACATTTGTTTGAAGGTTACCAACAACGTTGGTTCAGACTCTGTTTGTAGAAAAGATTATATTCAAATAATCGGGGGAACAAATTCATGCGCTGGACCTCAGGATACAGTCTCTTTTGAAGCTAATGGTTATGTATATGATAATGGAGGGCCTAACCAACAGTACTTTTCAAATATTATGGGCGACTGTAAGTACAGAATAGACCCATGTGCATCTCAGGTAAGCTTGTTTATAGAGTATTTGGATTTAAGACCCACTGATAATATCGTTTTCAGGGACGGTGGAGCAAATGGTCCAATCATTGCAACGTTGTCAGTAGCAAGTAATGCCTTAACTCAGGCCCAAAGGAACATAGTAGCCAATTCCGGGGTTTTATGGTTTAAATTTAACGTAGGAGCTGGTAATAGTGGCCCAGGTGATTCTGGTTTTGTATTTCGCTGGACTTCTGTGCCTGCTAATTATAGTGTTCCTAATGCCAGATTTACTTGCCCAGACACCGTGTTTTCGGGTTATAATGTGCAGTATGTTAATCAAACTACAGGTTCAGGTAATTTATTTTACGCATGGGACCAAGATGGCGCTGGTTCAACCAATGACTACCAATTGCCAAATGGCGCAAACTTTACTTTTACAACCGTAGCACCAATAAGCAGAAACATTTGTTTATGGGTTACCAATTGCAAGGGTACCAATATGTTTTGCAAACGTATTGTTATTCTTCCTATCTCTACTTTACCTGCAGTTAATTTTACCAGTCCTCGTCCAGCCGGATTTACTACTGATTTGTTTACACTGCAAGATAGAACCAGTAATGGTGCCACTCAGTGGTTATGGACAATTACTCCTAATAATGTAATATTTAGACAAGGAACTAGTGCTACCAGTCAGAATCCTGTGTTTAATTTAACCGCAAGAGGGTTTTATACCGTAAAATTAAGAGCCACCAATGCTCTTGGTGTAGATTCTGCAACGAAAGAATTTTTTCTAAGTGTTTTGGCATATAGTTCACCAAATACGGAATGGCCAATTGCTTCAGGAAACGATATAGGTATTAGCCGTGTTCGTTTTGCCAATGTTGATACTGCCACGGGCCTTAAAACGCCAGTATACGACACCTTGTTTGTGAGATGGACAGGACTTTTGTTTCGTGGGGTAGATTACCCTCTTCAGGTTTCTAGGCTAACAGCCAACTCTTCAATGGACAGAAAGGCTTGGATTGATTTTAATTTAGATGGAGACTTTTTGGATGATGGGGAATTGATTATGAACGAATCAAATGCCAAGACGATAACTGGAGTTTCTACTATTAGAATCCCGAATGACATTACTCCAGGAAGGGTTACACGTTTGCGCATTGGTGTATCAGAAGGGAATTCTACATTAACGCCTGATAGGTCAACGTCTGGTTGTTTTGAAGATTACGGAGTAGAAATAGGTTTGGATACTGTTAAGCCTACAATACAACTTAAGGGGCCAGCCTTGCTGCGTGTTGAATTAAACAAAAGTTTTGTTGATCCTGGTGTAACGGCTTTTGATAACCGTGAAGGTGATATCAGTGCCCGCTATGAACGTATAACAGATGTGAATATTGGAGTAACTGGCTTTTATACTGCGAAGTATTTTGTTAAAGACCTATACGGACTTGTCAGCGATACGGTTACTCGTTTGATTCAAGTAGAGGTTAATAGAACAGGTCCTAAAATTACATTAAATGGCCCAGATTCTATATTTGTGAGTGCTCCAGATGGCAGTTATACTTCTCCAACTCCTACGGCAGTTGATAATTTGGGTAATCCAATACCTTCAGATAAAATCACTAAAACAGGTACTGTAAATACCAAAGTAATTGGAGATTACAGGGTTGTTTATTCAGTTGTTGATCAATTCGGGTTCGTAGACAGCGTTGTACAAAAAATAGCCGTAAGAGATATTACCCCGCCTACTTTAGGAACTTTGGATCCCAATTCTCAGGTTATTACACATCAGGTTGCTACGCCTTATCAGGATGAGCAGATTGTAAGAGAAGACAAGTATTACAAGGATGTAAATCAATTGATATTTACAAGAACAGGCTCTGTGAATACTTCAGTGCCGGGAAGCTACAATTTAATTTACAATTTGTGTGACCCAAGTGGCAATTGCGCTCCTCCTTTATTTGTACAAGTTAACGTGCAGGACGTTATTCCACCTAACGTAACCTTGTTAGGACCAAATCCAGTTGAAGTAAACGTTTTCGAAGGATTTAATGATCCTAAAACATTCTATTTCGATAACTTCTACAGCAACGAAAGTTTACTTGCATTTGAAACAGGTACTGTTGACTATAACAAAATAGGAGAGTACCAACTTACTTACACTGTTAGAGATGGAGCAGGTAATCAAACCTCAGTAGTAAGAAAAATAAATGTGGTAGATAAAATTGCACCACGTATTGAAGTACTTGGAGCAAGCCCATTTGAGTTGGCTTACATGGACACCTTGAATGATCCTGGGGTGAAGTTAATTGATAATTACTATTCTGACGCGGAACTAAAACTTCTGTTAAAAACTACTTCAACTTTAGAAAAAGCCAATGGCAAGTTTTATGGCGGGGTTCGCGGATGGAAAGAAGTGAAGTACAATGTAACCGATCCTTCGGGAAATGTTGCCAGAGAAATGAGACGCAGTGTTTTTGTTGATTTTAGAAGTGGATTGTCAAATATTGCAAAAAGCAACACTCAGTTAAGTGTTTATCCAAACCCGAACAACGGAACATTCAAGCTAAACTTGAAAAACAACCTGACAGGAGAAGTGAAAATTTCCTTATACAATGTTTTAGGAGCTCAGGTTTATACCAATACAGAATCGAATGGAATAGTGAGTGGGCATGAGATTAAGACTGCTGATTTAGATAAGGGGATTTACCTCTTACAAATTACGCATCAAGGTAAAATTATTACACATAAAGTAACAATTCAATAGTAAAAAAGGAGGCATTAGCCTCCTTTTTTTTTGATGATTATTGAAATGAGATGCGCATAATGCGCGTGGTTGATTCTTGTATCCGGTAATGGTGGTCAATCCTATATGGAATAATGGCCATAATCTGGTTATCCGCGCATAAAATAGGGATGTTGTGTTTCTCGGTTAATCCAATTTTTTCATCAATAAAAAAATCACTTACTTTTTTGGATGAGGTCATCCCTAATGGAGTAAAAGCATCACCGTATTCCCATGTTCGTATGATGAAAGGAAGATTTACATGAGTAACATCCATATAAATAACACCATGCTCATAATTACTAGGAGGCATTGTTAAAAATTCAACATCAATAATTTTATCCTTCCACAACAATTGAGTATTTACGGCTTGATCAATACATAAAGGACTTTGTTTATCATTTTTTATTTCAGCAATGAGTAACTCGCCACGATTGTATAACATTTGGTAGCGCTCGCTTAACCAAATGCGCCCAGTCGTTTGCTGCGTTTCCGATGCTTCCATTAAACAGGTTGCACTGAATCCATATGGTTTTAGCCAATGGTGCAATAAGGTTTTCGCATAAGGCAGTTGTGTGAGTTGATGATGCTTGATGCAAAGAGAGTTGTTGCTAAATGATGTTAGTACCAGCTTAAGGTCATTTATTTTTTCTTCAACTAAAATTGCAGCCTCCTTAATGTGGTGGATAGCATCAATAAGGTTGCCCTCAGCCTGTTGGTTAACGTCACTTAGTAATGGTATGATTTTGTGACGGATAAAGTTTCTAGTGTAGTCTATTGAATCATTGGACGCATCTTGCCTGAAGGGAATCTGGTGTTTTAAGACGTACTCCTCAATATCAGATTGTTTAACTGATAGCAAGGGCCTTAAAATGAAATCATTTTTAAGCGGAATGCTGCTAAGTCCATTTAGTCCAGCACCACGGCAAGCATGGAAAAGGAATGTTTCTATTAAATCATTGCCATGGTGCGCTGTGAGCACAAAGTCAGCCTGTTTTTCCAGCCTCAATTTTTCAAACCAATCATACCGCAATTGGCGGGCAGTTTCCTGTATAGATTTACCCGTTGTTAAGCTTTTTTCTTTGGTGTTAAAAGTAGTCGACTCAAAGGGAATATGGTAATTGGTGCAGAATGTCTCAACCAATTTCATATCAGCATTGCTCTCATTCCCCCTTAATCCAAAATTACAATGTGCAACTACCACATCAAGCTGCATAGATGAGCAAGCGTGTAGCAATGCCATAGAATCTCTACCACCGCTTACTGCAACAATAAACCGAGCATGTTTAGCTTGTATCTGTTCTACAAATTTAAGTAGCTCCTTAGCAACATTCATGGTTCAAAATTACTATAATTGCTTAGTTTTGGAACCTCAATGAAAAATAAGCTGCATATACTGTTGTGCCTATTGATTATGGCCAGCAACTTTTGTTTTGGGCAAGGAAAGCAAATTCAAATTGTTAATGCAAATACTTTTGAACTTGCGGAACGAAATGGGGGTAAGCTAAAGAAATTAATTGGTGATGTGGCGTTAAAACAAAATAACACACGGATGTATTGTGACAGCGCCTATTTAATTGATGAAACAAACTTTGTAGAAGCTTATGGACATGTGCGAATTAACCACCAAGATAGCGTTACGTTTTATGGCGACTTCCTAAAATATGACGGCAATAACCGTGTAGCTACCTTGCAACGCAATGTTAGTATGGTTGATGAATCGGCCACGCTAACTGCTAATGAATTGGTTTTTGATTTGGCAAAAAATAGGGTAAGTTATTCAACAGGAGGCAGGCTGGTTAGCGATCAGAATGTACTTACTAGTAAATTCGGATACTATTTTACATCAAGCAAAGAGCTGTTTTTTATTAAACAGGTAAAACTGGTTAATCCCGAGTTTGAGTTAACTGGTGATAGTCTTAAGTATAATACCAATAATAAGATAGCAACGTTCACTGGAAATACCATTATCGGTTCATCAACAGATAGTGTTTATTGCACAGCAGGCACCTACAATACAGAAAAGCAATCTGGTGTTTTATTAAATAGGGCGAAGGTTAAAAGTGATGAGAATACCTTAATAGCCGACACCATTTATTACAACAGGAAGCTCAGCTATAGCAAAGCACTTGGTCGTGTAGTGATAATAGACACGGTAAATAAAAGTAACGTATTTGGTAATGTTGCTGAGCTATTCGGAAAAGAAAAGAGAAGTTATGTTACCAACGAAGCAATGGTAGTGAGTATGATGGATAATGATACAATTACTATCTCTGCTGATAGCATACTTACCTTTAAACAGTATGGCAAACAAAAGAAAGATTTCATTAAAGCTTATGCTCAGGTTAAAATATACAAATCTGATATCCAGGCGATATGTGATTCTTTGGTCTATATCAAACAAGATTCGTCCATGGTGTTGTATAAAAAACCAGTGCTTTGGAATGGTGTAAATCAGATATCGGGAGACACCATTACTTTTTATATAAACAATAGAAAGTTAGATTCTATGTACATCAACAACAATGCATTTGTAATATCTAAAGAGAATTCCAAACACTTTAATCAGGTAAGGGGAAAAAATATTAAAGGTTTTTTTAACCAAGGGAAAATAGATTTTATTTTTGTTTATGGAAATGGGCAAAGTATCTATTATGCGAAAGAAGATAGTGCTTATATTGGGGTAAATGTGATAGATTGTAGCGAAATGAAGTTCAAATTTATGAATGGTAAAATAGCAACAACCAGGTTTATCACAAAGCCTACTGCCAACTTTTATCCAATTGAACAGCTTAAACCTGAGGAGCTAAGGCTTAAAGGTTTTAAGTGGCAAGAAGCAAAGCGGCCACAGCGAAAACAAATCCAACAAAAAAAAATGAATAATTCACTTTGATTTTTCATTATTTTTTTTAAACTTTGATTAATACACTTTTCAGAAATTAAACATAAATTAAATATGAGGACTTCTTTTACTTTATTAAAAAACAAGCTATTTGTCACAGCATTATTTCTGGCACTTTCGGCCATAAACCTTGCTCATGCTCAAAACTTGCAGTTTGCGGCTGGTATGAACTATTATGTAGATGGCAATGGTACAGACTTGGTGGCCCCGAAGGACACTTTTGTTAGTTTGGCAGGCACAGGTGCTGTATACACGGCAGGAGCATATACTGCTAGTACTGGAATTTTGTATGCTTTAAGTGTAAATGGTATTGATTCAACCTCATTAGGTGCTATTAACATTATTCTTACAACGGGATACACTGGTATTGAAGCAAACCCAATCACAGTAAGAAATATCCCATTCGGTTCACCGCTAAGGCCAATCACACTAAGGGCTAATGCGGGGGCAAGTTTTACCATTACAAATGCCACAGCTTTAGCCGGTAATGGAGCCGTTTTTAGATTTGAAGGAACGCAGTTTTTTACAATTGACGGGGAAAGTTCACCGGGCCAAAGAAACATTACTTTTCTGCCAGCTGTAAACTCTGCTGCTAATCAACATAGAATTATTGATTTAATAGCTGGTAGCATACCTAACGCAATTCTAGGAGCTCCCATTAATACCATTACTATTAGAAACGTAAACCTGATTGGCAGGACGTCAGGAACTCCAATTAGTGCCGTTACTACTTTTGCTGGAGTTTATATCGGTGGGGCTGCTAATGCTACATCTGCGGCTAAACGAAGTGCAAATGTTAGTGTTATTAATTGCAATATTCAGAATGTACAAAATGGTGTATATGCAAGAGGTATTTCTGGTAATCCTGGTTCTCAAGATTTGGGCCTAGTAGTAACCAATAATCAAATTGGTGGGGCTTCTGGTTCATTCATAGGTGGATCTGCTGGTAATGCAGGTATTAACCTTACTAATCAAGCTAACGTGCTTGTGCAAAACAATACTATTACTGAAAGCTTTACCACCTCTGTTATTGGTGCTTATTCGGGAATTCTACTATCAAACCATACTGTAGCAAATGCCATAGATAGCAATATTGTAATTAATGGTAATAGGATTATGAGTATAAGAGCTGCTGCACCTGGTGCCAGTGCTTGCGGTATTCGTATCAATTTAGGTATTCACTCTCAAGATGCTAGGATTTTAATCACTAACAATGTGATTTCACGCATTCGTTCAGTGAACTTACCCGCTGGTATTCTTATTGAAAGCACATCAGCAAATGCTGGTGTTGATATTTACAACAACAGCATTAGTTTAAGCGGTGACACATTAAGTGGAGCCACTTCATCTTCATGTATTTCTATTGCAGCATCTGTAACAGGAGGTGTGCAGTTGGTAAATAATGTATTATCAAACAGGCAAGGTAAAATAACATCTTCCTCATCAACATATTCTGTATTTGGTATATCAATGTTAGGGGCAACCAATCCTTTTGAGTTAATAGATAACAACTTGTATGATATTTCAACAAATTTTGGTTGGGCATACGTAGCAAATACGTCAACCACCGCTTTTGCTTCTTTAGGTGGATGGCGCAGGTTTTTCCCAATAAACAGTGGTGCTGAACAAAACAGTACAACAATATTTCCAATGTTTAACAATGACTTAGACTTGAGTGTTTCTAATGGAGCATCAACTACCTATGGAAATTTAGGGCGTCCATTGTTAACGACTGATGTTAACGGTAATGCCCGTTCAACTACATCCAATTCAATCGGTGCATATGAATTCACTCAAAATTCAACCAATGCTTTTTCTGCTTTGGTGGGTGGGGCAACTTATCAAATTAATGGGGTAAATAGTTTTCCAACTTTGAGTAACCCAACTGTGGGTTCGTTTAGACAAGTTGGCGATTTTGTAAACTACCTCAATTCGTTTGGTACACAAGGTGCTGGTGATATTAATTTGGTAATATCTGCTGGTTATAGTAATGATACCACACCATTTGCAGCGGTTATCCCTTACAATGGCATGTCAGAAACCCGCAGAATTTTATTAAGCACTGCACCTGGTATTACTGCTAACATCACCTTAACAAACGCATTAGGTACCGCCATGTCCAACAATTATGGGCTATTGCGTTTAAATGGGGTATCCTCATTCCGTGTAAATGGAGCTGGAAATAATAATGGAAGAAACATTACTTTTAGCTTGCCAAGTACAGCCGTAAATACATCTGCTTGTTTGGTGATGCTAACTCCTACGGCATTAAGTATGGTTCAGTTTGTACAAATTTCTAATTGTAATTTAATTGGAAATATTGCCTCTCCAGGCTCTTCAACAACCAATAATACCTATGCTGGAATTTATCTTGGAGCTCCAATTATTCCAAGCGCTGCTGCTGGAGGACAGCCAGCATTAAGTGGTTCTAATATTGAAAACATCATTCAGAATAATTTTATCGGAGCAGTTCGTAATGGTATTTTTTGGAGGTCTTCTATCGGAATTACTGACCAACGCAATAAAATAAATTTCAATCGCATTGGTGGAACTATTCCGGATCAATATATTGGTGGTGGTGCAGCTAACCAGTCAGGAATGTTCTTTACAGCCCTTGATGATAGTGAAATTGATAGCAATATTATTGCCAATAACCACAGGACTGGTTTTGGTGGTTTTGTGGGTATAAATTTTGATGGAACAACTGGTGTGAACCCACAAAATATGCGAATTACCCGTAATACCATTTACAATTTAGGCTCTAATGTTTCCAACGCCATTGGAATGCGCTTTGCATTAACAGGAGCAAACAGGAACTTTACTGTTACCAATAATTTAATTGCTAAAATTTACGGGCCATCTAATGCAGCTTTAAACACAGCACCATATACAGGTGTAGCAGGTATTGTTATAGAGAGACCTGCTGCTTCTGCTGACGTAACAGCATTGGCGTTTAATTTGGTAAATAATACAGTACACTTGTCTCAAACAAACATAGACGTAACTGCTGGATTCTTAACTTCAGCGATACATTATGGCAATAACGTAAGAGGTATTTTTGCCCGAAACAATATTTTCTCTAATACTTTAGGTAGAAATATTGCCGGTGCCAGATCAAATACTTATGCTATTTCTTTTGGAAACAGTGCGAACGTATTTACTGACAACAACGCCAATGTATATTTTGCAGGAGGGATAAATAGCAACAACTTAGTTGGTATTGTTGGTGCAGCACCAAACGTATTGTTAAACTCTATCCAAGAGTTGCGCAACCAAAATGCGCCTCCTACAGTGCCTCAGCAATTGGATGGAATCTCCTTTTTTGGACAAGTTCCTTTTTTAAATGATAGCACCACAGCGTTTGACCCAAGGTTTTTGGGCCATGTGGCAGATGCATGTATTAGAAATACCATTGCAGTAAATGATATCAGGGGACTTCCTAGGAACTTTACCACTTCAGTTGGAGCACTAGATGTACCTAAACAGTTTGGCCCATTAACAGGTGGCGCTACTTACCAAGTAAATGGTGTTATGGCACCTCCAACGGCTGCCAACCCTAATGTAGGATCATTTAATACCATCAATAACTTATTTAAGTATCTTAATGCAAATGGTGTAGATGATGCAAGCCCACCAGCACAGCCCATAGTGGTTGAAATTACAAGTGCATATGCTGGTGAAGGAGATACTTTAATTACCCCATTATTGGAATTCCCTAAGATGAGTTCAAACAGGACCATCATTATCAGACCAGCTGCTGGTGCAAATCCAGTAATTTCATCAACTGCGGCTAGCAACAACAGTGCATATGGTGCAAATGATGCGGTAATTACATTCAAAGGTGCCCAATGGGTAACTATTGATGGCTCATCTGATGGCGGTGTTACCAGAAACTTAACCATTAGAATGCCAATATTAAACGTTACCAATGCAACTAGGGTAAACAATTCATTAACCCGTGTGGTGGAATTGGTGGCTTGGTCAAGGCCTGTAACTGGTGTTACCATCAGAAACTGTAATATTTTTGGAGCTGCAACGGATAGTACCAATGCAAACTTTGCCGGCATTTATCTTGGTGGGGTAAATTACCTATCAACAGGAACAGCTTGGACAAATCCTTTCCCGAATGCCAATACAACTAACCCGGTACCTGTTGGTCCGCTGCGTGTTGCAAACAATAATAATGCTTTCGAGAATAACTTTATTGGAGGTGTACGGTATGGTATTTATTTAAGAGGAGACAACAGTACTTCAGCTACTTCTTTTGATGCCAATAACAGGGTTTTTAGAAACATCATTGGTGGTAACTCATTTAAAACAGGAAATCCTACAGATTATTTTGGTGGTATTGACAGGGCTGCTGGTATAACAGCAATTTCGCAATCTAACTTAACGATAGACAGCAATGTGATTACCAATAACATTTCAGCGGGTGTTAACGCAACAAGTGGTATAGAATTGATTTCCTTTACAGGTGGCCTTAATTCCAATAGAAATGTTACCATTTCTCGTAATATCATCAAAAATATTGCCGCAGTTAATCGCTCACCTGTTACTGTTAATGCTGCTTATGGTATACAAATTAACATGACATGGAATGAGAACAAATCTATTAATGTGGTAAACAATATGATTTCAGGAATTATAGCCCCAGGTACATCAAACACTACAGGAACAAACTTTGCCTTACATCCTTATGGTATTTATGTTGATGGTGCTACTGTTCCTGCTACGTTTACGAACTTGGATCTTAACTTCTACCACAACTCTGTAAATTTAGGAGCATCTCAAACATTAACTTTAGCTGGCAGCACATCAGCTTGCTTGGCCTTGGGAAGTTCGATTCGTGGAGATGTGCGTATTGTGAATAATATTTTCCAAAACAGAACATCAAGAACAGGCTCTGGAAACATTTACAGTGTACTGAGTGCCGCCAATGTTGATCCATTTGTAATCAGTGATTTTAACAATTACTTCGCGAATGGCACAAATTCAACCGGCCACGTGGCTGCTATTAATGGCAACACTGGTACTCCTACATTTTATACAACCATGGCATCATGGGCTGCTTTTACTGTTCAAGATACCATGTCAATAAGTTATGCCAGTCCATTTACTAATGATACCAATTTATTTATTCCAACCAACACAGTTTCTACCATTTTCCGAGCAGGTACTCGGTTAGCTTCAGTGCCAACTGATATCTTATTCGTATCACGTCCTTCTTTGGCAAATGGTTTTGCAACCATGGGTGCACATGAATACATTGGAAGCTATGCGGATAGCATTGCACCACGGATTTATGACTATACCCCAGTTCCTGATTTCTGCTTTGCAGGAAATCCCGTTGAAATTCGTGCCAAAGTGTATGATAGGAATGCTTCGACATCTGACACCATGTACTATCGTATTAATGGTGGAGCGGAATTGTTTGCATTGCCAAGCGCTGTGAGTGGTTTTGATAGGATTTATATTGTAGGAGATGCTGCTGCATTGCAACCCAATGCTTACATCAGCTACCGCTTTACCTCAATTGATGGTGCAGGCAGGGTAGGATCCTTCTTAAACTCTGACTTGAATTCAGGTTTTGGCTATACAGCCACTGTGTTAAACGCTTCACAGTTTCCTTTAATACAAGGTTTTGATTTGCCAAATAGAGCAGGATGGAAAGTACAACAAATAGCTGGTACTGGAGGATGGAATTTAACTTCACATGGTTCTGGTTCAAATCCAGCATTAGCCCCTGCTACTGGAGTTCGGGCTGCCATCTTAAGTGCTCCAAGCGGTGCTGCGTCAAGGTTGGTATCTCCTTGTATTGATTTCACTGGAATTAGACGTCCAACATTAAGATTGTTTGTATCACAAAATGCAGAGAATGCCAATTTAAATGATTCCATTTTGGTGAAAGTGGCAGCTCTTCAATTTAATCTTAATTCGTCTTGGATAACTCCACAACAAGGTTACACTATATTTAGGGCGAATCCTTCATTTGCCGTGCCTGGATACCGCGTGTATGACGTTTGTTTGCAAGATTACGAAAGCTTTACGGTTAGATTGGGTATAGAAGGTTATTCAAGAGGTGGTGGAAATATTGTTTTGGATAGTATAGTGGTGTTTGATAACTTCTTTAACCTGCCTGTAACACCTAAAAATATTGTAAACTGCTACAACAAGAACATCTCTGTGAACATAGCCAATGCAGATAGCAAATACGAGTACAGCATGTGGGACATGTTAACCCAGCGGTTTATTGGTTCACCTATTGTAGGTAACAATGGCAACTTGGTGGTTTCGGGCTTTTTAAACACCGCTGATTCTGCGTATATCCGCATTTTTGCCAGAAACTTAACCTCAAATTGCGCCAACTTAATGAATGATACTGTTATTGTACAATTCAGAACATTTAAGAATGGTCCTTTTGTTAAGCAAGGTGCTCAGTTTAATGGAGTGTACAATGCAGGAACTTTGTTTAACCCAGATGCAGTGAAACTAGGTGGTTCTGCTGATTACGAAATTGTTGCTCCAGCTGGAACAACAAATGCAGGTTATGGAACCACTTGGCTGGTTTCAGGCGTTACCATGAACAGAATTTTACCTTCAACACCGCCAACAAGTTCATCATGGTCAATCATTCCTGCCACTCCAAGTACCCCTGCAATAGTGCGCGTTACTGGTATCCCAGCTGATTCAAATACGTTGCTCTTATTAAATATTACCTTAAGGATATTACCGCAAGCTTGCGATTCAGTAGTAGGCCGTTATTTAAGGGTAGGTACCGCACCTAGTGTAGGATTCTTTATTGCAAAGGATACGTTCTGCCAAGGACAAAGTATTCCATTTGCAAATACAACCACCAATAGTTCAGCATCTTTCCCTGTAACATCTACTTGGGACTTTGGTGATGGAACAACTTCATTTGCTGGTAGCCCAAATAAATCATACAGTACTCCTGGTAATTATACCGTTAAGTTAATTGCAAGAAATAACTATACGTTGTCTGATTCTTTCAGTCGCACGGTTACAATACTTCCAGCACCAACGGCTGCTTACACACAAACCATATCTTGTGCAGGTGTACCAGTAAGCTTTATTAATGGAAGTACAGCAGGTCCTGGTGTTACCTATACTTGGAATTATGGTAGTCAAACCACTACGGTAAAAGATCCAACGGTGATATTACCAGGAAGTGACACGCTAATTAATGTTCGCTTAATCGTTAGGAATTCTTCTGGATGTACAGATACAATTACAAAGGGAATTACCGTTTTTGCTCAACCTAAAGCCAACTTCACCGCAGCTAATGTATGTGCTGGTGCTGCAGTTCAGTTTAACAATACGTCAACAATTGACCCAGGTAAAAATGGTGGAGTTAACGTTTTTGGTAGCGAATGGCAATTTGGCAATGGAGATATTGGCTTCTCTAATTCGCCAGCATACAACTATCCTCAAGGCGGTACTTACCGTGCTTCTTTAAAGGTTATTTCAAATTTTGGTTGTACAGATACTGTTTCTCGTGTAATAAGCGTGTTTAACAAACCAGTGGCTACTTACACTGTTGACAACACATGCCGTGGTAAAAACTTAACATTGAACAATACTTCAACTTTTGCAAATGGCTTAGACAAGGTAAGGTTTACATGGAACTTTGGTGATAACTCTCAACCATCAAATGCACTTAACCCAACCAAGTCATATGGAGCTACAGGCGAATACAACTTGAAGCTGGTTGCTTTGGATACTGTAAACGGTTGTTCAGATTCTATGGTAAACCGCATTACGGTTAAACCAAGTGCCAAGTCTGAATTTAGTGTAGGAAACGGATGCGTAAATACTGCAATTGAATTCACCAACTTGTCTATCGTTCCTCCTGGTGTTACACCTTCATACGCTTGGACGTTTGGTGATGGAAACACTGCTGTAAGTCCTAATCCGGTTAATACCTACACCAGTGGTGGTAATAAAAATGTAAGCTTAATTGTGAACGTAAATGGTTGCCGTGATACTTCTAGTAAAATAATATCAATTAGCAATGCAAGAACCGTATCTTTCACCAAGGTTTACGGATCGGATTCAACTTCATATACTTTCACCGCTAGCGATCCAAACTTTGCTAGATTTGAATGGGATTTTGGTGATGGTTCAAAAAGAACATCAACTACTCCTTCTGTAACTAACGTATTCCCTCAGAAAGGCACATATACCGTAACGTTACTTGCTATTGATTCAAATGGTTGCAGTGCTCAGTTCACTGATAACAATGTGAAAGTAGATAAGACGGTAGGTGTTAAATACAATGCATTGGAAGCTAAGGTTAACTTTAATGTCTATCCAAATCCATTTAGCAACAGTACCAACGTTGTTTTTGAATTAAATCAAACACAAGAAGTTGCATTAGAAGTTTATGACTTGTTGGGACGCAGGGTTTATGCAGAAGGTGCACGCACGTTAACTGCTGGTAAACACTTGATGAATCTTGATGATAGTAAATTTGATGCAAGGTCATCTGCTTATATGGTTCGTTTGCATATTGGCAATGAAGTGATTAGCCGTCAGGTAATTAAAGAGTAACAGAATTGATAACAAAAAAAGGGGCTTCGTTATACGGAGCCCCTTTTTTTATGTCCTTATTCAACTAAATTTGAAGCATGAATAACATTGTAAAAACGCCTGGAGAATCAGTAACTATTATGAATGAATTGGTATTGCCTAACGATACAAATACATTAAACAATTTAATGGGTGGAAGATTACTGCATTGGATGGATATTGTAGCTGCTATTACAGGGCAAAAACACAGTGGTAAAATCGTGGTAACGGCTTCGGTTGATAGTGTAAGTTTTGGAAAGAGCATTAAACTGGGGGACGTGGTTACTTTAGAGGCCAGGGTTACCCGTGCGTTTAATACTTCAATGGAAATTCACATTGGTGTTTGGGCAGAGAATATTCCATCTGGTGAGAAGTTTAAAAGCAACGAGGCTTATTATACGTTTGTTTCATTAGACAGAAATGGCACTCCAGTAAAAGTACCCGAGTTAAAGCCTGAAACGGAAGATGAACAAAGGAAATTTGAGGGCGCTTTGCGAAGAAGGCAGCTTAGATTGATTCTTGCTGGGAAAATGAAGCCCGATGAAGCTACCGAGTTAAAAGCCCTTTTTGTTCAAGATTAGCAGTAATTGCCTAATAGGCCATGTTTTTCGAATTAAATCGCTCCTCCATTAATATGGTTGCCTAAATTGATTCCCTAATTTTTCTGTTCATTGATTTTATAGAATGCTTATTCATTTTCGGAGGTAAATAATCTTGTTTTGGGTTATCAGGTGTTTCTAATAAGCAAGATAATATGAACTTAGATTTGCAACAGCTCAGTTAATGCAAGGTTTTACCCTAATGGCATTTAGCCGTTTAGCTTTATAAAGCAATACATCTTCTTATTTTAATATGCCGTGGGTTCTGGCTTCGTTAGTCAGAAGGAAGGTTTGTTTCATTTACTAATTATCGGAAAGGCAGTGCGTTTAAAAGCAATGGGCTGGCTCCAAGTTACTTTAGAGCCAGCCCATCGTTGTGTTATTGTTCGTGAAATTTATTCAACAACTATTCTCTTTACAATTTTGCTCTCATTGTAATAAAGCTCTATAAAGTAGATGCCCTTACTAAATTGAGTAAGGTCTATTGGGTGAAACTGTTTACCATTAACAATACTCAGGTTGTTTTGTTGCATTGTTTGCCCCAGTAGGTTTACTATTTTTAATTGTGCCGTGTGAGCCTTTAAAGCGTCAATTTCTAAAGTAAGGCTATTTTTGGTTGGAATAGGGTATACCTGCAATTGTTGAAGAAACTCATATTGCGCTAAACCAACTGGTGGCTGCGTATTTACCTGCTTGGTACTTGGTAAGCTTAAGCAGCCTGCTGCTGATTTAGAACTTACAGAAAGTGTTCCAGTACCAAGGCTATTGAAACGAATGTTTACATTGGCGGTGTTATTTCCGCTTAACACAGTTCCATTTACAGCATTCCACACAAATGTGAGGTTGGCATCTGGGGTAACTGAATAAGGGGTAGATTCTCCCCTTACTGGCTGATCAGCACCAGTAATACTGCCAACAGATGGTCTTGGTAACAAACTTAATGCTTTAGGTAAGGATGGATTTGAGGTACAACCATTAGGTTTAGTAGTTACCGTATAACTGCCAGAATCAGTTACTGGCAAAGTTACTCCTGTGCCTGTTGGGATTAGGGAGTTGTTTCTATACCATTGGTTTCCTGTTGAAGCATCAGATGTTAAGGTAACTGTTGTTCCTGGGCAAAAGGCGGTTCCGGTTGTAATGCTTGAGTTAATGGTAGGAGGTAACGGTTTAACTCCTGCTTTAATGGCAATAGTTGATGAAGCCTCGCAACTGCCATTGCTTTTAGCAACGCGGTAATTGCCATTTTCTTTGGCGTATAACTGCCCCACATTTTGAGCTACTACAATATTATTTGCATACCAAATATTGTTGCCAGTACTATCGGTACTTAACAGTACACTGTCTCCAAGACAAAACTCTGTTGGTCCATTGGCTTTGATGTTTGGAGCTTTGGGTGGTACCACTATGTTAACATAATTGGCAATTTCAATGCTATCAGCTCCAGTTATATTGGCTACTTTAAGTTTTACCAGATAACTGCCGGTTTGGGCATAAGAAACTACAGGGTTTTTTGCTGTTGAAGTTGCAGGCGTTCCTCCCACAAAAGTCCAATTCCAACTGGTTGGTATGTTCTCTGATTTATCGCTAAACTGAATGCCTTCAGCAACGCATCCATTTGTTTTAGCCGCTTGAAATGCTGCAACAGGTTTTATAGGTGTGCCGTCAACAGCAATATTATCTATATACAAGTTGTTGCTAAAGTTGCTGTACCCTTCAAACTTTAATTGTACACTTGGTTGCCCTGCAAATTGGTTTAAAGAAACGGTTTTGCAACCAGCGGTTCCAACTGCTCCACCGCACCATTGGGATGCGTTGGCTGGTGAAAAAGACTGGTCGCTTGCATAGGTGTTGATGCCATTTTTGCCAAATGTACCAAAGGTTCCTGTTCCATTCTCACCAAAGCTGGCTAATCTAATCCAAGAGCTACCGCAATTTGTACTTGCATAAATCACTAAACTATCGCTTGGGTCACTGGTTGCAAATTTGGTATAGGCGTGTTTAAAAGTTAAGTTAATATTGGTATGTGATTTTAAATTTAATGTAGGTGACACTAAGCCGTCTCGTTGCCCTACCGAGTTATAATCAAAAAACTGCATGCTCATGGCTAAACTTCCAGGGGTTGTTCCTGAAATATTTTTCGGTTCCCAAGTAATGGCAGCATCTGGGTTAACAATCTGCCATGAGTTGGCCGTTGGGGAGTTTATTTCAAAAGTTTCGTTAAACGGTAAGTTTAATCCGCCCACATTAATAAAATCTGTGCGGTAGGTAGAGTCAGTACCTAACCCACCAGTTACTTTTAACGCCACTGGATAATAACCCGCATTGTTATAAGTTACTATAGGATTAACTGCCGTAGAGGTTGATGGGGTTCCTCCGGGAAAATACCAGATGCGTTGCGAAATGGCTCCTGTTGAAATATCATTGAAATTAACTGATTGGCCCGCACACAATACAGCACGGCTTGCGGTAAAGAGTGCTAACGGTTTTTCAACGCCATTACTAATGAGTAGACTGAAACGCTGACTTCCTCCGCTTAACAATCCCTTATGCGAAATGGTAAGTGTGTAATTACCAGCTTGTGGTGCGGTAATATTAATCATCTCCACATTGTCTCGAAAATTATCTCCTGTTGTTGCGGCTGCATTTGGATTGGCAGGGTCTAGTATGTATGGGTTAAAAGTAGTGTTGTCGCTATTTCTTACGAGTTTGATGTCCAAGTCGTTTACCAGCATTTTGGTGTTGTTATCCAAAAAATTTGAAGATACGGGGGTGCCAGAAACGTCAGTCCAACAAATGGTTACTTTTAAAGGTTTACCTGCATCAGCACTAAACTGTAGGCTTTGTGGCTGCCCATTTGTTAATGTGCGCTCTTGCAAGCGGTTGTAATTTGAATCGTTAATAAATTTAACAGCGGAAGCGGTATTCATAAGGCCCCAGCCAAAACGATAATCTGGTCCAATATTTCCGGCCTCATCAGCAGTATGAATAACCAAAGCCTTAAGGGTGGCAGAGCGCATGAACGAGCTTTTACGTGCCGCATAGTGTTGTTGGATAAGCAATAATGAACCCGATACTGCTGGAGTGGCCATTGAAGTCCCCTGATAAACATCGTAATTGGTTGTTCCTGTTGAAATGCTGGATTTCATAGAAACGCCTGGTGCTACAATATCTGGTTTAATCCTGCCATCATCTGTTGGTCCCCAGCCGCTAAAGCTACTCATCACCACATCACTGGTCTGAGTCCAGCCATTTCCGGTATTTCCTCCAATTTTATTTACCGCACCAACGGTTAAAATATTTTTGGCATTTGCATAAGTAGATATGCAATCAAACCCTAAGGCACCACCATCAGCTGCTGGGGCAGTTCCTGTCCCTAATGTACCATTTGAATAATACCAGGTTGTGCCGTTTTTATTATCCCCACGGTCATTTCCGGCAGCTTTACAAATCAGGTAGTTAGGGTATGCAATTGCCAAATCATCCCACTCTTTTGCCCTGTCATCATAAATCCCAAACTTATAATCCTCCGCGGTGCTTACCGCAGGGTCGCCATACCATTCCCAGCGCGCATTTGCATCATCATAGTCCCATCCTGTAATATTTCCATAAGAGTGGTTTGAAATGAGCATCCCAGCGTTGGCGGCTTGTGCCATTTCTGATAAATCGTTGTTCCAGTCGTATGCTTTAAGTGTAGCCAAATAAGCCATCCCTTTTGCCTCTGGATCTACCCCTGCCGCAATCATGGTTCCTGCAACATGCGTGGCATGGTTACTAAGTGTTGGGGCACCATCAGTTTGTGTTACACGCCCACCAAATTCCTGATGAGTGGTAAGCACAGCACCTCCATCCCAGATACCTAAGCGATTCGGCATATTTTGCCCTGTTAATGAGGTTCCTGAAGCCCCCCCCGGCCAAACTTTATTGGTAGATAAAGTTCTTCCAGCCCCAATGTTTGAGGTGACCGTGTAAACAATATGACCTGTTTTGGTAACATAGGCAGCTTGTTTTATCCTTCCTGTTGCACTTTCAATCCGTTCTGGAAGGTTTCTATCGCTCAATATTTTATCCAGTTGTTGTTTTTCAAGTACATATTTAGCGGAAAGGCGTTCCTCAATCAGTTTTGCCGTTTCTATTGAAGGCTGCTCAATGTTTTGAGCATAACCAACTGTTGCCAGTGAGCAAATTAAACAAGCGTGCAGTAAGATCTTTTTCATGTTTTAGGTATTGTAATGAGAGGGTTTATTATTGCTGTAGATTTTTTCTATAGGTACTGGTAAACTTTTTTTCGGGTAATACACCGGTATAGGTAATACGATAGCGGTAAGCGTTTTTTGCATAAAATAAGCTCCCTTGAATAATAAAGGAAACTTCTTTGCCTTTTTTCGCTCCTTCGCAAACTATTTCAACAAGCGGTGCAATACGTTTGATTGGCTTAAAGGTGAAACTATCCGTAATGAGCACCGCCATTACAGCATTACTTCGAAAAGTGGTATCTTTCAAAGTGGTTTCGGCAATATTGGTGATTTGAAGTAACTTGCCATCAGTAGAAGTGAAGGCCAAGTTAACCTTACCATTAACCCATTCTATTTTTTGGGTTTTAATCTTAAACAGTACTTTTTTCCCGTTTTGGTTGGTAATGGTTACAGTATTAGCGGTTTGTTGCGTATAACCTGACAGAAACAAAAGCCCTAAAAATAAGGTAAGGAGTACTTTTTTTAAAGAAAATGTCATAATCAAAAATAAACAATTAAAAGTAATATGAAAGTCAATTTTATAACCTCAATAAATAGCTATTTATTTGCAGGAGTTATAGATAACATGAATTTATTAAAACATATTCCTAACACCATTACTTTGGGCAACCTTTTGTGTGGTTGTTTTGCCATTATTTTTGCTTTAAATGGTGATATTGCAAATGCAGCTTTGCTGATGGGAGCAGCTGCAATACTTGATTTTTTTGATGGATTTGCAGCCAGGTTATTAAAGGTGAGTGGTGAACTTGGTAAACAGCTTGACTCATTGGCAGATATGGTTAGTTTTGGTGTGGTTCCTGGTTTTATATTTTTTTATATAAGCAGGAGTTCTTTTGGCGAGGAAAGCCTTTTGCCTTATTTATCGTTCTTTATTATCATTTTTTCAGCGGTAAGGTTGGCTAAATTCAATATTGATACTAGGCAAACGGACCATTTTATTGGAGTGCCAACGCCTGCTAATGCTATGTTTATCGGGAGTCTTGCTTTGGTTTTACAACATGATACTTATGGATTAACAGAAATTATTCAGCACCATACGTTTTTAATGGTATTTCCAATTTTGTCAGCTTATTTATTGGTAGCTAACTTTCCACTCATTGCACTAAAGTTTAAGCATTTTTCGTTTAAGGGAAATGAACAGCGCTTTATTTTAATAGGGACTAGCTTGTTTAGTATAATTGTTTTTAAATTTGCTGGAATTACATTTGCGATTATATTATATATTATTATTTCTTTCATTTATCATATCATCACTAAAAAAACAACGCATGAAATTTGAGGCTCATATTAATGTTATGCCACATAAGGCACTTTTAGACCCACAAGGCAAAGCCGTTAGCGGAAGTATGCAAAATATAGGCTTACCTCAAATAACCAATGTTAGAATTGGTAAAAGAATCACTTTAGAAATAGAAGCAGCTAATGAAACCGAAGCAAACGAAATGATAGAAACGGCTTGCAAAAAGTTGTTGGCTAATTTAATCATGGAGAGCTATGATTTTACTTTAGTGGCCGCAAGATAAGCGGTGCTTATTATTTCAATATAAACTAGGGCTAGCTAATACACGCGCATATGCTAAACAGATATCGTATTTATGGTATTATTTTAACGCTTTGTTTATCGCTTTTCGGTAACGCCCAAGATTTGGAATATGTACAAAAAGTGATTAAAGATTTGTGCAGTGTTGAAATGGCTGGAAGGGGCTATGTTAAAAATGGAGACAAAAAAGCAGCAGAATACATAAGAGAAGAGCTTAGAAATGCAAAATTGAGGTCTTTTACCCCTGATTATTTTCAGCCTTTTGCTTTTCAGGTGAATACTTTTTCTGAAGAAGTACTTTTTGTTGTTGATAATCGTGCATTGGTACCCGGTGAACATTATGTAGTAAGTGCTGGATGTCCTCCTATTTCCGGTACTTTCAATTTGGTATGGGTTGATAGTGCAATGATTGACAATGAGTCTAGCTACCGCAAATTGGAGAAAAAATTCTTAAGAAACAGTTTTATTGTTCTTCATCAACTTAAGGGCAAAAAGTTATTGCATGAGGATAGGCTCAAAAGCATTGAACAAAATGGGTTGAAGGCAAAAGGAATTATTAACGCTTCAGAGAAAAAGCTGTTATGGAGTGTTTCAACAAGCTGGGATCCCTTTGTTCGGATTGATGTTAAGGAGGGATTGTTAAAGCCACACCAAACAAGTGCAAAAATTATTGTAGAGCCACAGTTAAAAGGACACAATACACAAAATGTTGCGGGATACTTTACAGGGAGTAAATACAAAGATTCCTTCGTAGTTTTTACTGCTCATTATGATCATTTAGGTATGATGGGCAAAGAAGCCATTTTTCCTGGAGCCAATGATAATGCAAGTGGTGTGGCCATGTTGCTTGATTTGGTTAAGTATTATAGTAAAAACAAACCTGAGTATAACGTGGCGTTTATCTTTTTTGCAGCGGAAGAAGCTGGATTGATTGGCTCATATTATTACACCCAACAACCTCTTTTCCCCTTAAAAAAAATAGCCCTGTTGCTTAACCTAGATCTTATGGGCACTGGAGATAAGGGGTTAACTGCGGTAAATGCAACAGAGTTTCCTGATGAGTTCCAGGATTTGCAATTGGTAAATAGTACAGGTGATTACCTACCATCAATACAACCAAGAGGTAAAGCACAGAATAGTGACCATTATTATTTTACCGAAAATGGGGTAAAATCATTCTTTTTTTACCTAATGGGCGATTATCATTTTTATCATGATGTGGATGATCGAGCAGAGGTACTTCCGTTATCTAAATACAACGAGGCGTTTAGGTTAATTGTTGATTTTACAAAAGAATACATGGTTTCAAAATAGCTTGAAACCATTAAAATGCTCTTAATTCAATGCAGCTTAACAATGTCCATATAATAAGCCATTATTAATGGAGCATTCGATTAATGCTTAAAATGTGGTTTGTATTAGTGTTGAAATTAGTGTAAAATTACCACAACAAAATACTTTATGTCTATTTTCGGCTCATTAGTAACGTGGTATTTAAAAAAGCGAATTCCTTTTGTGGAGTTTATGATGGAGAATCCTGCGGAAACACAGCAGCAGGTTTTTACCAAATTGATTAACCAGGCACGTTATACTGATTGGGGAATGCAATATGATTATAAAAGCATCAAGAGCATTCAAGATTATAAGGAACGTGTACCAGTAGGTAGCTATGAAACGCATAAGCCCTATATTGATAGGATGATGAAGGGTGAGCAAAATTTGTTATGGCCCACAGATATTACCTGGTTTGCCAAGTCTAGCGGAACAACCTCAGCTAAAAGTAAATTTATTCCTGTAACCTTTGATTCGTTGGAGGATTGCCATTTTCAAGGAGGTAAAGATGCCTTGATGTTTTACCAATTGCAAAAAGAGGAGAGTAAAATATTTGATGGCAAGGGATTGATTATGGGTGGAAGTCACCAAATTAATAAATACCATGAGGGCGAATCTTATTACGGAGATTTAAGTGCAGTAATGATGGAAAATATGCCTTTTTGGGCACAATATTTTCGCACACCCGAATTAAGTATTGCCATTATGGATAATTGGGATGAGAAGATTGAAAAAATGGCTAAGGCAACTTCTTTTGAAGATGTAACCAGTATAAGTGGTGTTCCTACCTGGACATTGGTATTGATTGATAAATTGTTTGAAGTAACGGGTAAAAATAACCTGATAGATATTTGGCCTAATTTGGAATTGTATATACATGGAGGCGTAAGTTTTGTTCCATATAAAAATCGGTTTAAATCGTTGATTAAATCATCAAATATGCATTACATGGAAACGTATAATGCCAGTGAAGGATTTTTAGGAATTCAGGATGATTTGAAACGAGATGATATGTTATTGATGTTGGATTATGGCATATTTTATGAGTTTATGCCAATGAGCGAGTATGGAAATGAATTTCCTAAAACGTATACCATCGATGAGGTTAAGCCAAATGAAAACTACGTGGTAATTATTAGTACCAATGCGGGTTTATGGAGGTATATCATTGGGGATACCATTAAGTTTACCCAAGTAAGCCCACCAAGATTTAAGATTACTGGACGTACTAAACATTTTATTAATGCGTTTGGAGAAGAGTTGGTGATTGAAAATGCTGATTTTGCTATTGCCAAGGCATGCGAAGAGCACATGGTAAAAGTGGTGGATTACACTGCAGCTCCTTTGTACTTTGAACAGGACAAAATAGGTACCCATGAATGGTTGATTGAGTTTGAAAGCCAACCCCAGAATTTGGAACTTTTTAGAGAAACACTTGATAAATACTTGATGCAAGCCAATAGTGATTACGAGGCGAAGCGATACAAAGATATGGCAATGGTGAAGCCCATTGTAAAGGCTGTTCCTCAAGGTACGTTTTACAATTGGCTTAAGAAGAATGGTAAACTTGGGGGGCAGCATAAAGTGCCACGTTTATCAAATAATAGGGATTATATTAGTGATATTTTTAAAAGTCAAAGTGCAACTGCTTAAAGCTAAAAATATGGTCAGAAACCTCATTTGTTTGTTGTTGTTATCTCCTTCATTGCTGTTCGCTCAACAAAGCATAGAGGCAGGAGATATTTATTATGATTTCTTTCAATACAAAGAGGCCATTAGAGAGTATGAAAACGCATTAAAAAATAACCGTACATTTAAGAACGAAGCCCATTTATTAACCAATTTGGCCTATTCATATGCTTATACTTTCCAATATGAAAAGGCAGAAGAAAAGTTTGCAGAACTGGTTAAGATTGGAGATAAGAAGCCATTGCCAGATATTTACTTGGATTATGGTGTGGTACTAAAAGTGCTCGGTAAATATGAGAAAGCACGTGAGCAGTTTACTTTTTATACTACTTTGGTTAAGGGTGATGAGTACACCAGTTTATTGATGAAGTCATTAAATTGGGCAGAGAAATACAAAGACTCTATTCGCCCCAATACATATGTGGGTTTAACCAACCTTAATATTGGTGGGCAAAGTTTGGGATATGCTTATTTTGCAGAGGGAATATTGTATGCGCACCCCAGAGATACCCAATATTCAGAGTATACCACATTGTACGATTTGCAATATGCAACAATGATTGATACGGTAACATTTGCAGAAAAGAGGGATGAATATGTTGGAAGTATTAAGTTTCCATATAATGAGGGGGCTCCGTCTGTTAGTTTTGATGGCGAATTGTTGTATTTTACAGCCACGGCTAACAAAACCAAAAAAGGCATAGTAAAAAAAGTGGGTAAACTAGAGATTAGTGAGGATGGCGTGAGTAACTTGAAAATATATGTGAGCAAATTTGAAAATGGTCAGTTTGAAGGGATAGTTGAACTTCCATTTAATGATAAACAGTTTAACTGCACGCATCCGTTTATTAGCAGAGACGGCAATACCTTGTATTTTGTCAGTGATATGCCGGGTGGATTTGGTGGATTAGATATTTACAAATCAGAAAAGGGAACAGATGGAAAATGGGGAAAACCCGTAAATATGGGCGCTAAAGTTAACACCACCGAGCATGAAACCTATCCATATTTAGCAGATGGATACCTGTATTTTTCATCAAAAGGACATGTGGGTTTTGGCGGGTATGACTTATTCCAGAGCGCACTTGACCAACGAGGCAGCCCTGTAAATGTAAAAAACATGGGCAAGCCCTTTAACTCCACCAAAGATGATGTGGCATTTATAATTGCAGGGGATGGTATTACGGGGTATTTTTCATCAAACAGAGATAATAATGAAGGAATAGATAAGGTGTATTATTTTAGGGACAACTATGCCGCTCCAACATCACCATCAATAGCTCAGGTAAATACGCCTGTTGCCAAACAAATACCAATCACTTTAGCCTCTAAGCAACCCGTTGCAAAAGAGCCTACGGTGAACAACCAATCATTATCTCCTGAAGTTGGTAAAACGCTAAGTGTTGTTTTGTATGCATTTAATAATGTTGATTTACAACAGGCGTTTAAGGAGCAGTTGGATAGCATTGTTGTGTTAGCCAAATTATTTCCCCAGTTAAAAATAAACATCCATGCCTATGCAGATTGCAGGGGCAGTGAGGCTTACAATATGGCACTTTCAAAGCGTAGGGCTCAAAGCACAAAAAAATACTTAGTTGGTAAAGGGTTTAAAGCGGGTAATATAGGCATGGTTTCTTATGGCGAAGGAAGTCCCAAAATCTCATGCAATCCTTGCGAAGCTTGTAGCGAAGAACAACACAAAGAAAACAGGCGTGTTGAAATTAAGATAGCCAAATAGAAAAGTTATTTTTCGCGGTCAATGACGTAATTAACCAATTGGGCCAAGTTACTTTTGTAGGTGCTTTGCGTTACTTGATCTAAAATAGCAAGGGCTTCATTTTTATGAGCAATCATTGCTTTTCTGGTATAGGCTATCCCATCATGCTCATTCACATATTTAATTACCTCGGCAATTTTCTTTTTGTTGTTATGGTGATTTTTGATGGTATTAATGATGAAACTGCGCTCACTTTTAGCCGCATTATTAATGGTGTAAATGATTGGTAATGTGAGTTTTTTCTCTTTCAAGTCAATGCCTGTTGGTTTGCCAATTTCAGCATCACCATAATCAAGCAAGTCGTCTTTCATTTGAAATGCAATACCTACCTTTTCGCCAAACAAATGCATTTGTTTAATCTGCTCTGGGGTTGCGCCAGCACTAGCAGCGCCTATTGCGCAGCAACTAGCTATTAATGATGCTGTTTTTTTTCTGATAATATCGTAGTATACTTCTTCGCTTAAATTGAGGTTACGTGTTTTTTCAATCTGCAACAATTCCCCTTCACTCATGGCTTCCACCGCTTCACTCACAATTTCAAGCAGGTGGTAATCTTTATTTTTTACAGATAACAATAAACCTTTACTCAATAAATAATCGCCAACCAATACAGCAATTTTGTTTTTCCAAAGTGCATTGATGCTGAAAAAGCCTCTGCGCTCATCACTGTCGTCAACCACATCATCGTGTACCAATGTTGCAGTATGCAATAACTCTACAAGACTTGCAGCCCTAAAAGTACTTTCGCTGGTTCCATTAAAAAGTTTTGCCGTTAAAAAAACAAACATGGGCCTAATCTGCTTTCCTTTGCGTTTTACAATATAGGTCATAATGGTGTCTAGCAAAGGCACGTTACTTTTCATGGCCTCCCTGAATTTATCTTCAAATAAATCCAAATCGGCAGCAATGGGTTGTTTTATCTGATTAAGCACGCTCAAAATATGGGGCAAAATAAGTGATTATTTAATAAGGTAACAATCAATACCCGTTGTTTGATTTGGGGGCTATCGGTAAGTGTTTATTATCTGCAAGTTAACATGTTGCTTATTGGCGTATTCTTTTGTTTCGGTAAGCCCATAAGTCTATTATTAAAGTAAAAGGCCATTTTGAGAGTTTTTTTTAAGTGTAATCACAGCATATATTGCAGTACGATATGGCAAAAACGCAAACAACTTTTTTTTGTAAAAACTGTGGGGCAACGTCTTCCAAGTGGGTGGGTAAATGTAACAATTGCGGGGAGTGGAATACTTATGTGGAGGAAGTTATACATAAAGAAAAAATAACTTTTACCAAAACATGGAAGCCACAAAGTAAAACCGCAAGTGTGCTTAAACCTGTATTGTTAAAAGAGGTGGAGCAAGGGAGCGAACATCGTTTTCACGTAAAGGATGCAGAACTAAGTAGAGTGCTGGGTGGAGGCATTGTACCAGGAAGTGTGGTGTTAATTGGGGGAGAACCAGGAATTGGAAAATCAACCCTGATGTTACAAATAGCCCTGCAATTTGAGGGTAAAAAGGTGTTGTATATTAGTGGGGAGGAAAGCGATACCCAAATAAAAATGCGTGCTGAAAGACTGCCTTTTAGAAATGATGAGTGTTATTTGTTTACCGAAACATCAACCCAAAAAATTGGCAAAGCATTACAAGAATTAGAGCCTGATATTGTAGTGGTTGATTCTATACAAACCTTGCACAGTGAGCTGATTGACAGTACACCGGGCAGTATCTCACAGATAAAGGAAACCGCAGGGGACTTGATACGATTTGCCAAAGAAACAGGAACGCCAGTTTTTCTAATAGGACACATCACCAAGGACGGAACATTGGCAGGCCCTAAACTGCTGGAACATATGGTGGATACAGTATTGCAGTTTGAAGGAGATCGCCATCATGTTTACCGCATTTTACGTACCACAAAAAACCGTTTTGGTAGCACCAGCGAAATTGGTATTTATGAAATGCATGGGAGCGGCCTAAGGGAAGTAAGTAACCCTTCTGAAATATTAATTTCGCAACGAGATGAAAACTTAAGTGGTGTGGCTATAAGCGCAACCATAGAGGGCATGCGGCCATTGTTAATAGAAACACAGGCGTTGGTTAGTACAGCAGCTTATGGAACACCACAACGCAACAGCAATGGTTATGATGCCAAAAGGCTGAACATGTTATTGGCTATCTTAGAAAAAAAATGTGGCCTACGAATGGGTATGCAAGATGTGTTTATTAACATAGCAGGAGGACTAAGGGTAGAAGACCCTGGGATAGATTTGGGTGTAATTGCAGCTATTGTAAGCAGTTACCACAATGTGCCAGTTAATCATAAAATAGCGTTTGTTGGGGAAGTAGGGTTAAGTGGTGAGATACGCGCAGTAAGTAGGGTTGAGCAGCGCATCAGTGAAGCCGAGAAATTAGGTTTTACCACCGTTTACGTAAGCCGATTTAACAAACTCCCCAAACAAAAGGGAAATATTATTATTGTAGAGGTGAGTAAACTTGATGAGTTGTTAAGCCACCTTTTTGGATAGAATACCCCTACTCTAAATAAACAACGTTTAATCAGAGCAGGGGTATAAGGTATTAATGGTCTAAGCCAATTAATGGCGTTTTTCCATCCGTAATAATCACTTTGCTGTTGTTGCTTCTACTCAAGTTTTGGAAGGCTTCTATTTGCCTGCTTTTCAGTACCATTGGGGTCAAGCTTTTGTTCATTAACTCATTCGCAGTCATTTGTGCTTCTGCTTCAGTTTTAATGGCGTTGGCCTTGCCAAGCGCTTCTATTTCGGTTACTCTTTTTACCGCTTCGGCAGCAATAATCCTGCTGTTTTTATCTCCTTCTGCTTGAATTAACTTTCTTTCTGCTTCAAGGCGTTCTTTGTCCTTTACAAACTCCATGCGTTGTGCTTCTTGTTCGGCTTGTAATTTTTCTTCAATGCTTTTACTTAAACCAGCAGGTAAGGCAATACTTTTTAACAGCACTTGTTCTATAATAAAGCCCCTGCTTTCCAATACTTCCATCATACGCGCCCGAATGTCTTTTTCTATAATGCTCCTTTTGTTGCTATGCATATCTTTAGCAAAATAGTTGGCACAAATGTCAGCGGCCGCACTTCTAAATACGGGTTTAATCAAGGTTTCCTCAAACTGAAGCCCTGTATATTGTAATATATTGGCCAATTCATTGGGTTTGAGCTTGTATAAAATAGAAATTTCACTATTTACGGTTAATCCTTCTTTACTCGGAAGACCTAAATTCATTTCTAAGTTTACAGTGCTAATAGGTACGGTTATGATACGAGACAGGAAAGGGTTAAATCCTTTTGGTCCAGGCTGGAGGATTTTGTTGTTTAACCTGCCTAAGGTTCTTTTAATACCTACCTCATCTTGGTGGATAACTTTACATGATGTGGCGGCTAAAATAATGATTAGCCCAATGGATAGTGACTTTTTCATAATATAATATTAAAACGGTATTAAATGTTAACCAAAATAAAACAGAAATGTTTTGCCATGTTGGGGAGATAAATAAAGGTTGCTTTTCAGGCTATTTTATTTATCCTTATACTTGCTATCTCAATGAACAGAAACATTACAGATGGCTTAAACTTCCTTTCTAAACTCAATAACAGGAGAATTTGGAATTATGTGAAGTTATTGGGGAGTTATTACTACTCTAAAACCATAAAAAAGCCATTTGTAGCGGGCAATCCCGTTTACATGGAAATTGAACCCACAACCAGTTGTAACCTGCGTTGCCCACAATGTCCTAGTGGTTTACGAGAGTTTACGCGCAATACAGGTATGCTTGACATGAAGCTTTATACCAAGATTATTGATGAAATTCACCAGGATTTGGTGTGGTTGATTTTGTACTTTCAGGGAGAGCCATTTTTGAATAAACAGTTTCTTGGTTTTGTAAAGTACGCTGCACAAAAAAATATCTATACGGTTACCAGCAGCAATGCCCATTACTTTACGGATGATATGGCTAAAGCAACCGTAGAGAGCGGTTTGGATAGGTTAATTATTTCCATTGATGGTACTTCGCAGGATACTTATGGCAAATATAGGGTTGGAGGTGATTTTGAGAAAGTAATAGATGGCACTAAAAAGTTGTTGTATTGGAAAAAACAATTAAATAAAACTACCCCACATATTATCTGGCAATTCATAGCCTTTAAACACAATGCCCATCAAATACCAGAAATTAAAAAACTGGCCAAACAGATTGGGGTGAATGAGCTAGGTATCAAAACAGCCCAAATATATGATTACCAAACCAGTGATAACTTTATACCAGAAGATGCAGATTTAAGCAGATATGCCAAATCTCCTGATGGAACCTATCACATTAAAAACAAGTTGTTAGACCAATGCTGGCGGATGTGGAGGGGAAGTGTGATTACTTGGGATGGCCTGGTGGTTCCTTGCTGTTTTGATAAGGACGCCACACATCGGTTTGGGGATGTAAGCCAAGAACCATTTATGGGGGTTTGGAAAAGTGAACGGTACCATGGTTTTAGGCAGGCCATTTTAAAGGGCCGAAAGGAAATTGATATTTGTACCAACTGTTCAGAAGGAACTAAAGTGTGGAGTTAACTTGAAACTGTTGAATAAAAATGTAATTTTATATGGATTTGCTTTAGCTGGATTGATATTTCTGCTTAAAGAGTTGGAATGGCATTTTATGGTAATGAGCCATTCGTTTGAAATATATGCTGGATTGATTGCCCTTGTATTTACGGGTTTGGGAATTTGGCTGGCACTAAAGTTGGCAAAACCCAAAGTAGAGGTAAAAACACTGGTGGTTGAAAAGGAAATTTTCAGAAGTACGGAGTTGTTTGTGCTGAATGAGAAAAATCTGATTGAATCAGGGATTAGTAAGCGGGAGTTGGAAGTATTGCAGTTAATGGCAAAGGGCTTAAGTAATCAAGAGATTGCAGACTCCCTGTTTCTGTCCTTAAACACGGTTAAAACCCATTCCTCAAAGTTGTTTGAAAAATTAGCAGTGAGCAGGAGGGTACAGGCCATTGAAACAGCCAAACAATTGGGGCTTATTCCGTAACACTTTATGGTGAAAATGCCTGTAATGGCATCAATTCACCCTAAAGTATGAGGCTGATAAGAGCCTCAATAGCGAGTTTTGTGTTTCATTTTTAAAACATGACTATGATAAACAAAAACACCATCGTATTTGGACTGATTGCCGGGCTAATCAGTTGTATCTGGGTAGTTATCTTCCCATTTTTAGACACCTCTTTTGATTATGGCAATGGGATGATTTATGGCTACACGGCCATGATTATGGCATTTAGCCTTATTTTTGTCGGCATTAAAAATTACAGGGATCGTTTTAATGGGGGAGTATTGTCATTTGGCAAAGCCTTTTTAATAGGGCTTTACATTACCTTAATTGCTTCCACCGTTTATGTAATTACCTGGCTTATTGAATACTACTTTTTTATCCCTGATTTTCTGGATATTATGGCTAAGTCGTACCAAGCTAAACTCAAGGCTTCTGGAGCAACGGAAGCGGAACTGCAAGCCAGTTTAGCTGAAATGGCCCAATACAAAGAGTGGTATAAAAATCCGCTGTTTAATGCAGCCATGACGTATATGGAAATTCTTCCTGTTGGGCTTGTGGTTTCTTTAATTGCAGCGGCTATTTTAAAACGTAAACAATCTATTGTTGCTTAAACAACCTATGATGTGAAGTGCGCAATAAACGCACTTCACATTAATGATATTCCAATTACTTTGGTCAGGTTATTGGTGAACGGACGGGTATTAAGAAAGAGCATGGTTTTAGGACTTTGATAAAAGGAGCTCAACAACGGGCCATAGGATAACAACTGCAAAAACAATAAATAGAAGGCCGCTTCCCAAATTAAGCCGTTGCATATTTTTAGCAGACAACACCGTTCTAAGTTTACCCGCAAAATAGCTGATGCCAAACATGGTTGCAAACATGGTCATTAATACAATGGCATAAAACAAAATTACCTGATTCAGGTTAAACTGTGCTGCGCTCTCTACATAGGTGGTTACGCCCATCCAGCTAATTAAAATCATTGGATTAATGCTGTTGAGCATAATGCCTTTCATCACATATAAAATGTCTTTTTTTTCTGTTAAGGGAGCATCATTGGAGTGGTCAACTTCTTTTTTAATGATTGAACGGATGCCAAGAATAAGCAGAAATACAAAACCAATCAACCTGATTTCAATGTCGAACTTTAGCATTTCATCAGCGATAAAGGTAGTACCCAATACCGCAGCACTAATAAAAAAGGCATCACTTAACAGCACCCCAAATGCAATAAATAGGGCCTTGTACAAGCCTCTTTTTATGCTGGTTTGAATTAACGAGAAGAATACCGTACCGAATGTAAGTGTAAACAATATCCCGGTAATTAGTCCTTTCCAAATGGGAGCAATAATATCCATGCTTTGCAAGTATAATAAACTATGGTTAAAAAAGCAGGGATTATTCCTTCTAGCAATTGGGTTGGCTGATAGGCAGGTTACTAGCTATACGTGATGCAATATAGATGACCAGGTTTCTGCATCAAATCCTAACAAGAGTTGACGCTTATACTCCAACACCGGTCTTTTAATTACGCTGGTGTTTTGTTGAATAATGGGAATGGCCTTTTTGGGATTTTCCAACGCTTTTTTCTGGGTGTCTGTAAGGTTTCTATAAGTTGTCCCTTTCGCATTTACCAACTCCTTTAAGGTTGTTTTATCAAGCCATGTTAAAAGTTTGGTGTCTTCTATGCCTTCTTTTTTATAATCATGAAAGGTGTAAGCAATGCCCTGCTCATTAAGCCAGTCAAATGCTTTTTGCATGGTGTTGCAGTTTTTTATTCCGTAAATAGTAATCATAAGTTGGCGTTAATCTTCAAAAAAACTATGTACAATCGGTTCAGCCCAATTTACCTGCTTATTTAGCATAAAACCTGCATGGCCGCCATAAGGAGCAAAAATGGCATGAACAAATGGGTGATCTACCACTTCTTCGTATGGGAAACAACTTGGGCTTAAAAACGGGTCGTTTTTGGCATTGATAAATAACGTAGGGACATTAATGGTATGAAGGGTATTAATGCTGCTACATTTGCCCCAGTATTCTTCTGCATCTTTAAAGCCATGCAATGGGGCGGTGTAGGCATCATCAAAATCTTTAAGGTTTTTAATTTTATGTATGCCTTTGGTATGAATGATTTGTGGAAACTGACGGCTTTTAGTCATGATTTTAGCGGTTAAGTGCTTTAAAAACCGTTGCATATAAATGCGGTTAAATCCACCATCTAATTGGTGGGCGCAGCCCTTTAAATCAACTGGAACGGATAAAACAGCAGCAGCTTTTAGATTTGGATGCACAGCAGTGGCATTAGCGAGGTATTTTAACAAGGCATTGCCACCAAGGCTAAATCCAACCGCATAAATGGAGGCATACTTTGTAGCGAGCTCCTCAATGTACTGTTTCATATCGTCCGTAAAACCAGCGTGGTATGAATTTGGCTTTAGGTTAAGCTCCCCTCCACAGCTCCTAAAATTTAAAGCGTGTACATCGTAGCCGTTTCCTGAAAAAAAATGTGCAAAGCCTTTGATGTATTGAGATTGGCTGCTTCCTTCAAGTCCATGTATAAACAAAACCGCTTTTTTATGGCTGCGCAGTAAGCAGTCTACATTAAAAAAATCTCCGTCAGGGGTATTGATTCGCTTGCGGGTATAGTTAATTTGGTGCTTACGAAATAAGGCAGGAATAATGGTTGACAGGTGCTGGTGTCGGTATATAAAATTGGCCTTAAATTCCGGATAATCTTCTACAATCATGTGCTGCAAAGGTAAATTTAATCTTTAATTCAAGGCTGCTTTATCGCTTAAAATATCTACGTTATCGGGCTTACAGATGTGGGTAACTACACGTTATGAATAGGTTGAAACAAATGAGGAAGTAAACAAGGGAAGTATTATTTACTGTCATTAATCATTTTCCAAAGTAAATCTTTTAATGCGGTGATGTTGTATTGGGTTGCAGAGCTTATGAAAATATGTGGCACTCGGGGTAGTTCTTTTTTCATTTCGGCCATTAACTCTGCATCCAGTAAATCGCTTTTGGTAATGGCTAACAAACGGTTTTTTATCAATAACTCCTTGTTGTGCTTTTTCAGTTCGTTAACCAGTATTTTATACTCCTCTTTAATGTTTTTGCTATCGGCTGGAATCATAAACAATAAAGTGGCATTCCTTTCAATATGCCTTAAAAAGCGTAGTCCCAATCCCTTACCTTCATGAGCCCCTTCAATAATGCCTGGTATATCAGCCATTACAAAACTTTTGTAATCGCGGTATTCCACTATGCCCAAGTTTGGCACAATAGTGGTAAAAGGGTAATCAGCAATTTCTGGTTTAGCCGCGGTAAGCACGCTTAATAAGGTTGATTTACCTGCGTTAGGGAAGCCCACTAAGCCAACATCAGCCAATACTTTTAGTTCCAAAATTTTCCATTCTTCTTTCCCATCTTGCCCTGGAATTGCATATCGTGGAGTTTGATTGGTGCTGCTTTTAAAGTTGGCATTGCCCAAGCCGCCCCTTCCGCCCATCACAATAATTTCTTCCTGCCCATCTTGGGTTATTTCAAACATGATTTCCCCAGTTTCAGCATCTTTGGCTACGGTACCTAAAGGTACATCAAGGTATTCATCAATGCCATCTTTACCCGATCGGTTTCCCGCATCACCATTGCCGCCAGGTGCAGCAATAACATGTTTGCGGTATTTTAAATGGAGCAAGGTCCACATTTGGGCATTGCCTCTAATAATGATGTTTCCACCCCTGCCACCATCACCACCGTCAGGTCCACCCATGGCTGTTTTTTTATCACGATGCAAGTGCATGGCTCCATTACCTCCCTTGCCAGAGCGGCAACAGATCTTTACATAATCAACAAAATTAGATTCGGCCATGGATGTGTATGGTACAGGATTAAATTAGTGTGCGGCTTCGCCAATGGCGTTGCATAAATCATTAAATATCGTTTCTATCTCGCCAAGGCCATGTATGCCTTTGTATTTTCCCTGAGCGGTATAAAAGTCTTTCACAGGCATCGTTTCTTTATTGTATACATCAATGCGGTTTTGAATCACTTCAGGGTTTTGATCATCAGGGCGTCCGCTTTCTTTTCCTCTTATTAACAAACGTTTGCGCAACTCTTCTTCTCCAACTTCTAAGGCCAACATCATGCTAATAGAAGTGCCTTTTTGGTTAAGCAAAGTATCTAATGCAATAGCCTGCTGCTGGGTGCGTGGAAAGCCATCAAAAATAAAACCTTTAGCATGGGGTACTTTGTTTACTTCACTTTCCAACATGCCAATCGTAACTTCATCAGGCACCAACTGCCCTTTGTCAATATAACTTTTGGCCAAGTTACCTAGCTCAGTACCTCCTTTAATATTTGCCCTGAAAATATCACCGGTTGATAAATGAACCAATCCGTATTTTTCAATAAGTTTAGCTGATTGTGTGCCTTTTCCTGCTCCCGGAGGGCCAAATAGTACAATGTTTAACATGATTAGTAAGCTGTTTTTGAGGAGTGCAAATTAAGCGTTTTTATTTGATTAAAGCGAGTGAATCTGAAAACGGGGTTAATTGGAGGCTTCGGCATAAATATCAGGCAAGTTGCGTCCCAATCCATCAAAATCAAGGCCATAACCCAACACAAACTTGTTGGCTATTTCAAACCCAACATAATCAACTTGTACTTGGTGTTTTAATGCCTCTTTTTTCAGAAGTAGTGTTACTACAGCCACAGAAGCTGGATTAAGTAGTGCCAATTGTTCCAGGATATGTTTCATGCTTAAGCCTGTATCAATAATGTCTTCTACCACAATTACATGTCTGTTGGTTAGGTTTTCATTAAAGCCAATCAGCTCTTTGATGGATTCGGTGCTTTTAGTGCCACTATAACTGGCTATTTTAACAAACGATACCTCACTTGGGATGCTTATTTCCCGCATTAAGTCTGCTGCAAAAATGAACGCACCATTTAAAACGGCCAGAAATATGGGTCTTTTCCCTTCATAAGACTGATTAATTTCCTTCCCTATTGCCTCAATCCTTTGCTGGATTTGATTAGCAGGGATGAAGATGTCAAATAGAATGTCATTAACTTGCATATGCACTTTAAGAAGGTTTAATTTGTTGCCAATCCGCAAAAGTATAAATAATGAGTATAGAATTCGAATGTAATCTTTGCCATTCAAAAAAAGCCAGTCGTATTCCTTTTAGATATGCTTTTAAAGACCGTTTCTTGTGGCTTATGCAGTGTGAAAAGTGCGGGTTGCGTTCAATTTGGCCTAGGCCTTCCGATAAGGAAATTGTTGAGATGTATACATCCGATTATTTTACTCAGGCTGACGCAGCAACTCATCACATGAATCAGGAGTACGTACAGCTTTTAAATGCTGGTGATTACGCGGAAGGCGTAAAAGAAATGCAACAAATTGCTGCTGGAGGTAGCTTTTTGGAGGTAGGGTGTGCCACAGGTAATTTTTTAAATGCCCTAAAAAAGGCTGGGTTTCAAGTAAAGGGTATAGAACTTTCTGAGTTTGCCGTGCAATATGCGAAAACCAATTATAATATAGACATCATCAATAAGCCGTTTGATGGGCAATTATTTGGAAATGAAATAACCGAAAACGAATTTGATATTGTTTTGATGGGAGATGTACTCGAGCACTTTACTGATCCAACAGAGGCAATGAGGTTAACCCATAAAATACTAAAACAAGGTGGGGTGGCTATTATTCATTTGCCTGGAACCTTAAACCTGCTTTCTAGTAAACTGGCATTTTTTGTTTACAAATTAATTGGTTCGCAAAAAACAATGACCATTCCCCCTTACCACCTAACAGAGTTTAGTGCTAAAACCATCAAAAAAATGGCTAAGTTAACAGGGTTTAATCGTATTGAGATTAAGCAAGAAGTAAAACATCCTGGTACTATTCCATTGAGAGGCACTTTCATGGAAAATATCATAAAAAAGGGGATACAATATCCGAATTATTACTTAACCAAGTGGTTTGGTATAGATGGAGATAGAATAATTGTAAAAGTTTATAAATAATCACCAATGCGCATTGTTTCTGTTGTTCCATACCCGTTCTTGCCAGCTACTACAGGTGGTGAAATTTCTACAGCTGGATTGCTGAATGAGTTATCGAAAAACCATGAAGTAACTGCATTTACCGTTGAGCCTTATAAGGCGGGCTATGAGCATCAGGTTGGTAACACGGAGGTGGTTTATGCCATGCCTTTTAAAGCAAGCCGTTACTATAATTTTAAGTTGATAGGTAAACTCAAAAAACTTGTCAAACAAAAAAAGGCCGAATGGATGTTGTTTGAACAACCTTGGTTTGGTTGGATCATTGCTTGGTTGCGTTTAACTACTAAGTATAAAATTGCTATGCGTAGTAATAATATAGAGTATTTGCGCTTTAAGAGCATGGGTAAATGGTTTTGGCAGATTCTTTATATTTATGAAAAATTTACATACAGGGCTGCGCATTTGGTTTTTTTTGTAAGTGAAACGGATCGAAAAAAGGCGATTTATGAGTTTGATTTGGACCCTAAAAACACGCTCCTTACTCCATATGGTGTTCATGATGTTGAAAGGCCAAAAACTGCAACCCAAGAGGCCATTTTAAGTTTAAAAAGTGAGCTGGGCATATCTGCAAACGAGCAAATGATTTTATTCTTTTCAACCCTTAGTTATGCTCCCAATTATGAAGCTGTAATTGCTATTGCAGATGAGGTATATCCCCGATTAAAACGTAAAGGGGTAGCTTTTAAGTTGATTATATGTGGTAAGGGTTTGCCTGAACATATAGTAAATAAACTTACTGATAAGGTGGAGACTGCCTATCTTGGATTTGTTGATGACATTAACTTGTATATTGATGCAGCAGATGTCATGCTCAATCCAATATTAAGCGGAGGAGGAGTAAAAACGAAAGCTATTGATACCTTAGCCAGAAACCAACGTGTAATATCAACCCAAACTGGCGCGGAAGGTATTGATGTGGATGTGTGTGGTAATAACCTTGTTATTGTACCCGATAACGATTGGGATGCTTTTGTTAACGCAATAATCGAAAACAACAATCAACCCAAACAATTGCCTGAAAGTTTTTACCAAACGTATAGCTGGAACAATATAATAGATAAAATTATTGCCAGATTAAGCCAAGGTGAATAATTTTTTTAATCAAATGGTTTAATCCTTTTGGCGTTAGAACTGGATACAAATTAGTAAGTAATCATAATTTCATCAAGGGGTTTTCTTTTTAAATCAGGTACCAATACTTCACTACCTGGATACCCAACCAGAATGAGTAAATACGGCTTTTCATTAACCGGACGGTTTAATAATTGGCTTAAAAAATTCATAGGGCTAGGCGTATGTGTTAGTGCTATAAGGCCAGCGTGATGAATAGCCGTTAATAAAAAGCCGCATGCCAAACCAATTGATTCTTGTGAGTAGTAAGTATTCCCTTTATTGCCATTGGCTAGTATTTCATAAGACTTTCTAAACACAATAATCAAGTACGGTGCAATTTCTAAAAAAAGGCTTTTGCCAATCGGTTCCAATGGGCTCTAAATCTTTTAACCATTCTTCACTTATGCGGCTATCATAGCTTTCTTTTTCTTTCTTTTCTGCAGCTACTTTAATTTGGTGTTTTAATTCGGTGTTGCTTACAATGCAAAAAGTCCAAGGCTGCTTGTGTGCGCCACTTGAGGCAGTTCCAGCGGTTTTAATCAGGTTGGCAATTACCTCAAACGGAATGGGTTTGTCAGAGAAATCTCTACAGGTTCTGCGGGTATCCATCCATTGGTAAAAGTGTTCGCTACGTTTAACCACCTACTCGGTGGTATAAGTTTCTTTTGCATAGGGAATAAGTTTTGCCATAATAGTCGTGAACATACAAATAAGAAACCAATCCTTATATTTGGTTATTATGAAAACTGCTTTTTTAGTAAGCCTGCTCATTTGCTCAACCATTGCCAAACCGCAACATCATATTGAAGTGCTTGATAGCAATACGTTTATTTTAGGAGAAGGAGTAGTGTTGAATAAAACCAGCTTTAGGGGATTGAGTGTGGTGGATGATAACAACATTTGGGTAAGCGGTAGCCGAGGAACTTTTGCACGCAGCACAGATGGAGGGAAAACATTTGTCTACCAACAATTAAAGGGATACGAGAAATCCGATTTCAGGGACATTGAAGCTTTTGATGATAAACGTGCCATTATAATGAGTAGTGGAACGCCAGCTTTGATATTAAAAACAACAGACGGAGGATTAAATTGGAAGGAGGTATTTCGCCAAAATGATTCGGCATATTTTTTGGATGCCATGGATTTTTGGGACGAAAAACGTGGCATGTTGATTGGCGACCCTATTAAAGGACATTTTGTGTTGTTAGAAACCAAAGATGGTGGCGAAACCTGGCGTGAATTGGATTCCACTAAAACACCCAAAGCCTACGATGGTGAGGCCGTGTTTGCTGCAAGTGGTACAAGTTTGAGGTGCTTGAGTAAGAAATCTTATGGATTTGTAACTGGTGGAAGTACAAGCAGATTTATCTTAAAGAAGAGGCCGAGTAGTAAATTTTACAGCACGTTAATTCCAATTATTCAAGGGAAATCTAGCCAAGGTACATTTTCATTTGCTAAAGCGAGAATGTTATGGCTTTATGTTGGCGGGGATTATTTGTCTGATACACAAAGTGTCTATTTGAACTTCTATTATACGGATAGAATTTATGACAGCAGTTTTTATCCAATGAGTCAGCGTGAAAATATGAATGGGTATAAATCATGTGTTGAAGTAATTAGTGATAAGGCTGAATACGGCAATCCATGTATTATTTCAACGGGGTCATCAGGAACGCAAGTTGGCTGTAGAACTTGTGCGTTTGTGGAAGTTATATATAGTTATACCACATATCCAGAACCTTTCCATGTAGTTCGCAAGGCCAAAAAGGGGAGGGCCGTATTTTTAGCAGGGCCAAAAGGAAAAATTGGGAAATTGGTTTATTCGGTTAACGTAAACGGTAAGGATTAACTTCAGTTACGCAACAGTGGCAGCGTTGTGTTTGTAGGTTGATAAGCCACTAAAGACTATGCGTTGTGTTCGTTGTGCCTTCTTTGTGTTCTTTGTGGTTTGCTTTAACTACAGCAAAGGTCGCAACGTGATGTGTATTGTTGTTTCAATAAATTAGAAGTGCCTCTTTACAGCCTCAGCAATTTTTGCTGCCGGCAACTCTTCCATGCAACTTACACCATCCACACAACTGCCTCTGTAAAAACATTTGCACGCTTTATCAGGAGCAACTATTTCGCCTTTGCCAAACAAGTCAAACTCATGCGGATTAAAGATATTATTCATCAATACAATTTTTTTACCTAAGGCCAGCGTAATGTGCATGCCCATGGTAACTTGTGTAATAACCAACTCGCATTGGTTAACCAAGTTAATAAATTCATACAAACTAAAGTACCCTAAATAATTGGCGCCACTTCGTTGCTGTATTTCTTTGTTTCGTGCATCTTCGGCCTCACCACCCAACAATAATATTTCAGCCTCCGGATGTTGTTTTTGTATTAAACCCACCAATTGCACCCATTTATCAATGCTCCATAAGCGGGTAGTCCAACGGCCACCACAACCCGTGTTCATTCCAATTATTTTTTTGCCTTTAGGTAAGTTCCAGGTATAACCTTTTCCGTCATGGGTATCCATCAAATAAGGCTCACCTGCATGGGTATACCCGCATATTTCAAAGATTTCCTGCAAATAGCTTTTGGTGTTGGCCTTACTCACATCATCAAACATGCCTGTCATAAACTTGTGCACGGCAAGTTCGTTTGCTGGTTGTATTTCGTTATCTTTTAGTACAAAACCGTATTTTTCAGTGGCATCAACAATTTTAAGCAACGCACCAGCTTCTTTTTCTTTGTCTAAATTAATAGCAATGTCCCATTTGCTGTGTTGCACATATAACAAGCTGTTGTGATCCCATTTCAATACTTCATCAATTTGCGAAGCAGGCAACACATCAGGAGTCCAAGTAAGCCAAGTAATTTTACAGCCAGGGAAATCGCGTTTAAACTTCACCACCAATGGAGTGGTTCTAATCACATCTCCTATAGCCCCAAGTTTAATAATCAATATGCGCTTGTTTACAGGCTCAAAAGCTGGACAATCAGCGCAGTGATAGCCATGCTGTTTATGTGGTTTACAAGGTACATGCCCTTTAAAGTGAATGCAATTGGCGTTATAAATCGTCATGTTGTTAGGTTAGCTTGGTTTTGATCTTGTCAGATATTGTTATCAAGCTTTTCGCAAGCAATAATAACCTTATGCAACAAAAATACCAAACTAGCACACCAGATGCATCAAGGTACGGATGCAGTTTTCTACTGAGGTAACCCATTAAATACACAATAATCAACCTAAAGTACCAACTCCCTAAAGGCCTAATGTTTTATGAACCAATTGCGCAGACGATGTAACATTAAATTTTTTCATCAGATGTTGCCTATGATTATCAACGGTGCTTTTAGAGATGTTAAGCATGGCTGCTATTTTTTTACTGGCTTTGAATGGGTTTAAACCTTTTGTTAATCAATGTGTTGGTATTATTTTGGGTGAAGGATTTGCTTTGTCAAATACTTAAAGTATAGGGCATTTTGTCAGGTGTTACTAGTTTGGTCAATAAATTGTATCTTGCTTTTGCACAATTAACAATCAACATGAAAAAAGGAACAATTATTCTTTTGGTAGTAGCAGGCTTATTTCTGCTGCTTATTTTTAACGGTTGTGGCAGCTACAACAATATGGTGAGTAAGCAAGAGGCCACTTCTTCTGCATGGTCGCAGGTAGAAAACGTTTATCAGCGCAGGCTTGATTTGATTCCGAACTTGGTAAACACTGTAAAAGGTGTAGCTAACTTTGAGCAAAAAACGTTAACCGATGTGATTAATGCCCGTGCCAGTGCATCGCAAATGAAGGTTGATGCCAGCAAACTTTCACCAGAGCAAATTCAAAAATTCCAATCATCACAAGGGGAGTTGAGTCAGGCTTTAGGTCGTTTAATGGTAGTGGCTGAGCAATATCCACAGTTAAAAGCCACCCAAAACTTTTTGGAGTTGCAATCACAATTGGAAGGAACTGAAAACCGCATTGCAGTGGAGCGTCAAAAGTTTAACGAGATTGTAAAAGACTACAACACCTACATCCGCAAATTCCCACAAGTGATTTACAGTGGCATGTTTGGGTTTGATAAAAAAGGGTACTTCGAGGCTACTCAAGGAGCTGAAAAAGCACCAGAAGTAAAATTCGAATAAATCTTCATACATTACGGCCACCGAATTTACGGGTGTGTATTACACGCATCTGTATATTGGGTGGCCGTTTTACTATTTAATACAACCAATTGTGGCAGCAGCTTTTTTTACGGAAACGGAGCAACAACAAATTGTTGAAGCCATCCGGCTTGCAGAGTTAAACACCTCAGGCGAAATTAGGGTACATATAGAGGCCCTTTGTAAGGGAGAGCCTTATACTCGGGCAAAGGCCGTATTTGAAAAACTAGGTATGCACAAAACCGCCCTTAAAAACGGGGTGTTATTTTATGTGGCCTATCAAGATAAAAAGTTTGCCATACTTGGTGACCAAGGCATACATGCAAAAGTTTCACAACAATTTTGGGATGAGGAAAAGGAGCTGATGTTGCAATGCTTTAAGCAACAACAACATGCGCAAGGGCTATGTTTAGCCATTACTCAAGCTGGCGAAAAGTTAAAACAATATTTTCCATATGCGGCTAATGATACCAATGAGTTGAGCAATGACATTTCATTTGGCAAAGGAGGCGATGATGCATAAACGAATACAGGTTATTTTAGCAACCCTGTTTTTAGCAGGGTTATTTCACGTGTCGGCTTTAGCCAAAGATATTCCACCCAAACCAACCAAGCTGGTTAATGATTATGCCAACGTATTGAGTGCAGAACAGAAGCAGGCTTTGGAGCAAAAGTTGGTGGCTTATTTTGACTCTACCTCTACACAAATTGCCATTGTACTGGAAAATAGTTTAGAAGGCGATGACTTGTTTGACTATTGCCAGCGTTTGGCCACAGCATGGGGCATAGGCGAGAAGGGTAAAAACAACGGGGTACTGATTTACGTAGCTGTGGGTGATAGGAAGGCCCGTATTCACACGGGTTATGGTATGGAGGCCACCATTACAGATGCCATGAGTTCCCGCATCAGAACCCAACAAATGAATCCTGCTTTTAAAGCCCAGGATTATTATGGCGGGTTAGATGAAGCCTCAACCACCATTATGAAGCTGGCCAGCGGAGAGTATGTAAACGACCGCGAAACAGGTAAAAAAGGTAAGAAGCCATCCTGGTTGATTATCGTGATTATTGTTATTGTAATTATTGTGCTGATTAGTCGCGGAGGTGGCGGAGGCAACAGAGGGATGTTTGGCGGCCCAGTATTTTGGGGTGGGACTTTTGGTGGCGGTGGCTTTAGTAGCGGAGGTGGCGGAGGCGGAGGTTTTGGCGGCTTTGGTGGAGGCGGCTTTGGTGGTGGAGGCAGTGGAGGAAGCTGGTAAAGTGCCATTAACTAAATGATACTTAAAAATGAAACAACAGTTATTGCCTATTGAAATCTGTTTTACATTCCCAATTAAGTTTTCGTTTAATTGAATTTGTTGTCAATTCACATCATGGTGTAATTTTACCATTGTTTGCAGCTATCACCACCGAATTTCTATGCCTTGTTGCTTTAACGTTTTTGAGAGCTCAATATCCTCGCTCATTATTAGAAATTCAAACCTAACATTTTTATAAAAAAGCTTATACAAAGCTGTTTTTAATGCGTCTCGCTTTTCATAATCATGGCCTGTTAGGCCAATCATGTAATAAGGATGTTCAGTATCCAAATATTTTCCAACAATAGGATTTGATTTAAATGCGGTGTTTTTTTCTGCAAAGGATTTAAAACATTTTTTAAACTCTTTCAGGCTAGCATTACTAGGATGGGCGAATACCGTACTTAACTTGGTCAAGGTTACAGTTCGCAACTTAAAGCCGTGTTCAGTAATATGATTATAAACATCTTCACTAAAATCAGTTCCCAGCTTATTGTGTTGTATAGCAGAAACCGTGTATGTTGGTCCAAAAGGAAGCCCCCACCAGCCCCAAAATAGGCTTAACAGATTATAAGCAAGTGCATATTTGTTTGGCTTTTCACTTGGGCTGATATAGTGCACCTTCGATACTTTTTTGATGGGTGGAAAAAGGGGTAAAGGAATGATGTACTGGTAAACAACAAATCTGCCGCCTTTTTCGCGACTCTCCATCACATTTTGGTAAGTAACCTCTTGAGGAATAAAAAGCTGTAGGGTAATTTCTTTCATAAATGATATGAACAAGTTTACTACAAATGCAGTAGAAAAGGAAATTCACACCCAGAGCTATTGAATGGAATAGATTTAGTTTAAAACTATTCGTAACCATTGGCCGAATGCATACCCATTTTGCCAAATTGTAATCAGGATAAGAACAGCTAGAATGGGGAGTAAAATTTTAGCGGCCTTTGATTTTAAAAATTGATTATACATTACTTTCATAGATTGGTTGTTATGGAGTTTGCAACTTATGATAATGCCTCAAATTTGTATTTACCGTTTAAAAAAGTACGTCAATGATAGATATCCAATTTTAGTGTATTAACATACAAAAATTGCGTTGTTTCATTTATTCATCATCTGAAACCTCCGTTTTGCCTTAACAACTAAGTTTTCATAAGATGTTACAGAATTACCTACTAATCATCACCTTTACCAGTTGGTTATCTTCATGCGTTTTTAGGAGCATATAGTACATACCAGGTTGAAGATTGGATAGCTGAACCCGGTATGAAAATTTACCTGCAGGCTTATCCGTATTATCAATCATTTTTACTTCGTTTCCTTTGACATCGAGCAGCATTAACAGTGCGTGTGTAGATCTCAGTAGGTTGATATCAATGGAAAGCACATCATTAGCGGGAATAGGGTAACATTTTATGGTTGAATAAACTTCAGGTGTTTTATAAGCCAATTCTAAGCCAGTAGAAATAGTTGTGGTATACTTCCATATATCAAATCCTGCTGCAAACAATAAGGTGTCATTTACTTTAAACACACGGTTAAGTCCTGGGCAGATGCGTACGCTGTCCCAATGCATTCCACCATCCCTGGTTTCATATGAATGGAATAAGCCTCCCCCTGCCCACCCCAAGTTTTGGTTAATAAATCCAGCTCCCTGAATATGATATGGGGTGTCTGTAACGGTTATATTGTTCCAGGTTTCTCCTCCGTTGATTGATTTAAGAACGGAAGGCTTGGAAACAGCACCCTCAACAGCAGCACAATAAACCTGATTTGTAATACGCTGTATTTTCCAAATCCTTTCGTTGGATGCTGTTCCTTTAAATACTTCCGTCCATGTTTGTCCGCCATTGGTGGTATACAGTATTAAGGAGGCTCTCAATGGAAGCGGACTGCGACCGGCAACAAAACCAGTATCCTTATTTATAAATATCATATCAATTAAAGACCCAGCATAAGCTTTCATATCAATAAAAGTCCATGAATTTCCACCATCAGTTGATTTAACAATATAAGCACTATCCTGAAACCAGTTGCCGCAACCGTAAACAGTAGCATTACCAGCAAGGGCCATTCCGCAAATACCTTTTAGTGCCCTCGCATCCAATAATGAGCTGAGGTCGGTCCAGGTTTTACCTCCATCAACTGTTTTTCTTAATATATTGGTTTGATTTCCGTTAATGGGGAAGCTTCCAACAAAACCTGTAAGTGTGTCAAAAAACTCTACCGATCTGCAATATAAATTTTTAGTCTCCTGAATGTTTGCCCAGTTGAGTCCGCCATCTGTTGTTTTTATAATTTTCCCGTCTCCACATGCCGCATAACCAACCTTGCCATCTACCATATAAATATCGTCCACCCGACTTTGTAGCCCAGGAGTTTTACAAATAGTCCAGCCTGATTGCGCTGATGTTGAAAGACTCCAAAAGGCAAGGAGAATAATTTGTATTGGCAAATGTTTCATTGATGTAGTCGTTAAATTAATGGATTGTAAGGCATGAAATATAATATCCTTGCTATTTTATATCCTGATAATTATGGTTTTATATTTACTTATCAATTCAAGTATCACCTAGTTAAGTCATTTCCAATCAATTTTCGGTTGCTTTATCTGGTCTTTTTTATTCTTTTGGGTAAAAAATAAATAGGGACAACCATATTGTTCATTTCAATAAGTTCAATTTTAGAAAGTGGAATTAAAAATTAGGGTCGGTTTCTGATTTTAAATAACGGGATAAAGAGCAAGCCCCATCGCTGCCGTGCTAGGGAGCAATGGGGCTTGTTCGTGCAAGAGTGTATTAGTTTTGCTTACACCACGCTAGTGGACTTGCGCGGGAGCGATGAGGTAAAAAATTTAATTGTCTTTTATTGTTAAAAAACCAAAACGATACGTTTTACCCCTATTGGCATACAATAGTGTTTTATTATCATCTAATCTTTCACTGAATTTAGGAACTAAAACAGTTTTTCCATCAGTTTTTGATTTAAAAAACAACTCTGAAGTAAACTTACCTGTTTGTTGATTAAGCGTGGCTAAATGAACCACAAGCTTTTTGGGTCTTTGGGTATTGGCCGTATAAGTTCCTTTTTTCTTAGCGTCAACCTTAGGTGATAAGTTTTTCATGTTATCATTAAACATAAAGTAAAAGTTGTTGTTGTCAAAAGCAAACGTATAAGAAGAGTAGTATCCAGCATCATTTACGCTAACCTGATTTTTAGGCACTTTTTGAGCCCAGTTAATCGTTCCCTCTTTGGTGAGGCTTATTACCATGATGTTGCCATAATAATAGGTTGTTGATGTGCGGGTTGAAGTAACGCCATTGCTATTAGTTGTTGTTGTGGTGGTGGTAATTTCATGGTATGCCTCGGCAACAATATAATAATCGCCATTGTCTTTTCGGTAAATGTAATTGATGTCGTAGTTTGCCCGCACACCTTTTTCTTTTTTCACATCTCGTTCACTTGCAAATTTTAATAAGTCTTCTTTTGCAAATGGAATGGTTTTTTCCTGTTCTACTTTTAAGGTTTTTGCATTTATTTTAGTGGTGCATACGCCTTGAATGCCCCCCTTTTTATCATAGTAAAAACCCGTAAAGTGCAATTCGCCCTTATAATATTTAAAGTTTAAATCAGATATTTTGTATGCTTCATCAAAATCAACTTTAACCTCCTCCAATTTATTCGCTTTGTGGTAATAGGCAAAAACAATTGTTTGAATGGCATTTTTTTCAACGCTTTCACTCTTTTCCAAGCCAAGTTTGCCATGCATAAACACATTTCCATCTTCATCAAACTGATAACCTGAAATGGTAAATTTTTTATCTTTATAAGGAAGTTCAATGGCTTTTTCCCACAGTAGTTTAAAGTCTTGTGTATAGGCTTTGTAGTTTGCTTGTTCAAATCCCTTTTTAGAATAACCCTCATCATGGGTAATTAAAAAACGTTTGCTTTCTTTAAGGTAAGTAATGTCAAACCCTCCTTCGTCTTTTCTACCCTTATAATAAATTTCATCAACCAGCATTTCGTTGCTGATTTTCCCGTTATCACTAATGGTAAGTGCGTACAGCTTGTTCACATCATTTTTTTTATCTCGTTGAGATAAAAAACGAATGGTTTTGCCCTCCACCCTAAAGGTTCCTTCTCCTTTGGCATCTTTCCCATTTACTTTCTGGGGGAGCTCTACTTCATATTCAAGCTCATGACTGAGGCTAAAGCGGGATAACATTCTTTTGCAGCTTCCAAAAATACCACATCCCACATTTGTAATAATAAAGTAGCCGTCCTTATCGCTGTCTAGTACATCACCTATTATGGTGGATTTTTGGGGTTTTACTTCATTGCCCCAAGATACCTCAAGGTTTTGTGCTGTTGTTGAAAAAACGGTTGCCCATGCAAAACCGCAAACAATCATTTTAACAATAAAATTTTTAGTCATAAGTAGGTTTAATATAGAATAATGTGCAATTATAACTTTTTACCATATAGAACCAATATTGTCAAATCGTTCGCTAAATTTATTTTTACTTGGTTTTGTTTTATTGAAAATTAAGCCTAATCAGCTTATAGTTAGTATAAATAGCATTACAACTTAACTGCCTTGATGGCTAAATTTGGCTTTATGGAATTGAGTATATCATACATGTCTTCAAAAAGTCTTTTATATCCCGGTCCATATCGGACTTGTTCAGTTACCTCTCCCATATCGCTATCGTAATGTTTGTAAGTGCCTCTAATATAAAAAGCAGAGTCAATCTTATTACAGAGGAAGCTTGTCAATTGCATTAGTCCAAGGTGCTTAAAGTCGGTAATGATAATTAAAGAATCTTTGTAGGTAAACAGATAACCATTCCTGAAAAAGAGATTGGCAAAATCACTCATCTTTAGTGAATCATCAACAATTACAAACGTGTTTGATTATTCAGGGAATTCGTTGTTTTGAGCTTTGGCAACAGTAGTAAAGATAAGCAGTGTAAGAAAGACTAAACTAGTACATTTCATAAGCAGCGTGTTTTCTGGTGATTGGTGTCAACAAAAATAATTGATGCCGTTGCATTTACACTATTGCTTTATTCCATCATCATTTTATTTATTTTCGGTTGTATAATCCATATTCCAACTGGATAAAACAAAATTAGAAAAAATTCACCTGCAAAGTCCGGAAATTTCACTTCACGCTGCAGTTCAACTGTTTTAAATGTTTTTGCAATAAAGTATAATGAATAAAGGATACAGAACATGGAAAACAAATGAAGTGGAACTATTATGGCAAACATAGTACCAATATTCACTACGCTTGGCTCATTTACGCCACTCATCATTCCATTCATAGCAAATGCGATAAGAATGGTTAAACAAAGTATATAAGCCAAGTAGATTAAGAAAAAAGTTTTAAACTTTTTCACTTTCATGATGATATGTTCAGGAACTTTCTTCTGCAATCCAATGGCTACCGACCAAAACCAACCCAATAAAATAGCCATAAATAGAATCATGAGAATGGGAAAAAATTTCATAGTATTAAATATCATTTCTGAGCCAGGATTTGTATTTGTGCTGATGGCCGAAAAAATGGAACTTAGAAATACCAGTTGAAAAATAGTTGGAATGCCGAAGATCAACAAAAAAAGTTGCCAATGTTTTGCGTTTAAAAATCTGTCTATCATTTTATGTTTTATTTAGGGTGTAAGTTTTTTGGGTAAATGGTCAGATTACTGTTTTATGGTTACGCTTATGTCAGCCATCTAAAACACCATGCTGTTTCCCAAAAATAGGAATATTTTAATAATAATTTGAGCATGCTTAAAAATAGTTGAAATAAAGCCAACACAACTCACCCCATGTAAGAGGTTTATTTAATCAGCTTTTACAGACGATGCTCTGCCACTTATAAAAGGGTAAAAATACACACATTGTTGTTTTTATTCCGATTGCGGGATGGGTGTGAGCTTTGGGTTAACCCGTTAGTTGTCTATTTTAATTTACTTTTCAAATTGCAAATTGAGTCTATTTTTATACCATTGTCTGATAGGGGAAAGCCTGAACTTGTCAATATATTTATTGGTATTTTTTTGTATTCATCAACAATACAGTCGCAATATTTATTGATGTCATTAGTTGAGGATATTTGCAAGTCAGTCAATTGCTTCATGATATTTGACCTTAACCCTTTTTCAAATTCTGGTGTCCATTTAATTTCTGAAACCGAACCCATACATTCTTGCAGGTCATATTTGAAAGCATCTGGTCTGGATTGTATTGCCATAATTACTTTTGAAAGTTTACCGCTTTCAAATTCAGGTTGATATTCTTCAGCAATAGCTTTATCCGCTGTTAATTTTGTTACAACACAAATACAGTATTTTCTTCTTTGATTTTCGTCCGAGATAATTTTTTTGCTTCCATTCATGAACTCTGCGATGTCAACACTTATACCATTTATTTTAACAATTTCGGGTTCAAATTTAAATGTCACCATTCCAATAAAGGCAAAAAGTAAGAATATGACGAAAGTAGCACCTAAATATTTCAAGTATTGCCATGAGTTTATTCGAAGCTTTTCTTTTGAGATGCCACTACCAATTAACCAAGTGCAAAGTAAAAGCATTAGTGAGATGGCAATAATAACTCCTGGTTCAAAAAAAGAAAGAAGCTGTCTGCTAGCATTAATGTATTCTTTTCCTGCTCCGTAAGTCAAAAGAAGCCCGATAATAATTTTAAATATTTTCATAATGTCATTGTCAAACGGAATGTCCCCGTTATTTGTAATGTCAATCAGTCTAAAAACCACATTTCGTTACCCGAAAATAATACATTTTATGCGTTTTAACGAAAACTTAAAAGGCCAATAAATAATTATTTGCAACATTAAGCTGCGTGTTTTTTTATTAGGAGTGTTTAGGTTTTATTGTTGCTACGCTAACCGATAGCTAGGAACTTTGGGGGCTTGGGGCTTTACTTAGTCTATTTCCAAACAACCAATGTCATGGTAGTTGTGGTCACTAACAAAAGTCTTTATGAGTTCAGCGTGTTTCTGAAAAATGGCTATTAAATTATCTGAACTTGTATTGCTAATTCTAAGCCAAACAATCTTTGGTGGATGTCCATAAAGCGTAACCAAGTCATAGAAGTCCGCATCAAATGTTACTATGGTGTACCCTTCTTTTTTAGCGAAATTCCATATTTCTCTATCCGTTTTGTCTTCGAGGTTTAATTCTCGTACTTGTCCGCAATCAGGAAATACAAGCCTAAGTTTATTGGCAACCCGAAATGAAATGTTTTGGTCGAACAGTAATTTCACGAAGCGATTAGAATTTTATGTTCTCTGTCAGCAGCGTAAGAGAGTGCTGCTTGTAAATCATCAACAGTTAATTCAGGGAAATCATTTAGGATGTCTTGTTTTGTCATGCCTGAGGCAAACCAACCTAAAATGTCATACACACTAATTCTCATGCCACGAATGCATGGCCTACCAAATCTAGTCTGGGCGTCAATAGTAATACTTTCTGAGTAGTGTTTCATGGTGCTAAAATAATCAAAAGTAATGTAGTTTCAAATAAGTTGGTTTTTGGGCATGCCTATAATGTTAGTTTGCCAATAACCACATTTCGTTACCCAATAATAGGGCATTTAAGCGTTTTAACGAAAACTTAAGAAGCCAATAAATAATTAGTTGCAACATAAAGCAACTTGTTTTTTACTAGGAGTGTTTGGGGTTTATGGCTGCCACGCGAGGGATTAGCTACGCTGAACTTCGTTTCGCGCGGCAGCTTGGGGTTTTCTAAACAATTTCAATGTCATAATGTGCCCGTAAACTTGTCTGGGAAGCAGGAGACAGTGTCGGCACTGAAACAAACAATCTATTCCTTGCTCTACTTATGGCAACATAATTTATTCGATACTCCTCATTTGAAAGCAAATTCCGTTCAAGTAAAAAATTAATATCATTTTCTTCATTGAGAACCAACAGAACATTGTCAAACTCATCACCTTTTGCTTTATGAATTGTTTTGTGTAAACTCATATCCTCTGGGATTGACACACAAAAAGAAAGCCGTTTGAAAGTATTATTTTCATAAAACTCCTTTATCGCACCTCTACTAAAATTTGAAAGGTCAGTATTTAAGGTTGTTCTTATAAAAGCTGCAAACTCAAGCAATGTTCCATTTTCAAATTCTGAAAATCTTTCGAGGAATACAGTAATGTATTTCAATGCTTTCTTTTTACCTTTAATTTTGTCTGTTCTATAATTGAATAATTTTTCTAATTCCTGAATTGCGTCTTTAAATTTATTTTCTTTCGCATAAGCAATAGCTCTGATACAAGAATAAACAAGGTTGCTTCGATTAGTATTGGAATCTATTGTTTTTAATTTTTCTAATAGCTTGTTATCAAGTCCAGAGCCATTTATTTCAGCTTTCATTGCATTGGAAGTAATATTGTTTCTCGAAAGTGTATATACCTTTTCACCGCTACATTTAATTTTAGCGGCTCTTAATGCTAATGTCATATCTCCAATAAATATTATCGGTTTTGAAATAGAAATATTCCTGTTTTTTACTTGAGTAATATCATTCCTGACATCATTAAGAGCGTCAATTATTTCATCGCTACTCCTTCGGTTTTCACTTAACACATATTCATTAATGCTCGGTAAAGAAAAAGTTTGGAATTGAGTGTAATCGGCTCCTTGAAACTTATAGATAGATTGTGCAACATCTCCTATAACACCAATCGTACTTTCTAGTAACCCAAGTTTTTTGAATAATTCAACTTGGATAGGATTACTGTCTTGAAATTCATCTATAAAGATGTATGGAAATTTTGCATTTAAAATATTGACTACAAATGGAAATTTCTGTATAATTTGGAAGCTAAAGAACAGAACATCGTCATGATGAACTAATCCCTTTTCCCACATCATTTTTTTATATTCAAAATAAGAATCGTTTCTAATAGGATAACCCCCTACTCTAAAAGGATAATCTGTTTTAACTTTTAACTCATTATTTTCAAATTTCCATTTAAGGTTAGTAAATGCATCAATAACAGTTTTGTCATTTCTAATTCTTTGCTGACCCGTTCTGCCTTTCCATTCATTCAAAAAGCTATAGTTTGACAAAACAATATTATCGTGTCCATCCATTTCAGTCACATTTAAACTAAATTCTTCTGCAATAAATGAAATATATGGTTTAACTATGTTTTTGTAGAAAAAGCTATGGATTGTTGAAACCTCTACTTGTTCTGAAGAAGTACCAAGTCTTCTAAGTATTGTGTCTACAGCTATATTGGTGTATGTAATGCAGGCAATTCTTCGCGCTCGATAAAGTTTGTCTGAATTATGAAGTACATTTTTAACGTGATTTACTAACCAATGTGTTTTGCCAGCACCTGGTCCAGCAGACACTTTGAAGTGGCTTTCAATATCAGAGATAATAGTATTAGAATTTATTGTTGTTATTGGCATATTTCTTCAATTGCTGATTTAATATAGGGAGGGACATTAAATTCTTTGAAGTCAGCAGTTCCTTTTTTACTTAAATTTTCCTGTAGTACATAACATAGTTCTAATGCGTTTTCTCCTTTTTCAACCGAATTTAGATACCTCGATGCTATAATTGCTTTCATTTTCTCATTATCCACCAAACTAGTATTTAAAGTTATACTGTCTTTTATTCTATCATTTTCAGCACTCTTGCTTAGCCTAGCAAGCAAATCACTTGAATTTTTTCCTGTAGTCTTAAATAGCGTCATCAAATCTTTGATTTCTCCTGCGTTACTTACTGACTCAGTAAGTAAGATTTCGAGTGATGGATTGTTGATTAAAATTTCATATTCGAATGTTTTTCCAGTGTCGATTGGTTGACTATAAAATGTAATGTTAGGATGAATACCTGCTGAATAAGAAGCAGCACTTGGGTTTGTTTGGTAATCAAATTTTACCGTATCCTGATTATACTCAAAGGGATAACATTTTTTGAATTTACCATCTGGCTTTTCTTTTCTTTCAGGGTCTCTATCTGTTAAACAGATTACTTTCTTTGGAATGGTATTTTCTTTGGAGCCATCAAAAAGGTAGAGAAAATGTGCAAAGTGTCGTCCCGCTACGTTTATAACTACTACGTGATTATCTTCTAGCGATTTATCTAAATAGTTTGCGAAAATTGATAATAAAAGCTGCTCAGCGATACCTTCAACAAAAATTACTTTCTGGGCAAAAAGCATATCCGATTTTGTTGCATCTAAAAAACGTTGAACATATTTTTTACTTTTAATATTTGATACTCCTCCTGGATCTGTAAAAACTTTTTTAAGATATCCAACCTTTGTTTCCCCACCTTCATTATGCAAGCATATTATTTCATCCAAAGAAACCGCAGATGTTATATGAGTTGAGTGAGTAGTTACAAATATTTGGCGAACCTTCTTTTCTTTCTTGTTTTCATTGAGAAACTTCAAGAACTTATATTGCATTGCAGGATGAAGGTGTGCTTCAGGCTCTTCAATTGCTAGGGTAGTAAACACCTTTGCATTTGCATCTAAGTATTCTACATCAGCATTTACTTGCATTTTTGCTAACAAAAGTGACATAAATATCAAGTTATTATAGCCAAGACCATTGTGTGTTGCTGGTATTTTTATTCCTGTTTCGTATTCTACTATTAGCTTTAAAACTGAATACATTTCATTTTCAGAAACGCTTCCTTCAAAGTTTGGTGAAGCTTTATTAAATGATGCTCCAGTATTCTTGGCATAAGATAGAATTTCTTTTTTGCCGGCATCGATTCTATTACTCAGTTCTTGAATTAGTACATCAGCTTTCTCTGAAAAAAGTATTTTCCTTGCTTTTATTTCATTATGTTTTATCTCAGGAGTCTTGGTTCCATCGATTTTTATTTCATAATCCATAAAAAAATCAAATACTTCCCTAAGCAGAGTATTTCTACCAGTAAGCATGTCTCTTTCAACATCTCTAATTGCATTCAAGAATTGAAAGTCAAATTTTTGCAATGATTCATTGTCAGCTGTGGCTTGATTTGTTGGGTCGCCCCCCCAAATTTTGTAAACATAAAATCTAATAAAGCTGTGTTTTAAAACCTTCCATGCCTTATCCAAAGCTTTAGGGTCACTATCTAATACTAAATCCATTTCCCTTAAATACTCTGCTTGTTTCTTTTCGGGAAGAAAAAATTCGTACGTTAAAAGTGCCTCGTAAGAGCTGTCAAGCTTAATTAACCAATTGGAAATTGTAACTAAATCATCAGGTTCTTGTTCTTTGCCTTTTTTAATTGTAATGGCAATACTTATTTTAGGTGGACCTGCCTTAAGTTCAGTTAGAGTTAAATTTTTATTAAAGTCATCCACTTCTAATCTTTTTGAATTTAGAGTATCAATTACAAGAGATAAGGCTTTAATCAGATTTGTCTTTCCAGCGTTATTATGACCAATGATTACATTAATACCATCATTGAATTCAATTTCTTTTTGCTTAAAGTTTCTGAAATTATTAATTTGAATTTTTGAAATATACATGTTGAATGATTGTTAGCGGTGAAAAGTTTATTAAAATTTCGTACAACGTTTTACAGCTATAAGAATTTAGCGATTTCGAAGCATGACTTGTCCCGCTTGCGGGAAAACTGACTGCCAGCAATAAAGTCCAATTGGAAAACTGAGCTTAAATGTAAGCACGTTACTTGCAATTACGCCAAACCAATATTGCTAGCTGTTTTTGCTATACTTTCCGCCATTCTTTGACTAACGGAGCGTTGTACTATTATTTGAATTGTATCGTTCATGTTTTTTAGTCTAAATATTTTTTGAAATTGAAAGAGTCCAAGCTGAACTATTAGTTTTCCTATTAATTCGTCAGCAAATGATGAACTAATTATTCCAACACCTACAAAGTCAATGTTAATTGTCTTTTTCGATATTTTATAAATATTAATTAGTTCGTTTCTAATTCTTTCCCCAGACTGTCTTGTACCAGTACCGGAAGATTGTGCAATTATTTTATATTCTATTTGGTCAAATTCATTTTCTAAATTCTCTACAAAAAGGTCAACCATTTCATAGCCTTTAATAGCTTTTTTAATAGAAATTTCTTTGTCTACTGAAAGTCTAAAACTTACAGTAGTCGATTGTTGGGTAGGGCTTAACATTATTACTTCACGATAAGTGTCAACCTTTTTATTGTAATTACTGTAAGCTAGGCCACCTTGTCCCGATAAAATTGAAAGGTTTCCGTTATTTTGTGTGACTAAATTATATAAACCCCACATTCCATTCCCTTGTCCAACTTCTTTATCCCTTGTAACACCCTCTTGAATTGCTAGTGAAATAGCATCAGCAGCATTTTTTGGTTTATACTGCGACTTAGCTAGTGAATTATAAATTCCTCTTCCATAATCATAAATGCAAACGTTAACTTGTTTTGAGTCTTTTATGCATTGAGCCATAACAAAGCCAATGTTTGCTTCTGAATGAACTATGACATTGTCCATGATTTCATTAAATCCCCAAGTAAATGCGTCTAAAACACCAACTTCACACTCTATCGATTTTCTTATGCTTGATATAAAACCGTCAACCAGATTGTGAACGTCTTTAGACGATTTGAACACCCAAATTCTGTCTAAGTAATTTGATGTTGGCTCAAATATAATTTCCTCTCTGTCATCAGGGTTGAAAAAGTGTATCTTTTTTAGATAAGTGGGAGGTTCAATGTAATTTATTTTCACATCCAAATTCTTCTTAAAATATTCAATAATTGCTACAATAGGAATTGTCGGATATGCATAAACTGATGTAACCTTATTAAGGTAAATATTGATTTCATTGTGTTTGAATTTAAAATGCAGTCTTTTAATAGAGTTTATAAATTCGGGAACCAATCTTTGATTGTCAAGATTAAATAATTCAATATTGTTTTCCCATGTTCGAGAATTAAAGTTTTTAAAAAAATTTCTATGTTTCCTATATGTCTTCATAAAATTGCTGTTAACCTACTTATTCCCGCACCTTTTGTCTTGCTAGGTACGCAGTATCGTGTCATTTGTTTAATACTGCGAACTTTTACAACCGAAATAGGTGCGTGTTATCTTTGTCCATTAGTTTAATTTGGTTAATAAGTTAAAAGTGTTTGTTTATTTCCCTTAAACAAACCTACCCCAAACCCGTATTCAAATCAAGAGTAAAAACCCCTTTTTTTAATAGGGAAAACACTCTTTTTTCTAAAAGGGGGTATTTACTTTCTAAAACACCCTTTTTGGGGGTATGAAACCGGAAATTATAAAATCATAAATAGAATATTGACATTATTCATGCTTCGGTTGTCATGTTCTTCCAATTGCTTGATGACAGCAAATTGGTCATTTGTCCTATGACATGATGTGGGGGTGGATATTCCTCCACTCCAAAACTTATCCTAGGGTTCGTTAACCAATGTTTTTGTGATTGGTGTAAGCATTTATTTTAATTTTTTAATGCTTGTATTTTGTACCAGAGATTTCATCTGGCTATTTGCCATATAATTCAATTTTGTCAACCGTTGGGGGTGGTTCCCGCCTCTTTTTCAATTACTCCGAATTCGGGGTAATTAAAATGTGAGTTGTTTGTTTATTTCAAATACCTAGGTATTCAAGTGTATTTAAAGAGTTGTCAAATCGGTTTACAACAAATTAATCCAAATATACCATTGCAATCAAGAGTATGGGGGTATGAAACCGAAAATTATAAAATATGAATGCGGTATTTGTGCAGCAAGCCTCCCACATTGTGGGTGGAAAAACGTGCATCGGTGAGGGTATTCAACTCGGGGTTGATGCTAAAATGCGCTGCGGTAGTAAAATCTGCACCTGTTAGGTTGGTGCCATCAAACAAGGCACGGCTTAAATCACAATCGGTAAAACTGGCCTTGCTTAAATCAGCCTCCGTAAACTCCACATCCCGTAGTTGGCAAGCCGTAAACTGTTGGCCCTTTAACTTTAGGCGGTAAAAAGAAGCAAAATCAAGCACGCAATGCTCAAACGTAAACGACAATAAAAAAGAGTGGCAGGTCTCAAAACGCATGCCCAGTAGTTTACACTGTTTAAACGTAACCTCCGCAAAGCTTGTGCCTTTTACGTTGGCCATACTCAAATCACAATCAACAAACGCGCACTCCCTAAACACGTAACCCGCTAAATTGGCCTTGGCCCAGCCAGCCCCTGTAAAGGTGCATTGTTCGTACTCGCCTTTGGCGGGTTGGGTGTTTGCTGATGAGGAATAAGTAAAATGTTGTTGGTAAACTTCCATAAGGGTATTGCTCACATCTGTAAACAATGGGGTGTTTTGTTTACACCTGTAAACGGGTTAAACAGAAGCCGTTTGGGCTTCTTTGTGTATTTTATTCACCAGCCCTTGCAGCACTTTTCCAGGGCCGCACTCTATAAACTCTGTAGCACCATCGGCTACCATGGCTTGTACGCTTTGTGTCCAGCGCACAGGAGCAGTAAGTTGCGCTATCAGGTTATCCTTAATGGCCTCTACACTAATTACCGCACTGGCCGTTACATTTTGGTACACCGGGCAAATGGGCGAATTAAAAGCTGTGGCATGGATGGCCGTTTCCAGCTCAACCCTTGCAGGCTCCATTAACGGAGAGTGAAAAGCACCGCCCACAGGCAGCACCAATGCCCTTTTAGCTCCCGCAGCTTTTAACAACTCGCAAGCCTTGGTTATTCCAGCCACAGAGCCAGAAATTACCAACTGCCCCGGGCAATTGTAGTTGGCAGCCACCACCACTTCATCCGTAATGCCTGTGCAAACTTCTTCCACTTTGGCATCATCCAGCCCAAGCACCGCAGCCATGGTTCCAGGCTGTGCCTCACACGCCTTTTGCATAGCCAATGCACGTTGGTACACCAGCTTTAGCCCATCATCAAAACTCAAGGTTTTATTGGCCACCAAGGCGCTAAACTCACCCAAAGAGTGACCAGCCACCATATCAGGTTTAAATGCATCGCCCTCCAACATAGCCTTAATTACCGAGTGTAAAAAAATGGCAGGTTGCGTTACGTTGGTTTGTTTCAACTCCTCTTCCGTGCCGTTAAACATCACATCCGTAATGCGGAAACCGAGTATGGTATTGGCCCGTTCAAATAACTCTTTAGCCAGTTCGTGGTTATCGTATAAATCCTTGCCCATACCAACAAACTGTGAGCCTTGTCCGGGAAATAAATATGCTTTCATGTGTTAAAGTCTGTTTAAAAACTGCAATTAATAAAAGAAAATGGAAAAAACCACATACCGAGTTTTACACCTTGGTGTGTAACAACTGCCTTAATAAACCACAAACGATTTTAATGCCTTTTCCAACTCAAACATGCTGATTACATTTTTGCGTCCATTTACCCACACCTGCCATACCAGTGGTTTATCCTTGATTGAGTTTTTTTCCAAACTCAACAGCACCTCTTTGCTTAAGTTGTACTCAATGCGCATGGTTTCAAATTTGGCAGGTTTGGCAGCATTAAAACGGGCTTTTAAATCAGGCAGTTCATTCAGCAATTGCGCAGCACGGGCTAAATCCACATGGGCAAACGTAACCGATAAATCGCCTTGTTGTTTGGCTTGTTCCTTATCAGAAATGCCGCTGTACAAATCCGTAACAGTAAAATGGTATTGTTGGTTATTAATTTTAGCCGATTTGCCTAACACGTAAGAACCAAAAATCAAGTACCGCAACGTATCTTTTTTATAAGCAACCAACTCAAATTGCGCCAAACTGGTAGATTGTTGCTTGTTGTAAAGCACCCTACAAGCCGAAGTACTGGCCATAGCCGAGTCCTGACGGTTTTCAATACCATTCATTACATAATAATCGTACACGTTAACCACCGAACGCGAACAAGAAGCCAATAACATTGTGGCAACGCCAATCCATAACAAGTGTTTCATATTTTAGGCATCAAATTGCATGCTCTCAAATATACTGGTTTTGGCATCAAGTGCAAATGCATTTTACAGCCACCCCATACAAATGGGTAAGTTGTGGGCAAATCAAGCACCAAATAGGAATGACCAATTGATGACAGAAACAAACATACCTGTTTTTTGTACCAGGCGTTAAGTGCTTACAACCCAAATCATCAACCACTTATGAAAAGAATGTTTATTTATGCCCTTGCAGTATACAGTATGCTGGCATGGGCTTGCAACAAACCAGCGGCAGAAAGTAAGGTAGAAGAAGTAGCAAAATTACAGGATATGATGGCAGTTGATGCCGTTGTTTTACCACCAGAACTGCAAAAGGAAGAGGCAACGGGCTCAGGAGAACAAGTTAAGTTTAGCCCTCCTGAAATAAAAAACAATGAAGAACCCGAAGTAGCTGTTTCTTTACCCGTGAGCAAACAAAAACTGATTAAGGATGGGCGCTTAGGCATTAAAACCAACCACCTAAACGCAGGCAAAACCTACCTAGATAATTTGGTGAAAAAATATGGAGGGTATTACCAGCGTGAAGAGTTGAGCAATGCGGAGCAACGCACGGTGTATGATTTAACCATCCGCATTCCTGCTGCTGCATTTGATGCGATAATAGACGATATAGAGCGGGGTGAGGGAGAAGTAACCAGCAAAGGAATATCCACACGTGATGTAACCGAGGAGTATGTAGATTTACAACTGCGCCTGGCCAATAAAAGGTTATACCTGAAACGCTACCAAGAAATATTAAGCAGGGCTTCTTCCGTAAAAGACCTCATGGCCATACAAGAAAACATCAGGGCCTTGCAGGAAGAAATGGAAAGTGCCGAAGGCCGCCTGCGTTACCTCAGCGATCAGGTAACCTACAGCACCATAAACGTGTATTTGTTTACGGAGAAACCCTATGTGCACAAAGCCCCTCAGGAAGTACATTTTTGGGAGAAGCTGAAAACCGCATTTAGCAATGGCTGGGGCGGCATTGTAGGAAGTTTGTTGCTGGCGGTAAATATTTGGCCCCTGTTGTTGGTGATTGTATTGGTGTGGTGGCTGGTAAAAAAATACCAAGGCAGAAAAACCCCAACAAAAGAATAATATGAATGGTAAATTCTGATTGTAAGATTTATATTTTCAGCGAAACTTAGCATGCTCTTTACAGTGATACTAAACTCTTAGCAGTTTAAAGAAAACTCATTCGCTGATGACGTTTCGCCTAATCTTTGCTAACGGCATTTGAGGTTTTTATGTAAAAGGCAAATATTGTTGTTGAGCGTAGGGTTTGGTAAGCAATCACGAAGCGAAGCGGCTGTGATTGCGTGGCGAACAACAATATGTAGCCTTTAATAAAAACGTCAGCAGCCTTGATTTTTTTGCATCCTTTTTTTATCTAAGAAAAAAAGGATGTGGGGTTTGGGGCAAAGCCCCAGAAAAAGGAATACAATAATGAATTGTTTATAACAAAACCAACAACATCCCCCACTTACCAATGAAAAGTTGTGTTGAGCAGGGGAGTTGTGGTTAGGTTAGTTTTTAGCCAATGCTTCCCGTTGGTTTAACAAAACAAACCAAGTAATTTGTTGCAGGTTGTTAATGGCCCCAGAAACCGTTTCGCCTGTTACATCCAAGGTAATAGCCTGCTCTGGTATGGTGGGTAAATGTTGCTGTTGCACCTGTTGGTTGTAGGTATTTACCAATGCTTTTAACTCTTGTAATTGGGGTTGCAGTACACCACCTTCCATAAAATAATCAATCACCATACCATTGCCGATGAAGTGTTGGGTTTGCTTAAAGTCAGCATCAATATGTCCCGCGCCAATTTCTTGCTGTAGCAAGGCACTTTTAATTTGTTCGCACAAGGTTATCAATTGTTTTGCTTCAGGCATACCGTTGCTGTCATTTGTCAATTGTTTTTCGTGTTGCAACAATTGCTCGTTGCGCCATACATAACTGGTTAACATTTCCTCTTGTATTTGGGTAGCTCTTGGTGAGCGTGCCAGCGATAAAAAAAGGCCACAACCAGCCACAATCATAATAGATGATACAATGGTGTTTACCTTGGTTTCAGGATTGCGTATACCAGTGATTAAATACAGTGGTAAAAACACCAGTCCCAATAAGCCCACAGCAAGCAATCCCATCATATTGGCACCCGGCCAATGCATGATTTTAAACAATACGGCCATGCTAATGCTAATGGTAATAATAGAGGTTAACCCCACCAATATTTTATCGCGGGTGGTTTTTTCCTCCTTTATTTTAAGGGTAAAATACAAGGGTAAAAAAAGCAAACTAAACAACACAATACCAACAACAATCATTATTGAAGCTCCTGGCCAGTACATAAATTTAAAAAAGATGCCAAGGCTAAATACCGATGCAGCAAAAATGCCGCTTCCAATCATTAATTTTTTCATAGCGTAATAATGTTTAAAAGTGAGGAGTAAATAGGTTTCTTCTTCTAACTCTGCCAAGCGGTGGTTGTAAAACCTGCGTTTGGTTTGTTGGTAGAAGTGCTCAAAGTCTCCGTTTGCTTCAAGCTCCTGTTCAATGATGCAACAAATGTGGTCTAGGAGGTTTAACTGCAGGTCCTCCAACTCAATGCCATCACGTCTAATGTCATCCAGTATAAACTCAATTTGTGCTTCACTTAAGTTGTACATAATGGCTAAGCAGGTTTAATATCCAACAAAAAGCGCATGGTTTCCATAAAGTCAGCCAACTCATTAATCTTCTCTTTGGTATGTGTTTTTCCCGCTGCACTTAAGGTGTAATATTTTCTCACCCTTTTGCCTATATATTCCGTTTCAGTGGTTACAATGCCCTCTGCTTCCAAAGCATGTAAAGAAGGGTACAACGCCCCCTCAGTCAGTTGTATTTTTCCGTTGGTAAGTTCCTTCACCGTTTGGGTAATTTCATACCCATACATTCTTTTATTTTCCTTAAGCAGTTTAAGGATGATGGTTTTTAAAGTGCCTTTAATTAATTCAGATGAATACAACATGTTGTTTAAATTACCTAAGACAAATATACATAAGAAAATTATGTATTGTAAGCTTATGCATAAATAAGTTATAGTTGTTTGATTTTCAGCGATAAAAAAATGTCAGTAGTGAACAGGTAATCTTAAAAATAGAAAAAAGTAGGTTGTTTATTCCATCACCACACTTAAAATATCGTGGCTGCGCATGTTGCCAAAACCATTTACATGTTGGTTGTAGTACAATACCAATACTTGTAGTAAAAGTTTGCGGTGTGCCGCAGGTATTTGTAAGCGTTGCTGCTCCTGCGCATCGGCCAATAACAATTGCAACAACAAACGGCTGCTGGTTAAATCAGCTTGAAAAGGATCATTCACCACATGGGGTTCAAAAAAGCCATCCTTAAAGTTAAAGGCAACAGGTTGGGCCACCTCATCCTCATACTTGGGGTAAAAACCTAAAAAGCGGGAAAGTCGCAATAAAAATAAAATGGGAAAATTGGCTAGGCTTTCCTGTTCCATATCTACAATTTGCACCGTGTTAAACAAAAAGTCAAATAAAGATTCATCCACCTGGTTTTCCTCTTTAATGCCTCGGTAAATTACCTCGCTCATGAATAAACCAATGGCACTTTTCACCATATCAAAATGCAACTGCTTAAGGGCAGGTGTACACTTTAACTCTTTAATACGTTGCAGGGTTTTGTTTTGCTGGTGATAAACCTCCAACTCAAGCAAGGTAAGGGGCAACAATTGGGATGGCCTGATACTGCCTTTGTTTTTGCGAACCCCGTTAATGATATATGATTGCAGGCCAAATGTATTGGTATAGCATTTTACAATAACGCTGGTTTCGCTATAATTAATTACTTTAATAACAATGGCCCTGCACTTGGTAAGCATCCCACAAGATTAACTAATTGTGTGCTGATTTGTTTAAGGAGTTAAGCACAGCAAGGTGGGGAAATTATTTTAAAGAAAAATTACGCCCAAAACTCACCCCAAACCAACCCTGGTATTCATTGTTTCTGATAAATGGGGTATAGCTGATGCGGAAACACACCTTATTGGTTTCAATTACCCTAAATCCCAAAACGGCTGTAGGAATAATTTCCCGTGAAGTAGGCCCTGTATTAATTAGAGTAAAACCGAATCCCACTTCCAGTTTTTCTTTGCGCTCCCGGTTACCCAATAGCATAGAAGCCGTGAAAGGAGCATAAACTGCGCCTTTGTCTAGTTTTACGGTATTTAAAAACCAGCCGTCAGCAAAGCCATAGGCTGCACCTACTCGCCCAACAAACCCCAAGTTGGTGCTTTTGTACAATATTTTTTCGTAGTTCAGCGAATACAACAAAGCTGCACCACCCAACTCCACATACCAGTTGTTGGTACCTGTAGGTTCGCGGTAAACCTTTTCCTGCGCAGATGCCTGTGTGCAAAAAAGCAACCCACACAACAATAAACTAATAGTACCTTTGAAAAGGTTTAAACGCATGCCAGTTAAACGAAACATATTGCTGCAATATTATCAAATATTTTGTAACCTCAGCTTAGATGTGGTTATTGGTATCAGTATAAATGCATTGGCCATTGGCAAGGTGTTTCATATTAACGCGCCAATAGCTTGGTATGTGGTGTTGCCTTTGGCCACTTGGCTGGTGTATTTGTTTGATCATTTGGTAGATATTCAACGCAATCCCAATACCCGCGAGGGGAGCGCACATCGGTTTATTCAACAGCACCAATGGTTGGTTTGGGTAATTATTGGTTTAGTGTGTTTAGCTATGGGGTACTTTACTTGGACTGATTTTAATTGGCCTCTTTTTTTATGTGGCGCCACCATGGTTGTGTTGGCTGGTATTCATTTGTTATTGTCCAAATTAAACCCAACCCATAAACATATTTTTAATAACAAGGAGTTTGGTGTAGCATTTATCTACGCCACTTCGTTGTTTATTTTTCCGTTGTATGCCTTATTTAACAGCATGTTGTTTGATGTCTTATTGCATCATTACCTGTTGTTTTTATTGTTGGCCTACCAAAATTTATTGCTTTGCTCATTAATTGAGTATCCACTGGATGTGCGCATGAACAATACCAGCTTAATACGTGCCGTTGGCAGACCAAGAGGCAAACTCATTTTTATCGGGGTAAGCCTTGGCGCAGCTTCTTTTTTGATGATGCTGTTGTGGCAAATTCATTTGTACTCTCCTTTATTACTTGGCCTTTATTTTATGATATTGGCTGGTAATGTGTTGATTTATTTGTGGAATGAAAAACTGCAACAACAAGCGTTATACCGCAAACTGGCTGATTTACTTTTTTGGTTGCCCGTATTAAGTTTGATTTTTTAAGCTTATTGTGTTGATTTGCGGTAAACTATTATTGAACAACGTATTTATGAAAAAATTACTGGTATTATGTGCCATAGTGTTTGTAGCTATTGGCGGAGCAGAAGCTAAAAAACCTAAAAAGCCCAAGTTGGCTGATGGATTATATGCAGAAATGCAAACTACGCGTGGCACCATTTTAATTAAATTGGCTTTGGACAGTGTGCCACTTACGGTGGCTAATTTTGTGGGATTGGCTGAGGGTAAGATTAAGAACAACGCCAAAAAAGAGGGTGTACCTTATTTTGATAGCCTAAGTTTTCACCGCGTAATTGCCAATTTTATGATACAAGGTGGCGACCCAGAAGGAACAGGACGTGGCGGACCGGGATACAATTTTAAGGATGAGTTTGTACCTCAATATAAATTTACTGGCCCAGGTATTTTGGCTATGGCCAATGCTGGCCCAGGCACCAATGGAAGCCAGTTTTTTATTACCCATGTGGCCACGCCATGGTTAGATAACCGCCACACTATTTTTGGTTTTGTAATTACCGGGCAAGAGGTGGTTAATGCCATACAACAAGGCGACTACATGACCAAGATTAAAATTATTAGAAAAGGCAAGGTGGCCAAAAAGTTTGATGCCGCTAAGGTGTTTGAAGAATTGAGGAATAAGTAGTAACGATAAAGAGATGATAACGCGCGGAAGGCGGCAACTTTGTTGCCGCCTTCCGCGCGTTTAAGGAGTTATAACGCATTTAGTAGCAGCTTATTTTTTGCGTGCTATAATCATTAAATGTGTATCGATAATCTCAGTGGTTTTGTGGTAAGCAATTTTTTCTACCGCTATTACTTCAAACTGGTTGCTTTCTAATTGTTGCCGCAAAGCTGTTTCCTGATGATAATATACATACATCTTAAACTCAGGTTTGCTTCCTGTTTCAAACCCAGAGCGGCTGCTGTCTCCTTCAATGGCACTCAAATAAAGTACCCCGTTTTCATTGAGCAAGGCCGCACTGTCCTTAATTAATTTTGCAGCATCTGTTTGTGATAAATAAGGCAAACAAAAACCAACCACAATGCCATCATATTTGTTGGGTAAAGTATGTAGCATTCTTGCATCCATCTGCATTATTTGGATTGTTGGGTTGTTCTTTTTTGCCAGAGCCAACATATCAGGTGCAACATCAGTAGCCGTAATTTGATAGTCTGTTCGTTGTTGCAATAGGTAACGGGAAATATTTCCAGGGCCACAGCCTATTTCTAAAATATTAGCGTTCGGTTTTGTCAGCTGCGAACAAAAGGTATCGTAAGAGTGGTTGTACAACTCCAACTCCATAAACTTGTGCTCATAAGCCTCAGCAGCTTTGTTCCAAGCGTTAAAAGTAATGTCGTAACTGTCCATAGTTATTGCAATATAATTGGTGTATGTTGTTCGCACCTGATTACACAAACTTACTAAAAGGATAAGTTTAGTCAATACTTACTTTTGTGCTAAACCATGCCACTCATGCTCAATATTTGTCATTAGCAGCGCATTGTCAAAACGCACAGAGCCTTTGGGAAAAATTTGTTCATTTTCAAAAAAGCTGGAGTTTACGGTTGACACTTGCAATGGTTTTACCTCCCATTTATAAGTGTTTAATTTCAGCCCATCAAATCCCGTTCTGTTTGGAGAATAGCCTACAGCACCTTGCTCAAAAAAGCCTGATACTTCTTCTATGCTATCAAATATAGAATCAGGATGAAGTGAATCAACCTCTTTGGCATCAATCTTAATGTAAGTATCATCGGAGCTAACAAAGCTAACACGGTAATGGCCCGCCTCCTCTTGTACACTAAAATTGGCCAAATGGTGTTTCCCCGGAAAAAACCGTCCTCCCAGTAGTGCATTCAGTTTTGATGAGGTATCTCTACGCGGAATATAAACACCTTCTTTTTTTAAGCCATTTTCATCCCATTCTACTGCAATGCGGTGTGCACCATTTTCAGAAGAAATACCCAAAAATGCTGGAATCCCCTTAGGTTTAATTTCTTTTAACCGAATTAAACAAATACCTACTATGGCTTTACCTTTATATACTTTTGGCGAAAAAGGAGCTGGTATAATCTTAGCCACCACTTCAGCATCAGCAGTAAAATTAATCAGTATTCTTCTATCAATAAAGCCGTGTATGGTTGGTATTTTCATTTTGGTTAGTTTTAACAGTTGTTTTAAGAAAACTGATTTATTCTCTAACAAAACTAATTGCTTTTTCCGTTAATACTATTGATTACTATCATTCTCCTATAAAAGAAAATGCATTTATCTTCAATGCAATATGTAGCTATTTTACAATTGGATTAAGAGCGGCCACAAACGTTACAACTCCTCAACCTTTTTTCTTCTTACGGCCATTGCCCGTTGGTCAAAAGTTTGGGGTTGCTCCAATGGATTTACCAATATTTTAAAGCGTTCTGTTAATTCGGTTGCGTGGTGTATGCGTTTAAGTGTCTTCATATCAATATGCACAAATCGCGTCCACAGTATGGCCTTTAAGTGTGTTTTGTTGTTATCCCACATGCGCATTTCAACTAAAATATCTGAATTATTCCATTCTAATACGGTTGTTTGGATAACCACATTTTCCATAAGCGTTGCTGGAGCAAAATAGGCAATTTGGTTTTGCCCTACCACCCAACTGGTACCTGTTTGTTGGGTAAATTGGTAAATTTCAAACTGGTAAAAATCTCTCAAATGGTCCTCACGCGCATTGATAAAATAATCAATGTATTTGGAATTGTTCAGGTGATTAAACGGATCACAATCTGGGAAACGTACCAGGTAAGTGCTTTCGGGTAGTTTGTTTATTGTTGTCATATGATTAAATTGATGAGTTGATGTTTTCAATAACAATGGCTGAGGCTCCACCTCCTCCGTTACAAATGGCAGCTACGCCATATCTTCCACCTTCTTGTTTTAATACAGAAAGCAGGGTGCAAATAATGCGAGCACCAGATGCACCTAAAGGATGTCCCATAGCAACCGCTCCTCCATACACATTTATTCTAGTTGCATCTAAATTCAATAACTGTTGATTGGCCAATACTACGGCTGCATAAGCCTCATTAATTTCAACGTAATCAATATCGCCAATGGTAAGTTTTGCTTGGGCCAACGCTTTAGGAATAGCCAAAGCTGGAGCTGTGGTAAACCATTCTGGAGCCTGGGCGGCATCAGCATAACCTATAATTTTTGCCAAGGGCTTTAATCCGTATTGTTTTACGGCTTCCGCTGAGGCCAATAACAACGCTGATGCTCCATCATTCAGGTTGCTGGCATTGGCAGCGGTAATGGTTCCATTGGGTTCAAAAATGGGTTTTAGTTGAGCCACTTTTTCGGGGATTACTTTATAAATGTCTTCATCCTCTTGCAACAATATTTCACCACTTTTTTGTTTAATTTTTATTGGGGTAATTTCATTTACAAACTTACCTTGTTTAGTTGCTGCTGTTGCTTTGGCATAGGATGCCAGTGCAAACTCGTCTTGTTGCTCTCGGGATAAGCCATATTTTGTTACGCACAACTCCGCAGCTTTGCCCATGTGAATGTGGTGGTAAACATCGGTTAGCCCATCTTTAAGCAACCCATCGGCAAAGGTTTCGTCACCAAGTTTGGTGGGCTTACGCAGCGGTGCATAATGCGGGACGTTACTCATGCTCTCCATGCCACCTGTTATAACCAGGTGTTCTAAACCCAATTGTATTTGTTGTCGCCCAACATGGTGGCTTTAATGCCGGATGCGCATACCTTGTTTACCGTGGTGCTGTCGGTTTCATCAGGAATACCCGCAAATTTTGCGGCCTGCCTTGCTGGTGCTTGTCCTAAATTGGCTGATAGTACATTGCCCATGTAAACAGATTGGATGTGTTCCGGCTGAACACCTGCTGAAACATAAGCGTCTTCAATAACCAACGCTCCTAAAGCGGTTGCTGAAAAATCAGACAGGCTGCCTAAGAAACCTCCGATGGGAGTGCGTTTGGCGGATACAATAAAAACTTCTTTCATGTGGTAATTATTTACTGAGTTGAATAACATCTTCTTCTTTTAATCCAATAATGGGCGGAGTGCTGATGTTTAATAAATTGAGGTAAATGCAGAGCGCACCCCTATGGTGTATTTCATGCACCAGCATGGCTCTTAAAAAATGGCCGATGGATGTTGGTTTGCCATTCAAAGCGGTAATTTTTCGTTGAAGGTCGTTGTTGGTTAAGGTGCTAAAAATTTGCATGGATTGGCTATGCATTTCATGGAAGTAAGCGATAATGTTTTCGTAACCATCAGCCAACTCAGGGCCGCAACCTTTGTAAACAGAACGGTTGTTGAGTAGTACCTCTGCAAACAGGTTTCTTTCAATGGCGGCAATGTGCCTCAACATATCAGCCAAAGTAAATTTGCCAGGTAGGTACGTCCAGTTTATTTGTTCAGGCGGAATAACCTCAACCACTTTGGTAGTGATTTGCCTTGTTTTTTCATAGTATGCAAGAAATGAATCTACATTATTTATTTCCATGGTGTAATATTTTGAATATACCGATTGGTATATTTTTGAATAAAAAAATTAGTTTTTTAAGTTTTTAATAAAATTTTCTAGGTAATCCATTGAAGCATTCAAGTAGGTCATTTTACCTGAGGTTTTGGCGTGTAATACAGCTCCTTGTATCAATGCCGTTATTACCCCGCACACTTCTACAATATTGGTTGCTGCATTAATTTCTCCGCTTTTTATACCCGCCTTGAGTTGTTTTTCAACGGCATTTCTCCAGTAACCAATGGCAGCATTGGCTTTTTCTTTTAAGGCTGGATGCGTATCATCAGCTTCCGTTGAGGTATTGGCAACGGGGCAACCTTGGCTTAAAAATGGCAACTTGTAGTAGTTGCGGTATGTTGTCGGATAAACCAATAACTTATCAATATACAATGGGTGTTTATCCATTTGACTTTTGATGTATGCAATCACCAAACGAAAGTTGTAGTCAAAAGCTGCAATTGCCACGTCATCTTTGTTTGCAAAATTGCCATAGATGCTGCCTTTGGTTAATCCCGTAGCTGTTATCATATCGTTTAAAGAGGTTCCCGCATACCCTTTGGTATTAAAAATGGGAGCTGTTTTTTCAATAATGAATTGTTTGGTGCGTTCTGCTTTTGAGGTCATGTAATTTATTTACGAAGCAAATATAATTAAAAATACCAATCGGTATATTTTTGTGGAAAACAATTATTTCTATCCCATTACGTTCATTAATGCAATATGGTGTTGGTCCGTTTTATCACAATAGTTATTTTGGTTATGGGTCTGGTTGATTGCAATACTTCAGCTACAGAAAAAGCCTCTGAAAAAAGACCCTCAATAAATGTGCAAGCAACAAAAGCTAAGGCTAAACAAGCACTGGCCTTTTGCAAGGCTAAAAAGTTCAGTACCAACTTTTGCATTTTAATTGACATGAGCCTGCACTCAGGCATCAAGCGTTTTATGGTTTGGGACTTTAAAAAGGACACCATCACGCATGCATTTTTGGTGGGTCATGGAAGTTGCGATAACCCTTGGAATAACGATTATTCAAAAGATAATCCTAAGTTTAGCAATGTGGATGGAAGCCATTGTTCTTCTCTTGGTAAATATAAAATAGGGGAGCGGGCACCCAGTGATTGGGGAGTGCGCATTAAATATGTGTTGCATGGTTTGGAGGCCACCAATAGCAATGCCAAAAGTCGTTATGTGGTGTTTCATTCGTGGGAAGCTGTTTCTGACGAGGAAGTATATCCAAGAGGAACTCCCGAGGGGTGGGGCTGTCCAATTCTTTCCAATAACAGTTTTAAACAAGTTGACCCATTATTAAAGGCCAGTAAAAAGCCAGTGTTGATGTGGATTTACCGTTAACCTCACTACAAAATCGCATTCATATTCGGTAAAAGCGGTGAGTTCATTTATTGGGGCATGTGTTTTTTTAGCGCAAAACAAGTAAATTTACCCGACTCACTTGGTGTACGTGATGGTATGCCGTAATCAACACATGAGTTATGCGTGAAACAACAACATCATCACTGATCCTGCTTTTAATGCTGTGTATAGGTCCGTTATACTTAATGGCGCAACACCCTTATTATTTGAGCCACCAAATTGATAGTTTGTTGGCAAAAGATTCCAATGGGTACAAATACCAAACGGCATCGTGGAATTATTCCTTTATTGGTAATTATAAACAGGCCATTGTAGTAAAAGAACAACAGTATCCCTCGGCAAAGGCATCAGAGCCAAGTGATGAGCAAATTGCTTTTTTTAAACCTTACCGTGCGGTTGATGCAAGGGCTGCTATTTTAAAAGAAGCCTCGGCAACCCGCGTGTTCATCATCAATGAGGCTCATTATTCTTCCCTTCATCGGGCGTATTTGTCAAGCTTATTACCTGATTTGGTTAACATGGGTTATACCTTTATTGGAATGGAAGCGTTGGGTTATGAGGATACGTTATTGCAGCAACGCACCTACCCAATTATCAGCACAGGGTTTTACACCCAAGAGCCAAGTTTTGGTAACTTGATTAGAGCAGCCATAAAAAATGGCCTGCACGTTTTTCCGTATGAGCAAAAGTTTGAGGATAGTGCGCAAAAGGCTATGGGCAGGGAAAAATCGCAGGCATTAAATATAAAAGCCATGATGGATAAACACCCATCGGCAAAGTTTATTATTTATTGCGGTTATGACCATGCTGCCGAAGATACCCTCAGGAATTTTATGGGGTTACCCATGGCCGGACAATTGAAACAACTTACCGGTATCAATCCGTTTACCGTTGACCAAACAGCATTGGCTGAATACATCTTGGTTGGCAGTCGGTACCGAAAACTCATGAGCGGCAATCAGTCGGTAGTGTTTGTTGATAGTGCCAATCAATATTTTAATCGCGCCTCATATCCCAAAGCAATTGATTGCAACATTTACCACCCCAATACCGAGTATGTGATGGGCAGGCCACACTGGTTAGTTACCAACAATACCCGATTGGAGTTGCTGGGAAGTAAAGTGAAGATTACTTTTCCTTGTTTGCTTAAAGTGTACCTTGCCTCTGACGATAGGAAAGTTGCTGTGCCTATTGATGTGGTGGAATTAAAATCGGGAACAGACCAAGTGGCATCGGTGTTGTTAAAAAACAAGAAGCAGGTGGTGGAAGTGGTGAATGCGCAAGGGGACAAGCAACTGATTGAAATCAAATAAAACAAGTAATAACTAGCAATGAAAATTAAACCGGAAGGGGCCAAGTTGGCATTATTAGATGAATACAAAAAAGCCATTGATGAGTTAATCTCCATCATTGCTCCGCTGAACGATAAGGCATTAACAACAATAAGGGATACCAACACCACGGACCAAGACTGTGTGTCTATTCAACGCGTGTTAACCCATGTGGTGGCCTCGGGTTATAATTATATCGTAGCCATGGAAAATGCCTATGGCATAAACTCGGTTCGCAAAGAGCGGATATTGTTGCCTGATGCATCCGCTTATGTGCAGGAGTTGGAGAATATGTATGGGTATGGCTATGCCTTTTTTGAGCAATACCCAAATGTGCAAATCGAAGAACTGGATGCTGCAAAAAAGATAAAAGTGTTGTGGGGCCAGCAGTATGATGCGGAACAGTTGATGGAACACGCCATTGTGCATGTATTACGGCACAGGAGGCAAATTGCTCATTTTCTTCATCGCGTGTAATATTTTATTTATCTTAGATACCTATAAAAAGGATGCAGGCGTGCGACATCCGCATGAAAAGTAAACCAATTCAGGACAATTAAACACAACCAATATGTCACAAGAAATAAGCAATAACACATGGCCCTTGCCCAAATTTTATTTTGCGGTTAATATCAATGGAAGGGATTATCCGTTTCAGGAGGTTTCCGGATTGGAAACCGAAACACAGGTAATTGAATACAGAGATGGCAATTCTAAGCAGTTTTCCACCATAAAAATGCCCGGCATAGCCAAAGTTGGAAAGGTAACATTAAAAAAGGGGATATTCGTGAAAGACAACGCGTTCTTTACTTGGTATTCTGCTATAAAAATGAATACCATTCAACGGTCAACGGTTGTGATTAAGTTGCTGGATGAGGCAGGACGACCAACCATGACATGGACCTTGCAAAATGCGTGGGTAACCAAAATGGAGGAAGCCGATTTAAAATCTGATGGAAATGAAGTTGCGGTGGAGTGGATTGAACTTGCCCATGAAGGCTTGGTCATCAGCAATGCTTAAACCGCAATGGTACACTGATTAGGCAGCCGCTTACCCTTCCCCGAAAACATTTTAGCAACCAAACAACGTTTTTCTTGAAAAAAGAGTGTTTTCCTTAAAAAAAAAGGGGTTTTCCCTATTGTTTAAAAATGAGGTTTGCGGTAGGTTTGAAGTAAGGGGAATTTACCCATGCATATAAAGCAGGGGGCTACATTTCCTGTAAAACAAAAGTATGCAAAATGCATCCATATAAACAAGTTAGCGGTAATTCATTACTAATATGACAAAACAAATATCAACGATTGGCTTTGAAATTCCTGGACAAGGTGAAAATGAAATTGATTTCTCTGGACATTTCTCCTTAATGGATGCTGACATAGTTGTGATTTCTCCCGAATCAATTAGACCAAATGGAGAGTGGGTTTCTTTTTCAGCTGGTGGGGGTTGTTATAATGTTGAACCCTCTAAAAGGTTTCAAGAAAAATCGTCTCATCTCCAAAAGGAACTTCGTGATTTAATAAATTCTGGAAAGACAGCATTTATCTTTTTGTCACGCAAAGAAGAATTTCAATTAGCGCAAAGTGTTTCATCTCCCCGAAAGGGACAACATACATATAGCACCTTAACATTTGACAATTATAAATTTCTACCCATCAATATAGGTTCTATAACAAACGCTTCTGGTAAACATCTAAAATTTACAGGTGAAAATTTATTCACCACTTTCGACAAGACATTTAGCAAACATTTAGAGTATCAACTATATATCGAAGACACGAAGGGAGCCCAAGTAATCTATACTGGGAAAGACACTACTAAGATACTAGGAAGTGTTTTTAAGATTGGTAAGGGACATATGGTTGTTTTACCGATACTTAAACTTTCACAAGCTGATTTTACTGAATTTAAAGTAGACAAATTGGGAAAAGAAAAGGAATATTGGACTAAAAAAGGATTGGCTTTTGGCAACAGCCTAGTAAGTTGCTTGGTTGAAATTGATAAAAAGCTAAAAGAAAGTTCTGACAAAACACCACCACCAGAATGGATAAATGAAAAAACATTTCAACTCAAAAAGGAAATCGAAATAACAGGAGCTATTATCAATAACACGGAAGCAATTTCTAAACTTCAGAAAGAAAATGAAATTCTTAAGGAAGAGCTAGCGAATGAAACTACTTTAAAAGACCTGCTTTTCGAAAATGGAAAAACTCTTGAAATTGCCGTAACAAAAGCGCTACATTTACTTGGGTACAAGGCTGAAAACTATGACGATGGACAGTTGGAAATGGATCAAATTATTGTTAGCCCAGAAAATTATAGGTACATAGGTGAATGCGAGGGCAAGGACAATAAAGACATTGACGTATCAAAATTTAGACAACTTCAGGATGCTTTAAATGCTGACTTCGCGAGAGAAGAAGTCACGGAGAAAGCCTATGGTATTTTATTTGGGAATCCAGAAAGATTTATAAATCCGGAAAATAGAAAATTAGATTTCACTGCGAAATGTAAATCTGGAGCTGAGCGAGAAAAAATTGCCTTAGTTAAGACAAGTGATCTATTCATTGTCGCCAAATATCTTTCCGAAAACAACAATGAACAATATAAAAAACAATGCAGACTCGCAATTCACAATCAATTAGGAAAGGTGGTAGTATTTCCAAAACTTCCTAAATAACGCTTACGAAATGGACCTCGACATTCTGAAAAGTTGTAAAATAGAAGTTAAAGAGCCTAAGAACTGTTCTGATACGGAAATTTCTTCCTTTTATGAAGAAGTTAAAAAAGGAGGCAAAGTAATGTTGCACGGACTTATCGACAGAATTAGGAACTGTGAATTACTTGCATTTTGCTACTACAAAAACAGTTTGATTGGCGTTTCTTCCATCAAAAGACCCAATCAAAATTATGTCGCAGACATCATTCAAAAGACAGAAATTAATCGAAACGTTGAAGATTTAACTTTTGAAATCGGATATTCTTATACAGAACCAGAATATAGAAGGAATGGCATAAGCAAAGAATTAAAGAGCAATCTTCTTGAACAAATGAAATCACGAACTGGAACTATCTTTTCGACAACAGCAATAAAAAGCAGCCAAAAGTTTCTTTTAGAAAATGGCTTCAAAAAACTAGGTAAAAGCTATGACGGAGAAAATGATAAAGGAATTACATATTACGAAAGAGTTTAAGAACTACCGCTAACACGGGTAGCTGTTGCACAACTCTTTTTTTTCAAAAACAAACACATTATACATTCGATTAGAGCGTAGATTTTTTCTATGTTCAGTTTTTATGGGTTAACATTCTTGAGCGCTTCTAATCGAAGATGAAAAAGCCATGCTATGTTGTTTTTGAACATTGCAAATTCTTCCTTTAATTTCATCATTGCGCCTGTTTTTACTCTTTTAGGATTAAAGTTAAGCCATTTCTTTAGGTTGTATGCTGTTGCTGCGCCTAGCAT